>JBBQED010000011.1:0-112816 GCA_038320345.1 Bacteroidia bacterium
TTCTACATGTGCATGATAGAGTAAACTCATAACTTCTTCACTGAAAAAGAAGGAAAAGGCAATTACAATCATTGCAGGAATTGCAATAAATGAGAATGAAAGTTCAACTAGATCTTGAATTGGCTGTTTTCGTTTGATCATGTGCGAAAACATCGGTAAAAGTAAACCAGAGAATAAATAAGCTATCATATTAGAAGCATCCAGTAGTCGGTAAGCCTGTGCATATATTCCAGCTTGTTCTGCTCCATCGGGTAACATTCTTTCGAGCATTACGGAATCAATGCGATTGTAAAATGTCATCAATAAAATCAAAATTGCATATGGATAACTCTGTTTTAAAATGATCAGAAAAAACTGATAATTCCACGTGAGTTTGCTCAATTTTGCTTTAGAAGCTACGAGTAAAAAGGTGATGATCGCCGTGATCGTATACGCTAAGGTTTGTGCCCAAATAAACCATTCTATTTTAAAAGTAGTAGTTGTAAAATGTCCCCAGAGTAGTGCACCACAGATCCCGATCATGATTAAACGGTCGAGGACAGAGATCAGACTATCTGTTTTGAAAAGATGCAATCCTGCAAGGTTGGACCGCAAATAAAGAATGAAGGAAATAAGTGCTTGATTGAGTAACAAGATGCCAAGGATCCACAACTCTGCACCTTTATAGCCAAGAATTAATGCTATGGTGAGACTTATGATAAAATAGATAATAGAAAGGAAAATTCTTAAGATTAAAATACCACTTAAATATTTGTTTAACAGGTGGTTGTGTTGGGCAATATTTCTATTATTATAATTGGTAATCCCAACATCTAATAAGATATTGAACAAAAAAGAAAAATTGAAAAGCGCTGCATAAAGTCCATAGGCTTGAGCGCCTACTGTATTCTGAACTGCCCTATCAATTCCTAGGATCCAGAAGGGCTTAATCAACAGATTCAGGAAGAGGAGGAAGGCAAGGTTGGTGATGAATTTCCTTTGCATGCTTTAGGGGGGCAAATTTAGCCCAAATACATTGTGCTGGGATAAATTGTTGTGGTTAACTGAAATATTTTATAGTTTAATGCCCTGATGCTAGAACTTTTTCATAATAAAGAAGTTTTTGAAGCCGGTGTTGATGAAGCCGGAAGAGGTTGTTTGGCCGGACCGGTAGTAGCGGCAGCTGTAATTTTGCCTCCAGGTATTCACTACGAATGGTATGAAGTATTGAATGATTCGAAACAACTTCCTGAAAATCTTCGCAGCAGTTTGCGGACACTTATTGAAAGGGATGCTTTAACGTGGGGAGTAGGGATGGTGATGCCAGAAGAAATTGATCAAATTAATATTCTCAATGCAACATATAAAGCAATGCATATTGCGATATCCAAACTTTCACCAGAACCGGAATGTTTGATTATTGATGGAAACCGTTTTAATAAATATCAAACAACACCTCATCATTGTATCATAAAAGGTGATGGGAAATATCTTGCTATTGCAGCTGCTTCCGTTTTAGCAAAAACACATCGTGATGCTTATATGCACGATTTGCATAAACAGTTTCCTCAATATTCTTGGGATCGTAATAAGGCTTATGGGACAGAAGCACATATTCATGCTATTCATGAATTCGGTTTAACTCCTCATCATCGCCGCAGTTTTCAATTAAAAGATCGCCAGATGAGTTTGTTTTGAAAGAGGATTAAATTTTTTTCATCATCCAGATATCACAACTAAAATGTCCGCTATTTCCTACTGGTGCTTTTAATCGTTGAAAGCCAAAATGTTCGTAAAGGCCGATAGCATTTTTTAATTCAGGCATCGTTTCAAGATAACAGTTTGTGTAGCCGAAATTTTTAGCAGCACTCAAACAATGGTCCATTAGCATTCTTGCGATTCCTTTATTTCGGTGTTCTTTCCGCAAGTACATTTTTTGCAACTCAACTATTTTTTCTTCCGGATTTCCAATCGGACCAATACCGGCTCCACCTGCTAAATCGCCATCTACTTCAGCGATAAAATAAGTGGAACCGGATTGTTGATAGAGCTCGAATAAATGATCTGTAGATGGATCAGTAAAAACTGTCCCCGGTTTATTTACTCCAAATTCAGTGAGTGCGTTACGAATGATTTCAGCTATTACTGGATTATCCTCTTTCGCTATTTCACGAATCTTAACATTCATGGTCATTCGTTAATCTATATATCCAAAATTATTGGATGACTAATTTAAATGTTTGAAATTCGTTACCACTCATGACCTCTATGAAATAAATTCCCGCAGCATAGTGGAAATTATATTTCTGCGTAAAACTTCCCGCAATTAAAGTATCACTCCACAATAATTTCCCACTGATTTCATGGATTGCAATTTTTGTAGTGGAGGCTGTTTTTTTCAGTTGTAATGTAAACTCTCCCGAAGTTGGATTCGGGAATACACTAGCAATATTATTCCCTTCAATTGCAGAAATCCCAACATTGGTAACGGTAAATATTGCTGAAGTAATACTGCATCCATTTTGATCGGTGATCACCACTTGGTAATCTCCGTTTCCAGTTACAGGAATCACAGAATCATTCACTGCAATAGGAGTTTGATTATAAGTCCATGAATAAGAATATCCTCCAACGGTTGTGAGAATAAGTCCGTTTTGTGTGATAGTAGGAACTGATAACGGAGGATAAATAATGATGGATACGTCGTTTGAAAGTGCAGTTCCACATTGATTGTACGAATTTAAGTTATAGACACCTGATTGATTCGCATAAATACTGTTATTTACTGCTCCAAAGATAGAATTGCCACCTAATGTCCATTGATAATTTACTCCGATGATAGGACTTCCAATAAGTTGTGTTGAATCACCAAAACAAAGTGTTGTATCATTTGCTGTAATTACTGATGCTGTCGCAAGTGAAATTTCTGTTGCTGAAATCGCATTCGATATACTTACTCCACAATTATTAATCGTTTGCAATTCATAAATCCCCGCTTGTAAAACATAAAGATCAGTACTTGTATTTCCAGTTAGTGCATTTCCACTTTCAGTCCACTGATAAGTAACATTATTAACCACACTTCCCGTTAGCTGAACTGAATCACCAGTACAGAAATCAATATTTCCATTTGCAGTAATTACACTCACTTCCGGTAAACTATCAACAGTTATTGTGATGATGTTCGAGCTATTTCCACCGCAAATATTACTGGTAACTAAAGTATAATCTCCTGCTGTAGTAGCAGAAAAAGTAGTAGTAGTAGCACCAATTATTGAGGAACCATTTAATTCCCAATTGTAAGCAACAGCACTTACTGCAGTTCCATTTAGCTGAACAGAATCACCTAAGCAAAATTGCGTATTTCCTACACTGCTAATCATACTTGCAGCAGGAACTCCATTAAAGATTTCAATATCAATTCCGTTATCAGGTCCCGTAACTGCAGGACTAGTTCCGCTAAATCTTACCCGATATCCGGTGCCTGCAGGAGTATTGGCAGGTATTGTAACTGTAATTGTTCCTGATTGAGCTGAAGTAACTGAACCAATATTTATAGCATTCGTGAAATCACCATTTGCATCAGAAAGAAATGCATTGAAGGTATTCCCAGACTGGAATACATTTCCAACATTAAATGTTCCCTGACGCGTATAAGGTAAAGTATAAGTACTACCTGCACAAAAAGCTAATGGTTGAACTCCTGGAAATATTGTTAAATAGTCATCACGGAAACGAATTGCAGAGACTACTTCGAAACCAAAAATTTCAGTAGTCGTGATTTGCAATTCAGGTACAATTTCTCCATTTACAAGCCATTTATATTCCCGACTGATTGGTCGGTCTATGTTTAGATTAAGTCCCAATGAATCAAGACTGATGGTATCATGTCCGATAATTGTTGTTTTAACACGTAGGGCATTGTACGTCCCTCTTGGAGTAATCAATGTACCCCAACCATCAGCATTATTGGTTCGCGTTTGATTATAGCCATAGTAAATTGTCCCTGCTAATGCAATATTCCAAGCAGAAGCTGAAGTATCCTGATTCCCGAAGTTTAAGGGAAAATTATAGACTACATCTTTCTGTGAAAATGCAACCGGCAGAGGAATGCCTTGAAATTCTGCACCTAATCCTACTTGTTTATAAGAGGATGCTGATTTATAATAAAAATTATACGGATTGGTAATATTAATAATAGGATTCGCAGGAAAAGGTGTTCCCGGCGTTGCAATATTTGCACGGTTGGTATTGAATGGAAGATTCGCAAAATATAGTGCATATACAAAGTTTGTAGTGCTTACATTTAAAAATTGATCTACCTCTTGACTTTGATTCCGAAGATTGGAAAAATCCCAACTGTGATTAGGACCTGTTGCTTGATAATTCAGGCCTAAAGGAGCCTGTGAAACCGTTAACCTAGCAGTATCACCTGCAGAAGGAAGATCTACTGAAGAAATAGTAATTTGAGCCTGAGAGTAAGTTTGAATTAATAATACAATTAGTAAGAGTCGAAATGTTTTCATAAGAGTAGTTTAGGTAAAGTGAATTTACTTTTTTTATTTTGTTCCTGCCAATTTATTTGGGAAATATACCTTTTGACAGGGTGAGTAGAGAATTTTAGAAAGAAAGCAATGATTGGAAGGATGATTATTTTACTATTTCAATGGGATATCCATTACAAAAAAGGAGGTATTTCTATAATTCAGAAAAAAGAGAGCATTATTTCTTTTTCGTTAACTCATCATGGTAGATTCTGATGAGACGGGCCAATGAATCATTATACTGGAGTTTAATGTAGGTAGTATTGATTCCAGGGTATTTACTATTCGCCCAATTTTCAAAAGACTCCCACCGAAGGTCATTTTTTACCATGGATGCATTGTAGCCTCTCAAAGTATCAATTTGCAATTCCATGATTTTATCCTTTTTGAAAAGAAAGGTATAGGTAAAGGGTTGTTCAGGAAGCCCTATATAAGTTACAAGATCGCTGGTATTAGTAACATACACTCTGATATAATCTACTTTTACTTTTGTTGAATCGATACGCGAAATAGGATGTAGGGGAGAACGGTTTTTGGTTCTAAAGAAGTAAGATTCTTTATATCGATTCTTACCTCCGTAAAGAGTTCTCACAACAAAACTATCAGTGGTCATTGCTGCCGCTTCATTAAAGCGTGATTCGTTGAGTGCAGTAATAAAGCCTGTTGCTGTTTGTCGATGCAGATCATCTTGGGTAACAACAATCAGGGGAAGTAAAATTGCAATTGAAAAGAGTAAATATTTTAAGGGGCTGAAAGAATTCATTGAAGGAGATCTGATTTTATAAAGTTCACGTGTAAAGGTATCTTTCAAAATTCATGAATTCCCTGTTTCAGAACTTAGTTTTTAGCACTTTAAAGTTCAAAACCCCGAAAGAACTGGTTTTCGGGGTTTTGATGAGTTGAACTTATGTTTGATAAGTTGAGATGTTATTCCAGCATGATCCGAATGGTGCTTTGTGCATTTTTCTGATCGCTTACTATCAATAGGTAAATTCCTTTTTGAAGAGTTCCGATATTCAATGCAATTGTATTGCTTCCATTTCCAGATTCTTGTGTGACATAGCGTCCGGTGAGATCGTTGATCAAAACATGGTCAATAATGCCAGTTGACGAAATGATATTGACTTGTCCAGATGAACGTTGTATCTGATAATGACTATCATTCCCGATTTCTTCAATTCCTACTCCAACGCCAGTTACAATATACACGCCTGAGGTAGCTGAACATCCCAGTGAATCAGTTACAGTAACAGTATAATTACCATTTTGTGCAGCAGTATAAACTTGATTGGTGGCATTAAGAACTGGAACTCCATTCAAATTCCACTGATAGCCAGCGGCGGCAGTTGATGTTAAAACGATTCCGTTAGGAATGATGAATGGAGTGGTGGCACTATTTGTAAATGGAACTACAGTCGACCAAGTAGCTCCTGAAAGTGTACCGTTATTCCCGCTAGTACTTAAATCAACAGTACTGGTTCCAGTATTTTCATTTAATCTCCAATAACCGATCAACCCTGTTTGTCCTGCAGGATCTATATGGTTGGGATATCGGGCTAACAATTCGGAGTCAGACAATGCACGATCCCAAACTCTTACTTCATCGATTTTACCAGTCCAATATCGTTGTACTCCGAATTGATTCGGATCTGAAAGTTTTCCGATAGCAGGAGGGAAAGCGGAAGCTTGAACCATTGTTCCTGGTTGGTAATTAGTGGCTACCCGGATTCCATTGATATAAAGTCGTATGGAATCTCCATCATAACTCCCGGCAACATGATACCAGGTATTCAACACCATAGAACTTGTTGGGCCCACAGTTTCTACCCAACTAGTGGGAATGCCAGTTGTGTCAACACAAGCAATGTTGAATGATAATTGACCATTATTTCCTGCTCTAAGCACAAAGCCTTGTTCGCCGGAACTCCAGCTGTGCTTGCAAAATATCGTACCGTCAAATACATTAAATGCCCAAGAGGTGGCATTGATCCAAGCCTCAACAGTAACACCATTTACAGGATCTAGTCCGTTGTTAGAACTGAAAGACACATACGATGATGTTCCGTTGAAGGATAATGAACTGGAATTGGTAATACAAGGCTGGGCAAAGGAAGAAAAGCCTGCACAGCAGAGTAAAATAGTAAGTAATCTTTTCATGGTTTTGTTGAGTTGGTGACCGAAATTAAGTAAAAACTAAGGATTCTTAAAGTTCTGAGCTTTATTTATTTCAAAATCGAATCGAACGACAAAAAGACTACAACAATTTGTAGAATGAATTTTAATGTTAGCCATAATTAAGTTTAGCAGGTAGTATATTTGTACTCCTTATGCATGACCCACGAAAAATTTCGATTCTCGATTACCACTATCAACTTCCGGAAGAAAAAATTGCTCATTTTCCAATTAAGAATCGCGATCATTCCAAATTACTAGTTTATAAGAAGGGTGTAATTAACGCTGCTTTTTTTCATGAATTAGCGGAGTATCTTCCCGATTCTGCTTGGCTAATTTTTAACAATACTAGAGTCGTTCATGCACGGATAAACTTTCAAAAAGAAACTGGTGCTCAGATTGAAATTTTTTGTCTGGAGCCAGAAAATACCATCTCTGTAGAACTTGCCTTTAAACAAACAGAATCTGTTCGGTGGCATTGTATGTTGGGAAATGCAAAACGTTGGAAGGAGGGAATACTTAGTAAGGTTATAAAAAATGATGCCGGAGAAATTACTTTGAATGCAGAAAAAATTCAACAGTCAGATAAGGATACCTTGATTAAGTTTTCATGGAGTCCACCGCATTATTCTTTTTCTGAAATATTATTGTATACTGGATTACTTCCTTTACCACCCTATATGAACCGGATGGCAGATCAGGAAGATGAATTGCGTTACAATACGGTGTATTCGAAGTATGAAGGGTCCGTTGCTGCACCAACTGCCGGATTACATTTCACTTCTCAATTATTGAATCAACTCACGGCGCAGAATATTCTGACTTCTGAAATCACCTTGCATGTAGGAGCAGGAACATTTAAACCGGTAAAAGCATTAAGGATGCAAGATCATGAAATGCATGCCGAGCGAATTTTAGTGGATCTTGACTTTTTAACCAAACTCGCTACTCTGATCGATCTGAAAAAGGTGATTCCCGTAGGAACCACATCAATGCGTACACTAGAGAGTTTGTATTGGTTTGGAATGAAATTAAAATATTCAACAAATGAAAATCCTGAATTTTTTATTCAGCAATGGGAACCCTATCAGTATCAAGCGGAACAATTGATTTCTCCTAAAGAGGCTATTCAACTGGTAGTTGATTATCTGATAAGCAACGATGAAACCCAGTTGAGTGGTTATACTCAAATAATAATTGCGCCAGGATATTCTTTTAAAATTGCAGATGCATTAATCACGAATTTTCATCAGCCTGGAAGTACTTTGTTATTATTGGTGGCAGCACTTATTGGAGAGAGATGGAAAGATGTTTACGATTATGCACTCGAAAATAATTTTCGTTTCTTAAGTTACGGAGATAGTTCTTTGTTGATCCCGTAGCTTTACGTTGCTAAATTGGAATGTGAATTAGTGAATTGCGGAAAGTCTAAGGTAAACTCAACTAACTTTGTTCCTATTAGTGCATTAATAATTAAAATTAATTCCTGCACCGAATCCCATATCGCTATCATAGTGAGTTCTTATTGCAAAATGTTTGTTGACGATATATTGCAGTCCCAACATGTATTCTTTGTCTGTATTTACCATCACGTGCATGCGTACTCGTTTTGAAATAGGAATATCGTCTCGTTTAAGTTGAATCAGAAATGTGCTATCTAAGAATAATTCAGTTTCCAATTTTACAAGCATTGGCAGTGTGTATTCTATTCCAACTGAAAAAGATTGCCGCGTATCTTTGGTGTTTGTTTGTTCAAAAACATTCTTTTCTTGCATGTCCATTCCTAGTTTTCTATATCGATAATCGTAACCTATAAATGGCATAAACCATTGCATTTTACCGATGTATCTACCGAGGTGATTTTCTATTTCATAACCGTGTTCATCGTGATAACCCAAGCGCCATTCGGTACTTAGTTGCCAGCGCGTATTTGAATACATTGCCATTCCGTCATTACCATTGGAAGCAAAGTCATTTTCAAACATAAAGTGAAATTTCCTGTCGTCTGAAAATAGTTTTCGTTGTGCTAATTTTTGATTTGTAATTTCAGGATTTTTGGGTTGGTTTTCATAGGTAAAAACTCTACCCATACCTGCCATCATATGATAGAGAATATGGCAGTGGAAAAACCAATCGCCATACACATTTGCATTAAACTCTAACGTGTCGGTTTCCATTGGCATGATGTCCACTACGTTTTTTAGTGGTGAAAAATCACCCTGCCCATTTAGTAAACGAAAATCATGTCCGTGTAAGTGCATGGGATGTCGCATCATAGAATTATTGTGAATGATGATTCTGACATTCTCCCCTTTCTTGACCAGTATTTTATCTGCTTCTGAAACTACTTTATTATCTATACTCCACACATACCGGTTCATATTTCCAGAAAGCGTAAAAGATAGAATTTTAGTGGTTGTATCTGGAAGGTTAGTTGGTGCTGTTGATTTTAACATTGAATAATTCAGTGTAACTAAATCAGATAAAGCGTTTGCGTTATACTCATTTTCGTTATTCATCTGCATGCCTTTCATTTTTTCTTTCTTCTTGATTTCACCGGTAATTTCTGGATACATCACTACATTCATATCCATTTGATTCAAGCTCATATTCATGCCCATATCATCTAGATCGCCATTCATTTTCATCATCCCATTCATCATTTTCATCCCTTCAAAATATTTCAATTTCGGCATTGGCTGCGCTAGTTTTTTGATGCCGCTACCTAACCATAATGAAGCAGATTTTGTTCTATCTTCTGATGTTGCTGTAAATTCATAGGCTATACTATCGTTTGGGATGGTTACCAATACATCATAAGTTTCGGAAACGGCAATTAGTAATCGGTCCACTTCAACAGGTTCTACGTCGTTGCCATCGTTTGCTACAACAGTAATTTTTCCTCCAGAATAGTTTAGCCAAAAATAAGTAGAGGCACCAGCATTGGAAATACGTAACCTTATGGTGTCAGTAGTTCCTGCAGTGCCTAAAGTGGGTTTGAAATGTTCCTCTGTTTTTCCATTTATAAGAAATTTATTATAGTAAACATCACTCACATCCATTGCATTCATTCGCTTCCATTCGTTCGTGAGTTTTGTTTTTAAATATCCTTGATGTATCGCTTCAGCATAACTTTGTGTGGTACCTTTTTGAATCGCAAACCAATCGCTTGCATTATGCAATCTTCGGTGAACTTGCTCAGGTTTCATATCTGTCCACTCACTTAGTATGACTGGAATGGTTTGAATATTGGGTTCATCTTTCTTCAGTAATATCATCGAACCATACATTCCAATTTGCTCCTGTAGCTTAGTATGTGAATGATACCAATGTGTGCCATGTTGAATGATCGGAAACCTATACAAATGGGTTGTGTGTGCCTTAATTGGCATCTGTGTTAGGTTAGGAACTCCGTCATATTGGTTCGGTAAAAAGAGGCCGTGCCAATGCAATGAAGTTTCTTCATTCAATTCATTGTGAACATAAATTTCTGCGGTGTCACCTTCTGTAAATGTTAATGTAGGCATTGGAATTTGCCCATTTACTGCTATAGCTCGTTTGATTTTACCGGTAAAATTTACAGTGGTATCTCGAACATATAGATCATACCGAACCACTTTTTGCGCAACAATTACATTTGAAAATCCGCTTAAGATTAAAGCAATTCCTAGAATTAATTTTGACATATTGTATTTACTTTCAGAATTTTTGTATTGTATGTAATTACAATTGTATTCACACTCATGAATCCTGTTCCAGCTGCAGGACTTAACAGTTTACCATTCGAATTGATAATTTTTCTTGGTATATTCTCGTATGGTCTTTTTTTGTCATTTCCATTTTGAGTATCCCAGATCAATTTTATTTTTCCATGCTATGTCCATTATACACTTGGGACAATTACCCACTTTGTCGCTCATTTCATTAGGTGATACACTAAGAGCTAACACTGTTTCTACCTGTGTTGATAAGTGTTAAATCGTTTGAGTATTCACTTCCAAAGTTCCTCTATAGTATCTTGAAATACCTACTTATTTTCGTTGATTGTTTCTTTGGTACTGCCACAAGAAATCATCTTCTTACCGTAGTATGGATTAGAAATTTTCGATTGTTCACTGATCCAATAGGCACCTTTGCCATCATTAGCCATCGGACAAAATTGATAATACACAGGTGCCGAATTATCTTTAAATGATAAGATGATTGTATGAAAACTGAGCGATAATGAAATAAACTGATCACGCTGAGACTCTATTCCAGTTGATTCTTTTATGCGAAGGGTGGCATCCTTGATTTTGGACTTGTTTTTATTCCAAACAGAAAGTTGTTCAGCTGTAAGATGAGTTGTATTCATAACCTCTATCATGTTAAGTAATTGCCCTGCATAAAAACTTGCAGAATCATTTTGATCCTTGCTTAAGGCGTTCTTTATACCAAGATAATTATTGTAAACAGCCGAAAATTTTGAAGAATCAACTGATGAATTATCAGTATGTTCAGTTTTGTTATCAATAACCGAATGAGAATGGTGCTCGACCATATTCGATGTAGAGGAATCTGAATGTTTACACGATTGCAAGGATAATGATGATCCCATAGCAAGTAGTATGATTAAGTTAGTCATGTTGTGGTGATTTTTTTGTAGAATAACTCGTATTCTCTGTGTTATACTTTTTGTTAATGTGATAGGAGTGGAGCTGAATTTATAGTAAATTTATCATAATAATACTCATTGCAATCATTAGGCCGTCTTCTATAATTGTTACACTACTCATTGGGAGGTTAAATACGGCACCAAGACAAGCACATTGGATTTTCTTTTTGTTTAAAACAGTTTGAAGCACTCCAATTATACTTAACGTCATTACAATGAGTGTTGTTAAATTTGTGAAATAGGGATTAAAATTAACAGCATATGCAATTCCCAATCCTAGTTCTATGTAGGCATATAGTTTAGCCCAGACAGGGATTTTTTTGGCGATAATATCGTACATGACATAGCTTTCCTCAAATCCTTTCAAATTCAAAAACTTGAAAAAGGAAAAAACAAGGAAGAAGCCTGCCATAAAATGCCGCATCCATTCCATTAGATCAAACTGCGTTCCCGTAACTTGAACCAGAAATGTCACAGTAGATATATAAAAGAAAATTAGTAATATTGGTTTGTAGGTGATAAACCAGCTTTTTGCTACTTCAGCGTTTTCATTATGTTCTAGCGCTGTTATCTTGTATTTGCCGTCCGTTCCGAGAGCTTTCTGTAATTCAGCTAATCCAATATGCTTTTCCATGGAAATTGTAGCGGTATTGTTTTCTTTAGAAACTTCTACTTGTGTGATTTCTGGAAGTGTTAAAAGTTTTCCTTTTACCTTTGATTCGCAACTGCTGCAGGTCATCCCGGTCAGCTGATAAGTATGTGTCATTTTGTATGTGATTTGATGACACAAAGGTGGGTGTTGAATTAAAAAATACTGTTATACTTTTAGGTATTTGTGATGTCAAATTTACAGATCTTCCAAAGGGTTTCTCTTCTTTTCTTTTAGCTGTTTAAAATGCGTCGGACTAAAACCAGTCACTTTTTTGAATTGTTTACTTAGGTGTGCGATGCTACTATAATTTAGTCGATCTGCAATTTCAAGGAGAGTAAGTTCATCGTAAACAAGTAATTCCTTAACTTTTTCTATCCGTTGTGCGATTAGGTATTGTTCAATTGTAGTACCTTCTACCTCTGAGAAAAGATTACTTAAATATTTGTAATCTCTATTTAACTGTTGGCTTAAATAGTCTGAAAAATTAATTTTAAGATGCTCTTCTTGATAGTGGATGGTTTCAACAATAATATTTTTAATCTTTTCAATAATACGACTTTTCTTGTCATCCATTAATAAAAAGCCAAAAGGAACTAACACCTTATTCACCTCTTCTTTTTGGGGTATGCTTAATTCTTCCTCTAAATTTACTTCCCCAAGTTGAATGTCGTTGATATGATAGCCAAGTTTGCTTAATTCATCCTGCACAACCATTTTACAACGATTGCAGACCATATTTTTAATGTAAAGTTTCATTTTTCAATTCTTCACCAGCTCCATTTCACAAACCGGGCATTTGCCTTCGGTGGTATAGGCAGTATCTCCTTGACAATTCATCGGACATGAATAGGTGATAGAATCCTTCGCAGTAGCAACTGTTAATACTTTATTAGTAGTAGCGGAATTATTTTGACAAGCTGCAGTTGTAGCCAAAATAAATAAGATAAATAATGTTCTCATAATTTAATGAATTTTTTAGTGATAAATTGATGCTTTGTAATGAACTCGATAAAATACATTCCATTGGAAAGAAATTCAATCGGAATAAGAAGGGATTGCTGGTCTATTACCTTCTGAGACAAAATTAATGTGCCATCGATGTTTTTAATGTGGATTTCTGCACTTAGATTTTTTTCTGAAAATTTGATCTGGAACTGATCTCTTGTTGGGTTAGGGAAGATGCTAAAATCAATATCATTATTTTCATGGATTCCGGTGGAAGTAGTATCAATTACTAAGAAACTTCCCATCATCCCATCGTCTTCATGATGAAGTAAATGACAGTGATACATGTATGGCGTACTATTATCAGCAAAATCTTCAAATTTGGTTATGAATTCTACATATTGACCTGGCATAACTAAAACAACATCTTTCTTTCCTTTTTCCTCATCAGGAACTAGATTCCCATTAATATTCAGCAAGTAAAATGGCATATCATGGATGTGAAAAGGATGTGCAATACCAGTATTATTGGTAATTCTCCATTTTTCTATATCGTTCAGGTAAACTGTTTCGTTGATGACATTCATATCAAAATGTACCCCATTAATATTAAAGGGGCCAGCTACCTGACCAAGTGAACTCATCATAGTATCAGGACGTAAGTTGAAGTTTCGAGTAACGGTGTACCCTGTCCAAGGAATATTGGTTGATAATGACGTGGGAAGTATAACGACTGGATTTAATGTTTGTGCAATAATGTTCAACCGAAGTATTGAGAAGTTCGCTCCATTTAGTGGGTTAAGGTTATAGTCAGGAATTGTACCGCCCATCATTCCGGTTACAGTTGAGGCTCCGTAAATTCCATTCGGAAATTCTGAACTGAAACTATTTAAATAAATTGTTTGTCCATTCATTCCTTGTAAGTCAAGAAGGATTTCAGCTCTTTCACCTGGACTTAATTTGATTCTTGTTAAAGGGAGAGTATTGTCGAGTAAGCCTGCATCACCAGCAATCATATAGAATTGTTGGTTGCCGGTGAATCCAAAATTATAAGAGCGCGATGAAGAACCATTCAGAAGTCTTAAGCGGATAATTTGAGCCGGTACATTTAAATAGGGATTTATTGTGCCGTTTACACAAATGGCAGTATCCAATTCAGTAGCGATTGCAATTTGATTTAATACATCAAAGGCCTTGGATTGTACGATTATTGGAAAATCATCTGTTCCATATGTTCTTGGAAGATTTAATCCAGATTCAAGGCTGTCTTTTACGATAATCATACCTGCAATTCCTTTTGATACATGCCTATCCGTTTTATTGTCTCCATGTGGATGATACCAAAAAGTTCCTGCCGAATTTAACATCTGGAATACAGGACTCCATGTTGTTCCCTGATTGATAACTTGATGTGGGCCTCCATCTGCCATTGCTGGTACATGTAATCCATGCCAATGAATTGTTGTAGCATTTCCTGATCCTGTAAGATTATTGGATACATTCATAGTAATCCAATCCCATTTATTTATAATAAGCGTGGGAGCTAGCAATGGACCGTTAATGCCATAAGTATTTGTATTTATTCCCGGATAAAACTGTGTAACTCCGTTTTGTATATCCAGATTGAATGTGGTTCCCGAAAGGGTAGGAGGTATAAAGAGTGGATTCTGAGCAAATCCATTTAATCCCGAACCAATCATAATAATTGCAAGTAATAATTTCTCTAACTTCATGGTTGATAGATAATTTTCTGTTGAAATATTTTCCCTTTGCCCGCTAATTGAATGATATATGCAGCTGAATGAATATATGGTAATTTAAAAACATTATTATCTAATATTGCTGATTCAACCACTATTTTTCCATTGAGATCAAATATTTTTAGTTTTTTATAAGACTCAATATTTCCATTAATGCTTAATTCGTTGCCAGTTAAACTGAAGGTGATTCTTGCTGATGTAGTTTCAGGAATTCCAGTTGCTACAGCAGTTATCATATAAGTTAAGGTGTCTATTATAGCGGGATTTACAGTATCCCAAACAGCATATTGAATCGTTGCAATGCCTGGTTGAATATGTGGAGTACAATGGATTAATAGCAGCCCATAATCACCCGGAAATATTGGCAGCATCGTTCCACTATCTACGAGGTTTGGATAGCAGGTAGAATTATCACATACATTAACATCCCAGTTCGCCGGAACTGATTCATTGATTTTACTCCATTTCAATTGAATGGTATCTGTACCAATATTATGTTGTTCTATAGAAAGTGTTTGAGTGTCTTCCAAAACACTACTTTCCGAAATAGAATTTCCAGGAATATTCAGATAAGTTTGAGAAAAAGTGGTTGTAGCATTCATACTTATTACAAATGCTACAACTAAAACCTTATAGATAAATCTCATTTTTAGTGGGCTACATTCAGTTTTTCAGTAGTAATAGATCCGTTCACTGTAAGTTTGATAAGATAAACTCCGTTTGCTAATACTGAACTATTAAATTCCTGATTGATTATTCCGATTTTTTGATCATTTAATATGACCAATATTACTTTCCCAGATATATCTGTCAGTTCAATTTTAACTGCTGAGCGTTCCTTAACATTAAGACTGATATTTACTTTCTCATTTGCAGGATTAGGGTAGACCTGAAATGAATTTTTTGCTTCTTGCGTTTCATTAATTCCTGTAGCAGTAAGCAATGAAAGAATAGAATCTCTCATCAAGGTAGTATCAGACGTAGAGAAACTTTGTGTGCTAAATAAAATCCGGTGATCAGCTCCACCTAACACAACTACGGTAGGCATTCCAAATCCCCCATAATAGGCAACTTGAGTTGAACCACTATCCATAGGTGCATAGAGGGCACTCAAATTATTTGAAGCCACCCAATTGCTAGAATAGCTGCAGGTAGTTCCATTGGTAAACGGGAATGCATATCCTTTTACCATTCCGGGATGCGTTGCATTGATGTGATTGGCCATAGCCTGTATTTTTTGAGCAGGAGGTGGGCAACTTCCACAATTTGCCATAAAAAAATGAAGAATAACTGCTTTACCCGCATCTAAGTCGGCAAAGAGGTCTACATTATTTCCATTACAATCCAGACCACTAAATTGCATTGCGGTGGTTTGTGCTTTTGTTGTCGATACTGCAAGCAGCAGCAAAATACTGAACGTGATAATTGTTTTCATAAGTATGATTTTTATATAATTTAATAAACTGAAGATATTTAGGATAAGATCCCAAGCTATTTAACCCACAAGAAGTAGTTAATTGCTAAAAAAGTCAGATCAAAAAAGAGCAGTCCAGAATAAAAATTGCCCTCTTAAATTTTAACGGTGGTGGATGATAAAAATGAAAACTAGAATAATTATTTAAAATTGGAATTTTTAATTCGTTATTGTCAATGAGAGTCAAATCGGTTTTACTACAACAGTTATTAAAAGTAAACTGACTAATTTTAGCCGTCTCTGTCTTAGCTTTAACTTGAACCGTTTTGTCTTTGCAGCAATTGGCTTTCATTACTTTCTTACCACACGCGCAACGGTTCTTAGTATTTGAAAAAAGTGAAATAGAGGTTATCTTACCTCCACAAGTATGTATATTCAATGCAATCCCTGAATTACTGATCAGGAAAAACAGAAGCAGGATGATACCACTTACTTTTTTCATTTCCGAATGCTAAGGTAAGTTATTTATTGATTATTTTTGAATAAATACACATTTCAAACTAACATGGTTTTGATGTCGATGATTTCTGGTTAAAATTCCTAAATTTTCAAAGCGAAATATACTTAATGTCTTGTATATCAAATTTTTATAAATAATTAGCATTCTAAAATCGAGTTTAGGCTACTGCTTTTTTCATATAGTTTTGAAATCCAGATACTTATGGGTGTTAACTTAATTTAAATAGGATAGAACGACAACCAAATATTTTAGTTTACGTTTGAAAACTTATAAAATCATCTTAGCTTCGTATCGGTGAAGAAAATTATACCATTATTTTTAATCTTGCTCTTTTTACTGACCAATTCAGGTTGGTCCGTGAATGTGCATTATTGTGGAAAAAAAATTACTTCAGTTAGCTTAGGGTCTAAAAAAGAACATCCTTGTAAATGTTCTAAAAAAAGCATGAAGCCTGGATGCTGTTCTGCTAAAAAAGGAATTCTAAAAGCAAGTCACGATGTTGCTTCAAAAAACACCTTACAGTTGAAAAGTCCTGATTTCAGAATTGTGGTATTATCTGCTCTTATGCAGTTTAATCTTTCAGAAATCATATCATTTGTACAAATTCTACGTTATCATTCGCCTCCACTTCAAGCACTTTTTTCGGTGAACTTGTTAATTCAAGAATTTAGGATCTGAGTAATTTTTCAGACATCTTTTCAGATGTCTTCTCTACATTTATTCAAAGAACTTGTATTAAGTTATTGGAGTAAATAGTCCGGCATTTAAGCCAAATATCCAAACAAATTTCAATTTAGATTTTAATGGTAAATTTTAGCCTCAAAATTCACCATTGGTATTTCGGACTTTTCAATTTAGTTTAATTTAAAAAAATGAAGTATGGATTTTTTTATTCTGAGAAACGTTCAGGAAAGAAGAACTGGTAGTATTTCTGGATTTTTTAGAAAAATTTTTAGAAAAATTCTGAAAATGGATATTGTTCCTTTACCTTATTCTGAGGAAATGTTCACCATTGAACAGCAAATAAATTTTCACCATCTAATTAACTATGTTATAAAGATAAAAGTAGAAGGGGAGTTTGTAGAGCTTGGATCATTTACAGGATCAACAGCTATTCAATTTCAAAAATTTATTCAAGAAACGAAATCGTTGAAAAAATTGTATTTATTCGACAATTTTTCAAGGAAGTATGGTATGGATTGCGACATTGAAAAGCAATTAGTTGTAAATTTCGAAATAAATCAACTCAATTTACCCGAAATTGTAAGAGGAGTTTTTGAAACAACGTTACCTGATTCCTTACCCAATAAAATCGCATTCGCCCACATTGATTGCGGATATGGAGGGGATATTGAAATGCATAAAAGGGTTTTGCTTCACTGTCTTGATGCTGTTTATTCTAGAATGTCAAAGAACGGAATTTGTATAATGATGGATTATTATGATTCTGAAAAAACTATTCAAGGCCTAGATTCAAATCCTGGTGTGAAGCTCGCTTGTGATGAATTCTTCAAGAACAAACCTGAACATATGATAGTGCTTTACGGAGGTTATTATAGTCATGCTTATTTTGAAAAAAAATAGATCTACATTCAATACCCCTTAAATTAGAAGTGTTTGAGTAACCTTAAAACTGGTTTCGTTTTGAAGAATGAATTTTACCGAATGCTAAATCACCTCTTGTTAAACTAATATGCTATGAGATTATTCGAGGGCTCATGGATTAAAATAGCTCGACAGGGACTACTCTTCCTGATATCCACTGTTGTAGTGTATGGAGTGGTGGTACTCATCTTATCTACTATTAAGGTTGGCGGCATTCCTTTAATCTACCGTTGTACTTATGGTCTGGTATGGAAAGGGGGATTGACTTATAAAAGATATCAGAGCTTTGATGAAAACAAAAATTATGATGTTCTAGTTTTTGGTTCCTCTAGAGCAAATCGTGGGATTAATCCAAAGATTTTTGAAGAACATCAGATAAGTTGCTTCAACCTTGCAACCGATGATCAAACTCCGCTTAATTCACGAGTTTTAATTGAAGAATTTGTGACCAAATCGAATTGTAAAATTGTCATTCTTGATTTGTATGATAGGATTTTCGCGCAGGATGATAATGAATCGAGTATGGATTTGATTCAAAATGTCAGTAAAACCAAAACGGCATTTAAAATGATGAGTAATGTAGGTTCCATTAGATCTTTGAATTCATTTGCAGTTAGATTATCATTACTAAATAGTCCACCCGTTTACCATCGTGAGGATTCACTTTATAAAGGATTTAGATTTCGACGACACGAGAAATTTAAATCTGGTTTTTTTAATTACCAATATATTGTACGACCTGGATATATTGACGATTTAGATCAGATCATTACCTATCTGAAGGAAATTGATGTGCAATTAATTCTTGTTTGCCAACCCATGCCATTTCATCATTTTGGGATCTATCATCAACAAATGTTAGAAGATATTCGCCCTGTACTTGAAAAGCATCAAATACAATTGCACGACTTTACCAATGATATTCAAATAGGAAGAATTTCTAATTTTATTGATGAATGTCATCTAAATAAAAAAGGAGCCGATGAGTATAGTGAGCTAATCATTGATAGTTTATTTACCAATCATTTCAAATAATTTATCATCTTATTATTTCATCTGAATTTCTATTTTTTTCCGTAAAACTCAAAAGCTTTTTTATCAAGTTCTTCTCGGTGATCCGGATGCGCTATTTCAATGAGTGCTTTTGATCGTTGGAGGATATTTTTTCCATAGAGATAAGCAATTCCATATTCTGTAACTACATAATGCACGTGGGCTCTAGTAGTAACAACTCCTGCTCCAGGTTTAAGCACGGGAACTATTTTAGAAATCCTTTTTGAAGTAGCTGAGGTTAGTGCAATGATAGGTTTCCCTCCTTCACTTAAAGAAGCACCTCGAATAAAATCCATTTGTCCTCCCACGCCACTATATATGTCGGTTCCAATAGAATCTGCACATACTTGTCCCGATAAATCAATTTCTAGCGCGCTATTTATCGCCGTTACTTTATTATTTTTTCTGATTACTGTAGTATCATTAACATACGCTACATCTAACATCGCTACCATCGGATTATCGTGAATAAAATCATACAGTTTTTTTGTGCCCATGGCGAACGAAGAAACAATTTTACCGGGATGTCTTTTCTTATTGCGCCCATTAATAACCCCTTTTTCTATCAGCGGTAGAATTCCATCACTGAACATTTCTGTGTGCACACCTAAGTCTTTGTGCTGATCTAAAAATTTCAAAACTGCATTCGGTATCCCTCCAATTCCCATTTGAAGAGTAGCACCATCTTCAACAAGCGTAGCAACATTTCTACCAATAGCAATTTCTTCTTCACTTGCTAATGACTGGATCATCTCAGGTATTGGACATTCATGAAAAACAACAGCTGAAAATTTGCTGATGTGAATATGACCATCTCCATGTGAACGAGGCATATTAGGGTTGATTTGGGCGATTATTTTCCCGCAAACATCCGTTGCGGCTTTCGCAATGTCAACAGATACTCCTAGTGAACAAAATCCATGTGCGTCAGGTTCTGATACTTGTACCAATGCAGTATCCAACACCATGGCTCTGCTTCTGAATAAGGCAGGGATCTCACTGAGGAAAATTGGGATATATTGTACGTTGGAATGGTTAACGTATTTCCGAATGTTGCCTCCTACAAAAAAAACGTTGGCATGAAATGCTGCTGCATATTCTGGTTTGGCGTAATCGGCTTTTCCTTCGGTATGCAAATGGACTAACTCCACATTTTTCAGTTCTTGATGGCGTTCTAGAAGTGCGTCTAATAGTATTTGGGGAGTAGCCACTCCTCCATGAATAAATATGCGCTCATTGCTTTGAATGGTGCTGATGGCGTTTGCCGCCGACTGGTAGTTGATCATGATGGATAAAGGGTCTTGCAAAAATAATAAGGAGAGAATCTATAGGAGAACACTTCTCACCTTAGTTTGATACTGAAATAAATCATAAAATTATGGGCAAAAAAAAATCCGCCAAAAGGCGGATTTTTCAGGAGTGATCAAATTTATTTATGAATCAATCCGTACGTTTACTGCGTTTAAGCCGCGTTTTCCTTGCGCAACTTCGAATACAACGTCATCACCGTCACGGATCTGATCTTTCAAGCCTGTGGTGTGTACAAAAATGTCTTCACCAGATTCATTGTCACAAATAAATCCATAACCTTTGGATTCATTGTAGAATTTTACTTTACCTTTTTTCATTTTTTAATAATGTCTTAATTAAACTTAATACCACAAAGGTCAGAAATTAAAGAATGCAAATCTTTAACTTTTGCAGATCTGAACATAATTTTTTCTAATTATCTGATACTTAGTATTTTGTTCTGTTATTTTATGCTTGTTAATGAGTGATTTAAACGAATATTGAGTATTGGAGGAAGATTATAATGCTATTATTCAAGGAAAACATCTTCAAATTCCGCACTTCCATCTCTTGAATTTATCCTTTTCGTGCCGGACTGAATCTTCTTCTGGATTCTCCTGTTGGTCGGGATGCAGAAGTAGCACTCGATGATGAATGTTGAGGCCTTCTTGGGTTCCTTCCGGTAGGTTTGTCTTTTTTCTCCGGAACAAAATCATGCATCATCATTGGAAATGGATGCTCTTCAATAACAGGAATCTGTCGGCTGATAAGTTTTTGGATGTCTTTGATATATGCTTTTTCTTCGGCATCACAGAAAGAAAGTGCTTTACCACTTGCTCCGGCTCTACCGGTTCTGCCTATCCGATGTACATACGTTTCTGGAATATTTGGTATTTCGTAATTGATCACGTGTGATAATTCTTCAACATCAATTCCACGAGCAGCAATATCTGTTGCAACTAAAACTCTAGTCTTGCTTCCTTTAAAATTACTTAATGCACGTTGACGCGCATTTTGAGATTTATTTCCGTGAATCGCTTCGGCAGAAATACCTGCTTTATGCAGATCTTTTACCACTTTATCAGCACCGTGTTTTGTGCGCGTAAATACCAATGCCCTCACCATCTCAATATCTTTCAATACATGAATTAGTAACGCACGTTTTGAATTTTTGTCGGTGTAGTACAATGCTTGACTTACTGTTTCAGCAGTAGATGAAACCGGAGTGACTTCTACTTTGGCAGGATGATGTAAAATGGTATCTGCTAGTTTAACAATCTCAGGAGGCATAGTTGCTGAGAAGAATAGCGTTTGACGTTTAGTAGGAAGCTTTGCAATCACTTTTTTAACATCATGAATAAAACCCATATCGAGCATTCGATCGGCTTCATCCAGTACAAATATTTGCAAGTGCTTTAAAGAAATAAATCCTTGCGCCATCAAGTCCAATAATCTACCTGGGGTAGCTACAAGAATATCAACTCCTCTGCGTAATTTATCCGTTTGTGCTAATTGTGAAACGCCTCCAAATATAACGGCATGTTTTAAATTGGTATGTTTTCCATAAGCGGCAAAACTTTCATCAATTTGAATTGCAAGTTCTCGAGTAGGAGTCATGATCAGTGCCTTGATCGTTTTCTGCCCTGTTTCATGAATATTTTTTTCATGTAAGAGCTGTAAGATCGGAATGGCAAATGCTGCAGTCTTTCCGGTGCCTGTTTGTGCACATCCTAATAGATCTTTTCCCTGAAGGAGTATCGGAATGGATTGTGCCTGAATTGGTGTTGGTGTGGTGTAACCCTCGTGTTTTAAAGCCCTGAGGATAGGCTCAATCAAATTTAATTTTTCGAATGACATGAATTGTAATTATAATATGAAAGGCGGGCTGTTACTTCACGAACCCGTTGCAGCAGCCTTTAGGATTGGGGATTCTTCTCTGTTGTGTATTGAAGATCAAGTTGGTACGCGTCCTTTTCTTAGATGGTAAACACTATCAAAGTGGAAATAGACGACTAAAAACCAAGAGCAGGAAGAAAGAAGTGAGGCAAAGATACGTATAAATCAGCCTGTTGTCAATGGATACGTTCTTTTAATGATTTTGTTACCTCAAAGGGTTCTTTAGTTTTGCAGGAGAATAAATGTTTAACGATGATCATTTTTAGTTATCTCCTATATTACCTAATTATCATTCCAGTTTCACTTTTACCCTTTCCGGTATTGTATCTGCTTTCAGATTTTTTATTCCTAATTTTTTATTCTGTTGTTGGTTACCGTAAGAAAGTAGTTTTTAGCAATTTGAAAAATTCTTTTCCAGAGAAATCAGAAAAAGAACTCCAAGAAATCATGCGCAAATTTTATCATCACTTCTGTGATATTGTTGTGGAAACTTTAAAGTCGTTTACGATTTCTCAAGAACAAATAAGGAAAAGAATGGTGTTAGAGAACCCTGAAATTTTAGAACCTTATTATAAAAAGCAACAAAGCGTAATCCTTGCCGGTGGTCATTATAATAATTGGGAATGGATTGCAACAGGTGCCGGTCATCAGATGAAGCATCAGGCAATCGCAGTTTATAAAACACTGACCAATCGTTTTTTTGATGAAAAAATGCGAACTACCAGAAGTAAATTCGGTTTGTTGATGATTAGTACGAGGAAGGTTGCTGAAACGTTGTTGCAATGGAAAGATCAACCCACAGCAACCATCTTTGCTTTCGATCAATCGCCTTCAAAATCGGCAAAAAATTTCTGGATGAAGTTTTTGAATCAAGATACCGCTATGTTGTTTGGCACCGAAAAATATGCGAAGGAATATAATTATCCAGTTTTTTTCGGATACATTGATAAACATAAAAGAGGATATTATTCATTTCGTTTAGTGCTAGTAACTGATACTCCCTTACAAACAGCATACGGTGATATCACAGAAAAAATTAATCACCTCTTGGAAGATGAAATAAAAGTTGCACCGGAATATTGGTTATGGACACACCGCAGATGGAAGCATAAAAAACCCGTTCATCAATAATTATAAACAAAAAAAGTGCTTGCCAGTTTCCTGACAAGCACTTTCTGATTCTGGGTTATTTTATTATTCCAGTTCTATTTTCCGGATGATGGTATCATTACCCTTCGTGAACATTAGCGTATAGATTCCACCAGCAAGTTCTGGTAGATTCAGTAAATAATTCTGATTGCCTGAATTAATTTGCACTTCTTTTACGAGTACATCCTGACCTAACATATTTCTTAAGCGCAGTATAGTTTTACCACCAACTTTCACATTGTTGATCTGAATCTGCAGATAATCTTTTGCAGGCACTGGGAAGATCGAAATACTGAAATCCGTCTGTACATCGGCTAGTCCAACATTTCCAACTCCAATGGTCTGGAAAGTAGTGTCAGTACATGTTCCATTCGATACAATCAATGTAATAGTATAATAACCAGCAGAGGAGTAGATGTTGATTGGATTTTGCTGCGTTGAGGTATTGCCATCTCCAAAATTCCAACTCCAAGAAGTAGCACCGCTAGATTGATCAGTGAAGCTTAAAGTATTGACGTTTGGAGCATAACTAAATCCTGCTAGAGGAGCCGGTAATGCAGTTACGAATACTGCTGTTCTTGCACTTAAGCAAGGAAGTTCCTGAATCTCCCAATCGTAAAAGAAATAATAATATCCAGGGGTTCCTGCATTTGTTCCGGTGATAGAAACAAGTCCGTTAATATTATAAGGGAATATTGCACCACTTTGGTTTCTATATAAATTCACTCCTCCAGTTGCACCTAGTTCAAGATTTACTCCTGCAGGAATATTAAAGTTTAGTGTAATTCGACTTGGTCCGTCCGGTATATTTACTGTGGTAGACTGTAACACTGTTCCTGAACTATTGCTAAGCGTAATGGTTCTATTTCCTGCACCACTTGCATATACTTGTACAGAGGTTAGAATCACCGGAGTAAAACAATCAAAAATCAGATCGCGATATGCCGTGTTGGTATAGGTACTACCTGTTCCGAAGTTATTATCAACGGGTCCTTCATGGATTGGCGCAGTATAAATTTCACTTTCTACATAGAAGGTGGTACTACTTGAAATCACCGGAGTAGTGAAACTTGATCCAGTAAATAATGGAGAACCACCTGTAGCTGCAGCAAACCATACTAATGAATCTGTTCCTGATGCATTCAGTATTGCATTAGTTCCTGAACAAACTGTAGTTGATGTTGCTGTTGGAGCTTGTGGGAGTGCAATAGTAATGTATGCTGTTTTTACTAAGGTATTATTTCCAATTGTATTGGATACCACTAATGTTACATCGTAAGTTCCACTTGCAGTATAAGTGTGCAAAGGATTTTGTGCGATAGATGTTGCTCCATCACCAAAATCCCATTGCCAACCTGTAGCTCCGTTAAGACTTTGATCCGTGAATTGAATATTTCCTGTACAGCTGTTGGTTGAACTTGCTGTGAAATTTGGAGTTGGTGCAACATTCGACAATTGACATTGCCATGATAATGCGAAGCCAGATGCCGTTACACCTTGATCCGATGTTTGTTGAAGGGTAATCGATCCTGATGTGGAAGTGATCGTACCGCCTCCTGGTAAATTTGTTCCTGTATAAGATCCAATCAGTGGACTTGCATTTGTGGGTCCATCATAAATATTCAAGAAGTCATACGTATTCTCCATGTTAAATGCTGTAAACGTTAACACTACGGTTGAAGCACCTAATGGAGAAATTGTGACAGTACTATTTGTATTATCTGTATAATCTCCTCCAGGTCCACCACTATCATAAAGGTATCCCGAACAAGCATTTTGCGTACTTGCAGTACCGTTAGAAGGCAGCGTGATAATACATGGATTTAATGTGTCGATACTGATGTAAGCAACTTTAGCAGTAGTATCAATTCCACAAACTCCACCATCAGCAATTAAAGAAACTGTATATAATCCATAATTAGTATAAGTATGAATCGGGCTGTTAGCTGTGCTTGAATTTCCATCACCGAAATCCCAAATGTAAGACCCTCCATTATTGCTGAGATTTGTGAAAGCTACATCACTTGGTGCTTGGCAATATGAAGTAACTGAACTAGAGAAATCACTGTTTACACCATTGATGAATGCAGCACCTACACCGCACGCATACCATGCATTGGTTGTGGCAATTACTTCAGGTGTACATGGTCCAAAAAGATCTGCTGCAGCCTGAATCGCATAATATCTGGCATCAGCATGCGTAGAATTAGGAGTGAGGTAAAAGGCATTCATACGGTAACAGATTGCACTGGCATTATCAATACCAAGACCTGAAACTGAATAAGCATTTCCAATATCATTGGTTCCAGCTCCACCTTCTGATAATAGATAAAACCAGAAGTTCATGACTCCGCTATTATTGTGTACTTCATTGGGAGCATTCCAATAGGTTCCGCCATAACAATCAGGATTATTATACTGATTTGGATTTGCCATATTTCTAAAGGGTGTTCCTCCGATTTCATTACCTACCAGCCAATCAACAGTTGCCGGTTGTTTTCCAGCAAAGCGAATAGCAATTCCCATACAGTCACTAAATGATTCATTCATCGCTCCTGATTCGTCCTGATAAACAAGATTACTAGTGTTCTCTGTTAATCCATGTGAAATTTCATGACCTGCAATATCAAGTGAAGTGAGTGGAGTGTAGGTGTTATTACCATCGCCGTAGGTCATTTCTGTACCATCCCAGAAAGCGTTTACATAATTCACATCATAATGCACATAGCTAATTAATGCTTGACCTGCATTGTCAATACTGTTTCTTCCAAAATGATTGAAATAAAAGTCATAAGTCGATTCAGCACCAAAATGCGCATCTGTAGCGTATTCATCTAATTGCGCATTTACATTGTTCCAGAAATTATCAGCATCTAGAAAATCTGTATTGGCATAAGTAGTGGTTTGTTGCAAATTGAAAGTTGAAATTCCAAGTCCTCGTCCCGATTCGCGTAAACGATAAGTTGTTGTATTTACACTGTCGGTGGTGATTTCTCTGTTCCCGCTATACGCCGTTGTTGCTGTTGCAATTTTATCCGTATGATGAATACGATCAAGCGATAATTGAACAACGCCGTTGTTGGCATTTACAAATACAAATTTACGGCTCAAAGGTTTTTCAGCATAAATATCAAATCGATAACAAAGTGTGAAATCATTTTCGTTGTTAGCGATTCCCGAGGTAGCCCAGAATAGTTTCCCCTGTGGAAACCAGCTTGCATTAGGATTATTACTATTGCTTTTTATCTGGTGTTCCCAGAATGGAATCTGCCAACGATATTGATCAGCATGCGTATAAGAAAGTGCTTGATTTAAAGCTTGACTTTCAGATAATGATGCTGTTGATGTGTTTTTGATTTCTTTTATCAAAAAACCATTCATCGATTCAATCAGATTGTTTTTGGTATGCAGGATGAACATAGTTCCCTGAACTGGAATTCCATTAAAAATTTGTTGATAGCGTAAGTGACGATATCCTAATTGATCGTTATCAGCGTTCATTAATTCAAATCCGCTTTGCGCAGATAAATGAAAATTGAACTGTGCCCATTTCGTAAATTGTTCAACAGGAACTGCTGCGCCTTTCCGGAAACTGATGAATTCAGGAATAGGATTTCTATCAGCATAGCGAACTTGAGTGGCGCCTTTGATGAGTTTTTCGGCTTGTACTCCCCGGAACTCACTTGCATTAGCGGTGAATGTTATTGTTAAGAATAACATCAGAATTGCATAAAAACGAATTTTCATACTGGTTTATAAGGTTAATTGTTTGGCTGATGAAGTACTGAATGCGGATGCTTTTATATCCTTGTTTTCATTCAGATTTACCTTCCGAAGATAACTATTATTTACCCTTTTTCAAGCGTTGTTTCAACGCCCGATTTGCCTTGGCTAGAATAACTTTGAAAAGTTCTGTAGAATAGTGGCAAAATCCTTTTTAACTTTCTTAGGTAGGTAGTTTAATCGCTTACACAGATCATTACTACATACCCTTCAGATTCCATTTGGTATCAAAATCACTTTGTACTTCTCTGCCATTTTCGAAAGCTGTTCATCACTGATCTGATGCACATTTTTACCGCCATGACGATTTTCTACTGTGATCACATAAATCCTATAATTATATTGCGCAGCGAGTCGGAAATAAGGCTCCATTTCCCATTCTAAGGTAAAGGTGTTGTCGATAAAAACTTTAGCTATACGCCTAGATAAAGCAGCTTCACAGGAAGCTTCACAGGATTTATACGCAAGATGATTCTTACTAAAATCAAAAGTGTAGTTGCCTTCCTGATTGGTAAAATAACTATCGATGGAAAATACAGGATATTGATTGTTTTCGGAAAGTAATGATGCAAGGGAGGTCTTTCCACTTCCCGGCAATCCTCTCAATAATATCAGTGCGGGTTGATCAAATGACATCACTTAGAAATTAGCTGAAATCACTTCAACATGATTTTATTTTTTTCCAATTTTCTTCGACCGGAATGGTTTTCCCATTGGGCGTTTACCTTTGTTCTTTTCAGGTGCGTAAGCCGGACCTTCGCCTAAAAATGCTGGTAACGGCAATTTTTTTATTTCATCTCCAATTAAGTCTTCTATTTTCTTGAATTTATACTGTTCACCAGGACTAATAAACGTTAATGCGATACCAGTAGCTTCTGCTCTCGCTGTACGCCCCACACGGTGAATATAATCTTCAGCATCACCCGGCACATCATAATTGATGACTAAACCAATAGAGTCGATATCGATTCCCCTTGAAACAATATCTGTAGCAACTAGAATTTGTAAATTTCCATTTCTGAATTGTCGCATAACATCATTGCGTTGATTTTGTTCAAAGTCGGAATGAATAGCAGCGACATTGAATTTCATCTTCAGCATAATTTTTTCCAACTCTTTTACTTTTTCTTTAGTTGAAGAAAAAATCAAAATGCTTTTCATGGATTTACCTTCTAGTAAACTTTGTAACAGACCGCTTTTCTGTTCTTCATTTACTGAATAGGCACCTTGTAAAACTCCTTCTGCTGGTTTGGAAACAGAAATATTTATTTGTGTAGGATGTTTAAGTATCGTTTTCGCAAGCTCACGGATTTTCGGAGGCATCGTTGCAGAAAATAGTAACGTCTGTCTGTTCGCTGGCAAATAACTGGCAATTTTCATCAGATCACTAATGAATCCCATGTCGAGCATTCGATCGGCTTCATCTAAAATCAAGTGACGCAAACTACTAATTCTTACATAACCTTGATTTAAATGTGCGATTAATCTCCCCGGTGTTGCAACAACAATACTTGGCCCTAAGGTAAGTGCTTTCTTTTCCTGCTCAAAGGATTCTCCTCCTGTTCCTCCGTAAACTGCAATCGTACTTACTGGTGTGAAGTAGGTGAATCCTTGCAGCGCTTCATCAATTTGTATGGCAAGTTCTCTCGTGGGTACGATAATCAAAGTATCAAGATCTTCATGACCTTGTTGGATAATTTTATTGAGAACGGGTAGGAGGTAGGCTGCTGTTTTTCCAGTACCTGTTTGTGCACAAGCAATGATATCTTCTCCACGAAGAATAACAGGAATTGCTTGCTCCTGAATGGGAGTAGGTTTTTCAAAACCCATGCTTAACAATCCTTCCAGCAGACGGGGTTCAAAATTAAATTCGTTAAAACTCAAAGCGGGAATTATTAATTATTATTAGTAGTGAAATAAAAAAACGTCGCATTCATGTGATTGAGAGTGACGTTTTATGCTGAGCATTATGAAGTGAATAATTTTAATTGTTGGTAACGAGTTCTCCATACAAGCTAGCTTTCAAATCATGAATAGCTTGGTCTGTAATGTACTCATCATAACTCATTCTCTTATCGATAATTCCATTGGGTGTAATTTCAATGATTCTATTGGCAACAGTTTGAACAAATTCATGATCATGAGAAGAGAATAAACAAATATGTTTCCAGTCTTTCATGATATTGTTAAATGCAGTGATGGATTCCAGATCTAAGTGATTCGTTGGTTCATCCAACACCAAGCAATTGGCATTAGCTAGCATCATGCGAGATAACATACAACGAACTTTTTCACCTCCTGATAATACATTTGTTTTCTTGAGTGTTTCTTCGCCAGTAAATAACATCTTTCCTAAAAAACCACGGATATAAGTTTCATTTTTATCAGTAGAAAACTGACGTAGCCAATCAATCAGATTGTCATCCGAGTTAAAAAATTTCGCATTCTCATTGGGAAGATAAGCACGGGTAATCGTACTTCCCCATTTAAATTCTCCTGAGTCTGGTGTTTCTAATTCATTGAGAATATTGAAGAAAGCAGATACGGCATTATGGTCTCTCGAAAGAATAGCTACTTTATCGCCCTTCACTAAAGTAAAGGAGACATCACTAAAGTAAATAGTTCCATCCGTAGAAGTCTTTGACAGATTTTCTACTGCAAGGATTTGATCACCGCAATCGCGCTCCGCCTTAAATATAATGCCCGGATACTTTCTGTTGGATGGCTGAATATCTTCTAGTACTAATTTGTCAAGGAGTTTTTTACGACTCGTTGCTTGTCGCGATTTTGATGCGTTGGCACTAAATCTTTCTACGAAATCCTGTAACTCTTTTCTTTTATCTTCTGTCTTTTTATTCTGATCTGAACGCTGACGTAATGCAAGCTGACTTGATTCATACCAGAATGTGTAGTTTCCAGTGTAGAGTTGAATTTTATTGAAATCGATATCCGCAATATGGGTACATACGGCATCTAAAAAGTGCCTATCATGCGAAACAACAATTACGGTATTTTGAAAATCAGCTAAGAAATTTTCTAACCATGATATCGTTTCCACATCGAGATCATTGGTAGGCTCATCCAGTAAAAGAATATCAGGATTGCCAAATAAAGCTTGTGCTAAGAGTACTCTTACTTTTTCTTTCCCATTTAAATCCCGCATTAGTTTGTGATGGAATTCTTCTTTTACTCCGAGATCACTCAACAAATTTGCTGCGTTGCTTTCTGCATTCCAGCCATCCATTTCAGAAAAAAGATGTTCTAATTCCGCAGCTTTATCTCCATCAGCATCACTGAAATCTGGTTTCGCATACAAAGCATCTTTTTCTTCCATGATTTCCCAGAGTTTTTTATTCCCCATCATCACGGTATTCAAAACACCCATATCATCAAACTCAAAGTGATTTTGCTTCAATACGCTCATGCGGTCATTCGGACCCATGATTACCTGACCCGTTGTAGGATCAACTTCTCCCGAAAGAATCTTTAGAAATGTTGATTTACCTGCACCGTTGGCTCCAATGATTCCATAGCAGTTGCCTGGAACAAACTTGATATTAACTTCTTCAAAGAGAACTCGTTTACCGTAACGTAATGATAGATTTGCGACCGTTAGCATATGCCTGAATTTGGGCTGCAAAGGTACGGTTTTGATTCCTTGGATTTACATAATTTTTTTTAAGCAGGAGGTTTAGATGATGAAAAATCCTTTCGTGGTTCAAGTTATGGAAATTTTAGAGTGAGTTAAGATTTAAATTCTATTTAAATGATTGATTATTAATAATTTGTACTCTTACCTGAAATCTAAGAATTTCACGAGGAAAATAAGAAAGTGAACGATTCAAAAGGAGTTTGACGACTTTCTATCAGCAACAATCCAGAATTCTTGAAATATTCCAATTTACGCTGGATGTTTTCAAAATGCATTTACTTGAAGATCTTGAGTATTTATTGAGGGTGAAAGCAGACTTAATTCTTCATAAAAATTGTGCTAAAATGATCGGTTTCTGTTCGTGGAGTACTTAATTTTGACCTTGAACTTCACTATACAAAACATCCGCTTTCGATTATGAAATTATTCGTCAATACTGGAACTCTTTGTTTGTCTTTGATTACACTTTCTGTATTGATTTCAGGATGTGCCCCTAAAATTTACACGCCATCATCTGAAAATACTTCATCAGGAAAAAATGTCATTGAACTTAAGAAAGGGTATGATCTCTACACTACAAAGTGTGGACGTTGTCATAAGTTAGTATCCCCATCAAGATATAATGCTACACAGTGGACTTACCACGTAAATAAGATGCAACCAAAAGCAAAAATTACTGATTCAGAAAAAACGTTGATCTATAATTATCTTACCAACGAACCTGTGAAAAAAGGAACTATTTAAAAGATCATTAATTAGAATATTGCTGCGTTGACTTACCAGTCGCCCATGTATTCATCAATATCGCGCCTATCTTTTTTAGTAGGTCGACCGGCTCCATTTTTAAGATGCCAAGATGCCATCGCTAGCTGATGTAATTTAAGTTTTTCAAGTTGTTCTGGTGGAGTAATGTCAATACAAAACAGTGGGCTAATTGAAGCCGCCATTCTTTTTTCTGATACTTGTAAAACTTTGACGTATTGATGCCATGGTCCTCGATGAAGTTCAATAATATCTCCAGGTTTAATATTTCTCCCCGCTTTAACAGCTATTTCACTCATTTTCACTCGGCCTTTAACACAAGCTTCAGCGGCAAGTGCTCTAGTTTTATACAGTCTCACCGCCCATAACCATTTATCGATTCTGACTTTTCCGCTTGCTTCCGTAATCATTGTTCAAATTTACGATAGTTTCTTTTCTCAGGGTTAATCACCCTAGTTTCCTGTATTTATTAGATTCGTAAAGACTTTGAACACAGGATAAAATAATAATAATGAAATTTCTTTCCCTTCAGCATCTGACCAAACAAGCTTCCGTTACTTTTCGAAGATTTCCGATGGCCATGCTTTGTGCGATAGCTGGTTCATGTTGCATTTTATTAACGACTAACTTAAACAATGATGAAATCAAATCCCAGCATTTAGTGCAGATGATTTTAACTATCGTATTAGGCATGGTTTCATTTACTGCTTTAGCTGTTTTCACCGCCAGATATTCGATGCGAAAAACTACTATATTGTTTTTCAATATCGCTTTATTGCTTTTGATGATCTTTTATTTTTATTCTTTACCCGAAAAGTTTACGGTGAAAGCATTTGCTCAATTTGTTATACTCGCAATCGCTGCTCACCTTGGTGTTTCCTTTGCTCCTTATTTGGTAAATACCGAAGTTAATGGCTTCTGGCAGTATAACAAAACAATATTTATTAGGATTCTAACATCTGCTTTATATACTACAGTATTGTTTGTGGGATTATCACTGGCTTTATTAGCAATCGATAATTTATTCGTAGTTCATATTGGAGATAAAATTTATTTAAGATTATGGATCATTTTAGCCGGCATTTTTAATACGTGGTTTTTTCTGGCCGGCATGCCGAATAAAATTGCGGAACTTCAACTGGTTAACGACTACCCAAAAGGTTTAAGGATCTTTACCTCCTTTGTGTTGCTTCCTTTAGTAACCATTTATCTGCTGATTTTATATGTGTATACTGCAAAAATTCTGATGACAAGCAATTGGCCAAGAGGATGGGTTTCGTATTTGGTAATTGGCTTTTCTACGTCTGGAATTCTTGCTTTACTCTTAGTATGGCCTTTAAGGGATGATGACAAATACAAATGGATTCATACGTATACCCGAGGTTTTTTCATTGCATTACTTCCGTTGATCGCACTGCTGGCTTTCAGTATCGGAAGACGTGTAAAAGATTACGGAATTACAGAGAATAGATATTTTGTAATTATACTGGCATGTTGGCTTTTATTGAATGCTTTTTATTTTTTATTCAGCAGGTTAAAGAATATTAAGTTTATACCCATGACTTTATTCTTCACTGCACTGATCTCCGGATTTGGTCCTTTAAATTCCTTTCAGGTTAGTAAACATAGTCAGCTGAATCGACTTACACTTTTACTAAGCAATAACGGACTTCTCAAAAATGGTAAGTTCATTAAAAAGGAAAACGTAGAAGCGATTAAAGATGAAAATGAGATCCTTTCAATTATGAATTACATGGTGGATGTTCATGGTGTTTCCAGTGTGCAACAATTCTTTTCGGTGAATCTGGATTCGTTGATGAAATCAAAATTAACAGCCGAGAATTATGTTAATGAATCGTATGAATTACAAAAACTAACGGGACTTAGTTACGTGAATGATTATGAAAATGATGAGCGTTTGGATGGTGGAATTGATTTCAGTTATAGCGCAAACCGTGAAAACCTCCTAAAGGTGAGTGGTTATGATTATACTTTCCCATTTATGGTGTATTCCAGTGATAATAAAGAAGATTATATAGGAAGAGAGCAACTTGCAGATACTAGTTTTGAATGGAAGTATTCTGCTGATAATTGGACTGTTAATATTGCTTATGGAGCGAATGATCATTTTAATTTTGAGCTAAGGCCGTTATTGGATTCCCTTCAAAAGATGTACAGTAAAAAAAAATATCAGGTTTTATCTGATGAATTGGTACTTGAAACAGAAGGAAATAAAATTATTGCACGCTGGCAAATTTATGGACTGCAAGGAGTGATTTATAAAGCAGATAATACTTTAAGATTGAGTTCTGCGGATGGTGTTATTCTGATCAAAATAAAAAATTGACTACACTGATAATTGATAAAAATAAAAAGAGGCTGCTAATTAATTAGCAGCCTCTTTTTATTAAAAGCTTAAAGTTGGATTATTTAATCACATTCAACTTACGTTTTACTTCTGTAGTTCCAGCATTGATTTTTACAAGATAAACACCAGCATTGAGACCTTTAACATTCAGGTCAATTTTTCCGTTTCCACTATTCATTTTCTGAGTAGAAATCATCTTTCCTTCCAGATTATAGACAGAAACAAAAAGATCATTACCTTTTAGTTTTGCAGCATCAAATTCAATCGAAGAAGTTTCAGATGCAGGATTTGGATAGAAAGAACTGAAACCATCATTTGCATTGATTTCATTTACACCAACACCTACGATTTGAATCTGTACACGGATCATATGATCCTGAACTTCTCTAGAACGATATTCAGCATAAGTTCCACCTAGTACTTCAAAGGTGCGGTTCGAAACTGGATTTGTAGCGGTAACATTGTTTTGTCCTAATGCAACGCCGTCACCAGCCATATACCAAGTCACATAAAAACCACCAGAATCAATACGTAAAGGTGCTGTGAGTGGTGTATTTACAAATCCACCAATAGTGAATGATCCTGGTGCTACAAAAATCGAATCCAGCAATGTGCCAGGTGATTTATTAGGACCATTATCAGCAAAAACTTTCATGTAATATCCTACTCCGTTTGGATCATCAACGATCCACTCACTTACTGAAGTAATATTACAAGGGTAGAATGGAGGTACGTATGAATTTGCGCAACCACCATCACCTCCGCTCCACGAAATTCCACCTAATCCTGCTTCTAGACCATTATCATAACTGAGTTCAATAGATAAAGTAGTTGTATCAACAACTTGTACTTCCACAGTCCTTGAATCATTGCTAGGTGTAGCATCACCAGGAAGTTGAGTAGTAGTGATGAAACGTAATGTTCCAGAAGTTGAAGGTACTAATGCATTCGGTTGATTGATTAATTGCGTTTGACCAGCATTTAAAGCATTACTTGCTGTGGTGTTAGTAACCAGTGTAGCGTTAGTTGTAGTTCTAACAACAGAAAGCACATTGAATGTTGTTAGTGCAGTATTACCTGTATTTGCAATATTTGTTTTCAGATTAAATGGATTTCCATTCTTAGAAAGAATTTTAGCGGCATTATCTGGATTGTCATTCCATGTAGTGCTAGCATCATTAATCTGAAGTGTTGTACTTGCAGGAGGGTAGAAACGAATAGCATAAGAAGTAGGAGGATAAACATCATGAGAATGTTCGAGACCTACACTTCCAGAATTGTTTTCAATTCCGATAGCCATGTAATCAGCAACAGCAGCACTACTACCAACTTGTGTATTGTATTGGTAAGTAATAGAACTATCGTTGTAGTTCAAAATGATCTGAAAGGTATTCTGTCCACCGAATGATGGAGTACCTTGCTGCCAGTAAGGAACATCAATCCAAGTAACTACCAGTGAATCTCCTAATGCACTTGTCCAATACCAAACCTGACCAGGATTTCCTGCAGCTGTTGTTGTAGTATCAAGATTAAGATCACTCATTTGAGCTGCTAAAACATTATTAGGTGCAGCAGTTGATGGAATAGAAGGAAACGGTGAAGCGAAATTTCCTGGTGCAAAAGCAATATAACCATTTGATCCAATCCAGAAACGATCTACAGTGTACCAATAAAATTGAAACGCTCCTGGTAATAACTTAGGACCAGAAGTGTTATCATCAGCAAGATCTAAAACACGGATAGCATCAGGATTGGTAATGATGTCAATCCAATTATATACAGGTCCATTGGGATCATTGCTATCACGCCAAACATATCCATAGGCATCAGGGCCTCCAGATGTTTGTGCCCTTAGCGTTGTAAACGCTAGCAAAGTAAGACAGATGAGTAAAGTTTTTTTCATAATAATATAAAGTTTAGTTTGATTGTTATTAGATAGAAGCCCTAAAAATAATGAAAATTTAACTCGAAATTCCTGAACCTATCAATGATTTTTAAATTTGGTTGCTTATTAGCTCCATTTATCTTTCAGAATATTATTTCTTTTTTAAAGATGAATTGTTCTTTGTAGATTCGTGCTAATTCAGTCATTGGCCATTATGTTTTTAAAAATCATCTTAATTGATTGATTATTAATGGTTTATAAGCTACTTAAACGCAAATAATAAACTCGCTGTATTATGAATAAAAAATTTTACACTCTAATTCTAGTCACTGCATTGTTTTTCAGCAATTTAACTCTTAATCTAAAAGCTGCTATCGGGGATACTATTAACGTTCAGGCACACAATGCAGCGCATATGAACTATTATGGAAATTTTGATGCATGGGCTGTTTGTCCTCCTTCAAATATGCAGATTGGAAAAATTCTCATGAAGTATACATTGGGTTGTCCTGCTACAGGTTGTTCTCAATGGGATTATACCACCCAAGTATTTACACGAAAACATACTGGAACTTATGATAGTACACTTGTGCTTTCTCCATCTTTCACGGTGAATGGAACTATCGAGGATCCGTTTTATTATAACATGAATCCCGTTTACATATATTTTTATAATACTACTACCCAAACAACGGATTCATCAATTGCAACATTACTGAATGTGTTCATTTACGGAGATTCATTAAATCCAGTAACCGCTACCGATAGTATGCAGGTTTATCCTGGAAATTTCTATAACTACATTTTTAATACTGGCGGAACGATTGCAGATTCTGTTTTTGTTTCTGCGGATTCACTGTGGAACGTGGCTTATTATTCTGACTATACCTATCAAGAAATTATCGAGAATTTTGAACTAGGTAGAGTGATGACTCCATACGCTGGAAATTATCCTACCTCATGGACTCGCGAGTTTTGGTTTGACGTAACAGATTACAGAAGTTTACTTACCGATAGTGCTGATTTTCGCGTTTTTTATGATGGCTATTCAGATGGATTTACAGCAACTACAGATTTTTATTTTATTGAAGGTAATCCTCCAAGAAATGTGAAAAGAGTGCGAAATATTTATCCAGAAGATTATTACCAATATGGCATCACGACTAATCCAATTGAAAATCGATTGGTGGCAAAAACTATTGATATTGCAGCAGATGAATACATGGCAAAAATTAGAGTGATTCCTTCAGGACATTCTTTCGGAGGACCACAAAATTGTGCTGAATTTTGTCAAAAGAATTACCGTTTTACATTGGATGGAATTCAACGAGTTCAACAATTAGTGTGGAGAACAGATTGCGGATTAAATCCCTTAATGGCTCAAGGTGGAACTTGGATTTATGATCGATCGAATTGGTGCCCTGGTGAAAAATCAATTGTACGGTCTCACGAAATTACATCATGGATTACTCCAGGAGATTCTTTGATTCTAGATATGAATTTTGATACTTATACGTATACCTCCGGAGCTAATTTTCCTCCTGGTTATTATTTGAGTACTGCACTCATTACGTATGATACCATTAATTATGCGGTGAACGCTGCAATGGACGATATCATTTCACCATCAACAAATTTTCAATATTCTAGGTTGAATCCTATCTGTAACAATCCTGTTGTTGTAATCAAAAATAACGGATCTCAGGCACTCACAAGTGCTGATATTCATTTCGGTATTAAAGGTGGGCTGCAACAGGTTTTCAACTGGACTGGAAATCTTGCTTTTGATCAAACTGAAACAGTTATTTTAGGTCAACTCGCATGGGGAAGTGCAGGAAATACTCCTGATCAATTCGAAGTTTATATCAGCAATCCAAATGGAACAGCTGATCAATATGCTTATAATGATACCATGCGTTCTACCTTAACTTTTACTCCTTTGTATCCTGCGCAATTTAAACTACTCTGGAAAACTAATAATGCATCGAATGAAACTACCTATCAGCTAAAAGATGATCTTGGATCAGTGTTGTATAGTAATCAAATAGGACTGACTGCCAATACCATTTATAACGATACGTTTAATCTGGCTCCAGGTTGCTATGAACTTAAAATTTCAGATAGTGGAAAAGATGGATTATCTTTCTTTGCGAACAATGATGGAACAGGCTATGCTCGCTTAGTGAAGACAGATGGATCAAATGCCATTATAAAAACTTTTACTGCTGATTTCGGAACTGCAATTTATGCACGTTTTACTGTTGGATTCACAACGGGTGTAGAAGAGAAAATTACCGACGCCGTATTTCAAATTGCTCCTAATCCGAACAACGGAAGGTTCACCCTGAACCTTATCTTACCTAAAGCAGATAATGTCGAGATCGTGATTAGTAATCAAATCGGGCAGGTGGTATATAGAGAAATGAAAAACGGTTTTGTTCAAGACCTCATTGATATCAATTTAAATGATCAGTCGGCAGGAATGTATTTTGTTTCTGTAAAGACATCAAATGGTATCATGACTAAAAAAGTAGTACTAGAATAACGTAAATTATTTTGTTGGGGGATCAAGATTTGAAATTGATCCCCTTTTTTTATGATTAAAATTTTCAGCTTGCTATAAATCCGATGATTCCACCAGTAGCAATTGCTGCCATTTTGTATAAATTAAAACGGTGATCACTGCTCGACTCAAAGAGAATGGTGGTGGAGATATGTAAAAATATTCCTATAACTACTGCCATAATTTTATCGTACCACGAAGTGATGTTAATTAAAATACCGTCGCTTAACATTTGACTGATTCCAGCACCTAACGGTCCCATTATTGCAAATACTACCAGCAATAAAATTGTTTTGTTTTTCCCTATTCCTGAGGCCATCAGCATACTAACTAATGCAAATGCTACTGGTAAATGATGGAGAATAATTCCGAACAGTAAAGAGTGGTCATGATGATGTTCAGCAGTGCTGGTTGCTGCTAATCTGCCTGCTAAAGGCATTCCTTCCAGAAAACTATGCAAGCATAAACTCACCATCATCGTCAATGGAAAAACTCCTTCGTGATGTGCATGAATATGTACGTGTCCATGTTCGATCCCTTCTGAAAAAAATTCAAGAATAATTTGAATAAAAAATCCTAACATGATCCAAGCACCGATCGACGCTCCACTATTCAAATAAACATCAGGCATCAGATGTAATACACTTAATGCAAATAAAAACGCACCGGAAAAGGAGAGAATCAGTTTCAGGATCCGTTGATCAGGTTTGCGAATAAGAAAAAATGTTATTCCGCCAATCATCACACTACCAAAAAGAACTAAGTAATCGGTGATTTGCATATTACAGTTTTCTAGCAACCATGATTAATCTTGACGACTGCTGTGGATTAAAAGCACTCAGCTGATAGTCGCCATACAAATTCAATATGGATAAACCTGCATGTAAAAAGAATTTACTGAAATCTTCTAAACTTAAAATTTTCACCTCCTCACGGAAGGAGTAATTCTTCTGCTCATGGGTAAAGTTGATATCCTTAATAATAAACTTATTTTCTATTCTTTTTTGGATGTGAAAATTTATACCGTCAATACTCAGTTGATGCTCAGCCACCAGATTTTTTTCTACTTTAATGGAATTAAAATAATCAATCACCAAATACCCACCTTTTGAAAGTCCTGATGCAGCGGCTTTCACGACTAACTCATTTTGATGTTCCTGTCGGAAATATCCAAAGCTGGTAAAAAGGTTCATTACCGCATCATAATAATTTACTCTCAAAATTTTCCGCATATCATGTTCGTAGAATTCTAGTGTTTCATTCTCGAACTGTTTGCAGAATTCAATATTTTTTTTCGAAAGATCAACTCCAGTTACTTTATACCCTAATTCGTTTAGATATCTGGAATGTCGACCTTTTCCACAGCCTAAATCAAGTACGGTTGAGCTATTGGGAAGATGTAATCGATTTAACAGATTATTAATGAAGTCATGCGCCTCAGCTTCATTCCTGTTTTGATAAAGAATATGGTAAAAAGGAGAATCAAACCACGACTCAAACCAGCTCAAATCTTCTTTTGCTTGCATATGATTCTTAATTTTCCTGAATTCCCGTTTTCAAGATCAACTCCGTTTTATGAACATGAAATTTCACTGAAATATAGTGTTGAATGTGATCCCGGAAGAATTGGAATTGCAAAATTGCCATTTTTACCGGTTAATAACAAGTGAACCTGGAATCTCTGACCTTCGTTTCTTATTATCTCTCAACAACTTACTAAGTTGCAGGCTCATGACTTTCAGGTTCTCATCCTCAAACCATGATTTTTCATTTAAAAAGTATTGCTGATGAATTCATTAGGAGTCACCATGTGCGGATTCGTTAAATTTGCATTCGATTATGACCATCAAGAAGAGCCGTATTTCAAGTATCCCGCTAAGATTAAGTCTTCGCAGAAAAAAACTGACACCTCCAGGTGCAGCACCCGGTTTAATTACAATCGCTGAAGATGCGAAAAAACCTCGCCTTTCTATTATCTCCTATAATGCAGAAGTTCTATTTGAATTACCGGTTCTTTCATTAAATGATATTCATCAACGGATGCATGAACATCCGGAATTGCAACATTGGATAGAAATTCGTGGTTTTGGTGACCGACAATTGTTAGAAGATATTTGTCAGGAATTCGGAATTCACCGCCTCGAAATGGAGGATGTCATCAATACTTATCAGCGTCCTAAATTGGAAGAGCATGAGCGCCATGTATTCATTGTTTCACGTGTGATTTCTCGAACACCAGATGGTCTACTCAAAAATGATCAACTCTCATTGTTTGTTGAAAAAGGTTTAGTGATCAGTATGCAAGAACAATATGATGATTATTTCGAACCTGTACGTGCACGCATCAGGACGGGAAAAGGTTATCTCCGTTTGAGTGGATCTGATTATCTGGCGTACGCATTATTGGATTCTATTGTGGATTTATATTTTCCAATGCTTGAAAAAATGGGAGATATGTTAGATGAACTAGAAGATGAACTGTTTGATAAGCCTACACGCAGATCACTTCAACGGATTCAAGCAATAAAGAGAGAGTTAATTGTATTTCGTAGAACAGTATTTGCAGAGCGTGATAAAATCAACGATCTGTTGCGGACACATACGATTTACATCAGTGATCAAACTAAACTTTATCTGAAAGATACTTATGATCATACTATTCAAGTAATGGATTTGGTTGAAAGTTATAAGGAGATTACAGCGAGTTTAATGGATATTTATTTGTCGAGTGTGAGCAATCGCATGAATCAAATCATGAAAGTGTTGGCGATTATTTCAACAATATTTATTCCACTCACTTTTATTGTTGGAGTCTACGGTATGAACTTCGCAGAAACTGATCCAGATACAGGAAGTAAAATGCATTTGAATATGCCAGAATTATATTCTCCTTATGGGTACGTTGGAGTGATGGTATTTATGTTAGTACTTGTTATTTTTCAGTTAATATTTTTCTGGAAAAAAGGATGGCTTGATAAAACTTGATCCTTTGACTACACCGGCTGAAACGTTTTACGTGGATGTAGTTCTTCCACTTGCTTTACCTGATCTCTATACGTATTCAGTATCGAATGATCTTGCTGAAAGAATACTGCCCGGTCAACGCGTGGTAGTTCAATTTGGAAAACATAAAGTATATTCTGCTTTAATCATTCACTTACATCAGAAGCCTCCTGCAAATTATCAAACCAAGCAGGTACTGGAATTAATAGATGAAAGTCCTGTAATTAACTCTGAACAATTTAAGTTGTGGCAATGGATTGCAGATTACTATCTCTGTACTTTAGGCGAAGTCATGATTGCGGCATTTCCTTCTGCGCTCCGTTTGCAAAGTGAAACAATAATTATCCGTGATGAGAATTTTGAAGGGGACCCTGCTGATTTTTCAGATCGTGAATATCTAATCTGGGAAGCTCTGGAGTTAAAACCTGCTTTAACTATCGGCGAAATTTCTAAAATCGTTTCGTTGAAACAGGTGATGCCTCTTGTAAAAGGGTTAATGACCAAGCGGGCGATCATGGTGCAGGAAGAGATGATGGATAAGTATAAGCCAAGATGGATGGATATCGTTTTTCTGAATCCTATTTACCTGGAAGATGCTGCAATGGGTAAACTCATGGATCAACTTGAGAAACGTTCTCCTCGTCAAAATGATTTATTACTCACTTATATTAATCTGAGTCGTGATTTTAATAAGAAAAAAATCGCAAAAAATTATCTAGTAAAAAAAGCGGGAGTCACTCCAGCAATCATGCAAAGCCTGCTAAAAAAAGAAGTTTTTTTAGCAGAGAAACAGCAAGTAGATCGACTGGCACCTTATAGCGGTGAAGTTATTCCACCGAAAACGCTTAATCCATATCAGGTACAAAGTCTAAAAGAGATTAAAGTTGCTTTCGAGGCAAAGAAAGTAGCCCTTCTGCATGGGGTAACTTCTTCTGGTAAAACAGAATTATATGTTCATCTGATGCAAGAAGTTTTAGATCAGGGAAAGCAAGTGTTGTACTTGTTACCTGAGATTGGCTTAACAACTCAAATCATTAGTCGATTGCAATTGCATTTTGGAAATCGAATATTGATTTACCACTCACGATTCAATGATCAAGAACGAGTAGAAGCCTGGAATAAAGTTCTCGATGATAATCTGACTTCAGGCGCGCAAGCAGGGAAAATTGTTATTGGTGCACGTTCAGCTTTGTTCTTGCCGTTCACAAAATTGGGATTAGTAATTGTCGATGAAGAACATGATCAATCCTATAAACAGATGGATCCCGCGCCTCGCTATAATGCAAGAGATGCTGCCGTCGTATTAGGGGCACGGCAACAAGCTAATGTATTACTAGGATCTGCTACTCCGGGCATGGAATCGTACTTTAATGCGCTTACTGGAAAGTATGCATTGGTAACTTTAAATAAACGTCATGCAGAACTAGAAATGCCTGAAGTGTTTATTGTGGATTTGAAAGATGCCCGAAGAAAAAAGCAAGTGAGCGGAAATTTTTCTAAAATTTTACTGGACCACATTCGTGTAGCTGTTGAAAATAAAGATCAGGTTATTTTATTTCAGAATAGAAGAGGGTTTGCACCATTTCTGGAATGTAATGTTTGTTCTTGGGTTCCTGTATGTGTCAACTGTGATGTTGCGCTCACCTATCATAAAAATAAAAATGAACTGAAATGTCATTATTGCGGATATCTGATTGCTCCTCCTGCTAAATGTGGCGCCTGCGGTGATCATGATTTACGAATGAAAGGTTTCGGGACAGAACGGATTGAAGAAGATCTGCAGTTGCTGATTCCTGAGGCAAGGATAGCTCGATTGGATTATGATACTACTCGAAGTAAAACTGCCTATTCCAAAATCCTGGGGAGCTTTGAAGAAGGAGAAATTGATGTGTTGGTAGGCACTCAAATGGTGACTAAAGGTCTCGATTTCGAAAGAGTGAGTTTAGTCGGAATTTTAAATGCGGATTCTCTATTTCATTTTCCTGATTTTCGTTCTCATGAGCGAGGATTTCAATTACTCGCACAAGTGAGCGGAAGAGCGGGTAGGAGGCAAGAAGGTAAAGTACTTGTTCAGACGTATAACCCTTCGAGTTCAGTACTTTCTTACGTGTTGCGTCATGATTTCGAAGGTTTTTATCATCATGAATTACTCGAGCGTTATAAATTTTCCTATCCTCCATATTTCCGTCTAATTGAAATTCGTTTGCGTCATAAGGATGAAAAAGAATTGGATCGATCAACAAATGCTTTTGTGAAAGAGTTAAAAGCTTCATTTGGAAAACGTGTTCTGGGACCAACTACACCAACGGTTACGCGTGTGCGCAATTTTTATATTCGTCATGTACTGATCAAGCTTGAAAAAACGCTAAGTGTCTCAGAGGTGAAACAACGACTTTCTCAATCGGTAGATAAATTTAAGAAAGATCCTGATCACCGTCGTCTACTTATCCAGATCGATGTTGATCCGATGTAATCGGAAACTATAAATTTATTCTGCTTGCTGATGTTATTTTGTGAGCTCTACCAGCACCTGGAAGTAAAATAATCGTCCAACTTTTGGTCCTCCATAAACTTCATAATGTTGATTGTCGAGAAGATTAGACGCACCAACTTTAAACGTTGTTTTTGACTCAGGGAATTTTTTGTTTAATTGGAGATCAACAAGATCATAGCTTGGTATTTCACCAGTAAATTGAGGGGATCCTTCAAACAAAAATCCCTGTACCCATTTGTAATTTACGCTAAATCCCCAATTTTTTCCAATTGCATTCTGAATATCATTTCCGCTAAAACCAATATTATATTTATTTAACGGAGTATTGAAGGCTGGTATTAATGGATCACTGGAACCTCCACGATCTAATATATTGTATGACCAGTTTCCGTTAAATGTATAGCTCTTAGCAAAGAAGTATGAAAATCCTGCTGATATACCTTGGGTAGTCACTTGATCTAAGGAATTAGTTGCTACACGATATACATTATTGAATCGTATAGGTAATGCGCCGCCTTGGATCACATCAACATCGCCTCCAAATTTGTAACCTATAAAATCATTGTACATACTATAATAGGCATTGAAATCAAAATAAAGATGGCTGAACCATGAACCTCTGTATCCAAATTCTAGGGTCTGCACCCGCTCAGGCTTAACTGGAGCAGCATTGAAATAAATTAGTGAATCGGGATTATTGTAATTCAATCCAGCTACCAGAGAATTAATTGTGACTAGTGAATCATAACCATCAATATTTCCCAAAAGTGTTGCTCGGCCTACCTGATAATATAAATACTGGTCAGCAAGTGTTGGATTACGAATAGCTGATGATAATGTTAAGCGGAAAGTATGATTCCCATCCGGACTATATACTGCAGAAGCTGCGGGCGAAATGAGATAGTCGAAGTTCTCGTTTTTATCTAGGCGAGCAGTAATATTTGTTTTGAGTTTATCATGGAAGAATTTCTTATCGATCCCTGCATAAAAACCATATTCATAATTTGTAATTTTTCTTCCTGAAGTATCACTGAAAATAGTTCCGTTTGAATTGGGAGTGTACTTTCGATAGTTGGCACCTGTGGTAAGCTGAATTACTTTCAAATCAAATTTGTATTCTCCGTGAACATGATACAGCGCTGATTTATCATAAAATTTAGAACCTCCACCAGCAAATGTTTCTCTGGAAGTTATGCTCTTGAATGCCGTATCAAAATCAGCTGTTCCTGGAATTAGAAATGCTTGATTGTCTTTGGCGGGATTACCTTTACTATCTGCATAACCTCTTCCACCTGCATGATACATCTGCATTGAATCAGGAAAATTTTCGAATAGGAAGGGATTGATAGCTGCTAAATATTCTTCGTAAGTAGGATACTGAGCGGGTTGTGGATATCCTGGATAGTTTCCAGTTCTTTGAAAAAGCTGGTTGTTATTGTAATACTTAATATAATCATCTACCCAATCAGCATCGCTTTTTACAGCACGTTGTAATAGTAAAGCCGTGAAGAATGCATCGTAAGATTTTCCTGCATCTTCCTGTGTTGCATAGGCACGTATAAAAAACTTACCGGGCTTACGATATTCGACTCTGTTCTGATAAAATAAAATATCTTTCAAGCTATAGCGGTTATCGCCTTGATAAACGGTAGTTCCTGTGCCGAAATTAGAAGAGTAAATAATTTCTGTTTCAGGCTTGACTTTATAGTGAAATGCTGCCGCCAGTTTTAAATTCTTGGTATTGTAATCTACGAGATCTTTTTCCTGATAACCTGTCCTGTATAAAATATTTATCCCCGGTCGAATTCTGGGTACCAATGAAAAATCTCCGCTCGAATAATACTCATCACCATAGGTATTTACTTGATCATATCCTCCTGGATTACTAGCATCACTTTTGGATTGTGTGGTGGGATCTGAATTGGTAGCTTCCCAATCATTCGCTTTAAATACACAAGCATTAAATTTCATTCCGAATTTTTCTTCGCCAACTTTATTCTTGAATACAACTGCATAACGCATGGCCGTTTCTAGTAACTGTCGTGAACCTCGTTTAATGGAGATTTCAAATCCAGGTTTTACAAACGGACTTCTCGAGGTCATTGCAATTACGCCATTGAAGGCATTCGGTCCGTAGAAGGCAGAACTTGCACCTACGATTAAATCTACTTTCAAAACATCTAATTCAGAACTACCTAAAAAATTACCAAGTGAAAAATTTAATCCCGGTGCTTGATTATCTACACCATCAATTACCTGCAATGATCTTACGGGCGATGTACTGTTGAATCCTCTTGTATTGATGACTTTGAATCCTAAGCTAGCAGAAGTCAAATCAACCCCTTTTAACGCACCTAAACCATCATAAAAATTAGCAGCAGGTGTTTGTTTGATAGCAATGATATCCATCGCCTCTACTGTTAAAGGCGATTCCCTTTGTTTTTCAGTTAAACGAGTATCACTAACATTAACTTCTTTTAACTGGGTTTTATTCGCTTCAATTTCAATGTTAACGGGTTGATCTGTTGTTTTTACAATAACCTCTTTTGCTACATACCCTACAAAACTTGAGATCAACGTTACTGGAAAAGCTTGTTTAATTTCTATGGAAAATTTCCCATCAATGTCGGTGGTGGTTCCTATACTAGTTCCTTTTATGCTGATGGTAGCACCAATTAATAATTCTCCATTGGCTTTGTCTTTAACTATTCCTTTAATGATTTGTCCAACGGAAGATGAAATTCCAAAGAACAGTATGATCAGGGTAAGGAATGTATTTTTTAGGTTTAGTTGGAGGTGCATAGCGGGTTGCTGTTCTAAACAAAAATAATGATTTGTCGGAAGGAGATGCAAGAAAGTAATTTTAATCGAGGTGAAATCCTTTATTTCCTTAATTCAGTTCTTTTTATGGGGGTTAGTGATGTTACATGTGCACTATTTAAATTGGGGGAAATAGCTTGGGTTCCGTAATTATTAGCATTTTTGCGGGATGAGAAGAAGTATTATTCTTTTGATCTTATTCTTATTTCCGGTGGCTTTAATGGCTCAGAAAGATACATTTATTGTTTTTAAAGGGGATACGATTAATAGAAAAGATCCTAAAGGATTAAAACAGGGATTATGGCGTAAATATTATACTACAGATACCCTTTGCTCTGAAACTAGTTTCAGAAATGATAAACCTGTTGGACTCACACGTACGTGGTATGAGAATGGTAAATTGAAGGCAACCGTTCTACTGGATAAGGATGGTAAGAAAAGTCATGCTCTAACTTATTATGAAAATGGTAAGATTCTGGCAAAAGGCGTTTATCTGAATCAAAAGAAAGACAGTACGTGGTTATATTTTGGGGAGAATGACTCTCTGAAATCTATTGAAGTCTATAAGTCAGGTCAGCCGCATGGTGTATGGAAAGTTTTTTATGCGAATGGTCATCTGGCAGAAGAAAAAAATTACCTCAACGGAAAACGTGAAGGATGGTATCTCCAGTATAATGAAGATGGTACGTTGATCTATAAATTGAGTTATAAAAATGATCATCCGGAAGGGGAGGTTCATGTTTATCATGCCAACGGCAAGCCAAGAATTACTGGTACTTACTTGAACGGCTTAAAAGAAGGTATTTGGATTGAACTCAATACTGATGGAGGGCTAATAAAAAAGGAATCCTACCATCTCGATAACTTAGTTGATCCTCAGAAGAAATAAAATTTCAAGTGATCAGATTTTTTAGCAGGATTTCAACACTGCATCTATATATTAAAGATTTTCAAGGGTAAGCTCTAGATTTTCAGGTTTAAATGCAGCGTTATCGCTTGTTGATAAACTTTGATTTATCAGGAATAATTCAACCAACATTGACTTACATTTATTGGGAAGTGATCGAGCGGCTATTCTGATATTTAGCTGATGAATCCTGCATAAAAATTTCTAGTAAGCAACATAAAAATCACCATGGAACAGGTAGAAACAGGGATTGAAAAATTAATGATTCCGAAAAAGGAAGTGCAATATGCACAGCCTCCCGGGGGATGGGAGCTAGACCATGATACCATGAGTTTGAAGATGGATGTTTTTAGTATTCGGTTACTAGAGAGTTTCGGATTTAAAGATGTTCCAGAAGAAATCAACCTGCTTGAATTCTGTCAGCGTTATGTTCATCCCGGAGATATAGAAGTTATCCAACAACATCATCAATTTGCTTTAACAAAACGCAATGATCCTACGTATTTCGATCGTTTCGAATTTGAATTAGCATTAAGCGAAGGCAATGAATGTTTTTTTCTCGTGAATTCCTATTATCATTCTGAAAATAAAATTCAGGGCATTGTGCAGGATGTTACGGATCTTAAAAAGGTAAGTATAAAATCTAAGAAAAAAGATGCGAGTCTTCGCTCTGTCATTGAAAATACCGATGATTATATTTTTATACTGAATAAACAAGAGGAACTGGTAGTTTTCAATCAACAGTTCTGTACTGCTATGCTTGATTTTTTTCACATCGAATTAGTGACAGGATTAAAAATTGCTGATGAATTACCGGAAATGATGCAAGCACAGTGGCGGACATATTTTACTCGCGCATTTCAAGGAGAAAGGTTTTCTGAAGAAACTGGATTGATCATTGGCAATGCAGAATACCGTATGGATATTTCTGTTAACCCAATTGTGATTGATGAAGAACTTACTGGAATTGCTTTTTTTATCAAAGATGTAACCACTCGTTGGAAATTTAATCAGGTGGATTTATTGGAGAACAGAGTGATGGAACAAGCGTTTCGTCATCAAGATCTGAATGAAGTATTGTACACTTTACTTTCTGGTATTGAAGATCTGATACCAGGAATGCATTGTTACAGTACATTAAGAAATGGAGATTTATTAGAATGGTTGGTAGCCCCTCGACTTTCACGCGGAGTGATGAAGGCTATTCCGAAAATTCCTATTGGTCCGAATATGGCTTCTTGCGGTACGGCTGCTTATACTGGAAAACCGGTACTCGTGATGGATATTCGTCAGAGTGATTATTGGGTTGATTTCAGAGATGCTACGATCTTATATGGCTATGAAAGTTGTCTTGCGTTTCCAATTCTAAATGCGAAAAGTGAAGTGATTGGTACTATCGGTGCCATGTACCATAAAGCCAATTCCGCTAATGACTTCGATCTGGAACTCCTCGATCGAGCTGTACGAATTACAGCGATCCTCATGGAGAAATACGTGACTGAAAAAAATCTTACGCTTCAAAATAAAAAGATTAGTGAAATCAGTAATGCTATTCCAGGTATAATTTTCGAAGTATCAGGTGATGTGAATGGTAATAGAAAGTTTACATATTTCAGCGACAAGGTAATGGATCATTTGGGATATGCCCCAGATGAACTTATTGGAAACTATAATGCTATCTGGGCATGTATTCACCCTCAAGATCTTCCACTCGTTCAATCATCTCTCGCAGATAGTATCCGTGATTCTACATTGTGGAATCAACAATTCAGAGTCAATAAAAAAGGAGAGACGGCCTATAGATGGTTTCGCGTAAATGCACAACATAATCGTAACGCTGAAGGTGGATCTTCTTCTCAAGGAACTTTTACAGATATAACAGAGCTTAAAGAGAATGAACTGTCATTGTTAGAGGCCAAGGAGAGTCTGAATGGTGTTATTAATTCTATGAACGATTTCATTTGTGAAATCTCAGGTGATGGAGTGATCATGAATGTGTGGTCCGACGATGAATCGAAACTAGTTGCACCCGTAAAGGAAATTATTGGCAAGAAAGTGGAAGCACTTGCTTCTGCAGAAATTGCTGCTGCCTACTATGAAAATGCTGAGAAAGCATTGCAGACTGGTAAACCCCAGGAGTTCGAGTATGAAATGTTTATTCATAACAAGAATCGGAATTATAAAGCTAGAGTAGGTTTGATTCAGAAGGTCTCTGTTTCTGCAGCGCATTTCTATGTGACGATTCAGAATATTACAGAGAATAAAAGAAAAGAGCTGATTATCAGTAAGCAGCAAACCATTATCAGAAAAGCAGGTGAGCTTGCAAAAGTGGGCGCCTTTGAATTCAATATAAATACCCATGAATTGATTTGGTCGGATCAATTGTATGAGATCTTTGGAATTGATAAATCTATTGCTCCTGAAGATTTGTATAATGCATATATCGCACGTATTCATCCTGATGATATTACCGCATTGAATCAGAAAGTCGCTTTGGCGCTGCAGAAAGGAGAGAATTATTCCGGTGAACACCGAATCGTTTTGGATGATGGCACTGAAAAGTGGGTAAATGGAAAATCAGAAGTGATGATGGATGATGAAAAGAATCCCGCTTTCATTACTGGGATTTGTCAGGATATAACCGAGAATAAAAATGCAGAGAAAAAGATTCTGCAAAATCTCCAAGAAAAAGAAAATCTAATCCGCGAAATAAAGCATCTCGCAAAAAATAATCTTGGCATCATCGCTAGCTTGCTTCAACTTCAACAGCTTTATCATCCAGAAGGTTTTACGGCTAAAATGTTGCAGCAGAGTCAGAGCCAGCTGAAAAGTATGTCACTAATTCATGATAAACTTTTCTATGTCAACGACTCTTCGCATGTAAATTTCAGTGCGTATATCAATGAAATTGCGAATGATGTCATGAATGCATTTCCGAATCCCGATGCAGCAATCACCATCGAATCTGAAATTGAAGAAGTCACTTTCGATATTGCTTATGCAGTGCCTTGCGGATTAATTGTAAATGAATTACTCACTAACGTTTTCCGTTATGCATTTAAAGGACGGAAAGAAGGAGTAGTGAAGATTACACTGATGAAAGCCGATGATTTGAATTGTTTGCTGGAAGTGCAGGATAACGGTATTGGATTACCGAAAGATTTTAATGAGGAAAAATCAGGGAGCCTGGGGATGAATTTGATTCGGACGCTTGCGCATCAGATGAATGGAAAAATTTTCGTTTCAGGAGAAAACGGCACTCGAGTTACACTTGAGTTTCCAATTGATCAGCATAAAAATAAAGAAGTGGATTCCTACATTCAGGAAACAGCTTCTACGCCTTTGATCTGAGGAATTGCCTTGAGAATAGATTGTTCAATTCCTGCTTTCAAAGTCATCAGACTCATGGAACAGGAACTACAGGCACCTTCTAGGCGCACTCTAACGATCATATCATCTGTTAATTCTACAAAGCTAACATTACCATTATCTGCTTCCAGATAAGGACGTAACTGTGAAAGTGTTTCTTCAATGCGGGTAATTATTGCCTGCTCTTGCATGACGGTGCTAGTATCCAATTGATTCAAGGGGTTTACTTGCTGAGTGATTAGCGTTTCTAATAGCAACTTGTTGTGCGAGGTTGCCAGCAATGGTGAGAAATGATAAAGCTGCAGGATGGTTGATGTCGGTCACTACAGGTTTTCCTGCATCGCCGCCTTCACAAATACTTTGTACTAACGGAATTTCTCCGAGGAAAGGAACATTTAACTCTTCCGCTAAACTGCGACAACCACCTTTGCCAAAAAGGTAATATTTATTTTCTGGTAATTCAGCAGGTGTGAAGTAGGACATGTTTTCAATCAACCCGAGGATAGGAACATTTATAGCATCCATGCGGAACATCGCCAACCCTTTTTTAGCATCCGATAAGGCTACATGTTGAGGTGTTGAAATGATGACTGCTCCTGTTAAGGGAACCATTGAGACTAAACTCAAATGAACATCTCCAGTACCAGGAGGAAGATCGATAAACATATAATCTAACTCACCCCAATCTGCATCAGAAAAAAGCTGACGTAATGCTTTTGATGCCATCGGTCCTCTCCAAACAATTGCTTGAGAAGGATCCGCCATAAATCCAATGGACAATAATTTCACTCCGTAATTTTCTGCGGGAACCATTAGCTGTTTGCCATCTACTTCCCGTAAGTATAAACGTTCATGTTCCAACCCAAACATGATAGGCTGGGAGGGACCATAAATATCTGCATCAATCAATCCAACACGTGCGCCTGTTTGAGCCATTGCAACTGCTAGGTTTGCAGCTACTGTTGATTTTCCTACACCTCCTTTTCCGGAAGCTATGGCAATAATGTTTTTTACACCCGGAAGTAATTCATTTTTCTGACTTCGTTGTGAAGTTACTTTCGCGGTCATATTTACCGTAATCTCCGCTTCTGGATCAACAAAATGAATGATTGCATTTCTACATGCATTTGCAATGAGTTCTTTCAAAGGACAAGCAGGAGTGGTAAGTACCACTGTAAAACTTACTTTCTTTCCGTCGATCTGAATATCTTCAATCATATTCAGCGTCACCAGATCTTTCTTTAGATCCGGTTCCTCCACATTGCCTAAAGCCTCTAAAACCTGCTCTTTAGTAATCATAAGATAAAACCTTATTTGTATTTAGAACAATTAAAAACAAAAAACGATAGTACAAAGTTAATGATTGATCTGCCTTCTTTATCAGGTATTGAATTTTATAATGATCTGCCTTCGCATAGAAGCCAATTGAATAACAACTAAATAAAAAACTGCCCCTGAAAACAGAGACAGTTCATATCAATGCTTAATGATAATTAGATTTTTTTACGGCTTAACGATGGAACTGCCCATTGAACTAAGGCAAATCCTGCGAAGAATACCAGATTGTAAAATAAATCACCCATTAAAGTACCTCTAAAGAATGGAATTGCTGCAATATAACAGTCTGCCAGTCCTTTAGCAGTGTATCCATATAAGCCCACCGTCCAGCAACCAAAATTTGTGATGGTAAAGAATAAGATCGAACTCACTAAAGATGCTACCATGATAGTTTGGCGCTGTTCACGTCCCCTGAGGAAGAATCCGATACAAGTGATGAGGGCAAAACTTCCATATACCCAGATCATCTGATCGTGGAAACCAGTGCCGTTAATGAGTTGTAAGAGAATGTCGCTCAGGAACATGGCAAGCATTGGAATAAGGAATGCCTGTTTTTTATCCTGAATATAAGTTCCTCCAAAAAGAGCCATCGCTCCAATAGGGGCAAAATTTAAAGGATGAGGAATCAAACGGCAAAATGCTCCTAAAAGAATGAAGCCAATCACCACTTTGGTGCGTTTGTCGGAAGGGATTTGGAGATTCAACATAGTTCAGATTTGAATGGTACGAATATACTACGATCTGTTTATTTATTGGCTAATATTTTTAAACACATCTAAGAAGCATTTGTTTTAGCATTCCAAATTTTCCAAGCTGCTTCTGCCTGACAGATTAGCATTGCATATCCGTTACTTACCTGAGACCCTTTTTCTATTCCTTTTTGCATGAACATTGTTGTCGCCGGATTATAAACTAGATCAAATAGAAGATGTTGAGCTGAAAGAGCTGTATAAGGAATCTCTGGAGCCAAATGAATGTCAGGAGTGGTTCCTAATGGAGTAGTATTTATGAGAAGGGGATGCGCTGAAATTAAATCTTCGTTCAGTTCTTCATAGCGCAGAAACGCAGATCCTGTTTTTGATCTGCTGACTATTCGATAAGTAATGCCAAGATCTTTTAAAACCATAGCAACCGCTTTTGAAGCACCTCCACTACCGAGGATTAAGGCAGCACGATGATGTGATTTTAATAAAGGAAGGAGAGTTTCTTTGAAACCAATATAATCAGTATTGTAGCCCATGAGTTTTCCGTCATCATCTCTGACTACTGTATTCACTGCACCTATTTTCTCTGCTTCAGTTGAGAGGGAATTCAAAAAAGGAAGGATCGCTTCTTTATAAGGAATGGTAACATTAAATCCTGCGGGTTGAATTCCAGAGAGTACTTCAGGTAAATCGGAAATGTTTTTTAATTCAAGATTAATGTAACTACAATCTTCACGCCCTTCTTTCAGAAATTTCTCTGTGAAATAAACTTTCGAAAAAGAATGCGTTAACGGATATCCCAGCAACCCATAAATCGGCATCAGGCTTTTGAGAAACGTAGTTTAATGAATTCGTACACCATAGGCAGAATTGAAACTATGATGATCAGAATCACAACTACTTCAAAATGTTGTTTCACCCATTCCATCTGCCCAAAGAAATAACCACAAACAGTCATGCTAGTGATCCATAAAAATCCGCCGGCAATATCATAAGGCAAGAACTTTGTTTTATAACTCATCTTCCCTAATCCAGCAACAAAAGGAGTAAAGGTTCTTACAATTGGTACAAAACGAGCCATGATGATGGCCTTTGTTCCGTACTTCTCGAAAAAACCATGTGTCTTATCAATATACTCTTGTTTCACTAATCGTTTATTATTGATTTTCATCTCCGTGGCTTTCACACCAAAAAAACGTCCGATAGCATAATTGAGATTATCTCCTGCAACAGCCGCTACAACGAGGATCGCAATGAGCATATAGATATTTAATCCCGTTTCTTCATTCGCTGACAATGCACCAGCAGCAAACAATAGTGAATCACCAGGAAGGAAAGGCATTACTACTAAACCTGTTTCTACAAAAATGATTAGAAAGAGAATTCCATACACCATCACGCCATAATCACTTACCATTACAGCAAGATGATCGTTGATATGCAGAATAAAATCAATAAGATCTCTCATACTCAGTTACTATTAATAAGTTGATAAGGTAGGATCAATTTCTTTTACCCACGCTAGTATCCCACCTTTTAGATTATATAAGTTTTCGAAACCAAATCTTTTTTCTAGTTCATTGATAGCAGCAGCACTTCGAGCACCACTTCTGCAATGAATAATGACTGGAATTGTTTTGCTAATATTATCTACTCCTGAAAGTAAATCACCTAAGGGCAACAATTCTCCATTAATATTACAAACATCAAATTCATGAGGTTCTCTAACATCGATTAGTTGAAACTCTGCACCAGAGTCCATCATTTCCTTTAGTTCGACAACAGTTTTTTCTTTCATGGTAGATCTTTTTAAACTGTTGCTGATTTTTTTGAATCGATCATTCTTTCATCCATATTTGAAGGAGGATTGTGCATGGATTTGTCGAGGTATTGGAAGAATGTATCACTTCTTAAACCAAGGCGCAATGTTTCAAGCGCAATGACTTCTATCGGTGCAATATTTCCAAGATTTACATTCGCACCAAAATGTTTAATGAAGTACGCTTGTTGCGATTTCTGCGGTGCTTCCCAGATAATTTTCTCTGGAGCTACTTTCGCCACAATTTTATTGATGAGTACTACATGGGCTTTACCATTTGGGCGATAAATTCCAACTGTTCCACTTTCACGAGCTTCTGCAATCACTTTCCATGCACCAGCTTGTAATTCCGCCAGCATCATTTCAATCCATTTATTAGGGCGAATCAGAATTCCTTCTTCTTTCGATCCTACTTCACTAATCACCGTAACACGTTTGCATAAACGGTGGATATAATGGCATTTTTCATTGTGAGGCATGGTAATCGAGCCGTCGGAAATCTCACAATACTCCATTTTATAACGATCGAGTAATCGAAGGTAATCTTCAAACTGTCCGCGAACAATAAACGCTTCCAAGAGTGTTCCTCCGAAGTAAACCGGAACTTTTGCCTCTTTAAAAAATGCCAGTTTTCGCTCTAGCTGAGTAGTAACTACCGCGCTTCCGAAACCAAGCTTTACAATATCTACAAAAGGTCCAGAGGATTCGAGCATATCTTCACACTCACGAATGCTCAAGCCTTTATCCATCACCATCGTTAAACCAGCTTTACGCGGTTTTTCATAACGTTCAGGCAGATGTGTTAATTCAAAGTTATTCATCACAATCACATACGTTTTTGACCGATAATCATCTGAACCATCGGATCAGCCTCCATACCGGGTACTATTTCAAACATAAGACCATAAATACCGGGGTCTTTTTCCAGTGCTTTCTCTAACTGCTGGTAGGATTCCTGTAGGTAGCCCGACTGATAGAGGTAGCAAACATGACGATAAAACATTTCTGCATTATCCGGATGATAGAGCATTGCAGCATTCAGTAATTCAGTGGCCTCTGCTGCTCTGTTTAATTCGCCAAGTAAATCAGCAAAAGCCAACCAGCCTTCTGTATTTTCCGGATCGAAATCTATTACCTTCCGATAACAATCTTCGGCTTCCAAGAAATTACCCAAACGGTATTCGCAATCACCCATAGCCAGCCAGTAATCACCGTGCTGATTATCGAGTTCAAGCGCTTTCTTAATATAATGCATGGCTTCATACCAGCGTTCCTCTTCTTCAAAAGTAACTCCGATTCCGTACCAGGCTTGCGCCATCTCCGGTGCCATTTTAACTGCTTTTTTATAATACGTTCTGGCTTCTTCGAACTGTTGTAGTTGCTCAAGACATTCACCAATATTGTAATAGGTAAATGCATCAGGCTGGCAATATTCGAATGCCATTTTATAACGAACTATGGCATCTTCAAACCGTTCCAACATCGATAGCGATTGAGCCATGTCGAGGTGTGCCGGTGCAAAGTCTTCTTTGATCAATAAACAATAATCGTAAGCATGTAAAGCCTTATCGTAATCTCCAGCTTTAGCATGGATCTCTCCGAGATAATACCAGAGCATGTATGAATAAGGATGTTCATCAATCAGTTTATTAAAGAAATCTACTCCTTCTTTTAAACGTCGACTGAATTCAAGACTCACAATCACTTCTTCCATCGCCACTTCATTCGCAGGATTTTCAAGAAGGCATAACTTATAATAGTCAACGGCCTTACTGAAATCCGCCATGTTTTGATAGGTGATTGCCAGACTTAAGAAAATATCATCCTTCTGCTCATCAGCTAATTCAAGTGCTTTTCGAAAACTGGCTACTGCTCTAGGATATTGTTCTAGTGCATTATATATGTTTCCTCGGATGAGGTGCACATCAATATCAAAAGGATTTACATGTTCTACCTTTTCAAGTAATCGTAAAGCATCTTCTTCTTTTCCCATGAGGGCAAAAAGATGGGCTTCTTTCAAAGTAAAACTAACCGATTGCGGGTGCAGCGAATGAGCATAACGGGTCACGTCAAGCGCTTTATCGTAATCTAATGCATCCGTAAAGTGATCAATAATTTTAAGTAAGGCATCTACATCAAAAAAGTAGCGCTCCTTCCGGCGTCTCATTTCCTCATAGCGCCTGATAGAACTGCTCAGAAAATCTTTATTTTCTTCGTTGTTCTCCAGGTCGTCATCTTCTTCCTGCATAAAGGCTCTTTAGATAATGCAAAGTTACGGTTTTTCGACGAGGCGCGTACATTTTTATTTTGATTTGCGAACCTGGTACTGTTTATCGTGAACCTATTACTTTTGTCTCAGAAAAAGCAGAGAATCAGTGAGTAAGATTCTAAATTAATAGCTTAGAAAATTCTAGTTAAAAAGTTAAAATGTTTAAAACCAGGAATGTAATCCTTGCAGGGTCAAGTGGATTAGTAGGCAGACAATTGCTAACAGAATTGATTCAGGATATTTCTGTGGGAAAGATCTTGCTCCTTAACCGACGCCCTTCAGGAGTGCAACATGCTAAAATAGAAGAAGTTATAACCGATTTTTCTGATTTGCATAAAGTTGAGCAGAAATTCCTAGGATTTGAAGTGCTCTTTTGTTGCATTGGGACAACGATGAAGATTGCTGGCTCGAAAGAAGCTTTTATGAAGGTGGATTATAATATCCCGATTCAGTTGGCTGAATCAGCTGTTCGCAAGGATGTTAAAAAATTTATAGTCATCTCTTCATTAGGCGCTGATCCTAAATCTTCCAACTTTTATCTGCAAACCAAGGGACGAATGGAAGAAAAGATAGGTGCATTGAAATTCTTTAAAATTGCTTTCATTCGACCTTCTATGCTCCTCGGTCCTAGAAAAGAATTCAGGTTAGGAGAAAAGATTGGTCAAGTACTAATGTTATTATTCTCTTTTCTGATGATAGGAAGCCTCAAGAAATACAAGGCAATCAGTCATGAAACAGTGGCAAAAGCCATGTTATGCTTATCGCATAGCGTTAATAATCAAAGAGTCTACGAGTCGGATGATCTAACATATTTGGGGCGTTAATCTCATTTCTCTATAGAAGTTTAGGAATTTTTAGATTCTTTTTTTGGGATGGATTAGTTCTAATTCTTTTCTAGCATAGGGATTTTAACTTTTTTTCAAAGATTTTAGTTAGTATTTCTTTGATTTTCAGTCATTAACATAACCCTAACTAATTTTAACACTTTCCTAACCAAATCCTTGTAACAAATGGACACCTTTGTTCATCTTATGCTTATAAATGCTGAAATCAAAAATTTATAAAAATAATGTTGCTGATAATCAAATAATTGTAAAATAATTAGTACTATGTATTGCATAGTACTGTCAAATCACTCTATATTTGCAAAGTCAATTAACAACAAAAACATTTAAGCCATGAAAAACTTCCGCACTTTTACTCAAACCCTAATCTTTGCAGGACTTTGTATTACATTTAATCAGGTTGCAGCAAGTACTAACCATGCTGGCCAAACCAAAACTGCAACTGTTCTTTACCAATCTGAATGGATCCCTTCCGTTACTTTAAAGGAAGTCGTAATTACAGAGCGGACATCAGAAGCTCCTTCAAAAGGTACTTTATGTGAAATGAAACACACTGCTGATGGTATTATAGCATCAGTTGAGATGAAGGAAGTAACTATCAAATCTTCAGGTGATTATACAAACGATACTAAAGTTGTTTCCGGCTTAGTTTTCCCGACAATTCCTTCTAAACTGGTTCCAGCTGTGAAAGTGAACGGAGTTTATATGGCTCAAGTGAACCTACAGGAAGTTTCTATTTCGGCTGATAATGAGATTTCAGCTAACCCAATATTAAGCATGAATCAGTCGGGTACTGATAATCAGCTACGCATTAGTGTTCGCAAAGCATTTGACCGTTTAGCAACTTACGCTTTTGACAGTGCTAAGAATTTAGTACGGAAAGTGGTACCAAGCTGGTTAGGGGAGTAATCGGAAAGTACTCATGGCAAGGGAGGGAAACTAATCAAGTTTCCCTTTTTTTATACCTAATTTTTTCTGTGATGGATCGTTTTCGTCTTCCTATCTTTACAAAACAGAATGGCATCACTAACATTTCCTGCATGCAGTATGAGTCGTACTCTAAAAAGTCCATTAAAATTTATTTTGATTTTCTTTCTGATGAGTGCCTTCCACCCGATAAAAGCACAACAAGCTTCGATAATTAAGTTGGCTGAATTAACAGAAATCATAAACCGGAATACAGATACGGTTTACGTGCTCAACTTCTGGGCTACTTGGTGCAAACCTTGTGTGGCTGAATTACCGGGTTTTATTTCAGTAGCATCGGATCTTCAAAACAGTAAACTTAAATTTTACTTTATTAGTCTTGATTTTAAACGTGAATTTGAATCTAGGTTAATTCCGTTCTTAGAAAAACAAAGTCTGCCCGGACCTGTTTATTTATTAGACGAACCTGATTATAATTCTTGGATCAACCTCATTGAGCCAACTTGGCAAGGATCTATTCCAGCAACGCTTATCATCAGTAAAAATGTAGATAACCATCATCAATTTATAGAAGGAGAAATAACTCCTGAAGATTTAAAAAGAACCTTAATTTTAAAGCTCCTCAAACCATGAAAAAATCATCCGCCTTTACAGTTTTATTGCTGTCGCTCTGCTTGGTATTTACTTCCTTTAAAGTTCCACCGCCGGGATTAAACGTTGGAGATAAAGCTCCTGATTTCAAATTGAAAAATGTTGATGGTTCCATGAAATCGTTAGCAGACTACAAAAGTGCCAAAGGCATAATTCTGATATTCACCTGCAATCACTGTCCGTTTTCAGTAGCCTATGAAGATCGAATCTTAGCTTTAGATCAACAATATGCTCCTAAAGGATTTCCTGTTGTGGCCATCAATCCAAATGATGCGGTTTCTGTTCCCGAGGACTCATGGGATAATATGGTGATCCGAGCAAAGGATAAAAAATTCACTTTTGCTTATCTATACGATGAAGGACAAAATATCGCTCAAACATACGGTGCGGCTCGCACTCCCCATGTATTCCTTCTACAAAAAGTAGGTGCTGATTTCGTGGTGAAATACATCGGTGCTATTGATGATAATACTGATAATCCAGATCAGGTAAAAAACCGATATGTGGAGGATGCTATCAACGACGTTTTAGGAGGGAAACCGGTAGCAGTACCATTTACTAAGGCAATCGGTTGTACCGTTAAGTGGAAAAAGGCTTAATGTGTACAATGTAAACCATTGAAATAAAAAGTATTATAGATAATTAAATTTTGCATGCACAAAGGCCTCAAAGATGACCGATTTCTTTGTGACCTTTGTGCTCCTTTTTTAAAATTCCATCCACCAGAAAGCAAAGGAATGATCGCTCCGGTATTCAAATGGTGTTTCCCTTAGCCTTTCTGAACATGTTATGCCAGTAAATAAAGACGTTTCAAAACTCGACCCTCGTCAGTTTATCATCATTAAAGGTGCTGCAATGCACAATCTGAAAAAGATTGATGTTGCAATTCCTCGTAACCATTTTGTAGTTATAACAGGCTTAAGTGGTTCCGGCAAAAGTTCTCTTGCCTTCGATACGCTTTATGCAGAAGGTCAACGTCGATATGTAGAAAGTTTATCTGCATATGCCCGTCAATTTATTGGTCGTATGGATAAACCCGAGGTAGATTATATTCTCGGTATTGCTCCTGCCATTGCCATTCAACAAAAAGTAAATACCAGAAATCCGCGTTCAACAGTTGGTACCAGTACAGAAATATATGATTATCTGAAGTTGCTTTTTGCAAGGATTGGGAAAACATATTCTCCTGTGTCAGGTCTTCCGGTAAAAAAGGATACTGTAGCGGATATCGTAGACTTCATTGCGTCAAGCAAGAAAGGACGATTTATGATTAGTACACCGCTAATGCGTTTTCCAGGTAGAGCCTTGAATGATGATTTAGGAATACTCTTACAAAAAGGATTTAACCGTTTGTTGGTGGATGGAAAAGTTCGGGATATAGAAGAAGAACTTACGAGTCCAATAATACCTGAACCTGAAAAGCCAAAGCCTGCACGTGGGCGAAAGCCTAAAATTCAAGAGACAGAAGCTGCTGTTGTTGTTGCTCATCCTGTTTATCAATTGCTGATTGATCGTGTTGCGATAGATGGCCAACCAGAAGACGAATTACTGGCAAGAATTGCGGATTCGGTTCAAACTGCTTTTAGCGAAGGGCAAGGAACCTGTATGGTGCACAAAATAGAAAGTGATGGAAGTTTCAAGACCTCACATTTTTCGAATCGATTCGAGCTCGACAATATACTCTTTGAAGAGCCAAGTGTTCATCTCTTCAGTTTTAATAATCCTTACGGAGCTTGTCGTAAGTGTGAAGGTTTTGGTTCGGTGATTGGGATTGATGAAGATCTCGTAGTCCCAGATAAAAGTCTTTCGATTTATGATGGTGCCATCGTGAGTTGGAGAGGAGAGAAAATGAAAGAGTGGAATGATAAGCTTGTTATGAATGCTTATAAATTTGATTTCCCTATTCATAAACCTTACTTCGAATTAAATGAATCCGACAAGGATTTACTCTGGAAAGGAAATCAGTATTTCAAAGGTTTAGATGAGTTCTTTAAATACCTCGAAGAGCAGACTTATAAAATTCAGTATCGGGTAATGTTATCTCGTTACCGAGGTAAAACAATTTGCCCGGAATGTAAAGGTACACGTCTTAGAAAGGATGCTAATTATGTGAAAGTAGGAGGAAGGTCTATCAGCGAAGTGGTGTTATCTCCAGTGAGCGACAATCTTGTTTTCTTCCGTGATCTGAATTTGGATGTTCAAGATGCGAAGATTGCAAAGCGACTGCTTGCAGAAATCATGAACCGATTACAATTTCTAGATGATGTAGGTTTAGGATATCTTACGTTGAATCGTTTGTCGAATAGTTTATCGGGAGGTGAATCACAACGCATCAATCTCGCAACTTCATTGGGAAGTACTTTAGTTGGATCCATGTACATTCTGGATGAACCTAGTATTGGTTTACATCCACGCGATACGCAACGATTGATTAAAGTTTTAAAATCCCTTCAAAAAGTGGGTAATACTTTGATCGTTGTTGAGCATGACGAAGAAATCATGCGTGCAGCAGATCAGCTGATAGATATTGGCCCCAGAGCCGGAATTCATGGAGGAGAATTAGTATTCCAAGGTACCATTCCTGATTTAGAGAAACAGAGTAATAGTCTTACAGCACAGTATTTAACTGGAAAAGATAAGATCCCCGTTCCCGCTCAACGTCGTAAATGGAAGAAATTCATAGGGATCAATGGTGCGCGTGAGAATAATCTCAAACATGTCAATGTCCAGTTCCCGATGGGAATTATGACTGTAGTTACAGGAGTTAGTGGGTCAGGAAAAACATCACTGGTTAAGAAAATATTATATCCGGCTATCAAAAAAATAATGGGTGGCTACGGAGAATCTACAGGTAATTTCGATCGCCTAGACGGAAATTATCTTGAAGTGACAGGAGCGGAAATGGTCGATCAGAATCCGATTGGGAAGTCATCACGTTCTAATCCGGTTACGTATATCAAAGCGTATGATGAAATCCGTCAACTCTATGCCGATCTTCCATTATCAAGGACCAGAGGGTTAAAGCCTTCACATTTTTCGTTCAATGTTGAGGGAGGAAGATGTGAAATGTGTCAGGGTGAAGGAATGATTACCGTTGAGATGCAGTTCATGGCGGATATTCATTTGAAATGCGATCAATGTAAAGGGCGCCGATTCAAAGAAGAAATTCTTGCGGTTGAATATAGAGGCAAAAGTATTTTTGATGTGTTGGAAATGACGGTGGAGGAAACGTTGGATTTTTTCGATGACTCTGCAGGGCCTTCCAAGTATCATCCTTTGCATCACAAAATATGTAATAAAGTACAACCATTGGCCGATGTGGGATTGAGTTATATAAAACTGGGACAGTCATCGAGTACCTTAAGTGGAGGAGAAGCACAGCGCATTAAATTGGCTTCCTTCCTTGGAAAAGGGAGTCAGGCAAGTAATACTTTATTCGTCTTTGATGAACCTACAACAGGTTTGCATTTTCATGATATCCGTAAGTTACTCGATGCATTTAATGCGTTGGTAAAAAACGGAAATACACTGGTGGTGATAGAGCATAATCTGGAAGTAATTAAATGTGCCGACTGGATCATTGACTTAGGACCTGAAGGAGGAAATAACGGAGGTCATATTATCTTTGAAGGTACTCCGGAACAAATGGTGAAGAGTGAAGCTTCCTTGACAGGAAAATTCCTAAAAGATAAATTATAATTTTCCAGATAACTTTAGCGAATGTTAACAGCCATATTGATCATTCTGATTTCCTCTTTTGCATTTGAACGCTATTTGGAGTGGCTCAATACGAAGAACTGGAGCGATACATTGCCTGAAGCCTTAGAAGGTTTGTACAATGAGGAAGAGTATAAAAAAGCTCAACAATACGATCGCGCAAAACAAAAAGTATCTAAGATTGGAAGTGCATTTTCTCTTGTTTTAATGATTGTTTTCCTGATTTCAGGTTCTTTTGCCTTGCTGGATACATGGACGCATCACCAAACTACAGATCTGATGTTTCAAGCACTTTTGTTTTTTGGGATATTGGCCTTGCTCTCTGATATTCTGCAAATGCCATTTGAAATATACAATACGTTTGTGGTTGAAGAACACTTTGGATTCAACCGATCTACCATTGGAATTTTCTTCAGAGATAAAATAAAAGGCTATGTCTTGGCTATTTTACTTGGAGGAAGTATGCTCTCGCTCTTTGTTTTGTTTTATCAAGTGGCAGGAAATAATTTCTGGTGGATTGCTTGGGTCTGTATTAGTGGCTTTTCAATTCTCATCAGTATGTTTTATGCGTCTTGGATTTTGCCCATGTTTAATAAACTATCGCCGTTGCCCGATGGGGAGTTGAAGACAAGATTGAATGATTATTGTAAAAAAGTTCAATTCCCGGTCTCTGAGTTATTTGTAATGGATGGAAGCAAACGATCTAGCAAAGCGAATGCTTTTTTCAGCGGGATTGGTCCGAAAAAGAAAATAGTACTTTTTGATACCCTCATCGAAAAACACACTACTGATGAATTGTTAGCCGTTATGGCGCATGAAGTTGGTCATTACAAAAAGAAGCATACTCAATTAACTTTACTGGTCTCAGTGCTTCAGACCGGACTCATGTTATATCTCTTTTCTAGATTGATTGGAAACGTAGGATTAGCAAGTGCATTAGGTGCGAAGGAGCCTTCTCTTCCTCTCGGAATGGTTGCTTTTGCGATGTTATATACTCCTGTTTCACTAGCATTGGGAGTTCTGATGAACTCACTTTCCAGAAAGCATGAATTTGAAGCCGATGCCTATGCTGCCACTACATTTGGTGCTCTACCACTTGCTTCAGCTTTGAAAAAATTATCGGTGGATAACCTGAGTAATTTACTTCCACATCGTTTTTATGTCTTCGTTTATTATTCTCATCCCACTTTATTGCAGCGATTAAAAAAACTCAAGACTTATTGAGTTGATTCGAACTTTTCTAGACAACGTTCAATAGAATAATCTAATTCCAGAGAATCTTTCCCCAGAAGGAAGGCAGCCATTTTTGCAGCTAACCATGGTCCTTCCATCACTCCTTTGGATCCCAATCCGTTAAAAATGGCGAGTTGAGGAAAGTGTGGATGAGCACCTAAATATGCTCTTCGGTCATGTGTGGAGGGTCGGATGCCAGCTTGATGATCAATAATCGAGTAAGGGACATTAATCGTTTTAGAAAGACCATCGATCAGCTTTAATTTACCAGCTTCAGTAGGTAAATTATCTTTTTCATTCCAAGTATAGGTAGCTCCAATTTTAAATTTATTATCAATTAATGGAATTACTTTAACGGTATGATGGATGATATAATCTTTTGGAAGATGATCACAGGCTATAACGAGCAGTTCGCCTTTAGCAGGAATAAAGGGTATCCATTTCCAAAATGGATCTTGAGTAGTAGCATTACCACCGCAATTAATAAGCTTTGTTGCTTGGATGTTTTTCCATTGCACCCCATCACTCAAAAACTGAACATCCCCCGATTCAATTCTTCCTTCACAAAAAGACTCATTAGCTAAAAAATACGTGTACATCGTATCTAGAAACAGTACCATATCGAGCCAGCCCCCATGATGCACCCATTGTCCACCTAGCGGTGCAATGATGGCCGGATGTATAAGATTCGGAGTACATTCTTCTCCAATAAAACGATTGAATTCAGGATCGGTTGTTTTTCCCAGCCAATCATTGCGGTTGCCATGATCTGAGAAAATTTCGAGCACCGGAATTTCATGGAATAATTTCTTTCCCGACAATTGTTCAAGCTCTTGATATCGATTAATCGCAGTTGCAATGAAAAGATCAGCTCTCCAACTTTTACTCAACCTCCTTCCGGTAACAGGATGAATCATTCCTGCAGCAATACGGCTAGAATTTTCCTTAGCGCGCTCATCAACCACCAAAACTTTCTTTCCCGATCGTATTAATTCATACGCCAACAAGGAACCAGCAAGTCCCTGACCAGCTATTAAGAAATCGTAATGTTGTAGATGGTTCAATGAAAGAAGATGATAATTACAATCGATCAAAAATAGTGATAAGAGGGAAGGAGATGCAGCATTAAAGGGAGGAGCAGCATAAAAAAAACCCTGAAACTTAATGGATCAGGGCTTCGTGAAATCTTAGCGAATATTTTTTAAGGTTTTGTTCCTTTGTAAGACACCATCGCGATTTTATCGCCTTTAGAATTCATGGTTAAACGATAGAATGTGCCCACCGTTTTTGTGAAATCAGCTACTTCCACCCATTTAGCACCTTCTTTTTTAGTGTCGAAAAAATAGAGTTTCGATTTTTCGCTCGCATAAATTTTTCCATCGGGAGCCCAGCAATAATCTTCAACTGTACCCATCATTTCTGCAATAGGCCATCTTTCTTCGGTAGCCATTTCAAAACGCATGAGCGTATACTTTCCATCGGATCCTTTCTGAACATAACTTAAATTATCACTTCCTGGAATTCTAGCTACACATCTCCCAAATCCACCTTGCATCAAAATAATAGCTTGTTGCGGGATCATATCATATTGTTCTAGAACTCCACCACCACCATTGAGCATATAGACTCCTAAAGTGGTATCATTCATCCAGCAATAGTAGGCTACTGAATCTTCATTATTCATCAAAGTAGAAAGTTCAGTTCCATCGAGTTTCATCTCGTAAAATCGTTGTCCGTTATCAGCATCCACTCTCACCACCGACATCTTTGATTTATCGAAAGGAATGGGTTGAGGCTGATATTCGCTTTCAGGAGTATTGGTAATCTGACGGAATTCTTTTTTCTTAAGATTATATCCGAAAATATCACTTTGAATAGTATCAGGCATACTCGCATACCATAGTTCAGATCCATCAGGAGAAAAATAAGGTTGATTATCATAAAAATCATTATCAGTAATCCGAACAGGAACACTGGCAACAGGTTTTCCATCTTTCATGGTAATATCCGTCATCCAAATTTCTGTAGTTCTGGATTGAGCAAATACATTTCCTGCAATGCAAATGCAAAGTGATGTTAAGAGATGCTTGAGATTCATATTGCGTTAAATTCTTTTTACGGTCAGTTAGATTGGGTAGTAATCGTATTTTTATTCATTCCAGGTTTTAGTCCTGTAGTGCGTGTGATTATTCCGTTGATGAAACCCGTTAAAACGATTGTATCAGAAGTAAAGATAATCACCTTCACGCTATCCACTTTTCCACCGAGATCAATGTCGCGGGCTATCGTTTTATTGAAGACTCCAAGTTTCTGAATCAGTTTATACTGTTCACTGCCGGTATTTAGTTGCACGAATTGACTTTGAGTGGCAAGATAGTAGTTCTTTTCGACTAAGATTTCCTTGTCGCGCTGATAATTCCCTCCATTTCCACTGAGCCCATAGAACAGCATGGATGGAGAATAGAGAAACAACAATACAGTCAGGAGATAAAGCCCGAAATACCACCTTACAAGAATCCTGATTTCTTCATTCCTGATTGCCCATCCTGACAGCAGAACTCCTGAACACATCCCCGCAAGGGTAAGGTAATTTTTTGCTAATCCTGACACATTACTGAGGGTAAAAAGTACAGCAGCAATGATGAGGATGATGTGAAGTATGGCAAAATAATAGAATCTCTTTCCAGATATTTTCTTCGAGGCAATCGCGAGCAACAATGAACCTGCCAGACTCAGGATATAAAAAATGATTGTTCCTACAAACAGACTGGTATTCATGCCCCTTGTTTAGGAAATTTTTCGTTCATTAATTTATCTAATTGGAAGAACTCATCACGGTATTTTGCAGCAGCCATAAAATCGAGTTCACGGGCTGCCTTATCCATATTTTTTCGAGAATTCTGCACTAGCTTTTCCATTTGCTCACGACTCATATACTGAATCACAGGATCAGCAGCAGCGCTCATTTGCTCGTTTTCGATATACGCTTTTCGTTCCGCATTTTTTGTAGAGCCGCTCTGCAGGAAAACACTTTCTCTCGATTTATTGATAGCAGTCGGAACTAAACCATGTTCTTCGTTATAAGCTCTTTGTTTTATTCTTCTGCGATCTGTTTCCTCAATGGTTTTACGCATGCTGTCCGTAATCTTATCCGCATACATGATTACTTTTCCATTCAAGTTTCTGGCTGCTCTTCCAGCAGTTTGAGTAAGCGAACGGTTCGAACGCAGAAATCCTTCTTTATCGGCATCAAGGATTGCCACCAAAGAAACTTCTGGTAAGTCCAGACCTTCTCTCAGCAAATTAATACCAATCAACACATCAAAAACTCCAGCTCTGAGATCACTCAAAATTTCTACCCGTTCTAGAGTTTCTACTTCCGAATGAATATAACGGCAACGGATATCCAATTTGGTTAAATACTTCGCCAACTCTTCCGCCATTCTCTTGGTGAGCGTTGTTACGAGTACCCTTTCATTTCTTTTTACAACGATGTGAATTTCTTCCAACAGATCATCCACTTGATTTCCTACGGGACGAACTTCAATGGGAGGATCTAACAATCCTGTAGGACGAATGACTTGTTCTACTACAATTCCTTCGCTGTGTTGCAATTCATAATCTGCAGGGGTTGCACTCACAAAAATTACTTGGGTAACTATCGATTCAAACTCTTCAAAAGTCAAAGGACGATTATCGATTGCTGCCGGTAAACGGAATCCATATTCTACCAGATTCAGTTTGCGGGAACGATCTCCACCATACATCGCACGGATTTGCGGGACTGTCACATGGCTTTCATCAATCACCATCAGGAAATCATCCGGAAAATAATCCAGCAAACAGAACGGACGCTGACCCATTTCTCTTCCATCAAAATAACGGGAGTAGTTTTCAATACCGGAACAGTACCCCAACTCTCTGATCATTTCCAGGTCAAAAATCACACGATCTTCTAATCTTTTTGCTTCTAAAAATCTACCTTGTTCTTTAAAATAATCCACCTGCTTCACCATATCCTCCTGAATCTGGAAAATGGCTTGCTGCTGTCGATCCTTACTTGTCACAAATAAGTTAGCAGGGAAAATCGCTAAATGATCATGCTTCTCATATTTCTTCCCAGTAGTAGGTTCAATAGTGGTCAATTCTTCAATCTCATCCCCAAAAAAGCTAATCCGGTAAGCCAGATCCGCATAGGCGGGAAAAACATCCACCGTATCGCCTTGAACTCTGAATGTCCCTCGTTTAAATTCAGTGGTTGTCCTTGAATATAAGCTTGTTACTAGATGATGTAAAACACTATTTCTACTGATTTTCTGTCCTAACTGAACCCGCACAATATTTTCAGCAAAATCAGCGGGGTTGCCCATACCATAGATACAGGAAACAGAGGAAACTACGATTATGTCTCTGCGGCCTGAAAGGAGGGAAGTGGTAGTACTCAGCCTTAGCTTTTCAATTTCCTCGTTGATGGACAGATCTTTTTCAATATAAGTATTACTGCTTGGCAAGTATGCTTCAGGCTGGTAGTAATCGTAATAGGAAACGAAATACTCCACCGCATTTTCTGGGAAAAAGGCTTTAAACTCCCCGTAGAGCTGTGCGGCAAGTGTTTTATTATGACTCAGCACCAGGGTAGGTTTCTGCACATTCTGAATCAGGTTGGCCACCGTAAATGTTTTACCCGAGCCTGTAACACCTAAAAGTGTCTGAAAGGGGTCGCCACGCTCTACGCCGGCAGTGAGTTGCCGGATCGCTTCAGGTTGATCACCGGTAGGTTGGAAAACAGAAGTTAGCTCTAATTTCATGGAGGGCAAAGATAGGTGTTGTGGTTGCTGATTTGGGTAAACAATTGAATCGGTAAAGAGATTCACGTAGGTTTCATTAAAATTTAACAGAAGTGGAGGCTTATTTCGTATTTTCGCTGCTTCTAACGTAAAAAAATTCCATGAAAATTAAGCAACTTATGCTTCCGGCCATTGCAGCTGCGATGATGGTAGTTTCCTGCAATGCCCAGGACAAATCTAAATCTACTGGCAATATGAAGACCCAAAATGACTCTATCAGCTATAGTCTGGGAGTATCAATCGGTAATAACTTCAAGACCAATAATCTTGATTCAATCAATCCTGATTTACTTTCTAAAGGGATGAAAGACGTATTTGCCGGAAAAGCATCTTTAACACAAGAGCAAGCCGATGCAACGATCAATGCATTTATGATGCAGAAAGAAAAAGTGAAAGGCGAAGAAAGCACCAAGAAAGGCTTAGCTTATCTTGAAGAAAACAAGAAAAAGCCAGGCGTTCAGGTTACTGCTTCAGGTATGCAGTACCAGATTCTTAAAGCGGGTACCGGACCAAAGCCAACATTGAATGATAAAATTACGGCTCATTACCATGGTACGCTTATCGACGGAACTGTTTTCGATAGTTCAGTGGATCGCGGTCAGCCAGCATCTTTCCCTGTTTCTGGTGTAATTCCTGGATGGACAGAAGCGCTGCAAATGATGCCAGTTGGTTCTAAATGGAGATTAGTACTTCCTTCAAACCTTGCTTACGGTGAACGTGGTGCAGGTGGAAAAATTGGTCCTAACAGCGTTTTGATTTTTGAAGTAGAATTAATTTCTATCGATAAAGACGAAAAACCAGCTGAAACAAAATAATTTGTTTTCCTGAAATTGCGAAAGCCATCCTGATAAAGGATGGCTTTCTGCGTTAGAATAAGTTAGGTTCTGTATTTCTTAATTAAGTAACTCTCCAATTTGGTGGATATACGCTTCTAGTATGCTGACGTGTTTTTGCCAGATTTCTAAGAATGCTATACCGTGAAGGTGCACCGTTGATCGTTCTGAATTCCATAAATCTTTCCATTAAACTAACCTGTGCATTAGTCTGTGGTTTAAAGTATCCAGGACAGAATTCATTCATTAACATAGCTTTTTCTTTTTTGCGTTAAGCAAAGCTACATTCAAGGGGAAGGAGATTGTTTTTTCATTTGATGAAGTACTGAGTAGCGAAGGGCAAATCACGGTATATATTGGGTGAAAGCATGATTTTTAAAAAAGACTGTGATCGCCATTTTTCATATAAAAAAATCGGACTACCGAAGTTGATTTAACTTCAGTAGTCCGATGCTATTTTTCGACTTATGAATGATAAAGTCGAGATTGATTTTCCTTGCCGATTAATTATTTACTCCAGTCCATTGCACAAATAAATTCTGTGGTATCGACATCGAATTATTCTTAAAGAAATACTGACCACCCCACGAATAATTCACACGACTATATTCAGTGATTTGGTTTCCTTTCATCACTTTTACTTTTGTGATTACACGATTCCTTTCTACAATATCTTCTCGAGTTATTTTCTCTTCTTCAAGATATACAATCGGAGGGGGTGGAGGTTCTTCACTACTCCTCATTTTAATAACGGGTTTATTGATTTCCTCGCCCGATTTCATTTTCACTACCGGTGCTGGTTTTTCTGCATCAGCAATGGGGCGTGAGGTCTTCGAGATTTCTTCCCCGGAAGAAACATGTTGAACAGGTTTAGGTTCTTCCGCACTTTGCACATGCTGAACAGGCTTTGGTTCTTCTGCAACCATCGCAACGGAAGGCTTTTTATTTTCTTCTTGGATGATTTGTGGTTTGGCAGGTTCAGGAGCAGGTGGAGGCGGTTCAGTGGCTGCTACAGGTGCTGCCTGAATAGGTTCAGGTTCATTATTGGTCGAAGCGCTAGCAGGTGCAGGTGTTGGTTCTACATTGGCTACAGGAGTAGCCGCAGTTTCTGGTTGAGGGTTTTCAGGCTGCGCTGCACCTGCATCCGGATTAGGATTGTTGGGCGTCACCTTCGCTTCAGCCGCTCGGTCGCGAGGTTTTCTTTCCTCTGGACTGGCCATCGCTGATAGAATCGATTTGGAATAATCTGTATCGAAACTGAATTCATCCAGATTCGCATCGTATTTGATACGTGCAACAGGCTGATTATACACCACCGTTTTTTCATCATCACTTTGCTTAAATAGTTTGACTCCTATTTTATAAGCTTCAAATCCTTGTGAGATTCTTGCCGATGGGGCGGCTGTATTCAGCTCAATGGTCTTGGTAATGTAGCCAGGTTTAGTAAAGATGAGGGAGTACTTTTTGTTGAAATCGAGCTTGAACCGCATTTTAGCAGCTCCCGATTGCGTAAAGGCATCTTTCCCATCTTTCTTAACTTTGACAACAATATCGTTCATGTCGCCGTTTTCCACTTCCAGCTTGACTGGAATTTCGAGGAAATTTTGCGCCGTGACCCGGGTTTGAATTGAGAAGAGGGTGAGTAGCAAGATACAACCTGCTTTGCTGAATTTGAAAAAGAAGTTCGCGTACATAACATATTGTTGGTTTAAGAAACCCCGTTAGGGGAAATCGAGTAGAAACAGGAAATTCGTAGCTATGATAAATTTTCAGCCCCTTCACTTCCGATGGTCTATCCGAATGAGCAAACTACTATCGATGCTCATCTTGATGTTGACTTTCTCATCAAAATCTTACAGTCAGAGTCCTAAAAAGGATGAAACCTTGGCGTATATCAATCGTATGCTCGGGACCTCATGTCAAGTTGATTTGAAAGGAGGCACGATGATGGTAAGTTTCCGCGACCCAGAAGGAAAATTACTGAGAGAGGATAAAGCGCAGATCATGGATCTGGAATTTGATGTGAACTATGATCAGGAGTATCACCTCTTATGCATGCCTTGCTTGAAAGATGTTGCGGGATGTGTGACTAGAACCTTGATGGTTCAAAAATCTAAAAGAGAAACCGACCGAATCAGTATTGCGGTTGAAGATGAATCAAAATATAAAAACCTGCAGAAAGCCTTCGAACATTTAATCAGGCTGGAAGCAGAACATGGATATAAAGATGAAGTTACACTGGAATAAAATAATATTGATTCTTGCATTTTCCGGAATCCTTCAGGTTCATGCACAGGATAAAAAACTTTCCGTTCAGCAATATAATAAAGGACAACAGTTCTTTGCAGGCATGAAATATAAGGAAGCGATTCTTGCATTTTCTGCAGCAATACAGTCTGATAGTCTGAATTATAATGCATGGATCCGCCGGGGATTTGTGAAAGGTGTGAATGGAGATTTTAAAGGGGAAATCGACGATTATAATCATGTGATTGAAAAAGATCCACAGCATATATGGGCGTATATTTCTAGAGGAAGTGCTAAAAACAGAACGGGTCAATATGAATCTGCCATCGCTGATTTTAATAAAGCCCTAGAAATTGATGAAACAGATGCAGAAGCCTACAATAACAGAGGCTTTGCTAAGAAAGCACTCGGGGATAAAGAAGGAGCCTGTGACGATTGGAATAAATCGAAGAAGTTAGGGAATGCAGAAGCAAAAATTATACTCAATAATAATCAATGTAAATGAAACGAGCGGTATCAATTGTCCTAACAGGATTATTAGTTTTCATGATCATACTTTGTTTTACCAACAGTGGTAAAAGCGAAGAGGATGTGTCACATTGTTTGGTGAAATACAAAAGTGAATGGTCACAACCTTGCACACAATGCACGGATTATTCGAAGAGTTACCGTGTTTATTTCAGAAACGAATGCATGCAGAAATTGGATGTCATGTGTGCTGCACAGGAGTCTGATAAACGGTGGAAGACATTTACTCGTCTTGATCTTGCCCCTAATGATACTTTAACAGCTTATGCTTGTAAAGGAAGTGGAAAATACATGAGTTGGGTAAGAAAAGCTGGAGATAAAACAGTGGTTTTTCCTAGTGAAGAAGAAGTCAATGTGCAATACGGAAAATAATCTGGACTGCATTTTTATTTAAAGCCTTCATAGATTCCTAATCCATACAAGGCGAAGTCATATTTTACTGGATCATTAGGATCTAGTTGAAGTAGTTTTTTGCGCAGCTCAGTTACAGCTTTCCAATCATCTTGTTTTCGCTCTAAGAGTCCAAGTAACCGCGCCACTCTACCGGAATGAAGATCGAGTGGAGGACAAAGTGCTGAAACAGGGATTTTCTTCCAGATACCGAAATCAACACCTGCATTATCTTTTCTCACCATCCAACGTAGATACATACAGATCCTTTTTGCAGAAGAGTTTTTTAGCGGATCAGCAAAATGCTTGAAGGTTCTAGTTTCAGGTTGAAAAGCAAAGAATTTATTTTTCCATTCACTAATAGACTTTCCAAGATCATTGGAATTGGAGAAACATGCAGAGAAGGAACCTTCGAGTCCATCATGGTGCCTATAAAGTTGCTGCAAAGCTTTGATGAAATAGATACAATCTGTTCCATTGAAAGTACGATGAACGAAGGCAGCAAACTGTTTTCTTTCTGCAATTGAATGGTGGCGGATAAAATCACTCGGTTGATAATCCATAGCCTTCATTAGCTGTAGGCCGTTTTTTAAGATTGTGGGACGCTGACCCCAGGCGATGGTTGCAATTAGGAATCCACTGATTTCTCGATCTTCTTTAGCCGTAAAGAGGTGAGGGATTGAAATCGGATCATGTTCTATGAAAGCTGGAGTGTTGAATTCGGCGACTTTAAGATCTAAAAACTCACGAAGCTCGCTTAGTTGATTCTTTTTCACTCTTCAAAAGTAGGAAACCCTATAAATAACCAAGTCCCGCCTTAAGCGGGATCCGGTAGACACAGAAAAGCCAAAACAATTTTTACTGATTTAACAACAAAACCCTTTACTGACGCAAACCTAGAGGTAATGAAATCAGAAACAAAGGACAAACAACAGTCAAGCAGACACGAAAAATGCCTTTATTTTGGAATTAAAAGTGATTTTTATTTCCTAATTGTTTGATTAATAAGAGTGTTAGAAGTTTGCAGAACTGCACTTATCGGACAACCAAATCTAATTGGGAGAAAAACTATTATCCAATACCCCATAAAAAATTGAGGTTAAAGAAGCGGGTTCTGTTTTCACAGAACCCGCGGGGTAATGAAAGCCAAGATGGCTAGAACAATTAGCCCTTTACAGGATCAAAACTAGGGTCTTGGAACTTTATCTACAAGGACAAATTATTCTCATTTTGGATAAATGAATCGATGGACTTGGATGCGATTTTTGCAGACAATCAGATTTAATGAATTTATTACCAAGCTATTACAAATAGCGTAATTAAACTAAACAGGAAAGTTTAGCCTAATTTAACGGTGAATAACTTCCATTTTAAGAACGGTACATTAGCCTAAAGTTTGGAGGTGGGTTAATTTTAAATCAGGATGTATAAAATGACAGCGTCCCGCCAGAGGCAGGACGCTGAAGACACACAGAAAGCCATTTCATGTGTGGAACAATAAACCCTTTCGGAAGCAAATGTAATCTAGCTGTTAACGATCAGCAAGGACAAAGAAAATTAGCATGGACAGTTACTGGAATGTCTAGGTTTTCTTTAATGATCATGAATAAGCAAATATTGTATTGAAAATCAATTATTTGTAAATACAGAAAACAACGTCATGAGGAAATTTGTATGGGAATTTTAGACGGTCTAAAAGGTTAAATTTTGAAATAAGTATTTGATAATCAATTGGTAATTTAAATTTAAAAAAATTAGAATACTATTGGTGAAAGCAATTCAAGAAAGTCTTTAAACTACCAAGGTCCCGCTTGTAGGCGGGACCCGGCTGACACAGAAAAGCCAAAACAATTTTTACTATTTGAACAACAAAACCCTTTACTGATTACAAAACTATGTGGCTTGCACCAAGGCAACAAGGACAAAGAAAGGTGTGGAGGACAGGTTAAACTGTCATAGAAATGGCTTAAAAAAACAAAACCAGCTATTAAATAGCTGGTTTCATGTAACTTATATTTTTACGAATATTTTGTATTCGGACAACGAGTGATTATCTTCGAACTAGAGAATAATTCCCATTCTCATCTTGAATCAAATAATAAACTTGAGTTGGAGTAGGAGGTTTAGAACCAACACCTATTGTAGTGCCAATACCATAAGATTCGCCTGTAGCTTGATTAATTACCTGAATATAATTACCTGAATCCGGGCTTACCTGAATTCCCAATGATAAGAGTAAGGATATAATTATTTGTAACATCGGTATTTACATATTTTGCAAGTCAAATTTAGTGAAAAATAATTAAAAAACAAGGATATGAGCACTTTAATACTAGTACATAACTTTTTTGATAGGCTTTTATCATACGAAAAGAAAACTTTAAAAAGATTTATTTCACTTCATGAAAATGAATCCACGAATAAAGCACTAGAATTGTTTAACATGTTAGAAAGTGCAAAGACTATCAATGAAGAACAATTTATCAAAGTAATTTATGAGGAAGTTAATGCTAGTACTAAAGAATCTTTTCGAAAGCTTGTGGAAAGATTTCGTGAAAAAATGTACGAATCAAATGGACTTGATATTAATATCTATAATAAGAAATTTGCATCACCATTTTATGCTGGTATTATGGAAGTTAAAAAGTTAGTTCCTCTAGTTTACCATGTTATCTCAAGAGGGGTGCCTATAGATGAAATTAACAGATTGCTAAATAGAGGAATTTATTTGTCTAACAAATTTGAGTTTTATGACGAAAATGTAATATTTTTAAAACTAAAACTACAGTTGTTAGGCTATCATACTGGATTTAAAAAGCAAGCTAAAATTTTTGAAGAAATTGAATATGCAGAAGAAAAAAGGAAGGTTTTGTTTCAATCTAGAACTTTATATTATCATTATATATGTGATTTGCAATTTAAATCTTCTGATGACCTGAGAATTCGAGATGATATAAAAAAAGCAAGTGAGGAAGTTAGGGTAATATATGATAAGTTTAATTTATGGAACATATATTACGATTGGGCTTGTCTAAATTTGCAAGTATGCCATTTTGAATTGAATTATAGTGGAGCGGTAGTGTTATTAGATGAATTGATTGAAACTTGTTTTAAGGTTCCCGCATTGTATCAGTTTCATAAGATTGCAGATTGTTATTATAACCTTTGTCATTGTTTAACTTATCTGTTTAAATTTGAAGATGCTTCTGAAAAGTTATTAAAGGCACAAGAGTTTTCTCCAGTAAATGTAAGTACCCAAAATTATTATAAGCAAGCTAGAGTGATTTTATTGATTTACATGACAAAGTATAATGATGCAAAAGAGTTGTTAAATAATATTTTGAGTTCGGGACCATCAGGTAATGCACCACAAGAATTTAGTAGGAGAAACTATTTGTATTCTATTCTCCACTTTTTAACGGGAGACTACAAACAATCCTTCCGTCTTTTGCAGGAGACTCGGGAGATTGAGGATGATAAGGAGGGATGGAATATTGGGATCCGTTTATTGCAAATTTTTTTGACACTAGAGACCGAGAAGGTAGATTTAGCGGATCAACGTATTGAGAGTTTAAGAAAGCATATCGAACGAACCGCAAAAATGAAGAGTGTAAGGAAGCGGGATGTGATTATTTTCCGGATTTTGACCCATCTTTCCCGCTCTGGATTCGATTTCAAAGATATTTGGGATGAAAGAAAGAAGGACTTTACTTTATTGAGATCCGATGACCCTGACTACCGCTGGATTCCGAGGAGCCATGAACTGATCATTTTCGATCAATGGTTTGAGTCGAAAGTAAAAGGGGAGACTTATATTCCGGTATTTCCGGCACCTGTTCATTAAATATTGATTATGTGGAGATGATTGTTAGGTATTTCCATTGTTCTCGCTTACTTTAGTGTCTCTAAAACCAAACCGATGAAGTCAACTTCTACATTCCGGAATATCCTAAAAGGGTTTACGCTCCTAATTGCATTATTTTGTTGTGGCTTATTGCAAGCTAAAGAGTGGGTTCCGATTCTCGGTGCTGGATCATTCCCACAGAAAGTTCAACTCATTAGTTCGGATGCAGGTTCTACTGTTTTGTCATTTCATGTTGACGGATTTTATAAAACGCAAGTTGCATTTCCTTCGGGTGATGCTTATGTAATTTCAGTTCCGGAAGGAACGCCACAACTTGTTGCAGGTGCTCCCGACTTACCAAAGCTCACAGCTTCGCTTGCAATTCCTGATGCTGGCGAAATGCAAATTACAATTTTGAGTTCTTCTTATGTAGATTATCCGGATTTATTCATCGCTCCTTCTAAAGGAAATTTGTACCGTGATATCAATCCTTCGGATATCCAATACCGTTATGGCGCATCATATACGCAAAATGCATTCTGGCCTTCAGATAATGCGTCCCTTCGTACACCATTTATCGTTCGCGATTTCCGTGGTCAGACAGTTGTTGTAAATCCTTTTCAATATAATCCCATCACTAAAGTATTACGCGTTTATACAGAGATTAAAGTTCAGGTTACTCCATTACCGGGAGTGAAAGGGCAGAATGAATTAGTGAGAACGAAACCTGTTACAAATGTAGATCCTGAATTTGCGCAGATCTATACTCATCTTTTTAAAAATGCGCCCACCATTCAATATACTTCACTTCCTGAAGAAGGTAATCTGTTGATCATTTGTCATGATGCATGGATGCCTGAAATGCAAGCGCTAGTTGATTGGAAGATTCGTAAGGGAATTCATACTGAAATGGTGAATGTACTTACGGCTGGCGGATCTGCTTCTGCAATTCAAGCCTATATCGCCAATTATTACGCTACTAACGGTCTTACCTATGTGCTTTTAGTAGGAGATGCAGCTCAGGTTCCTAGTTTATATGCACAAGGCGGTGCCTCCGATCCGAGTTATGGATATATTCTTGGGAATGATTCCTACGCGGAAGTTATGGTAGGACGATTCTCTGCTGAATCTGCAGATGATGTAACGACGCAAGTTCAGCGTGTATTGAATTATGAAATGACTCCAGATCCTGGGGCAACATGGCTCGGCAATGGAGTAGTGATAGGCAGTAATCAAGGGCCTGGTGATGATAATGAAATGGATTGGGAACATGAATTTAATATCAGAACCGATTTGATGGGCTTTACTTATACCAATGTTTCCGAACTGTATGATGGAACACATGTAGGCACTTCCGATGCTGCAGGAGATCCAGCTGCTGGAGATCTATTTAGTTTATTTCAAAGTGGAATCGGCATTATGACTTATACTGGTCATGGTTCTAGTCAGTCTTGTGGTACGACAGGACTTTCCGTTTCCGATGTTCAAAACATGACGAACACGAACATGCTTCCATTTATATGGTCAGTAGCTTGTGTAAATGGTCAATTTGATATGGCAGGTGGTCCTTGTTTCGCTGAAGAATTTTTAAGAGCGCAAGTAGGTGGCCAACCAACAGGAGCAGTTGCAACGTTTATGTCTACTATCAATCAAAGTTGGAATCCTCCTATGGATGGACAAGATGAGATGGTGGATCTATTAGTTGGAACCGCAGTGAATGGAGCCAAAAGAACTTTCGGAGGTTTATCCGTAAATGGATGTATGCATATGAATGATCAGTATGCGGCTGCCGGTGCTGAAATGACAGATACTTGGCATTGCTTCGGTGATCCTACTTTAAATGTTAGAACATCCACTCCACAAGCAATGGTGGTTTCACATCCGGGAGTATTACCGATCGGTTCTTCTACGCTAACGGTGAACTGCAGTTTTGATGGTGCGCTGGTTGCACTGAGTATGAATGGAGATGTGATCTCAACTGCATTAGTTAGCAATGGTATTGCTTTGTTTAACTTTAGTGCATTGTCAACTGTTGATACCCTCTTTGTAACGGCAACTGGATTTAACCAGATTCCTTATCTCGGTGAGATTGCCATAATTCCAGCAAATGGTCCTTATGTAATTTATCAATCGAATAGTAGTCATGATACACAAGGTAATCAAAATGGAATCATTGAATATGCGGAAACCATCGATGTAGATCTAACGTTGATGAATATGGGTAATGCCATTGCAACTAACGTTTCAGCAACATTAACTACTACTGATCTTTATGTAACTATTTTAAATGGAACTTCAAACTGGGGATCACTTTCGAGTAATGCAACTGCTGCAGTGAATTCAGCTTTCAGCTATACGATCGCTAATAATATCCCTGATCAACATGTGATTTATTTTACGATTACGATCACGGATGGAAACGGAAATAGCTGGGTATCTACTTTCACACAAGTTGTAAATGCTCCTGCATTGGATGGTGGCATTTTAAGTGTTGATGATTCAGCAGGAGGAGATGGAGATGGATTTCTGGAACCGGGTGAGACAGCAGTGCTGACCATTCGTTGTTTGAATAACGGACATAGTGATGCCTTGCTAACGACTGCTTTATTGAATTCTACCGATCCCTTAGTAAATGTAATCAACGGTACTGCTAATCCCGGTACGATCGCATTCCAGAACTATGTAGATGCGCAGTTTACGGTAAGTCTAAGTCCGAATATCACTTTCGGAACATCATTTACGTTAGATCTTAATCTGAATGCTGGTGCTTATACTGGGTTGAAGTATTATCCTTTGTCAGCAGGAATTATCGTAGAAGATTTTGAAACCAATGATTTCAGTAAATTTAATTGGTCATCTTCCGGGTCTTTGCCATGGCTCACCACCTCCGATTTGCCTTTTGAAGGTTTATATTGTGCGGTAAGTGGTGATATCAACGATAGCCAAACTAGTGAGTTGCTCCTTTCAATAAATGCAATGGCAGATGATTCAGTGACGTACTGGTATAAAGTTTCTAGTGAACAAGGATGGGATTTCTTTAGGACTTATCTCGACGGAAATCAAGTTACTGAGTTTAGTGGTACTATTCCGTGGTCATATACTGGATTTTCTGTAACAAGTGGAATTCATACGGTCCGCTTTAGTTATGAAAAAGATAATGTCTACAGCTCAGGACTAGATGCAGCTTGGTTGGATAATATTCGTTTTCCTGCTGGAACTACTATCACAGCCGTACAAAATATTACTACTACTAATGGAATTGCAGTGTATCCAAATCCAGCTGCTGACTGGGTGAGTATCGATTTCAAGAAAGAACAAGGAGTGAATTCACGTATTGCTATGATCGATCTCAGTGGTCGCGTGGTATTACAATCTCCAATTGAAAATCTTTCTGGAAATAAGTCGCATTGTACTTTTAATGTTAGTGAGTTGAGTGCTGGAATTTATTTTCTGAAAATTGAAAATGCTGGAAGCGTTCTGACCTACAAAATAAGCATCGTACATTAGGCATTAAGCCATCATTAAAATAAGTATGCGAAGCAGAAAGGTCCATTCGACTTTTTGCTTCGCATTTTTAATTGTGGGGTGATGGATTTTCATGCGCTAAATTGAACACCAAAAACGAAGATTAATATTTCATCAATCGATAAATAAATGTTGTCGTTTAAATTTAGAGTGGCTCATTAATAAGAAATGGTCGCTTCTTCTGAAGAAGCGACCATGGGTTAAACAGGGCAAGAAGTTTTTTTATGCCATAAGCAGATTAAATTAAAAAAAATTAAAATAATTAGTGATGAGTTAGTGGATAATTTTTTTAAATCGATTGTTGTTTAGTTTTTAGAATGTAGATTTTTTTTAGTTTTAGTAAATATCGATGCTGCATCTAAAAAGAGCTCTATTATTTGGTGAACTTGAAAAATGAATGGGTAAAAACTGCAAAGCAATTCACTAAAACATAAATCTTATTTTTTGAAAAAGTAAAACCTCCCCAGAAATCCCAAGAAGGTTTTATAAAGACGTTTAAATTAGGGAGATCTTAATTTTCTTTGCCCCTTTTTTCACCGCTGAAATGATCTTCCGTATTTTTGAAGAGTGCATTGAATGTGGTCAAACTTCCATAAATACGGGTGAGGTATTGCTGTAAATTAATTTTATCTTCTTCGGTAAGTGTATCATGCGCATTAATCCTTTGCTCCATCACTCTTAGTCGATCGCGGATCATGATAATTTTATTGAAGAATACATCGATCGGAATTTCCTTAGCTTGCATATTCGCATTGCCGGGGTAAAGGACGATTTTTCCACCTACCCATTTTGTTCCAAGAGGAATTACTTCTTGGATATCTGAATATTTTTTCAGAATTCCGATCAAGCTTCTTTCTATATCAGCCATGCTTATTAGATCGGTGTCAGGTTCAGCAGCTTCCACAACTTCCATGCTTATGTAATTTTTGGAAATCTCAATTTTTCCTTTCTCCATGAAAACTACGGTGTAGGTTTTCGCTTTCACATTAATGATCACGCCAACTCCGAATTCAGCATGGCGGATGCGGGAACCAATTCCCAGTTCGCCTTCGTTCATATCAATGATTTTTAGTTTTTCTATTATTTATACAGCAAAGCTAAAATTTCGGATCGAACAATCTTATCTTTGATCCATGTTGATCAGTATACATCCCGACAATCCAGATTCCCGTAAGGTGCGTCAGGTAGTGGATATTTTAAAAGATGGGGGAGTAGTGATCTTACCTACGGATACGGTCTATGCGTTCTGTTGTGATTTGTATCATTACAAGGCATTTGAAAGGATCTGCCTGATCAAAGGCATCAAACCCGAGAAGGCTAACTTTTCTCTCCTCTGTCGCGATCTCAGTAATATTTCAAACTTTACTAAACCTTTCGACCGTAGCATTTACAAATTACTCAATCGTGCTTTTCCCGGTGCCTATACCTTTATCCTCGAAGCAAGTAGTGAAGTTCCTTCCATGTTCCGTAGTCGAAAGAAAACAATTGGATTACGGATTCCTGACCATAAAATTATTCAGGATGTGATCGATTTGTTGGGACATCCGTTAGTTGTAACGTCTATTAAAGCACCCGATGATATTCTCGGATATCCCACCGACGCTTCCGAAATTCACGAAACCTATGGAAATATTACCGACCTCGTTGTGGATGGGGGTGAAGGTCATATTTTAGCCAGTACAGTTATTGATCTTACCAGTGGTGTTCCTGAGTTGATAAGGGAAGGAGCAGGGTCGCTCGAGATATTAAATTAATACCTCAACATTACCCGATAAACGTTAAGTAAAATACTTAAAAGCGGAAGGAATAAATTCAATAATATCTCCAGCTATCATCGCATTTTCGCTGAGTTCTTGGGCGCAGAGATCACCCGCAAGTCCATGGAGATAAATGCCAAGTAGCGTTGATTGAAAAGGACTATAACCTTGTGCTAAAAACGAAGTGATCATTCCTGTTAATACATCCCCTGCACCTGCAGTCGACATTCCAGAATTACCGGTGGAATTGAAGAGTAGGGAACCATCAGGGCACGCTATCGAAGTAAATTTTCCTTTACAAAGTAAGTAGCAATTATTTTTCTTGGCAAACGCTAGTTGTGCTTTACTACGTTCAAATGGATCTTTAAATTCTCCAATTAATTTCTTCAATTCTCCGGGATGAGGAGTAAGGATACATCCCGCAGGTAAAAATGCCAGCCATGTTGGATTTTCTGCAAGAATATTTAAAGCATCCGCATCGATGACCATAGGAATATCGAAATCTTGAATGGTTCTTTTGAGCACATTGGCGGTTTCTTTTTCCGTTCCTATGCCGGGACCAATTCCTATGGCATTGTACTTTGCAGGTTTGAAGGGAGTGCTTAAATGTTTTTCTTCTTCATCGGCCCAAACCATTGCTTCTGGTATACATGTTTGCAAAGGGATTACTGCACACTTCGGGGCTCTAACTGTGACTTTACCTGCTCCGCTTCTTAAACATGCTCTAGCGGCCAGAATTGCAGCACCGTTCATACCATAACTTCCGGCTAACAGTAAGGCATGTCCGAAAAGTCCTTTATGTCCGAAGAGAGGTCGTGGTTTTAGTAAGGAACTTACATCTTCTGCTTCCAAAATATAATGCTTTGAGGGAGCTTTCTGAATGTATGCGGCATTCAATCCAATATTGAGCACTTGCCATTCTCCAATCGCTTGTGTATATTCCGGATATAGAAATGATTGCCGAGGACTTTGAAAACATAGTGTTGTACTGGCATGGATCACTTTAGTAAGATCGGGTGTTGCCTGATCAGCAAAGAGTCCGCTAGGTGCATCAATCGCAATAATTTTATTGGGAAGAGCATTGAGTTTGCGAATAATTTGCATCACGAAACCTTCTGCTTCACGGTTTAATCCGGAACCGAAAATTGAATCGATCATCACTACATTCAAAGGTACATTAGGGAACTCTCCAATATCTTTGAGTGTGAAACAATTTTCAGGATCGAGTTGCTGAAACCGTTCTACATTTATTTGAAAATCTGCAGTAGGTTTTCCTGCATCTTCAATGATAAAAACTTTTACCTGCTTACCTTTTTTATATAGTTGTCGTGCAATACACAATCCATCTCCTCCATTATTTCCTTTACCACAGAAGATGAAAAAGTTAATGCCAGCAGGAATTGATTCCAGTAAAAAATCGGTACAAGCAAGCGATGCTCTTTCCATCAAATCAATGGAAGCGATAGGTTCGTTTGCAATCGTTTCTTGATCGGCGTCTCTTAACTGCGCTGAAGTAAGTACTTTAATCATGAGTTCAAAATAAACTATAATTCATCGATCTTTAAACCGGAAACAGACAGATGATCTTTGAGTAATTTACCATCACCATGAATTGTGTAAACTTGTTTCGCTCCTGATTCTTCAATGGTGCGAATCAAATCAAACCAATCGGCATGATCACTAATGGGAAACATTAATTCATAGCCGGTTTGCAAATGCTCCCAGCCGGACGCCATTCCTCGGAGATAATCAGGCGAAGCTTTTTGTCCCTGCAACACACCGGGAGCTACAATATAAACGATGCCTCTTTCTTTTTTGAAGACCTGTTTTTGAAACGGTTCCCATTTTGCTTTTAGAAACCCAGCTTCTTCATAATTTTTATGATAAGGCACAATCTTCGAGTGAATCATCACCCTAAGTTCAGGGGCGTATTCATTGAGCAGGTAAGTGATTCGCTGCGCTTTGCCGAGGCTATATGCTCCAATAATAAAATTGAGATCTTTATAAGTGCTGAGCTGGCGTATTGATTCTTCCGGCGAAGGATGTGTTTTTTCAGGTTGTGCAAATGTACTTTCTGTAATAAAAATATCGCAAGGAGCAGTTTCAAAAGCTTCGCATGTAGGATTAAATTGTCGTTTGAAATCGCCTGTGTACACAATGGTTTTTCCATTCCTTTCCCAAACAATTTGTGCGGAGCCCAGCATATGTCCCGCAGGAACAAACTTAAAAGTAATACCTTCTACAACGAATGGCTCATGATATTTGGGTGTGATCACCTGTTGTGCAAATTTCCGAAATCGGGTGTACAATAATTTTGCAGTGTTCGGTGTGCAGTAAACGATATTACTTCCCGGCACTGCGTGATCACCATGTGCATGACTGATAATTGCACAATTTACGGGTTCACGCGGATCGATCCAGATATCGGTTTGATCGACTATAAATCCTGTGGATGTACTTTTCAGAGGAGTATTTTCAGACACTTGCGGAGATGAGTTTTTCGTGGATGCTGAGCACCTGAGGGATGACTAAATGTTGATCATCGTTAATAATACAATCATCCGAGAGCGATTTTTTCTTTTCGGATGTCCATTGCCGTGAGATGATGGCTTTGATTTCTTCTTCTGAACGCTGATCTCGTTCCTTCACTCTTTGGATCCTTATTTCTTCAGGAGCATCAACTAAGATAATATGATTAAGATCGATATTCGTTCCTGACTCAAATAATATTGCAGCTTCACGAAGCGTGTAAGGTGCGGTGGTGTGTTGCGATTCCCAACGAGCATAATCTCTGGCTACAGCTGGATGCACTACAGCATTGAGTGAAAGGAGTAAGGGTTCGTTATTAAATACTTGCTTCGCAATAAGGGTTCTATTAAGATTCCCAGCTGCATCAAAAGCATCTTTACCAAATAATTTTACTAGTTCACTTTTGAGTTCAACATCTTCCTGCATGAGTCTTCGTGCAGCAGCATCCGCATTGTAAATTGGAATTCCCAATGTAGAAAATATGGTGCAGACGATAGATTTCCCTGCTCCGATGCCCCCTGTGATTCCAACTCTGTACATGTCTAGTAAAATAAAAAATCAGCAGTAGCAGGTTTCCACGTAATTCGATCAGCCCACCATGGTGCTGATTTTAATTTGACGATGGCTTTCTTTTGATTTTGTTGAGTAATAGTTGCAAGAAATTCGAAACTAGCAGGAGTTGTTGCATCAAACTTACTCATGGGCACTCTACACGTCACTTGAATCTCTGCGGGAATAAGTTGCACATTTCCTTTCTTCGTTTCTGGCGTTAAGGGAACACTCACTGTGCATTCCGTAGATTGTTCCACCGGAATATAAATCCATGCAGACGTAATTTCCGGAATTACATTTTTCAATCCTTTTAAATTCAGATTCACCGATTCGAATACTGTTCCATGGATGGATTCATGCTGTACAGTATTGGTATAAACCGTTGTCAAAGAATCTGGGAAAGGACTTGCGCCAGAGAGCCATAAACTATCCGGAACACAAACTGCTGGTCCCGAAATCATGTAGGTATTTTTTAATTTGAGATCAAAAGTCGGTAGAATAGCCACCCTTTTGAAGTAAGATTTCCGGGAAGGCAATTCAATCAAATCAGGAGTGATATGCTCTACGTTTAGTTTTCCTGCAAAAGATTTTAAAAATGGCTGAACTAGTTCTCGTGCTTTGAGATGATTATCAGCATTAAAAAGTCCTTGTTCTTTAATTTCTACTACTGGATGATGATGGCGCAGGATAAAATCTGCTAGATCAAATCCTCGTCCACTGAGTTCCATTTCCAGATGATCCGGTTGATTTCCGGCACTCCACGCTCTCAACCACGCTTCGTTATAGCGAAGTTCTACCTGAACTACAGTACGTTGGGTTTTATTTAACGCATTGATGGTCCAGATTCCAGCAGCTATAATGACACAAAGGAAAAAAGCTCCGAGACGGCTGTTCTCGAGGAAGTGTTTTAAAGAGAAGGAAGAATTAGTTTTCGGATCCATTGCGGGAAGCTTCCCGGCTAAGTTACCGATTCAGGTGATATGCCTGATTATTTTTTAGCGACAGCAACAGCGGCAGGCTCCTGATATTGCTTCGTAGCTTCAGCAGAAACAGCAGTTTTTTCCACCTTCACTCTAACATTATTGTCGATTTCTAATTGAAAGGTACGCTCTTCCACATCCGTGATTTTACCATGCACACCACCAATCGTAACAATACGATCACCTTTTTTCAGACTTTCTTTAAAAGTCTTTTCAGTTTTGGCTTTTTTCATCTGAGGACGAATCATGAAAAAATAAAATACTACAACGATCATTAAGATCATTAATAATTGTTGTGTTGCACCACCACCAGCAGCAGGTGCAGCTTGAAGAAGAATAGTAAGAAATTGCATTTGTAAGAGTGATTTTTTCGGTTGATGTTATGGATTGGGAAAACAGCATCGCTGTTCTCTGACTATTTTTTTTATTTTCCTTTGAGGACTTCACCACTAATGGTAAGCACTTTCGTATTCGGAATAGTATTGGCGAGTAGGGTGATCGTTTTTGCAACTTGTCCTGCTTGTCCTTCACTGCGATAAGTAACTTTTATCACTCCGCTTTCACCCGGCTTTACAGGATCTTTAGGGTATTCGGGAGAGGTGCATCCACATGAGCCATGCGCTTGTGTGATTACAAGATCTGCTTTCCCTGAATTTTTGAAAGAATATTCGTGTACTATTTCAGCACCTGAATTAATCGTTCCGAAGTCGAAGGTGGATTCTTCAAAATCAAATTTCGGTAATGCATCATCGTTAGTAACGCCAGAAGCAGTAGCTGGATTATTGATGATGTCCGGCGACACATGATCGTTTCCTGTTTGAGGAGTATTATTTTTATCAGTACAAGAAGCGAAGCTAAATGCTGCAGCTATCAAGAGGGGACAAATCAGTTTTCTCATCTTTTGTATTTATTCAACAAGACCTCTACCGGTCTTAACAATTTTTCCTTGCTCACGCAATTCAATCACGAGCTTATCAATAACACCGTTGATGAATGCTTTGCTATTAGGAGTACTATAATCTTTAGAAATATCAATGTATTCGTTGATACTCACTTTCACTGGAATATTACTGATATTTAATATCTCGCATAAGGCCATTTTCATGAGGATGATATCCACGAGTGCAATCCTATCGGCATCCCAGTTCTTGGTTTTATCAGCGATCATCTGTTGAAAATAGGCATCATCACGAATGGTTTTCTTAACCAGATCACGCATAAACAGAATATCATCCTCTTCATCTTTATAAAGAGGGAGTAGTGAATAAGTGGCATCGCTTTTACCAGATTCAATGGTACGATGAAGCATGGATTCTACGAGGCCTAAACTCTCAGCCCAATAGATGGTTCTTTCTTCTAATAAATGACGGATATTTTCTGAATTTTCAAAAACTTCTTTATACACCCAGTTAATGAATTCATCATCTTTTTTGGGATTGGTATTTGGCGAAGAAATATAGGCTTTGTACTGATCCAACTGACGAATCTGGAAGAACGCTTTCTTGACGTTATCCGCTTCAGGTTGCCAGCTAATTTTATACTGTTTTAGCAGTGCCTCAAAATTTTTACTTCCCGACAGCCAAGCAATAAATCGATTGTCTTTCAACATTTTTTCTGCCTTCTTTTTTAGTCCGGTAACGGCGCTATTGGGCAGATCATCGTAATACATTTCTTCCTGATGTGCGAGTTCAATAAAGAACTGCAAGACCATCAGATAAAGTTCAAAAATTTTACGGGTTCCGTTGAGCAGTTCCTGTTCTGTGCGTTGAATATCTCTTTGCTCCGACTGGAAGTAGGCATAAAGTGCCTGCATCACACGGATTCGTAAGTGCCTTCTGCTTAACATGTATTTTCGATAAGAACGGTGAGTAAGAATCAGGAACAGAATATTTCACTTCCAGCTGTGAACGATCATCAAGAATGCAAATGCATAAACATGCAACACTCCATTCAGAACATCAAATAATGAACGTTAAAGATTAACGTGTTAATTTAACTTTTCCGATATCGGCAATTCTTTTTTCTGCCATCTGCGTAGCAGCAAGCTGAGTATAGATTCCCTGCTCACGACTCATCTTTAGAATATCGAGTGTTACATTATAAATGTGTTCCGTTTGAGTTAAAGCACGCTGACGATTGTATCCGATCAATTCAGAATAAACGTTGATGAGTCCACCTGCATTGATGAGGAAATCAGGAGCGTAAATAATTCCTTTTTCCATCAGCATAGGTCCGTGGACGGTTTCATCAGCCAGCTGATTATTTGCAGCACCTGCAACGATGGAACATTTCAAGCGACTGATATTTTCTGTATTTAAAGTGGCACCTAAGGCACATGGAGCATAAATATCAATATCGAGGTCAAAGATTTTATCAGGAGCAACAATAGTAGCTCCGAATTCCATCGATACCTTTTTCAACTGATCTTCGTTGAGGTCTGATATATAAACAGTAGCGCCTTCTTTCACGAGGTTTTTCACGAGGTTCTCACCAACATGACCAACACCTTGAACGAGAATTTTTTTGCCATTCAAATTATCTTTTCCCCAAGCGAATTGAGCCGATGCTTTCATTCCCATGTAAACGCCATAAGCCGTTACAGGAGAAGGATCACCACCACCACCCATGCTTTCAGGAAGACCCGTTACATGTTTAGTTTCCATGGCAACATATTCCATGTCCTTGGTAGTAGTTCCTACATCCTCAGCAGTAATATATTTACCATTCAGATTATTCACAAAACGTCCGAATTTACGGAAGAGGGCTTCTGATTTATCTTTACGGCTATCGCCGATAATTACCGCTTTACCACCACCCAGATTTAATCCGGAGATCGCCGCTTTGTAAGTCATCCCGCGGGAAAGTCTCAACACATCATTAACAGCTTCGCCTTCATTTTTATAAACCCACATTCTGGTACCCCCAAGGGCAGGACCAAGAACAGTGTTATGAACTGCGATAATCGCTCTCAAACCCGTTTCCGGATCGTTGCAAAAAACCACTTGCTCATGCAAACTGGTGGAGATACTTTCAAATACGTTGGTGCTTACCGGAGCAAGGACGGGCTTTTTTTCAGTTACTTCGATCATGAATCGATAGATTATTTGGGAAGGCAAAGGTAGGGTTTTTTGATCCATGGAAACAAACAAAAAGCCTTGAGTTTACAGGGAATTCAGAGGATAAATCTCCTACTTTTACATTCTTGAATATCAAAGGTTAATCTTCCATCCTTAAAACCTGAACTCTTGATAATCATACAACTAGACTGTGAAAGAATTACGCATACTCAATAAATATTTTTACAAATACCGTCGGCACCTCGTCTGGGGAATCTTATTTGTAACCGTTTCTAATCTTTTCGGCATTTTTCCTGCCCAATTAACACGAAATGCACTGGATGTAGTGGCTGCTAATATTGAAACTTATCGCCTTTTTAATGGGTTTCAAATTCAAAATGATTTTTATAAGCTACTCACTTTTAATATTTTACTCTTTGTAGGGTTGGTATTATCAATGGCACTGTTAAAAGGTGTCTTCATGTTTCTGATGCGCCAAACCATCATTGTGATGTCGAGGCATGTGGAGTATGACATGAAAAATGAGATTTATGCCCATTATCAGAAATTGGGAATGGGCTTTTATTCAAAGAATAATACCGGCGATCTGATGAACCGGATTAGCGAAGATGTAGGTAGAGTGCGGATGTATGTGGGTCCGGCGATTATGTACACCATCAACCTGATTGTGATGTTTATTCTGGTCATTTGGGCGATGGTAAGTGTCAATCACCGTCTTGCATTTTATGTACTTCTGCCTTTACCAGTAATGTCGTTTATGGTGTATTACGTACATGATATGATTAATAAGAGGAGTGAAGCAGTTCAGGCAAAACTCTCCGACCTATCGACATTTGTACAGGAAACATTTTCAGGAATCAGAGTGCTGAAGGCCTATGCCAGAGAAGAGCAATTCAGAGATGCCTATGCTAAAGAATCGGGTGATTACCGAGATCTTTCTATGAGCCTCGTAAAAGTGAATGCACTATTTATTCCGAGTATGCTTTTACTGGTGGGATTAAGTACCATTCTCACAATTTATGTAGGAAGTTTAGAGGTGATGAACGGTAGACTTACTGTTGGAAATATTGCTGAGTTTGTATTGTATGTGACGATGCTCACCTGGCCTGTAGCTTCCTTAGGATGGGTGATTACAATTATTCAAAGGGCAGCTGCTTCTCAACAGCGGATCAATGAGTTTTTAAATACCGCACCGGATTTAAAGAATGGAACTTTTAAAGATACCGGATTGAAAGGTGAAGTAAGTGTAGAAGATATCAGTGTGACTTATCCCAATTCGGGTACCGTGGCGCTTGATCATGTTTCCTTCAAGATTAAATCTGGACAATCACTGGGCGTTATCGGAAGAACGGGTTCCGGAAAAAGTACATTGGTAAATGTGCTGTTAAGGATGATGGATCCAGATTCGGGAAAAGTAAATTTTGACGGGAAAAATTTGCGAGACTATGACCTCGGATTTCTGCGTGAACGTATCGGATGTGTTCCTCAGGAAGTCTTTCTTTTTTCGGATACTATTGCTGGAAATATTGCTTTCGGATTAAAAGGAAATAAGGATCAAGCGCTCATTATTCAGGCTGCTAAAGACTCCGTTGTACATGATAATATTGCTGATTTTCCGAAAGGCTATGAAACGATGGTAGGAGAGCGGGGAATCACACTTTCAGGAGGACAAAAGCAGAGGATTTCAATTGCCCGTGCGATCATCAAACAACCTGATATCTTAATTTTTGATGATTGCCTTTCTGCAGTTGATACCGTTACCGAAGAGCAGATTTTAAATAATCTGAGAAGGATTATGCAACATCGCACTACTATATTGGTAAGTCACAGGGTTGCCACGGTAAAAGATGCTGATCATATTATTGTACTCGATGAGGGTAAGATTGCCGAGCAAGGGAGCCATCAGGAACTCCTGGATAGGAAAGGATTGTATGCCGGAATCTTCGAAATGCAACTGGTAGAAGAGCTAGAATCCTGAGGCAGCCTTGTTGATTAATTGAACCGTGTATATTTTTTTTCTTATTATTGCTGTAAGAAATATATAATCTATGAGCGATTTCGACCATTTGCAACCCAGAGATGCCTTCTTCTCGAAGAGAATCCGTGCAGGAAAACGTACGTATTATTTTGATGTAAAAGCAACTCGGGGTAACGACTATTATATTACGATTACCGAGAGTAAACGTAAGCCGGGAGAGTCGGAAGATCGTCCTTTTTTCGAGAAGCATAAACTGTTTCTCTACAAAGAAGATTTCGAGAAGTTTACGGAAGGTTTGCACGAAGCACTAGACTATATCCGCGAAAAACGTTCTGGAGAAACTACATCAAGTACTCCCTACCAAGAAGGGGGAAATCAGAGTTATCTGCAAGAAGAACATACGCATCAATCAGATTTTAGTCAGCAAGAATCTGCTCCGGTAGAAATCGAAAATGAGCATCAGGTGGAAGCTTCAACAAGAAGCAGTTTTACCGATCTCAATTTTGAGGATCTTGAAAAGCACTAAGAATAGTTGAATCCAAAAAGAAAATCCCGCCAGTAAGCGGGATTTTCTTTTTGGTAGTAAGTAGTATAGTTAGCCTAATGATTCCAGTTCCTTATTCACCATCACCAATAATGATTCGATAGCAGGAGCGAGTTCTTCAAATAAAGCAGGTGCTTGATCCAGATCTTTTCGTTGACGAATCGCTTCTGTAAAAAAGGAAATCTTATCAATCAAAGGATCCGAAGACAGCATCTTCACTGGAGATTTTAATTTGTGTGAGGCTTGAAATGTAGTATCCCAATCACTATCGAGAATGCCCACTTTTATTTCATGCAGTAACTGCGGAATCTGACCGCTGAGCATGTATAAAAAATGTTTTACATCATCTTTATTATGATGAAACATCTCATAAATACGAGCAATGCCTTCTTCGGTATTCGTATGTTTTATGGTGATGATTTCTTCCATGATCATCTGATCTTTTTGTGGAAGATATTTCTGCAACATTTCTTGTAAATCCTGTGGACTATAAGGCTTGGTGAGATAATCATCAATGCCTGCATCTCTAGCTTGCTGACGATCATCTTCAGCAGCATTCGCCGTTAGCGCAATAATTGTAATACGGGATTCTGATGTTTGATGTGCACGAATAGCTTTGCTAAGTTCATATCCATTCATCCCGGGCATCTCTACATCCGTCAGTAAAACATCGAATCGATGTCCTTTAATCAGATTGAAGGCATCATGACCATTTCCCGCAAGCTCTACATTGGTGATCCCTAAATTCTGTAAAATGCGCTTTCCAAGAAATTGATTCACACGGTTATCATCTACCAGTAAAACGGAAAGTTCACGGTTCATAAAATACGACGTAAAGAAGTTTCCGGGCTTGGTAGTGTTTTCCATGAGGAAGTAGGTGGCGTAAAGTTAGGGTTTGAAACCTAGCGAAGCAAAGTAATTGTTCCGAATAATTTCTTTTTGAGCTTTGAACCCTCATCATCAAGGCCCTGATAGTTGAGTCGGTACACATAAACCCCCGGCGGGGCTTCTTTACCCATGTATTTTCCATCCCATCCCACACCCGGAACATTCGAATAAAAGACCGTTTGTCCGATCCGGTTCAGAATTCTGAAGTTATAGGCAACGATATTGTTGACATAAGGAACCAAAATGTCGTTTAAGCCATCTCCATCAGGAGTAAAGGCACTAGGGATAAATGCACTTGGAATACATACTTCATTAACTTCCAAACTCGCCGTCCTCGGACAGCCATTTTCTCTCGTGATAGTGACATAAAAAGTATCCGGAAAAAGTGGTGTAATCTCTCGCGTAGTTTCCATCGTGGGTTGCCAGAGATATGACACCGCATCTCCTGCATCCAGATGCAACGTATCAAAAATGAAGAAGCAATAGAGGGAATCTTCACCCAGATTAAAAGGAGGATTAGGCAGATAATCCGGAAAATGGATTGTATCTACTGAAGCACATCCTAAATTATCGACCACCACCCAATACGTTCCTGTATCTGTAACAGCCAATATTGGCAGTGTATCTCCCGTTGACCATGTATACAGTATTCCATCCGGAATGGTGACATCAAGTTCCACAGTATCGCCTTCGCAAAGCAACGAATCCGGTCCGAGTTCAAGCGCGGGAGGATTAACAATGGTAATGAGCACACTATCGATTTCAAAAATTCCATGTAGATAATAAGTTGTTGGAACCGATGGAGTCAATGTGATATCTGTAGCCAGCGATAATGTATCGTTCGGGTTATTGGAATCACTCCACCAGAATGGCACATTTGTATTTGCTGTTAAAACGGTACTTTCATTCGGACACAAAACAGTATCACCTTGAATTTCGACTAACTCAGAAACAGGACGAACTCCTACATCATCCACAAAATAATACGCACTATTATCGAAACTTGAACAGCCTGTATTCTTTGCACCAAAATCAGTTTTAAGCAAGGCAGGATCCGCATCATTGCGAAATAATCCAATGGTAATATAATTTTCTCCTCCTGTAGCCTGATAAATTCCAGTCACATAAATCCAATTCGCAGTATCTGAAATTACGCTGGCAAATTCAATTTGCGGAGCAACACCAATAATTCCTGTTCCTGTTTGCGTGGGAATACCATTACTGAGCAATGCTCCAATTTTATTACATGCATAACGACTACTATCTGCGCGTTGTGTCCAAAAATCTATTCTATAAAGTTCACCGCTAGTCAATGGAATTGAAATTGGAACACTAATGTATTCACGGTAATTATTGTTGAGATCGAATTGCAATCCTACATATGCATTCTGTCCAGTTCGTTCTGGCGTATATCCACCAACGTTATAAGGTACATCAATCAAATCACATGGAGTTGGGGGTGTTCCTGTTTGGCCTTTATAATACAAATCAGGAGTCGCATTTAATTTCAGCCATGGCTGAGCCAACGTCAACTGATCAGACACCGATGGTGTTGCCACTACTGTTTCAAAACTGAAATTAGGTACCAGATTTTGGCCTTGCACATTACTAGGGAGGAGTCCAACAACCAGGAAGAGGAAAATTAATAAATAGGTAAACCTCATGGTTGCTTCAGAGTGATTTCGGTGACTTCAATGCGTCGTTCAGTTGCTGCTTCGGGACTATAAACGGAGGCGGATTTATTTTTCAGTTGATCATTCACCATTTGAGGTGCCAGACTTTCGCCAGCAGCATCTTCTGTGAGGATTAAATTTCCTTGATCCAGAAATGATTTCAGCGCTCCCTCATTCCATTGATTCCAGAAATTGAGAAGGCTGCTGATTCTTCGTTTCGACAAAGTTACGTTATAGCTGTTATCGGCCAAAGGACTCGCGCATCCCTGTACTCTTAAATTCAATTGGGTTCCTTGCTTCAAAAGTGTTGAAACCATAACGGTGAAAGTTTCCAATTTGTTGTAATTGGCTGAAACAGAGTCGTTGAAGAATATTTCGATTCGGTTTTGATCCTTTTTTTCTGGGAATGCAGCCTGATATTCAGGAAGTTTCAACAAATAGTTGCTAACAAGATTTTCATAGGAAGAGCTCGTTTTTGTTCTTCTAGTTTTAGGATCTGGGTAATCATTATCGAAGTAAAGCCTTAAAGGAAGCATGGCATTCAAGGAAATCAGGACTTCTTCCACCGGAATTAGTTCAGCAGAAGAACCACCTTTTAGACTTGAATCAACGCTAGCCAGTATGCTGTCGGAATTTTCTGAAGATGGAATAACTGGAGGTAATGGATCCAGCCTAAATATATCATAGCAACATGAGGTTCCATTCATCTTGGCTGCTGGAGGACGATTTGAAGCGAAGTAACGTTGACGAGGTTCCGAAAATCCAATCGAGAAATAAATATCGTTGTAACCACTGTTGAATGGAATGCCAAAGGAGAATAGAGAATCAGGAATACTATTTACAAATTTAACAGCATGAATATCATATCCACCTAATCCAGTTGGTCGATCGCTACTGAAGTATAATTTGTTTTCGAGGAGATCATAATAGGGACTCAATTCATCATTTTTTGAATTCACAATATTACCTGCATTCACTGGTGATGAATATTTTCCAAGCGCTGATCGTTGGCTTATCCAAATATCGTTTTTACCATAGCCACCTTTTCTTGAGGATGAAAAATAAAGTTTATAGCCTTCAACGAAATCCGTTACAATACATGGTTGTGTAGAGGTTGTTCCCGGTAAATTAATACTATCATTCAAACGCACTGCATCTTTCCATTTTCCATTTTCCATTTTAGATTCATAGATGGCGCAAATCAGGAGTTCATCTTCATTACTAGCGCATCGGGTGAATAGCATTAATTTTCCATCTGGACTCACAGAGGGATTAGCGTTGTTCCAACTGGGATGATTAATGGCAGGAGGAAGTACTTCTGGTTTTGCATATTGACCATTCTGTACCTGCGACTTTAAAATTTTTCCGGTGTTAATGTTTGGATTGATGCCCGAGGTAAATCGAAGCGAGCTAAAATAGAGAATACTATCTCTAGTGATAAAAGGAGCCACTTCCGAATACGCTGAATTGATGATACTACCGGTATGGATTACCGAAAATGGTAAAGTATCTTGAAGAAGATTTTGAGCAGCAGTAATTCCTTGAAGTTGTTCTTGAATTTCATTCCGATAGAGTGAATCCGTTGTTGAAATCGTGTTTAGCGTTTTTAGGGCATCCACAAAATTACCTTCGCGTTTTTGCATATCGGCAGCACCAAGAGCAGCAGAAGCATATACCGGTGATGAGCCTCCTGACTTTACCATCGCACGATTATACCAGAGAAGAGCAGTATTGTAATCTTGAATCTCTCGATAACAATTTCCAATCTTCAGTTGGATCTCGGCATCTTCCGAATAAGCTAAAGCCTGACTATAAAATGTAATTGCATTGTAAGGATCATGTTTACGAAAACTCTCATCACCTGCTTTTACATATCCTAACTTGGATTGAGCAGTTGAAAGCTGCACGCTACCGCAAAAGCAGAGTACAAATAAAAGATATCTAATTATTTTTTTCACTTAGTAAATCGGACAAGGGCTTTTTCGTGGAGCATGATTGCGAATGGATAATGCTTGATAGACAACAGTAAATTCTGGACCACCTCTTCCGTTGGTTGCTTTTTTAAAAGCACTGGTATTGATATCGTAACTCAAGCCGAAACGGAATTTATTCCAGTATAATGCAACTAGCGGAATGAGTGCATCATTTGCTCGATAAAATAATCCCAGACCAACCGCATAGCGATGAGCCGTTTCGTTTTTAAGAATCAGTTTTGCTTCTGCACCTAAATTTAGTTCGCTAAATTTTTCTTGATGCATCCAGCTTATGGCAGGACTAAAGGTGACTTGATCATTCAACGGGAAATCGGCACTTGAATACAGTTGAAACATCATCGGTAGTGGAACTTTTTCTTCACTATAAAAACTTTGATCGGGTTTATTGAGATGCTTGACTTGAAATCCCGCACGGATTCTTCCGTTTTCTGATTTGCGCATCCAGCCGGCAGAAAGCCCTAGATCAGCGAAAGTATAACTCGTTCTATCTAGATTTTCAAGTCCCGGAGCAATCGGATCAAAGAGGTCGCCATTAAATTGATTATCGAAGGTAAGTTTATTTAGATCGAGACTTTTTTGAGTGATGCCCAATGAAATTCCACCCATCAGAAAATGTACTGAATCACTATTGATCGGAAACGAATAAGATGTTTCGAGTTCAAACTGTAAAGTCTGCAAATCTCCATCACCCGCTTTATCTTGATTAATTAAAATACCGCCATTCCATCCCTTCAAACGATCATTGAGGGCACTAAGATGAGCTTCTACTCCAATGCTAAAAGTAGAATAGGGAACAGGCACTGATTTCCATTGTTTACGATGCAATGCGGCGATGCGCAGATCAGCATCCATCGTTCCTGTTGTTGCCGCACCTAAATTTAACGGACTCCATGGAAACTGTGAAAAATGCAAATCCTGCGCACAGAGGGATTGCCATCCTGATAGGATCAGAAGAGCAAACAAGAGCTGAAGAGGAATTAGCTTTCTCACGTTAACGGATTACCGTAATATTTCCTTTTTTAATGAATTTGTTTTGATCAAAGCAGATGACTTCCAAGTAATAGGCAAATACACCCGGAGCAACTGCCTTGCCTTTGTATGTTCCATCCCATCCTGAATTTTTTTGAGTACTTTCAAATACTTTTTCTCCCCATCGGTCGTAAATAACAAGTTGCATACTTTCAATGGTATTCCCTCTCACATACAACTTATCATTTTGTTGATCTCCGTTAGGAGAAAATGCATTCGGGATGAATATCTCCGGTTCAGTACATAATACATCTTTCACAAAAATCGTTACAGTATCAGAATTACTACATTGATTTCTGTCGATGATAGATAAGGTATAAGTAGTAGTTTGAGGTGGTGTGGATAATGGATCAGTTGAAGAACTACTATTTAGCGATGTGGAGGGTGACCAGTTAATGACGTAATTTATCGTTGGATCAGCATGCAAGGTGGTAGATTGCCCTTGATACAATTGATTGGTATCAGCTGTTGCGTCAATCATCGGCAATGAATCCGAATAAATCACCTGAATAGTGTCAGTAATCAAACATCCTTTACTATCAGTTACCGTTACCGTATAATTTCCTGAACACAATTGAATGGCAAGTGCAGTCTGCTGTTGAGCGGGATCACTCCATACATACTGATATCCTCCATTACCGCCTTGTACTAACGTTTGCGCAGTACCGATACAAGCGCCTCTACAGTAAGCTACTGTGCTAACGGTTTGAATATTCAAGGCTGGCGGTTCATTGATGTTATAGGTATTACTTAAGATACATCCTAAGGAGTCAGTAATCTGAATCGTATATGTTCCAGCACAAAGACTATCTGCATCTGATGTAGTTTGTGATAATGGGTCATTCCATTGATAACGGTATGGTGCATTACCCGCTGAAGCTTGAATAGTAATGAGTCCATTGCATTCATCTTTACAACGAATATCATTGATTGTGGCACTTGAAATCGAAAGCAATTGAGGTACGAAAATCTGTTGTATAACGGTATCAGGGCAACCTCTTACGGATGTTGTAATCAGCGTGACCATAAAATTACCGTAGGCTGTATAAGTATGAAAAGGATTATGAACATTTGATGTTGCTCCATCGCCAAAATCCCAAAACCACGTTGCAGTAACTCCGCTAATTGTATTGGAGGAATCGGTAAAATTATAAGTATTCGTACAAGTATCTCGGGTATAATTGTAGTAAACATCATAACCCGGTAAAATGGTAACGGTGCCAGTAACAGAATCTGCACATGCCGGATTGAAAGCAGAGTAAGCAATTAATGTGATGGTATAAACACCGGTATCCGGATAAATAAAAGTAGGAGAGAATGCAGTTGAAGTATCGGTTGTGCTTCCTGTAACACCGAAATCCCAGAGATATGTTCCAGCATTATAACTGAAATTCTGAAAAGTTACATCTGCCGATTGACAATTTATAATTGGATTTTGAATAGCGGCAACTACATAGGAAGGACAGGGTACAACATTGAGTTGAAAATCTCTTCGTGTAGTACTTAGATAAATGCCATTTCTGAATTCTTTAGCACAAATGCCCACTACAAATTGTCCGATGGTTTGAGGGGTTACTGTTAAAAGTCCCGTTAATGGATCAATACTCATAGGAGGAACAGTTCCTAATTGGTCATTTACGGTATAAGGATTTTTGTAAAGAACGGGACTATAGGGCGGAGCATTGGGTGGTTGTGGCACCGGATTGATCGTGTCCGCTCCAGTTAATGGATTACATATTTCATATGCAATTGAATCTCCATCAGCTTCGGTAGCGGAATGATCAAAAACAAATGGAATTCCTACACAAATAAATGGGGGTGGCCAATTGGTAAAAACCGGATTACTATTGATAGGATAGATGGTTGAGGAAGGAATAAAAGCGTAATAAGTTGCGCCTGTTGCATCTGGAGTGATGATGTTTAGAATGGTAACATTTCGACAGCAACGCTGGTATGCCAACTGATATCCTCCGGGAGAGGGATCTAATCTAACGGTATCGATATACGTAGTTCTTTCGTAACAAATATTTGTGGGCGGAATAAAGCATGGTGAATTGATCGTTGGTGGGATCGTATCTGAACCTGGAAAATCCAGTGGAATATCTGCCACCAGATTATTGAACGCATCGAAAATACCCAATGATGCAGGATTGTCGAAAGGAGGAATCCCATTGTAGCAATCTCGGTAAACAGTAAGTCTGATTTCGTAAAAATTATTGCCGATACTCCGATAATTGAGCTCACCACCGACAATATGTGTGGCTTCTACCTTGCTAAAAGGCAAACTCATGAGAAATAAGAGGATCAGGAAAAGTCCGTAGATTTTCCGGGAAGCATTCATCTATCAATAATAAGAAAGAACCGCCGGATTATAGGTCGTTATCGAGTAAAAATTTCAACGGAAAGATGTTGATGAAAATTATCCAAGGATTTATACTAAGAAGATAGGCGAATAACCTTTAAGAGAGCCATAAAATCGACCTTTTTATCAATGAAAAGGGAATATTCATCGCACACTTACTTGTAGCAGTTTTTTATCTTCCAAACTTACTTCTAGTTCATCACCAGGCTTCACAGGACCAACGCCTTCAGGTGTTCCTGTAAAGAGGAGATCCCCTTTTTTAAGGGTGATAAAAGTGGAAACATAAGCTATGATTTTATTTACATTGAAAAGCATCATGGCCGTATTTCCGTTCTGACGTATTTCTCCATTTACCTTGAGATTAAAATGCAGTTCTTGAATCGGAGGGAGTTCATTCAGTGGAATGAAATTTCCAACCGGAGCTGATCCGTCGAATGCTTTGGCGAGTTCCCAGGGTAATCCTTTACTTTTCAGTTTTTGTTGGAGATCACGGGCTGTAAAATCGATACCCATGCTAACTTCATTGTAATATCGCGGTGCAAATTTCTCTGAAATATTTTTTCCTAATTTGCTGATTCTAACAACCAACTCAGCTTCGTAGTGTACATCCTCAGAAAAAGATGGATAAAAGAAAGGGAGCTTTCCCACGATTAATGCCGTTTCCGGTTTCAAGAAAATTACAGGTTCCGATTCAACAGGATTATTGAGTTCTTTAGCATGAGCCGCATAGTTTCGACCGATACAAATGATTTTCATGATAGAAGTATTGATTATAATTACTGAGGTAAAATTCTTTATTTTTATTTAATCAGGAAAAGGCCTCCTGATCCATTTGACTAAATTTTTTATTTCCTTGGAGGTAATATTCTTTCACTAAACTTTTATTATATATTCCGTGAATGATTTTTCCTTTACCAATTCGCTGCTGTTGCTTTCTGAGTTCCCCTCTCCTGGCTATCGAACCATAAAAGTACCCATGCGCACGAATAACGGCCCACAGGTCTGCAAAATCACCATCGAACATAAATTTTAATCCTGCAACTAAATCTAGAATTATCCTCAAGGGAATCACGAAAAGCAAACGCGAAAGCGGTAAGTTTTTATGGAGCATCATGAGGTTATTCCGAAAATTGAAATACGTTTTTCGAGGGCTATGTTTAGGTAATGTACCTCCGCCAACATGAAACACTTTACTTTCTGGAACCACACAAATTCTCTTTCCAATTTGTTGTAATCTCCAGCACAAATCAATTTCTTCCATATGTGCAAAAAACTCTTCATCGAGACCTCCTACGGTATGAAAATCTTTCGCTCTAATAAACATACATGCTCCAGTTGCCCAAAATACATCCCGAATATCATTGTACTGAAGGGTATCTGCTTCCAGAGAATTGAAGATGCGTCCGCGGCAAAATGGATATCCGAGATAATCAATATATCCACCCGCAGCTCCGGCATGCTCCAGCAATTCTTGATCAATATAAGATCTGATTTTTGGTTGTGCTGCGGCAACTTCTGGATGCTGATCCATATAATTAATTACCGGCTGAATCCAATTATCCGTGACCACCACATCTGAATTCAACAAAATGTAATAATCAGCATCTACTCGTGTTAAGGCGCGGTTATATCCACCAGTAAAGCCATAATTCTGATCGAGTTGAATTACACTTACAGCATCCCCGAATGATTTTAAGACATTTAAAGAATCATCAGTAGACGCATTGTCAGCGATGATGATTTTTGCTTCGGAGGCACTGGTGCGAATAACTTCGGGTAAAAATTTGCGCAAGAACTCCTGCCCGTTCCAGTTCAGGATTACAATAGCTACTCTCGGGTCTTGGGGCATGTGCTAAATAAAACAGAGCCGTTGGTTTACGGCTCTGCAAAACTAAACTCTTTCAGGAAGATATTACCTTGGATTATTGAAGATATTATTCATATGATTTCCATAAGAATCATTCACTTTGGTTTTGTCAAAATCTCCATTGGTGGTAGTGCGGCGTTGTAAAATTAATTGCCATTGTGGCTCTTTAGGTTCACCCGCAGCATCACTGTGTAGCAATACCATATCGTTACTAGCTAATTCATTCGCATAAAATACGAACTTCCTATTGGATTGATTTTTTACTTTATAATATTGCCAAACCTCATAAGGGTAAGTTGCTGGCTCATTATAATTTTTGGAAAGCTGATTGGGAGGTCCATATTGTAAATAAACCCGACCTCTTTCTGTCATGTATCCTTTTTTGTTGAAGTTAGAATATTCCTCATTTACTTTATCCACTTCTGCTTTATAGGTCATCCATGCAGCTAAAGGATTCTCGGCATTTCGGCGATTCCAGAAATCATAGAAGAATTGTTGCATGAGTTTAACATCCGACTGCTCCAGTTGATTCATTGCCCAAATATTATCCGTTGGACTACTGATTGGCCACAAACAACGGATGTATTCTGCAAGTGTGTCTTTGCTAGTATAAGTAGCAGCAAAAGTATTACTTACATCAAGCGTTCTAATGTCTACATTACCAGCTTCAGTAACTACTGCTGCTTTACTTCGTTGGAAAAAAATTTCTCTCATGGCAAGTAATTCATTGGTTTTATTTCTCACTTCTATCACGAGGTTATAATTCCCTGAAGGAAGTTCAGTAATATTCATATCGGCTAACACAATGCTAATTGGTTTTACGGGTTGGCGCATCTGCTGGCTGAAATCATTCATAATGCGTTTCTGCTCGTACGTTTCGATATGATAACTTAATAGATAACCTTCATTACTCAAAACAGCACTAGTGTTATAAATCTCCGAATAGAATTTCAGATTATTATCTTCCTGTGCAAAGAAATTATCCACTAATGGAACGAGTTCATAACCGTTCTTAACAATTTTCTTTTCTTCGTTCGATGGTTTGAATGAACTTAGTATTTCAATATCCGAGATCGCAATTACATTCGGAAAGTAGGAGAGCGTAACCTCTTGTGTAATTGAATAAGGTTTACCATTTGCATTATTTTTATCACGGATCACCATTTCCATGCTATAAGTTCCATTGGGTAATGAAATTCTTTGCTGATCCACAAAATTGAAAATATTGCTGAGGGTATCTGCTAATTCGGGACTTAATAAATTGTATTTATCAAAATATTTTACAGCACTCCCTTGGCTAAATATTAAACTCACTTCAATAGATGCTTGAAATTTATTGTTTGGGTTGAGTGCATATTGAACCGAGTGCCCACCAACATACAGATAAGTCTCAGCATAAGGACCGGAGCCCGGTGCAAAAAAAGTAGAATAAGCGAAACGTGCCTGCAAACTTTTGGCATGGGCATCAACTGATCCAAAGATCAGGGATACCAGACAAAACAAGATGAGCTTTTTCATGATTTGAGGTTTAGGAATGGCTAAGTTAAGTAAAAGTACTGGTGGTTTTGTGGCAGGATCGTCATATTACCCGAAATGGCTAGACGATCTTTTGGTCTGAAAATCCTTATTTTGACCCTTACAAAATGTGTAGTTCCAGCTATACATTTGTAGTACAATGAATGACATTTTTATATGCTTTTTGGTTTGAAGAAACGGACGTCCCTTTTTAGGGGTTTCTGTTAGATGGTTGATTTTTAGTTGATCAGAAAGTTGGTGTGTGAAGATTCCACTATTTTAAAAAGAATCATATTTAATTCTGTAACCTTCCAATATTCATAACGTTGCATTGGTTTAGTAACAATTAAACAAGTTAAAACCTGGGATTGTACTACATCTGGAAATGATAAAAAGAACGCAATGAGTTGTTGTAATCTAGACCCTAATCACAAAATTTAACCACCAACGCTACATCATGAAAAAGTTGATTGCAACTTTATGGTTTATGTTTCTTTTTACTTCAATCACATTAATTTTCTGGCATTCTGAATGGAAGTATAATCTTCCAACACCAATTCCGATAAATTATCATCCTGTAAATAAAGGAGAGATCGTAAGTTTAAAGTTAATCAATACCGCTGATGATACGCTTCCGCTCTTTGTTCATTTTTTTAATCCCGATTGTCCTTGTTCCAAATTCAATATGCCACATTTTCAAGCATTAGTTCGAAAATATCATGCTCAAATAAATTTCGTGATGGTGGTGATCAGCGCTAATAAAAAGTTTACTGAAAGTGAAATACAAGATAAATACAATTTGCATATTCCTGTTTATTTCAATACCGCAATTGCCAATCAATGCGGTGTTTATTCTACTCCACAAGCGGTTCTTTTAGGAGCAGATAAAAAACTTTATTACCGAGGGAATTATAATAAGAGTCGATATTGTACAAGTGCTATTTCAAATTATGCACAAATGGCGATAGACTCATTATTGAACAATAACTCCTATCCAAATTTTAACCAGTATGCACTTAATGCATATGGATGTCAACTACCGGGTTGTAAAAAATAATATGAAAGCTGATTTACTTGACGAAAAAAACGAAAATATGCCGATAGCAGCTTTCTTAAAAATGATCAAGGAACGTTCAGATCGTCTCATGAATTATTTTCTGTTAAGTTTTTTTATAATTGGGATTGCACTCGGCTATTTCTATGATACTTATTTAATTGCATTAGGAGTAGGAGGGGCGTGTTTACTCGCTTACTATTCAGCTAAGATTTTATTTCCTGAGAGTACTCTATATCAATTTATAGCTTCTGCCAATCTCGGTATATTTACAGCACAGCTTATTTACCAGATGCATGGATTATTTGAAATGCATTTTATTGCATTTATTGGAAGTGCCATTTTGATTACTTATCAGAATTGGAAATTACAATTACCTTTAGCAGTGGTGATTATTATTCATCATTCCATTTTTGGGTATTTACAATTTTCTGGAGTACCTCATGTGTATTTTAGCCAGCAAGAATTCATGGATGTTCAGACTTTTATCATCCACGTATTTTTAGCGCTTACCATTTTCTTCATTTGTGGATTATGGGCTTATCAATTTAAAAAACATAGTGAACAACATATTGAAATGAGTTTTGAAATCGGTCGTTTGCAGATTGCCGAACAGCAAAAAGAGCAACTTTTAAAAGTAAATTCTGAACTCGATAAATTTGTTTATAGTGTTAGTCATGATCTTCGCGCCCCTTTGCGCTCGCTAATGGGAATCGTTGAAATTACAGCCGATCAAACGGAGGAATTGCCGGTTATAAATCATCTCCAAATGATGAAAGAAAGTATTGCTCGAATGGATGGATTTATTTTGGATATTCTGGATTATTCAAGGAATGCCAGATCAGAATTTAAAAAGGAAGAAATTGATTTTCCGGAATTATTAACAGAAGTAATCCATCATGTAAAGTATGCTGGATCCACAAATGACCCTAGTGAGATTAAAATTTTTGTAGAAGGAAAAAATACCTTTATTTCTGATAGAAGTAGAATTACTATTATCATGAATAATCTAATTTCTAATGCTATTCGCTACCAGAACACGGCACTTAATAATCAGTTTGTAAAAATTAATGTTGTTCTATCAAAAAAGGATGCAACAATTTGTGTCAGCGATAATGGTATTGGAATTCCAAAGGAACTACAAAATAAAATCTTTGATATGTTTTATAGGGTTAATGGCAATTCGGTAGGGTCAGGACTTGGATTATATATCGTAAAAGAAGCTGTTGAAAAATTGAAAGGGACAATTAAAGTGAATTCAAAACCTGGGGAAGGAAGTGAATTCTTAGTTAATATACCAAATGTTGAAATAATTTAAAAAGAGAGCTATGGAAGTGAAGGAGTATTTTTATGAGAGGGTTATGGTGGTAGATGATACTCAGATTGACCGCTATATTGCTAAACATATCATGAATAAAATTTACTATGCGAAAGAAATTAGTGAATTTGATTTAGCGTTGAGCGCATTAGATTATTTAAAGTTAAATGCGGAGAACATAGAAGTACTCCCACAACTTATTTTTCTTGATATTCGGATGCCTTTGATGGATGGCTTTCAATTTATGCAGGAGTTTAATTTGCTACCGGATACTGTACTTGTAAATTGTAAAGTAGTAATGTTATCTACGTCTCTCGATTCAGGAGATCATGCGCGAGCTCAATCTGAACCACTAATTCAAATGTTTCTTAATAAACCTTTAAATAAACAAAGTTTAATTGAAGTGTATCAACTTTTATGTCAGAAAGAACTTAAAAAAGTATAAAACTAATAATGCCCCTTTAGGTGGTTTTTGTTTTTAATTTGCGAAGAGTAAGGGAAATAGTAAAACCCTCTATGCATTTGCTTGTTAGATTTATATATAAAGATCGTTGATTTAAGATATAGTAATAACCATAAACGAAAATGAATAGGAGTAGATGATGTTCATTTAGATGTCTTGTTATAACATGGATCCCAAAATTTTTCAAATTCTCATTATTTTTCTAAAGTTGAATATTGCTAGTGTCTTGTGGACATCGAAATCCTTTATTGTGTCATTACGCTAATAGTACTTTTTTCAATAAAATACTTTTTATAGTTTGATCCAATGCTGTTTTTGGATTGAAATCCAAAAAGATAAGTGAAAATTAGTTGGGTGTCGGAACTTTGCATAAAGCCAAATTACTAAAAAAACTTTAATGGGATGGAATGTATGGATTTAATGGGGTGGAAAAATTAACAACTAACTTCTATTTTACATAATAGTTTTTGTATATATATAAAATTCGTATTTCGTTAAGGATAGTATCGTTTCTTTCTTTATATTCATTTAACATTGCTGAAAATTTATTGTTTCCTCTTTTAGTAGGCAAATACCAGTAATGGATTCGATAATCATTACTTTTTATACTTCTTATATTATTTGTATCTTTTGGAATTTCCGCCAATAGTTCAATTTTCGAACTGGAAAAAGCAGGCGCTTCTAAAAAGATATTTATTACTAATGTGTCCCCCAATAATATTGTATCCGGACATTGAATTTGATAAAAATTACTTTGCTCGAAAATAGTGTCGTCATCATTTAATATTTTAAATACTTGATTTAAATAACTTAATGTATCTGCAAAAACTATATATTCTCGAATTATTTTATTATGAGAGTTTTCCAAATAAAAAATATGATTCCCATTGGCTAAGTTTTTCAAAAATGCTCCTTCGCTTGTCAATTTTCCTTGTTTATTATAAAATTTACAATATTTAGAATATTGTTTCGAGTTGATAGTTGAACAACTACATCTATCTTGATCGAGGAGTAATTTTTCTTTTTCAGATTTGAGTTGGCAAGATACAAATAGCAAAAAGATCGCGATATACAATATGTTTATCTCTTTATTCATTCCTTGGTTGAATATTTTTATCTTTAAACATATTTTCAATTTGATCCTTCTCGACTACTGTATCATCAGGTATCCAATTAACATTTTTAGCTTGGTTTTGATAATAGGTTTCTTTTCTTGATATATTGACATTTGAATCTTTTTTTCCGAATAGGGAGGTTCTTCAGCATATTTATCTATTCGAAGTTAATAATTTATATTTCATCTGTACTAATAATTAATTCATCATTTGTTTGAAGTCCACAATAATCAAGATATTTTCTTGCTGAAGTTAAACATAGGGAGCTGTGCATCACACCCATTTGGTGTGGACTTGAATAATAACCATTACCAGCTCCCGTTAAGTCATTCGATACTCCTTTGCAGGTGGGGTTGATCTGTGAGAATTTGGGGAAGCCTTAATGTTTGTCTGGTAATTGTTGGGTTAATGAATAATCACCAGCCGTTTCGACATCTTGGTGTTTTCTGATTGAATAGTGACAGAATAAACTCCACTTTTTAACCCAGTTAAACTTAAATCCTGTAAACTGCTCCAAGGTGGTAATGTCATTTCGAAGACTTTCTTACCCATCATATCGTGGACTATTAAAGTGCCGGATTTATTTTGCGGTAACATATAACTTACACAGAAATTGCCATTGTAACTAGGGTTTGGTTTTAGGGTTACATTTTTTACTCCATCTAATTCATAAATTCCAACATGTGCTAAGGTATCACAGGCACTACCGATAACGGGACCTAAATAGTAATTGGGATGATAAATAGTCGCCCTAAATGTCCATGCAGGAAGATGTAGGGAATGTTGTTGCACATCACATTGAATACCACTACTATCCGGTTGGTTTATACAATCAATATCTACCACATAACCGCCTGATGTAACATATATTTTCCCATTTGCAGCTAGATACATAAGCCAAAAACTAGTGTGAAAAGGTGGTATGGGAGAAAAGAAACCATCATTAATTGCTACAATTTTCTTGGATGCTGGAATATCTGTGGTATCCAGATTTATTTGATAGATATTTTGAAAATTTGAAGTGTAAAGATATTTCGAGTTTGGTGAAAAGGCTGTGCTAAATCCTACACTACTATCTAGGACAAAACTTGATAAAGTAGAAAATGATCCCGAACACCTGTCAAAATTATAAATACGTATGTCATGATAATAAATTCCAGAAAATATTCCATACGTAGATGTAAGTGCGAATTTACTGCCATCCGAGGAAAATGTGGGCTGTGATGCATTTACATATGTAGCAGGTAGATTAAGCGATTTAATATTATTGAAACTTATCCCAGATGGTTGTAATAGAAACGTAATCAAAGAATCACTATTAGTACGACTAGCAACAATCCACCAATCTCTACCATTAGCGTGTTTACAGGCTGCTAGTCCCCAATCCAAAGTATCCTGAAGAATGATATTGTTTTTTTGTATAACTGTACCTAATCCTACACTCATATCTATAATAGTTGAATAAAGCTTAGTTGATAACAGTAAGGCATCATAGTCGCCTGTTTGATGAATTAAAACATATTTCGAAGTATCACCTGGCATTGGAAGTATAATATTACCATTAGAAATAGGCAATCCCTCAAAATAATCACTAGTAAATAAACCTGGGTTTAATCCGGATCCATTTGACATCGTGTCACCGCTTGCGTCCATAATCCAGGTTCCATTACTTGCAAATAGAAGATCTCCATTCTCATTTGATATGTTTGCCTGCGTTGCATAACACTGCATTTTGAAACTATCCGGAATAACGCTCGAGTTGTTGATTGAAAATAAAACTCTTGCCCTTGTAGAAGAGCTATAAGCATCAATATTTTGCTCATGACCAATTAGCCATTGATGGTTTTTACCTTGACCACAGCACTGCATGGAATTGGAGATAAGTGCGGAGAATAAAATAATATATAACAAATATTTTTGAATTGCTATCCTAATTTTTTGGGAATAAATCATCTTATTATAGTAAGTATTGATTTGAAAGTTGGAATATTTTGTCTATCAATTTTTATTATATAATTTCCAGGTGCTAAATTCTGGACATTTATTGTAGTATTGTTTAAATTGTTTGAGAGTTCATAAAATTGTTCTCTCCCTATTAAGTCGAAGTTAATAATTTATATTTCATCTGTACTAATAATTAATTCATAATTTTCTTGAAGTCCACAATAATCAAGATATTTTCTTGCTGAAGTTAAACATAGGGATCTGTGCATCACACCCATTTGGTGTGGACTTGAATAATAACCATTACCAGCTCCCGTTAAGTCATTCGATACTCCTTTGCAGGTGGGGTTGATTTGGGAGTATTTGGGGAGGCCTTAATGTTTGTCTGGTAATTGTTGGGTTAATGAATAATCACCAACCTTTTAGACATCCGTGTATTTTCTGATTCAATTGTTACAGAATAAACACCGCTTTTTAATCCAGACAGACTCAAATCCTGCAAACTGCTCCAAGGCGGAAGCGACATTTCAAAAACTTGCTTACCCATCATATCATTCACTAATAAAATGCCGGATTTATTTTGCGGTAACATATAACTTACACAGAAATTGCCATTGTAACTAGGGTTTGGTTTTAGGGTTACATTTTTTACTCCATCTAATTCATAAATTCCAACATGAGCTAAGGTATCACAAGCACTGCCAATTTCCGGGCCCAAATAATAGTTTGGATGGTAGACATTTCCTCTGTTTGTCCATGTAGGAAAATGAATTGAATGTTGTTGCACATCACATTGTATTCCACTACTATCAGGTTGGTTTATACAATGTATATCAACTACGCTACTACCAGGAGTTACATAAATTTTACCATTTGCTGCTAAATACATTAACCAAAAATCAGTTTGAAATGGAGGTATAGGAGAATAAAAGCCATCATTGCTTGCAACTGTTCTCTTCGAGGCCATAATGTCTATTGTATCAAGTTTAATTTGGTAAATATTTTGGAAACTAGATGTATAAAGATATTTTGAATTAGGTGAAAATGCAATACTAAATCCAGGGCTCATATCTAAGGTAAAGTTAGATAGACTTGAAAATATTCCAGTACATCTATCAAATTCATAAATTCTAACATCGTGATACCAATTACCAGGAGTAATTCCATAAGTTGATGTTACTGCAAATTTACTCCCATCCATTGAAAATGTTGGCTGTGAAACATTTACATAAGTAGGTGGTAAACCAAATGATTGGGCTGATGAATAATGTATTCCTGTAGGGTCTAAAAGAAAGGAAATTAAAGAGTCACAATTTGTTCTGCAAGCTACTATCCACCAATCTCTTCCATTTGCATGTTTGCATGCTGCTAGACCCCAATCTAAAGTGTCTTGAAAAATTATCACATTCTTTTGAATAACTACACCGAGTCCGCCATTTAAACTCATATCTACAATAGACATATAGATTTCAGTGGAACTAAGTTGGGCATTATAATTTGCTGTTTGATGGATTAAAACAAATTTTAAGCTATCGTTCGGCATTGGAAGTATAATATTTCCATGGGGTATCGGCAAACCTTCAATGAAGTCATTTGTATATGAATTAGGATTTAAACCAGAGCCATTTTGCATTGTGTCATAACTTGCATCCATAATCCAAGTTCCGTTACTCGCAAATAAGAAATTTCCGTTTTCATCGCATATATTTGCTTGTGTTGGATCAAAGGCCATCTTAAAGCTATCTGGAACAATGATTGCATTGTTTTGTGTAAATTCAAATCTAGCTCTTAAAGAAGTACTATAAGGGAGAGCACCACTCTGATACCCTATCAACCATTGATGGTTTTTGCCTTGTGCAAAACTCAATACTGATTTAAGTAACAAGACAATGAATAGTATAATAGAAAGCAAATAAATTTGCTTTCTATTATTTGCATTTTTTGAAGCTTTCATCTAATAATTGTAAGTCTTGATTTAAATGGCGGAAAATCCTTTCTTTCTATTTCAATAATGTAGTTTCCAGGAGATAAACTGCCAACATTTATATTGAGATTTCTTAATGTTGGTGAAAGCTCATAAAATTGTTTCCGACCCATTAGATCAAAGATACTAATTTTACAGTTCTCATTTTCTACTTATGTATTAGAATTAATAGTAAATGTATTAGCAGTTGGATAATAAATCGACGAAGTCGATTTTTATTTTTCATTCAAAAATTTTCACTCATCCAATGTGGTTTTGAGCTCCGCATAAAATAGCTCCGAAGGGTACTTGGGAGGGATTACATCAGCAAGCTAATGTGATCCCTGTTTGGGGGAAGCTAAATCAAAAACAAAAAAAGCAATTCGTCAAATGCCGAATTGTGTTTTTCAGTTTAGATATTTTAGCTCAAACAAGTTTGGCGAATGGCTCCGCATAAAATAGCTCCGAAGGGTACTTGGGAGGGATTACATCAACAAGCGGATGTGATCCCTGTTTGGGGGAAGCTAAATCAAAAACAAAAAAGCAATTCGTCAACTGCCGAATTGTGTTTTTCAGTTTAAAATATTTTAGCTCAAACAAGTTTGGCTTAGGGCTCCGCATAAAATAGCTCCGAAGAGTACTTGGGAGGGATTACATCAGCAAGCTGATGTGATCCCTGTTGGGGGGAAGCTAAATCAAAAACAATAAAAGCAATTCGTCAAATACCGAATTGTGTTTTTCAGTTTAAAATATTTTAGCTCAAACAAGTTTAGCGAATGGCTCCGCAAAAAATAGCTCCGAAGGGTACTTGGGAGGGATTACATCAGCAAGCTGATGTGATCCCTGTTTGGGGGAAGCTAAATCAAAAACAAAAAAGCAATTCGTCAAATGCCGAATTGTGTTTTTCAGTTTAAGATATTTTAGCTCAAACAAGTTTGGCGAATGGCTCCGCATAAAATGGCTCCGAAGGGTACTTGGGAGGGATTACATCAGCAAGCTGATGTGATCCCTGTTTGGGGGAAGCTAAATCAAAAACAAAAAAGCAATTCGTCAAATGCCGAATTGTGTTTTTCAGTTTTAAATATTTTAGCTCAAACAAGTTTGGCTAAAATATTTTAAACTGAAAACGCCCCTTTTGGGGGCGCTTTTTTTGTTTTTGATTTGCAGGCTCAATTTTACTCAGTTCGAACCAAACTTCCTACGAAAACCAAGAGGAGCTTAAGGTAGCCCAAATTCAGCGATTTTTAGCCGATTTAAG
>JBBQED010000012.1:0-92601 GCA_038320345.1 Bacteroidia bacterium
TTTTGGCCTTTATCGAAGTCCCAGTGAATGCCTTGTGTAGCGCCATCTCATTATAAATCCAACGAATGGCGTAATCGTAGTAAGATCGTGGATAGGTTCGGGTAAAATCAATCATTCGGTCGGTACTACTTTCCCAAGGTAGATCCTCCAAGAAGAAAGGTTCCATTTCTTCATACAAGGGTGTTCCTTTAATCGGGTAGGCGGTAGTGATTGTATAATAATCGGGATTGGAACTCTTCAAATGATGCAGTGTTTCCTTCAAATCTTCTTCGGTTTCACCCGGATAACCCACCATGATAAATGTTCCAGCCTCAATACCCGCAAGTCTACTTTGGATAATCATTTCTCTTACTTTATTGACATCCACTCTGCGATCCATCGCATCAATAATTTTTTGTGATCCACTCTCAGCACCTATCCAAACACGGTAACATCCTGCTCTTTTGAGAAGCTGAATTACATCTTTATTCATGCGGTCGGCGCGGGTAATACATTCAAACGGAAGTTGAATATTTGCAGCTTCGATTTTTTCAGCAAATTCTGCAAGCCATTTATGACTGATCGTAAATACATCATCTACAAACCATAAAGTATCGGGCTGATAATTGGCAATCAAAGATTTCATTTCTTCAACAACTCTACCCGGACTCCTTCTCCGATAACTCATTCCATAAACGGCCCTACTACACCATTTACACGAATAAGGACAACCGCGCATAGTATTTATACTGATTGCATTTCTTCCATGTCTTTCCTTCCAAGCATCTAGATATAAACGTAAGTTGATGGCTTTACGATTTGGGAAAGGAAGTTCATCCAGATCCTTCATCTTATCTCTCTCGGGATTCATCAACATACCACCATTCTTCGTATAGGCGATACCGTTAATGTGCTCTAGATTTGCTCCATCTCGGATACATTCGATGAGCGCTAACATGGTTTCTTCTCCTTCTCCAAATACGATGTAATCAGCACCGTGCTCTAAAAATTTAGCAGCATGATTTTTAACTTCTGGTCCTCCCAAAATCACTTTCGTATCTTGGTTAGGTTGTAAAGATTTTACTAGGTTTATTACTCTGAGCACATTCAATTTGGTCATCAAATTGGTATAAATGCCAATCACATCCGGCTGATTTTTACGGATCTCCTCTTCCAATAATTGAAAACTAGAAAACGTAGTATCAAAAACACTATTCGGCATTCCTTTCTCTTCTAGATAAGCAGAGATACTTAGGATTCCGAGAGGCGGATAAGGCTTCATGATCTCCTGTTCTCTGGCATCTTCACAGAGGAAATAAGCGTGCGTTAGTAGAATTTTCATGATTTACGGTGAAGTTCGTAATAAGTATGATCTGACCAATCATGAGGAAGAATGTTAGCGAAAACTTTTTCGGCTTTTTGGAGAAAAGGAAATAACCATGATAATTTTTTTTCCAGATAAGGTGCAGGAATCAATTGTCCTAGTGCAGCACTTTTCTTAATTTCAAAATATCCATTACATAATTTTGAAAGATCTTTCTGGGAATAATAATAGGTACTTTGAATGTTATTGCCAATCGTGATTTCAGCTTTACTGAGTCGTCGTTTTGCTGAATTTAACTTTCCTTTCAGTAGAAAATACACCCAGTCCCAGATGTAAATTGGAGGCATTATCACAAGGATTAGTTTGCCATCAGGTTTAAGCAAAGAATGAAAATCGGAAATGAGTTTTGAGAAGGTTTCCGGTGAAACACAATTTATCCCGCCAAAATTAGAGAGTAATAAGTCGAATTGCTGATTCTTAAAATCGGTTTTTAATTCTTCAAATGCACAGACTTTACAGGTCACATTCGATAGATCTTTGTTTTTTGTAATCGCTTTTTCAATCATTCCTCGAGAGACATCCGTAGCCATCACGGTATATCCTTTTTTGCCTAACCATTGCGCATCTTCACCGGTACCACAGTTAATTTCCAACACTGAAAATTGATGTGTGGAGGATGACTTATTCGCTTCTTTTAGGAGGAAGATCTTCAGTAATTCATAAAACTTGTTTCGCTGATATTTTCCGTTCAAGGAATGAGTGAAAGTGGCATCATAAATAGTAGCGTACTCATCGAATACACTCTTCATTTGCTGATGTTGCTTTAAGGTTTCCAAGATTGTTTAAGTGAAAATATTCAATAAATACTGCTGACAAGAGAAGGATTAATAATCAGGAAATGGAATTGCTGGTATATTCTGCAAGTCTTCTTTTCATGAACCATGCTAAAGGTTTCTGATAAAGATAGGATACACTTCTTTTTAGATGGAAATTAGATCTTGAGAAATTACCACCTACAAATTGTTCCAGACTTTCAAGCGCTTGTTTACTTCTATATTTTCGGTGGAGGTATCGATGTAAGATTTTATAGAACTGCGGCGGATAAGTATTGTTGAACATTAAAGCTAGTTCATCCGAATCTTTCCAGTTTTCCTTACTCTTGAGTTCTTCTTTTACCATCTCATAGAATTTTGTTCCAGGAAGTGGGTAAGAAACAGAAACTCCGATATCGGCGGGCATCAGTTCAGTGACCATTTTAATCGTAGCATTGATGTCGTCCAGCGTTTCGCCTCTGTATCCGAACTGAATGAAGAAACAGGGTTTGATATTATGTTTTTTCAATAGGGTAGTAGCCTCTTGTATTTGTTCAATGCGAGTGCCTTTATCCATGGCATCCAAAATTTTCTGAGAACCACTTTCAGCACCCACCCAAACTTCGTCACATCCAGCACGAGCCAATGCAGCAATATTATTTTCAGCAAGGAGTAAGTCTACTCGCGACTGAATTTTAAATCGGATTTTTACTCCTTGCTGCTGCAATTCTTCTGCGAAAGTATTCACCCAACCTGGTTTCAATCCAAAAATATCATCACAAAACCAGATATGTGTGATCCCGAATTTTTTCTGCAAGTAACTGATTTCTTGAATCACACGTTGAGGGCTTCTTGCATTATAGCGATTCCCGTAAATTGGTTTGGCGCACCAATTACAATGATAAGGACACCCTCTTGTGGTGTACATATTGATAGAGAAGTAACCTTTAGAGTTCATCCAAGCATTGCGATAAGGCTCAATATTGATGAGCTCCCAAGAGGCCATCGGTAACTGATCCAAATCCTTCATCACTAATCTGGAACGATTGGTAGTTGTAAGATTGCTTTTTTTCCAGATGATTCCTTCGATGTTACTCAGGTCTTCTACTTGATTTTTCCAAGCATCGAGTAGATTCACGAGCGTGATTTCTCCTTCTCCGGCAATCACTGCATCGGCTCCAGCTTCCAGGTACATTTCATAACGGTCGGTACTATCCGAACTACAAACAACCACTTTTGCTCCATGCGATTTTGCCATCTTGCACATTTCAAATGCGGCTTCTCGCATATTAGTGAGGCACATTTTCGTGAGATAGTTGAAACCATCATCATACAGCACAAATACCGCTGGGTTTGTTTCTGATAGGGAACTCAAAAGTTCTTCTGGTCCTCGGGCAAACATGGTATCAAAAAGTGCAACTTCATATCCAGCTTCTTTTACAACTGCTGCTGCCATCAAGGTTCCTAGTGGCGGAAAAGGCTGCTGCATTTTCCATTGCTTTGGATCAAAACGTAGGAAATAGGAGTGGGAGAATAAAATTTTGCTCATGCTAAAACTCCTTCAGAGGTGATCTGATTTTTTGTCAGAAATGAAGGAGCTGTTATCCTATCTTCCGGTTGTAACCATTCCGGACTCTTTCTAATTTTTTCCTCATAAAGTCTCATCACCTTATTCTGATAATCTTGAGGATGATGTTTGGAAACATGAAGTTCGGAACGCAGCTGACGATGCAACACTTGTTCCGGAACGCCATTGAATTTTTTATTCCAGAATTGTGTGGTTACCTGCATACAAAATTGATTGAGTTTATTGAGGGGTAATAAACTCATCAGTGATTCTGTAAATCGCTGGATTTTTGAGGTCGGAAGTGGTAAAACTGATTTCAGTAAACCGGGGTGATAGTCAGGGAGAAAATTGTCCGACCATTTATTGGTTTCGATAAATCGTTGAAATAATCGCGTATTCACTAACGGCTTAAGCGTCACTAATTCAGTCGCAATAAATAGATTCTGTTCAGGAATGAGAAGATGATCTTCGTCGATAAAATAGTTCACGCAAAAATTACGATGTGAATTAAGCAGGAAGATTTTTTTGAAGAGCACGAGTAAAGTCCTGCTGATCCATAATCGACCGGGTTTAGTGACGATAAAATAATCGATATCGGAATGTTCATCCATGAAATCCTTACTTAGAGAACCCGAGATCCAAACTCCTCTCACAAAGGGAAACCTACGCATGAAATTTGCCCAATGATTCGCACTTCTCCATTTCGCTGCCGCCCTTTCATTTCCTGCCTTTCTTCTAGAAATTAGTTTTTTATCTTTCTGAAGACTATAAAATCCATCTGATTCATATACTAAGCCAGCATTCTGCAAAAAATCAAGTGCAAGTGCCACCTCACTTTCGGAAAGTTGGTCGAAATGAATATAATTCTTGATTTCCTCTATTTTTAGCGGGTAGCTAAAAAGGTCGAAATAATTGAGTGTACTCCAAACCGGGAAAAGCTGCGATTTCATAATAGGCGTGTCCTAGGATTTCAAAAGTAGGAAAAGCAAATCGGAAACAATATAGTGAAGGAGGCTGTTTTACATGAACCCGACAAACTGCTAGTTGAATTGGTAATTATTGGTCTTAAATTTATGCGGTGAAATGTGGAGAAAGGCTCCAATTCGGTCGAAAGTCTTGATTATTCAGGTTTCTAAAGTATCCCAATGAGTAGTCTTTTTAAGCATAAAACATTGAAAAATAAATAAAAGCGCATCTTTTACACTTTTTTTCTTGTTTAAATAGAAATAATTGTAATTTTGCCGACCCAATTAATAACAGTATCCATGATCATTGTACCTCTCAAAGAGAACGAAACTATCGATAAAGCGCTGAAAAAATTCAAGAAGAAATTCGAGAAAACAGGCATTATCAAGCAATTACGCAGACGTCAGGCTTTTGAAAAACCTTCTATTTCCCGTCGTACGGAAATTAAGAAGGCTATTTACAAGAACCATCTGATGGCTCAGTTTCAAGGTTAATTCTCTTCTAAAATACGATTTGCCCAATCCGGATCCTTCATAGGGATCCGGATTTTTATTTTTTGTTTTTCCTCCGAATTGTTTCATATCTTTAGAATCTGAATTCATCAGGTGAACGAAATCGATCGTTTTATCGCTTTCCTTCAGTATGAGCGTCGTTTTTCAACTCATACTGTTAAGGCTTACAGCAATGACTTGCTGCAGTTCACCAATTATTTAAAAGAGCAGTACCAATCGGATGATCCCGTAAGCGTCAGTCATATTATCATTCGTTCTTGGATTGTATCGCTGATGGAAAAGGGATTAGATGCACGTTCAGTAGGAAGGAAGATCACCACTTTACGTACATTTTTTCGGTTCTTAGTTAAAGAGGGAAAGTTGGAACGCACTCCCATGTTAAAAGTTCAAGCACCTAAAATGGCGAAGAAGCTTCCTGAATATATCGACGAGCAAAAGATGAATGTTCTGTTAACTCGCAAAGAAGGCATTGAACAGTCATTTGAAGAATACCGGAATTTCCTGTTGGTTGATTTTTTCTACAGAACAGGTGTCAGGTTAGCCGAATTGATTCAACTGAAAATGGAAGATGTTAACCTTTATAATCTTACCGTAAATGTGCTGGGAAAAAGGAATAAAGTGCGTCAGATTCCGTTAACTATGAACTTCAAGACTGAACTCGAAGAATATTTCAGAATGAGGAAGATTTTTATGGGAGAAAAAGGTACTCAGCATAGTTTTGTTTTCATCGATAATAGCGGTAACCAAATGTACCCTAAGCTCGTTTACCGTATCGTGAAAGCAAGTATTAGTGAAGTCTCAACTGGCAAGAAAAAAAGTCCACATATTTTACGGCATAGTTTTGCAACTGCTATGCTGAATCATGGAGCCGATATTAATGCAATAAAAGAACTGTTAGGCCACAGTAGCCTGGCGGCAACTCAGGTATATACCCATAACTCTATTGAAAAACTTAAAGAAATTTATAAGCAGGCATTCCCTAAAGCATAACATTATTTAAATCCTCATATATTATGAAAGTGAAAGTGCAATCGATCCATTTTGATGCCGACGGTAAATTACTGTCCTTCGTCGAGGAAAAAGTAGAAAAGCTGAAGCAGTTCTACGAAGAAATTATTGATAGCGAGGTTTTTCTCCGTCTCGATAAGAATGACGAGAAAGAGAATAAAATTGCCGAAATTAAAATTCAGACAAAAGGTAAAACACTTTTTGCCAGCGAGCAATGTAAAACTTTTGAAGAAGCTACGGATAATGCCGTTGAAGCACTGAGAAAACAAATCACCAAACACAAAGAAAAACTAAGAGGATTGTAAAAATTAAACGATCCATTTATCAGGCCGCCTTAACACAAAGGCGGCTTTTTTTATGAAGTTCAGCCTAGCTTTTCAGAAATTTATATAGAAACGTACGCTAAAATCTGAAAAACATTTAAAAACAACTGGAATTCATGTTTATTTTTTATTCAATCACTTGTTTGAGAATATATGTTTTGTACATTTGCAGTCCCTTTTTCGGGGGGAGTGTTGTAGTTCATTGAAAGTCAAGCCGATGTAGCTCAGTTGGTCAGAGCTACTGATTTGTAATCAGTAGGTCGGGGGTTCGAATCCCTCCATCGGCTCTTGTTCTTCGTCCGAAAAGACGTTGAAAAAAGGAAGATAGCAGCTTATTGGTTGCTTGAATCTCGGAAATAGGCGGGGAGATACTCAAGCGGCCAACGAGGACAGACTGTAAATCTGTTATCTTACGATTTCACAGGTTCGAATCCTGTTCTCCCCACAAAAGGTAAATCCTTTGGGATCTTGCCTTAAAAAAGAATACTCAGGTATTCTGTTCTTTGAAATAATTACTGCCTAAAAAGCAGTTTTAAGCAGAAGTAGCTCTCCCAAAAGTAATCGGGATGTCGTATCAGCAGTGATTTGATCGGTCATAAAGGGGTTATGAAAGCAAAATAAGCGGAAGTAGCTCATTTGGTAGAGCATCAGCCTTCCAAGCTGAGGGTGGCCGGTTCGAGCCCGGTCTTCCGCTCAATCAGTTGATTAACAATAATTAGTATCGACACACATTTGAGATTAGTAAGAGTAACAGTAGATTTAAATCCTGCTGAATGCCTTTAAATATTGCCAGTTCAGTTATTTATGGTCCTTTGGTCATTGAGATACAGTATTTTTTGTAATTTCACGCTCCGTTTAGGATCACCCTGGTGACTGTTCAGTACCACCGAATAAAATCATTAGTACCAGCCAATGTAGCTCAGTCGGTAGAGCACATCCATGGTAAGGATGAGGTCACCAGTTCGATCCTGGTCATTGGCTCACACTTGAAAAACATTAATTTAAACAAATAACACCTTCATACAATGGCAAAAGAGAAATTTGATCGCTCCAAACCTCACGTTAACATCGGAACGATCGGTCACGTAGATCACGGTAAGACCACTCTGACTGCTGCAATTACCAACGTACTTGCTCAATCAGGTCTGGCAGAAAAGAGGGATTTCGCCTCAATTGACAACGCTCCTGAAGAGAAAGAGCGTGGTATTACAATTAATACAGCTCACGTTGAGTACCAAACTGTAAACCGTCACTACGCTCACGTTGACTGTCCAGGTCACGCGGATTACGTAAAGAACATGGTTACAGGTGCTGCTCAAATGGATGGAGCGATCCTCGTAGTTGCTGCTACTGACGGTCCTATGCCTCAAACTCGTGAGCACATTCTTTTGGCTCGCCAGGTTGGAGTTCCTAAGATCGTTGTTTTCATGAATAAAGTGGATATGGTTGACGACGTAGAACTTTTAGATCTCGTTGAAATGGAAATCCGTGAATTACTTTCTTTCTACGATTATGATGGTGATAATACTCCTATCATCCGTGGTTCTGCCTTAGGTGGTCTGAATCTGGATGCTACTTGGATGCCTAAAATTCTTGAATTGATGGAAGCTGTGGATACTTTTATTCCAATTCCTCCAAGAATGGTTGAACTTCCTTTCTTGATGCCGATTGAAGATGTGTTCTCTATCACTGGTCGTGGTACAGTAGCAACAGGTCGTATCGAGCGTGGTGTAATCAACTCTAACGATTCAGTTGAAATCATCGGAATGCAATCTGAAAAACTTACTTCTACCGTTACAGGTGTGGAGATGTTCCGTAAGATTCTTGACCGTGGTGAAGCTGGTGATAACGTAGGTCTGCTCCTCCGTGGTATCGAGAAATCTGATATCCGTCGCGGAATGGTAGTTGCGAAGCCTGGTTCAATCACACCTCATACTAAATTTAAAGCTGAGATTTACGTTTTGAAGAAAGAAGAAGGTGGTCGCCACACTCCTTTCCATCAAAAATATCGCCCTCAGTTCTACATGCGCACAACTGACGTTACTGGAGAAATTACTCTTCCAGAAGGACGTGAGATGGTGATGCCTGGTGATAACGTTACTATCACTGTGGAACTGATCCAACCAGTAGCAATGGATAAAGGTCTTCGTTTCGCTATCCGCGAAGGTGGACGTACCGTTGGTGCAGGTCAGGTGACTGAAATTATCGCTTAATTATAACATACCTTAACAATGTGTGTCCCGACAATATTGTCGGGACTCACTTGTTTAAAAAAGTTCCGGAAAATGGCTCTTTTTTCTCTTGAAAAAAGTGTAAGTGCATCACCGGAATGAGCGTAGCTCAGCAAAGAGAATACACGGGTGTAGCTCAATTGGTAGAGTAGTGGTCTCCAAAACCATTGGCTGGGAGTTCGAGTCTCTCCACCCGTGCTGCGTATCTCACTTAAAACAGGTTAACACCTTTAGTTTCTAAATATTATGCAAAAGATCAGAGCCTACGTTCAGGATTCATACAATGAACTGATGCACAAAGTTTCATGGCCTACCTGGAGTGAATTACAGGGTAGCGCAATCGTTGTGTTGGTTGCAACCCTGATTTTCGGGGTGGTAATCTTCCTCATTGATGCTCTTTTCCAGGGTTCATTACACTTGGTTTATAACATGTTTGCTTAATCTGTCATGGCTGAAATAACCACCGGAAGTAAAAAGTGGTATGTGATCCGTGCCATCAGCGGGAAAGAGAAAAAGGTAAAACAATACCTTGAATCTGAAATCCTGCGTGCTGGTTTACAGGATTACGTGTCCCAAGTACTGATCCCAATGGAGAAGTATTACCAGATCAAAGACGGTAAAAAAGTAAGTAAAGAAAGAAGTTTCTATCCAGGATATATCCTGATAGAAGCAGAATTAGTTGGGGAGATTACACACATCATTGAAAGTACTACTGGTGTAATCGGATTCCTCGGCGCTAAAGGTCAAGCACCTGCACCACTTCGGAATTCAGAAGTGAACCGTATCCTCGGTAAAGTAGATGAACTCGCAGATAGCGAAGAGATAATTAATATCCCATTCGTAGTTGGTGAAACAGTGAAAGTAGTAGATGGTCCTTTTAATAGCTTCTCCGGAGTGATAGAAGAAGTGAATGAAGAAAAGAAAAAGCTGAAGGTAATGGTGAAAATTTTCGGAAGAAAGACACCACTCGAGCTCAGCTATATGCAAGTAGAAAAAGAATCGTAAGGTTGATCTGATTCATTCTTTTTCCCGAAGGCTTCCACCAGGGTAAAAAGAACTTCTTTGAATTAGAAAGATCTCCGACATAACAACAAGAACAAAAATGGCAAAGGAAATAGGCGCACTGATTAAACTGCAAGTGAAAGGCGGCGCAGCTAATCCGGCACCTCCAATCGGACCTGCATTAGGAGCGAAAGGGGTTAATATCATGGAATTCTGCAAGCAGTTCAATGCTCGCACCCAGGAAAGAGCCGGACAAATTCTGCCCGTTATCATTACGGTTTATACTGATAAATCATTCGAATTTATCATTAAAACACCTCCGGTTTTCATTCAATTGATGGAAGCCGCTAAAATTCAGAAAGGTTCTGCTGAATCCAATAGGAAGAAAGTAGGTACCGTTACTTGGGACCAAGTTCGCAGTATTGCCGAAGGCAAAATGGTGGACATGAATTGTTTTACCATCGAATCAGCAATGAAGATGGTAGCCGGTTCAGCACGTAGTGCAGGTATCAATGTAGAGGGTGCTGCTCCCTGGATTCAGTAATCACCAATCGGATATCGTAGTCCGCTCGCTGCTTCCCGTGGCAACGATATCTAAAATTTCAAACTCAGATTCAAACAATGGCTAAGTTAACTAAGAACCAAAAGGTTGCTTACTCGAAGGTGGACGTAAACAAAGCGTATACCCTGCAGGAAGCTTCGAAAATGGTGAAGGATATCACTTTTACGAAATTCGATGCTTCAGTTGATCTGAACGTTCGTTTGGGTGTTGATCCACGTAAAGCCAATCAAATGGTTCGTGGAATCGTTACCCTTCCGCACGGTACAGGAAAAACAGTTCGGGTATTGGTGCTTTGCACTCCCGAAAAAGAGCAGGAAGCCCGTGAAGCCGGAGCTGATCATGTGGGTCTAGATGATTATATCGCAAAAATCGAAAGCGGTTGGACCGATGTAGATATCGTGATCACCATGCCTAGCGTAATGGCTAAAGTTGGTAAACTGGGTAAAATCCTTGGACCACGTAACCTCATGCCAAACCCTAAAACCGGTACCGTTACTAACGATATTGGAAAGGCTGTAACAGAGGTGAAAGGTGGTAAAATCGACTTCAAAGTGGACAAAAGCGGAATTATCCATGCCTCTATTGGCAAGGTGAGCTTCGAACCACAAAAGCTGCTCGAAAATGCACAAGAATTACTCTCCACAATCGTAAAGCTCAAACCTTCTGCTGCTAAAGGTACCTACATGAAAAGTTTGTACATCAGCAGTACTATGAGCCCCGGAATTAATATTGATGCAAAATCAATAGCCGGGTAAACATTATTCACAATCCGATCCGTCAAAATGACCAGAGAAGAAAAAAATCAGATCATTGATAACCTGGTAGGGGAACTCAGCCGTTATAGCAGTTTCTATATCACCGATATCTCTGCTCTGCCATCCGACAAAACTAGTAAGCTCCGCCGCCTCTGTTTTAACAAGCAGGTAGGACTTACGGTTGCGAAGAATTCCCTGATCAAAAAAGCCCTAGAAAAAATCGAAGGAGATTTCAGCGAATTAGTACCTACCCTGAAAGGCTTCTCAGCCATCATGGTTGCTGAATTTCCGAATGTACCGGCTAAATTGATTAAAGAATTTCGTGCAACTAGCGATAAGCCTTTGCTGAAGAGCGCTTGTATCGACGGGGGAATTTACGTTGGCGATAATCAGCTCGATGCTCTTGCATCCCTGAAAACTAAAGACGAACTCGTTGGCGATATCATTGGCCTTCTGCAATCTCCTGCTAAAAATGTTATCAGTGGCCTCAAAGGTCAAGGTGGCAAACTGGCAGGAATCCTCAAAACACTGGAAGAAAGAGCAGCCTAATCCGCTCGCTACTTAGATCTAGAACATCATTCAAACAAACATTCACTAGTAACCTTAAAAAAAGATAATAAAATGGCAGACCTGAAAGCTTTCGCTGAACAGTTAGTTAACCTGACTGTTAAAGAAGTTCAAGAACTCGCACAAATCCTTAAAGATGAATATGGCATTGAGCCAGCCGCTGCTGCTGCAGTTATGGCTGCTCCTGCTGCTGGTGCTGCAGCAGTTGAAGAGAAAACTACGTTCGACGTAATTCTCAAAGCTGCCGGTGCTAATAAACTCGCAATCGTGAAAATGGTAAAAGACCTTACTGGTCTTGGTCTGAAAGAAGCGAAAGATCTCGTTGACGGTGCTCCAAAGCCTGTTAAAGAAGGCGTTTCTAAAGAAGAAGCGAATTCTCTCAAGCAACAGCTTGCTGACGCTGGTGCTGAAGTTGAGGTTAAGTAATTGACCATCAAGCACTCAATAGACCTGTTCCACCAGTAGGGTGGAGCAGGTCTATTCCCATTTTTTTACTGTTGCAAAACAGCATCCTACGAATGGTTGTTCTATAAATTAAAAACTCCTTCGCCTTGACAAACAAAACAAGTCTCACTACTGAAAAATCTGCTACTAGCAGGATCAATTTCAGTAAGAGTAAACATCCCTTCGAATACCCTGATTTTCTTGAGGTACAGTTGAAGTCGTTCAAAGACTTCTTCCAGTTGGAAACAACATCCGATAACCGGACTCAAGAAGGGCTTTATAAGGTTTTCAGTGAAAATTTCCCAATCACCGATTCCCGTAATAACTTCGTTCTGGAGTTCCTTGATTATTTCGTAGATCCACCCCGTTATTCCATTGAGGAATGTATCGAGCGTGGATTAACGCACAGTGTGCCGCTGAAAGCTAAGCTGAAGCTCTACTGTACAGATCCGGAACATGAGGACTTCGAAACAATCGTACAGGACGTTTACCTAGGAACAATTCCTTACATGACTCCGAAGGGTACCTTCGTGATGAATGGTGCCGAACGCGTTGGGGTATCACAGCTTCACCGTTCCCCAGGAGTGTTCTTTGGTCAAAGCCGTCATGCTAACGGAACCAAATTGTATTCTGCACGCGTTATTCCGTTTAAAGGTTCGTGGATCGAATTTGCAACGGATATCAATAACGTGATGTATGCATACATCGACCGTAAGAAAAAATTCCCTGTTACAACTCTCCTCCGTGCTATCGGTTTCCAAACAGATAAAGATATCTTGGAAATCTTCGGATTGGCAGATGAAGTAAAGGTTAGTAAAGCTGGTTTAAAGAAAGTTGTAGGCCGTAAATTGGCTGCAAGGGTTCTGAAAAGCTGGCTTGAAGATTTCGTTGATGAAGATACCGGTGAAGTAGTTTCCATCGAACGTAACGAAGTGATCCTCGAACGGGAAACCGTTATCGAAGATGATCATATCGATATGATCGTGGATGCAGGTGTGAAATCTATCATCCTGCATAAGGAAGATGCGAATACCAATGACTACGCCATCATTTATAATACTCTCCAGAAGGATACTTCCAACTCTGAGAAAGAAGCGGTAGAGCATATTTATCGCCAGTTACGTAATGCTGAACCACCGGATGAGGAAACTGCTCGTGGTATCATCGAGAAGTTGTTCTTCTCTGATAAGCGTTATGATCTCGGAGAAGTAGGTCGTTACCGTATCAATCGTAAACTGAAGCTGGACATCGCTCAGGAGACTAAGGTACTGACCAAGGAAGATATCATTCATATCATTAAATTCCTGATTCAGCTGATTAATAACAAAGCTGAAGTAGATGATATCGATCACTTGAGTAACCGTCGTGTTCGTACCGTTGGTGAACAACTTTACTCTCAGTTTGGAGTTGGTTTGGCACGTATGGCTCGTACAATTCGTGAGCGGATGAACGTTCGCGATAATGAGGTGTTTACTCCCGCTGATCTGATTAATGCTAAAACATTATCCTCTGTAATCAATTCCTTCTTCGGAACCAATCAGCTGAGCCAGTTCATGGATCAGACGAATCCGTTGGCTGAGATTACACATAAACGACGCCTCTCGGCATTAGGACCTGGTGGTCTTTCCCGTGAACGCGCCGGTTTCGAGGTTCGTGACGTACACTATACCCACTATGGTCGTTTGTGTACTATCGAAACTCCTGAAGGACCGAACATCGGTTTGATTTCTTCGCTCTGTGTTTATGCGAAGATTAATAACCTCGGATTTATTTCTACTCCTTATCTCAAAGTGGAGTCTGGAAAAGTAGATCTGAAAAGTGGTCCGATTTACCTTACTGCTGAAGAAGAAGATTCTAAGGTGATTGCTCAGGCGATTGCGGATATGGACGATAACGGTCAATTTACTGAACATAAAGTAAAAGCCCGCTTTGAAGGTGACTTCCCAATTGTAGATCCCAATGATCTGCATTTGATGGATGTTGCACCGAACCAAATCGCATCGATTGCAGCTTCCCTGATTCCCTTCCTCGAACATGATGATGCGAATCGTGCCCTGATGGGATCGAACATGCAACGTCAGGCTGTTCCTTTGCTTCGCCCTCAAGCGCCTATCGTAGGAACTGGTTTAGAAGGTCAAGTTGTTCGGGATAGCCGGGTACTGATTAATGCAGAATACCCAGGTGTTGTGGAGTATGTTGATGCCCTCGAAATCCACGTTCGTAATGTACGCAGTGATGAAGAGAAACAAGTAAGTTTTGATGATGATGTAAAAATTTATCGTCTTACAAAATATCAGAAAACCAACCAGAATACCTGTATCAACCTCAAGCCAATCGTTAAGAAAGGGGAGAAAGTAAAAGTTGGACAAGTACTTTGTGAAGGCTATGCAACTCAGGGCGGAGAACTTGCACTGGGTCGTAATATGAAAGTTGCTTTCATGCCTTGGAAAGGGTATAACTTCGAGGATGCCATAGTAATCTCTGAGCGTGTGGTTCGTGAAGATATCTTCACTTCCCTGCACATTGATGAGTATAGCCTTGAGGTACGTGATACTAAACGTGGTCTCGAAGAGTTAACTGCGGATATCCCTAACGTTAGTGAGGAAGCTACCCGTGAACTCGATGAGCATGGCCTGATCCGTGTGGGTGCTGAAGTAATCGAAGGAGATATTCTGATTGGAAAGATCACTCCGAAAGGGGAGACTGATCCTTCACCAGAAGAAAAATTACTTCGCGCAATCTTTGGTGACAAAGCTGGTGATGTTAAAGATGCTTCTTTGAAAGTTCCACCATCTGTAAAAGGTGTGGTAATCGACAAGAAGTTATTCTCGCGTGCTATTAAAGATAAAAAAGCTCGTGACGAAGAAAAAAATGTAGTAGCTCGTTTCGACGGAGAACAGGATAAAGAATTAGTGGAGCTAAAAGCAAAACTGATTGATAAATTGTTCATGCTGGTAAGTGGTAAAACATCTCAGGGTGTGATGAACGCTTATAAAGAAGCTGTTATTCCTAAAGGTGCCAAGTTCACTCAGAAAATGCTGATTGATCTTGATTACAATAATATCAATCCAACTAAGTGGACTACTGATAAGGAGAAGAATGATATGATCACTCGTCTGCTCACGAATTACAACGTGAAGATGAATGAGATTATCGCTTCTTACAAACGGAAAAAATTCCAGATCCAAATCGGTGATGAATTACCAACTGGAATTATGCAATTAGCGAAAGTTTACATTGCTAAAAAGCGTAAGCTGAAAGTGGGTGATAAGATGGCTGGCCGTCACGGAAATAAAGGTATCGTTGCGAGAATTGTTCGTGATGAAGATATGCCTTACCTCGAAGACGGTACACCTGTAGATATCGTACTGAATCCGCTTGGAGTACCATCTCGTATGAATCTTGGACAGATTTATGAAACAGTACTGGCACTCGCTGGACAAAAACTGGGTCTTAAATTCGCTACTCCAATTTTCGACGGTGCTACGATTGAAGAAATCGATGGCTGGGTTACAAAAGCAGGATTACCAAAGTTCGGTTCAACTTATTTGTACGACGGAGGAACAGGAGATCGTTTCGATCAGCCGGCAACAGTTGGAATTATCTACATGCTTAAATTAGGTCACATGGTGGATGATAAGATGCACGCACGTTCTATCGGACCATATTCTCTCATTACTCAGCAGCCTCTCGGTGGTAAAGCACAGTTTGGAGGTCAGCGTTTCGGTGAGATGGAGGTTTGGGCGATCGAAGCATTCGGTGCAGCAAATATCCTTCAAGAGTTACTTACCATTAAGTCAGATGATGTGTTAGGCCGTGCAAAAGCTTATGAAGCAATTGTAAAAGGCGATAACATGCAACCTCCAGGAATTCCTGAATCATTCAACGTATTGTTGCATGAATTGCAAGGTCTCTGTCTGAAAGTGTCACTCGAATAAAACAGCACATCAAAAGGAGAATCGTAAAAAATTCTCCTTCCACGCTTACCACGATTTCTATAAGTTACAGTTAAACGTCATCACTAAAAAAAGCACATGGCGGCTAAAAAAGAACAGAAGCTTAAAAGCAACTTCACTAAAATAATTATCAGTCTGGCTAGCCCAGAGCATATCCTGGAGCAGTCCAGCGGAGAAGTGCTCAAGCCAGAAACTATCAACTACCGGACTTATAAGCCGGAACGTGATGGTCTTTTCTGCGAGCGCATCTTCGGACCAGTGAAAGATTGGGAGTGTCATTGCGGTAAGTATAAGCGGATCCGTTACAAAGGGATCGTTTGTGACCGTTGTGGTGTAGAAGTAACCGAGAAAAAAGTGCGTCGTGAGCGTATGGGTCATATCACCCTTACTGTTCCCGTTGCACATATCTGGTACTTCCGCTCTCTTCCAAACAAAATTGGATACCTGCTCGGTTTACCAACAAAAAAACTTGATCTGATTATTTACTACGAACGTTATGTAGTTATTCAGGCAGGTGTTAAACAGGAAGATGGAATTAATTACCTCGATTTCTTAACGGAAGAAGAATATCTCAATATTCTTGAGAATCTTCCTAAAGATAATCAGCACTTAGACGATAAGGACCCTAATAAGTTCATCGCTAAAATGGGTGCAGAAGCACTTTATGATCTGTTAGGTCGCCTAGATCTTGATCAGCAAAGTTATAATCTGCGTCATCAGGCCGGTAATGAAACCAGTCAGCAAAGGAAGAACGAAGCACTTAAACGTCTCCAAGTGGTGGAAGCTTTCCGCCAGGCAAACGGTCATATTGAAAACCGTCCGGAGTGGATGATTGTGAAAGTAGTTCCTGTAATTCCACCAGAATTACGTCCACTCGTTCCATTGGATGGTGGTCGTTTTGCGACTTCCGATTTGAATGATTTATACCGTCGTGTAATCATTCGTAACAATCGTTTGAAACGTCTGATTGAAATCAAAGCTCCTGAAGTAATTCTTCGTAATGAAAAAAGGATGTTGCAAGAAGCAGTGGATTCACTCTTCGATAACAGTCGTAAAGTAAACGCAGTGAAAACGGAAAGTAACCGTGCACTGAAATCACTCTCTGATTCTCTGAAAGGTAAGCAAGGTCGTTTCCGTCAGAATCTCCTCGGTAAACGTGTGGATTACTCGGCACGTTCAGTAATTGTTGTAGGACCTGAATTGAAACTTCACGAGTGCGGATTGCCAAAAGATATGGCTGCCGAACTTTTCAAACCATTTATCATCCGCAAAATGATTGAGCGCGGAGTGGTGAAAACGGTAAAGAGCGCGAAGAAAATTGTAGACCGTAAGGATGCAATTGTTTGGGATATCCTCGAGAATGTATTGAAAGGACATCCTGTAATGCTTAACCGTGCACCAACGCTGCACAGATTAGGGATTCAGGCATTCCAGCCTAAACTGATCGAAGGAAAAGCAATTCAATTACACCCACTGGTGTGTTCGGCATTCAACGCTGACTTTGACGGTGATCAGATGGCAGTTCACTTGCCACTTGGAAACGCCGCAATTATCGAAGCTCAGATGCTGATGTTGGCATCACATAATATCCTGAACCCTGCCAACGGAGCGCCTATCACGGTACCTTCCCAAGACATGGTACTCGGACTTTATTATATCACCAAAGGCAAGAAAACTACGGATACGCTTACCGTTAGAGGTGAAGGACTTACTTTCTATTCATCGGAAGAAGTAATCATCGCTTACAATGAGAACCGTGTGGATCTTCATGCTTGGATAAAGGTGAAAACCAATGTCCGTGAAGAAGGTCTGTTAGTTAAAAAGATTATTGAAACAACAGTGGGTCGCGTCATCTTCAATGAAGTGGTGCCACCTCGTGTTGGATATATTAATGAACTGCTTACGAAGAAATCTCTTCGTGATATCATCGGTAACGTTTTGAAAGAAACGGGTATCGCTGAAACAGCTCGTTTCTTGGATGATATTAAAGATCTCGGATTCAAAATGGCTTTCCGTGGAGGTCTCTCCTTTAACCTGAATGATGTAATTATCCCTCTGGAAAAAGAGAAACTCGTTGGTAAAGCACATGAAGAAGTAGAAGAAGTGATGAGTAACTATAACATGGGATTCATCACCAACAACGAGCGTTATAATCAGATCATCGATATCTGGAGTCGTACCAATTCTCGTATCACTGATACCTTGATGAAACAGCTGTCGACCGACAAGCAAGGATTCAATGCGGTGTATATGATGTTGGATTCAGGAGCACGTGGTTCTAAAGAGCAAATTCGTCAGTTAGGTGGAATGAGAGGACTGATGGCTAAGCCACAGAAATCCGGTTCTACTGGTGGTGAGATTATCGAGAACCCGATCTTATCTAACTTTAAAGAAGGTCTCTCTATCCTTGAGTATTTTATCTCCACTCACGGTGCTCGTAAAGGTCTTGCCGATACCGCTCTGAAAACTGCGGATGCTGGTTACCTTACACGTCGTTTGGTAGATGTTGCGCAGGATGTAATTATCAATGACGAAGACTGCGGAACACTTCGCGGACTCGCAATGACAGCTCTGAAAAATGGGGAAGAAATTGTGGAGAGTTTATATGATCGTATTTTAGGTCGTGTTTCTTTACACAATGTTTATCATCCACAAACGAATGAGTTGATCGTTAGATCTGCTGAAGAAATCACTGAAGATATCGCATCTGCTATTGCAGAATCGCCGATTGAAATGGTGGAAATTCGTTCCGTATTAACTTGTGAATCTAAACAGGGTGTATGTACACGTTGCTATGGTCGTAATCTTGCTTCTGGACGTATCGTTCAGAAAGGAGAAGCCGTAGGTGTAATTGCAGCGCAGTCTATTGGTGAGCCTGGAACACAGCTTACTCTCCGTACATTCCACGTCGGTGGGGTAGCAGCGAAAGGTGCAACAGAATCTAAAATTGAATCCAAATTCAAAGGAATCGTTGAGTTTGAAGAAGTACGAAGCGTTCGTCACGTGAAGAAAGGTGAAGAAGTTGTTGAAGTAGTGATTGGTCGTTCAGGTGAATTGAGAATTATCGATCCAAATACTAAAGCAGTTCTCTCTTCTCATAACTTACCGTACGGTTCACATTTATTTGTGAAAGAAGGACAGTCAGTAGAGAAAGGACAATTAATTTGTGATTGGGATCCGTACAACGCAGTTATCATTTCTGAAGTAGGCGGTAAAATTGCTTACGAACATATTGAAGAAGGCGTAACGTATAAAGAAGAGTCTGATGAGCAGACAGGATTTAAAGAAAAAGTAGTTGTTGATAGCCGTGATAAAACGAAGATTCCTGTAATCAAAGTGGTGAACGGTAAAGAAGTACTGAAATCGTATAACATTCCTGTAGGCGCTCACATCACAGTATCCGAAGGTGATCGTATTGAACTTGGAGAAATCCTTGTGAAAATTCCTCGTCAGCTTGGACGTACTGGTGATATTACAGGAGGTCTGCCTCGTGTGACTGAATTGTTTGAAGCACGTAACCCAAGTAACCCAGCGGTAGTTTCTGAAATCGATGGAGTTGTAAGTTATGGTGGTATCAAACGTGGTAACCGTGAAATCGTGATTACTGCTCGTGATGGGGAAGTTAAAAAGTATCTGGTACCGTTGAGTAAGCACATCCTTGTTCAGGACAGTGACTTTATCCGTGCTGGTTCACCGTTATCAGATGGTGCAACAACTCCTAGTGATATTCTGTCTATCAAAGGTCCTACAGCCGTGCAAGAATATTTGGTAAATGAAATTCAAGAAGTTTACCGTTTGCAAGGTGTGAAAATTAATGATAAGCACTTCGAAACAATTGTTCGTCAAATGATGCGTAAAGTAATCATTGCTGATGCTGGTGATACCCGTTTCCTCGAGAGAGAATCGGTGAATAAACTAGATTTCAGTGAAGAGAACGATAGCATTATTGATAAAAAAGTTGTGGTAGATCCAGGTGATTCTCCATCGATGAAAGCTGGACAGATTCTGACACTTCGTCGTCTGCGTGATGAAAATTCTCAGCTGAAACGTAAAGATTTACGCTTGGTAGAAGCACGTGATGCAATACCTGCAACTTCTTCTACATTGCTTCAGGGAATTACTCAGGCTTCGTTGCATACGAAGAGCTGGATCTCTGCTGCATCGTTCCAGGAAACAACGAAAGTTCTTAACGAAGCTGCAATCCGCGGAAGTATTGATGTGTTGAATGGTCTGAAGGAAAATGTGATCGTTGGTCACTTGATACCTGCAGGAACAGGATTGCGTGAATACGAAAAACTGATTGTAGGTTCTCAAGAAGAATACGACTTGTTAATGGCATCAAAGAAAGAAGCGCAAGAGGCTTAATAACTGCCCTTATATCCGTAAATTACGAAGCGCAGGGTTATTTTCCCCTGCGCTTCCTGTATCAACCAATTGCAGAAAAGTAATCTGCATCCCATACAATTAAAACGATGGAAAATCAAAACAACAATCAATTAAATATTGAACTCTCTGAAGAAATAGCAGAAGGGATCTATTCCAATCTGGCTATCATTACGCACTCCAATGCGGAATTTGTAGTTGACTTTGTTAAAGTGATGCCCGGTGTTCCAAAAGCACGCGTGAAATCTAGAATCGTATTAACACCTCAACATGCGAAGCGATTACTGACTGCACTTGCTGATAATATCAGTAAATACGAGGCAGTACATGGTCATATCAAGCAAAGTGAAGGCATGGGCTTGCCAATGAATTTTGGCGGTCCTACAGCACAAGCTTAATTCTTAATCATCTCCAAAAGCAGTTGTTTCCGGTTTATAAAAACCGAAAACAACTGCTTTTTTTATGTTCTTTTTTATGTGGATATTATTTACAGTTTATTCATCTCGGATCGAACACTTTTCAGAGATTTGAACGTAGAAATGAAAATGAAATCCACCGTACGATATAGGCTTCTATGGGCGCTTAAGCTAGCGGCCTTTTTCCTCTCGGTGCTTTATATCGGATATCATATTAATAGTCGTGTTTCATTGCTGGAAGATGGAAAAAAGGCGCTTCAAGAGTTAACTGAAGGTGATTCGTTGAAATGGTTTTCCTTAGCACTTTTTCTCATGTTGTTGAACTGGGCCCTCGAAACCAGGAAATGGCAATTACTCGTTAAGCCCATCGAACAAGAAGGATTTTTACGTTCTGCCCGGAGTGTACTTACTGGAATTACCATTAGTTTTTATACTCCAAATCGCATTGGTGAATTTGCTGGAAGAATGCTGCATATGGAGCCCGGACACAGAGTTAGAGGTGCCTTAGCAGCATTTATTGGGAGTAGCGCACAGTTACTAGTTACGTTGCAAGCAGGCTTGTTAGCAGTTGCAATTATGGCAGGCAGTTTAATGAGTGTTAATTCGACTCTTATATTTCTCATTCGAGTTTTACTGGTATCCTCCTGTTTCTCCATTACATATTTCTGGTTTCGCTTATCATCACTCACCAAATTGTTCGATAAATTTTCCTGGCTAAGAAAATATAAAGATTATGGTGATGTATTTGCTAAATATCATCAACGTGAATTGCTAATCACTTGGTTGTTTTCCATCGCGCGATATCTTGTATTCAGTACCCAGCAGTTTCTGTTGTTAAAAGCATTTCATGTTTCAGTAGATTACTTTACTTGTTTAGAATTATCAGCATTATCTTTTCTGGTCATTACATTAATTCCAAGCGTTGCACTTGGAGAGTTGGGCTTAAGAGGAGGAGTGAACCTTGCCGTTTTTGGAAGAGTCACCTCCGATTCATCTGCAATTCTTATTGCTACATTTACCCTTTGGTGTATCAATCTTGCACTTCCTGCACTGCTTGGTGCCGTTTCATTGCTTTACATTCGTATTTCTGATGGCCGAAATGCTGCACCTGCTGATCATACCTGAACTCCTGTTTACACTGGGGTATGTTGCATTGATGTTTTATTTTTTGTGGAAATGGAATGCAATACAAGTAGGTGATAAGAATTCAATTAGTGAAATCACTAACCTTCCATTTGTGAGTGTAATTGTTCCAGTGAGGAATGAAATAGAAAATCTACCAGTAATTTTAGCAGCATTGAATGGACAAGATTTTCCGAAAGAAAAAGTAGAATTCCTTTTTGTAAATGATCATAGTGATGATGGAAGTAGCAACTTTCTGGAGCAGATTAATCAGCCCGGATTTCAAGTGATTCATCTCGATAATTCATTCGGAAAGAAAGCGGCACTTACATCGGGAATTACACATGCTAAAGGTGAATGGATCCTTACTACCGATGCAGATTGTAGTCTTTCTGTTGATTGGATTTCATCACTAATAAATTGTGGGGTGACTAATCATGCAGTGATGGTTTGTGGATTAGTTCGCATCATTCCTAATGACAAATTTTCAAGCTGGTTCCAATATATCGAGGGAGCTGTTTTGCAAGTGTGCGGCGCTGCAGCACTTTCAATTGGAAAACCATTGCTGAATACAGGCGCTAGTTTGGCATTTAGGAAAGATTGTTGGCAAGAAATTAAAGGATACTCCACACATGCCAATATTGCTTCTGGCGACGATACATTTTTAATGTTGGAGATGAATGAAAAATATCCGGGGAGAGTAATTCCATGTACCACAGGTGGAGGAATTGCATCAACGGTTGCTGCTAATTCTTTTAAAATGTTGTTCATGCAACGTATTCGTTGGGCAGGAAAAACAAAGTACTATCATTCTTCATTTATCAATTTCACGGGATTGATAGTAGTTCTTGCTGCATTTTCTGTACTTATTGCTTTTATAGCTGTTTTAATCGATGCTCATCTTTGGAAAATCTTCTTTAGTGTACTTTTTCTACGAGGAATCGCAGAGCTGTCATTACTGAGAAAATTTCCTCGAAATCATTCCTTCAAGGGAGCTAATCGTGAACCAAATGCCATGGCTGAGACGTCTCTCGAGCAACCTCCTTACCATTTTCAAATGCTGATGGTCATTATTTATCCTTTTTTTACGCTGATGGTACTCTTAGCTTCGGCTATTAACAATCCAGAGTGGAAAGGCAGGAAATTGTGAATAACTCCGTGTTTTACTCATGAGGGATAAGAGTGGAAGTTGCCTCTTTTTTGGCTTATTTTGCAATAAGAAATAAGAGAAATACCATGATACGCCATCTGCTCATTCTATTGATTTGTTTTCCGCTTTGGATAAATGCCCAAACTAAAGCGAAAGCACCTAAAATATTGCCTTATACTTCTGATGAAGTGAAAGAGGCTAAATCGGAAGGAGCATTATATTTCAAGGATATGAATTATCTACAGGCACTCAAAATTTATGAGCGACTGGTGGTAACTGATCCTAATGATGCTGAGTATAATTTTAAGTTAGGGATGTGTTACCTCAATACAAATATTAATAAAGGTAAATCAGTTGCCTACTTGGAGTATGCTGCAAACTCCAATGCAAAGGAGCGACCTAAAGATGTATTGTTTGAATTGGGCAAAGCCTACCATTATGCTGGATTGTTTGACCAAGCACTGGAAACTTTTGAGAAATTTAGAGTGGAGAAGAAAGGTTCTGTTGATGCAAAATTGAAATTTGATTCATGGGTTAGCTGGAGTAACAATGCTAAAACTCTTACTTCAACTCCTGTACCCTGTACGTTTGAAAATATGGGTAAATCAATAAATACTCCATCACCTGACTACCGTCCACTCGTAGGTGCTGCCGATACTATCATTTATTTCAGCTCTAAGAGAAAAGGAAATGCAGGAGGACTCACTGATGATTTCGGTGATATTCCTTCCGATATTTATTTCTTTATTCAAACGGATACTGCAAGAAGTAAGGCGAAGTCGGTAGGGACTACTGTGAATACTGCTTTTTATGAAGAAGGATTGTTTCTGAGTATGAATGGAGATAAAATGCTTATCTATCGTGAAGGTCCTGAAGCGAATGGTGACATTTATATTTCGCAATTGCAAGGGAAGCAATGGTCGGCGCCAGTTATCCTTGGAAAAGATTTTGAAACGAAAGCCCTTGAAACTGGAGCTACTTTATCTCCTGACGGACTTACTTTGTTTTTCGCTGCTGAATCACTCGATGGCAAAACAGGTAAAGATATTTATCGTTGTACTCGATCTGAATCTACCTCATGGAGTAAACCAGAGCGCTTAGGAGATAATATCAATACAAAAGGCGATGAAGATGCTCCGTACCTCTGGCTGGATGGAAAAACATTTTTCTTTAGCTCCACCGGACATAATAGTATGGGAGGATACGATGTGTTTAAAGCAATTATGAATGATCCTCGAGAAGGTTTAGGAACAGCTGAGAATTTAGGTTATCCTATTAATTCCGTTTATGATAATATGGGCGTTGCAGTACTTGCTGATGGTAAAACTTTTTATACAGCGGCGGTGCGCGATAGTGGATTAGGTGATTATGATATTTACAAAGTGACTTGTGAAAAAGTGATTACAGCAAGTGCATTAACTTGGTTGGAGGCAAGAGCTTTTACAAATGTTGGATCAGCCGCTAAAGGCGCCGATGTAATTATTACAGATGCTACTTCAGGTGCAACCGTTGCTAACCTTACCACAAATGATGCTAGCGGCCGCTTTGATGCCGCCTTACCTAAAGGAACTTATAAAGTTGTCTTGCGTCATGCTAAATATGGGAAAACGGAAGCTGAAATTACAGTAGACCCTGATACGATGTACAAAACGGTATTAGAGCTGATATTTCCATAGTTGGAATTTGATTAATCAACAAGATCATGAATTTACATATTACTAAGCCGATTGCATTCTTTGATCTTGAAACTACCGGTGTAACTGTTGGATCTGATCGCATCGTAGAAATCAGTATTTTAAAACTGATGCCTGCAGGCGATAAACAGGTGTATACAAAACGCATCAATCCTGAAATCCCTATTCCACTTTTTGCATCCAAAGTGCATGGAATTTATGATAAGGATATTGCGGATGCTCCTACTTTCAAACAACTAGCTGCTGAAATTGCAGCATTTATTGGGAACGCTGATCTAGCTGGATACAACTCCAATAAATTTGATGTCCCAATGCTGGTGGATGAGTTTCTTCGCGTCGGTGCAAGTTTTGATATGAAAGGACGTCGAATGATCGATGTGCAAAATATTTTCCATAAGATGGAGCAAAGAACACTTGCTGCCGCCTATAAATTTTATTGTCAGAAAGAAATTGTTAATGCACATAGCGCAGAAGCAGATATTCTTGCAACCTATGAAGTTTTTGTTGCTCAACTGGAAAGGTATCCTGATTTACCTAAAGATGTAGATGGATTGCAACAATTTACTTCCATGAATCAGAATGTTGATTTGGCTGGTAGAATAGTTTTTAATGAGGAGAAAAAAGAAGTCTTCAATTTCGGAAAGCATAAAGGTAAAACTGTTGCTGATGTTTTTGGAAAAGAACCTTCGTATTACGACTGGATGATGCAAGGTGATTTTCCTGCCGAAACAAAACAAGTATTAACAGCTTTAAGATTACGTAACTTCAATTCAAAATAAATCCATTATCCTATGTGCCCTTCCTTTTCTTAATTTTTCAAGACGATTAATGCAAAAGTAGGAGCACTTTTTTATCGCTCATTCTTCGGATTGCAGTAAGGGTTGAATCTTATCGACGTTAAAATTTTCTTTTCGATTCAAAAAAAATCATATGCCAATTCACTAGTACAGAACCGAATTTACTTACTGATTTTTATTCCTTTTAATACAATCCTCAAATCATTAAAAATTTTGTATTCTTTTGCATAGAGAGCATTGAGTCGTTCAATAACCGCAGAATCGTTGGAATTTTCAGCGAGTAATTGTGCCGGTGAAAAAATACCTCTTTTCAATCCTTTATACTGCTTCCCATTAATTTCAGAGAAACCCACCCAACTGAAATTGCCAGATAATACTTTGATGATATTGCTGAAGTAAGCACCCTTATCGTTGCTAAACCAGAAGAGTAGGGGGGAGCTAAAAAGTAAAAATACACTCATACCTAAATCAAAGATTCTTTTGTTTCTTCTGTTCACAGAATTAGTTAAAGCAGGCAGATCAATAAGATAAAAATCACCGTTTTCATTGATAGAATTACTGCCTATGATAAATAAACTTTCGGGAGGTGCGATTTTGAATTCGATATTACTACTATCGATCTTAAGCATTTGTCCGATGATTGTGGCAGAAGATAAATTCTTTCCGCAGAATATCACTTCATTAATTTCATAAAGCGATACAAGGTCAGGTAACGATTCAAGTGTACCTAGATGATAAGATTGCATAGCCGGGTTGGACTCACTTCTCCACTCTTGTTCAGTTACATATCCTACAAAATTATTATTGTTTCCACCAATCATCAGCATAGATAAAATTCGTTGACTCTCATTCGCATCCCCTACAATCATGAGTCGTTTTTTAAGGGTATCCGCTAGTTTGAATCTTTTTAATCCTAACAAATGCAATGACAAACGGATTAAACCTACTGATAAGCTGGCCCATGCAGTACCAAATAAAATCAATGCTCTTGAAAATCGTAAATTTTCCGGAAGTAAAGCATAGCCCACAAGAATCACGACTGTACCACTCAGTAATCCTCTAACCATTCTGGAAATCCGCACCGGCTGATCATATCCACCACTCAAGTAACACGAGAAGATCCACACAAGGATATACATCGGTACTACTACATTCATAAAGAAAGGTGGGTACATGGCAACCTGTACATTGATCGACCAGTAATTTTTAATGGCAATCATCCCGAGATAAATTACGGTGCCGTCTAGAACTGGAAGCCAAATCTTTTCAGCGAACCTTTTGAAGATAGCGAGTCCGGCTCTCAACCAGATTGCTATATTAATAAGGAAAGAAAATAATGCGGCTCTTCCAGGAGCAAAATGTTTTTTTGCGAAAATCACCATCGCCTGATAAAAAACCATCACATAGTTCACACTACTTTTCTTAGTGCTTTCTCCTTTGTAATGAATAATTTTCGTTCCTGGAAAATAATAATTTTTAAATCCTCCCTGTGTAATTCTATAGCTCATGTCTATATCTTCACCATACATGAAGTAATCTTCGTCAAGTAAACCTACTTTGTCAAGAGCAGTTTTGCGAAGCAACATAAAAGCACCCGATAAAACATCAACAACATGCGTTTCATCCTTGCTTAAAAAACCAAGATGATACTTCCCGAAAATTTTCGACATTGGAAACAATGCTGCAAAGCCGAAGATTTTATAAAAAGCAACTGCAGGAGTTGGTAATCCTCGTTTAGATTCTGGTAGAAATATGCCTTTTCCATCTATCATATGAACACCTAATCCTCCGGCATCCTGATGTTCATCCATGAAACTGCAAATCTTTCGGAAAGTTTCTTCCTCTACTACAGTGTCGGGATTTAACAATAAGACATACTCACCCGATGATTTTCGGATAGCCTGGTTGTTAGCTTTCGAAAATCCGAAATTTTCGGTGTTTGCAATTACTTTTACTTCTGGAAAAAGTTCCGCTACCATGTTAACTGAGCCATCCGTAGAATTATTATCTACGACAAAAATTTCTACAGATAATCCTGCTGCTGCTTTACGTACTGAATACAGGCATTGCTGTAAAAAGTAACGGACATTATAATTAACAATAACAACAGATAACTTCACAGGCAGATTAGGAACTTGGTTCGGTTTGGTAAAAGGTAAATCTAGTTACTAAATCACTAAGTACTTATTTCACTAAATGGTTGTCGTAGGGAACACGATTGATGATAGATCGCCCCAGCGTTACTTCATCCGCATATTCCAATTCACCACCAATTGCAACTCCTCGGGCGAGTGTGCTGAATTTCACTTCCAGTGGTTTTAACTTTTTATAGAGATAGAATAATGTAGTGTCACCTTCCATGGTAGTACTTAAGGCTACTACAATTTCATGAACTCCTCCGCGACTCACTTTGTCAGTAAGACTTTCAATAGTCAATTGAGAAGGACCCACTCCATCCATAGGTGAAATCAGTCCTCCCAAAACATGATATTGTCCTCTGTATTGTCCAGTATTTTCAATGGCAATTACGTCACGGATATCTTCTACTACACAAACAAGAGAATGATCGCGGCTTGGATTACTGCAAATACTACAGATATCTTCTGATGCCACATTGTGACAATTTTTACAATAACGCAGCTCCTTTCTTAAACGAATTAAAGTTTCTCCAAATCGCTCTACCTGATCTGGTGGCATCCGGAGTAAATGTAAAACCATACGAAGTGAGCTTTTCTGACCGATCCCCGGAAGTTGGGAAAATGCCTGTACGGCGTCTTCAAGCAATTTGGAAGGAAGATTCAAGGAGTTAATATTTTTACAAATTTACGAATCCCTTGATGTTCAAAAAATAGGAGCGTGAACTAGTTTATACAGTATCATAGTTCTTTATTTTGGTACGGAATTCAAATTATGTCAGCTACCCTCATTATCAGCATTATAGTCCTGTATTTCTTGGTTCTCCTTTGGATTTCCTGGTATACTGCTCGCAATACCAACAATGACGGCTTTTTTGCCGGCAATAAATCATCCCCATGGTATATTGTGGCTTTTGGCATGATTGGCACTTCATTGTCAGGTGTTACCTTCGTTAGTGTTCCTGGAACCATTGAAGCGCAGGGGTTTACATACTTGGTAGTGGTGATGGGGTATTTTTTCGGCTATCTAGTAGTTGCTTTTATGCTCCTCCCGCTTTATTATAAACTTTCTCTGACTTCCATCTACGATTATCTCTTACATCGATTTGGAATCAAATCTTATAAAACGGGTGCCCTTATTTTTCTCGTTTCTAGAACGGTTGGAGCTACGGCAAGATTGTATCTGGTAATCCGAGTGATGCAATTTTTTGTATTAGATGATATTGGAATTCCATTCGCACTAACAGCTACTTCAATATTGGTTTTAATTCTAGCCTATACTTTCAAAGGTGGTGTAAAAACAATTGTTTGGACGGACACTTTACAAACAACGTTCATGTTAGGCGGATTAGTAGTTTGTGTGATTTATGTTTTGAATCAGCTGAACATTGATTTTGGTACAGCTTGGTCTCAGATGTCGGCGAAGGGTTATTCTAAATTATTGGTCACTGATCCTTTGAGTCCATCATTTTTTATGAAGCAAATTATTGGAGGTGCATTTATTGCGATTACTATGACCGGACTAGATCAGGAAATGATGCAGAAAAATATTTCCGTAAAGACTTTAAAAGATTCACAGAAAAATATTGTGGTGTTAAGTTTAATTTTAATTCTTGTGAATTTTCTATTTCTCTTTTTAGGAGGGACATTGTATCTCTACGCACAAGCAAAAGGACTTGATCTAAAAGGAGATGATTTGTTTCCATCATTAGCATTGAAGCATTTCCCACCAGTGATGGGATTGGTTTTTATCATTGCATTAATATCCGCTTTGTTTCCGAGTGCAGATGGTGCGATCACAGCTTTAACAGCTTCATTTTGTCTGGATATTATCGGAATACAACGGAATGAAAAATTCAGTGAAGATGATCGTTTAAGAATCCGCCGTATTGTACATTTATCATTCGCTGGATTGTTTTTATTATCGGTAATGATTTTCCATTGGATCGATAACCGATCTATTATCGATCTCATTTTAAAACTTGCCGGTTATACTTACGGACCCTTACTCGGACTTTTCGCTTATGGTGTTTTCACCAAATCAAAACTCCAAGAATCTTATGTTCCGATCGTTTGTATTCTGTCGCCCTTCATCACTTGGTATATTGCAGAACAAGCAATGCAATGGTTCGGTGGATTTAAATTCGGATATGAATTACTCCTTGTGAACGGACTTATTACTTACCTTGGATTATCCTTATGCAGAATTAAAACAATTCGTAATCCGTGATTCATGCAACGGTTTTAACTAACAGTTGAGAAGTTAAAACTCCGATTACAACTACTTTTGTTCCTGCATCGATATATCCGGATTCACAGGTTGCAGCATATACAATATCGCCAATTTTTACTTTTCCGCTCGGTCTTAAAAAAGTATTTGCTACTCCTTCCATTCCAATAGTTACTCCCGGAACATCGCCAGATACATAACCTGAGGAAGCACTCATACTTTCCTGCAATACCATTTTTTGAAATGCAGGACTACTGGCAAAAACTTTACTTCCTGCAATAAACATCAGCAATGCCCCTACCATCGACATTAACACAGTAGCTAATGCTGAAAAGAGATTAACGTTACTCACCGGACTAAAATCAAGTCCGTTATTATGCAGTAAACTAACGGTAAGGCCTATGAGTAAAAGTATTCCCCCACTAATCCCTACAACTCCAAATCCAGGAATCACAAAAATTTCAAGTACAATCAGAATGATTCCAATTACCGACATTAAGATTTCCCAATTAGCGGCAAGTCCTTCAAGATATAACGGTGCAAAATAGAGTAGGGCGGCAATCATCGCTGCAAGGATGGGAAATCCAATTCCAGGTTGTTGCAGCTCATAGTAAATTCCTCCTAGCATAATTAGAATTAGAATTCCACTGAGTGCAGGGTGAATTAGAAAACTGATAATTTTATCAATCCATGTTGGTTCATAAGTGATGAGTTGATAAGACGCTATTGCTTCTTGAGCAAGAACTTCCTGCACCGTAGTCGCAACTCCATTGCAGTAACCATATTTCAGTGCTTCATCAGTTGTCAGCGTAAGTACTTTCCCTGAATCGATAACGCCTGGAATTAGAATTCGTGGATCAACCATCGCTTCGGCAATTTGTGGATCGCGCTTTCGAGCTTCAGCAGTGGCACGCATCATACTTCGCATGTAAGATTGATATTTGTCCGGCAATGCTTCTGCTTTATCATTTACAACCGTAGCGGCACCGATACTTCCACCTTGTCGCATATAGATTTTTTCACATGCAATAGAAATCAATGCCCCTGCAGAAGCAGCATTATTATCTATGAAAACGATAGTCGGGATTTTGGAATTCAGAAATAAGGTACGAATACTATCCGCGGCGTCTAGTAAACCCCCGTAAGTATTTAATCGGATCAAAATACGGTCGGCATGTACTTTTTCGGCTTCTTTCATCGCCTTCGAAACCTGGCGTGCAATTCCTGGATCTATCTCTTCCAGAATATCAATTCGGTAAATCTTCTCCTGAACTGCAGGTGAAGTAGCCGTTTGTGCATGTACGATTTTGGGCAATAAAAACGTTATGCAGTAGGTAAGTATAAAGAGTAACAGGTGCTTACGACACATATTGCTGTTAATTAAAGTGTTGATAACCGTAACAGTGATCAGGTAAGGGTGATTTGTCCGTTTAGCTATACTTGTGTAAAGATATGAACAGCTCAATGAAAGGTCGTTTTTTTGCCATTTTAATGTTGATGATGACCTTGCTGATGGCCTCTGCAACGGATTCACACGCTTTTGCTCCAGATTCCTTAAAAACCAGATGGGTGAATGGAAAGAAATATACTTTGCACAAAGTTGTTGCTAAAGATACTTGGTCCAGCGTTTCGAGAAAATATAAAATAACCATCGAAGCATTACAGGCAGCGAACCCTGGTGTTACGATGTTGAAAATTGGTCAGATCATTCAAGTCCCTTTTTCTGAAAACGCATCTTTTGATTCTTCTCCGACAGTAATTCAGGAAGAACCTCGCAAACTGATTGCCCCAGCAACACAAGGAAAAGAAACGGTGACGAATAAATATCACATCGTGCAAAAAGGCGAGACTTTGTATCGTATTTCGAAAGAATATAATCTCACCGTCGACGAATTAAAGCAATTGAATAATCTCACTTCAAATAATGTTTCTGTTGGCGTGAAGCTAAAAGTTGGAAGTTCAAAATCTACTGTGAAAGTAATTACGACTCCCTCAACTGTGGACTCAGCTCCTTTCAAGTCGGAGCCAAAACCTATTCCTGCTGAGCCGATGAAAGAGGATAAAGCACAAGTAGAACAACCAAAAGAGCCTGTTGTAGTTAATCCTATTGTACCAGAGCCAGTAAAACCTTTACGACTCGATACTCCTGCAGTTTATAGTAACCCTGGCTCCTCACGGTCAAGTGTTACCGAAAAAGATCTCAAGACAGGTGCTTCCGTAGATAAAATTACAGAGAATGGAGTAGCTACGTGGATTACTGATGGTGAATTAAATCAAAATAAATTTTATGCTTTGCATCGTACTGCTCCGGTTGGAACTATCATAAAAGTGACTAATCGTATGAATAATACGGCCGTTTTTGTAAAAGTAGTTGGATTCCTTCCTGACACTGGCGACAATGCAAATGTGATCATCAAAATCACTCAGGCTGCAGCGCAAAGAATCGGAGCTCTCGATCAGCGTTTTACAGCAGAGCTTACTTACGGAATTTCTAAGTAATTCTAATTTCTTCTTTTTCTTTCCAAGGTAATCAGGCTGAGTTCTCGCCCCATCATACCCGCTGCTGAGGTATTCTCTTGAGCTCTGCGAGTGAGATAAGGAAAAACTGCTGCTACTGGTCCATAGGGAACATATTTTGCAACACAGTAACCTTCTTTTGCAAGATTGAAACTGATATGATCGCTCATACCTAGTAATTGGGAAAAATAAATGCGTTCATCATGATGCTGCAATCCTTTTTCTTTCATCAGATCAACTAACAGCTGACTACTTTCTTCGTTGTGTGTTCCTGCACAAATTGCAATTCGATCAATATGCGCTACACAAAATTGTAATGACAAGTTATAATCTTTATCACAAGCAGCTTTATCAATCTGTATTGGTGAAAGATATCCTTTTTCTTTAGCACGCGCTCTTTCCTTTTCCATGTAAGCTCCTCGTACTAACTTTAATCCAAGGAAATAATTTCCTTGTACCGCTTCTTCATAAGCATTCTTTAAAAAGTTCAGTCGATCGTGACGATAGAGTTGTATAGTATTGTAAACAATAGCTCTTTCTTTGTTAAATCGCTGCATCATTTCTTTTGCAACATCATCGATGGCTGGTTGAATCCATGACTCTTCAGCATCAATAAAAACTCTAACACCTAATTTAAATCCTTCACCACAAATTCTTTCAATACGTGATTTAACACGTTCGAATTCTACTTTCTCAATTTCAGAAAGTTGCTCACCTGCACTTACTTTTTCAAGCAAGTCAAAACGCGCTAGTCCTGTTACTTTAAAAACACTAAAAGGAATATTAGGATCACCTTTGGCACGTTGTACAGTGGCTATTATCTCATCACAAGAATGATTGAATTCTCCTTCTTCTTCTTTTCCTTCAACACTATAATCGAGGATACTTCCAACTCCAAATTTTCCGAGTCGTGCAATAGTTAGTGAGCATTCTTCGATGTTTTCACCACCACAAAAATGACTGAAGATGGTAGATTTTAAAATTCCTTTAATCGGTAAATGATTGCGTAATGCCCATCCTGCCAAATTACTCCCTGTTTTTACGATTCCTGGAAAGCCAATAGCTTTGAATAACCAATATGCTTTTTCTATTTCACTTTTGCTCCGGTACGCAAAAGCATTTTCAAGATTATCGAAATTTATTTTTTCAGAAGAGCTCATATGTCGGTGCCAAATATAGCGATATAGAGTTTTCTTACGTTTAATCCTGCTCTTATTTTAAGTTGAACTTATTCATACTTTATTTGTTATAAGGACAAAGGTTCAAAAAGAGATTCTAAGGAAATTTCTTATAGAATTGTTCTTCATTCTGTACCTTTGTTCCTATCATGACAGAAGATGTAAAACCGCTTACCGATTGGGGTTTCCCAGGTAGTGTTAGGCCACTGATTTTTGCTGGTCCTTGCAGTGCGGAAACTCCTGAGCAAGTGATGCAAACAGCACTTCGTTTGAAAGCGCAGGGCGTTCATGCCCTTAGAGCGGGAATTTGGAAGCCCAGAACTCGTCCCGGTTCATTTCAGGGAATGGGGGAACAAGCATTGGCTTGGGTAAAAGCTGCGGGTGTAGCAACTGGATTGCCAGTACTTGTTGAAGTAGCTCATCCTCATCATGTTGAAGTAGCATTAAAAGCTGGAATAGATATCGTTTGGTTAGGCGCTAGAACGACCGTCAATCCTTTTTTAGTTCAAGAACTAGCAGAAGCTTTGCAAGGAACTAATATTCCAGTACTCTTGAAAAATCCAGTTAATCCTGATATTGATTTATGGCAAGGCGCCGTGGAGCGGATCCTGAAAACAGGCAATCATCGCGTAGCTGCTATTCATCGTGGGTTCTCGAGCTATGAAAACAGTACTTATCGCAATAAACCGAATTGGGAAATTCCGATTGAACTTCGTCGCAGAATGCCCGATCTTCCTCTTTTTTGCGATCCTAGCCATATCTGCGGAAACACTTTCATGATTCCCTACATTGCACAGTTTGCTTTGGATTTACAGTTTGATGGTTTGATGATAGAATCTCATATCGATCCTACCAATGCGTGGAGTGATGCTGCACAACAAATGACTCCAGAAGCACTGGGTGAATTTGTACGGGCACTCGAAATTCGATTACCTGCTTTTACTGATCCTGTAGAATTAAGTCGTCTGGAAGATTTGCGTGATCAGATTGATGAACTCGATAATGAAATTGTAAATCTGTTAGCGGAAAGAATGAATATCGCTCGCAGAATAGGAAAATATAAATACGAGAATAATATAACCATTCTTCAACCTGAAAGATGGGATGAAATTATTCGTACGCGTACCAAGAACGGTATGGATCAGCAACTCTCGAAAGCATTTATCATGAAACTGTATGGAATGATTCATGAAGAATCTATCTTTCAACAGACACAGCAAATGAGTGAAGAACGAAAATCTTCCGGACAGAAACTCAATGAAAATGCTTCATGATTTTTCGAGCTGAAATCGAGGGCTCTCCTATTTTTGCTGGAGAAGAATGCCTGATTCTCTTATCGTCCTGGCTAGAAGAAAATTTTTCCGGTGATCGTTTGTTTATCTTGACGGATAAACAAACACGAAGTTCCTGCCTCCCCATTCTATCTTCGGTACTGGGTCAACGTTATACATTACACGTGTTGGATTTTGAAGGTGGCGAACAGCTTAAAACCATCAATTCTTGTATTGAAATTTGGGAGCAACTTACCGTATTTAGAGCCGAACGATCAGAGCTCTTGCTGAATCTTGGTGGTGGTGTAGTTTCTGATCTGGGAGGATTTATTGCTTCTACTTATAAACGTGGAATCGGATTTATCAATATTCCAACGTCGCTAATGGGAATGACGGATGCAGCAATAGGAGGGAAGAATGGTGTCGATTTTCTGGAGTATAAAAATTTGATTGGAACGATTACTTTTCCTGAAGCTACTTTTATTTGGCCAGGATTTCTAAAGACCTTACCACAGCGCGAATTCAGAAACGGACTTGCGGAAATTTATAAACATGGACTGATTGCCGATAAGAATTTGTGGGAAGCTTTGGAAAATACAGATGCTGAATCCATCATCGAATTAATTCCTGCGTCACTTCAAGTTAAAGTTGATATCGTTAATCTAGATCCTATGGAGAATAGCCGTAGGAAATCTCTTAATTTCGGTCATACTATCGGACATGCCATTGAAGGTTGGTTTTTAAGTGTAACTCCTTTTCCCGTATTACATGGGGAAGCCATTGTTGCGGGTATGATGATGGAAGTATTGTTATCGGTAAAATATACTGCACTTCACACCGAGGTTGCCAATGAAATTATTCGGAAATTGAAATCTATTTTTGGATTGATTTCTTTTCCATTACCTGATCCGAATGAATTATTGAAGTTGATGCTTCATGATAAAAAAAACAAACAGCAAACCTTGCGTTTTAGCCTCATTACCTCGATTGGAAATGCAGTTTGGGATATTGAAGTTGATGAAAGTGATGTGAAAGAGGCAGTGATGATTTATCAGTCTTGGCAGATCCAATGATGAAAAAAATAGTTGCTCCCCTGTCTATTATTGATGCAAAAATTTCCTTGCCTACTTCAAAAAGTATTTCGAATAGATTGCTCATTATTCAAGCTCTCTGCGCGGAACCTTTTCAGATAAATAATCTGTCGCTAGCAGCGGATACGGTTCGCTTAAAGCATTTAATTGATCATCCATTATCAATTCAAGACTGTGGAGAAGGCGGAACTACCTTTCGGTTTTTATTAGCATTACGAGCAGTGCAAAACTTGAATTTGGAATTATCCGGTGCTCCCCGAATGTTGGAAAGACCGATCGGGCCACTGGTTCAAGCGTTGAATAGTTTAGGAGCAGAAATTCGCTTTACGGGTAAAGAAGGTTATCCTCCAGTACAAATATTGCAGGGATTACGTAAAGGCGGTAACGTTAGCATTCCAGGAAATATTAGTAGTCAGTTTCTTAGTGCATTGATGTTGATTGGTCCATACTTAGAAGGTGGATTAGTACTAGTGCCACAACAACATCTGGTATCTCAACCGTATCTTGAAATGACAATTAATTTGATGCGTTATTTTGGTGTGAGGGTAGAAGAAAAAGATGGAACTTATATGGTTGCTGAAGGAAATTACTCAGAAAAAGACATTACAGTAGCTCCCGATTGGTCCTCTGCGTCATACTGGTTCGGAATTGCAGCTTGTCTGCCGGGTTCAAGAATTACGTTAAAAAATCTAGCCTTAGATCAGTTTCAAGGGGATGCTATTTTAATGAAATGGATGAAAGATTTCGGAGTGAAAGCATCCGTGGTGGGTGACGATATTCAATTATTTTCAGAAGAAATAATCGTTAATAATGATTTGCATTTTGATTGTTCTGGCAATCCTGATCTTGCACAAACATTGGCCGTAGTTGCTGCGATAAAAGGTGTAACTCTGAAGCTTACTGGTTTATCTACCTTGAGAATTAAGGAAACCGATAGGATCGACGCACTACAAATAGAATTATTAAAGTCGGGTGTAGAAGTTATTGTAGATGGAGATTCGATGATCGTACAGGGAAGAGTACTTCCAGAAAAAGTTAGTGCCTCAGTTTTCAAAACATATAACGATCATAGGATGGCGATGTCGTTGGCAATTTTATCCTGTTCAGGTGGAACCGTTTCATTGGATGAAACTGATATCGTCAGAAAATCTTACCCTGATTTTTTTAAGGATTTAATAACAGCAGGATTTCAAATGGAAGGGCTCTAAGCCGATAAAAATTTACTGATGGCCTCGGCGCATCGTTCTCCATCCATCGCCGCTGAAACAATTCCTCCGGCGTATCCAGCACCTTCTGCACAAGGGAATAGACCTTGAACTTCCGGATGCATACAACTTTCTTTATCTCTTGGTATTCTTACTGGAGAGGAAGTTCTGGATTCAGTAGCTACTAAAACAGCTTCTTTAGTATAATACCCATTCATTTTTTTTCCGCTTTCCTTTAATCCTATTCGCAAAGCTTCTCCTACAGCTTTTGGAAGAATTTCTTTCAACTCCACACTACTAACGCCAGGGATATACGAAGTGGAAGGAAGTGAAGTGGAAAAATTCCCTTCGCAAAAATCCGTCAAGCGTTGTGCAGGAGCAACGAGTTTTCCACCTCCAGCTTTGAAACAATCTTGTTCAGTTTTTTGCTGGAAATACATCGCTGCTAAGGGCCCGAATTGAGCAAATGGCTTGAAGTCATCTTCATCAACACTTACAACCATACCAGAATTAGCAAAAGGATTATTTCTCTTGGAAGGTGACCAGCCATTGACTACTAATTCACCAGGCGCTGTCGATGCTGGTGCGATAATCCCGCCAGGACACATACAAAAACTGTAGACTCCTCTTCCTGCTGCTTGCATCGTTAAACTGTAGGAGGCAGGAGGTAAATATTCGCTTCTTGGATTGCAATGGTATTGAATAGAATCGATTATTTCTTGGGGATGTTCGATGCGCACTCCTAATGCAAAGGCTTTAGATTCGATTAAGATATTTTGTTCATGCAACATTTTAAAAATATCTCTTGCCGAATGACCAGTGGCAAGTATTAATGCTTTTGCACTTATGGTTACAGGCGCTGTATTTTCTGTTACCGATTTTACAATTGCACCTTTTAATTTTCCGCTCTCCACAATAAGTTTTTCTAAGCGAGTATTGAAGAGTACTTCTGCACCACAACTCATTAACTGTTCGCGTAAGGCTGTAACAATTCCTGGAAGTTTATTAGTGCCGATATGAGGATGTGCTTCAATCAAAATTTCAGCTGCCGCACCAAACTCTACAAACGTATGCAGCACTCGCTGTATATTTCCTCTTTTATCGGATCGGGTATATAATTTTCCATCAGAGTAAGTTCCAGCTCCTCCCTCTCCAAAACAATAATTGGAATCCGGATTTATTTCTCCTTCCCGATTAATGGAGGCAAGATCGCGACGTCTGCTTCTTACATCTTTTCCTCGTTCAATTATTATTGGTTTGTATCCGAGTTCAATCAGTCGGAGTGCTGCAAACATACCCGCCGGTCCAGCTCCGATTACCAATACGGGTTCTGCATTGCTCACATTTCTATAGGCGCGTAAAATTTTTTCTGGTGTAGGTAATGCTTCATTCAACGCCACATCAAAAAACATTCTAATTTTTGGTTGCTTTGATCTAGCATCTATGGATCGTCGAGCCAAACGGAAGCCTTTAAGATCTTCAGGTCGGCAGCCAATTTTTTTTGCGAGGTAATCAGGATACTTTGCTTCTTCAGCAGCCTCTTCAGGCGATACTACTATTTCAATGCGTTGAAGCATTATTCAAAAGTAAGTGAGATGGTAAAAATCTGTGACTTCAACGACTTGATTGATGTCGTATACACTGCCGGATCCCTTGCAATTACATTCGGCATTCCTTGAAACATTTTGATCTCCGGCGCGAATTTAAAAAGTGGGAGATATAAATCCATACCAACACCAATCATATATCCATAATCGTACTTTACCAGTTTAACAATCTGTTCATCATTCTGAACTTTAGCTTGTGAAACCATATCGATCATGTACTTGAATCCACCAGTTACATAAAATCGATAATTATTTACGCGGTTCGATTTGAATTTTATTTCTAACGGCAATTCCAAAAAAGTTGATTCCACCTTTTTAATGACTAATGGGGTCTTCCCATTTGGATAGATCATGGTGTATTGTAAATCTCTTTGTGAGAATGCAAGATCCGGCATAAAGCGTAAATCGAGATTGGAGCTAATCCGTATATTGCTGATGATTCCTAAATTGAAACCACTTTTTTTTGCAGGTTCTAGTACTAAAACACTATCTGACTTATAAAAATTATCGTTGTAGGTGATTTTAAAATTGGTAGAATTTGTTCCAAGTAAAAACCCAAAATGAATCCATTGATTATCGTATTTTTCCAGATTCCTTACTTTAATTCTTTGTGCATCCGCAGACATACCGCAACAAAGCAATAGGATCAGCAGTACTGTCCTGCCGATTAGAAACGCTGTATTGAAGTTGAATAATTTCATTTTGTCGCAGTGTAGATACTGGCAATACCAAACGTTAAAGGAATGGCTTTGGTATCTCTGAAACCTGTTTTGTCGAGTACCGCTAAGAACTTTTTACCGTAAGGAAATGCTGCAACGCTTTCGGGAAGATATTCATATGCCGATCGTTCTTTCGAGATCATTTGTCCTACTGATGGTAAAATATGTTTCGAATATAAGTTATAAAACTGTTTGATCGGAAATGCAGTGGGTTGTGAAAATTCTAATACTACCAGCATTCCTCCAGGTTTCAGCACTCGGAGAATTTCACTTAATCCTTTTTCAAGATGTTCGAAATTTCGGACTCCAAAGGCAACGGTTACGGCTTCAAAGCTTGCAGCTGAATAGGGCAGAGCTTCGCTGTCGCCTTGTTCCAATTTGATGAGAGAATCAAGTTGCTTGTCTTTAATTTTGACTCTGCCAATGTCCAACATTTTATTGGAGATGTCGATTCCTGTTATAGTATCCGGTTTTAACCTAACTGCTTCTAGTGCTAAATCAGCAGTACCTGTTGCAATGTCTAAAATTGATTTCGGATGTAATGCTATAAGTTGATCAATGGCTTTTCTTCTCCATTTCTTATCAATGCCTGCTGATAAAACTTTATTAAGCAAATCATACTGGGGAGCGATGCTATCAAACATCTCTTCCACACGTTCGCGTTTGGTATCGCCTTTATAACGTTGAGGGAGTACCGTCATATTCGGTTTTCTCTGCTTCTTCTAGCAGCTGTTGTTTATCGATGGAGACTACTCCAATTTTTTCACATACTAATCCTCCAGCTAGATTCGCCAATCCCGACATGGTTCGAGTAGGTAATCCTAATGCTAAACAAAGCGATGCAACGCTTATTACAGTATCACCGGCTCCTGATACATCAGAAATGTTTCTGACGTGAGCAGGAATTACTTCATGAGACTTATCTTGAGCGTAAAATACACCGGATTCTGATAGAGTCACCATCAGAGTTTCTATGCCTTGGTCTATTCTGAATTTACGCGTCAGTTCTTCCAGGATGTCAGCATTCGGTTTGTCGAAGTCAATTTTCAATCCCGTTTTTAATTCGTGGAGATTAGGTTTGAAAAGATTAACATTTTTATAGGCGGTAAAGTTTTTCTTCTTGGGATCAACTGCTGTAGGAATTCCTTTTTTAATACAGGCATTCACAATTGATTGAATGATAATCTCCCCTAAAACTCCTTTGTCATAATCTTCAAAAATTACGACATCTGGATTTTCGGTTTCTAGAATAGAAAGAATTCGCTCTGTTAATGCTGTGCGATCATTTTCAGATAGCTCAGTTATCACTTCGTCGTCTACTCTAAGTAGTTGATGGTTATTTCCAATGACTCTCGTTTTCACGGTCGTTACACGTTCAGTTGACGACACCATTCCTTGTGTAGTCATGCCGATCTCTTTCATCAACATGAGCAATTCCTCACCGTTGCGATCGTCACCAATTACTGAACATAAAATAGCACTTGCACCCATGGATCGGATATTGAGAGCCACATTGGCAGCTCCTCCTAAACGATTCTCCCTTTTTTGGACGGCTACAATAGGAACTGGAGCCTCAGGTGAAATTCGATCAACTTTACCCCAGAGGTAAGCATCAACCATCACATCTCCAATAACTACTACCTTCAAATTATTGAAGGCCTCAAATACGGATTGAATATCAGGAAACTTGTTCAAATCAATAGTTTAGCGGCTGCAAAGGTAATAAATCATCACGGTGCTTGCACCGGATTTGCTGTTTCATAAACTTGTGTAAAACAGTAATTTAGGCTTAAATCGAGTCTTATTTTAAAGTAATTTCGATTCAGCAAGAATCATTTCAACTTAGCTAACGCTTCTCCGACCCTCTGGATTGCCTTTCTCAATAATTCCTCAGAAGTAGCATAAGAAAGCCGTACACATCGCGGATCCCCAAAAGCTTCTCCAGTAACTAAAGATACTTTCGCTTCTTTTAACAAATACATGCAAAGATCAGTTGCATTTTGAATTACTTTGCCATCAAACTTTTTACCAAAAAAAGAGGAAACATCAGGGAAAATATAAAATGCACCAGGAGGTTTATTGAATTTCCATCCCGGAATATCCTTCATTAATTCCAGTACTAAATCTCTTCGTTTTTGGAAGGAGGCACGCATGTGATCATACATAGCCCATTCTGTACTGACAGCTTCTAGTGCTGCTTTTTGTGCAATCGAACAAGCAGCAGAAGTGAATTGTCCTTGTACTTTATCACAAGCCTTCGCAATTTCAAGCGGAGCACCTATATAACCTATTCTCCAACCTGTCATGGCATATCCTTTAGACACACCATTCACAACAATTACACGATCTTTAATAAAATCAAATTGTGCAATACTTTCATGTTTATCTTCAAATCGAATATGCTCATAAATTTCATCCGAAAGAATGTAAATTCTAGGGTGTGGAAGTATGATTTCAGCAATAGATTTAAGCTCTTCCTTCGTAAACATTGATCCCGTAGGATTACATGGAGAAGAAAAAATAAACAACTTCGTTTTAGAAGTTATTGCTGATTTGATTTGCGCTGCAGAAGGTTTGAAATTTTGATCTACACCAGTCTCAATAAAAACAGGAACACCTCCTGATAATTTAATCATTTGCGAATAACTTACCCAATAAGGTGCAGGAATAATTACCTCATCACCCGGATTAATTAAACTCATTAAAACATTTGCAATACTTTGTTTTGCTCCGGTAGAAACAATGATCTGTTCAGGTGTGAAATCTAAATTATTTTCTCGTTTAAATTTTTCACTGATCGCTTTTCTTAGATCACTGAATCCCGCAATTGGAGGATAGTGCGTAAACCCATCATCAATCGCTTTTTTTGCTGCAGCACGGATATTATCGGGAGTAACGAAATCAGGTTCACCCAGACTTAGACTAATAATATCATGACCCTGTTCTTGCAGTTCCCTGCTGAGACGAGCCATGGCAATTGTGGCAGATTCTTCTAAGTCGTTAATTCTGTTCGAGAGGTAGTTCATAAAGGGCAATTCAGGAATGAATTGAAACGCAAAACTATCAAAAAAGGTTAACTGTGTTAAGGTTTGACTATCAGTATTTTGATCAAGTAGTTGAATTTTATTTCAACAGGGTAACTGTATAAAATCCTGAGTGCCTAGTGAAATAGATTTAGGACTTGAAGAAAATAGTCTTCGCCTTCACTAATTTGCGATATTTGACCCTCTTTGCAAACAAATATGGAACTACCCAAAAGCCTTCTTGATTTCTTAGTTTATCTTGCCCCATCCTTGCTAATATTTTTAACGTGTTGGATGCTGGTAAAGAAATTTTTAGAGCGTGAAACCCGATTAAAACTTATTGAAACAAAGGGAGTTATGCAAAAGGACTTACTTCCTTTGAGATTGCAGGCATATGAGCGTCTTTCTATCTATCTGGAACGGATTTCTCCGAATGTGATGCTCGTGAATCAGTATGAACCTGGCATGACAGTTCAGCAATTTCAGACAGCTTTGGTGGAAATGGTCAGAACGGAGTTTGAGCACAATTTCGCGCAGCAGATTTATATTACGCCACCATTATGGACAGTCATTCGCAATGCGAAGGAAGAAGTTGCGCGATTGATAAATACAGCAGCAGCCAATCTAGAACCTAATGCTCCAGCATTCCAACTTAGTAAAAACGTTTTTGATTCAATGTTGGAGCGTGAAGAGTTTCCAACGCAAAGAGCATTAAGTATTCTGAAAGCCGAAGTAGGACAATTATTCAATTAAAAAGAATTCACATTATGGCAGTTGCTGATCAGAAAGATTCAAAATTTAGTACCGATTCGGGAATAGAAATCAATAGAATTTATAAAGATGCTGTTGAGTTAAATGAAGATGCAGGAGACTTTCCTTATACACGAGGAGTGCAATCCGATATGTATCGCGGGAAATTATGGACCATGCGTCAGTATGCTGGATTTTCTACCGCTGAAGAAAGCAATCAACGTTATCACTATCTATTGAATCAAGGTACTACTGGACTTTCTGTTGCATTTGATTTGCCTACTCAGATTGGTTATGATTCTAGTCATGCCTTATCAGAAGGTGAAGTTGGAAAAGCGGGTGTTGCAATTGATACTTTAAAAGATATGGAGATCCTTTTTCAAGGTATTCAATTGGAAAAGATTACAACATCAATGACAATTAATGCATCAGCTTCCGTATTGCTGAGCATGTATATAGCACTTGCGAAAAAACAAGGTGCTGATCTGAAAAATTTGTCTGGTACGATTCAGAATGATATCCTGAAAGAATATGCAGCAAGAGGAACTTATATATATCCTCCTAAGCCAAGTATGCGTATCATCACTGATATTTTTGCATATTGTGGAAGAGAGTTACCGAAATGGAATACGATTTCAGTTTCCGGTTATCATATTCGTGAGGCAGGTGCAAATGCTGTGCAAGAATTAGCATTTACATTGGCCGATGGCAAAGCTTATTTGAAGGCTGCAATTGATGCTGGTTTAGATATTAATCAGTTTGCTCGACGCATTTCTTTTTTCTTTAATGCACATAATAATCTATTTGAAGAAGTAGCGAAATTTCGTGCTGCTAGAAGAATGTGGGCGCAAATTACAACGGAATTGGGAGCTACTGATCCTAGAGCTAAAATGTTGCGTTTTCATACACAAACGGGTGGTTCAACACTCACTGCACAACAACCTCAAAATAATATAATCCGCGTTACTATTCAAGCATTGGCAGCAGTAATGGGTGGTACACAATCGCTGCATACTAATGGTTTCGATGAAGCTCTTGCATTACCAACAGAAGAAGCTGCACGAATCGCTTTACGTACCCAACAATTGATTGCCTTTGAAAGTGGGGTACCTTCCACGGTTGATCCACTGGGTGGAAGTTTTTATGTTGAAGCACTTACCAATGAAGTAGAAGCAAAAGCATGGGATTATATCCGTAGGATTGATGAGATGGGAGGTGCCGTAAATGCTATAGAAGCTGGATTTATTCAGAAGGAAATAGCGATGTCAGCATATACTTATCAAAAGGATATTGAAAGCGGTGAAAAAGTAATTGTTGGTGTGAATAAATTTAATGTGGAAGAACCTCCTTTCCAAGATCTTTTTACCGTGGATGATAGTATTCGCAAAGTTCAAATAGATAAAATACTACAAATAAAATCAACTAGAAATACTACTGATGTTGAAACGCATCTCGAAAAGCTTCGACAAGCAGCTATCGATGGGTCCAATGTAATGCCGCATATTCTTTCTGCTGTTGAAGCATACGCTAGTCTAGGAGAAATTTGCGATGTAATGCGTGATGTTTTCGGAGAGTATACTGGTAACTAATACTGCATTCTTAAAGATTTTATCCTTGCAGATCTTTTTTATTTGCTTGCTGAGAGGATCGTCTATTACTTGATTTTTATTTCTACTTTAGTTGTGCCTTGAGATAATAGAGCATCCTGAGGTAACGTTATAAATCTATTTACTGACCTTTAACTAAATTATCATGAAATTTATAAGTTATGGAATCTTACTTATTTTAATTTCTAGTCATTTGATGGCTCAGGATTCTGCACAATTGCAAGAAGCTAAAGCACTTGTAGAAAAGGAGAAATGGGCCCAAGCAAGTTCTGCTTACGATAAACTCATTGGAAAATTTCCAGACAATGATCAGCTCTATGTGGATCGAGGAAATTGTAATATAGAGTTGAAAAAATATCAGGAAGCATTAAACGATTTTACGATGGCTATTAAGTTAAATCCTAAAAATGCATCTGCTTATGAAAACCGTTCATCGGTGTTTTATGGTGCAAAGATGTATCAAGATGCGGTGAATGATCTGGATATGGCCATTAAATACGAATCGGTTGATTCAATTATTACTAAATCCTATGTGAATCGAATGAGTAATAATCTCGGATTACGAAATCTAAATGCTGTTGTGAAGGATGCGAACTTTGTACTTGCAAAAGATTCTATGAATTTGGGTGCGCTCAATAATATCGCTGTTGCTTATAATGAAATGGGTATGGCAAAAGAAGCATTGCCATATCTGTATAAAATTGTTGCTGCCGATAGTGCTGATTTTGGGGGTATGATGAATATAGGATTTGTACTGCTGTCGCTTGAACAATATGATGAAGCTATAAAGTATCTCGATAAAGCCGAAAAGCTTGATCCCACAATGGCATATACCTATAGCAATCGAGGTTATGCGAAAATGAAAAAAGGAGATCTCAATGGTGCAATGAAGGATGTGAATAAGTCGATTGTTATGAATGGAAGGAATTCTTATGCTTTCAGAAATCGTGCGTTGATTTTTCTTGAAATGAAAAAGGAAGATAAGGCCTGTGAGGATATCAAGAAATCATTGGAACTCGGGTTCGCAGAGCAATATGGTGATGAAGTCTCAAATCTTTCTAAAAAGTATTGTAAATAAAATGCTAGTATTTCTACTAAGTATTAATCTATCTAAATCATGAAGTTATTTGTTCGATTTTGTTTGATCATAAGTACTTTGTTGTGCTCGCTGAATAATGTATCTGCGCAAAAAAATCAAGATCCTCCTCCTGATCCCCGTGTCGGTGGAGTAATGGATGAGTTTCTAGCAAACTATAAAAAGGGAGATTATGAAGAGAGTTTGAAAATATTGTCTAACGTTCCAGCTTCGGACACCGCTTATGTTTTCTATCTCGATAGAAAGGCAACAGTTTGTCTGGTTAAAAATAGTTTCGATTCTTGTAGCCAGTTAGCGATGGAAGGACTTCGATATAGTTCAATTTATAAACGGCATTTTTATGAATTATTGGCAGGCGCTTATGATGGTAAAAAAGATTATGAAAAAGCACTGTCCGTTATTGAACAGGGAAAGAAAGATTTTCCCTATTATGCTAGATTTTTTTATGAACAAGGATTAGTTTACTTGCATCAAAAGGATACGACAAAGGCAGTGGAGAGTTTTCAAAAATCAGTTGAAATGAATCCATATAATGCAGACGCTCATTATCAACTCGGAGTGATTTGCATGAATAATAATTTGTTGATTCCTGCAATGCTTTCTTTACAAACATCTTTACTGATGGAACCAGCAGGCGATAACAGCTTTAACGCTTTATCTCGTTATGAGAAATTATCAAAGGGTGATTGGTCGGTTTCTGCTGATTCTATGAGCTATCATCTTCCGAAAGGAACCAATAACTTCGAAGAGCTTGAGCAAATTATTCGCTCCAAAGTTGCTTTGGATGTGAGTTATAAAACATCGATTAAATTACCTTACCTTACTGTTACAAAACAATTGCAAGTCCTACTCGAAAAACTTACCTATGATCCAGCCGATAAAGGATTCTGGATGCAATATTATGTGCCCTATTATCTGAAAATGTGGAAAGCAAAACAATATGAACCTTTTGCTTACTATATGTTTAATTCTATTAGCGATGTAAACTCTCAGAAAGAAATTAAAAAACATACTGCCGATATTAAGGAGATGGCTGAATTCTCAACGGTCCACTTTAATGAGGTACGATTGAACTTCTGGAAAGAAAATAATCTTACTAAACTAAACCCCATTTTCAGTTCTAATAGTGCATTGATTGCAGAAGGTGTTTTGAATGCGAAAGGGGATAAAACGATCGGTCATTGGAAGCATTATCATACTACGGGTTTGTTAAAATCGGAAGGTGATTATACCAATAATGGAGAATTTAGCGGTACTTGGAAATTCTATTATAATACAGGCGAAATTAAAAGTATTGAAAATTATAATGATGGTGTGTTAACGGATTCTTTGATTACATTTTATAAAAATGGAAATCGTGGTGAAGCAAGCTTAATTAAAGCTGGATTGATAAGTGGTGTTAGTGTAGGATTTTTTGAGATGGGTGCAACATCAGGCATTGTTCCTATGAAAGATGGAAAGAAAAACGGAATTGCTACCTATTATTATGATAATGGGATGATGCAATATACCTGTAACTATATTAATGATGTGATGGATGGGAAGTTTCAATCCTTCTACCAAAATGGAAGTAGGAAAGATGAGTATAGTTATGTAAATGGATCTATCACTGGCCATGTTAAAACCTACCATCCTAACAATACAATGAAAAGTGAGGGAGAGTATAAATCAGATTTGATAGATGGTAATTGGAAATACTATAGTGATAAAGGAACAATTGAAAAAGAAGGTACTTTCAAATCAGGGAAAGAGGATGGTGTCTGGAAAGAGTATTTCGAAAATGGAAAGGTCGATAATGAATCAAATTATGAAGGGGGAAACAGCATTGGAACTGATAATTATTATGATAAAGATGGTGCGCTCTGGAGTACGATCGATTATAACAAAGGAATCCCTAAAAAATATTCCTATTTCGATAAATCAGGGAAGCTTCTGAGCGAGTGTTTAGTGAAAGGAGAGGTATTGAATCTTGATTCGTATTATCCCGATGGTTGTAAATTTAGAACAGGGAAATTGGTGAATGGATCCAGAGATGGAAAATGGACTACTTGGAATCATTTTGGAAAACTCCAATCTGAGGAGTATTATTCAAATCAGAAAATGGATGGTGTAGCAAAGTACTATGATAATTCTGGAGCACTTTCAAGTGAGATTTCATATGAGAAGGGGCAAAGAAACGGACTCGCAAAAGAATTTCATAAGAATGGTGCTGTAAGTAAACAAGGATGGTATCTCAATGATGAATTACAAGGCGAGTGGAGAGAATATTTTATGGATAGTACTTTAAATGAAACGTATGGATATTTTGATGGGAAATTAAACGGCCCTTATCTTCGTTTTGATCCTAAAGGAAGAGTTTATAAGAACTTCTTTTATGAGAATGGTGAACTTTATAGGTATACATCTCAAGATACCTTAGGAAATAATCTGGTGGACATGAATACTTCTACCGGGAATTTAAAATTTAATACCCTTCATCTGAATAAAAAAATTGAAGATGAATTAAGTTATAAGTATGGAACACTGGATGGAGAAATTAAACAATTTTCTGCCAATGGAAAATTACACCGCTCAACTATGTATCGTAACGGTGAAAAAAATGGACCCTATAAATATTATAATTGGGAGGGTACATTAACGGAGGAAGGATTTTTCAAAAATGGGGACCGTGATAGTCTATATACTTTCTATGAAGATGGAAAGAAATTAGTGAACGCAACTTACCTAAACGGAGAGCTGGAGGGGATAAGGACTTGGTATTATCCGGATGGTAAAATTGATAGTAAAGCAGAGTTTAGCAATGGTGACCGTGAGGGCTATAGCTTTTATTATGCTGAAGATGGTAAACTGAGATGTAGATTTCTATATCATGAAAACCGTGTGCAGTCTTATTCTTATTTGTCCCCGGATAGTACTTTTGTTCCAGAAATTCCGTTAACATTGAGTTCAGGCGATGTGAAAGCATTTTTCCGAGATGGAAAAGTTTCTCTTCAGATGACCTTTAAAAATAACTGGTATGATGGTCCTTATAAAGAGTACAATGGAAATGGAAAACTTACCAATGATTGTTTTTATATTAAACATGAGTTGAATGGCAAGATTCATACATACTATCCGGATGGAACTTTAAAGTCTGATGAGAATTATATTTTGGATGAAAAAAATGGGGTTTTCAATCATTACAATCCTAAAGGAATCTTAGTTAAACAATTCACTTATTACTACGACATTTTACATGGACCAGCCAAAATTTATGATGCTACTGGTAAACTAATTAAATCCATTCAATTTTATAACAACGAACCATATGAATAAAGTGGCCCGGATTTGGGTGTTGCTGATTTTGTTTTCTGTTGGGCATGTTTCTGCACAGCCTGCATTCAATTTTGCAGATATTAAAAAGGCGAATCCACAGGAGGATGTATGTGTGCTTAAGCAGAAGGAAAGCGTAACTATTTTTCAGAAGAAAGATATTTTTAAAATCGTTTCTGATAATGAATCCGATATTCTTTACCTGACAGAGAAGGCCACACACATGTCGGAGAAGTCGATATTTTATTATGATAAGATGTCTTCTATTTCCGATATTGTAGCTAAAACTTGGATTCCAAATGGCTCCAAAATGAAAAGTCTGAATGTGGATGAAGACCGCATTTATACACGTAAGCCAGTGAAAGAAGGAATATTCTTTGATGATTTCATGGAAAAGTATTTTAACTATCCCGCATTGCAAGAAGGTGCCGTTTCATCATTAAGATATAAAGAAGAATCATTCGATCCTCATTTTCTCGGATCTTTTTATTTTGGACGCTATGTTCCAGTCGCTTCTTCAGAATATAAAGTAACATTCCCTGAAAATGTTAGAGTGAAGTATCTCCTGAAAGATAAAGATCATGCTGTGAATTTTAAAGAGGAGAAAAGCAAAGGATTAGTCACCTATACATTTACGGCAACCAATGTTAAAACGTACGCCAGTGAAGATGATGCTCCTGATTTAAGTTATGTAACTCCACATGTGATTATTTATATTGATAGTTACGATCTGAATGGAAAATCAATGCCTGTTTTGAATGGATTACCGGAATTATATAAATGGTATACAGGTTTATTAGGAAAAATGAAGAATGAGAAATCACCAGAACTTAAAGCACTCTCAGATTCACTTACTTTCGGTCTAACTACTAAGGAAGATAAAGTAAGGAAGATATTTTATTGGGTTCAAGATAATATTCGCTACATCGCTTTTGAAGAAGGATTGGGTGGATTTGTTCCTCGTGAACCCGTCGATATCTATCATAAGCGATTCGGCGACTGTAAAGACAAAACAGTAATTTTAGTATCACTGTTAAATGAAGCCGGAATTACTGCTTATCCAGCATGGATTGGAACCCGTGATATTCCTTATAATTATACTGATTTGGCAAATCCTGCTGTTAGTAATCATATGATTGTTGTAATGCCCGATAATCAGGGATGGCAGTTTCTTGACGGCACTTCAGTGCATCTTCCTTTTGGAATGCCTACTTCCATGATTCAAGGTAAAGAAGCGATGGTAAATCTTTCTGCCGACTCATTCGTGGTTGTTAAAGTACCGGAAATGGATCGTCACCGAAATTTGATGAGTGAATATTACAAGTTTACATTGACGGATAGAAAAGTAGAAGGTATAGGGTCTCAATCATGGTGGGGATATCCGAATCAATCTTTATTCTATAATTTGAATCAGCTCAGTGAATCAAAGCGTACGGAAGTTATGCAGAAAGGATTGGATATCGGCAATAATAAATACTCTGCATCTGAGGTAGAGTTCAAACAATATGGCAACCGTGATTCTGCTCTTACTGTTCAATTTAAATTCGATATTAGTGATTATGTGAGCGAAGCTGATAATCAGACCTACCTAAATATGCATCTTAAAAAACCATTTTTAGGGGATAAGATGGATCTGAAAAAGAGAGAGAATGATCGCGTTTTTGATTATAAATCGACCGATAGTATTGTCGTTATTTTTGACATCCCTTCCGATTATTCAGTTGTGGAATTACCATCAAATCGTAATTACTCCAATCCTGATTTTGGATTTTCAGTTAAATATAAAAGGGAAGGGGATAAAGTGATTTTGCATCGTGAAGTTTGGATTGATACTTTATTACTGACCAAAGATAAATTCCCTAAATGGAATGAAATGATCGATCAATTAACTTTGGCGTATAAAGACCTCCTTATCATTAAAAAGAAATAATTCAATTTTATGCAATTACGTTCCCTCTTAATTCTTACAGTTTTATTAGTTTCATTTTCTGTTGCCAATGCGCAGTTGTACGAAACCCGCAATTATAGTCTTTCCGACAAACCTGTTCCAGCTCTTTTATCTGCAGGAGAAAAAAAAGAATCATCAGTAGTAATTACAGATAAAAGAGTGACAGAATATATCTTTAATAAAAAAGAAGAACTCGAAGTTTACTATACTCGTCATCGTTTTATACACATCAATGAGCAAGGTGCCGTTGAAGACTATAACCGCATTTATTTACCAGTTTCGGATCCTGCCGACCTAGTAGTCTTGAAAGCAAGGTCAATATCTAAATCAGGAAAAGTGACCGAGATGTTTAAGGGGGATATGAAAAAGATTACTGAGGATGGCAGTGATTATCTTATCCTCGCTGTAGAGGGACTAGAGAAAGATGCGGAGCTAGAGTATTTTTATACGATTAAAATAAATCCTAAGTTATTCCTTACCGAGCGATTGCAATCCAATACGTATACACGTCATGTTGAACTTTCGATTATCAGTCCTCAAAATTTAGTTTTTGAAGCGAAAGCATATAATCTTCCCGTGCTCCAAACGGATACTGTTCTTGGTGAAAAACGATATTTGAATATTGTTAAAGATTCAATTGCTCCGCTAGAGTCGGAAAAGTATAGTTCTTATCAAGCAAATTTATTACGAATAGAAATCAAACTCATTAAGAACCTCAATCGTGATAATACCCGTCTCTATACTTGGGCCGATGCAGGGAGAAGATTCTATCAAATATCTCATGAGCAGGAAAAATCAGCAAAGAAAGATATTGAAAAGTTAGCTTCTAAATTAAAGTTGAAAGGAAAACTGCATGAGGAGCAGATTAAAATTGTAGAGAATTTTATAAAAACTACAATTAATATTAAATCGACAGGTGAAGAAGAAACTATTGGTTTAATGCTCAAGCGAAATTATGGATCAGAGCAGAATGTACTTTCCCTCTGCATCTTGATGTTTGAATATCTTGAAATTCCCAATGAATTGGTGTTAACTGCAAATCGTTTTGATGCTGCATTCGATCCAGATTTTGATACCTGGAATTATTTAGATAAATACTTGATCTATTTTCCAGAAAGCAAAAAATATATGGATCCTGTTTCCTATTTCTACCGCTATGGCATGGTGCCTTATCTTTATACTGGAACAAAAGGACTTTTTATAAAGAAAGTAACGATTGGTGATGTTTCAAATGGGGTCGTCTCAGTAAAAAATATTGAAAGTATTGATCCTGCTGCGAATTATGATAATATGTCAGTTGACGTATCATTTCCTGCTACTTTGGATAATGTCATCATGCATTATAAACGCGAGATGGGCGGTTATGCAGATAATGGAATTCGTGCTTCCTGCTTTTATGCTAGCGAAGAAGATCGTGATAAAATCGCGAAAGAATTTATTGAGTCTTCTTTTAAGGATGTGAAAATTGAAAATACAAAAGTTTCCAATTTTAATCTCACCAATAACGAATATGAACTGCCTTTTATAATTGAGAGTGATCTTTCCGTTAATACTTTACTAGAAAATGCAAGTACCAATGTGCTCTTTTCAATCGGTGATGTTATCGGACCTCAGGAAGAAATGTATCAGGAAAAGAAAAGACAAAGTGATATTGACGTTACTTACTGTCATTCGTATAAAAGAGAAATTAATGTTGAAATCCCTCAAGGTTATTCAGTAAAAGGATTAGAGAAACTTAATATCGATTACACTTATACGGATGGTGAAAAGCCATTAATGGGATTTGTTTCGACGTATAAGCAGGTGGGAAATAAAATTAGCATTACGATCAATGAATATTATTTAGCATTGAAGTTGCCGCCGTCTAAAATTGATGATTATAAAAAAGTAGTGAATGCCGCCGCTGATTTTAACAAAATCAAATTGGTGTTCGTAAAGGGCTAATTGAAAAATCTTAGTCAATAAAATTTCCGAATTTAGCAGTTTACTCTTTATATTCTACATTCGCAATGTTGGAGTCGGGGAGAACTAGAAAAATTTCTTCATTGTCTTTCTTCATGAGATAATGCTCGCGTGCATACTTTTCTAAATGTTCTGGATCCGACATTAATTCTTTCATGTCTTTTTTATTCTCATCTATTTCTTCTAGATAATACTCCTTTTCAGCTTTGATCTTTTTTAGATCTTTTCTGTAACTGAGCTGTGAGAATAAATCGTTCCGATCAAAAAATAATAACCATACCAAAAAAATCAAAGAGGCAATCAGGTATTTGTTGGTATACAGATAAGCGTACTTTTTCATGGGATGGGATTCTGAGGCTAAGGTAGGAAGTCTAAGTTCAAATCAACTTGGATTTAAATAGCGTTATCAATAGTCAGATGTGAATTACATCTTTTGCTGAACAATAAGAGGTATTTTACGTTATTTGAGTGTTCGTTTCAAGAAAAGGAGACCTAAGCGGTGTTATTAAATCATCAACTCGATGTGTTACTTATTCATTATCAATGTCCTGTAAAATAGATCTATGTTCCGACTTTGTATTACTGAGCTGATTAAGATTGCTGCAAAGCCCAGAAGTTATATTGGGTTGGCCGCTATTACTGTAATTGTTGGGCTAATTCATCTGGCAATGTATCTGGATGGGTTGAACTATATCAGTTTCGTTACCGGTCCGGTGCAATCAAGTTTTATGTTGGAGGGGAATATCCTGAACGGAAATTTGGTTTGCTTTATTATTCTTCAAACGTTGATTATTCAGATCCCATTGCTGGTTGCATTGGTTACAGGAGATCTAATCAGTGGAGAAGCAGCTATGGGAACGATTCGGCTGCTTGCAACGCGTCCGGTAAGTAGAGATCAGATTATTATTTCAAAATTCCTCGCTGGCGCACTTTATGTTTTCTTGCTTTTGCTTTGGTTAGGGATACTTTCTTTGGGATTAGGATTGTTGTTTTTTGGTCCTGGTGATTTGATCGTTTTAAAAAGCGAGCAATTGGTGATTATTCAAGGAGATGATACTTTATGGAGATTCTTTAGTGCATTCGGTATTGCATTTTTAAGCTTGATGGTAGTGGCTTCATTTTCACTTGCGCTTTCTTGCTTTGCTGATAATTCTATTGGTCCAATTATGTCAACCATGGCTGTAATTTTATTGTTCACCATTATCGGAACTATGGAAATTCCATTTTTTGATCAGATTAAGCCTTTCTTATTTACTACGCACATGGTGATCTGGAGAAACTTCTTTGATAATCCCTTGCCAATTGAGCAAATCAGAACTTCAGTACTCGTGTTAACCGGACACATGATGTTATTCCTTTCAATTGCATTAATTACGTTTCGAAGAAAAGATATTTTAAGCTGATGAAAAAATACACCCTGTTTTTTGTACTGCTAGTTCTTGGCTTTCAAGTAAAGGCTCAAGAAGATGCAAAAGTTGTTATTGGTCGTGTATTGGATAAATTTAATACCGTAAAAGATTATCAGGCAGATGCATTGATAGATACTAAAATTTCATTTTTAAATATGCTTCCTCAAAAAGCAAAGATTTTTTATAAGCAGCCTAATAAATTTCGGGTAAAATCAACAGGAATTGCGATTCTCCCAAAGCAAAATTTCGATAATCTTTTTAATTTGTTAGCGAAGGAAGATGGTTATCAGGCATTCACTTCAGGATCTGAAATTATTAATGGCTATAAAACGATGATCATTAATGTGATTCCAAATGCAGATACAAGCGATTTGGTTTTAGCGAAGATCTGGGTGGATAATGCAAGAAATCTGATTGTTAAATCGCAGTTAACCACTAAATCGAATGGAACAGTACTTATCGAATATGAACATGGTAAACATATTGATACTGGGCTTGCTGATAAAATCACATTTACCGTTGAAATAAAAAAATATAAAATCCCAAAAGCTATTTCTGCCGATATTAACTCACCAACCTCAAAAGTCCCTCCCGGTAAGGAGCCAAAGACTGGCAAAATCTTAATTACTTTATCGAATTACATTATCAATAAAGGGGTGCCGGATTCTGTCTTTAAATGATAGACAATCGTGTAAAATTATTCCTTTACAAATTGAAATAGCATTTTTTTAAATTCAACAAAAAAATCGACTACCTAGATGAATGAAAAAAGGCCGTCCTTTCGGACGACCTTGAACCTAACCTGACTGAACTAAACGCTATGATATAGTTTTATTTTATTAGGGTTTTGCTGCCTCGAAAGGCTCAACTTTCTCTCCTGTACTTGCTACTGAATTATTGCAGCTGTTCAATTCGATTTTGTAAGAGTAATCTTGCATTCTTTTCCATACTAAAACGGCATCTGTGGTAATGATTTGTTCTACACCATTTTTAACTGTCGTTACCGACCACTTACCGATTTCGTAAACGAATTTACCGTTACCGCCTAAGCTGATGATTTCTGAAGTCATTCCAGTAGCATTAGTAAGGCTGTACCAATACGCAGAAATTTCTTTTCTACCTGTAATTTTTTTACCGCCTGGCAAAATTAATGTCGCTTCATCAGAATACATATCTACAATGCTTGCGATATCTTTTTTCTTAAGCGCAATTTCAAATTGTTTGTTGAGTTTTGCAATTTCAGTGCGAACATCTTCACTGATTTCGCTTCCTGATTGGGCTTGTGCAGATGGCATTGCAACTACCATACAGAGTCCTAAAAATAAGCTGGCCAAGAATTGGCTGATTGAACGGAAAACGGGCATTTTTTTCATGTTATTTGTTTTTAAAGGGGTTAGTTTTGACAAGGAATATCCTGTCCGCCTGAAGGCAGTTTTTTGATTGTTTATTATTAAGGTTTGTATTCGGACTCTTTTAAATAAGACTCTTTGAATGGGTTGTTTGTTACACAACTCGTGTTAAATATTTGTTAACAGCCCAGATCAAAGTGCAATCCTTTTTTTTAATGCTTGTTACTTAACTTTATTAGTACACCGCAAAAGTACTATATGCTTTAACGTTCTGTATTTAGAAAATGCTAAGTCTGCAATAAATCTACTTGAAGTGCAATGTTTCCGTGATGAAAAGTTTTTAAAGGAGCAGGCTAAGTGACCTTAACCTGCATCTTTATTTATTTCTTCTCTTTTGCATCAATCACAACACCATCACTGTTAATACGGATTTTAACATCTTTATTATCCCAATTGATAGTATCATCATCCGTTTTTACATCTACATCTTCTCCGTTAACACGTACTTTAACTTTTCCGTTTTTATAGATCTGTTTAACATCTACGTCTTCTCCGTTTACACGAACTCTTACATGTTCACCCGAATGATCTTTTTCTTGAGATAAATTACAACCCAAGCATTCCAACCCTTTATCGGTCATAGTCCATGTATGCCCTACCATATCACCGTCATAAGTATTGGTGACGTTTTGCACATCGTAAATCACATTATCGATATCATCATTCAAATAAACAGATTTCCCAACTGGTACTTTCAAGATCAATTGAATTTTCTGATTTCTAAAACGAACATTTTTAGGTAGGAGGTAGGTGTCGCTGAATTTGATAACTGAATCTTCTTGTGCGAGATCATAAGAAATGCCTCTCGTATTGTATTCAGCTTCTTTGCGAGTACTTCCTTTTCCGTTAACAATCTTTACTAGTTCAAACTGATCGTTATCAGATTTGATGATATCAAGTTTTACCTTGTCAACACGTACAGTATCTCCGTTTTCATCAACTGAAAATCCGTCATCGATTTCGATCGTATTGTTGTAATACGTTTCATCTCTAGAAGAACGTGGATTTAACTGTTGTAGATATAACGTATTTCCTGCTGGCTGAACTATCGGAATGGTTACTCTTTGCTGCTCACTTACTCTGAAATTTTTTGAAATACTCACTCCTAAATAAATTGCGAGAATTACTCCGATCGCCCATATAATGCTAGATGTGTAATTCAATATTTTGGATTCTGCTTTTATATTGAAGAGTGTTCTTACTATTTTAAAGAGCAGCATAATTACGGGTACTCCTACAATAATTACCAGAGTGAGTATAGCCAAATTAAGCTGATAACCTTCTAGGAACACTTTCGTCATAAATATTGGAATATGCGCATCACCGATGATTCCTGTAAACACCAATACTGAGACAAAAAGACCAATTAAAATTACCGATAGGATAACCATGAATATTCCTCCGACTACCTTCAGTGCAATTTTAAATACCCCGGTGAGGATTTGTCCCAGCGCATCAAAAAAACGCGATACCGAATTTGTGCCGCGGTTTCTTCCATTGGATAGGGGTCCATTACCACTCAGTCGGCTTTTGATATCATTTACTTCGTCTTCGATAGTACGTTTGATATTATCAATATTCACTGGTTGACCTTTCATCTCCAATTTTTCAGCAGTAGTTTTTGCTTTTGGAATAATGATAAGGAGTAGCAAATACAGTAGGAATCCTGAGCCATATACAAAGAATGCAATTCCAAATATTAAACGCATCCAGATAGGATCGATACCGATATAGTGGCTTATTCCAGAACATACTCCGCCCACTACTTTGTTTTCTGGATCACGGTATAAACGACGATAACCACCATCTGTATTTCCACTGAAGCCAGCACCTGAATTAGCGCCAGAGTAGCTGTTTTTATTGTCGAATTCAGTGTCCTCACCAGCTACTTGTTCTGGACGGCCCATGGTATCAATCATGAACTCAACGTCAGCTTCTGTAACAACCTGCCTGCTTGTTCCAATTCTTTCAGTGAACATTTCGGCGATGCGAGATTCAATATCCTGAATGATTTCATCTCTACCATCAGAGGTTGTAAAATATCCCCGAATCGCTTCGAGATACTTTTTTAATTTTTCGTAAGCGTGTTCTTCAATATGGAAGACCATGCCACCAATGTTTACTGTTACGGTCTTATTCATTGTTCAGTAGGTTTAAGAGTTGTAGTGTTAACAGCATCTACCAGTTCTTGCCAAGTAATGCGTAATTCACTGAGAAATTGTTCTCCAATAGGAGTGAGGATGTAATATTTGCGGGGTGGACCAGAAGTTGATTCCTTCCAAGTATAAGCCAATAGCCCTTGATTTTTTAAGCGGGTAAGGAGGGGATAGAGTGTACCTTCCACCACCATGAGTTTTGCTTCCTTCATCTTACTGATGATATCGCTTGGGTAAACTTCTCCTTGTGCGATAATACTGAGGATACAAAACTCCAAAACCCCTTTCCGCATCTGTGCCTGGGTATTTTCGAGGTTACTCATTTTTAGTTTCTTTTTTAAAGCATTCGATTCATCGGGTTCTTCTGCTAGCGACTTTGAACCTTTTTCGGTTTTCAGATGAGAGCCTTTCTGTGTGCGCTACTCTTAACTGTCGGCCTGATTTCTTCTTTATGCTATTTGATGATGCAAACATACATCAATTATTTAGTACTATGCAATACATAGTACTAAATAAACTCAATAATTTAAATAAGTAATTGAAAATCAATAAGATTAATTTTAATAAATTTTATGGAATCTTGTTTTCGCTTTTCATTTTTGAAATTGTCTGGGCATAATTTATTGCATTTCTACAATCTTTTGGCCTAAATCACGTATGAAAAGGATGCGCTATACTAATCATTTTAAAGGAATCGTATTCATTATATCCTTTCTCATCCTATCAGCATGTAAGAAGCAGAATACTGAACAAATCGATTACAGAGAAGAAATGCGTTTGTTTGTGGAAGAAATCAGTTCCTTTTCGCGTACTCAGCATCCAGGCTTTATCATTATACCACAAAATGGCCAAGCGCTATTAAATGCTAACCCCGATGGATCAGGCAATGCACAAAATTATTTTTTGGCGATTGATGGATTAGGTCGAGAAGAACTTTTTTATGGATATGATAATATGGATAATTTACCGACTCCATCTGCTGATCATTTAGATTGGCTGGGACCCTTGCAAACTGCTAATTCAAAAGGTAAGAAAATATTGGTGACTGATTATTGTTCCGAGATTGCAAAGGTTAACGATTCCTATCAACAAAATCACAACCTGAATTTTATTTCTTTTGCAGCGGATCAACGGGAACTTACTTCTATTCCTTCATTTCCTGTCTCACCCTATGAGGAAAATGTAGATGATATCGATTCCTTACCTGCAGCGAAAAATTTTCTCTATTTGATTAATACATCCACTTATCCAACGAAACTACAATTTCTCGATGCCATTAGTCAAACCAATTATGATGTTATTTTGATGGATGCTTTTTTTCAAGAAAATGATTCCTCTAGTTTGTTTACGCCTACTGATCTCGCGATTATTCGTCATAAAAAGAATGGAGGAAAACGATTGCTCATTGCGTATATGAGTATTGGAGAAGCAGAGGATTACCGTTATTATTGGAAACAGGAATGGATCTCTTCTCCTCCATCATGGTTGGGAAATCTAAATTCTCAATGGGCGGGAAATTATAAGGTGAAATACTGGCAAGAAGACTGGAAAAATAAGATTACTGGGAATGCGGATTCGTATAACCAGCGAATAATAAACGCCGGTTTTGATGGACTTTACCTTGATATAGTTGATGCTTTTGAATATTTTGAAGAACAATAGTGTATTCACAATTTATTAAAATTGGGATTTACCCTTTCTTATAACTCTTTTTGGTTATTTTTGAGAATGTGATAAGGTTTTATGTCCGAATCAGTTTTCCACTTTCTTAATTTTACGATTCGGCAAGACCGATGTGCGATGAAAGTCGGCACCGATGGTGTATTGCTAGGTGCTTGGGTTAAAGCTAGTGCGGCAGATTCCGTTTTGGATATCGGAACTGGGACTGGACTAATTGCGCTTATGATTTGTCAGAAATCAAATGCTCATGTGGATGCTATTGACATTGACGAAGAAGCATGTTTGCAAGCCAAAGAAAATGTTTTAGAATCTCCATGGCCTGATAGAGTTCGTGTAATTCATAGTTCACTGCAGGAGTTTAAACCGGGTAGAAGATATGATCTGATTGTTACAAATCCTCCATATTTTATCGACTCATTTGCTCCAACCGATGAAGCAAGAAATAGAGCACGTCAGGCATCAGCATCATTATCTTATGAAGAATTGCTAAGTGGCGTAATTCGGTTATTAGCACCTTCCGGAAAGTTCTTTGTGATTTTGCCAGCTAAAGAAGGACAATGGTTCCGAGAGTTAGCGGAACAAGATGGACTGTTTTGTAATCATATCACTTCATTACATACTAAAGCAGATAAGCCAGAGAAAAGAGTATTGATGGAATTCAGTCGCAAGGAAGAAGAAATTGTCGAAGACCGTTTAATCATTCATAATGATGAAGGATCCTTTACCGAAGCTTATAAAAAATTAACAGGAGATTATTATCCCCGCTTTAACGCATTCCGTTGATTTTTTAATCATCATCAAATGACTCAAATCCTTTTCCATCTTTAAGATGCTGAAACATTTTTTTGATGATTTGGTCGGCACGTTTACCATGATGACTGATCTTTTGCAAGCTAACTTTTAACTCAGCAACTGTTTCGTAGCGCTCCTGATCTGTTTTAGCCGTCAGAATTTCTTCTGAAAGTTCCGTCGAAATATCTGAAAAATTATTTACGAAGTTGAGTGGATTCTGAATCTCATGAGCAATGGCTGAGGTGAGTTTACCTAAGGAAGCTAGCTTTTCTTGTTTAATTAATTCTTCCTGTGTATCTTTTAATTCGGAGTAAGCGGATTGTAACTGATTGTTTATACGTTCTCGATTTTTACTCTGTTTGAAAAATGCAAAGGTCAGAAAACAGAGTCCAATAAAAGCCCCTCCTAATCCATAATTAATTCCTTTTCTTCGTTGCGCAGTTAGTCGTTCAATTTCATTTTGACTTTTCAGTAATTCAATTTCTTTTTGTTTCAAATCTTCTTCTCGACTTTTTTCCAAAACGGAAATTTTCTTCTCATTCTCATCACTATAAACAGAGTCCTTAAAAGAAACATAATTTCTATAACTGTTGAGACTTTCTTTGTAATTCCCGCTGAGTTCCTGCATTTCACTGAGGTAACGATATAGTTCCTGAAGGCTGTTCAAGTCATTAATCTCTTTAAAAATAGCAATGGATTGATTAAGATAATCGACTCCTTTTCTGAGTACTTGTTTATTTCGTAAACTATCGGGCAATAATTTTAAACGTTCTGTAGAGGTGTCCTTTGCAATACTTAAATATTCAGCTCCGATATTTCCGAGATTCATACCCATTAGTATTTTATTCCCTAAATCTTTATTAATATTCAGTGCCTTAAGATGATATTCCAGAGATTTATGGTGAATGGATTGTTCCTGATAGGTAAAGCCAATATTTCCTAAATTCCGGGCAATGCCGTTTCGGTCGTTTAGTTCCTCATATAACTTCAATGCTTTGAAATAGTAGTCTAATGAACTAGTATAGTTTCCCTCTGCATCGTAAACAATTCCTATATTTCCAAGGTTGCGTGCTTCTCCACTTTTATTGGCGAGTTTCCGATTGAGATCGAGCGCTTTGAAATGATAATTGAGGGCTTTGGAATATTCATGTTGAGCTTCATAAACTAAGCCGATATTTCCTAGAATATTTGCAATTCCAGTTTGATAATTAATCTCTTCGCAGATCTTTAATGCTTCAAAATGACAAGTAAGTGCCTTGGGATAGTCTGCTTTGGCCCAATAACAAAGTCCAAGAAAATTGTTGGCTATTCCTATTCCTTTCTTCCAGTTTAATTTTTTAGAAAGTGCTAAGGATGATTCGCCAGTAATCACACCTTTTTCAGGATCTGTTTTATGATATTCATACGTTAGTTCGTTCAGTAAGTCGACCTTTAACGTGTCCTTAATAGAATTGGAAAGTGTATACTGATCGAGTGCTTTCTGAAGTGAATCTATTTTTGATATCCCTGATTGTTGTGCATTTACTTTTTGAAATCCCAAAAAGTAAACAAGGATTATTAAAAAGTATTTAATCGTTAAGCTTTTTTTTATCATCGTAATAGCATCATAGATAATTACAGATATGGATGAGCTAGATTTGAAGTTTTAATCTTTAATTATTTTATTTCACTTCAACTATTTTTTCTTGAAATGAAATCCCCATCGTGTGCAGCTCTTTTAAAATAGGAATATAGATTTCTCTAACGACCGGAATTTGAACTCCTGTTAATTTAATTTCTTGATGGAGGATTAATCGCGCCGCAATTCCTAAAGGTAGTCCTACTGTTTTAGCCATAGCAGTGTCAACTGCATCTTGTCCTTTTACAACAAGCGTAGAAAACAACTGTTCCTTTTTATTATTTTTTTCGTAATCAAACTGATGTTGCATGACAATCATGTCTTTGTCATTAGGTTTTAATACCCATTTCGACTCCAATAGATGTTGCAAAATCTGAGCAGGAGTAGCTTTTACTAGTCCTATTTTTTTGTCATCCAAGATTCCAGAGTACCGAAGTTTTTCCATTGCTGGACCATCAGGATCTATACGGCAGTATCGAGAAATTTTTTCTTCTAATGAATCCCCAAAAATAGATACTGGTAAAAATGCGGTTATTAATTCAGCATAGGTAAGATGTTCGGAGTCTTCCACAACAAATGTATCATCTGTTAATCCTAAGGTAACAAATACCTGCCAAGCACTACAAAATCCTTCTTGTCTCAAAGTCCCTCTGATCAATGTTGGGATATTTTCAATATCATAATGTTTACGATAAGCGAGTGAATCGCGGTTTGCATATCCATCAAATCTTCCATATCCTTCTACATGTATTGCAGTTATTTCACTAAATAACCTATTGTAGGGAGTATAATGATATTTTCCATCCCTTATATATTTCGCAGTTCCTTGTCCTGCAACAATTACATTGCGAGGGTTCCACGTAAATTTATATCCCCAGGGATTATCGTTTGATTCCGGAGCTACAAGTCCGCCAGTATAAGAACGAAAAGCATTTATAATTGCGCCTTCTTGGTGTAAACGATGAATTATTTCCATTGCCGACATATGATCAATCCCTGGATCTAGTCCACATTCATTCAGAAATAATAATCCTTTGGCTATAGCATCTTGATTTAAGGCTTCAATTTCAGGAGAAACATAACTTGCAGTAACCAATGATTTTTCAAACTGAATGCAATCTTTAGCAACCAGTATATGGAGGGCAGGCGGAAGTAATGAAACAACCAGATCGGCGGCCGCGATTTCTAGAGCTCTTTGTTCCGGATTTTCGACCTCAAATGCAAAAGATTCAGCATTAGAATGATTTCCGGTCTTTTCCTGTGCAGCATCTTTCGAACGATCGCCCACTCTTAGAATGAAATGATCTTTTGTGGAGTATTGCAACAAGTAATTGATAATGGCACCGGAGGACCGTCCAGCGCCAAGGAGGAGAATTTTCTTCATGTTTTGGAACGACAAAGTTAAAAAAGATGGCCTCTATTTTGATTTTTCAATGAAGATGTATTCTTAACTATTTTATTTTTGCTAAAAATGGCACAAGTGTTGAATTAGCCCGTATACATCAAAAAATTATGAACTTCTTATGAAAAGACTAATCTTATCTGTTTTTGCTCTCTTAATCGCCTACGTTTCGGGAGCTCAAAGTAATCTAATCCTATTTACTGAAAATGGCGAAAAGTTCACTGCTATATTAAATGGGATCCGCCAGAATGAAAAACCTGAAACTAATGTTAAAATCACAAGCCTGAACGCTGAGTTCTATAAGCTCAAAGTGATTTTCGACAATCAAGCTTTTGGAGAGAAAAACATGAACGTTGCTGTTGAACCGGGCAGCGAAACCACCTACACGATTAAAAAGAATACAAAAGGGGAATTTGTTTTAAGGTTGATTAGTTCTGTGCCAATAGCACAAGCCCCTCCGGCACCTGCCTCCCAAACCGTAGTAGTTTATGGGCAAACACCGGCACCTGAACCAGCACCTGCAGCCACTGTTACGCATCAAACTACTACCACCACTACTACTACAGGAGGAAATGGAAATCCGGATAATGTGAATTTTAATATGGGAATTAATGTTGGGGAAACAGGAGGAAGCATCAATATGAATATGTCGGGTATGGATGGATCAACTTCTGCTCAAACAACTACTATTCATCAGCAATCTACAACTACCACAACAACTACCACAACAACAGATCCTTATTCTGCTCCTGCGCCGGCACCAGTACCTCCCCCAAATTACCTTCCTGGTTATACTGGACCCATTGCTTGTCCTATCCCAATGAATCCAGAAGATTTCAGCTCGCTCAAGCAATCAATTAAAGCAAAAAGTTTTGAAGACACTAAAATGACTATCGCTAAACAAGTGGTCGGAAATCAATGTTTACTGGTTTCACAAGTCAAAGATCTTCTCGGCCTTTTTTCCTTCGAAGATTCCAAACTTGATCTGGCGAAGTTTTCCTACAACCATACTTATGATATTGGAAACTATTTTAAAATTAATGATGTCTTTTCATTTGAATCTTCCACAGAAGAATTGAATGAGTATATTCAATCCAGAAAATAAAATCTGAAAATTAAAATGTAAATCCTCGTAATTTTTTTACGGGGATTTTTTATTGGATAACTGGAAAACAATACGAATCCTTCACGTAAATAGGGATACTTAACAGTTGCATTATTTGTTTATTTACTTAATCGGCTGTTTGAATGTCCTTATTACCTTTGTACCATGACAGACAAAACTATTTTGAGGGTAGCTTCTATTGCGGGTTTATTGTCAGTTGCTTTAGGAGCTTTCGGTGCACATGGATTAAAAGCATTGGTAGATGAAAAATCACTAGCCATTTTTGATACCGCTACCCGTTATCAGATGTTTCATGCGCTTGCCTTATTACTAGTTGCTGTACAGATGAAATCGGGTTCAAGCAGATTTTATAAATATACTGCCATCAGTTTTATCTTAGGAATTATCTTTTTCAGTGGTTCGCTTTATTTACTTGCAATCCGTTCATTATTAGGAGCGGAACTCAGTTGGTTAGGTCCAATCACTCCTTTAGGCGGTTTGTTCTTTATTATGGGCTGGATATTTCTTTTTATTTCTGCTTCAAAAACCTCCATCGAAGCAGATTAATGTATAATTTTAAAATTAAATCAATTCAAGTTTTCAACTATGAAAGCCCTCCTCATCATTTTGTTTGCAATTGGTCTTAGTGCCTGTAAACCACCGAAGGAAACTACCGTGAAAGAATCTACACCTCCAACTAAAACCGTTGAAAATCAGGCATCTGTTGTTTCGGAAGGTGCTCAAACCCAAGGTGAAATCTATAATCGGGAAAATCTAGCTCAGCAGCCGGATACTTTTCGGTTAGTTGTTTCTTTCATCAGTATCGGTGCAGGCACTGATCCTGAGGCTCCAGAACTCCTAAGTAATTATATTTCAGCCTATACTGAGAAAACCGGAAAAAGGATATCCTTTGCTATGATGCCATGGGGCAGGGAAGGAGAAACCGATCAGTGCTTCACCCTCAAGGAGCTAACTGCAGGTGAACAAGCTGATTTTATTAAAGGTATTCGCTCAACAATGGCAAACCATGATCTGGTTCAGATTGTTGAAATGATGAAAAACCGGTTGAAAAGGTGATTCGAATCAGGTTGACTTAACTCGGTATTTTACGTTTCTTTGCAAAAATATTAGCTTACTCTATGAACGAATACGGAATCAAAAACCCGAAAGCATCGGTTGCCGACTTGGGTCTTAAAAATGTAGCCGCAGCATACTGGAATCTTACTCCGGCAGAACTTGTTGAAGAAACCATTCTTCAAGGTCAGGGCGAATTAACCGATACCGGGGCTTTAGCCATTGATACAGGTGAATTTACTGGACGCTCTCCAAAAGATAAATTTACAGTGATTGATGCTGAAACTGAAAATACAGTTTGGTGGGGCGATATCAATATTAAATTTGATAAGGAAAAGTTTGATCAGATGTTTACTCGTCTGTCGGCTTATCTTACCGGACGTGAAGTTTATGTTCGTGATTGTTATGCCTGTGCGGATCCGCGCTATCGTTTAAATGTACGTGTAGTTACGGAATATCCTTGGCAGAATCTTTTCGTAAACAATCTTTTCTTACGTCCTACACGTGAAGAGTTAAATACGATTAATCCAGATTGGGTGATTATTAATGCTCCCGGTTTCAGAGCTGATCCTGCAATTGATTCCACTCGTCAGCATAATTTTGCGATGATTAATTTCACAAAAAAAATGATCTTGATTGGTGGTACTGGTTATACCGGTGAAATCAAAAAGGGAATTTTTACGGTGCTGAATTATATTTTACCACAACATAAGAATGTGTTGAGTATGCATTGCTCTGCCAATATTGGTAAGGATGGTGATACTGCTTTATTCTTTGGACTCTCGGGTACAGGAAAAACAACGCTGAGTGCAGATCCTGATCGTGGGTTGATTGGAGATGATGAACATGGATGGAGTGATGACTCTGTTTTTAATTTCGAAGGTGGATGCTATGCGAAGTGCGTAAATCTTTCTAAAGAAAAAGAGCCACAGATCTTTGGTGCAATTCGTTTTGGATCATTGTTAGAGAATATTGAATTCTATCCTGGCACCACGACTACGGATTATGATAATATCAGCAAAACAGAAAATACGAGGGTAGCCTATCCAATCGATTATATCGATAATGCAGTGGAACCTTCCGTTGCTAAAACTCCTAAAAATATTTTCTTCCTTACATGCGATGCATTTGGAGTATTACCTCCAATTAGTCGTTTGGATAATGCACAAGCCATGTATCATTTTATCTCAGGATATACTGCGAAAGTTGCAGGAACTGAGATGGGAATTACAGAACCCACTACTACTTTTTCAGCATGTTTTGGAAAAGCATTTCTCCCATTACATCCTGCAAAGTATGCAGAGTTGTTAGGTAAGAAGTTAAAAGCAGATCCAAGTATTAAAGTATGGCTGGTAAACACTGGTTGGACTGGAGGATCGTATGGTGTAGGTTCAAGGATGAAATTGAGTTATACTCGAGCGATGATTACGGCAGCATTGAATGGAGAATTTGATAATACTGAATTTGAAGAGTTGCCGATATTCAAACTCCGTATGCCAAAAGCATGTACAAATGTTCCTACTGAAATTTTGAATCCACGTAATACATGGACTGATAAAGCTGCTTATGATTCAAAAGCAATTGATCTGGCAGTTCAATTCGTTAAAAATTTCGCTCAGTATGCGGATGGTGCGAGTGAAGAAATTCTATCTGCGGCTCCTTCAGTTGCTGAAACAGCCTAACCCAATATTAATTTAGAAAAACTGGCTGCTTCTTATCTGAGGCAGCCAGTTTTTTTATCAGAAAAAATTAACTGTTCCTACTTCTGCATCCCCTGTTCCAATATGCATTTATTTTATTGTCCTGATCTATCTGCTCCGATTTTGTCATTACCCGATGACGAAGCTTATCATGCTGCTAATGTGTTGCGACTGAAAACTGGAACAACAGTATTGATGACCGATGGAAAAGGAAGAATGATAACTGCAAAATTTCTAGAAATTACAGCGAAGCATTGCCAGGCAGTGATTATTTCGGAAGTACCGGTAAAACAACGTCAGCATCGCTTACACCTTGCCGTAGCTCCTACCAAACAGATCGATCGTTTTGAATGGTTTCTTGAAAAAGCTACTGAAATCGGTATTGAAGAAATCACACCTTTACACTGCCGTTTTTCAGAGAGGAAAGAAGTAAAGCCCGAACGGCTCGAAAAATTATTAGTATCGGCAGCAAAACAAAGTAGACATGCTCTTTTTCCCGTTTTGCATCCCATGCAAAAATTCAATGAGTTCATCAATACACAAGAACTTGCTGGTAAGTATGCTTTAATAGGTCATTGTGCTGAAGGAACAAAAATTGAAATGAAAGCCGTTTTTCAGGCACCTGGGGATGCGTTAATCTTGATAGGACCAGAGGGGGATTTTTCAACTGAAGAGATCACAATGGCCATCAATAAAGGCTTCCAAGCGGTCGCCATTGGTGATTATCGCCTGAGGTCCGAAACAGCTGCTATTGCCTCCGCAATGACCTTCGCATTTAGTTTTGATTAAATATGAAGCCATACTTTATCGTTTCTTCAGGAAGGAATTCTACATTTGTAGGCAGATGAATAAAAAGGTTCTTTTAGTGTTTTTTGCGTCTTTCTTTCTATTGATAGCTTCCCGCTCACCGGAACCTTCAATTAAGATTGCCTTATTGAAATATAATGGTGGTGGCGATTGGTATGCAAATCTGGAAACCTCACTTCGCAATCTGATTGCATTCTGTAATCAGAATATGGGCACTACGATTGCTCCTGAACAAGCTGTTGTTGAGGTGGGAAGTCCAGATTTATTCAACTTTCCTTTTGTGCACATGACAGGACATGGAAATGTTGTTTTCAATCCTCAAGAAGCAGCTAATCTGCGTAATTATTTAATCGGTGGAGGATTTCTTCACATTTCAGATAATTACGGAATGGATAAATTCATCCGTCCTGAAATGAAGAAAGTATTTCCAGAATTGGAATTTGTTGAATTACCGTTTAATCATCCTGTATATCATCAGAAATATGATTTTAATTCGGGCCCACCTAAAATCCATGAGCATGATGGAACAACGGCACAGGGCTTCGGATTGATTTATAATGGTCGCCTCGTTTGTTATTACGATTATGAATGCGATTTAGGTGATGGATGGGAAGATTCTGAAGTCCATAAGGATTCTCCAGAAACCCATCAAAAAGCGCTGAAGATGGGTGCTAACTTGATTAACTACGCATTTACTAACTGATTGTATTACATATAATGTTCCGCCTCCGAAAAATTTCTGCAATATTCCTGCTGGCATTGAGCCTGCAGTGGGTAGTGCCAAGGGAATTATGGCATGAGCTCTGTGAACATACCGATAGCGTAGATTGTCAGACCACCGATAATACTACTTCAGTAAGCATTCAGCACGAACATTGTCTTGTACTAGAACTTTCATTGCCGCCCATGTGGCAGGAAGCACAGCATTTTAATTTTATTGCAGATGCAGATGCGGCTTCTCACTTTGTGAATAGAGACATTACTCCACCGGCAATTATTGCCTTGGTTTCTGGTAATCGTGGACCCCCTTCAATAATTTGATTTTTTATTTAAACTTAATCACTTAGCTTTTTAACGGAGTGTAATCTTCTGTGAGTTTAGCTAAATCCTTTAGGAATCGAATTTTAAAATTCAGTTCCTGAAAATCATTTTATTAATTCCACATCATGAAAAAAACAGTATTGTATTTACTGATGATAATAGCTGCGTCAAATTCATTCGCACAAACAACATTCACAGGCAAAGTCACAGATAAATCTAATGGAGAAAATATCATTGGCGCCAGCGTTTATATTGCAGATTTAAGAGCCGGCGTTGTCACAGATCTAAATGGCGTTTATACTTTTGAAAATATTCCCAAACGAAAATTTCTCGTTCAAGTAAAATTGTTGGGTTATACTACAATCTCAGAAACTGTTGATCTGAGTAAGACAGATCATATGGATTTTAAATTATCAACTTCGGTATTGGAAACAAATGAGGTGGTAGTAACAGGAAGTGCATTCATTACTGATAATAATCGGAATAGTTTATCGGTAACTCCAGTAGATCGCAAACAATTGGAAACTTCTGGAGCAGCGAATATTTCGGACGCTCTCGCTCAGGTTCCAGGAGTAAGTGGAATCAGTACTGGAGGTGCAATCAGCAAACCTGTGATCCGTGGATTAGGGTATAACCGAATAGTTACCATCAGTGACGGATTAAGACAAGAAGGTCAACAATGGGGCGATGAACATGGATTGGAAATTGATCAGTTTGCTGCCGATAGAATTGAAATTCTTAAAGGACCTTCGAGTTTATTGTATGGGTCCGATGCGATTGGTGGTGTGATAAATATTCTTGAACCAATCCCAGCACCATTAAATACTATTCGAGGAGAATTTGCATCTCAGTATGGAACCAATAACGCACTAATTAGTAATTCTCTGATGGCGGAAGGAAATCAAAAAGGATTAATATGGAGACTAAGAGGTACTTACAAAGATGCATCTGCCTATAAAACACCCACTGAGTATATCTATAATTCCGCATTTAGCGAACAGGATGTAAATGCATTAATCGGAATCAATCGAAAGTGGGGATTCAGTCATTTCCACATTAGTAGCTTTACTATGAAGCCGGGTTTGATTGAAGGAGAACGTGACTCTTTAACCGGACAATTTGTTAATTCAAATGGAGAACTAGTCAGTAATAATGCTGCGGATACTAGAAATCTAGATTTGCCCTTTCAAAAAATTGCTCATCTGAAAATTTCATCGGTGAATAGTTTTTTTATCGGGAAAGGAAATTTGAAATTGGTACTGGGCTGGCAGCAAAATGACCGCAAAGAATTTGCTGATTCTAGAACGGTGCCTGGATTATTTTTTAGTTTGGAGACGATGAGCGTTGATGCAAAATATTATTTGCCTGAACAAAATGGTATTTCTGCTGTAGTGGGTTTAAGTTCTTTGCATCAGAAAAATACTAATAAAGGAGATGAGTTTTTGATTCCTGCTTATCAAATGCAGGAGCAAGGAGCTTTCTTTTCTGTGAAAAAAGATTTCACTAAAATGAGCCTGAATGCCGGTCTGCGATTTGACAATAGAACGATCAACGGGGATCAGTTGGATACTTTGTTTCAGTCGTTCAAGACCAATATAAACGCTTTCTCAGGATCATTAGGGATGGCTTATATTTTCAATGAAAAAGTCAGTGTTAAATTTAATGCAGGAAGAGGTTTCCGAGCTCCTAATATTTCGGAACTCGCAGCGAATGGTGTGCATGAAGGAACATTTAGATATGAAATCGGAAATCCTGACTTACACCCAGAAACTAGTTTGCAATTTGATTTGGGTACGGATGTTACCTATAAAAAAGCAGTTGCTACAATTTCTGCATTTTATAATCTGATTGATAATTTTATCTATTACCGTAATACAAATAATGAAACAAAAGAGGTTTCAAGTGTTCCTTATCCTGTCTATCGTTATGTGCAAGGGCAATCTTCATTGTATGGTTTAGAAGCTGGCCTGGATTTGCATGTGATTGATCCGCTTCATTTCGAAAATACAATCGCTTACGTGGTTGGAACAAATGAAGAAGCGAATGAGCCTCTTCCATTTATTCCTCCCTTCCATTTTACGAGTTCATTGAATTATTCCATAGAAAGAAAAATCAATGCACATCTTCGTGATTCCTATCTTAAATTCGGAGTAGATGTTTATTCCAAACAAGATCGCCTTGATGCATTTGAAACTACTACGAATGGTGCAGTTGTATTTAATGCAGGAATTGGTACGAGTGTGAAAATAGGCAAGCAATGGGCTAGTATTTTTGCACTTTGTTCTAATCTCACTGATGTGTCATATTATAATCACTTGAGTCGGTTAAAAGATGCTGGAATATACAGCATGGGACGAAATATAACTTTCGGATTAAGTCTTCCCTTTGGGTTGAAGAATTGATTTCAAATAGGGCTGAACCATTTCGTTTAGCCCTATTTTTTTTTTCAGATTTCATCACATGGATAGAAATCGATCAGTGCTTTTTTTAATTGTTTATCTTCGTTACTATCTTATGGATACAACTGAACTTAAATTTGTAATTTCCACTTACGAAGGCTTGGAAGAAATTCTTGCGAAAGAGCTTCAACAACTGGGTGGAAGAGGTATTGAAATTCATCGCAGAGCGGTTTCTTGTACGGGGGATAAAGGTTTTATGTACAAAGCGAATTTTAGCTTGCGTACCGCCCTTCGCGTGATGCTGCGAATTACTTCTTTCGATATAAAAAATGGAGAGGATTTATACAATGGAGTGAAGGCGATTAACTGGTTAGCATACATGACCGTTGATCAAACTTTCGCAGTTCGTTGTATTTTGAGCTCTGAACTTTTTGAAAATAATTTATTTCCGGCACTCAAAGCAAAAGATGCAGTAGCGGATCAATTTAGAGAAGCTTTTGAAAAACGTCCGGATGTAGAAAAGCAAGTTCCTGACTTAGAAATTAATTTGTTTATCAATCAGGAAAATTGCACGGTACTCCTAAATTCATCGGGTGAGTCATTGCATAAAAGAGGATATCGTGATGAAGTAGATAAAGCACCATTGAGTGAAGTGATGGCGGCAGGTTTAGTTATGTTGACAGGATGGGAGCCCCATAAGCCGCTAATTGATTTCATGTGTGGATCAGGGACTATTCCTATAGAAGCAGCTTTAATAGCAGCTAAAATTCCTCCTGGTATTTTCAGAAAACAATTTGCGTTTGAAAGATGGATTGGTTTCGATAATGAATTGTATCAGCTCATTCGTGATAAACAAATTGAAAGAATTTCAGATTCTCCTGTTCGGATATTTGCGAGCGATTATGGAAAATCAGTGGTGGATAAAGCCAGAGAGAATATAAAGAGAGCAGGAGTAGATGATATGATTAATCTTAGCATTAGCGATTTTAATCAAGTTAGTCGCCCCGAAGGAAATGGAGTGGTATTGATTAATCCACCGTATGGTGAAAAGATTGAAGTGGAAGACTTACAGGTGCTTTATAAATCCATTGGGGATTGTTTCAAGAAAAAGTATGCGGGATATAAAGCTTGGATCTTTACCGGTTCTCCTGAAGGTGGAAAATCAGTAGGACTAAGATCTAGTAGAAAAATTAAATTGTTTAACGGACCTATTGAATGTCGATTGCTGGGCTACGAATTGTTTGAAGGGAGTAAAAAAACAAAAGCGGCCGAATAGCCGCTTTTGTTTTTTATGGTTCTTGAAGATATCAATGATCAAGGATATTTGGATCTACCAATATACGTCCGCAATGTTCGCAAACAATTACTTTTTTGCGTTGGCGGATATCAAGCTGACGTTGAGGTGGGATTTTATTGAAACAACCACCACAAGCATCACGACTGATCGTTACTACTGCTAAACCATTCCGTGCATTGGTACGAATACGATTATAAGCTGTTAAGAGACGTTCTTCAATAACTGTTGATGCTTTTCCTGATTCTTCCGAAAGTTCTTTTTCTTCTTTCTCAGTTTCAGCAATGATCGTGTCGAGTTCGTTTTTCTTATTCTGCAAATCTATTTTACGATCTTCAAAAGTTTTTTCAGAAGCTTCGATGATTTGTTTTTTAGCACTTAACTCAGCAGTGAATTCTTTAATTCTCTTTTCAGAAAGTTGAATTTCCAGTTGCTGGTATTCTAATTCTTTATTCAAAGAATCAAATTCACGATTGTTTTTTACACTCGCTTGTTGAGTCTGATATTTTTTGATGAGAGCCTGAGCATCTTTGATCGTTTGCTTTTTTGCTTTGATCTGATCGTCTAAACTCTTTGCTTCTTCGCTGTAGTTGGTAATACGAGTTTCTAAGCCAGCAACTTCATCTTCAAGATCGCTAACTTCCATTGGCAATTCACCGCGGGTGATGCGGATTCTGTCAATCTGGCTATCAATAAGCTGAAGCTGATAAAGTGCGCGCAGCTTATCTTCGATCGTATTATCTCCTTTTTCAATGTGTCGAACAATAGGAATCACCTTTTTAGGTGCTTCTGCAACATCCGTTTCTTCTTTCTTAGAAGTCTTTTTGGCAGCCATATCAGTAATAATTAATTGGATTGGTATTTAACTCCGTCAAATGGACGGCAAATTTAGTGAATTTTTCCCTCAAATAGGCACCTATCAAGTCAATTGTAAACTGTTCACTTTCAAAGTGTCCGATATCTGCGATCAGGATTTTATCATCAGCATCAAAGAACTGATGGTATTTGAAGTCGGATGTGACAAAAACATCTGCTCCTGCAGCTATCGCGTTTTTTAACAGAAAACTCCCTGATCCTCCACAAACAGCGACTTTTTTGATGAAGGGCTGAATGGCCTTTGTATGTCTAATCCCCTGAGCATTCATTCTGATTTTTAATTGGTTGAGGAAATCAGGAGTTGAAATAGGTTCGTTTAATTCACCTATCATGCCCGCTCCAATCTGTAAGTGACTGTTATTCAGTGAGTAAATATCGAAAGCGATTTCTTCATAAGGATGATTCGTCTTTAAAGCCTTCAGGATTTGGTTTTCTTTCCAGTCTTCAAAAATTACTTCTATTCGCGTTTCATTTTCAGTATGCCGTTCTCCGATCTTTCCAACATAAGGATTAGCATTTACTCCCGCACGGAATGTTCCACTTCCTTCAAGGTTAAAACTGCATTGATCGTAATTTCCTAAGGTTCCAGCTCCCGCGGTAAAAAGTGCATCTCGAACCTCCTCTAACTGAGCATGTGGTACATAAGTGACGAGTTTTTTAAGTTTTCCAGCTGTTGGACTTAAGATTTTTAAATTTTCTAATCCTAAGGTCTCTGCAATTTTCCGATTGACCCCGTTCATGACATTATCCAGATTGGTATGGATAGCGTAGATGGCAATTTCATTTTTAATGGCTTTAATAATCGTACGTTCTACATAGTTTTTGCCATTCAACTTTTTAATTCCGCTGAAAACAATAGGATGATGCGCCACTATGAGATTGCAGCCTTTATGTATGGCTTCATCAATAATGGCTTCAGTACTATCAAGGCAAACAAGAATTCCGGTGATATCCTGCTGCTCATGACCTGTAATTAGACCAGCATTATCGTAAGATTCCTGAAGCGATGAAGGTGCAAGATCTTCGAGTGCTGCAATAATGGAGGAGAGTTGCATAAAGTTCTATGAATTGATGTTGCAAATGTAACCAAGTGATGCGGTGTTTTTTCTTTTACTTTTGAAGCCATGCGTTTATTGCTTTATCCTTTTGCAGTTTTATATGGTCTGGGAGTCAGAACCCGTAATCTGCTGTTTGATATTGGTATCCTCAAATCGAAAGAGTTCGATCTGCCTATAATTAGTGTTGGTAATCTCAGTGCTGGTGGCACAGGTAAATCACCTCATGTGGGTTATCTGGCCATGCTTTTAAAAGATAAAATGAACGTTGTTATCTTGAGCAGAGGATACGGAAGAGTGACACGTGGTTTTCGGTTGATTCAACCAGAAGATACCGCCGCAGTAGCAGGCGATGAACCCTTGCAGTATAAAAAAACAATAGAAAATATAATAGTAGCTGTATCCGAAGATCGAGTAGAAGGGATTCATCAATTATTGTCAGCTCCTCATCCACCCGATGTGATCTTATTGGATGATGCTTTTCAGCATCGTTATGTAAAACCAGGATTGAATATTCTGCTTACAGAATTTAATAACTTGTACACTGATGATCATTTATTGCCTGTGGGATCCTTGCGTGAACCTTATACTGGTTCAAAACGGGCTTCTATCATTATCGTTACTAAATGTCCTGCTGTATTGACTCTTGATCAACAAGAAAATATAAGAAAAAGATTACGGGTCAATCATCATCAACAATTGTTTTTTTCAAATATTCATTATGCGGAGGTGATGAAATTACAGGATGGGAATACTATCCTTTTAGAAGAATTGAAGCATAGAAAAGTTTTACTTCTCACTGGTATTGCTAACCCAAAATTACTCGCTAATTTTATTCAATCCGTAGCTAAAGGAATGGATCAGATGATTTTTCGTGATCACCATCAATATACAATCGCAGATGTCGATCAATTAAGAGCTAAATTTAATAAGTTTGCAAAACAGGATGGACTGATCATTACTACCCGTAAAGATTTTATGCGCTTGCATGATCCCGCACTACAGGATGCATTAGTAGGTCTTCCGATCGCTGTAATAGATATTGAAATTAAAATCCTTGAACCAGGAGCCACTCCATTTAATCTTACAATTTTAAATTATGTTAAAGCGCATTCAGGAGTCAGTTGATTATATCATTGCTAAAACAGGATTTATTCCTGATGCAGGAATTGTTTTAGGCTCCGGCTTAGGTGGTCTTGTAAATGAAGTGGAAACTGAATTTGCATTGGCGTACAGTGAAATTCCAAATTTTCCTGTCTCTACTGTTGCTGGTCACGGAAGTAAATTATTATTAGGTAAATTGAATGGTGTTAAAGTGGCTGTGATGCAAGGTCGTTTTCATTTTTATGAAGGATATTGTATGCAGGATGTTGCTTTCCCCATTCGTGTATTGAAATTATTAGGAATTAAAAAACTTTATTTGTCGAATGCTAGTGGAGGAATGAATCCTGACTTTGAAGTAGGTGATCTGATGATTATCGAGGATCATATTAATCTTATGGGAACAAATCCACTCATCGGTCCAAATATTGACGAGCTAGGAACGCGTTTTCCGGATATGAGCGCACCTTATGATGCTGCTATGATTTTACAAGCTCAAACGATTGCTAAGGATAAAGGAATTCGGTGCCATAAAGGAGTATATGCGGCCGTTACCGGACCCACTTATGAAACTCCTGCCGAATATAAATATATCCGCATCATTGGTGCTGATTGTGTGGGAATGTCGACTGTGCCTGAGGTGATTGCTGCACGACACATGGGAATTCCCGTATTTGCCATTTCTATTATCACCGATATGGGAGGGCAAGAAGAGGTTCAAGTGATTACTCATGAAGAAGTACTTAAAGTTGCTCAAGCCGCAGAGGTGAAAATGACATCGCTGATCAAAGAATTGGTGAGCCGCTAACTAGAAAAATTACAACAAAGAGGTTGTAGTTGATAAGCAAAATGTAAAATCTTTTCCATACCTTAGTTTATGCAGGAATAATTGTATTTTTGATAGACAAGAACTACACTCATGAAAAAACTGCAACACCTTTCGATCCTTGTATTTTCTTTAATGCTTTTTGTACTGAATGTGCAAGGGCAAATGATTTATGATGCTCAAAATATTTCCCTTTTTAATACCTGGAATGATCCTCAGGTTGTTGCAGAACCTACTTATGGAATCAAGTATAATGGTATTTGGGGATGGGATGATGGTGTCGGACATGAATACGCAATTATTGGGGCTACCAACGGAACTTATTTCGTTGATATCACAAATCCTTCCAATCCAGTACAAGTAGATTATGTAGCTGGTCGACGTTCAGGATGTATTTGGAGAGAAATTAAAACATATAGTCATTATGCCTATATGATTAGTGACGACGCCGCTCCAAACAGTTTTCAAATTGTTGATCTGCAATATTTACCAGATTCAGTGCATGTAGTATATGATGACAATACACTTTTTCAAAGAGCGCATACTTTGTTTGTAGATGGAACTAATCTTTATGTTGGTATTGTTAAAGGTGGGCAATTTACCTCTGTTGCCGCATTGGCAGTTTTTAGCCTTGCGAATCCAGAACTACCTAGTTTACTGCGTACTTTGAATGCTGATTATCCATCTTTACTTTCCAATAATCAAGTGCATGATATGTTTATCCGAAATGATACGGTATATGCGTCCTGCGCTTATGATGGTTTATTTATTTTCCGGTACGATGTTCCAACCAACCATTTTATTTATTTGAATTCAATGACCGCTTATCCAAGTCAAGGCTATAATCACAGTAGTGCTTTAACTGATGATGGTCAGACGCTCGTTTTTATGGATGAAGTGCCTTCTGGTTTGCCCGTGAAAGTTCTTGATGTTTCAAATCTGCAAAACCTCACTGTAAAAAGTACTTTTAGTAGTAACATTGGAGCAACACCGCACAATCCTTTTATGATTGGCAACACTTGTTTCATGGCCTATTATCAAGATGGATTACAAGTATATGATGTTACCAATCCGGTAGCACCATTCCGTTTAGGATATTTTGATACGCATTACCAAAGTCCGGCAGGTGTTTATTCAAATCCTGCTTATGCCGGAGCCTGGGGAGCATACCCATTTTTTCCTAGTGGACATGTAATTGTTTCTGATATGCAGAATGGATTATTTGTACTGGATGTTTCAGCCATTCAAAATTTGCAGGAAATAAATGGAGATGGAGATTTTAGAATTACTCCAAATCTAGCAGCACGCGATTCAAAAGTAGAAATTGTTTTCGGTAAGGAATTCTCCGGATTAAAAATGCTAATTACAATGAGTGATCTTTCTGGAAGAATATGCAGGAAGTTTAATCTTAAGGCTCAAAATTCTTGCGAATTAACTTTACAAGGATTGAAACCCGGATTGTATCTCGTATCCATTAATGCAGGAGAAAAAAATATTACCCGTAAAATAACTATTTATTGATTTGCCGCTGAATTTTTCTTGAATGGTAATACTTTTTTTAGAGGTATAAGTACGATCGATTTGTAGCGTTTAAATTGTAATCCAAATATGCTATTTCTAGTTTTCATAGGGATAGATTATGCAAAAGCATCAATACCGAACGATCTGCTTTCGTGAAAATATAGTCTGCAACTTCTTCTTTTCTAATCCAAAGGATTTCATCGTGATCTGATAAGGTAAAAGTTCCTGCAACAAATCTGCAGGTATAACATTCCAGTATAATTTTTAAATCAGTATCGGTAAAAATACTCTGCGTAAAATAACGGACTTCGTCAATAGTTATATCTAGTTCTTCTTTTAATTCTCTTTCAAGGGCCACTTCTGCTTTCTCACCGGTTTCGATTTTTCCGCCGGGTAATTCCCAAAAACCTGCATTCACTTTCCCTGTCTTTCTTTTTGCAATCAGGAAGTGATCTTCATCCTTATAAATAATTCCTGCAACTACAGTTATTTCTGATAACATCATTGTGATTTAGGTGCCCGTAAATAGCATGAAAAACAAAAGAGGCCCCAGTGAAGGAGCCTCTTTCATGCAAACAGTTTAAAGGTTTATAATAGAATGATTAGTTCGTTTTAACAACACGGGAAATTGATTTTGCATTTCCTTGTTCTACTGTAACGAGGTAAATACCATTGTTCAGTGATTCTCCGAACTGTAGGTAACCAGCAGTAGCATCGTAAGTATACTGACCTACTAAACGACCAGAAACATCGCTTACACGAACGATTGCAGGTTGATCAGCATTGATATTACGAAGTACTAGTTTAAATGATTCAGCAGAAGGATTTGGGAAAACAACAGCACCCAGTTCGTTGCTAGCATCTACACGTAATGCACTTGCATTATTTTCATTCTCAAGAACTGGTCCGTTAGGAACAACTCCAATCTGACAGAATGCTCCGTAGCAATAAGGAATTCCAGCAATCACCGCACGTATACGTACGTTGTAGAATTTATTAGCTTGGATTGCAGGAGTTACATTCGCAAGATTGCACCAGCGTGTGTTACTCAAGTAATTCCAAGTTACACCAGGATTTGAAGTTTCTTCGAATTCGAAATCATACTGTGGTGCAAAGTTCAGGTAAGTTAAAACTACTTCACTACGGATAGAGTCAGTAGCAGTTAGACCAAAGTTTCCACAGTAGTTAGTACCAAGTTTAGGCTCACGAACTGAACGGATAACAACACCATCTGTATTTGTAAATGTACATAGGTTGTTGATGGTTACACTCAGTGTTACAGTCATAGTATCCAGGATAGGAGCTTGTGTTCCGTCCATCAAGATGCTAACCGCTTGTGAAGTAGAACCTGTTGACCATAAATAATTGGTGAATCCGCTATCCGCATGTAAATTGATGTATCCAGGTTGACAAACAGTAATTGGACCATCAGCAATGATTGCAGGAACATAACCTGCATCAAATTGCTCAACGTGAACTGTTGCACTTGAAGTGGCGTTACAGCTTCCGAAGTTGTTGCTGATTGTTACAGTGTAGTCGCCAGTCTGACTAACAGTAGTGTTACGTGTTGTAGCACCATTACTCCAGTCAAAACTGCTGAAGAACTGACCACCATTAGCTGTTAAAGTTACTGATTGACCAGGACAGAGATTCAACGGACCATTTGCAGAAATACTTGCATTCGGTTGTGGGATCACTAGGAACGGATACCATGCACTTCGAACGGTTACAGTAGCACCATTGTTATCCACACCAGTAACTCTCACACGGTAAAATCCTGTAGTGAAAATGTTAATGGATGAAGTTGTTGCGCCATTACTCCATAAGTAAGTGATAGGCTGATTCAGATTCACAGTGACAGCATCGAGCTTAGAGCCCGCACATACGATCGGTCCGCTAGGGACAATTGTTACACTAGGACTTTGTGCCTGTGCATTCAAACTGAAAATCACGAGTAGTACTCCAAGTACATACTTCCATGATGCGTTCGTAAACATTGTTTTCATAATTTAATTTTATGGTGTTGTTTGTTATATGATTCCTATTAGTTGGCAATGCAATTTAGCAAAGATATTTGAATTTCCCATACATAAATCGGCTGAAATCCGCTCCCCTAGCGGATTTTTCAACCATTTAGATGTTAATTCAATAGTGAGGGTCGGATTTTGTAAACTTGCATTCCCCTTAACCTGAATGTCTTTTTCATCGTATAAGGAAGATCAGACCGCTAATTAATTGAAAACCAGATATTTTATCATTTTACTTTCTTTATTCGTTGCTTTTCAAGCATCGGCACAACGATTCAATTTTACAAATTATACTATTGCTGATGGTTTGCCAGGCAACCAGATTAATAAAATTGTTCAGGACAGAACTGGCAGATTATGGGTAGCTAGTATGAATGGAGCCTGCCGTTTTGATGGAAAAACGTTTATCCGATTCGATTCTGAGAACCTTTTGTCCAATAATCCGGTCAAAACTATTTATGAAGATCATCTAGGAAACCTCTGGTTTGGAACGATTCGCAAAGGATTGGTAAAGTATAGTGGGACTAATTTCACGTATTTCACAACTGCTGAAGGCTTACTCAGTGATATCGTTAATGCCGTTTGTGAAGATGCCAGAGGGAATATTTGGATTGGGACATCAGAAGGACTAAGCCGTTTTGATGGCAAACAGTTCCAGCATTTTACAACTTCTAAAGGACTTATAAATAATAACGTTTTTGATCTCCATCTTGATAAAAAGGGTCGACTCTGGATAGCTACTATTGGTGGTGTTAGTATGTATGATGGACAACGATTTACCAACTATACTGTAGAGGAAGGCCTAGTAAGTAATATTGTATACTGTATTCGAGAATCGAAAGATGGAAGGCTGTGGTTTGGAACGTATGAAGGAGTTACGATATATGACGGTACTCAATTTACCAATCTCACTATTGATAATGGCCTTCCCAATGAAAGAGTTGAAGATCTTACCATGGATCAAAATAATAATGTGTGGATGGGGACTTATGGTGGAGGCTTGGGTAAATTGTATACTGATACCATTATCGGTATCCGATTAAAAGAAGGCGTAAATAATAACATCATTAAATCAGTACTAGAAGATCGAGAAGGAAATTATTGGCTCGGGACTTGGAACGGAATTTTTAAATATAATGGAGATCGTTTCATCACCTATACATTGGAGGATGGATTATCCAATAATAATATCCTTACTGTTTATACGGATGCGTTTAATAAAATTTGGTTTGGAACTCTTGCTGGCGGAGTCAATATTTTTGATGGAAGAGGATTTGCCAATATCAGTACCAATGATGGTTTAAAAAGTAATACTATCTGGTGCATCTACCAAGATAAAGAAGGTTATTATTGGTTTGGAACAACGAATGGTCCTGCAAGATATAATAGCGTTAGCCGGATTCTTGAAACTCCGTTTCCAGAACTTCATACTTTTATTATATATGCTGTTTTACAGGATAAGGATAAGAAACTTTATTTCGGAACAGATAAAGGAATTTATATTTATGATGGCAAGTCACTCACGCAGATTAGTGTTGCGGAAGGTTTGTCAAATGAAAAAGTAAGGGTGTTATTTCAAGATCTACAAGGTCGGATCTGGGTAGGAACACTCAAAGGTGTTTATTATCTTGATGGCAACCGAGCGGTCAGTTTTGATGAAGCCTATAAATTACCTAAAGCTCCAATTACTTCTATTATTCAAGATAGATCTGGAAATATTTTAATCAGTACTTATGATTTTGGAGTAATCAGATATAATCCACGATTGCAAGCCAATCCGGTAACATTGCTCAACCGAAGATCAGGTCTTCCGAATGAACGCATCCTTTTTAATTTTCTCGATTCTAGAAATAAATTATGGTTAGGAACACCAGAAGGTGTGGATTGTATCGACTGGGATAATTACTTGCAACAGGGCAAGCTAAAAAATATTCATTACGATAAAACGAATGGTTATTTAGGAGTTGAAAGTAATGCTGCTGCAGAAGATTCCAGTGGAAATATTTGGTTCGCTACTGTAAATGGAGTGATCCGTTTTAACCCACTTGCGGGAGAAATCAAACCAACGTTACCACTTGTTTCAATAAGTAATATTCAACTCTTTCTTGAAAATGTAAACTGGAGAAAAAACAGAATCAAAGTTGATCCACATACGGGTTTGCCTGTTGATTTAATATTGCCCTATAATAGCAATCATTTAAGTTTTATCTGCAATGCTTATTACTTGACCGCTCCGGATGAAATTCAATACCGGTATATGCTCGAAGGGTTTGATGAAGACTGGTCGCCAGTTTCTAGAATAAATATTTCTAGTTATTCTAATATTTCCCCGGGCTCGTATGTCTTTAAAGTTCAAGTGTCGGTGAATGGAAGAGAGTGGAGTGTACCATTGACCTACAGCTTTACGATTCGACCACCGGTTTGGAAAACACCATTCTTTTACTTGCTTTATATTGTTGTAGGAGTAGGATCTATTTTATTGGCTTACCGAATGCGAACACGTTCGCTGCGAAAAAGTCAGGATTTATTGCGTAAAAAAGTAGATGCCAGAACGCGTGAATTGCAAGAAAAAAATCTAGAACTTGCCAAACTTTCGTTAGTAGCTTCTGAAACGGATAATGCGGTTATGATTTTCGATGAGCATCTGGAACTGGAATGGGTAAATACGGGATATACTAAGCTTACAGGTTATAATCTGAATGAAGTCAAACAAAGGTCTGCAAGTGATCTTCGAAGTTTAACAACGAATTCGATAGTCCTTGAACACTTAGATGAATGTATAGAAGAACGTCGCTCATTTATTTATGAGTCGGAAATTGAAAGTAAAAGCGGGCAAAAAAAATGGGCTTCTTCTACATTAACCCCTATTTTAAATGAAAAGGGTCAATTGAAAAATATTGTCGTGATTGATACTGATATTACTCTTCGAAAGAACATGGAAGAGCAGATCCGTGAAGCATTGGAAGAGAAGGGAGTCTTATTAAGAGAAATTCACCATCGTGTGAAAAACAATCTCCAGATTATCATCAGTCTTTTCAATTTACAAACCAGTTATGTACAGGATGAAAATGCTTATAAAGCGTTAAAGGAAGGACAAGATAGGATCAAAAGCATGGCCTTAATCCATGAGCGTTTTTATCAAACCGACGGGCTTTCAAAAATAGATTTCGACGATTATATCAAGCGACTAGCAGAAAATCTTATGCAGTCATTCAAGGTTACACCGGATAAGGTAACTTTGAATATCCATGCCGAGAAGATATCTTTGGATATTGATACTGCTGTTCCTTGTGGACTGATCATTAATGAAATTGTATCCAATTCATTAAAGCATGCGTTTAAGGATGGTCGTATCGGCGAAATCAACATTTCGTTAATTCAAACCACTGAAAACCATTTTCGTCTGATAATTGCGGATAATGGTGTAGGTTTGCCGGCTGGCTTCTCCGCTGAATCTTCGGATTCACTTGGAATCCAACTTATCCAAGCCTTAACTGATCAGTTAGAAGGAGTGATGAAAGTTGACAATAAGCCTGGAGATGGAGTGAGTTACATTATCGATTTTAAACGAGTTACACAATAAAACCTGACCATGAGTAAGACCCGCATTTTGGTGGTGGAAGATGAAAGTATCGTGGCAAAGGATATTCAGAATACGCTCATTAAGCTGGGCTATGAAGTTCCGGCTACCGCTTCATCTGCAGCCTCTGCCTACGACAAACTGGAACAGATTCGTCCTGATCTTGTTTTCCTTGACATTAAACTCAAAGGTGAAGAAGACGGTATTCATATCGCAGAACATATCCGTGAGAAATACAATATTCCAGTAATTTTCCTGACTTCGTATGTGGATCAGGTTACGCTTGATCGAGCTAAAGTTACCGAACCTTATGGCTATATCGTAAAACCATTTAACGAATCTGATTTGAAAACAACAGTCGAAATGGCGTTGTTTAAATTTAGTCGCGATCGTGAAGTAAGGGATAGTCAACAACGATTAGCTAATGCACTTGCTCGTGTGGAAGAGTCAATCATCATCACGGATGTGGAAGGACGAATTACTTATTTGAATGAAAGAGCAGAAAACTTTTTAGGCTATGGTGCAAATTCTGCTGTTGGGTTGGATTTGTTTCAATTGATGCAGATTGAATTGGAAGGAGGAGCCGGAATTAAGAAAGAGGCTTTACTCGAATCCATGAAAAAAGATGAGCCCATTGTTTATGAAGAGTGTTTTATAATTATTAAGAGAGATAACACCAGTGTTTCTGCTTCTATGAATGTATCATCAGTTCATGATGAGAAAAATTTATACTTGGGAGCAGCATTTGTAATTAGAGATAAGCAATCGGAAGCCTTACCACAGATGGATCAGATTGTACAACCTGCATTTCTCGATAATCAAGTTATTCAGAATTCTTTCTTCGTAAAGAAAGGTTCGATGTTAGTTAAAGTTTATCTCGATAATATTCAGTGGATTCAGGCTATGGATAATTATGTGATTATCCAGACCACTGCTGATCAGTTTGTGATCCATTCTACGATGAAGGACATCGAAAATAAACTTCCTACAACAAGATTTTTACGCGTGCATCGTTCTTACATTATCCCAATTGAAAAGATCAATGTATTGGATGAAAACACGGTTCTCATTGGAGATAAAACTATTCCTATTGGTAAATCATACAAAGAAGCCTTTATGGCGCGACTCAATTTCTTATGAGAAAATAATTATCACTTTGAAATCCTGGAACTAAATTCCGGGATTTTTTTTTCATTTCCAGATCTTCACTAGAAGATCAAACTAGGTTTTTACTCAAAAATGGATTTCAGTTAACCGGTTTTTTAAATAGCAGTGTAGGAAGTAGGGAAGCGATAGATCTGCATTGAAATCATTCGTTAAAGGTGAGCGCTAAGTGAATGAAAAAAGGCTGTCTTCTTTCGAAAACAGCCTTTTTTTAATGATTGGGTTTTATTACTTTTTATCTTCTTTCACTTCTTCAAAATCAACATCAGTAACTCCATCTGCAGCATTGGCAGTAGGTCCACCATTTTCATTTGATTCATTACCGGGTTGTGCATCTGCTTGCTGAGAAGCATTGTACATATCCTGTGAAGCTGCTTGCCACGCTGTATTGATTTCTTCCATGGCTGCATCGATAGCAGGAAGATCACGGTTCTTATGTGCTTCCTGTAATTTAACAAGAGCAGATTCGATCGGAGCTTTTTTCTCGGCTGGAATTTTATCACCGAATTCTTTCAGTTGTTTTTCAGTATTGAAAATCATAGAATCGGCCTGAACAATTTTATCAGCTTCTTCTTTTGCTTTACGATCACTTTCAGCATTTGCTTCAGCTTCGTTTTTCATGCGTTTGATTTCTTCATCCGTTAAACCTGAAGAAGCTTCGATACGAATATTCTGACTTTTTCCAGTGGCTTTATCTTTTGCTGTTACGTGGAGGATTCCATTGGCATCAATATCAAAAATCACTTCAACTTGTGGAATACCGCGTGGAGCAGGAGGTAGGCTGTCGAGGTGGAAGCGACCGATTGTACGGTTATCTTTCGCCATAGGACGTTCTCCTTGCAGGATATGAATTTCTACCGAAGGTTGATTATCAGAAGCCGTAGAGAATGTTTCTGATTTCTTGGTAGGGATTGTTGTGTTAGCATCAATCAATCTGGTGAAAACACCACCAAGAGTTTCAATACCTAACGATAACGGAGTAACGTCAAGCAACAATACATCTTTCACTTCTCCGGTTAACACTGCACCTTGAATGGCTGCACCAACGGCAACTACTTCATCTGGATTTACACCTTTAGATGGTTTTTTGCCAAAGAACTTTTCAACTAATTCCTGAATAGCAGGGATCCTTGTAGATCCTCCAACGAGAATTACTTCATCGATATCGGAAGGAGACATTTTAGCATCGCTCAGCGCTTTTTTACAAGGTTCTAGTGTGCGTTGAATTAATTTGTCGGCAAGTTTCTCGAAGTTTGAACGAGAGAGTGTTTTTACAAGGTGCTTTGGAATTCCATCTACCGGCATGATGTAAGGAAGATTGATTTCCGTTTGTGACGAACTCGATAATTCGATTTTCGCTTTTTCAGCAGCTTCTTTCAAACGTTGCATCGCCATCGGATCTTTTCTCAGATCGATACCTTCATCACTTTTAAATTCTTCTGCTAACCAATCAATGATTACTTGATCGAAATCATCACCACCTAAATGGGTATCGCCATTGGTAGATTTTACTTCAAAAACTCCATCACCTAATTCCAATACGGAGATATCAAAAGTTCCTCCGCCTAAATCGAATACTGCAATTTTGTTGTCTTTGTGATTTTTATCGAGACCATATGCTAAAGCGGCAGCTGTTGGCTCGTTGATAATCCGTAATACTTTTAGTCCAGCGATTTCACCCGCTTCTTTGGTAGCCTGACGTTGTGCATCATTGAAATATGCAGGAACCGTAACTACTGCTTCTGTTACTTCATGACCGAGATAATCCTCAGCTGTTTTTTTCATTTTCTGCAGGATGATCGCAGAAATTTCCTGCGGAGTATACATCCTGTCATTGATTTTTACGCGTGGGGTATTGTTGTCGCCACGAATTACTTCATAAGGCATCCTTGAAATTTCAGTAGATACTTTATCAAATGATTCACCCATAAATCGCTTAATGGATGCAATGGTATGTCTTGGATTGGTAATCGCCTGACGTTTTGCAGGGTCTCCAACTTTGCGTTCTCCGTCTTTAATGAAAGCAACCATTGAAGGGGTTGTACGACGTCCCTCGCTGTTGGGGATGACCACCGGCTCATTACCTTCCATAACGGCAACACAGGAATTGGTTGTTCCGAGGTCGATTCCGATAACTTTTCTCATGTGAATTGTGTTTTTCTTATTTGTTTTCTGCTCTAATCAAGCACTATGCCATCCGGAATTCTATGGATAGATTGACAGGTTTCAGGAAGTTTTAAAGTAGAATGACTGACAGGGTGACAAAAAGTCGCTTTTAATTAAATCTGTCGGGGCAGAATTTTCCAAATACTAATGAATCAATCGATGCCGAATTCAAACTATAATCCTTCAAAAGGGTGTCTAACCTACAAGTAAAAATTCCTTTTCCATCACTCAATGTAGTAAAATCGGGAATACTGGCGGAAGCAGTATTGGGTTGATTAACAATGTAATAAGTGTAAAATTCTTGGGTGGCAATTAAAAATCTAAAATCAATGCGAACCGCACTTCCTGGTCGCTCAACACTGGCATCGATAGGAACTTTGTTACCTAGCAATTGATAGACATCGTTCCCAGGCACTAGAAAACTCATGTTTTCACCACCAGCAATACCAACACTCAGTTGAGTTGGAAGCTGGAGTGTTACCGTTTTCTGGGTATAAAAATTCTGAGTTAATTTTCTTTCTAAGTATTTCACTCTAACTTCTAATCCATACATTTTTGCATTTCTAGAAGTTTTAATTTTAATGGTATACGGCGCTTCATTAGCAAGATTAATATTAAAAGCTGCGGCTAGTGTTAGCTGAGTTGGAGGATTGATGATTTTAGTTGTACCAAGAATCTCTTTACCCGTTGCATTATTCTTAAAGACTAATTTAAAATCTTCACCTTCTTTTGGTCTGCATTTATCAGTGTAGTAAAGTAGATGAGGAGCATCAACAAAGAGTCCTTCCTCCTTATTGATGGAAGTGGTTGGATGTAACACCCATGTTGTATCCAGCGTTGCGTTTTTATAACGTTCGATACTTACCGAGATTAAATTGGTATCATAGTAAATACTATCAGTTACTTGTGCCATTAATAGGGCATTGCCTGGTCCAAGATAAGCACGTTGAACTCTAATATACTGCGTAGAATCGGTAGGATTTAGCACACCATAAATCACAGGTGTTTCCCTGTAATCATCGATCAGATCCAAATCATTATTACATCCTGAAAGTGTAATGAAAAAAAGGAGTCCGTAAATTATGGTTAAAAATCTTGAGTGCTTATTCATAGGAACGATGTAAAAATACAATGTTCATTCGAATTGAGCCTCCATTGTTGAAGGATTTATGAAGTAAAATGACTTAGTGATGGCTTTAATGGTCACATAGCAGTCAGCTCTCCTTTTGATTATCTATTTTAGACCAGATAAATTCAAAAAATGATCGAACCGATAGTATCAGGTGCTTCATTAGGACTCGTTTTAGCCTTTTTGGTAGGTCCTGTATTTTTCATGCTTTTGAATACAAGTCTAAAAAAAGGATTTGTACCTGCCGCTTATCTGGCGGTTGGGGTAATGTTGAGTGATGCGGTGTATATTTTAATTGCCTATTTCAGTAGTACAGCCATCGGACTTGTACAACATAATACATCGTGGTTTGGAATTGCAGGAGGTTCATTATTGATTGGCTTTGGGCTAGTGAACTTCTTCAAAAAACCTGCGATTGCTGTGGAAGCATTAGAACTACCAGACGATTCAAAAACGATGTTGATCGATACTGCGAAAGGATTTATGATGAATATGCTCAATCCATTTGTTTTACTTTTCTGGCTCGGTGTTGCTGGATCACTAGCTGCAAAAGTTCACTATACGGCTAGCCATACCGTTATATTTTTTTCTTCTGCACTTGCCACGGTGCTCATTACCGATTTATTAAAAGCGTTTCTAGCTTCTCGATTGAAAGAACTAATTAAACCTGGCTTTTTGTTGTGGTTAAACCGGCTTTCAGGGTTAGGATTGGTGGTTTATGGGATCAATATGATTTTCCACTTTTTCTAATCTGCGAAATGTAAGATTTCTGGCTTATTTTCTTTTTCAAATTACTTTTTATTTATATATTAAAGTATTGATTTTCAAGTGTGTATAAACTTATTTATTATTTCAAGTCCATTAATTAACCCTTGAAGCAATTTTGTTAATAAAAAGACTTGACAAGCATGGTTAATCTTTGTAAGTTTACGAATAGCAAGTAGGTAAAAGATAGTCGTGTCAGTCTTTACCTTCTAAATATTGGGATTCACCCAGATCTATTTTCACTTAGCAGAATAAAAGAATGTTTAGTGATGTGATAGCCTAAATTAGGTATCACACCAGGTTAAGTATGAAAAAAGCATTACTACAAGAAATTCAGCCAGAGGTTAAGCAATTCCTCTCCAAGTATATTAACCTCTCTGCTTCGGCAACCAGAGTGTTAATGACGACGACGGCATTCAACGTTAAAAATGTTGATGAGAATTCCAGTAGTGCAATTGTTAATCTGAAAAAAGTAAATGACATACGTTTCGTAAATAAATTTCAGGAAGCCGTAAATGAGAAACTTCCCATGGGAGGTTATTATATTGGTATTGTTGAAACACAAGAGCAACGCAGAAAAAGATTATTAAGTAAATTTTTTCCTGGTATCGCTCATTTGTATTTCTTTTTCGATTTTATTTTTAAGCGTGTCTTTCCAAAACTACCTTTCTTTAAAAAAGTTTATTTCTTTGTTACCAATGGAAGGAATCGTGTAATGTCGAAAGCTGAAACTTTGGGACGTTTGGTTTCTTGTGGTTTCAGAATTGTAGATGTTAAAGTAATTGATAACCTCACTTATTTTGTTGGAAGAAAAGAAAAAGCACCTTTCTATGATTTGAATCCTTCCTACGGTCCATTATTCGCCATGAATAGGATTGGAAAAGATGGAAAACTTATAAAAGTGTTTAAGTTCCGTACTATGTATCCTTTTGCTGAGTATTTGCAAGAATATATTTACGAGCAGAACAAACTTGCAGAGGGAGGAAAGTTTGCTGATGATTTCAGAGTTACTGCATGGGGTCAATTTTTAAGGAAATTCTGGCTCGACGAATTACCCATGATCATCAATCTCTTTAAAGGGGATATCAAAATTGTTGGAGTTCGTCCACTGAGCCGACATTACTATTCCCTGTATTCAAAAGAATTGCAAGAGAAACGAATCTTTTCTAAGCCTGGATTACTTCCTCCGTTCTATGTAGATATGCCAAGAACTCTGGAAGAAATTATTGAATCAGAATTACGTTACCTGCGTTCTTATGAAAAGAGTCCACTGTTAACGGATTGCAAATACTTCTTTAGTATTTTTTATTCTATCGTAATCCGCAAAGCAAGAAGTAATTAATTCCGGAGGTATTCCGTTTTAAAGAGTCCTGCAAAAATTTCCTGAATACACATCTTGTCCTTCTGATGAATAATCAATATTCAGAAAGTATTTTTGTAAGCAGAAGTATTTTTATTTTTCGATATGCCAGCCAAGCTTTTCAGCAAATACAAATAAGGCGGCTAGGATCATGAGGATAAAGGGAGATAAAAACAGATCTTCCAAATAATGTGAAAGTCCGAAACTTAAATGGTATTGGAAACCTGCATTTCCTAACATGATCAAAATAAAACATAATAGGATATAGGAGAGATAAAGCACTCCCGTTAATTTTGTGTAAAATACATTTCGAAATCCGAGCTGAATGACCGCTGTTGAAATCGCCGTGAAGAGTAAACTATAGAACAAAGAGGATTGTAATTTCGGGGATAGATTTAATCCGAACAAACCACCGAGTTCTCTTTTGAAATCAGTAGCAGCAATACGAGGATATTTATTGATGAAATGAAAATAATCATGAATGTTAAAAACCAGCAGGTGACGTTCGCGCATAAATCCCAACCATATTAGCAGTATTATGCAAAATAGAATTGCAATAGCGCGAAATATTTTCATCGACATTTAAGCTATGTGGTTTTAGTGCCTGAAAATTTATTCACCCATAGCATCCAGATTCCGAAGATACATGCATAAACGATAATCGTAAAAGTATAATGATGATTGAATTCTAGACTTGCAGGATTGTGCAATTGATTCAATGCAAGAGCAGCAGCACGTATAACATTAATCAAATGAATTAATAAGATTCCAGCAGGTACAAACCAAGCTTTTGTTTTCCAGTTACCAGGAAAGCATAGAATGAATCCAGCAAAGAGTGCAAAGAGTTCCATTCCATTACAAGGGTTTCCAACACCTACCATTCCTGTTTGATCTATTCTAACTATTGTTTGCTTCACCCCTGGAATAGTATCAGCGGAATAGCCTAATAAGTTGAGGAGCCATGAAGAGTGTACAGCAACTCTTTCATTCAACCAAGCATCCAAACGGCCATCCGGTGCGATAATATAATCGTAGCCAATAAACCATACCATATACAAGATAAAAGCAACCACAACGAAACGGATTACTTTCTTATTGGCATCTTTCTTTTTCACTGAAACAGAATCATTCGGTGTGTTCATAGTGAATCAAAAATAGGTATTGCACATTTGTTTTTTTACGTAATTGGAAATACAGAGGTTGCCTATAAAACAAAAAAAACGGCTAGCGAAGGTGCTAACCGTTTAAATTTTTAGTAGAAACAATAAATTATTTCTCTTTGTTTTTGTTTGCAAGTTTTTTTACTCCATAACCAGCCCCTGCGATTAACAATGCACTGAGACCCCCATCAATTGGGATGTTTGGGTTGCAATTCTGAGCAAACAGTGGAATCGAAGCCACTACGAACATTGCAACAAGCGGAAGAGATTTTGTGAGTATGTTTTTCATGAGAATGGGATTTCTGATTTGTGGATATAAATACCTTGCAAATATAGGACATTTTCTGAGAAATGCAAGCATTTTCAATTGTTTTTTCCTTTACTGTAGCGGATTTCCGTATATGAGCGGTTTTCATGGGTGAGCCGATTAAAACTATGAAAAATACTACTACCAACCTTCAATGATGAACTCCTTCTGAATACCTTTTTCAATAAAAAGTGTCATTCTCCAAGAATATTGATCCCCCGGTTGAATTTGTGGTTATGATTTAATGCGCTTTAAGCAGAAAAGTGCCGTTAAAAGAGAAAAGCCCCGACATTGCTGTCGAGGCTTTTCTTTAAAAGAATTCAGAAGGTTTATTCAACCACTAAACGAACTTGTTGAGTAACGCCATTTGATTCAAGAACCACCATGTAGATACCACCCGCGAGTTGATCGAGGCTAATTTCTTTCATGTTGTTTCCTTCAATAGCAGCACCTTGTT
>JBBQED010000013.1:0-77125 GCA_038320345.1 Bacteroidia bacterium
GAGTTATTGAAAGCTGTTATTGAACTTTACAACACCGAAAGACCGCATATGAGCATCAGTAACTTTACACCGAATCAAATTCATCAATCAAAAATTAAAATTCAATCAGAAAAATTATGGAAGAATTATTACCGAAAAAAGACTACTATTGTAAGCCCAGAACAGGACTAACAATAAACTGTAAACTAAGGTCAGGATTAACTAAATAAACTGTAAACTTTTTTCAGGACAAGTCAAAACTTTAATTAACCACAAATGTGTCTGCGGAGCACTGAACCGCCACTTTTGCCAAACGCCTGTTAGCTGTAGTGCTGTTCTGTCCATGAAGCACCACTGTTTCAAGTCCACACACACTTTGTCCGAAGCGATTTACTTTCATTGTTGTGTTAGTTGCTGGACTTATCTTTAATGGTCGGTTTAACATCTTCTAATTTATTTGCAATTCCCTTTTGGAAAAATTCTGAATACTGTCTCACCTGAATTACCTCAATGTTCTTTTCCCACTTGAACTCTGTTGAGATTATGATAGACATTAAAACTGATTTTCTTAATTCATCGTCTGATTTGTCTTGTTTATTTTCATTGAAAACTTCTTCTGATGTGTTGTTCAAATCAATTATTGATGAATGTAAATTTATAGTCTCACTAATTTTCTTTAAAGAATATTTTGCGATAATGTCCGCATCAATTGGTCTTGTTGAAATGTTTGGCAAATCAGATTGTTTCAAAACAAACAATGAATCCCGTACTATTTGTGAGCCATTGAAAGAATAAATGTTAGTGTTCTTATACTTGTCTTTAGATAATTCAGAAACTTTTAATTGTGTGATAAAGTAATCTAAGTTTATTCCGAAGTTTACAATTACAAAACTCTCATCAATTGCAAGTTTGTCAATTGCCTTGAAAAAATCTTCGGGCTTTAGTAAATATGATTTAGATACTTTACGAAAGAAGATTTCGCCTAAGCCATCGTTCAAACTTCTTGAAACAACGGATGCTAAAAAGGAATCAAACTGCATATGATGCACTTCGGGATTTTCAGAGAAGGCATCTTTATCTTGTAGCATTCTTTGTCCGTTTATATACCATTTGTCGGAGTTAGCATCTTGTATTGGTGTGCTGTTGCTGATTGGTTGTAATTTCTCAATTGCTGATTCAACTATTGTTTTGGTTGCGTTTTCAAACTGCAATACTTTTTCATTTGATATTTGCAAAGTCAGAGCATTTATGTAATAAGCACTTTCAAGATTTGATTTGAAAGTTTCTATAAAAGTTATCGGATATGGCTTTTGATTTTCTTCGCACCATGCAGGTGTGATAAAGTCAAGATTCAAAGTTTTGAGCAATTCATTATTCTGCAAATGTTCACTTACCAACTTTTTAAAAAAGTCCAGTCCGTCAATCCACTGTTTAATTTCTCCTTGTGTTGGTGGTGTTGGTGGAAAGTCAAGCGGTCTCATTGTCATGAGATAAGGATAAATAGTCCATTGCCTTAAAAATAAAATTGCCATGTATGACATTATCCATTTCTTGATTACATAATCTGCATTAAGTCCACTTAACTCAGGGAAAGGATATTGATGTGAAATCCAAGTATATTTTCTTTCGTAAGGGTCTCTTACATCAGAATAAAACTTGAAAATCTCTTGCATTGATTCAGGCAGCAGTTCATATTTCGGTGGTTGGCTTTGAGTATGATTGAAAAGGCGCTTGATAGAAGCATATCTTTCTTTGTATGTAAGCAAGCCACCTAAAGCATAATGAAATTCAATGAATTTTTGGCGTTCAGTTTTTCGTTTATCAATTGCCGCTTGGTTGCTGACTTGAAAATTGTTTGCTGTGTTGTCATACTCTTGATAAATGTAAGGCATACTGTAAGAGTAGTATTGATGACAAGTTTCCCAATGATTCACAATCAAATCGTCTTGCTGATACCTAACTGCAAGAAGTAGATTTCTCCAAAGCCAAGCATAAGTGGTCTCAGAAATTTCTTTGCCCTGCATTTCACCAAGCAACCAAATTCCTCCTGAGGTTCGGTGCTCCAATAAATAATTTCTCTTTTCCTTGAGGATTGCTAACTCTTCAATTGCTCTATAAACGGTTTCATAATACAATTCTGGATAAACGACTGGTTCATTCGTGAACTTATCACGAACTTTTCTAAATGCTGTATAAAAAAAGTCAGAAAGAGTTCTTGAATAGGTTGTCTGTTGGGTTTTTATTGATTGCAAAAGCAAATCAGACAACGCTGAAAAATATTTTAAATCAGGTTCAGTTTTCTTCATGCTTCTGAATTAGATAAGGAATGAATTTGGTCAGGGTGTAGTAAATGAGAATTTTCCTAACGAAGAAGAAAAAGAAAATCACAAGTAGAATTGCATTGAAGGCAACAAGTAATGATGCTGAATTCTCAATAAAGAAATCAAAGCGGTCTATCTTTATTAAAGGTGGAAGTTTTAATGACCAGATAACTATAAATATCAAAGAGGAATATAAAGTGTAAGGAAATGCTTTGCTTTCCCATTCTTGGTCAAAAAGTTCTACAATCTTATCTGATGAATATTTTTCGTCAAGTCGTGCAATTACCTGAAGAAGTATTGGATATGCTACACCAAGCAATCCAATGATTATATAAATATATGCGTCAACACTTGCCATGTCAGGTTGTCTTTTGGTTTTTGTTTGTCTGTCTATTCATTTCTTGCAGAATGTTTAAAGTTAGCACTGCCGCCATAGCATTACAGCTAACGTCAGTCTGTCTAATTACTAAAATGAACAGGCTGAGAATTGCTTAAATGAAATTTTACAAAGAGGGGAGTGCGAATACGAATCATTAAAAAGTTAGTTTTAAGACAGACTGACGTTTTGCAGCTACAAGAAGTTGGCGATTTTCACCACAAATGTTCATACGAAGAACGAATGTTTGATTAACCACAAAACTGTCATACGAAGCACTGAACCGCCAATTTTTTGTAGGTGCTGTTATAAGCTGGCCTTCTTTCTCCTGTGTCTGAAAACCATTGTCAATACTGCGTTTCATTGTCTTTGTTGTGTCGGGTTGTGCGGTTGCGTATTTTTTATTTTCAGAAGGGAAGGAGATTTTTTTTAATTCAATTTTGTCTGCGTGGGAGAGGTGGAAGCTCTTTTGCAAGCTTTGGTCTGTGCTTGGGCTTCCCGCGATGGCGGGACAAGTTGTGCGGCTTGCAAATGTGCTTACACCTGTGTGATGGATTTTTCTGTTCATACTGTTAAGGATTATTTAATATACCCAGTTGAATTGCTATGTCTCTTTTTAATTTACCTAAATGGAAGTCGTTTATGTTATTTCTGCTTGCTGGTATGCCACAACTTTCATATAGGCGTTCTATTCCATCATTATTAACCGGAAAAAGATTTTTAATTTGTTGAATTACAGATTGCCTATATCTCGGACTGCGGTTCTTAAATGCTGATTTTATAGCCAAAGGCACTGACTTATAGGTTCTATTATATCGTTCAATAATTTCGAAGTCTTTCAATTGCAAATCTGAATGTACTTGCTTAATCCTATAAACAATGTCAACTTCCAAAATTCGGATAGCAAGTAAATCTGTAATCTCAAACACAAGATAATCGTCAAGCCTTTTATGGAATGGATTGAAGTGTGTATCTATATCAAATTTTTTCTCTCTTTTAAGGGTAGCATTACAAGAAGAACAACCAGGAATTAAGTTAAAAAAAGAAACAGACAAATATGGATGCCTTGATTTTGGATAGAAATGGTCTAACTGATAAAGTGCAGCATTCTTTTGTTGACCAGTAAGGTTATTGGTTCTTAAGATTACTGGCACAGAATGCTCATTACAATAAGGGCAAAACTTGATATTGAAATGTTCTACATTAGTTTTACTTTCAGGGCTATTTCTATATCCTTCGTAGTCAAAAATATCTCTAACAATTTTTCCGAAATCAGTTAGTTCAGCAGAATTATAATCAGTCTCTATTGAAAAGAAATTAGCAGGAACTAAATTTGTAATTTCTGTAATTAAGGTTTTTAATTCAATTGGTCTTGATGTAATAATTAATTTTAATTTCTCCTCATTTAAATTAAGTAAGTAATCCCAGAACAAAACTCTGTTTGTATCTAATGCAGCTGAATCAATATTTTTTTGTGCCTTAATTCTTCCTATTAAAGATTTAGTTGTATGGAAGTCAGAATTATCATTATTTCTAGCAGAAGTAAGCGTTGTATAATGATTTTCTGCTAAAATATTTAAGTCAACATTTGTATTATCCTCTATTAGTATCATTTAATATTTTCTTGATTTGTAATTTGATTAATTGTTCGCCAATTTCATCAATCAATATTCTATCCTCATTTGTTAGTTGCGTTTTATTGTCTTTAACTTTGTCAACTATTGCTTGAATTTTAGAAGCAGCGAAGTGGCTTATTAAACTACCTTGCATAAAAAATGCATCTAAATAAAGTTCACCAATATTTCCACCAAATGTTTCACCTTCAATTTGCTCTTTTGGAATAACAGAAAGGTTGCCATCTTGATTCTTCTGAACAAAAAGTAAATTGCTTTTTGGTAAATCTGAAACTAAAAAAGGCGAATGTGTAGTAAGAAATATTTGACATTTTTTATCAAGCAACTTCGGGAGTATGTTTATCAATTTAAATAAAAATTCGGTTTGCCATTTTGGATGAAAATACAAATCGCCTTCATCAATACAAATCAATACATTATCCTCCTTAATCTTACCAGCAATTGAATAGAAATTTGAAAATAAATTAATGTATGCCTTGTGTCCGCTGCTTATGCCTGCCCACTCAACGCTGTATGATAAACTTTGATTTGTTGTTGCTTCTAAATAACCTGTAAGAAATGAGCCAACTCTGTCATTGTAATCTAAAGTAAATTGAACTCTTCGATTTGCATATGTGCCAATGTCCTCTTTAATTTCGGAATTACTTTGGTTCCCTAATTCCCTATCTACCAAATCTGCAAGAAATTTGTAGGTTTCAGAAAAGCCCCAGTATTTATCTATGGTAGTAGCGAAGTCTCCAGTGAAATACTTAAAAATATCATCAATTCTAAAGTCTGATTGCGTAGTCTCAAATAGAGAATTTAATATTCGATGAAGCTCCTTTTTATCCTTAATAACTTTGCCATCAACGTGATTTAAAATATCTCGATTTAAGGTAAAGTCAATAAAAACAAGGAACGCTGAGAAGTATTTTATAGAATTAGAAGACTTATTGTCTGTAATTTTTTTTCTAAAACTTAGCACAAATTCTTTTAGCCTTATTTCAGTGTCAGTTTCCCTTTTATATCTCTCATCAAAGGTTTTTATACGATTAATAATGTTTGACCAAATGGGAGAAGTTAAAATGACCTTCGATGGTTTCAGTTTGTGATTTTGATTTGAATCAACTGAATTTTCTAAATCTTCAAGCAATTTGAATTGTGGACTTTTAATGAATTTTATTTGCTGCTGTATTGTTCTTTGATAGTTCTTGTTAATGTTCTCACCAAATGAGCTGTTCAGTATATCGTTTGTTGAAATATTGATATTCTTTTTGCTGAAATTATGTCGTCTTCCATCAAATACATTGGAAAAAAAGATTGAATTTATAGAAGGTATTTTACCATCATAGTTTTTTAATTCAGCTCCAAAATCGTTTTTGATTTGAGCCATTTTGTAATTATAGATAATGTAATTTTTACCATCGTTAAGTATAGCAAAGAAAGGTTTATTGATAATCGTGTTTGCACCATCTGAAACGTACTGAATAAGCTCTAAAATATTTGTTTTTCCAGAAGCGTTCTTTCCTATAATTCCAATAATATCAGTGATTCCATCTCCGAAAAAATTCTTTATGTGTTTTTTATTCTCAGTTCTTGTTAGTAAAGAATTTTTATCGGAATAATTGAAATTGTATTCAGTAGCAAAGTTGAAACCTTGGTTACTAAATCCTTTATATTCTTCTATCCATATGTAGCAAAGTTTCATTCTTAATTTATAATTGGTTAAAGGATTGTTTTATTCGCTTTCTTCTTCAAGTTTATCTTCTAACTCACTTCTGAATTCATCTTTCAATAATTGACCTTTACGCAAATGGTCAAAGAATACGATATAAGAGCTTGGACTTAAAAAGTGAAAGTGATAAACTTCCTTTATTCCTTTTGCTTCTAATTCAGTATTAAGATTTTCAAAATGCTGTTTGGCATATTTGTTTTTAGCTTTGTTCTCTGCACTAATGTCTCCGTCTGCTTTTGTTTCAACAATTACAAAGTGTGTGATGTCTTTCTTTTTTATTTTGATAAAAAAGTCGGGGTTAAAGGCTTGAACTTTAGAGTGCTTACCCGCTACTGATGTAATTGAATATTCAATAGAGTAGAAGCCCATATCTCTTGATTTCATCCATGCTTCAATTTCTTTTGCATTATCTGTTTTGCATAAATGGTCAATGAATTTTCTCTCTGGCTCATATTTCGTGAAGACTAAATCAATCGGACTTTTGAAAAGAAAAGCATTGATTTCTTTTGATGCACTTTTTGGAAAACTTTCATCTTCAATAACGGCATCTAATATTTCTCTAACTTCTGTTTCTACTTCTTTTGCATAGTCAGAAGAATAGTATACAGTAGAGTTGTGGCGAAGATTTCCAACTGCAATACTTTCCTTCTCTACCGCTGCTGTGCTAATTTTAAAAGGGTCTTTTGCTTTTTTCTGGTAAAATGTTGTCTTTCCTGACTTGCGTAAAAGAGTATTGAAACTGCTCTCAATTTTATGTTTGTTCTTCTCGATTAAGCGGTCGCCTTTTATGCCAACCTTGTCCATTGAGTTACGAATAATTTTCTTGATTTCATCTTTAGGTGGGAGATTTTCTTTAGAATATTTCCCTGTTGGAAGTTTCAAAATATTTCCTTCCCACTCACGTAACTTTAATTCAACAAAAATTTTGTTTACGATTTCATCAACCGTGTAAGTGTTGTAATGAATAAGGGTATTTTTTGCATTTATCTCACCCGTTAAGCTTGTGTATTCCGATTCCTTCTCTGTTTCCTCAACTTGTGATTGCAATTCAATATAGCCCTTTGTATAATCAAATTCCTGATGTTTTTTAGTTGTTTCTTTTTCAATAGCTTCTTTCTCGTAGTTTATCTGATGTAGTTCAAAATGAAACGTCTTTCTGTCGCTATTTCTGATGGGTGCAGAAGTCAATCTCATTTCAATTTCCAAAATTTCATCTACTAATCCTCTTATATTTCTACTCCAAGCATCATGGTTAAAAACACGAACCTTTGGTTGTGGTGTTTGGTATTCAGGTGGAACCCTCAACCCTCTGCCTAATACTTGTGCAATTAATAGTTTAGAATTAAAAGCCCTATCCTCCCAAGGAACTATTTGAAAAACATTTTTTACATCCCAACCTTCTGTTAGCATGGAAACAGAAACAATCCATTCAGTGCTGTCCTCTTTCTTATCTACTTCCTTTAATTTTTTTAAATTGGCTTTGTGGTCATTGTGTGAGGTAACAATCAATACTTTATTTACACATTCTTCTGCTGTGATGTGTTCTTTGTTTTGAAGAAACTCTGAAAGTTCAGATGCCAAATTCTTTGCTTTTGTAATGTCTTTAGTAATAAGAATTGTTAGCGGTTTTACTTTTCGGTAGGTGTTTTTATTTGTTGTATGGTTATCATATATTTCCTGAAATTTTATTTCATCTTCTGCATCATCGTTCTTGCTGATGTAGTCAACCATTTTAACCATCTTATCATTTACGGCTTGCCTTAAAGAGTAACGGTAAATTACATCATTGAAATAATCGTCTTTAATGTATGCTGTGCCTGTGAAACCAAGAATGTATTTGAAGTTGTATTCCTTGCTCAATAGAAAATCTTTCCACTTTTTTAAAACCTTAGCTTCTGAACCAACTCCCTCAACTACATTAAAAATGTGATGTGATTCATCATTCAAAACTAAAGTTCGTTCTCCATTTTTTTCAAAGCTATCTTTTATAGACGAGCCTGTTCTTTCATAAACTGCATGTATATTTTCTACGCAAATGTCGCCCTCCTTAATTGTTAAATCGGCTGTTTTGATTGAAGGATTTTTGAATTTGCTTTCTTCTGGAATTGCTTTTAGCAATGCGGGGTCTTCAGCTAACTTTCTAAATTTTTCCAATAATCCATCTTCGATAGTGAGAGAAGGACACAACACTAAAACTCTGTCAACAAAGCCCAGTGAAAGCATCATTTGTGCAATTCCGTATATAACATAACTCTTTCCTGTGCCTGTTGCCAAGTCAATATTTGCCGAAAGTTTACCTTTCATCTGCAAATGATGTTCATAGTCGGTAACTGATTGAAAACGGTTCTTTAGTTCAACCATCTTAGGGTTTAACCAATTCTCGTTTACCAATGCTTCAATATTGCTGTAAATACCCGAAGCCAAAAATATGATTGCCTTTTGTATCGCTTCTTTTTGATACTGACGGTCGCTACAAAGTATATCCAAATACCTGTCCCATGCTGCAAGATTTAGTGTTGCAGGATTGTAGTTCTTAGAAACCTGTAATACCAGGTCTGCCGTTTTATATTGTTTTATTTCTTGCACCATTTATTTCAACTTAAATTCTTCTTTAAATTCATTGCCGTAGATGTCAACATAAATTACCATTAACTTTTTGCCACATTCCTTTTTGGGAATAGGAGGTAATGAAATTTGATTAGTATGTTTGAGTTCTTCTTTTATGTCCTCACTTTCATCATCATCTTTTTTCTTTTTCTTTTTTGGCAAAAGGTCTTCAGCAAAATAATAAGTATCCATGTCGAAGGTTTCACCATCAAAGTTTTTATCAATTAACACCATTGCCAAACTTTCAAAGTTCTCCATATCTCTTTCAGTATCTTCTTCACTGAAATCTGAAAGGAATTTTTTGATGGTTACATGATACTCACCATTTTTCTCTTTCCATTCGCTTTTTACTTCGGGTTGTCTCATGAAATGAAAACCGATCGCATCCTCTAAGTCATTTACATTGCTTTTGCTTTGAGGCTGACGGAATTTTTTGAATTGAACTTTGTGCAATTCACGAATAATATGGTAAGGAACTTTTAAAAAGTAGTAGCGAACCTTATCAATTTCGTAATAGTCGCTAATGAAGTCAACATAACTTGCAGGTGCAATAATGTAAACACGCTTTCCCGCTTTTGCTCCAATATGGCTATGCAGGTCATGCAAATAATCTTCGTCAACTAAACTGTCCTTGTATTTCCAGTATTGCCAAACTATTGCATTGTAACCATCCTTCTTTTCTCCGTCAATCTGAATTCCACTTATTGTTTTTTTCTTTTGCTCAACTTCAAATAAGTTCATAACAAAATCAGAATACTCTTGATTCTTTAAGTCAAAGATTTGTTCAAGGTCATAATGACCAGTGTTTAATGAAACAAAGCTTTTAGCCGGTTTACTATATTGCACTTTTGGATTATCTATTGATTTGCTACTTTCAATATTTAATAATCGTTTTTGAATTGTGTAAAAAGCAAGCTTACCAATGTCACAAGTAATCCATTTTCGATTTAATTTTTCAGCAACAGCTGCTGTTGTTCCTGAGCCACCAAAAAAATCTAAAACAATATCACCCTCTTTAGTTGCCGTTTTTATAACCCTTTCAAGAAGTGGCTCCGAATTTTCTGTTGGGTAACCTGTTAGTTGGTCATATCCTGAAATGTCTGTCCAATTTGCATCAATTGTTTTATCATCATCGAATCTGAAACTTGGCACATAATCAACTGGAGTTCTTTTTCCATTCTTTTCAATCTTTACAATTCCTGATTTCAAACCTTTCTGACTTTGTGCTAAATACATAACACCCTTTTGATACAATATGTCAATTTTTGGCTGTATAAATTTCCAATGTGAGTTTGGTGGTGGTAATAGTGTTACTTTTCTTCCATCAGGGTCAAGAAATATACGTTCTGGAGGGTTTCGATCACCTTTCATTAGCATATTAGTCCCTTTGGCTTCGCCTTTATATCTTGGTCTTTTGAAACCAAAAAACTGATAGCTTTCCGTTTTTGAATAAATATATACAGTATCTGTTGCTGTGCTATATTTTTTTGTCCCTCCTAATCTCTGTTTACCTCTGTTAACTAGTATTTCATTTACAAAATTTGATTTGCCAAATATTTCGTCAAGCACAATTTTTATATAATGCCCGAAGTTGTAACCCTGTCTTACCATTATTACGCCATCATCATCTAAAATTTCCTTTGCTATAATTATCCTTCTTCTGATAAATTCAACAAATTCAGCTCCTTTACTTTTTGCCGTATATCCTTTTTGGCCCTTGTTGCCTTCATACACATCGCCTGTTCCAAAAGGTGGGTCAATATATATTAGTTTGATTTTTCCTTTGACTTTGTTTTTAATAGCGGCATCTTTATTTTCATATAAAGTTTTGAGAAATTGTAAATTATCACCAAATGCGATAATGTTTTTCCATCCGTCTTTCCATTGCTCACGATGACCGTTGAAAATTTTAGCAACTTGAAAAGGTACAGGAAAAACTCCGTCTTCATTGGCTAAAATATCCTCTCTTCGCATTTTCCCCCCATAAACTAATTCATACTCCTTTTGCTTTACGGGAAACAATTTGTATTTGTAATCGTCTGGTAGTACTTCGCCTTTTTGTAAGCGGTCTATCAGGTCTTCTATTTCTTGTTTGCTTAACTTCATCTTTATTTATTTGTTCAAAATTCCTTCAGCTTGAAAGCTGAAATAATTATTTTTTGTTACAATAATATGGTCAATTACGTGAATACCCATCAACTTTGCGGCTTCGCAAAGTTGATGGGTTAATTTTATGTCTGCTTCTGACGGTTTAGCATCATCGGCTGGATGGTTATGAACGAAAATTATTCCAGCTGCTCTGTCGGAAATAGCATCAGCAAAAATTTCTCTTGGATGCACCATGCTGTAATTTACAGTTCCTTTAAACACTTCCCGTTTTTCAATCAGTGCTGATGCTCCTGTCAAAGTGATTGTGAGAAAGTGTTCTTGCTTTTTATCTCGGATGTCTTGCACCAGTGAAAGTATGTCTTCTGTGTTTCGGATTTTCTTTTCGTCTTTAATCAAATAGCGTTTGGCTAATTCAAATGCTGAAAGTATTTGTCCCGCTTTGGCTTTACCAATGCCTTTGATGTTTGTGAGTTTTTCTAAAGTGATGTTCTCTTTTTCGGCTTCAATCACTTTTAAAATGTCTGTCGCCAATGCTGAAACATCCCTGCCAGGTAGCCCGCTACCTAACAAAACCATCAGCAATTCGTGGCTTGACAATGACTGAACGCCACGATGAGCTAACTTCTCCCGTGGTTTGTCAATGTCTGGTATGTCTGCTAATTTTTTCAATTACTTGTTGAAATTGAGATTGTCAAAATACGTAAAAAAAGGCTTGTTATTGGTACAAATGTCATTCTGTGTGGTTGGCGATTTGGCTCTTTTGCTTTTGCCGCAGCGTTGGCTTTGTGTGTCGGGGCAAAAGCAAATGTGCCAAATGTGCGGCTGGCTAAAATTGAATTAAAAAAAATGTGCGGTGGGTAAAATAAAAAATACAGAAGGGTCGGCATTGAGTGTCGGCTCAGATGCTGTCCAGTTGCAATATGGTCTGAATGTCTTTGGTAATCTGTCAAAATTAGCGTTTCATTTTATGTTTATAGTGTCTGTTTTTTCGTTGTTGTGTCGTCTGTTAGGCTTGCTTGTAACTCTCTTATACTCGCTATCATATTTCGGTTATCCAACAAATTTGTGTGGGTATATGCGATAGTTGGTTTCAGATATAGTATAGCTCGTTAAAAGGTGTATGTATATTTTGGTGGTTGTTGTAAGGCTGGGTTGGAGATAGGAGTGGTAGGCAAAAGTTTTGGAAATGAAGGCTGAAATTAATGTTAAATGTACTATATTAATCTCTATTAACCTTTAAATAGGTATAGATTTAATATGGTTATAGTTATTTTGGTTTGCGGGTCCCGGGATTGACTTTGGATTGATTTAATATACATTCTGCGGCAGGGATAGTAATGGATACCCCGCAGGGCCACGAAGGGGCGCGAGGAGTAGGAATGGATAGCCCCATGACGCGTTTTACGGTCATGGCCTTCATCCAAAAAAGAGATATTAATTTACTGGTGTTTAATTTGAATTAATGAACCGAATGGTTTTCAGTAAACCCTTAAAAAAGTACTCGAAAAAAACCATTAAATAAAAAAGGGAGCCTTTTGGGCTCCCTTTGATTCACCGGAGTGAATTATTATTTGATCGACTTGAGGACTGCTTCAAATGCTTCCGGATTGTTCATGGCTAAATCGGCAAGCGTTTTACGGTTCAGATCGATATTGCTTTTGTGTATTGCTCCCATGAATACGGAGTAGGACATCCCATGTTCGCGGGCTGCTGCATTGATACGCTGGATCCACAATGCGCGGAAGTTGCGTTTCTTGGTTTTACGGTCGCGGTAAGCGTACTGTAATCCTTTTTCTACGGTGTTCTTGGCTACCGTCCATACATTGGAACGTGCACCCCAGTTACCTTTGGCAAGTTTTAATACTTTTTTTCTTTTCGCCTTCGAGGCGGCATGATTGACTGAACGTGGCATTTTGTCTCGTTTTTGGAGTTAGCGGTATCGCGGTGGATACTCTTCGGAGCTAAGTACCGGTTAGAATTTTGTGGTTAATCGTTGAACCTGATTAATAAGGCGGAAGAATCAGTAGCTTATGCTACTCCCAACATTCTTTTTACACGGAACTCATCAGTTTCATGTACAAGTCCTGCTGTAGTTAAACGACGCTTGCGGTCAGTATCCTTTTTCGTGAGGATGTGACGTTTGTAAGCGTGTTTACGCTTGATTTTTCCTGTACCCGTCAGCTTGAAGCGCTTCTTGGCACTGGAGTTAGTTTTCATTTTTGGCATTATCGTAAGTATTTAATCGTAAATCCTGAATTCAATTTATTGTTCGGTTTCTGGAGCCTCATCGGTATCGTCAGCAGCTACTTCATTCAAGCGCTTTTCGAGTTTGATGTCTTCGGCTTTTTCTTCCGCAGTTTTATTCACTTTAACGGCTTTCTTCAGGTTGGGAAGAGGAGCAAGGTGAATGAACATCCTGTTTCCTTCAAGCTTTGGGAGCATCTCTACTTTTCCCCATTCTTCTAGTGCCTGTGCAAATTTCAGGAGGATAATTTCTCCGCGTTCTTTGTAGGCAATAGTTCTTCCTCTGAAATGCACATAAGCTTTTACTTTGGCGCCTTCTTCCAGGAACTTCATCGCATGTTTTACTTTGAAGTTGAAATCATGTTCATCCGTACTCGGACCGAATCTGATTTCTTTTAATACCTGCTTGGCGGCTTTTGCCTTGGTTTCCTTTTCCTTTTTCTTGCGCTCATAAAGGAATTTCTGGTAATCAACGATCTTACACACGGGCGGATCTGCCTGTGCTGCAATTTCTACCAGATCTAAACCTTTCTCTTCGGCGATGCGAAGTGCTTCCTCAATACTTACAACAACGGGTTCAATGCCATCTCCTACGAGACGGACTTTAGTTGCCCGGATCTTGTCATTGATTTTATGTTCCGGTTCTCTTTTTACCGGCATGCGGCCTCGTCCGAAGTTAGGACGAGAATTAGGAAAAGTTGCTATGGTGCCTCCTTTTGGTTTTTGTATTTACACTTATTTTCTTGACGATCATACACTTAACATGCCTTTGATCTCGGTGGTTACTTTGTCGATGAAGTCTTGAATGCCTAAGCTTCCCTGATCTCCCTTGCCATGTTCCCTGATCGAAATGGTGTTTTCTAGCTCTTCTTTTTCTCCTACAATCAACATGTAAGGGATCTTTTTGAGCTCGGAATCACGTATTTTTTTGCCGATCTTCTCGTCCCGGTCGTCAACGAGCCCGCGAATATCGGAATTTATAAGTAATTGTGAAACTTTTTTCGCATATCCGTTGAACTTATCAGAGATAGGAAGGATAGCCACTTGCTTTGGTGATAACCATAAAGGCAGGTTTCCGGCATAGTGCTCCAACAAAAATCCGATGAAGCGTTCATGCGTTCCCAATGGGGCTCTGTGAATACACAAAGGCGTTTCCATTTCATTCTTAGAATTCCGGAATGCGAGTCCGAAACGTGCAGGTACAGCAAAGTCTACTTGATTGGTTGCCAGTGTAAACTCTCTTCCTATCGCACTCCATACTTGAACATCAATCTTTGGCCCGTAGAACGCGGCTTCATCTGGAATTTCCACAAATGGAATCTTAGAATCGACAAGCACTTTGCGCACCATGTCCTCTGTTTTTTTCCAGAGTTCAGGATTGTCAACATATTTTTTTCCCAGCTTTTCAGGAGCGTGAGTCGAGAACCTCATGACATATTTATCGATACCGAAAATTCGGAAGTACTTGAGGTACATATCGTTTACTGCATTAAACTCTTCAGTGAACTGATCTTCTGTGCAGTAAATATGTGCATCATTCATTTGCAACATGCGTACGCGCATCAACCCAAATAACTCCCCACTTTGTTCATAGCGATAACACGTTCCATATTCCGCCAAGCGTATTGGAAGATCTCGGTAACTCGGATTTAATTCCTTGAAAATTTTATGGTGATGCGGGCAATTCATCGCTTTGAGATAGTATTTCTCCCCATCGAAATTGATCGCAGGATACATACTGTCCTCGTAATACGGGAGATGCCCGCTGGTAATGTACATACTTTCTTTTGCCAAATGCGGAGTACGCACACGGCTATAGCCAGCATCTTGCTCAGTTTTTTTGGCAAGACGTTCCAGTTCTTCAATAATTACGGCACCATTTGGCAGCCAAAGTGGTAAACCCGGACCTACATCATCATCGAAGGTGAAGATTTCCATATCCTTCCCGATTTTACGATGATCACGTTTTTTGGCTTCTTCAAGCATATTAAGGTATTCATCCAGTTCCGATTTTTTTGGAAAGGTGATACCATAAATGCGGGTCAGCTGACGGTTATTGGAATCGTTTTTCCAGTAAGCTCCAGCTACATTGGTAAGCTTAATCGCTTTGATAGTTCCGGTAGACGGAATGTGGGGTCCGCGACAGAGGTCGGTGAAATTTCCTTGAGAGTAAAAAGTGATAGTTCCATCTTCGAGGTTACTCAGCAGATCGAGTTTGTATTCATCATTGCGTTCGGTCCAGTAGGCTAGAGCATCGGCCTTCGACATTTCCTTGCGGATGAAGGGGTTGTTCTGTTTCGCCAGTTCAGTCATTTTATCTTCGATCTTCTTCAGATCTTCCGAGCTAAATACCTGATCGCCCATATCGACATCATAGTAAAACCCATTTGACAAAGGAGGTCCCACCCAGAATTTAATTCCCGGGTAATAAAACTCCAGCGCCTCTGCCATCAAGTGAGCCGAAGAATGCCACATCGTATTTTTCCCTTCCGCATCGTTCCACGTCAGCAATTGCAATGCTGAATCTTGTTCGATGGGGCGACTGGCATCACGCACTTCACCATTGATTTTGGCGGCAAGTACATTTCTGGCGAGCCCTTCGCTGATAGACTTCGCGATATCCATGGCGGTTGTGCCTTGTGGATATTCACGAACGGATTGATCCGGGAGGGTTATTTTAATCTGCATAATTGGAATAAAGAGGTGCAAAGATACATTGAAAAGGCGTAATCGGAATTCTGGATTATTAAATCAGGAATACATTTTTCGAGAAACTTAGTCTAGCGGGAATTGAAACCCGAAGGTTTTATCGAAAATGGTGCGGAATAAGGGTAAATTCGACGTTGTTTTTTTAGATAGAAGGAATTGCTTTTAGGATCATAGATGCGTAGGGAGCTAGTTTAAACTGATGCGCATCGGCTTCGCAATCGGGATGTGTTTCATGCAAGAGTTCGAAATGTATTAGCGGATCATCTTCGTTTTTGAGAAGAACATCGGTACTCAATAAATTATGCAAAATCAAAATTTTTTCTCCTTGATATTCTCTCGTGAACATAAGCACACTAGTTTCATTGCAATTTACGAGTCCGATTTCTCCCTTAGTCAACACCGAATTTGATTTTCTTACTGCAATCAATAGGCAATAGTGGTTAAAAATGGAAGAAGGATCTTGTAGTTGTTCCATCAAATCATCAGTATGCTGCGCATTGGAATATTCGGAATTAATCCAATGGGTTTGTAAGGGATCTTTGTTAGATTCATCCCAGGGAAAAGGTTCACGAATATGTTCATCGGGTTTCATGCCGCCCATGCCTAATTCTTCTCCGTAATACAGAAAAGGTTGTCCGGGCAGCGTAAGTAAAATAGCAGCAGCTAATTTAATTTTTCTACTGTCATGATGTAAGCGGGAAGCAACCCGATCTTGATCATGATTACTTAAGAAGATAGCATCAAAAGAATGAGCATCTATTTCCTGATAATAATTATGAATGCCTTTGAGCCAATCTGCCAAGCAATCTTGATGCTCCGTAATAACCACTTGTAAAATATGTTCTGCTAATTCAAAATTAAAAGCAGCATGCAAACCGTTTTTTAAATATGGAGCGATGTTACCACAGCTTGCTGTGATTTCACCAATAAGAACAGCTTCCGGATTAATAGACTCTACATGGGCTCTGAATTCCTGCCACCAGAGATAATTATCAGTTTCTCTTCCGGGAGGAAAAATATGCATCGCAGCATCTAAACGAAATCCATCAATACCTTTATTTAACCAAAACGTTGCGATTTCTCTGATCTCATTTCTTACAGGAGGATGATCAAAATTAAGATCCGGCATTCCGCTCCAGAAAAGTCCATAATAAAATTCATCACGAGGACCATCCATAGGATCGTACCAATTTTTTAGGTCGTCCACTGGAATTGCATTCACTATTTTCCACACATACCAATTTCGGAAATAGGAGTCTCTACTTTTGATAGCTTCTTTAAACCAAGGATGCTGTTCGCTGGTGTGATTTACAACGAGGTCGATAATTATTTTTATACCGATTTGATGTGCTTTATTGAGCAATTCATCAAAATCATCCATCGTTCCATATTCCGGATCGATGCCACGATAATCCACCACATCATATTTATGATAGGATGGAGAAGGATGAATGGGCAAGAGCCAAATCCCTTCAATACCGAGTGCTTGGAGGTATTCTAATTTCTCGATCACACCTCTCAGATCACCAATTCCATCACCATTGGTATCTGCAAAACTTCTGACATATAAGGAGTACCAAATCATAAATCGAATGAGACTTCGTTAGGTGATTCTATCATGCAATTACAGAGGTTAAAGGTGGTCATTTTTTCACAAAAAGGGATCGAAAATCTCGAAGTTAAATAATCCTTTCATCCTAAAAATATTCCATTCTATCAAAAATTTTACATAAACGCCAAATTATTTTCAAGACGATGTGGTTGGCAAAAACTATCTTCATTAATTCAAAGTACATCAATAAAATTTAATTATAATAGTGGATAGGGATCAGAGGTTTTGATGCTTTCCATTTCAAAAATAAAAGAGCTAGAATTCTCTATCAAGTGCAAATGCATTTTTTTAAGAGAACAGATTTTTCATTTTGAAATATCCTTAATAATATGACCTTTGTAAATCATTGTTTCACCATGAAAAGCACGTCTCATTTTAAAAAGGATAAGCCTCCAGCAGGAAAAAAAGATTTTACTTTTTTTGAAGACGTGTATGCCGTGGTTCGACTAATTCCGAAGGGGCGAGTAACTTCTTATGGAGCTATTGCAAAATACTTAGGAGCAGCAGGCTCTTCGCGAATGGTTGGTTGGGCGATGAATGGCGCGCATGGTGTAAAGCCTAAAGTCCCTGCACAGCGTGTTGTTAATCGCAACGGACTCCTAACAGGCAAGCATCATTTTGGTGGTCCTACTGTGATGCAGAATCTACTAGAAAAAGAAGGAGTGCAAGTGGAAAATGATCAGATCCTCAATTTTAAAGAAGTGTATTGGGATCCACTTACAGAACTTGGTTGATCAGATTGTTGTTTATTCGAAATCCGTATTAGTTCCCATTTCTTCCCAGATTTCCAAGTCTTGTTCCACACTTTTCATTTTTCCACGGATGGCATCGAAAGCAGGTTTTCCCAATGGTAAACGTAAAGGTGGATGATTACTATTAACTGCGGCGATCATTACTTTAGCAGCTTTTGAAGGATCACCCGGTTGATTTCCATTTCTGGCATTCATCGCTTTGCGGAATGTTCCTGCAGTGGCTTCATATTCGTCCATCTGTAAGGCAGTTGATTTGGAAGAACCTCCAGCAAAGGAAGTACGGAAAGGACCTGGTTCCACTAATGTTACACGAACATTAAATGGTGCCATTTCTTGAGCGAGTGCTTCACTGAATCCTTCGAGTGCGAATTTGCTAGCATTATAAATTCCAAATCCTGCAGTGGCCCTAAATCCAGCCGACGATGAAATTTGTAGAAGATGTCCTGATTGTTGCTTTCGGAAAATAGGAATCACTGCTTTTGTCATAGCAAGCGCTCCAAAAAAGTTTGTCTCCATTTGATCACGCGCTTCTTCCATACTCGCCTCTTCAATGGAACCGAAATAACCAAATCCCGCATTATTCACGAGCACATCCAGTTTATTATTTACTCCACAAGCAATTTTCACAGCATTAAGGATAGCAGCAGGATCATGGAGATCCATCAAAATACCAAAGGATTTTCCTGGAGCTATTGCATTAATTTCTTCTACTTGATTTGCATTTCTAACAGTGCCGTAAGCGGTATCACCATTCTTACATACTTCTTCTAATAATGCTCTTCCTAATCCTCCGGCAACACCGGTAATCAGCCACGTTTTAATATTCTTCATTTACAGATTAATAATATGCTTTTTTAAATTGATCGGATGAAATTTTCATTTCATGTAATTCTGCCGCTCGTTCAACAATGAGTGCATTTAATTTTTTCCATTGACGGCTATTGCTTTTCCAATAGCTAATGGGTAATCGTAATAAGGATTCCAATAGATCTCCTTCTTGATAATCTCCTTCTTGATAATCTCCTTCTACAAATAAAATTTTCTCTAAAATTTCAATGGCTAATTCAGTTACGAAAGGTAATCCAATTTGTTGTTCGATGAATAATCGGAGATCTTCAACACTAAAATCGCAGAGCGGAGTTTTTCTCAATCCTATAATGCGACTAATCATATAGCTTTCAAATTCTGGATTAGAAAGCAGATCAGTACCTTCCAGTCGTTCCGGGGTTTTGTTTCTCCAATTTTCAGGAAACTCATTCATAAAGACACAAAAATAGTCAATCCGATCGAGCTATTCTAAAACAGGGAATGTTGGTGCATTAGCATAGGATCCTGAGAATTTTAATTTCAGATTAGAGCTCACACCGAGTTCAAAAGGATTTACTCCGGGTAACGGTCGGGCGGAATAAGCAGCTTTAAATTGTATCGTTCCAAAAATAAGATTTTCATTGCGCACTCTGATGCCTGCACCGATGGTAGAATAAGTTTGACTATTTGAGAATGCATGATTATCTTCTGCTAAAAAAGTAAGTTCTCCAAAACTAAAAAATCCTATTTTGAATCCTAAGAGCGACATCTGTGTGTACAGATTAGTGTTGGCATTGGCAGTTAATCGCTGTGATCCTTTTTGATCATTATTACTAAAGTCGATCAATCCAAAGCGATTGTCGATTTTCAAATTATTATTCAAACTTTGTTTTATAACATTCACATACGCAATACTCGCAAAATGGCGAAGCTTCATGTTATTGATTTTTTTTAATCGAGAAAACCATCCACCGTACAAGCGAATTACATTATCTTTAAAAGCACTCGAATAAATATTGGAACTTATTCCAACATTGTAAAGTAAAAAATCTCCTTTTAAATTAGTTCTGATTTGTTGATGTTCACCCGCAACATATATGCTTTTCTTATCGTCATATTGCATTCTTCCTAAACTGAATTTAGTATTGAATCCATAAGGCACATCTTCCGTTCTTCCAAATCCATAAATGTATCGGGTTCGAAAGAAGTCCAGTTTGTAGAAATTAAGTTCGGAAATAACAAATAATTTATTACTGTAGATGATGGTGAAAGAGTCTACTGGATGATGATTTAGATATTGCTGATCAAATACTCTTAACGCTACAAATTTCCGGATGATGATTTCATCAGGAGTTTTTTCTAAACGAGTTGTTAAATTTATTCCACCCCAGACATCATATACCTGATAGTGATATTTCAGAAATGCAGAATCGGATTTGCTAAAATGGTTCACCGAAATATTATCACTTAGAGAAAGTCCACCTGCAAAATGCATGTAATTCGAGTAAAGTGGACGGTTGAGTTTGATGTACGCCGCATCTTCGTCTTCTTCTCCTAAACTTACTCCGCTATTGATCGTGGTATAGGCCAATTCTAAATCTGCTAATGAACCAAAAATGCTGGTTTTTTTCATAAAGATCTGCGATCCGAAGGGGGGCCGACGTGTTTGATCGAACAAAGCTGAATACCGAAGCTTAAAGGCTCTTCCACCCATATTAACATCATATACAGAACCTTTATAACGGTTGTATTCATACACCGTAAAATCTGCTCCAATGCTGAATACATCACTGGTAACTACATATACATCTACAGAATCTGATTTTTTCACGGAGTATATATAGATTCTCGCATCTTTTACAAAATCACGATCGCGGATATATCGCTCATTATCCGCCATAATATTTGGCTTAACGGAATCCCCGATATGGATAAACAAGAGACTCCGAATGGTGTGTTCATGGGTTCCAGGTTGTAATTTATTAGCAACTCGAGCGAAAAATTTCTTTTTGGTAGTAACAGTATCCGTTACCTCTTCCCCAAAATCGAGTACCTGAACATTAATAGAACGGATAATCTTTCCTTTGAATTTTTCGAAAGGAAGATCGCTTCGGGTATCGGGTTCATTAATAAGTGAACCACCACCTTCCAGGGATTTTTTAAGCAGATTAATCGTTTTGGTTTTCAGGGATGGCTTTACCGCAAGAGAATCTTTCTCCTGAGCACAAGCAAAGTAGATCATCCCCAGAAAAAAAATAGTGGTGAGACTAAGTTTTTTCAAACCCTGGTGATTGAAATCCTGAAATTGATCTTTCAAAACGGACAAACGGTTAATTTTAGCAGAATTTCAAAAATAAGAGTACAAATTTCAATGATTTTAACCTGAATTACGCTAAAAGTCGGGTTTTAGATTCCCTTTTTAAAAAGGTTCATTTTTCCTTGAAAATACCTTTTAGAGCTGATCAGATCGTGGTAATATCAGCAATAATGATGGATTCCTTTGTGATATTGCTTATTATCGCAAAATAGTTGAATAAAATTTAAAATCAGGGAGAACCTGTTAGTATGAAGATAAATATCTGTTTGTCGGGTGGAGGAGCTCGTGGTTTTGCGCATTTGGGGATCATTCATGCTATCCAAGAGATGGGAATTGGGATCAATGCCATCAGTGGGACTAGTGCAGGATCAATTGCCGGCGCTTTCGTGGCAGCAGGCTATTCTCCAGAGGAAACCAAGACCTATTTTATCAAACAGAAGTTATTTTCATACTTGAGCGGTGCCTTTAATACCGGCTTGCTGAATATGGATAAAGCAGCCAAATTCTATAAACAATATCTCCCAGCCACTTTTGAAGAATTATCCATTGAACTTTTCGTGGGAGCTACCGATCTCTTGAAAGGGGAGACGGTAATCTTTCATTCTGGACCCTTAATAAAACCTATCGTGGGAGCATCCTCTATTCCCGGATTATTTCGTCCCGTTTCTTTCGACGGAAAATTATTGTTGGATGGAGGAATACTCAATAACCTCCCTTTGGAGCCATTACTCAATTTACCCGCCCCGATTCTGGGCATTCATGTAAATCCAGTGGCAGAAATTTCGGCACCAAAGACTACTTGGGGTATTTTAGAAAGGACTTTTTTATTGGGTGTGCTGAGTAATTCCGTGCAACGTTTCCATCGATGCGATTTATTACTGGAGCCTCCGAAACTCCGTGATTATAAGGTTTTCGATTACAAAAAAGGAGAAGAAATTTATAAAATCGGTTACGATTACGGCATTTCCCAAGAAAAAAAGATCCGTAAAATGATCTTAGCCTGAGATAATTTTTAGAGAACTCATGAACTGAAATTGCGGAATAGTTTATTGCGAAGCTAAAGATTTAGCAGCACCTTGATAAACTGCCTTCGTTATTTCAGTAATTACCTCAGGTAACACTTTTACTTCTTTTCCTTTGGTCATAATGGTTAACAATATCGGTCCATCAGAAGCATAAATTATCCCCGATTCATGGAGTTGTTCGGTTCCATTTATTTTCATTTCCCCGAATTTATGTCCGATCATAACATCATCCGGAACTCCTTTGCGCATTCCATCTTGGAAAGAACATTTGGAAAGCAAATCCATAGCAAATTCTGAATTTTGTTGATTCAGATAAGTTGAATTATATAATACACGGAGGAATTTAGAATAGTCAATGGCTCTTATCGTAAAGTTCGGATCTTTTACATTGGCTTCAGGCATTCCGAGATCTGTAAATACGCGCTTGAAATAATCTACATCTGCATTCGAATTAATAAGGTATGTTGCACGATTATCGGACTCTGAAACGATGGCTCCTAATAATTGTTTGATAGTATATTTTTTCCCGATTTCAATACTTTTCCCATTCCAAGTTTGTAAAGGCATACCTTGAATTTCGTGATCCATCATCAGTTCTTTCGTAAGTATTCCAGGGTTTTTTTCTGAGTTTTTTAAGTAACTCATCATCATCGGAACTTTTATTAAACTTCCTGGATTGTAATTTTCAAACTCATTGTAAGAGATCCATTCCCCATTATTCATTCTCCTAACATATACAGAAGCTGAGGTGATAATACCTGCAGTAATTTTCGACTGAATAATATCTTGGATCTGGGATTTCAAAGGCTGCATATTCGAAGATTCGGTAGTAATGTCCGACATTAAAAGTGGTCGAGTTAACATTGAATTATTCGATCTCACTACTATCATAGTCGAAGGACAAGAAGGTGCAGGTGTAGTAGAAGTTGTTTGTAGACTACTGGTTGCGTGAAGTGTTTTGAACTGCCATACATAGAAAGCAAAACACACCAGAAATAAAATCGCTGGATAAATCAAAGGAATTCTTCGCATGAAAAAATTGCCAGTGTTTAAATTTGATGCGTTCATAGAAGATTAGTTTTGGGTAATTAGTTAGGTAATTAATAATTAATATTACCAGATCCAAAACATTACTTACTATATATTTTGAAAAGAAATCTTCTAATTTTTAGCTTTCGACGTTGATTATTTATGTCAACATTCGCTTGCTTTTAAGCACAGCTTCGCTAATAAGGCTGAGCTTTATTTTTTAAGATTTGAAATTTATGGGCACTGTTTTGGACTGTGCGATGCCAAGATAAATCATATTTCGTTTCGATAATACTTTTATGAATCAAGTTCTGATGAAATAGTGGATTAGTCAGGTTTTTTCTTCCTTTTACCTTAATTAATTAGCATTTTACCCCACAAATAGTAAGGACTCTTATTCTTTAAACGCTTTCACCGTGAACGCTTATATTTGTGGCTGTTATCCTTAGGTATTCTCATAGTCAATCGATTATATGGCAGAAAATTTAGAATTCAATAAAAACGAAGATTTCAATAAAACCCAAGTAAGTTTTCTTCAGCATAAACTGAATAAAATTTATGAGGGTGGAGGCAAGAAAAATGCGGCCAAGCAACATGAGAAAGGAAAATTACTTGCTCGTGAACGTATTGACTATCTATTAGATAAAGACGCCCCTCGCATTGAAATCGGCGCTTTGGTAGCTGATGATATGTATGCGGCAGAAGGAGGATGTCCTGCGGCAGGAGTTGTAGTGGTGATAGGATATGTAGCTGGTCGTCAATGTATGGTAGTGGCAAACGATGCTACCGTGAAAGCAGGTGCATGGTTTCCAATGACGGCTAAAAAAAATCTTAGAGCTCAGGAAATTTCTATAGAGAACAGATTACCGATTATTTACCTCGTTGATAGTGCCGGTGTTTTTCTGCCCATGCAGGATGAAATATTTCCGGACAAAGAACATTTCGGAAGGATTTTCAGGAATAATGCAGTGATGAGCGGCATGGGAATTATTCAGATTGCGGCAATCATGGGTTCCTGTGTTGCCGGTGGCGCTTATCTGCCCATTATGAGTGATGAAGCTATGATTGTAGATAAAACAGGTTCTGTTTTTCTTGCTGGTTCGTATCTCGTGAAATCTGCTATAGGTGAAGAAGTAGATAACGAAACATTAGGGGGTGCTACTACACAATGTGAAATTTCTGGTGTCACCGACAATAAATTTCCAGATGATAAATCTTGTCTGGAGTATATCCGTCGCGTGATGGAAAAAATTGGAAAACTTCCTGATGCAGGATTTGACCGCGCAGATCCACAACCTCCTCTTTTGAAGGAATCGGAAATGCTGGGCATTATTCCTGAAGCTCGCGATAAGCAATTCGATACGCATGAAATCATTAAACGTCTTGTCGATAATAGTGAGTTTGATGAATACAAAGAAGGATATGGTCAAACGATTTTATGTGGCTATGCACGCATTGATGGATGGGCTGTTGGCATAGTAGCCAATCAACGTAAAGTTGTGAAGAGTAAAAAAGGTGAAATGCAATTCGGTGGTGTAATCTATAGTGATAGTGCAGATAAAGCAGCACGATTCATTATGAATTGTAATCAGAGAAAAATCCCCCTCGTATTTTTGCAAGATGTGACTGGATTCATGGTAGGTTCTCGTTCCGAACAAGGGGGAATTATTAAAGATGGTGCTAAAATGGTTAACGCAGTAGCAAATTCAGTAGTTCCTAAATTTACCGTTATCATGGGGAATTCTTATGGCGCTGGAAATTATGCAATGTGCGGAAAAGCTTACGATCCTCGCTTAATTGTTGCATGGCCGAATGCACAGATTGCGGTGATGGGTGGATCGCAAGCTGCGAAAACATTGATGCAGATTCAAACAAGTACGATGAAAGCACAGGGCAAAGAAGTAACTCCAGAAGCAGAACAAGAACTTTTAAAAACGATTACTGATCGCTATCTAAGTCAAACTTCGCCCTATTATGCAGCGTCAAGAATGTGGGTGGATGCCATCATTGATCCTTTGGATACGCGGAAATGGATCAGTATGGGAATCTCCATGGCGAATCATTCCCCGATTGAAAAACAATTTAATGTGGGGATCATTCAAACCTAATTTTCTATACTGAAATACAAGTCGTATGATTTATGAATTTAATGGTTATATTCCGGTAGTGGACGAAAGTTCATTCGTGCATCCACAGGCTACCGTCACTGGAAATGTGATTATCGGCAAAAATGTATATATCGGTCCTGGTGCTGCTTTGCGTGGCGATTGGGGTGAAATAATTATTGAAGATGGTTGTAATGTTCAGGAGAATTGCATCCTTCATATGTTTCCCGGTCAGCAAGTTCTGTTGAAAGAAGCCGCACATATCGGTCATGGGGCAATCATTCATGGAGCTACCATCGGTAAGAATGTATTGGTAGGGATGAATGCCGTAGTGATGGATAGAGTTGTGGTGGGCGATAATAGTATCATCGCTGCTTTGTGTTTTGTTCCAGAAGGGATGGAGATTCCAGAACGTAAAATTGTAGTGGGAAATCCTGCCAAAATCATCAAGGATATGAGTGATGAAATGATCGAGTGGAAATCGAAGGGAACTGCTTTATATCAACAATTGCCTTCCGAACTTTTTGCCACCTTAAAGCCGTGTGAACCTCTACGTAAAGTTCCTGAAAATCGTCCTAAACAACAATCTGTTTATAAGACCTGGATGGAATCAGGTTCTTCAAAATAGAATACTGTGGTGGCGTGATAAAACTCGTATTTTCATTCTGCTGAATGGTCATCTATTTCCTTAACTTTACGTTTTGAGATCTATGCGTAAAGGATTCTTCTTCGTTTTATTATTTCTTTCAGTGAATGCTGTGCTTAAGGCTCAGATTCCTGTCATTCTGCGTGCTACTGCTAGTGAACAAAGCGACACAACAGGATGTAACTTCGTGAATGAATTAACGAGGATTACTTATGAAGCCATCATCGGCGGTAAAGCAAAATTGTGGGATTCACCAGATAAGGAAGTACAAATTACCGGAGCAAGTTTGCAAGAAATTGAAAGAAGTAGTTCTACCTCTTTCATCGACCAAGATGTCATTTTTATCTATGAATTTTGGTCGAACGGAGACCGTGATCTAAAAAGTACGACTAACGGATTTCTTTTTTCCAATAAGGATAAATCTGGACAAGATGTCGCTTACGGATATGTGAGTTATACTGATCTTCAAGAAGCATTTCTCCGAAATAGAGTGCAGACCAATGCCAATGGAAATTACAATGCTAACCTTGCGACCTATTTGCATAGTAAGATTTACAATTATAAAATACTTCAATTTGCAGGAAAAGTCGTTGATAACGCTACTGCATCACAGAAAATTAAAGATGATTTTATTGGAACTTTAAAATTTAATGTTACCGCCTTTTCACGTAATGAAATTCCTCAGAAAATGGTGATCTGGAATCTCGATATTGTAAGTGATGCCAATCCCGATAAAGCCAAATCAGGACAGCTGATGCTTAAAGCGGTGGAGGATTTTTTGAGAGCGAATGAAGAGATCTTATACAACCTCAACGGCGACCGGATCATCAGTCATGTTCAGAAAGAGAAATGGAAAATCACGAAATTTACGGTAACTGAACTCTGGAAGAAGATCAATGGTAAAATCATGTATGATCCAATCAGTGTTCAATTCTTTATCAATGATTCTGCGCTCGCCGAAATTCCTTACCGCGATCTGGTAAAGATGGATCTGCTGGTAAATCAATTGAGCCTAGTAGATTTCCTTCGCGAAAAATCATTTTTGTATGTCATTACTTCTATCAATTCACAATCTCTTTTGAGGAAAGAGTCGTATATTTATCAGAAGGCATTGCTTACCTACGACTGGAATAAACTCACTGAATTCGTGAAGTATTATTAGGGAAATCCTAAGTGTATCGAGCTAGTGGGTTTTCTGTCCCTGAATATGGTTTTCTCTGCCTCAGGATGCTTTTATGCACAGAAAAGGCTGTATAATAATTGCTTCGACTATAGTTAGTTTACTTCCTTTGTTTTATTTTCGTGATCTGCGACTGAATGAAACGCTAAAGAGTTTGCATCGTTTAAAAGCTTAAAATTCAATTTAACACCATGACACCTATTAAATTTGGTACCGACGGCTGGAGAGCCATTATTGCAAAAGATTTTACTGTTGAGAATGTGGCTAGGGTTGCAGAAGGTACTGCAAAATGGTTGCTGACTCAAAAAAAGCAGAATGAAATTGTACTTGGTCACGACTGTCGTTTTGCAGGGGAACTATTTTGTGAAACCGTTACGAAAGTAATGTGTTCGATGGGTGTAAAAGTACATCTCGCAAAAGGATTTGTTTCTACTCCAATGATTTCTCTGGGTGCCGTTAGATTGAAACTCGATCTCGGAATTATCATCACTGCGAGTCATAATCCTCCCGAGTACAATGGCTTCAAATTGAAAGGTTCTTATGGTGGACCATTGCTGCCTGCATTGGTAGCTGATATCGAGAATCTGATTCCGGAAAAATGTTCTGTAGATCTTGAAAAATTATCGCTGGAACAATTCGAGAAAGAGGGATCACTGAAATATATAGATCTGGAAACTATGTATTGTGATCATGTGAAAGCGAATTTTGATCTAGATGCTATTCGTAATTCAGGATTGAAAATGGCGTATGATGCCATGTATGGAGCTGGTCAGAATGTGATGAAGCGCCTACTGCCAGAACTCACGATGCTGCATTGCGATTATAATCCTTCCTTTATGGGTCAAGCTCCAGAGCCTATTCATAAAAATCTGAAGGAGTTTTCTGATCTTATCAAGAATGCAGGAAATATAAGTAGCGGATTAGTTACCGATGGAGATGCTGATCGTCTTGGATTCTATGACTCCAAAGGAAATTTTGTGGATTCACATCATATCATTTTACTCCTGATTCATTACCTCTTCAAATACAAAGGAATGAGAGGAAAAGTAATCGTTGCATTCTCGACAACACCGAAAGTAGTTAAGATTTGCGAATTTTATGGTATCGAAGTAGAGACTGTAAAAATTGGGTTTAAATACATTGCTGAAATTATGATTAAAGAGGATGTATTACTTGGTGGTGAAGAATCAGGAGGAATTGCCATCAAAGGACATATCCCTGAGCGTGATGGAATCTGGATGGGTCTTACTCTCTGGGAATTCATGGCGAAGAGTGGTAAAACATTGAATGATCTGATTCGTGAAGTGTATGATATTGTTGGTGATTTTTCTTTTGAGCGCAATGATTTGCATCTTAAAGAAGAAGTGAAACAACGCATTCTAGTGAATTGCAAATCGAATAGTTACAAAGCATTTGGTAAATATAAAATTGCTCGCATCGAAGATCTCGACGGTTATAAATACTTCTTTGATAATGGCGATTGGCTGATGATTCGTGCTTCAGGAACTGAGCCTGTTCTACGAACTTATGCAGAGTCGAGCAGCAAAGAAGCCGCCTTCGATATCCTGAATGCAGCAAAGGATACCTTGCTCAATTAATCGCAGTTTGAAGAAGGAGTTAATGCTCCTGGTCTGATGATAATCCTATCACGCAAAAAGTTTTTGAAGAGCATCTCCTTAATACTGGGGATGCTCTTGTTGCATTTGCATGCTGGTGCTCAACATCTCCCTCAGGATTCCATTTCGTTTTTTACTCCATCTCCAGTTTATAATCCTGCAAAGGCTAATGGACTTGCGATTGGAATGACAACAGCTTATGTGGGTGGAATGAGTATCTTGTATGGAGTATGGTATAAGGATTATCCAACTCAAGCATTTCATTTGTTTGACGATAGCAAGGAATGGCTGCAAATGGATAAACTGGGTCATACGGGTTCAGCTTATTATTTAAGTCGATGGAGTGCAGGGATGGTGCGCTGGACAGGTACTGAACAGAAAAAAGCTGCTTGGATTGGAACTGGAATCGGATATGGTTTTCAGCTGACGGTAGAAGTGATGGATGGATTTTCATCGGAATGGGGATTTTCTACTACCGATATTCTCGCGAATACCGTTGGTGCTGGTTTATTTCTCAGTCAGGAATTGGGATGGAAAGAACAAAGGATCGCTTTTAAAATGTCGTATCATCAGAGCGACTTTGCAAAGTATCGTCCCAACGTTTTAGGAAGTAGTTTTTCGGAACGTGTGCTGAAAGATTATAACGGACAAACATATTGGCTTTCTGCAAACATAAAATCATTTTTACATCGCGAAAGTAAATTCCCAGCATGGCTGAATTTTGCAGTTGGATATGGAGCAGATGGAATGGTTGGTGCTGAAGATAACAATGTGGAAACCGAAGGCACACCTCCTGCGGATCTTAAAAGATATCGTCAGTATTATTTGTCAGCGGATATTGATCTCACCCGTATCAAAACGCGATCACCATTGCTGAAAACGGTATTCGAAGTATTTGGATTTATTAAAATTCCCGCCCCCACTATTGAGTACAATTCAAAAGGGAATTTTGTTTTTCATCCGTTTTATTTCTAAGGCGGACGCACTTGAAAAAGAAATAATTTTTATTTTGATATAAGAACTACGACTATAAGATTAGTTCTTTTTTTTCTTTTTCTTCAATGGATCTTCATGAAAATAGTAGCGAAAATCAATCGTAAAGTAATCTCCTTGTAATTCCGTGACTACTTTTGAATAAGGTACTTGATCATAATTTCGGTTAGGATAATATTCAATGATCGTAGTAAACAATCCTGAAAAAGAACGGTGATAACTAAATCCTGCATATAAAATCCCGCTTTTTTTGGTGCGGTATTCTGCACCTAGATTAGCATTGAGTGCAGCATTAAATTTTTGATTTCTGGCAGAGTATTGTCTGAAATATTTATCATTTGGATCAGCAGTATAAATATCCGAGGGTAAAATATCGAGTGATAATCCCAATGCAGAACTCATGAAGAACTTCTCATCAAGTTGTATAGTTGCAATTGCATTGAGTGGAATTTCATAAGCGATCACTTTGAAACTACTCTTACCTACAAAAGAAGTGTCCGTTATCGATAGATCATAATTTCGTTTGGCGAACATAATTCCAGTTTCAAAAGAAAAAGTTTTTGAAATCCCAGCACGAATTAAACCTCCAGCGCTAAATCCTGTTTTTTGTGAAATACTATATTGAATTCCGTTGTCTGCATAGTTCTTCGTTCCTGTTCTGAAATAAGTGCTCGGGATTATTGGTTTAATACAGATGCCAAATGTAGTCACGCCTTTCTGAGCAGCCGACATGAAATGGAGGCTTATAAATACGATAAAGAGAAGGCACTTTTTCATACACTTATCAACGATTGCTCAGCGCTTAAACGCCAGATTTACAGGTTCAGTATTCCGTGCGCAAAGATATCTGATTCTTAGATGAGTGTCTCTGAAAATTTGTTTTTAGGTCTCTAATAAAGATGTTTTTTCCTTACTGGATGCTTGAAAGTAGCTGTATTTATGAAAAATTAGCGTTACTAGTTAACGGCATCTTCTTTCATGAGCGCTAAAGAATATTTATTTACTTAATCGGAATTTGATTTTCGAAAATAACTGTTCCGTTTCTACCATCGAACAAATCCCATAATTGAACGTGTAGAAACTAATCTTTCCTTCTGGTGTTACTAATTTGTAACTGTGTTTTCGAGTTAAGTTGATCGAAAGAAAATGGCAATAACTATCCGACCAAATTTCAGTGTTATTTACAGGCTCCACAAAGTAGAGCATCGCCAGATTATACCCTATGAACTTCTCTTTAATTTTCCGCGTCCCTTCCAAAGTTTTAATCACATATTTTGTTCCGTCCCATCGTGTATCAGACGAAACCTGAATCTTGCCATTTGAGATTTGCTTTACACTGGAATGGATCAGCTGTCCTTTTTCAAATTCGGCTTCCATTCTGTAGTGGGTCGTAATATTTATAATCTTATCTACACTAATATTACTTTCGATAAGATAAGAGGCTTTGTTTCCGGAAAGGTTCCTCTTCACTGTCATAACACCTACATCCTCATCTTTCAATGAAATAATATAATTGAGCGTCTGACCACTTAAAGTAGCAGTTTTTAGAATAAACAAGAAAATGAAAAAAGGCCATCTAAACATTTCCGAAAAATAAAAAGCCGTCACCAATAATGGCGACGGCTTTCAAATATTTATTAACCAAATTAACGGAAAACTACTTTTTTGGTGATTTCGTTAGCTCCCACTTGAATTTTCACAAGATAAATTCCAGCTTTCATTTGATTTCTTTCGAGGATGAAACGATTGGTATTCAGTCGATTTGCGAAAAATAACTCTTTTCCAAGCATATCATAAACACGAATCGATTGCATGGTTGATCCGGTGTAATCTGATAGGATTTCTGTTCGGTCGGTAGCCGGATTCGGGCTGATGGTAATCGCATTGCTGATTGCATTTACCTGCTCAATGCCGGTCAGAAAATTCATACAAGTCACCATTCTCGGATTAGAATAGCCCATGATGGTATCGATGTAAGCTAATGCTTTTGCTTTCGACATATCTGGGTTCGTAAGCAGAGAATTAGAATAAGCAGAGGTTCCTGCAGATGCCGGGAGACCTAAAGCCTGAGCAGTTAAAACAGTACCGGTAGAATCAAACCATTCCCATGGTCCTGCCTGAAAACCAGGAGTGATGAAAGGGAATAAACCTTGAATTCCAGTGTTAACAGAATTAGCTCTGAGGGTGTAAGGATCAGTATAAAGAGTAGTTGCGAAGCAATTATTATTTCCTAACTGATAAGCTGAATCAATCGTTACTAAACTTCCACTTACATCTACCACTGGATCACCAGTAGTTGGAACATAAACAGTACCGTTACCATAAGGAGCAAAAGGATCACTCACCACATGGAAACCTAACATCGGAGCATCACCGGCTTCAATCCATGAACTATCACCCATTGCACCACCCATATTAATTACAAACTGAACATTATTAGTATGACCAGGAGAATTATTTGGGTTATTGAAAGTTGGAATCCCTCCGTAGCCGTCGAAATCTCCCAATGCAGCTTGATTGACATAAGGTTGACCAGCAACGAATCCATAGGTAGCATCAGTTGCATTTGCAAGGAATTTTGGTAAAGCAATTTCAATAGGGTTATTTAATGTTGCATAGGCAAGCGCTACATAACCACCGGTTCCAACTCCGCCAAGTGTGATTTTATTGGTATCTACACCATAGGTATTTCCACCATTCTGTGCATTTTCTTTAAAGTAACGCACACATGCTTTCGCATCCTGAATAGAACGGTAAACCGCTTGAAGCAGTGTTCCTGTGCGGATATCCTGACCTGTAGGGCCACTAGCTTGTGGATTCCATCCTAAACGATACGACATTGCAACTGCTACATAACCTCTGCGCGAAAACTGACGACACATTTCAGCTACTGTACTGTCTTTGCGACTTCCAGTTGGTTGACCATTGTAAATAGGAGGAAGATAGCTCCCAGTATGCATCACGATTACCATCGGACGTGCCGTTAGTGGATCAGCAATACCTGCTGGCTCATATACATCCATTTTTAAATCTGAACTGGCCGGTGCACCAGTGATAATGGAAATATTAGTTCCATAAATGACATCAGCAGTAATCGAAGAAGTTGGAAACACTTCTGTAAGATATCGCTGTGAATAAGCAGTGAAAGTACTGCCTGCCAAAAGTGACATCACCGCTATTTTGAGTAGATTTTTTTTCATTCGCTGGTTTTTTTGGTGTTTGATGGTAAAGATAAACAATAATCAAGCGTCTGAGGTATATAAAATCTAGGCATTATCCACAGAAAAGATGACCTTTGTCACTCGTAATTCACATGAAAAGGAAAATCCTAATTTTCTTCATTTTACTTGCTTCCATTCCTTTTAGAATGCTTGCTCAATGTAATGCGGTGTTTCCTTACCTGGAGGATTTCGAAAATGGAGACGGTGGCTGGGTTACAGGTGGATTTGCCTCCGACTGGACGTGGGGGATGCCATCGAAAGTGAGGATAGCACGAGCAGGAAGTGGAAGTAAATGCTGGATCACCGGCGGACTGGCTAACGGTTCTTACAATGGAGGTGAGAAATCATGGTTGCAAAGCCCTTGTTTTGATTTCACCACGATACAAAATCCCTACATCAGTTTTTTAATTTATTGGGATACGGAAAGACAGTACGATGGTGGAAATTTGCAGTATAGTTTGAATGGAGGTTCTTCCTGGAGTGTTGTTGGATCCATTAACGATCCTGTAAATTGCCGTAATCAGAATTGGTTTAATAATTCATCAGTAAATAATTTGGCTGGCATTAGCAATCCACAAAGTGGATGGTCGGGCACTATATTAAATAGTTCGGGAAGTTGTTTAGGTGGAAGTGGGTCAGGAGCATGGTTAGCGGCAAAACATTGCATGGCAAATCTTGCTGGACAATCTTCCGTTATTTTTCGATTTACTTTTGCTTCTGGTACTGCCTGTAATGCATTCGATGGAATTGCAATCGACTCCATTTATATTGGGGAATCATCTATGCCTTCACTTGATTTTAGCTACAACTGTTTAGGAGGAACTTCTGTAGAATTTATTCCTGTTACCGATGGTTGTGCTTCCTCTTGGAATTGGGATTTTGGAGATCCTTCCAGTTTGAGCAATACCGGTAATGGAATTTCTATAAAACATGATTTTTCTACCGTTGGTAATTACACCGTTACACTAACGATGAATCATCCTTGTTCAAGTCCAGTAGTGCTTCAGAAAAATGTAATTTTCCCTGAACCCATTATTGCCGTAACTCCGGTAACATGCAAGGATGGAAATGATGGTGCCGCAACAGCTACTTTAAATGCAATCACGAATCCTGTTATCACTTGGGATTTAAATCCACCCATTGTAGCGGATAGTGTTGCAAACCTTTCAGCAGGAAATTATTCACTCACAGTAAGTGGTAACGATGTTTGTACGATCACCCAGCTGTTTGAAATTATTTATGGTCCTGATGCATTTCCAAAACCTGATCTCGGATCGGATTTAAGAATTTGTCCGGGTGAATCATTGGTATTGAATCCTGGAAAATTTTCATCCTATGTATGGACCGACTTATCCATTGATTCCATATTCACAGCAACAAAAACAGGAATTTATTTTGTAGAAGTTCTGAATGAGAAAGGATGTTCAGGAAAGGATACGGTGGAAGTGAGAGAAGGATGTGGTGAAAATGCATGGATCCCTGAAGCCTTTACTCCGAATGATGATGCTTTGAATGAATTTTTCTTGGTAAGTGGTATTGATCTGCAAAATTTCAGGATGGAAGTGTATAACCGTTGGGGACAAATGATTTTCTTTTCGGAAGATGCAGGAATTGGATGGGATGGAACATTTGAAGGTGAATATTCTCCAGCCGGACTTTATGCTTATCGAGTTCGATATTCATTGTACACAGGTGATTCATTCGTAAGAAGAGGCAGTATTCGACTCATTCGATAAACCTAAATTCATTTGGTTATTTTTCTACTTTGGTACGAATAAAAAGTGCAGCAATTGCCGACGTGATCATTCCCATAACAATCGCTCCGATTACACTTTGAATCGTATAACTTTTGAGATTGAAATAAGCTTCTGCTTCGCTCTTCGTGGCTTTGCCATGACTAACTGCATAATCAATAAAAGTCTGGTAGAAATTAGGGTTGATAAAGTTTGAAAAAATCACTTGCACTAGTGGAGATAAGATCGCAACTACAATGCTGATAATTATTCCTGACAGAAAAGCTTCTTTGTAAGAGATAACACCACCGAGTTCTGATTTTTTTTCACGGATCCCAGCCGTCATCATCAGAATTGCAGGAAGAATAAAGAACATTGTGAAGGTAGGATGCTGCTCAATTTTTGTGGTATGATACCCAAGGTAGAATTCCATAGTGACCCATACCAATGATACTAGCGAGAAGATGATTCCCCATTTTATTTCCGTTTTCATGGTAGGTGATAATTAATAGCTTTTAAGTTGGTGTATTAATTTGGCTGCATGGATAAACAACGGTACGGGTACTGCATTATAAGTTGTTTTTTATCAAATGGAGATCCATATGATAACTGCTATCTTCTCACTATTTCTTCGAAATTAGAACAACTGAGGAGTAATTCGAAATTTGTATGTACCTAAAGTAGAATGGATTCACTAAAGTATAGGATTTTTCAATCTCTTGAGAATGTAAATGCTTTAGTCTACTTACAGTGATTTATATTTGACGTACACACAAACCAAACAATTTTAATTTTTTCACCTTCCTGACTTTAATGATAATTCCATACCAAAGGGTATTATTATTTCGCAACCTACCGCTACGATTAGAAGGGAAGGCTATAGACGTATGAGCCCTAAAAACGAACCACCTGATCAAGGTAGTCGACTCTCTGAGCGCGATAACGAGATCATTGTTCTGATCCTTAAAGGTGACCGAGCAAAAACAGTAGCAGATCAAATGGGAATTTCTTTGGAACGTGTCAGACAGATTCTGGAACGTGAGGGAATATCTTACAAAAAGATTCGAAAGACGCATAAGGATACAGAGTTTGATAGGCTTTTGCAGAAAGCAGAGGAAATCGCATTAACTCTCCAAAGGGTTCCTTTTTATGAGGATCTCAAAAACGAAGGTCTAGACGTAAGTATGGTTGCTTATCGAAAACTGCGTGACAAAATGATAGGGAAAGGTCATGACCCTGCACCAAGAGGAAGGAGGAAGGTCACCAAAGACTTTTTGCTGCAAGACCTGAAGTCACTTTACCGCAAACTGGGAAGGCTGCCTTCCGGTGAGGATCTTAATAAATACGCATCCTTCTCCAGGCATACTTATCATGCTCATTTCGGTTCTCTTCGTCAGGCATTTCTAGAGGCTGGCTTGACCAATTAACAGGAACACTAATCTCTTCTTTTTCAGTAAAAATTTAACAGGTTTATACGTGGTAATTCTTAGGATTTTCAAAGCTAAATCTTAATGCCTGAAAGATTTCTGCCGTGATTTCTTGAGGGGAATGATTGAATTGCTTAAATTAGCCTAAATAAAGCAATTGAACTTAAAAGAATGATAAATAGATACTTCAGGTCAGTGTTACTACTTTGCTCGTTTATGTTCCTATTTCAGGCATGTAAAAAGGAGGAGGAGTCAGCACCACAGGGTTATCAAACAGGGAGTGTATCTCTTGATTTTGCCAATATGGTGGGTACGGAGGTGCTCGATGTAACCGGATCAACTTCTTACATGAACGCTGCCGATGATCCTTTCACAGTAACTGAATTCCGTTATTATCTCTCTAATTTTGAATTGCTAAAATCGGATGGTTCTTCTTTTGTAATTCCTGATTCTTATTTCCTTATTAAGGCAGGCGATCCCGCAAGTCTGAAGCGGATTCTGAAAGATGTTCCAGGAGGTGTTTATACCGGTGTGAAATTTATGATTGGCATTGATAGTACTCATAATGTTTCGGGTGCTCAAAATGGAGATCTCGATCCTATTAATGGTATGATCTGGAACTGGAATACAGGGTACATTTTTGTGAAATTGGAAGGGCAAAGTGTAAATTCTCCAACTGGAAGTTATCAGTATCATATCAGTGGCTTCAGTGATTATTCTCCTGTTAACGGTAATGCTATCCGTTATGTCAATATGAATTTTAACAGCGATTCTTTAATCGTGGATGGTACTCGTACTGCTAAGGTTTTTCTGACCACCAACCTTTTAGATTTCTTTACGGACCCAGATAATTTGTCGATAGCAAGTACGAACTCTATTATGACAACAGGACTTGCAGCTGTGAGAGCTTCTAATCGCTATCAAGACATGATTACTTATGATCATCTGATAAATCCGGAGAACTAATTCACGTAGAATTATCAATAGAGCTGAGCCACATGCGATTTATCCAATTTTATTTCTGAGGACAAGTTTGACAGGACTAAAGTTGAGACATATCATGTTGAGATTACAGTTATTGATTTATTTATTGGATCGTTTTCGAAATTCTTTTGATTTTTTTTATTGCAATTAAATGATGGCAATAAATTGTGTTTGGATTAAATTAGACTTCTATTATTAACTCTTATTTGAATAATGATTATCGATAAATTTTACCTTACAAAACAATGAAAAAAATAAATCCCATATTTGTTATTGCAGCATTCTTACTTTTTACTTTATCCGCTTGTAAAAAAGAGGATAATAACAACTACGACACAGGTGAAGTGAGTCTTGATATAACCAATATTGTTGGTAATGTTAATCTGGATGCCTCAGGAACTTCATTCTATGTAACTGCTTCGGGCGATAGCTTCTCAGTTACTAAGTTTAAATATTATCTCAGCAATTTTGAATTGATTAAATCGGATGGTTCCACTTATAAAATTCCAGAGAGTTATGTATTGATTAATGAAGCTGATGTTACTAGCTTTACTCCCGTTTTTTCGGATATCCCTGGTGGAGAATATACAGGTGTTAAATTTATTATTGGAGTTGATAGTGCGCATAATGTTTCTGGAGCTCAATCTGGAGCACTTGATCCAGGTAATGATATGTTTTGGAGTTGGAGCACTGGTTATATTTTCCTGAAGCTGGAAGGAACCGCGGTGGCATCACCGTCGGGTGATTTTATTTATCATATCGGCGGATTTTCAGGAGCGAATGCAGCAATGCGTACAGTCACTTTAAATTTCGATGGAAGTAAATTGATCGTTGATGGTGCCCGCGAAGCAGAAATTCACATCATGACAGATGTATTAGAATTCTTTAAAAATCCTGATGATCTCAATCTTGCCACTACTAATCTGGTGATGAGCCCCGGCGCTACCGCCATGTCAATTGCCAATCGTTATCAGGATATGATTAAATTCGATCATATTCATAACGGAAATTGATATTTAAAATCTTTAGGATAGTAAAAACCATCATTCAAACTTTTAAGCGGAATTCTCCAGAGGAAATTTTCCCTTTAAAAGTTTTCAAGCAGCATAACAGTAAGTAAGTTTCGGTATGATGAAATTCAGCATTGCATGTTTTGGATGGATGGTGTTGGTGGTTTCCTGCTCAAAGGATACCAGTAATACCAGTTCAGTGGAATTTGTAGTTCCGGATGGTTTTCCTCAGCCTACCTATAATTTTCAAGATAATCCATTCACTCAAGAAAAGTTTGAGCTGGGTCGCAAATTGTTTTATGATCCGATCTTGTCGAAAGATAGTTCAACTAGCTGCGGATCGTGTCATCAGCAATTTGCTGCATTTGCAAATGCTGATCATCGATTAAGTCATGGTGTTGATGGATTATTAGGTACACGTAATTCTCCTGCGCTTTTCAATTTGGCATGGCAAACTAATTTCTTTTGGGATGGAGGGGTAAATCATCTCGATGTTCAGCCCATAGGTCCCATTACCAATCCAGTGGAAATGGATGAAACTTTAGCAAATGCAATTGTTAAACTGCAACGTAATTCGGGGTATCGCAATTTATTCAGGTCAGTCTATGGAAATGATTCCATTACTAGCCAAATGATGCTTCGTTCACTTTCAGCATTTATGGTTGCATTGGTTTCTGCGGATTCTAAATATGATCAGTATAAAGCTGGATTTATTTCACTCTCTACTTCTGAAATGAGTGGTTTACAACTCTTCCGTCAAAAATGTGAATCCTGTCATAAAGAACCATTATTCACGGATCTTCAATATCGAAATAATGGACTTTCTTCTTCCTTTGAAAAAGATCCTGGCCGCGCAAGAATTACCAACCTACCTCAGGATTCAGGAAAATTTAAGGTGCCTTCTCTCCGAAATGTTGAATTAAGTTATCCCTATATGCATGATGGCAAATTGCAATCCCTATCACAAGTATTGGATCATTATCGAACAGGAGTTGTTCAGAGTGCTATACTTGATACACTCTTGTTAAGTGGAATTAGCATTACGGATCAGGAAAAAACAGATCTTTTGGCTTTTCTTTCTACGCTCACCGATACCAAATTTATGACCAACAAAAGTTTCAGTGAACGTCAGTGAATAAATGGCGGATGCTTTGCTCCATGGCTTTTATATTACGGTAGTTAATGTCTTAGTTTTCCCAAGTAAAGGAGCAGTGATGGTTGCCGGTTAATGGTAAATAGTAGGTCCATAGCGCAATGAGTCGCACTTCGAATTTCGACTCCTATAATGTTGGATTTCCTAAATGTAATTTTCAATCTGAAACGTGTAAAATTTATCTGATTGGTGATTAGAAAATAGAGGAACAGGAAACCTTCATCTAGTTTATCCGCCTGTTTTTCGTAATTTTACCTCTGTAAAGCTAAACGACCTAGTACATTTTATTTTGTTTGAGTTGTTTAGTGTTTAGTCAATATAAACCTCACCTAGTTGAAATTTAATAGTCCAATAATTATGAAAAAAGTCCTGATCTGTTTAATAATGAGTTTTTCATTTTTTTCAACTGCGTTGAACGCACAAGTTTGTAAAGACGGGGAAGATGCTATCGTAGCGATGGAACGTCACGCACATCAACATGCTTTGCAAAGAAGTTCAAATACGGGCCTTGATTATGATCTCAAATACCATCGCTGCGAGTGGAGTATTGATCCCAATATTTATGCTATTCAAGGAAAGATCACTTCATATTTCGTAACGAAGAATAGTGGATTTTCTCAAATCAATTTCGATTTGTCGAATGTGTTAGTAGTGGATTCGGTAATTTATCATGGTGCTTCGATTGGATTTAATCAGTCGGGTGTAGATGAATTACACATTCCTTTGTCGTTACCTCTAGGTTCCAATATACTTGATTCGGTGAGTGTAATTTATCATGGAGTTCCTTCCAGCAGTGGTTTCGGTTCTTTTAATCAAGATCAGCATAATGGAGTTCCTGTGATCTGGTCATTGTCGGAGCCTTTTGGCGCACGCGATTGGTGGCCTTGCAAGCAAAGTCTTGAAGATAAAATTGATTCTATTGATATCATCGTTACTACTCCTCAGGCTTATCGCGCTGCGAGTAATGGTTTACTGGTTGAAGAGTATCCTGTTGGAAATGAAAAAGTGTATCACTGGCAAAGTCATTATTCAATTCCTGCTTATTTGATGGCGGTTGCGGTAACTAATTATGCAGTGTATTCTGATTTCGTTCCTCTTGGAAATGGTGATACGCTCGAAGTGTTGAATTATGTTTATCCGGAAGATTTATCGACTGCAATGGCGAACACTCCGGATATCATTAACACTATTCAGTTGTATGATAGTTTGAATATTCTCTATCCTTTCTCTGCAGAAAAGTACGGTCATGCACAGTTTAATTGGGGTGGAGGAATGGAGCATCAAACGATGACTTTTATCGTCGCATTTTATCATGACCTCATGGCTCATGAATGCGCACATCAATGGTTTGGAGATCATGTGACCTGTGGTAGTTGGGAAGATATTTGGTTGAATGAAGGTTTCGCTACTTACTTTGAAGGACTCACTGAAGAAAGATATTTTCCTCTAGTATGGGATAACTGGAAGTCCAGTAAGATCGCAAACATTACAGCAATTCCTGATGGTTCAGTAAAATGTACAGATACTACTGATGTAGGCAGAATTTTCAATGGTCGATTGACGTATAATAAAGGAGCTTATCTATTGCATATGTTAAGATGGAAGCTTGGTGATTCCTTGTTTTTTCAGGGATTGAGAAATTATCAGAATGATCCATTGTTATCCTACGCTTATGCCAAGACTCCCGATCTGATCAATCATATGCAGAATGTGAGCGGTCAATCTCTGACTACGTTCTTCAATCAATGGTATTATCAGCAAGGGAATCCTAGCTACCAGATTCAATGGGCACAACATGGGACAGATCTAATCGTTCAGATCAATCAAACACAATCAGATCCTTCTGTGACTTATTTTGAGATGCCTGTACCGATTCATTTTCTCGGAGTTGGTTTGGATACAATACTTAGGTTTGAAAATACTTTCAACGGACAAATATTTCATGCAGTAATTAGTAATGCGATAACTGCAGTGACTTTTGACCCGGAGCTATGGTTACTTGCTTCCAATAATACAGTAACTGCAAATCCATTATTAGCATTAGAAAGTCCCGATCAGTCGGTTTCTTTTGTATGTTATCCTAATCCGGTCAGTGATCATGTTGTGGTTTCATTTAAAAGCAATGTTGGAGGAGCTGATGTATTTGAATTAACCGATCTTTTAGGGAATACTCTTGAAGAATTTCAAATCAAAACAAATAGTACGCAGCTCGACATTTCATTGAAAAATTACCCTTCCGGAACGTATTTGATTCGTTCAAAAAATCGAAATATAAATGCAGTGCAGAGGATTGTAAAGATTTAGTGGTTATTCGGTTTAAGAGAGAAGATTGATTTTGTGGGGATCCGTTAAAATATTTGCAAACGTTATCTGGGTTCGTTAAGATTCAACAGGCGCTACAAAACGAACTTCTAAAAATCAAATTTTTAAAAAAAATAAATCATAGAATCCCGATTTTAAATTAAATGTATCACATTAAAATTCTCTTGTGTTTTGTGTTCCTTGCTTTCGCATCTTGCGCTGGATCATCACAGCCGGAGCAACGCAATGTTCCGACAAATATGATAAAGCCAGCTAAAACGATTGCTATTGATCTGGCTTTGCTCGCTTCTGACCGTGATCTCGTTTGTGGAATGAACATTAAAAATGCTATTGCCGATACTGCTACGGTTGATGGGAAATTATATGGTTTTTGCTCTGAAGGTTGCCGAAAAGATTTTGTTGACCAACATCGTATAAAAGATACTATCGCCCGATGAACAAACAAAGATGGATGATTGCAGGAAGCCTCTTTCTGATCATCTCCGTATTTATTGCTGCCGCTTATCAGATGAATAAGGATAAGAAAGGACCTGTGCTTCCAGTGTATGGTTGGGACGAAAAAACGATGAAGACCCATACCGTTGGTGACTTTTCCCTCATTAATCAGGATGGCAAAACGATTACTCAAAACGATATTGCTGGTCATATCTATGTTGCAAATTTCTTTTTTGCAACCTGTAAAGGGATTTGCCCTCTCATGAACAGTCAGCTTTCTCGGGTTTATCAAGCCTATAAAACGAATGATAAAGTACTTTTTCTGAGTCATACTGTGAAGCCAGAGGAGGATTCTGTCCCTGCATTAAAAGCTTATTCTAAGCTCTTTGATGCGGATGCTTCCAGGTGGTGGTTTTTAACCGGCGATAAAAAGCAGATTTATAACCTCGCAAGGAATGATTATCTGGCGTCGATATCGGAGGGTAACGGAGGACCAGACGACTTTGTACATACTCAACTCTTGCTGCTAATTGATACTCAGCATAGAATCAGGGGCTTTTATGATGGGCTCGATTCTGTTCAGGTTACTCAATTAATAGGCGACGTAAATAGATTGCTTAGTGAATAATTTTTTTCTGTTTTATTCATTTTGAGATTTTATTGCAGTAGTAATGATCCAAATATCAAGCATGTTTTAAGAGGAGAAACAGCAGCAAAATGTTAGCAGTATTATCGTAAGACTTTAATTAACACAGGAATGTAGAAAAGTGTTTACTACCGACCCGCATTAACGAAGTTCATGGGCTTAGCTTTGACTAACCTGCCCTGAATGAAAAAAGTAGTTAGTTCCTCCATTATCTCTGTAGTCATCTTATTGGCTATCGCGGCAGGATTTTTTTATTATCAATATTATAAAAGTGGCAAGAGTTCATCGTTAGAAGCGGTACCAGCCGATGTTGCTTGGCTTTTACGTTGTAACCCTTCCATGGGCGAACTCCGCCAAATTGCTACTTCAGGATTTTTTGCGGCTAAAGATTCAGTACCGCTGCTAAAAGAATGGCAACAAGAACTTCTTTACTTTGATTCCTTATCCGTGAATACAAAAGAACTGAAACAACTATTTTCAGCTTCTCCTCTCATAATAACAGGACATGTTACCGGTCCCCAGAGCTTCAGTTTGCTTTTTATCACCTCAATTCACAATGCTAATCCAGATGCAGTTGCCAGTAAAGTCTTAAAACAAATTGCATATTCCAACGCTACTACCACTCTTAGGAATTATAACGGTGTGGATATCCGCGAAGTGCCATTAGGGCATGATAAACGACTTTTTTCATGGGCAGTATCTAGAGGTGTTTTCATTGGGAGTTTTACTTCTTATTTGGTAGAAGATGCAATCCGTCAGCAGCGTTCATCAGGAAGTACTTCGCCTGCAGTAAGACTTAATCAGTTCTCAGAAGGGGAAGGTTCTTCCATGCTCGTTGCCATCCGTTATAGTGGATTTGCAAAATGGGTGAAAACACAACTTGATCTAGCTTCAGGGGTTCGATTACTTCCTCTAGAACGGTTAGGCGATTGGTCCATTATGCAACTGACTGTTCATCCGAGCTTGATCAACTTCAAAGGAATTACCACCGTTGAAGATAGTCTTGAATTTCTGAGTCTTTTTAAATCCGAAGATCCTGTTGAATTAAAGGTTACGCGAATAATGCCTTTGAGAACTGCCGGCACAGTGGTATGGGGAATCTCGAATCCTAAAAACTGGTTGAATAATCTTGATGTTTATCTCAGTCGCAGTCAGCCGGCATCGCCCGAATCACAACTCAATCGTCATACCCTCATTCCTTATTTTCAACCTTGGTTAGGAAACGAATTGGCATTGATGATCACACAACCTGTTTCTTCTGGATTAGAAAATCATTGCTTCGCCATCATTGGAATCAATGATATGAATAGTTGCAAATCTTCGTTACTTAAACTCGGGGAAACTGTAAAAAACACAAGCTCTAATGCAGAAGAATCATATAACGGTTATACTATCCGTTATATTCCATTACAGGGAGTCTTGCCTGCTGTATTAGGACCATTATTCGTGCGGGTAAATCGTTTTTACTATACTATAATTGAAGATTATCTGGTCGTTGCTAATCAGGCTTCAGCACTCAGAGGATATATTAATGATGTAAAAACAGGAAATTTGCTCAGGAGCAATGAACGATTTAATATTCTCTTACAGCAAACTCCTAAAAAGATTAATTTGTTTTTTTATGCCAACATTCCTCAATCAGAAAAGATATTCAGAAGTGTTGCTGCTCCGCATTGGGTAAATTGGCTTGCACAGTATAGCAATACACTCAAGGGTTGGAATGGTTTAACATTTAGTGTGACTACTGATAATGGAATTTTTAATACTGCAGGTTGTATTAGTTATTATCATGAAGGTACTAAAGGCCCTCATCTTGCATGGAATTCTAAGTTGGATGCGGATATCTCTTGCGGACCATTTATCCCGAGTGAAAAAAATAATTTAATTCTTGTTTCAGATCAGAATCAGCAACTGAGTGCTTTTGATGTAGAAGGCACTGTCAAGTGGAAGAAGAAATTGGATAGTCCAATTAAAGGCAAAATCTATGCGGTGGATTATTTGAAAAATGGAAGTGATCAATATCTCTTCAACACACATTCTTTCATTTATATACTGGATTCCTCAGGAAATAACGTGGGGAATTTCCCGATCCGGCTTCCTGCCGAAGCATCGAACGGAATTGCAGTGATCCAACCCGACTCTTTACAATCACCGAAGTTGTATATAGCCTGTACAAACCTCAGAATTTATGGTTATGAATTAACGGGGAAGCCACTCACCGGATTCGGAGTTTTAAAAGTTCCCGACTTGGTTTATGAAACGATTCAGTCGACCGGTAAAGGAGAAAATATGGTGTTGATGGTTTGTGATAGAAACGGGTTATGTTTTTATGCTGATAGAAAAGGAGATCGCTATTTAACCGTAAAATCAACAATACATAAAAAACAAGGAACTGCCTTCTTGCCGCTTGCGAAAAATCAAGGATTAATCACTTGGTTGGATGAGGATAATTCGGTGTATACAGCCGATTCGAATGGCGTAGTAACAACATTACTAAAGATGGATGGCGATACCATAACTGGAATCACACGCTTAGATATTAACGGTGATGATGAAACAGACTGGATCATTACTAGAAGCGAAGGGGTGGAGGCAAGAACTACTGATGGCGTCGTTTTATTTCATTATAAAGTAGAAAATAAACTTTGCTCCGAACCATCCATATTACAAAGCAAAGGGAAGAATTTTATTTCTTTTAATGATGGAGATCAGGTGTATCTTTTAAACAGAGATGGTTCCCTCTATGATGGTTTTCCTCAATCTGGGGTTGGAATTCCAGTGTTTATTCCGGAAAGGTCAGGTATGAATTTTACACTAGTTGTAAAAGGGGATCAAAAAAGTATTAGCCTGATTCAAGTAGATTGATTTAAGGAAGAAATTTATTGATCCAGCAATTTCTACTTTGAATGTGAAGAAATTGTGCTAAAGTTGGACAGTATCCTGTGTTGATTATATTTGTTTAGACGTAATTAAGGTTGTAACATATAATTATGAGCAGATTGGCTTTTTTTTATGACAAGGATGCGGTGTACAAGGTAACTCTTCGTGCATTAGAACGTCGCGATTTTCAAATTGATGAAGCCAATGAAAAAACTGGTATGATTAAAGCCTCAACCAAAAAAGGAATTTTAAAACCTGCTGTGACTATTGAATTACAGATTCAACAGATTGCAGAAAATCAAAGTTCTCTGGATATTAAATCACAGATTGTAAAAAACTGGATTACTCCTGAAGGATATGAATCGAAAGCAGAGCATAAATTTATCAATACACTCTATAAGTGTTTTGAGAATTTATAATACTCATTTTTAATACTTATTCCACTATTAATTATTAAGGCATAAAAAAAGAGACTGCTCTGATAAGAACAGCCTCTTCTTTGTTATTTTATTTTTATTCTACAGAGAAGTCAACACGACGGTTCATTGCATTCATTCCGCTTGCCATTGGTTCTGTTTCGCCTTTGGTTTCAGTGTTTACTCTTGATCCATCAATTCCGTATACTTTGATCAGAATGTTTTTAACAGCATCAGCACGACGTTGTCCTAGACGAGTATTTTCATTCGCACTTCCTTGAACATCGCAGTTACCTGAAACTTTAATCTTTAGATCAGGATTAGCTTTCATCACTCTAGCAATCACGAGTAAACGATCTTGATAAATAGATTTTACACTTGAAGAACCTAAATCGAAGAATACAGAAGGTAAATATCCCGTTCCGTTCTTACCATTAACACCACTTCCGCCGCTCACGCCATCTTTACCAAATTCACCAGCTTTAGCAATGGTAATCCCTTGGTAGTTAACCAAAGATCCTTGATCAGAATTTGGCTCGAGATCACGGCTATCAGCAACTCCGTCACCATCAGTATCGTTTTCCTGACCATTAGCATTTACTTTCGCTCCTTTCGGAGTAAAGAGATCTGCATCCATGTTATCTGCTACACCATCACCATCGGTATCCACTGCTGTTCCATCACCATAAACCTTAGATCCTTCCGGAGTGCTATTGTCTTTGTCGAATAAATCAGAAACTCCGTCTTTGTCTTTATCACCAGAAAGAATATCAATTTTCTCTTTCATATCAGCAAGATCATTGTATACCACTTCCATAGGATTAACCCATTCCATTGGTTTATTTTTCTTCCCGAATGTATAATTCACACCAACATTCATCATGATGTAATTATCATACTCTGAAAAAGTTTTTACAGTAGCATCTACATTGTCTGTAAATGTTTTGCGATATTCAAGTGCTAAGCCAATATCAATTTTATTGATTCTGTATTTGAAACCTAAGCTCACTGGAATCATAATTTCAGTTACATTTCCTGACTTACGGAGCGTCTGACCATTGATAGTGTCCTCTTTAACTTTTCCATCGAAATTGAAAAATCCGAGACCAAGTGAAGTTACAAAATGGAAGTTTTTATTTCTATTCAGGAAACTGATGTTCCCAAAATTATAGGTCATCTCCAAAGTTCCTTCGCTTAAAGGACTATCATAAACTTCTTTATAAAGTTTACTGTTATTTCCGATTCCCCCGATAGTGATTGGCAATTTAGTGATCGAATCCAGATAATCATCATCTCTTCCAGAAAAGCTAGAAATTAAATATCTGGCTTTGATTCCGATAGAGTGCGTTACCTGATAATGTACTTGTAAACCGAATGCAGGCTTCACTTCAGCTGATTCTAAAAATCGACTGTTGTTTTGCTTGCCACGGAGCAGATCTCCCATTAAATAACTTACACCAACAGTTCCACCCACCGACCAGCGGTCGAATTCTTTAGGCTTTGGTAAGCCATAAGTTGTTGAAGCAGAGGTGGTTGAAGAACTAGAGGAGCCTGCAGTGCTTCCGGAAGTTTGTGCAAGCACCTGCCCAGTAATCATGAAGGACAGTAGAAGGTGTAGTAAGTGCTTCAATTTCATTTATGTAGGGTTTTGCGTTGAATTCAGATGCAATATTAATGAAAGTTAAGTAAAAGCCGAAATCTCAATTCATTAAGTAATAGAAAGAACTTAAAATTCAGGGAGGATTTCATGAATTCCAGGGATATGTTTTTCTTGAACCAGATCGATCAAAAACTTTAGATGGACGTGGTTTTCTACGAAATCAAGCTCATCGGATTCAACGATAAGCACCGTTTCACCATTTAAGGTTTTGAAATGCTGAAGATATTGATCAGAAACATTTTGTAAATATTCAGCAGGAATTGATTTTTCGTAGTCACGACCTCGTGCGGCTATATTTTTAAGTAAGGAGTCAGTTGTTTTTTTTAGATAGACCACTAGTCCTGGTCGTGCTAGTTGCTGATTGATGAGCGAAAAAAACTTTCGGAAGAGTTCCAATTCATGTCCTTTGAGATTTACCTGTGCGAAGAGGACTGATTTTTCAAAAATATAATCGCTGATAAGTGGTGACTTTAGCTTAGTTGCTAATTCCTGCTGTTGTTTAATTTGCTGATAGCGTTCAGCTAAAAACGACATTTCAAGAGGGAATGCAAATCGTTCTGGCTGCTCATAAAATTGAGGGAGGAAAGTGTTTTCTGCAAACGACTCCAGTGCTAATTCTGCATTGAATTTTGTTGCGAGAATTTTCGCCAATGATGTTTTACCAGCGCCGATATTTCCTTCAATGGCTAAATAGGAATAGGGGAGTGAACTACTCATTGAACCGGATTATATTTTATTACTTCTTCTTGATCTTTGCATTGCGCTAATAATTCCTGCTGCTTTTTACCTGAAACAGGATCAATAAAGTTCGGATAATTTTCACACAGTGGGATTAATATAAACCTGCGTATTGGAATACCTGGATGTGGTACTCTTAAATTTACTTCATCAATAATTTCATGCTCATAATAAAGGATGTCAAGATCAATAATGCGTGCTGCCCATTTTTCAGCTCTCACTCTTCCCAAATGAAGTTCTATTTCCATTAAATTATTCAAAACTTCAGTAGGAGAAAGTGTGGTGTAAAATCCGCCGGTCAGATTTAGGAAGAAAGGCTGATGCGTATTTCCCCAAGGACTGGTTTCATAGATGCTAGAAATCAAATGAGGCTTCCCGATCTTTTTTTCGATCAGTAATAATGCTTTCTTAAGATTACTTAGTCGGTCGCCTAGATTACTCCCAAGCGATAATATGACCAGATGCTCCATTCAACAAAAGTAAGCCACCTAGTTGACTTCCCGTTAAAGTAAGCATTAAATACTGTCATTTATCCCTAAAATTGTGCTCCCCAATACCTTAAAATTTCGGGTAGTTAATCTGAAATAATAATTAATAAAAAATCAAACAATGTTGAAATGCAAGAGATCTTACTTAACTCTTGTAAAATTGAATTCTATTCTTTTGACTTTCCCATCAGCATTCGCTCCACTAATGATCGCCTTCAATTGATCAGCGCCATTGTAAGAATATTCAATTTGCTGAGGAAAATCGTGTGATTTGTTAACGAAAATCCAATGTGTAACTTCATTGTTCACAAGCTTAAATGGAATAGGTGCTTCTTTATTTTGCCCCATGACTTCCGGAATATAAAATACTTGACCGTTATTCATTACCAACTTTATTTTCTCGTTGAGCAAGGTATCTCCTGATTCAGTTAACGTATAGGATTTACCGGTAAATACATCTGGTTTGATACAATTCCACTCTTCGAATACAGGCTCTTTACTGCCTGTTAATTGCCATTTACCACAAATCGGCTTAAACTTGTTGAGATCATTTTGCTGAGCATTTACCGATGAGCAAGTACTCATTACCATAAATACTAAACAACTGAAATAGATTTTCATGAAATTAGTTTGAGGATATGAAGTTAGGGATCAGGATATGCTTTCTAAAATTTCGAGGAGGCTATTTGATTAATGCAGCCAAACTTGATGTAAATTGATCTTTATATAGGGTACAATTTCTTTAATTTATCAATTTAAGATGTTCTTTGCTTTAATTTTGATTAAAGAATGGCAAACCTTACAAATACCGGATTATTCGTTTTCGTGGAAGCTGCCGCAGTAGTGGTAAGTGCACTTTCGGGGATGATCGTTGCTCGGAATAACAAGATGGATATTGTTGGTGCTTACAGTATTGCACTACTTACTGCATTTGGTGGCGGAACGATTAGAGATATTTTGCTCGAAAGAAGACCATTTTTCTGGATTGAAAATGAGCGTTATCTGATTATCGTTTTTGTGATGTGTATCGCATTCGTATATGTCCCATTTTTTTATAAAGTAGCCGTTAAATTACATAGCCGAACCAATACGGTGGATGCGATTGGCCTAGGTCTATTCAGTATTTCCGGATTAATAGCAGCATTAAATGGAGGCCTCCCCGTATTTCCTGCAACATTATTAGGAGTAATTACTGGAGTTGCAGGAGGAGTTTTACGAGATGTAGTCACTAATCAAATTCCGGTCATCTTTAGATACGAAGGTGGATTGTATGCAGCCGCTTCTTTTATAGGATGCTGGATTTTTATTGCTTGTCTGCTTATTTTCGATACCGCCTTTCCCGGATTCGTAATTTCCGTGATCAGTATTATTGCTTTGAGGATGGGCTCCTTGTATTATGGATTCAAATTGCCAAGTCCACACTGGTTTCGTGATCCTGATCAGAAAAAATAAATTAGACTTCGCTTAAAAAAAGAATTTACGACTTGCTCTTTAGTCTATGTTGGAGATCCTTCAAACTTTCATACCATTTCATTCCATCTTCTGATTCTTCCCAAAGTTCTTTCAACTCCGAATGCGAAGCAATTTTTTCAATCGCAAGCAATGCCATTTTTTTGTGATCAGGATTAAGTTGCATTTCTGCTTTTAGAATCAATTCCAAATCTTCCTCAGGAAATCCAGCGCATGCATTGCCTTCTATCGCTGCAATAACTTCTGCAGCTGCTAATGCTTCTTCGCAATCAGTAGCTTCAATGTATTCGTCATTATCCATGATGAGTAAAAATGCAGAATTGAATTTTATATTATTAGGCTCGTCACTAAAATCCTGTAACCAGTCGAGTGCTCCATCATTTTCAAGATTTCCAAATCCCCACGTTCCCATTTATTTGTTATTCTGTATTGTTGATTATTTACGTTTTCCGAAAAGTCGAAGTAATTTGAGAAAAAGGTTGATGAAGTCTAAATATAAAATCAATGCACCAACGATTGCTTCTTTTTTATCTTCTGCAGTCCCTTCATTCCCGATGATATTCATGTTTTTTATTTTCTGAGTGTCATAAGCAATGAGACCAGTGAAGATTAGAATTCCTGCATAAGTTGTAATCCATTGCAATGCTTCACTCTTCATGAAAATATTTACTACAGAAGCAATAATTAATCCTACCAATCCCATCAACATGATATTTCCAAAACGCGTTAAATCGGTACCCGTAAAGTATCCATAAAAACTCATCACTGCAAAAGTTCCAGCCGTGATAAAAAATGTAATTGCAATGGAGTCTGAAGTATAAATTAAAAAGATAAAAGAAAAGGTAACCCTCGTAAGCGCTGCATAAACTACGAAGAGTAATGTTGCTAATGATGCAGAAAGTTTCTGTACAAATCCTACCATTGAAATAACCATCACCAATTGGGCAATGAGCAATCCATAAAAAACGAATTTGTTTCCGAAAACGAATTGTAATATTGTTTCACTTTCGGCTACCCACATTGCAACAATTCCTGTAGTCATCAATGCGAAGGTCATCCATCCATACACTTTGACCATAAACCGTTGCTGCTCTTGAACTACGGCAATGTCTGTTGATGATATTTCTTGCTGCATACTATTATTTTTAAGGGTAAGCGGTAATTAAAGGTTAGTTAAGATAAAATCTGTCATCTTGGTGTACAAATGTAATCGAGCACCACCACCGCTGATATTATGATTTCTATTTGGATAGATCATCAGGTCAAATTGTTTGTTGGCTTTTACCAGTGCATTGATAAAGTCCATCGAGTTTTGCATATGAACATTATCGTCGGATGAACCATGTACCAGCATGAATTTTCCTTTCAAATCTTTTGCAAAAGTAATGGGTGAATTATCATCATATCCTTTAGGGTTTTCTTGTGGAGTTTGCAGGTAACGCTCCGTGTAAATGCTGTCATAATATCTCCAGGTTATCACAGGAGCAACTGCAATACCCGCTTTATAAACTCCATTTCCTTTGGTCATCAATAAGGAAGTCATATATCCTCCAAAGCTCCATCCCCAAACACCTACCCTTGCGCCATTAATGTAGGGCAAGGTCTTCGCATAATTCACTGCCGCTAACTGATCTTCTACTTCTAGTTTGCCCATGTCCTTGTAAATGCAATTGGCAAACTGCAAACCTCTTCCTATCGTTCCTCTATTATCGACACTCATAATGATATATCCTTTCTGGGCCAGTAACTGATGCCATAAATAGTTGGGTCCGTCCCATTCATTAGTTACTGTTTGAATTCCAGGACCTCCATATACATTCATCAGTAACGGATATTGTTTGCTTGGATCAAAGTCTGATGGCTTAATCATCCATCCTAAAAGTACCGTGCCGTCGGTTGTTTTGAAGTTAAAATATTCTACTTTGTTAAATTTGAATTCACTTAAACTTTTAACGATTGGTGCATTATCTTCCAGCGTACGTAATACTTTTCCTTGGTTACTGTTTACCGTACAAACATAAGGAGTACCAAAAGAAGAATAAGTATCCGTAAAATAATGATAGTTTGCACTAAACGCTACATTATGTGTTCCATGACTAGGGGTGAGCACCGATTTTTTACCATCTAATGTTATCGAATAGATATTTCTCTCCATCGGACTTTGTTCGGTACTTTGAAAATAAAACGTTTTAAATTTTTCATCATAGCCATAATACTTAGTAATGTCATATTGTCCCTTTGTGATTTGCTTCACTAACGAACCATCTGTATTATAAAGATAAATGTGATTGAAACCATCTCGAGTGCTGCTCCAAATAAATTGTTTACCGTTCGATAAAAAAGTAAGATCATCAGTAATCTCCACATAGGTATCATTCTTTTCTGTCAAGATAACTTTAGACGATCCAGTAGATGAATTACAAAATAACAATTCCAAAATATTCTGATGCCGATTGCTTCGTTGGATACTTAATGTGTTAGCATCTTTAGTCCATTGCATCCGAGGGAGGTATTCTCTATCAGTCCCAGTTTCCATTTTTTTATTTTGTCCAGAAATCACATCAAAAACCCAAATATCAACTTTTGAATTTTCCTCTCCGGCTTTGGGATATTTATATTGATCAACTTTTGGATATAAACTTCCATAATAGGTTAAGTCAAATTCTTTGACTTTGCTTTCATCAAATTTATAGTAGGCTATTTTTTTTCCATCTATCGACCAGCTAAAAGCAACATCCATACTGAATTCTTCTTCATATACCCAATCCGTTGCGCCATTGATAATTTCATTTTTCTTTCCATCGCTTGTGATAGCTGTTTCATTACCTGTTAAAAGATCAGTGATATAAAGATTGTTTTCTCTCACATAAGCCACCTTATCTGCTGTAGGTGAAAATCTACAATACATCATTTTACCATGAACGGATACTTTACTTAGTTTTTTGGTGCTTCTGTCAAAAACATAGTAATCTGCACGAGAAGAATTTCGATAAATAGCTTCTTCGTTTGCCGATAGTAGAATTTTGGTTTCATCTTCACTAAAGCTATAATCACCAAGTTCGATGGTGTCTTTTCCATTAGTCAGTTGAGAGGAATTTAAGAGGGTGTCTACACTTTTACCGTCACTGAAATTATATTTAACGAGGAAAGTTTCATTTTCTGCATCCGCGATATTCGTATAATGTTCTCCATCTTTCATTGATAGAAAACCTCTTTCAGTTCGGGCAAAGAGTTTAGGACTTGCCCAGATATCCTCTAGTTTAAGTAGTTTATCCTGTGCAAAAGCAAATGCCGGAAATAGGAATAGAATAAGAGCAATTTTGTAATTTAATTTTGACATCATTTAGTTGGAATAGATCTTCAAACCTATAAAATTTTCCTGATACACTTATTCATTCCATTGAGCTTTGTATATTTACCTTAAAGAATAATATTGTCTAAGAATGAAAAAATCAGCCCTACTTTTTATCCTTATTTTAGTGTGTGGTTTTACCTATAGTCAGAAAACTTCTGGAAAGGTAAAATTTGAGATCACTTATCCGGATTCAGAAACTCCTAAAGACCAGCAAAGTATGCTTCCTAAAGAGGCGGTGATGTATTTTAAGGGGGAGAAGTCGAGGATGGAAACAGCGATGGGCATGGGGATGTCGTCGGTTACTTTAGTGAATGGTAAAGAAGTCGTGATTTTAATGGATATGCTCGGCAATAAGATGGCGATGAAGCCCAATCTCGATGCTGCTGATAAAAACCGATCGGCTGATTTTAAGATTGAATATCTATCTGAAACGAATGTTATTGCAGGTTATCCATGTAAAAAAGCAGTAATCCACTCTCCAAATGCTGAGGATATGATCCTCTGGTATACCGAAGAATTATCAGTGAACAGTGGTTTAAGTAAGGCGATCCAAGGTGTAAAAGGATTTCCCATGGAATTTTCTATGAATGAGCAAGGTATGAGTATGAAAATGACTGCTGTTTCGGTAGAACCTGGGGAAGTGGAAGATGCTCTTTTTATAGTTCCTTCCGACTATAAATTAATGTCGAAGGAGGACATGCAAAAAATGTTTCAAATGAAATAGATGTTTTCTTGTTACTGTTGTTGTAATATTTTCGATTTATTGTTTGCGTTTTCCAACACTTTTTTTATATTTTTGCAGAACGTCAAAACTGAATACTAATTTTTCCTGTTTATGAATCATTACCTCATTGGAGGTCTTTTATTGATATTGATGCTTTTCTCACTGGGAGTTAAGCTCAACAGAGATCCGTGGGATCTGGGTAGCTCTATTGGTTATAGAACTACCTTCAGTCGTAAAAATGATGAGACCTGGTACGAAGCAAATATGTATGCTGGCAGATGTCTGATGTTGATGGCCACTTTGCTAATGTTATTATTAATGCTCTCGGAAATATATATTGGAAACAGAAGAGCTTTATTTATGATCATGGGTGGTGGTGTTTTTATTTCGCTGATTGCAGTAATTATTTTTACTGAAAAACATCTCCGCAAAGTATTTTTCCGAGATGGAAAGAGAAGACCAACTATTTTTTAATGTATACTCGGCTACGAGATCAGCTTACTAGATTTAGACTAGAGAATTAGTTTTTAGGTTAACTTTGAATCTGAAAATTCGACCATGCATAAGTACTTAATTTTCCTTCTCCTCTTGGTTTTCAAGATGGAACCAATAACAGCTCAATCATTAAGTTATACGCTGAGCTTTCCAGAACCTCAAACTCATTATGTGAATGTAAGGATGGAAATAACAGGTATCAAGGCTTCCTCTCTGGTATTAAAAATGCCGGTTTGGACACCGGGATCCTACCTCGTTAGGGAATTCTCCCGAAACGTGGAAAGTCTGGAGGTACTAAAAGACACCTCTAGCCTGAAAATCGAAAAGCTGAGCAAAAACTCCTGGAAAGTAAATACGGGTGGTGCAGCTTCCTTAATAGTAAATTATAAAGTCTATGCATTTGAATTAACAGTAAGAACCAGTTTTATTGATGAGGATCATGCTTATCTCAACGGTGCCAGCATTTTTCTGTTTGCTGAAGGGTTCACCTCCCGTCCTTGTAAAGTTACCATCAAGCCTTGGAAAAATTGGACTAAGATTTCAGTCGCACTTGATCCTGTAGTAGAAAGTAATCCATGGACTGTACTTGCAGAAAATTATGATTTACTAATTGACTCCCCATTTGAAATCGGAAATCACCTCCTTTTTAAATTTACTGCTGCTGGAGTTCCGCACGAAGTGGCCATGTTTGGTGAAGGTAATTTTGATGTAGATCGACTTCAGCGAGACATGACGAAAATCATTGAAGAGTGTACGAGAATATTCGGCGAGCATCCTTGCAAAAGATATGTTTTTATTATTCATAATTTGAATTCAGGTGGGGGAGGATTGGAACATCTTAATTCTACTACTCTTCAAACTGGTAAATGGCAATATGCACAAGAGTCGAGTTATAATGGATTTCTTGCATTGGTAGCCCATGAATATTTTCATCTCTGGAATGTGAAGCGGTTAAGTCCAGAGGCGCTTGGCCCCTTTAATTATGATGAGGAGAATTACACCAACATGTTGTACGTTACTGAAGGATTCACCGCTTATTATGATGACCTGATTACTCGCCGTTGCGGTTTTTATTCACCAGATGCTTATCTAAATATCCTGAGTGGAAACATATCGTATTGTGATAACACTCCTGGTGCGAAAATTCAACCTGTTAGCGATGCTGGTTTCGATGCATGGATCAAATATTATCGCCCTAATGAAAATTCTACTAATGCTACTGTTTCCTATTATACAAAGGGAAGTGTGATAGGAGCAATGCTCGACTTCGCGATAATAGGAGCTACGAAAGGCGATAAGAATTTAGATGATTTAATGAGTTATCTCTATCAAGAATTTTATAAAAAACTACATCGTGGTTATTCCGACCGCGAGTTTATAGAGGCCACCAGTAAAATTGCTGGGATCAATATGGATTCCTTTTTTAATGATTATGTGTACGGCATTAAATCTATTCCTTATGCCCAGTTTTGTTCTGAAATGGGATTGAAAATTTCAAACAGTAATGAAAAGCAGACTACAAGTTGGTTAGGAGCTTCCAGTTCCATAAAGGATGGAAAATTAACCGTCACCAGTGTGGAGCGTAATTCGCCTGCATGGGTAGCAGGAATTAATGTGAATGATGAATTGATCGCAATGGATCAGTATCGCCTGAATGATGACCTAGCCAGGTTGATGGCGATGAAAAAACCTGGCGATAAATCAGTGTTTACGGTAAGCCGTGCCGGTTATATCCGTTTGGTAGATGTTACGCTCGGAAAAACACCGTATGTGAAATATCTACTCGAACCTGATAATACTTCAGGTGCTGATAAACCAGCTCTGTTTAAGAAGTGGATGCATCTGCAGTAATTTGAAATCGCTTTTATGGTAATCGCTTCTTTTATTTTTATTTTGCGATAATCACAAATTCAGTTCTTCGATTTAAAGATCTTCCTTCTTCAGTGGAGTTCGGAACTAATGGTTTGGATTCTCCAAATCCTTTGTAAGATAATCTTGCTTTGGAAATCCCCAATGAACCTAAAAATTCAAATACAGCAAATGCCCTCTCTTCTGAAAGTTTCAGGTTCCCTGCGGGATTACCTGCATTGTCAGTATGGCCTTGTATTGAAACACGAAGTGATGGATTCAGGTTCAGGTAATCGGCAAAATCAGTAATGATAAATTGATCCTGCTTGTTGAGTGCCGTAGAGTTGTATTCAAATAAAATATTATTTAGCGTATAGGCTTTTCCAACTTCCGTTTTGCGAAGTTCAATATCCACTTTTTTGGGTTCTGAAATGCTACTGTCGCTAGTCGATAAATATTCGGAATTAAAAGCATATCCCTGTTTTTTAACAGTCATGATATAATCATCATCAAACAATACTACGGATGCAAATTGCCCGCTGATAGTGTCATAGTTGACTTCTATGATATCCTGTGTTGCAGTGTTTTTTAATTCTATCGTTGCACCAGGAATGGCATCATGGTTTTCATCTTTCAAATCACCTTTGATAAATAATACACGGTCTGGTTTGGCATTTTCTGGTAACTCAAATTCATACACATCATATCCTCCTGCACCTTTTAAATTGTTTGATGAATAATAGCCTTTCTTTCCATCCGTACTCACAAAAAATCCCAATTCATCAGCTTCTGTATTGATGGGATATCCAATATTTACGGGTTGCGACCATGTTCCATCTGCTTTAAGTTTACTCATGAAAATATCATAACCTCCCATGCCTTGAAGATAATCTGAACTAAAATAAAGTGTCTTGTTATCAGGATGGATGAAAGGCGATTTTTCATTTCCCGGTGTGTTAATAGCAGCGCTTAAAGGTTCAGCTTTGCTCCATGTTCCATCAGCTGTTTTACGTGTTACAAAAATATCACAAGTTTGTGTAACCGTATCTCGGAATGATGCAAAGTAAAGTGTTTTACCATCTTTGGCAATGCATGGCTGACTGTCCCATTGCTTAGGATCATTTACTTTATCACCGATTGATTTTGGCTCCGACCAAACACCTTTAGTTTCGTCGCTGGTATAAATATCAAAGTTTCCATTTTTATTGACAGTGAAAAAAAGATGTTTATTGTCGATACTAATAGTTGCTCCGCCTTCATTATTACTATTTGATTTATTGAATGGTGGTGGTAAAATTATTCCTGGATCAAATTCTCCATTAACTTTTTTACTCATCATAAACTTCTCTACACTCACAGGCGTTAATTGTCCTTTTTTGGATTCTTCAAATCGCCGTGTAAAGAAACACAAATCCTGATCCGGTGAAATCACTGCCAAATACTCCGGATTAGGTCCGGAAATATTTTTCAAGGGAATAGGATTAAAGGGTACGGGATGCATTAATAATTTAGCTCTGCTTATGGTTTGGGATGCCGTTTTATTTTGATCCTCTTTCTTTGAATTAAAGTCGATAAAACCTCCCAACGTTAGGATGGCTGCTTCATACTTCTTCTTGTCAAATTGATACATGCCTAATCGATAATAAGGATCTTCGCCAGCATCCAGACACACGGCTAGAAGTTTTGTATAGGCTAGTTCCATTGTCTTAAGATCCTTCGCAGAATAGGCTCCATCGCCCAGGAGCTGTAAAGGATCAGCATATAGTGAGTCTTCTTCAAGCGCTTTATTACAGAGTGTTTTTACTTTTTCAAATCCATCACCGCTTTTTTTTGCTTCGAGTGCTTGTTCAAAATATTTAATTGCTTTTTTATTTTCAGAGGGCGGACAATATGATTTTTTCTGTGCAAAAACAGAAATTGTCATCAATAGAAGGAATAGAGTAGTAGTAGTGCGCATTATAACTGGTCTTCAATAAAACGGTAACAGGAACAAAGATGATATGTTTATTAATAAATTTTCATCCTTTCCTTTCTTACTTTCAACAGTGAATTGTGATCAAAAAAAAAGAGCCCTTTTGAGGCTCTCTTCTTTTTGTATTGGGATTCGCTTAATTCGTTTTGTTCAGTCGGACAACTTTCTGTAATCCTTGCTGATTTATAATTTTGGCGAGATAAACTCCAGCGGGCCAATTTTTACCCATGGTAATTTTATCAGAAATGGAGCTTAACTCTTTAGTTTCTAATACTCTACCGCTGATATCACTGATGGTCAGAAAAGTATTCGGACTTAAAGAAGTAAGTTGGTAGCTAATCGTGATGTCGGTTGCAAACGGATTAGGATAAGCCTGAAGTACTATCGTATTTGATGATGTTGTTTCCTTGATCCCTGTAACTTCAGTTACAACAAATCGATCTAAACCTCCTTCTACAATATTGAATACTGGTCCCGGATCTGCAATGTTGACGATTAATCTCATTGTAGCAGTTGGAGTAAGGAAGTCGGAAATCTTGTAACTATGGCTAGCCCATGTTCCGTTTCCTACAGTCCCCGGATACATTCTCTCTAGTTCTACAGTTTGTGTTCCATTAGAAAGTGAAATTTTCATGGTGTCATCAGGCAAACCGTTCGTTGTTCCACCGTTATAGAACCATCTATCATAATTTACATAAGGATTGGTGTACTGAGTTGCGTCAAATATAGGAGAGGTAAGTATGGTGGCTCCTTGATCCACATCATTGTCCCAAGGACCGCCGCCTCCATTATCAGTAACAAAAGCGAGATCTCCACAATCACCGATTACATCACTACCCGGATTTGCAGTTGCAGAACCATTGAATGTAGCAATAGGTACTGCTCTTTCCCATGCATTTGGTGACGGACCACTTACTGTCCATCCGAAATCCAAAGCAAAGTCATCGTAATATCCTTTATCTAATATGATGGTATAAGGTGCTCCTCCATTAACATTCTGTGCAGTGTTGCAATAGGTATGATGTCCCCAATGGCCTACAGTAATATCATAAGTTCCTGCATAAAATGTTGAAGTAGAAAAATTCCCACTTGCATTTGAAGTGAGTACATTGTCAAACTGCGCATTTTTAAATTCGATTACTGCATTTGGAATCGGTAATCCAGTTCCAGCTTCTATCACTTGACCAGTTACCTGAATCGTTGGAAGACTTGCTAACTGAACATCAAGATTTGTTAAAATTCCGTTTTGTAAAATTACACCAGTAATCGTTTTTGTAATGTATCCTGATTTGGAAAATCTTACATCATAAGTTCCAGCTTGTACTAAACCTGTTTTATAAAGTCCAGTAATTTTTGTTGACTTATTAATGCTTGGTCCTAGAATTTCAACGTTAACAGTATTCAATGGAATTCCGGTAATACTATCTGTAACTAGACCTTCCAGATAACAACCGCGGATATACGTAGGCGTTATAACAAACAGACCATTATCGATATCAGAAACTACAAGATTTCCTGAAGGCAAATAAGGATATACACCCCAACAGCCATTAAATCCATCACCTGAGCCCTGAGGATATGTATCATAAGAACCTACTACAATCATATTATCGGGACGTGCAACATCTACAATTGCAATCCCATCTTTATACCAGCTGATTACTTCATAATCGTTAATGGTATGTGTATTATGAATGATAGATCCTGAACCTGGTGTGAGTTGTAAGCGATCTAACTCAGTAATATTTCCAAGGTCGGTGATATCATAGGAAGCCAGGTATGAATTACTTACTTCATCAGTAGTAAAAAGTGCAGTGCCTGCATCATTCAACCATGAATTGTGCGTAAACTGATTAGGAGTAGATTGAGTTGCTAAAGCTACAGGATTCGACTTGTTGGTTACATCCATTACGGTGAAATATCCATCGTAAATATGACAACTGTAAAGGGTGTCGTTTCTTACATAACCATCATGAATATACGTTCCAGGAGTTGTTCCTGCATACGTTGGGTTCCATGGATCAGAAAGATCTGCAATGATTGCTGCTCCATTCGAAATATTACTTCCAAATAAATAAGCATAGCCGGCATCAATATGTAAAGAGTGAATGGTGTTAAGTTGATTATTTATTGGACCATCTCCTTTCCATGTTTTAGTGACTACTGAATCCGGTAAGTAACCAAGATTAATAATTTGTAAACCATTGCAACAACCTTCAGTTGTAACGTAGGCATAATTTTGCCAAGTTTTTACTTCTCTCCAAATGGAAGACGTTCCAGGAACATTGAAAGCAATAACTGGATTTAGTGGATCAGTAACATTTACTATGGATAATCCTTGTTCATAACCAACCAAGGCATATTCATTTCCGGAGGAATCAACATATCCACCAATATTGGACAATGCATTGTTTCCATAAGTCAAGGTACTTCGCAGCGTAGTATTGAGCTGCGCATTCACCAATAATGTGGTGAGCACCATTAAAACTGATAAGTAAAATTTCTTCATTTTAGGGGGATGTAATTTTTGTTCGGGAGACCGAAATTAACGTAATCTACTCTGATAATCTAATTTTCAGGGAAATGTCCTGTAAAGAAATCGAAATGTCCTTTAGGATTCAGCGCGATGATGGAAAATTGAATGAATTCCTGCATTAATGGCTAGGAGCTGATTTTTTTCATCAATCCTTCCTTGAATGAACTTCCGATTGGAAGACGTGTTTGTCGGACTTCCAACTCATTGCCAGCAATTGATTTTATAGCATCGATATTTACGATATACGATTTATGAATACGAATGAATTCACCAACGGGTAAACTGCTTTCAAAGTATTTCATGGTGTGCAAAGTGACAATCATTTTTTCACGCGTAAAAATTTTAACATAATCTTTCATCCCTTCGATATAATCAATATCAGAAAAGCGAATTTTAATCAGTTTCTGATCACTCTTCACAAACATATAATCAACTCTTACTGACTTTAACTCCGGAGGGGCAGCAATTGGAATCTTAATTCTATCCATCGCTTTATTCACCCCTTTCATAAATCTTTCAAGCGAAACTGGTTTTACGAGATAATCTACTACATCTAATTCAAAACCTTGTAAAGCATAATCTGGATATGCAGTAGTGATGATTACTGCTGGAGATTTTCGCAGCGAACGTAAGAAGTCAATTCCAGATATAACGGGCATTGATATATCCAAAAACATTAAATCAATGGGCTCGGTATGCAATACTTCAAAAGCCTCTAGTGCATTCGAACATTTTTTAACGAGTTCCAACTCACGGATGTTCAAGAGATACCTTTCCAGAACTTCTTGTGCTAGTGGTTCATCATCAACAATTATACATTTGAGTCGGATCACGATAATTCAAGTTTTAAATTTATTTCATACGTCTCTCCATGCTCTTGGATGGTAAGATCATGTTTTCCCGGGTAAATTATTGCTAACCTTTTTCTTGCATTACTAAGTCCGATTCCCTGAGATATTCGCTCTGGTACCAACTCTTCGCCTTGACTATTGCTATTGATCACTTTAAATTCAAGTTTTGAATTCTTGATGGAAATAAAAACGCGTACAAATCCATCGTTGAATCTTTTCTCTAATCCATGTTTAAAAGCATTTTCAATAAAATCGATAAATAAGAGGGGTGCTACTTGGAGGTCTGTAGTTTTACCATTGGAACTTAAGGTGATTTCATATTTATCATTATAACGAATCCTCTGCAGCTCCATAAAATTATCTACGAAGTCTAATTCTTTTTGAAGCGGAACTTTATCTTCATTGGCTTGATACAAAACATAGCGCATGATATCTGATAACTTTAAAACTATTTCTGATGCTTTATCAGAATTTTTTAAAGTGAGTGAATATAGATTGTTGAGTGTATTGAATAAAAAATGCGGATGAATTTGAGCCTTCAGCGCGTTGAGTTCAAGTTGTAATTTTTCTTTTTGTAATCGGAGTAATTCATTCTGAGTGATAAATGCGATCAACGTGTATTTTAAAGCGTACGTTAACAACACTACAATAACACCTTCAAGGATATCGAAATTAGGAGGTATTCGTCCCAAAAATCCAATCATACTTGCCGGCATATTTTTCTGTGGCAAATGTTCTAGTAGGGACCAAAAGCTTATTGAATACAGATAAATCAGACTAATCGTGATGATTATGTAACTGAGGTAGTGTTTTTTATTGAAAAGCTTTGGGACAAGTACATAGAGATGAATGTAAACCAACGGTGCTTGACAGATAAAAACAGCGAGAATATACAAGAGTCCCCAACTGATTCCCCATGGCGTAATGATATCAAACAGACTTCTGCTTAACCACACTAGCCAGAATAATCCGTGTAGGATCAAGCTTTTAAGTTTCTGGTTCTGAATGCCCTGATTAAATCGCTGGAGGATATTTTCAATCACGTTCTCAAAGATAATCCCCCGTTGGGATTGATTGCATTTTTTCGCCTAAATATCTTCTGATAACGACGAAATGAAGTGGATCATCGACAAGCTAGATGCCCTCCCTTCAGAAAGGGCTTTATTAGGCCTTTCGTCAGCAATAAACCCTTTCTCGTCTATTTTAATTGCAGCATTCACGATCCTTATGTTCCTTCACGTTACTAAAATTGGAAAAGTATGTTTAATAAGAAAATTGTAATGATGGTGGCTAGTGTAATAGTAGTTTCTGCCATATTCATTACCGGCTTCATGTCGGATAGTGTAAAAAAGGTGGGTATCGACCTTGAGGCCATAGATAAATCGATAAAGCCTAGTGAAGATTTCTATCAATATGCAAACGGAACATGGGTGAAGAACAATCCTGTTCCTGGGGAGCAACCGAGATGGGGAAATTTTGATGTGATCACCGAAGAAAATAACAAGAAAATTCTAACAGTTGTAGAAGATGCCTCACGTGATGCAAAGGCAACTAACGGAACAAATCAACAGCGGCTTCGTGATTTTTACAATATAGCGATGGATTCTGCACTAGTAGAAAAACAAGGTGTAAGTGTGATCCAACCTGAAATAGATAAAATCAATCAAGTAATTTCTAAAGATCAACTACTCGGCGAGATTGCTTATCTACATCAGAATGGTTTTGCAAGTCTATTTGGATTTTATGTTTTTCGTGATCTCAAAAAGAGTGATGAATACATCTGTTATTTCTCACAAGGTGGCTTAGGTTTACCCGATCGTGATTATTATTTGAAAGATGATGAGAAGAATGTTAAAATTCGTGAGCAATATCTGGCGCATATAAGTAAGATGTTGCAAATGATGGGTCGTACGAATACCGATGCTCAAGCAAAAAAGATTCTCTCTCTGGAAACTGAACTGGCTAAAGTCGCAATGAGTAGAGTCGATCTGCGGGATGAACAAAAAACCTACAATCGTTTTGACTTTGCAAAGCTGACTGCATTAACTCCTTCCATCAATTGGACATTATATTTGAATGCCGTAGGTGCTGGAACAAAGTATCCTTTTTCAGTAGGACAGCCAGAATTTTTTAAGCGTCTAAATACATTGATAGATTCTATTCCAATGTCTGACTGGCAATCTTATTTAAGTTGGAATCTCATTCGTGGATCATCAGCCCAGCTGAGTAGTAATTTTCTAAATGAATCCTTCAGTTTTTATGGGAAAACGATGAATGGAATTCAGGTTCAACGTCCGAGATGGAAACGTGCTCTTGGAGCATGTGATGATGCTATTGGAGAAATCGTAGGACAAGCTTATGTAGAGAAATATTTTTCAGAACAAGCTAAACAGAAGGTTCATGAAATGGTAGCCAATATCCTTGCAGCGTACAAAATAAGAATCCAAAATCTGGATTGGATGAGTTCCGCAACGAAAGAAAAAGCACTCACGAAGCTCAGTATGTTTAATACGAAACTGGCTTTTACGGATAAATGGAGAGATTATTCGAAGTTAGATATCAAAACAGATGCTTATGTTTTAAATGTGATGCGCGCCAATAGATTTGATTATAATTTCATGATCAATAAGCTTGGAAAGCCGGTCGATAAAACGGAATGGGGTTTATTGCCACATCAAGTGAATGCTTATTACGAACCTACACTCAATGAAGTTGTTTTCCCTGCAGGAATTATGCAACCTCCGTTCTTCTATCCTGAAGCTGATGATGCGGTGAATTATGGTGCAATTGGTTCGGCCATCGGTCATGAAATTACACATGGATTTGATGACCAAGGTTCCAAGTACGATGGTAAAGGAAATCTTGTCGATTGGTGGACAGATCAGGATCTCAAATTATTCAATGAAAGAAAAAAAATCTTGATAGATCAATATAGCAAGTATGAAGCATTACCAGGAGTCTTCGTAAATGGAGAACTCACTATTGGAGAGAACATTGCAGATCTTGGTGGATTAAGTATTGCTTATCAAGCATACCAAATCTCCTTGAAAGGTAAACCTGCTCAGATTATCGATGGCTATACCGGAGATCAAAGATTCTTCCTCGCATTTGGACAAGTTTGGAGAGGTAATTTTAAGGAAGAGTATTTAAGAAAGATGGTGTTAACCAATGTACATTCTCCGGGTAATTTCCGAACGTATACAGTCTCAAACTTATTGGAGTTTTATAAAGCCTTTGATGTAAAGGTGGGAGATAAAATGTTTAGAGATGAAGCTACCAGAGCTAAAATCTGGTAGTCATTTTCTGATTCGGTAAAGATTTAATTGTGGTTTAGTTCTAAGAGATGATATTCGGTTATCATCTCTTTTTTTTTGAATTATTTGGACGGAGATTTCAACTCTTCAATTACTTCATCGACCTGGGAAATAATAGTTTCCTCCTGATGATTTTTAACGATCATTTTAATTCCTTCACAAACATCTAAAAGCGATCGTGAAAGTTTTCCCTGATCAAATAATTTTGTGGCCTCACCCGAACGAATATGATGGAGAATGAGCAATGCGATCCGGTTACCATCTTCTATCAATCCAGTTCGATAATAGAGATCAATGTAGTACGGAGAAATGTACATGCATTTTGAATCGGGAATATTTTTTTCACAAGCATTTAACACTTGAATAGCTGAATCTTTTTGATCTCTATTGAGATAGTTCTCTGCTAAAAACATGAAGTTGCTTCTAACAGTAGTGAGTATTCCCCATTCCGAATAATCAATAGCTGCCGGACAAGCGGAATTGAATAGCGCATCCATTGAACTTTTGAAAACATCTGGATTGTCAATTTCCCTAAATGAGTTTACTGACGCTGTTCTGTGAGGTACTAGAACATGAACCATTCCATTCATATTGAAATAATCTTCCAAGCCTATAAAATTTTCCTTTCCTACAGAACTAGCAAAGCAAAAGGGAATTTTGCCAGCATGGAAGGTGAGATGATTCAAGGTCATAATTTCACTCATTAGCAGATACCTTCTGTTGATTTTAAAATACAGATCTAGTGAATCATTCCATTGCAAAAACAAACGAGGACTAGGAATACTTCTTACATCAGTACCAGTTTGAGCAAGTCCTGAATAACGCGGATCAATATCAAAATGTGTAAATACTTCTTTTAACTTGAGAGTATCATTTTCATCTCCAATTAAAAGATAAGAATATTTCTCTTGGCTAATATTAGTACTGTCGAGTGTGACTACGAAAGGATTTAGGATATTATTTTTTCTTTGTAGAGATCTTAAATAAGGAACGGTATTTAACAATGAGTTGTTAATCACTTTTACATCTCTTCTGAAATTCAATTTATGTTGAAGATAGAGTAGGGGATAAGTGTCGTTATCACCGTTTGTGATCAGAATTGAATTTTCTGGACAACTATTTAGATAAGCTTTTGCCACCCAGATCCAGAAATCTGAATATAAGGAATCAGGAATTTCCTTGAGCGCTTCTTCTTCATTTTGATAAGTAGCAAGGTCTAAATATGCTGATACGTGTTCATTATCTTGTTTTACGGCAATGTTTCCTACAACAGTATAGAAGTTAGGATTTCTTTTTTTTAAGGCATTAAAACAGCGTATAGCTTCATGTTTGTATTTACGGTAAAGAGTTAATTGTTCACTGCTCATTGCATCCGGACCCTCTGATAATTGAAAACGATAATCAAGAGGATGATTGCCTGAATTCTTATTGATCAGATTGCCTGCATAATTAGAATAGGCTCTTCCAAGTCCATATAATTCCCATTCTGATAAATTGGGTTTATCTTTTAAATAATTAATCAGCTCACTACCCCAATTAGAAAAACCGTAAATAGGAAATTCATCATAGTATTCGTTTTCCCATTTATTAGCGAGTTGATTCTTTATGGCTATAGAATCTTTAAAAAGAGCTGTTGATAAATTAAGGGGTTGAAACTGTTTGGTCATGGCATTCCAAAAGAGTTCGTCGTTTTGTACTTTCTCCTCGGGATCATTGATGATTTGCTGAATGTGCCAACCATCAATCTGTTTTGCAAAGCCAATACTGATGGGATAAAACTGTTCGGGAATAGTATATTTATTATAAAATTTCTCAACTACTTCTTTATATAATGGAAACGATGTTTCAGGATTATTTTGCGCATGTAGTAATGACAAAGATCCTAGTATAAAGCAAATGATGAAAAAATATTTCTTCATGTTTTCCCGAATTCAGTAAGGAAAGATAGGCAGGAGAATCAGTAAAAACAAAAAAGGCAAACCGAAATGGTTTGCCTTTGAGTAGGGAATGTTGAAATCAATTATTGTAATTCCAGTTTCTTCGACTGACGTTTACGCTCATTATCATCCAGATAAATTTTACGCATACGCAATGATTTTGGAGTGATTTCTAGGTATTCATCTTTTTCGATGTATTCCATGGATTCTTCCAGAGAGAAACGCACTGCAGGAGCAATTCTTACGTTGTCATCAGATCCGGAAGCACGCATGTTCGTGAGTTTTTTTGGTTCACAAACATTGATCACCAAATCATCAGGACGAATATGCTGACCAATTAATTGTCCACCATAAACGGAGTCACCACCATCAATAAAGAAGTAACCACGATCCTGCATACGATCTAGTGAATAAGGAGTAGCTGATCCGCCTTCTTTAGCAAGTAAAACTCCTGAAATACGTCCCTGAATAGGACCTTTCCAAGGCTCAAATGTTTTGAAGCGGTGAGCCATTGTTGCACGACCTGCGGTTGCTGTGAGGATGCTGCTACGTAAACCGATCAATCCACGTGCAGGAATTTCAAATTCAATATGCTGAAGATCACCTTTAGGCTCCATCACTTTGAGTTCACCTTTTTTCTGAGTCACAAGTTCAATTACTTTACCTGCAACTTCTTCTGGAGTATCTACTGTTAGATGCTCGATAGGTTCAAGTTTAACACCATCAATTTCTTTAGTGATAACCTGAGGTTGACCCACCTGCAATTCGTAACCTTCGCGACGCATCGTTTCAATCAGAATCGATAAGTGAAGTACACCTCGTCCATACACCAAATACGAATCTGGAGAATCCGTTTCTTCAATACGCATTGCTAGATTTTTCTCTAACTCTTTGTATAAACGATCGCGCAAGTGACGAGAAGTAACAAAACGACCTTCTTTACCATAAAATGGAGAAGTGTTAATGGTGAAAAGCATACACATGGTAGGCTCATCAATATTAATTGTTGGTAAGGCTTCTGGATTTTCAAAATCAGCAACAGTATCACCAATATCGAAATCTTCAATACCAGTAACGGCGCAAAGATCTCCACATAATACTTCATCTGCTTTACGTCGACCTAAACCTTCGAATACAAATAATTCTTTGATTCGTCCTTTCTTCATCGATCCATCTCTTTTCATCAAGGTAACTGGCTGATTTTCTTTCAGTGTACCACGACGAATCCTACCAATTGCTATACGACCTACATAACTGGAAAAATCCAATGAAGTGATGAGCATTTGTGGAGTTCCTTCCACTTTTTCTGGTTCAGGGAAATATTCGATGATGGTATCCAGCAATGCAGTGATATCCGTTGTTTGATTTCTCCAATCCGTACTCATCCATCCTTGTTTGGAAGAACCATATACCGTTGGGAAACCTAATTGTTTTTCAGTTGCATCCAAGTGAAAGAATAAGTCAAAAACTTTTTCATGAACTTCTTCAGGACGACAGTTTTCTTTATCTACTTTATTGATTACCAGAATAGCGGTTTTACCCATTTCCAATGCCTTGGACAATACAAAACGAGTTTGTGGCATAGGACCTTCAAAGGCATCTACTAACAGGAGAACTCCATCAGCCATATTCATCACCCTTTCTACTTCGCCTCCAAAATCGGCGTGACCAGGAGTATCAATAATGTTGATCTTAGTGCCTTTATACATTACCGATACGTTTTTTGCAACGATGGTAATTCCTCTTTCACGTTCAAGGTCATTATTATCAAGAATCAGATCCCCGCTCTTTTCGTTATCACGGAAAATTTGGGTTTGATGCAGGATTTTGTCCACCAGTGTGGTCTTACCATGATCGACGTGGGCGATGATGGCGATGTTTCGGATACTTTGCATGTAGATATTAAGGAAATATTATACTTAAACTATTTCTTTTTTCAAGATGAAGGCCCAGACTATTGTTTTTGGAGTGAACCAGAGATCGTTTTCTGCCTGAACTTTTTACTTAAGCGACTGATTTACAATTAAACCGCAATTTGGGGACTGCAAAGATACGAAATTTCCCGAAGTAATTGACGCTGAACGATTTATTAACCTGACCATAAAATGACAAAAGCCTGAAAACCAATCCCTCCTTTTTTTGTTTATCTATCAAACTAAAACCTTAAACATTTTAAAGATGAACAAAATTTCAAGAAAATTAATGAGCCTTGTGGCTATTACAATGGTGCTTTCATTTACAATGTCTTCTTGTAAAAAAGATAGTACTGATTCAAACGCTAAAGTACTGGTAGTTCATGCTTCACCAGATGCTCCAGGTGTTGACCTATTAGTGGATAATACGAAAGTAAATTCTGCAGCGCTTAATTATCCTACCAATACTGGATACTTGACCGTAAAAGCTGGAACACGTAATATTAAAGTAAATGCTGCGGGAACTTCAACATCGGTAATTAACGCAGATATTCCGTTCACCAAGGACAAGAATTATTCATTATTTGCAATTGATAGTTTAAGTGTTATTTCAGCTTTATTGTTGGAAGATGATCTAACTGCCCCAGCATCAGGAAAAGCGCATGTTCGTTTTGTGCATTTGTCACCTGACGCGCCAGCAGTAGATGTAGCCCTTGCAGGAGGTGCAGTATTATTCGGTGCTTATGAATTTGAAGATGCTTCAGCATTTACTCCATTGGATGCTGGTACTTATAATCTTGAAGTTCGTGTAGCTGGTACTTCAACTGTGGTATTGCCTTTACCAGGCATTGTTTTAACTTCTGGGAAAATATATACAGTTTTTGCTAAAGGTTTTCTTGGCGGAACAGGTGCTCAGGCTTTAGGTGCTGAAATTATCATCAATAAATAAGCATATTCGAATTCGAATAATTTAATTAGAGTCTTTCAACAATCCTCCGTTCATTAACGGAGGATTGTTTTTATGCAACAAGTTTTGTAGCGAGCTCTTTTGCTTGTATTCTGATTTCCGGTACGGCAGTACATTCCCATAAAACGCCTCTCAAACCTGGACCCATTGTCCATACATTTTTTGTGATGGCTCCGTCTTTATTTTTTAATCGCCCGTCTGGTAAAGCATCAAACCCAAGACTCAATTCACAGGGTCTAATTAATCCTCGAATTGCAAGATTCCGTAAAAGTGTATTTCCTGATTTCAAGAAGTTGCCTTCAGGTCCTGTACAATTAATTATTTTTTGAACGTGAACGGTTTGCAAATTATTTTCACCTCTTAGGCGCAATTCAACTTTCAATAAGGGATCGCTAGTATCGATGTTTTCTAATTCTCCCGATAATAATTTCACTCGGTCATTGCTGATTTCATTTTCAATAATGGTATAAACTTCACTTGGTAAACGGTGACGTAGTTTCGACCATTTATGATTGATGTGTCGCAAAAAACGGGATCGTTCCGGAGTGCTTAAACCCTGCCAGATTCGTTGGGTATGAGGTCGTAAATCTTCCAGTACAGGTTCATGCCAATTTCCACTTGCATAAGCCTGTCGTATTCTTAGTTTTACTTGATGATACAATGTTTGTAAATCAGCAGCTGGCTCAAAGTGCGAAACAGTATGATGTGTTTCACGGGTTACTGGATGTTTCATCGGAAGCTGTCCGTGCCGAGATAAAACAAAAACTGGAGCTGTAATTTTTTTTGAAATCAGTGATATCATCGTATCGGCCATCGTTAAACTAGATCCCAGAATAAGCACCGACTGATTTGAATCAAGATTTTCTAAAATCCCTTTTTCCCAAGGATTAACGGCAATGCGATGATCTGCTGCTAAATTTTGTTTTCCAGGTAAACTTATTGGTGGATTATTTCCCGTGCATAGAATTACTTTTTCTGTGGTAAATGGTGTTCCACTTTTTAGAAGAACAGTGTACTCGTTATCGTTAGTTTCAAGGTCGAGGACTTCATCCCAGATAAATGTTACTTTAATTTTTTCATGATGCTGTTGAAGATGCTCTTGCAGTAATTCTTCTAGATAATTTCCGTAGATTTTACGAGGAATAAATTGTTCTGATAAATCTGCACGATGATATCCTTCAAGTTCAGAATTTTTTTCTATCCACTTCACAAAGTGCAAGGGATCATCTGGAAAAGCACTCATCCGTCCAGCCCTAACATTGAGCAAATGATTGATATTGTCGGTGCTGTATGCAATTCCTCTTACCGTGGGGAAGCCTGAATTTACTAACGTTACTTTTAAGGGGTTTACTGCCTGACGAATAAGCTGAATTAAAAGCAATGTACCACTGCAGCCTCCTCCAATTATGGTGATATGATTAGCATTCATGAAATAACCTGTTTTCTAATTACGTAAACTTTGAATGGAGTACTGGTTGAAGTCTTCAATTGATAAAATCTATAGAAATAGTAGATTAATCACACAAATCTACAATATAGCAGGTGCCTTGTCAAGGGATTTTGAATTTTATTTTACTGGAGTTTCGACGAATTAGTCTTTTTTCGGGTTCCTTTACTAAGCTTCTTCTCTCTCCTCAGTACTTCCGCAAGCGTAACATTATCGAGAATTTTGTTGGTGGCCTCTCTGAGTTCTGCCATTACATTCCTCAACCCGCAAGTAGCTTCATCAATGCACTCTTCGCAAGGTGTATAATATTTGAAAGAAACACATGGGACCAGCGCAATGGCTCCGTCCATAAGTCGAATGATATGCCCGAGTTTAATTTCTTCAGTGGTTAACTGAAGCATATATCCCCCGTTTTTCCCCATTTTACTTCTAAGCACTCCGTCTTTTTTCAATTCCAGTAAAATGACTTCCAAAAATTTTCTGGGTATATGCTGCTCTCTGGCAATTTCTGCAATAAGGAGGGGCTCGTCTCCACCTTTTCCAGCAATGTATTCCAGGGCTTTTAATGCGTATTTGGCTTTTTTAGAAAGCATGGTTGCAAAGTAACACGAATTTCACAGCTAAAAAAATGATTCGATCTTAATTCTTTAAGATTTAGAAATCACTAACAATCATTACAGCTGAAATAATTAATTGAATGAATAAAATTTTCGACTGATCATCCATGATAAACTCTCGATGCAATGATTTTACCATTATTAATTTCTAGCACTTCTGCGACATTTATAATTACTTCTCCAGGAACAATTCTCGTGTATTCCATAAATACGCGATCATGATTAGCCGTAATCGTTTGTTGTTGATAATGTAATTCCGGAATTCGTTGAAATGCGTCTTTCCACCAACTTCGTAATGCTTCCTTGCCTTTTATTAATCCGTCTGTTTCGGGCATTCTGATTTTTAGTTTCGGACTAAAATGAATGGCATTTTCATCATATAAAAAGAGCAATGCTTCCAGATCATGATCATTAAATGCTTGCAGCCATTTTACGGCAATGTGCTCGTTGTCCATAAATATTTTCAGATTGGTTTTGGGCAGAATTATAATTTTTCTGCGCTAATTCGTTCTACGATTGATTTAATACTTCCAAGAAATCCTTTCATTCCGTTGGCCGAATGCGCTTGCGCTTCTTCACTGGCAAAGCCGATTTGTGTCCACGTAAATGCAGTGTTTCCGTTTTCTTTTTCTGCGATCGAATAAATTACTAGATTGTAATTTTCTGGCTTATCTTCAAGTCCGGAGAACCCACTCCAGTAACTGTATTTTATGAGTTTGTTTTTTATATTTTCTAGAATTACGCCTTTATCTTTATAAGATTTACCTTCCCATTCTCCCTGAAAAACGATCTCACTTCCTGGTTTCCAATCGGTAACCGTGTTTGTACCGTAAAGGTATTCTTTGATAAGGTCAGGATTAGTAAGTACTTCCCAAATTTGAGCGGGATCAGCATTTATAAGTACGGTTTCAGAAACAGTTAATTCGTGATTCATAGCTGGTTATTTTTTTAAAACGTGGAGCTGAATTTATTGATAATAGAGTCAGCATTCATTAATTTATTTTTTATTTTGGATCAATAGCTTTTCAATTTCGGTAAATTTTAAGCGTTGCGCAATATGGATAGCATCCTCACCACTTACTTTTTCTTTCATCGTTACAGAAGCTCCGTGATCAAGTAGAAGTTGCACAAATGCTATTTGATTATACTTGACCGCCCAGTTTAAAGCTGTATTTTTTTGGAGATCCGTTTTGTTGACGAGCGCACCTTTGTCAAGTAAAAGTTTTCCAATCTCCATATTTCCGCTTCGTACAGCTTCCATTAATGGGGAAGTATGAAACCTGTTTTTATTTACTTCATTTACATCCGATCCATGTTCAATCAGTAGTTCTGCAGTTCTGAAAAATCCCCATCTGCTGGCAACAGTTAACGGATAAAATCCTGAACAATGCATTAGCGAAGGATTAGCTTTCAAACTCAATACTTTCTCCAGCAAAAAAGTATCATTGTCCAATACTGCTCTCATGATGAGTCTAGAAGTGACAGAAACTTGTGGATCTTGATTTACAATCGTGTATTGATTACTGCATTTGGAATTATAGTAATCAACGAGCCTAATGAAAGCTTCTTTTTTATTTTGCTCGATGGCAACATCTAATGCAGATGCTCCATCTGTCCCTCTGAAATCGCAAATAATTGAATCACTTTGCAAAAGTTTATTCAGCATATCAACATCACCTTCAGCAGCAGCATCTATGACGTATTGATTAATACTTTGCCCGAAACTAGATCCGGATATCAAAAGAAAGCATAGCACAAAAATAGAGGATCGGAATTTAGAACGACTTCCGAAAAAGAGGTGTGGTTGAAAGTACATAACTTTCCAAATCTAAGATTATTTTCAGTACGAATCAAATGCTAAAATATTCCTTACTAAGATAAATGCAAAAGAAAAGTATTCCTCTACCTTTCTTAACTTCAGTAGGAGGTAGAATAGTAATTCAAGAAACTTATAAGACCTTTTACCTTAAAATCTATTTTTAAAAATGCACTGGTGATTAAGATCTTTTTTTAACGAACTCCGTTTTTAAGACCATCATTGTTCCTTCTACTTTGCCTTCAATCTCTTGAGGACTGTTCGTTAGTTTGATGTTTTTAATAACGGTACCGATTTTCAAAGTGCTTGAACTTCCTTTTACTTTGAGACTTTTTATGAGATGAACAGTATCTCCGTCTACTAATAGTGCACCGTTGCTGTCTTTGGTTTCCATGCTGCTCATTAAAGTTGTATGTAACTCTTTGTATGTTAGTTATTTATTCTGGATGATCGAGATATCCTCATGGATACTTAGAAAGCTGAGAAACTTCAAGTTCAAAAATACATAAAAAGCAGTTTGCCATGAAGTGATAAAAGTCAGTAAAATGTGTTTATATATAACTCCATTAATATATATAATTAAAATTTAATCTGTTTACCTACTATTTTTATCTTTTAAGACATACTTAATATGCAAGTGGAAGTTGGTGTTATAGTATTAATTACCATTTCTGTTATAAGATAGTTCGAAAAGGGAAAAATAGCGCACCATCGGAGAGGATTAATTTATAATTTCAATATGAAGAATCATCTCAGCTACTTTAGTTGATTCTGTATCTTTGCAGCAAATTTAAGTTATGAAACTCTCTTCCCCGATTGCCCTAAATGAATTGGCCTCAATGGTTTCCGCACGTGTTTTGGGTGATGGATCTAAATTAGTTACTGGTATAAATGAAATTCATAGGGTGGAAGCGGGTGATCTTACCTTTGTTGACCATCCTAAGTATTACGATAAGGCATTGCAATCTGCCGCCACCTTTGTGATCATTAATAGGGAAGTGGAAATTCCTGAAGGCAAAGCACTCTTATTTTCCGATGATCCTTTTCGGGATTATGTTTTCCTGACTAGGAATTTCATGCCTTTCGTACCCGCCAATTCGGCCATCGACTCTACTGTTATAATTGGCACTGGAACGGTCATTCAACCTAATGTAAGTATCGGACCACATTCAGTCATTGGGAAAAATTGTGTTATTCATAGTGGGGTAGTGATTTATGATCATACGGTAATTGGGGACAATGTGATTATCCATGCTAATGCCGTTTTAGGTGCTGATGCATTTTACTTTAAACGCCGCCCTGATTTCTATGATAAGATGCATTCTTGTGGCCGTGTAATTATTCATGATGATGTTGAAATTGGCGCCTGCACAACGATCGATCGGGGAGTGTCGTACGATACAACGGTTGGCAAAGGCACTAAATTCGACAATCATGTGCATGTTGGACATGATACCATCATAGGAAAAAATTGCCTTTTTGCGGCTTATGTAGCCATTGCAGGCTGTGTCAATATCGAAGATGAAGTTATTTTATGGGGCCAAGTAGGCTGTCAGAAAGACTTAACTATAGGGAAAGGAGCTGTTGTATTGGCGCAATCGGGTATTGCTAAGGCTCTGCCGGGAGGGAAAACATATTTTGGAAGTCCTGCGGTAGAAGCCCGCGAAAAAATGAAAGAACTTGCATACATCAAGAGAATTCCTGAACTTGTTGAAAAGTTGAAATAAAAGCCGGCTAAAAGCCAGTTACTATACTTTAGTTTCGTAATCATGGCTGAACTTAAGGATCAGGTAATTCCATCGCATTCTGAACTTCATGTTAAGAAGTTGCAGTTGCATTGGTTATTGCAGATTACGAAGGCGATTAATTATAATCTTCCTGCACCCCAGCTTTTCGAGATTTACGAAACCGTAATGCGGGATCAACTTAAGGTTAAAAACCTTTCTCTCTTTGTTCATGAGCTACATTGGCAACAGATTCTCACATATGGTGCTTCTGGTGGTTTTCACATGGATAATATTGAAGAGCGATTTGGTGAACTGAATGCACTTCAGTCCAATAATGTAGTGATGCCTGAATGGGTTCATGGTTTTGAAAGTATCATTCCTGTTTACCATGACAATCGTCCATTGGCGTATGCTTTCATTGGCGATCTGCAGCATGAGGAAATTAGCAGCTTAAAGGAAATACTTCCTTTTATTCATACAGTTACCAATATCATCGTAGTAGCTATTGAAAATAAACGGCTTACTAAAGATGCTATTCGCCAAGCTCAGATGCAACGTGAACTTGAACTGGCTGCACGGATGCAGAACATGCTTTTTCCTTCTCATCTCCCTGCAAATCGTCAGATTGATGTTGCTGCAACATATCTTCCTAACCAGCAAGTAGGAGGCGACTACTACGACTATATTGAACTGAACTCGGATGAACTGATGATTTGTATGGCCGATGTTTCCGGTAAGGGAATTTCTGCCGCATTGCTGATGTCGAATTTTCAGGCAAATCTGAATGCTAAAGCAAAGTATTTTACATCAATGCCTGATTTGATGTCGGAATTGAATGCTAGTGTAAATAAGAGTGCTAAAGGAGAAAAGTTCATCACTGTATTTTTGGCGATCATCAATACAAAAACTAATATCATTCAGTATATCAATGCTGGTCAGAATCCACCTTTTATCTATCATAAAGGTGAGTTTACGATGCTTGAAAAAGGAACTACTGGATTAGGAATGTTTGAAGAGCTTCCTTTTATTCATGAAGGCATGGCCTATTTCCCGCCAGGTGCAACATTGTTTTGTTATACCGATGGAATCGTTGAACAAGAAAATGAAAAGGGAGATATTTTTGGAATAGAAATTTTGATGGATCTTTTGCGAGAGAATGATGATGTGTTTACCATGAAAGATTTACACTACAGAGTCATTGATCGTTTTAATGAATTCAGAAAAAATACGGACTCACTCGACGATGTC
>JBBQED010000014.1:0-76746 GCA_038320345.1 Bacteroidia bacterium
TGACTAACTCAATAATTGGAGTTCGCTCATCACCGATTTCATCGGTGATTTTCCTGACGGAGGTCCTACTTTCTTTTTGCAAAAGAAAGTAGCAAAGAAAGGCACCACCGAAAACCAACCGGTGATGCAGGGGGCGGGTCAGCGTTCTACCATTACCGTTTGTGTACTGGTTAACGCATCACCGGTTCGCACTTTTCGCTGGACCGTCCGCGCGCCGCTTCGTATTTTTTTAAACTGGAATATCGAAAAATGCCTACTTCAATGCTGGGCCGAGTTACGACGGATTTCTTCTAGTTGTATTTTTGGTTTGCTATAAAGTATCTGTTAACGCATCACCGGTTCGCTCTTTTCGCTGGACCGGCCGCGCGCCGCTTCGTATAGTTTTTTACTTGAAAATATTATAAGTGTACAAATTTTCCATTAAAATAATACTAAATTTTCGACTTTAGATTTTAATTTATTTGTAGTAGTGGTACATCATCGACTCAACAAAAAAGGGAACAACTTTCGTTGTTCCCTTTCCATCATTAAACTCAACTAAATAATTTACTCTACAATTAATTTTTGTGTGAACACATTCTTACCAATGTTTGTCTTTATGAAGTAAAGTCCTTTTGATAAATTTGTGGTATTGATGATGTAATTAGATAAACCAGCAGGAATAACCTCGCGCTGTAATTCTTGTCCTAAAGTATTGCTGATCGTCAGTGTTGAAGTTCCGATAGTTCTTTCTGTAAAATTAACTTGAACGAAATCGTTTGCAGGGTTTGGATACATACTAAAATTAGCTGCGTTGTTTTCTTCAAGACTAGTGATATTACTAAAGATGACTACTGTTCCGTTCGGTAACACTCCAATCAGTCCAAAGGAAGCACCATTCTGATTAGCAGATGGATCCAAGAAACCAGAAGCCAAAACTACTGCAGCATTTCCACCTAATGAAGTAAGATCAGCAGAGAAACTAGCTACAATTACAGAGTTATCATTTCCTGGAGTAACATTCAATGTATAACCAGCAGCAGGAACATTTAAATAAGGAGTGATATTGCTGTACTGTGCATTATCAACTAAAATTGCAGCACTTGCTAAAACGTCAACCGTTGGAGCATCAGAAGCACCATGCACTACTCTTAAATCAACGTCACCAGCATTAACCGCTGTTTCACGCATTTGATCTTGTAAGAACAAGGTGAATGCTGTAGATTGTCCATCAGGATTTACTGCAAAGTTCGCAGGATTCAAAACTCCATTTGCAACAGCAATATAACTATTACCGTTCTGTAAAGTAACTTCAAAGTTTTTCAATGTATCATTTACAGAAGTACTGTTTCCAGCAGCAACTCCAATATTCAATACAACATCTGCTGGAACAAAGATATACGGCGTAGCTGTGCGGAATGCAAAATCATCTAGCAACAAATTGCCGTTTACATATACATCTACACTTGCAGCTCCTGGGTCAGCGGCATTATGAATCACTTGTAATCTTGCTTGACTAGATGCAGGAAGAGTCACTACTGTACCATTTGCTAATGCAGCAAAGAGTCCGAATGCTGCTCCATTCTGATTGGTAGATGGATCTAAGAATCCTGATGCAAACACAACCGCACTTCCACCACCTAATGAAGATAGATCAGCTTGAAATGATGCTACAATCGGAGAACCAGATGCAGGAGTTACATCTAAAATATAATTTGCAGGAGGAACAGAAACATATCCTGTGATTGCTCCATAAGAAGCATCATTCACTAACGTTGCAACAGTTCTTGCGATTACATCAACAGTTGGAGCATCAGATGCGCCATGCACAGCACGGAAGTCAACATCACCAGCATTAACCGCTGTTTCACGCATTTGATCTTGTAAGAACAATGTGAATGCTGTAGATTGTCCATCAGGATTTACTGCGAAGTTCGCAGGATTTAAAACTCCATTTGCAACAGCAATATAACTATTGCCATTCTGTAAAGTAACTTCAAAGTTTTTCAGTGTATCATTTACAGACGTACTGTTTCCAGCAGCAACTCCAATATTTAAAACAACACCAGCAGGAACACTAATGTATGGTGTTGCAGAGCGGAATGCAAAATCATCCAATAATAAATTACCATTTACATACACATCTACAATTGCAGCTCCTGGATCAGCAGCATTATGAATGACTTGTAATCTTGCTTCACTCGTAGCAGGAAAGGTAACAACTGTACCATTTGCTAATGCAGCAAAAAGTCCGAAAGCAGCTCCGTTCTGATTGGTAGATGGATCTAAGAATCCTGAGGCGAATACAACAGCACTTCCACCACCTAATGAAGATAAATCAGCTTGAAATGATGCTACAATCGGAGAACCGGCAGCAGGAGTTACATCTAAAATATAATTTGCAGGAGGCACAGAAACATATCCTGTGATATCACCATAAGAAGCATCATCTACTAATGTTGCAACAGTTCTTGCGATTACATCAACTGTTGGAGCATCAGATGCGCCATGCACAGCACGGAAGTCAACATCACCCGCGTTAACCGCTGTTTCACGCATTTGATCTTGTAAGAACAATGTGAATGCTGTAGATTGGCCATCAGGATTTACTCCGAAGTTCGCAGGATTTAAAACTCCATTCGCAACAGCAATATAACTATTGCCATTCTGTAAAGTAACTTCAAAGTTTTTCAGTGTATCATTTACAGACGTACTGTTTCCAGCAGCAACTCCAATATTTAAAACAACACCAGCAGGAACACTAATATATGGTGTTGCAGAGCGGAATGCAAAATCATCCAATAATAAATTACCATTTACATACACATCAACAATTGCAGCTCCTGGATCAGCAGCATTATGAATCACTTGTAATCTTGCTTCACTCGTTGCTGGAAAGGTAACAACTGTACCATTTGCTAATGCAGCAAAGAGTCCGAATGCTGCTCCATTCTGATTGGTAGATGGATCTAAGAAACCTGATGCGAATACAACAGCACTTCCACCACCTAAAGAAGATAGATCAGCTTGAAATGATGCTACAATCGGAGAACCGGCTGCTGGGGTTACATCTAAAATATAATTTGCAGGAGGTACAGAAACATATCCTGTGATATCACTATAAGAAGCATCATCAACTAATGTTGCAACAGTTCTTGCAATCACATCAACCGTTGGAGCATCAGATGCGCCATGCACTGCACGGAAATCTACATCACCTGAATTAACAGCATTTTCACGCATTTGATCTTGTAAGAACAATGTGAATGCTGTAGATTTTCCATCAGGATTTACTGAGAAATTCGCGGGATTTAAAACTCCATTCGCAACAGCAATATAACTATTGCCATTCTGTAAAGTAACTTCAAAATTTTTCAGCGTATCATTTACAGACGTACTGTTTCCAGCAGCAACTCCAATATTTAAAACAACTCCAGCAGGAACGAATATAAATGGAGTAGCTGTGCGGAATGCAAAATTATCTAGTAATAAACTTCCGTTTACATATACATCAACAATCGCAGCTCCTGGGTCAGCAGCATTATGTATTACTTGTAATCTAGCCTGACTAGTTGCAGGAAGTGTAACTACTGTTCCATTTGCCAAAGCAGCAAAAAGTCCAAATGAAGCTCCGTTTTGATTGGCAGATGGATCTAAGAATCCTGATGCAAATACAACGGCACTACCGCCACCTAATGAAGATAGGTCAGCTTGAAATGATGCTACAATTGGAGCACCAGCAGCAGGGGTAACATCTAAAACATAATTTGCAGGAGGAACGGTAACATAACCTGTGATATCGCCATAAGAAGCATCGTTCACAATTGTTGCAACAGTTCTTGCAATCACATCAACTGATGGAGCGTCTGATGCACCATGAACGGCTACAAAATCAACATCAGTACCATTCATTGCCATGTTTCTAATATTATTTTGAAGAAACAATGTAAATGCTGTGGAGTTTCCATCAGGATTTACAGCAAAGTTGGCTGGATTTAAAACTCCATTTGCAACAGCAATGTAACGGTCTCCGCTAGCAAGTGTTACAGTGAAATTTTTCAAGGTGTCGTTCACAGAAACACTATTGCCTGGAGCAACACCAATGTTTAACGGAACGCCAGCAGGCAAAGTTAGAAACGAGGTTGCTGTTCTAAATGTAAAATCGTCGATAGCAAGTGCTCCGTTTACATAAACATCAACTGTTGCAGCAGCAGGGTCAGCAGCGTTATGAATCACTTGCAATTCGGCAGTTTGCCCAAACGATTTTACAGCCAGCAGCATCAATGCCGCGGGCACTAAAATTGAATTGTAGATTAACTTTTTCATTTTCAAAATGGTTTTTTTAGGTTGAAGTACTGTTTAATTTTTTTCAATAAAATCTAAACACCAAAATCAAAACATTGTTCATGCTCAGCGAAAAAAATATAAACAAAAATCACAACTGACTAATTATCAAGACAATTAAAACACTATTAAAAACAAGTCTTTCCAATAATACTATTCAAATCGGAATAAAAGGGGTCTATTAATCAATGCTAGCGATATTTTACTGCAAGTCTCGAAATTCCTCTTTTGAAGTCCTAGCAGAGGTGCTAAGAGCTAAAAATGACTTTTGCTAAGTAGAAATGAAGAAAATTCCTCTTCAAGAGGAAAATCTGAAATATTCTATGATTCTAAATATTAATCCATTCTGTTCAAGTATCTTTGCCAAATATTAAACAAAATGAATTCTTACTCCATCTCGGATTTAGAAGAATATTCCGGAATAAAGGCGCATACCATTCGGGCTTGGGAACAACGCTATAATGCGTTAAAACCCCATCGCTCTGATGGCAATACCCGCTATTATGATAATTCTCAACTAAAGCGACTCCTTAATATAGTAAGCCTGATGGACTCAGGTTATAAAACATCTGAACTCTGTACCATGAGCGATGCGTCGCTTAATGATTTGCTCGATAAACGACTGAGCTTATCGCTAGTGAATGATAAGGCCTATGAATACTTTATTTCCCAGATCCTAGCCTCCGGAATAGAATTTAATGAAGCGCTCTTTGAAAAACTTTTTTCAAATTGCATTCTACGCTTTGGATTGAAAAGCTCTTATTTAAACGTGATTTATCCGGTGATGATTAGAACTGGACTATTATGGTCAAAAGATTCTCTTTCTATAGGATCCGAACATTTTATATCCAATTTAATCAGACAAAAGATTTTATCCGCCATTGACTCCTTGCCTCCTCCCAAAACGAATGAGAACTCATGGCTTTTATTTCTGCCAGTAAATGAATTTCACGAAATTGGAATTCTATTCACCAAGTATTTAATTCAACAAGCTGGATACAGAGTAATATACTTAGGAGCAAATGTTCCCTTTGATTCGCTATTAAGCACATTCGTCGCCACAAAACCTTCCAATATATTCTTCTTTTTTATTCGTTACAACAGGCATGAAGAATCTCAAGACTACATCCATAAACTGGTAGAAAATTTCAAAGACTCTAAGATTTATATCTCCGGGAATCAGAAGTTAATAAGTCAGATAAAGCCAAACAATAGCATAACGTGGATTCAATCTGTTGATCAACTAGAAGAAGTACTTCACTCATAAATCACTGGATGAAATCTTACGACTTGCACTCAGTACTGAAAAACTAATTTTTATTATTATACCCCTATTTGCAGCTTTTTTATTTATTAAAACCGAAAAAAAAGAAGAAATTTATCCTATGAAAAATTTATGGATCATTGCAATACTATTTTGCTTTAATTATCAAACACAAGCTCAAAGTGGTGTTATTAAAGGCAGAGTCACAAATAGTATCAATAAACAACCCATACCGTATATAAATGTCATCTTAGAGGGCACAACCACTGGAGCGAGAACCGACATTGATGGTAATTATCAACTTACCAACTTAATACCGGGTATCTACAATATTTCAGCCAGTGGAGTGGGGTTTAAAAGTCTTACACTTTTTGAAGTGCAAGTTTCCAATATTAATGCTACGTTTCTAAATTTTGAACTAGAAGAATCAGCACAAAATTTAAAAGAAGTAGACATCACCACTAATCCATTTACAAAAAGAGAAGAAAGTCCGGTAAGCTTACGCAATATTGGTGTTGCAGAAATCAAACGAAATCCTGGTGGCAACAGAGATATTTCTAAAGTGATTCAATCATTGCCCGGCGTAGCGATAACTTCTAGTTTCAGAAATGATATAATTGTGAGAGGTGGATCGCCCAATGAAAATCGTTTTTACCTCGACGGAATTGAAGTGCCAACGATCAATCATTTTAGCACGCAAGGTTCTTCGGGTGGACCTGTTGGACTCATAAACGTAGATTTTATTCAAGATGTAAATTTTTATTCTGGAGCATTCCCTGCAAATCGCGGCAATGCCTTGAGTTCCGTACTCGATTTTAAATACAAAGATGCACGGACCGATAAAGCGGCTTATAGCGCAACCATAGGGGCTACTGATCTTGCATTAAGTGTAGAAACACCGCTCTCTAAAAAATCTACTTTAATAGCATCATGGCGTAGAAGCTATCTTCAACTATTAGCTAAAGCTCTTGAATTTCCTTTTTTACCTAAGTATGACGACCTTCAATTCAAAACAGAGATAAAACAAAATTCGAAAAATGTTATTTCAATCATCGGATTGGGAGCTATTGATAAGTTTACTTTAAATCCCAAGATCAATAAAACAGAAGAAAATCAATATGATTTAGCTACTCTTCCATCATCTAATCAATGGAATTATACAGTAGGGGGAAATTGGAGACATTTTAAAGAAAATTCTTATACCACATTTGTAATAAGTAGAAACTATCTAAATAATGAGGCGCTGAAGTATAAAAATAATAATGAATCAGATCCATCCAATAAATTATTAGAGTATGCTTCAAGTGAAAGCGAAAATAAAATTAGGATTGAGGAAACAGTCAGAAAAAATGGATGGAAAATAAATTATGGAGCAGGAGCAGAATATGCAAACTACAACACTACCACTTTTCAAAAATTATCAAATGGTATCACCTTCAACTATGCTTCAGATTTGAACCTTATAAAGTATGGTGCTTTTGGTCAATTGAGCAAAGGAATCTTGAAAGAAAGATTACAATTGTCATTGGGTTTACGCACAGATGGCAGCGACTTCAATACTGAAATGTCGAATCCATTCAACCAATTGTCACCGCGACTTTCAGCATCGTATAGTGTAACAGAAAAAATTAAACTTAATTTTAATACAGGAATTTACAATCAGCTTCCTTCGTACACCATTTTAGGATTCAGAAATGAGACAGGAGACCTTCTCAACAAAGAAGTGAGCTTTACAGTTGTACAACATATTGTTTTCGGGATAGAATATGCCACACGAAAAAATTTAAATATTACTATTGAAGGATTTTATAAAGGATATGATAACTATCCTTTTGATCTGATTGACTCCATTTCGCTAGCAAACGTAGGTGGTGATTTTGGCGTAGTTGGCAATACACGTGTAAAAAGTAACAACAAGGGACGTGCCTATGGATTTGAAATATTTGCACAACAGAAGCTCTTCAAAAACTTTTATGGACTGGCATCTTATACTTTCGTGCGTAGTGAGTTTCAGGATATCAATGGAAAATACATTGCCTCGTCATGGGATTATCGTCATATGCTAAGTTTAACAGCCGGTAAAATTTTCAAGAGAAATTGGGAAGCTGGAATAAAATTCAGATACAACAGTGGTAGTCCTTATACACCTTATAATGTTGCTGCTTCTTCATTAAAATCCAATTATGATGTACTCAATGAAGGAATCAACGATAATACATTAGTGAACTCACAAAGAATCGATCAGTTCTACCAGATCGATATTCGCGTAGACAAAAAATACAATTATAAAAAATGGATGTTAGATGTTTACCTTGACATTCAAAATATCACGAATAAAAAGACAACGCTTCGTCCAAACTTTAGCATTGAAAAAGATGCTAATGGAAATGGAATATCTGATCCCGTGAATAATGCTTACTACATTCCAAGATACATTGATAATATTTCAGGAACACTCCTCCCTTCTATCGGCGTGATCATTCAGTTTTAAAGGTAAAAGTCTAGAAGAAGTTTTCTCCACCCCGACCAAAATCCACGATTTGGTCGGGGTTCTTTTTTAAAGTAAACTTACCGGAGAATTGGAGGATTCAATACTGAACGAAAGCCGATATTTTCATTATATTTGAAAGCGGACTATGAGCACCACTAGCCGATTATCCATCCGAAAAACCAGCGCAGAATTCTATATGCAGATTAGAACAAATCATTACTACAGATTAAATATCATTTGGATAGCGCTTACTTACTTTTTATTAGTGCAAACTAATCCATCCAAAGCCCAATGCTGCAATTACTATTTAAATATGCAGGATAGTTACGGTGATGGATGGAATGGGGGATTTCTGCAAGTGTCCATCAACAATGTTATCCTTGGAAATTATAGTGGAGCGAATTTCTCAAGTATCGATTCATTTCAAGTTTGTAATGGTGATACAGTATCCCTATTTTACACTGCAGGAATTTATGAAAATGAAAATTCCTATCAACTATATGATGCCGCCAACAATATAATTTTTGGTGATGGATCCATTCCTCAAACAGGGAGTGTATTTTCTGATACCGGAAATTGCGCCGCTATTACCATTCCTGGAAATAATGCATGTACTGCTATTCCTATTGATACTATATCCTGTATTTTCAGTAGTAATCTGGGAGTTAACGGCACAGGAATTAATCCAGGTTGTGCGAGTTATCAGGGTGGAGATGTATGGTTCACCATGCAAGCACCTCCATCGGGCAATATTGTTTTTGAAACTGATAGTGGAACATTAACGGATACAGGAATTGCAGCATGGAGTGATACAATTTGTACTCATCTTAACCTATTGGGTTGCGATGATGATGGAGGTAATGGTTACTTTTCAATGCTGCTCATTAACGATGTAACGCCTGGACAAACACTCTATATCCAAGTATTCGGCTATGGAGGTGGTTCCGGAACATTTCAACTATGTGCTCGAGATCTGGGGACAGTTACTTTAGATAGTACAGAATTGCCTCTTTTTATAATCAATACCCAAGGACAAACTATCATTGAAGATACTAAGATCGACGCTTTGATGGATATCAAATATAATGGACAGGGCAACATTACCTTCGTTACAGATAGTGCCAATATATATAGCGGACATGTTGGCATTGAAATCCGTGGAGCCACTTCTGCATCTTTTCCACAGCATCCTTACAGTTTCGAAACAAGAACATCTTTAGGTACGAATAACGATGTTTCTATACTTGGAATGCCCGCAGAAAATGATTGGGCACTCATCTCGAATTACAATGATCGCTCATTAATCAGGAATACACTAGCTTCAAAAATATTTGCTGATATGGGCAATTACAGTGTAAGAACTAGATTATGTGAAGTACTTATTGACAGCTCTTATAAAGGAATCTATGTGTTTACTGAAAAGATAAAACGAGATAATGGAAGAGTTGATATTGCCAAATTAACAACTTCAGATAGCATTGGCGATGAACTTACGGGAGGCTACATTTTACAACAAAACTATTGGGATTCCAACAATAGTTTTCTTTCCAACTACTCCCCTATTGACCATCCTGGATTTGATGTTCATTTTCTTTATGAATATCCAAAAGTGGACTCTATTTTACCTCAGCAGAAAGCTTATATTGCATCTTATGTGGACAGTTTAGAAACGGCGCTCTATAGCCCCAATTTTACAGATACTGCTACAGGTTACAGAAAATATTTAGATGTGAAATCCTTCATTGATTATTTTTTAGTGAATGAATTATCACGGAATAATGATGGCTTTAAGAAAAGTGTATTTTTTAATAAAGATAAATATTCCAAAGGTGGAAAATTAAAAGCGGGACCAGTTTGGGATTTTGATTGGGCCTGGAAAAACATTTCCAGTTGTTCGATTTTCTCAGCAACTGATGGATCAGGATGGGCACATTTAATAAATGATTGTCCGACCGATAATTATTCCTGTGGATATTATGTGCGTTTATTACAGGATAGCAGCTTCACGAGTGAATTGAAGTGCACGTATGAAAATTATAGGCAAACAATATTGGATACCACTTATCTATTTGCTTATATGGATAGCGTGCGCAATTTGGTGCAGCATGCGCAAGCTCGACACTTCCAAAAGTGGCCTTTACTTGGTGTAAGTGGTTTTGCTCCCGAAGTTGGTGACATCGCTACTTCCTACAATGCAGAAATCGACACCTTAAAATCATGGGTATCCTTAAGATTACAATGGCTCGATGCGAATATGCCGGGTTTATGTGTACATACTTCCATTGGCGAAATAAAAAACGCTTCGCAATTGACTTATTATCCTAATCCCAGCAATGGAAAAATACATTTCGAAGGATCGAATGAGTATGAATTTGTATCGACTTTGAAAATTTATGAAACTACTGGAAAAATTATTGACTTCGTAAATTTGAATCCTGGGATCATCAACTTCAATTATCAATTTGATAAAAAAGGGATCTATTACTTCACCATTACAAATCAGAAAGGTATTGTCCAATTTGGAAAATTAGTCGTCATCTAAATTAAGTAACGATCTACTCCGAACACTTTTAAATCAAGACACCAAGCCCACGTCCTACCTTGGAAGTATTTGGAATATCCATGGCATTCTAACGGGAAGTTTTTCAAAAACACCTTCCAACATGAAGAATTGTTGTTGCTTTTCGAATACTCCTGCCCAAAATCAGACTTCAACAGGTCGATTTCCAATAAAGTGAATATATTTAGACAGGTTTTAAAAATCCGCCTTTATGGGATGGATTTGCCATTGAACCGAACCTCTCCATTCTTAAAAAATCAATAACATCGCTATGAAAAAAGTATTGTATGTATTCTTTTTTGCAATAACAGCGTTCAGCATCTCGTGTACGCCTAAAAAGCAAGAAGCTGAAACTGCCGACAGTCAAGACCAGAAATTCGCTAACCTAGAGAAGATCTTTCTGGATGCTTACTGGAAACAATATCCCTCACTATCTATTTTAAATGGATACGGAAAATATTATGAAACACTAATCATTCCGGAGGCTGCTACTTTCACGGGTAATATTGCATTTTCAAAACAATGGCTGGATTCATTAAGTGTTTTGAATTTTGATAAGTTGACAGATAATAATAAAATCAGTTTCAAAATCATCAAAAATCAACTGGAAAGCGATGTCTGGTATCAGTCGGTTTTTAAATCACAGGAATGGGATGCTTCTCAATATAATCTCAGCGGTGATTGTTATTACATCATCAATCAACCTTATGCACCATTAGATGATCGTCTAAAAATTCTCTCAGCACGCCTACAAAAAGCAGATCAGTATTATACTGCTGCACTTCACATGTTGAAAGTACCTACGCGGGAACATCTTGAACTTTCTATACAGCAAAATGAAGGTGGACTCTCCATTTTTGGAAAAGACTTAACGGATTCCATCAATGTATCCCATCTAACAACAGCAGAAAAAGATACTCTGCATCAACAAGTCATCAAAACAGTAACCGCCATTCATAGTTTCGTAGATTCCTTGAAACTTATTTTAGCGGATAAAAATTTCAAATTCCGTGATTTCAGAATTGGAAAGGAAATGTTTACAGAAAAATTCAAATATGATTTAGCTACTGATTTCACTCCAGAAGAGCTCTATGCAAAAGCCGTTGCAGATAAGAAATTCTACTACGGACAGATGACGCATTTGGCAGATAGCCTTTGGACATCCTACTACCCAGGTAATGCAAAGCCCAAAGATACTTTAGCAATGGTACAATCTATCATCGACAAAATCTCGATGAACCATTCAACACCGGAGAAATTTTTCTCTACACTTACCACACAAGTATATGATCTGAAAAAATTTATTGTCAGTAAAGATCTTTTTGATTTCGATACTACCTATGCAATCAAAGTAAGAATAATGCCGGCTTATGCCAGAGGGTTTTCAATTGCTAGTGCAGAATTCACACCTGCCTATCAAACATCAGGCGAAACCTATTACAATATCGACGACTTAACGCTCTTTCCTAAAGAAAAAGCTGAAGGTGTTTTGAAAGAATACAATACTTATTCTTCGCAATTACTGTCAATCCATGAAGCAATTCCCGGACATTGTGTACAGGGAATCTATAACAATAAAAAGTCTCCTGATGTAGTACGGTCTGTATTCCAAAATGGAGCTATGATTGAAGGCTGGGCGGTATATACAGAATCTATGATGCTCGATAACGGCTGGGGGAATTTCTCTCCTGAAATTACTATGGTACATGACAAATTAAAATTGCGTGAACTGGCTAATGTCATCATTGATTATGATATCCAATGCTTAAATAAGCCTAAAGAAGATATCATGCATCTGCTCGTTGATGAATGTTTTCAGACGAAAGCCCAAGCAGATGAAAAATATCATCGTGCTACTGTATCACAAGTACAGCTCTGCTCCTACTATGCAGGTTCATCAGCAATCCAAGCATTACGTGATGACTACAAAAAGAAATTGGGAGAAAAATATAACCTGAAAGCCTTTCATGAAAAATTCTTGAGCTATGGAAGTTCTCCAGTGAAATATATTCGTGAAGAGATGTTGAAATAAAATTCGAATCCTTTTTGAAAAAGCAACATAAGTTCTACGATCAAGAATTTATGTTGCTGTTTTTAGTTAATATTTCATCAGCACTGATTTAATCCGACGAGTAACGCTGTGAAACTAGCAGCTCACTTTGAACATAATGATGAAGCTGTCAAAATAAACATTCATGAATACTCCAATTTATGGATTCCACTTTTCTAATTAACGAATCAATTGAATCGTTCCCTGTTTAACAACTTCCCCGCCGAAATAATCCACCACCTTCACCGTATATAAGTAGGTTCCATCAGGAAGAGCCTCGCCCGAGGTAGACTTTCCATCCCAACGCGCAGTAGTGCCATTAGATTCTTTTAAAAGCTGTCCCCATCGATTATAAATTTTCAGTGAAATATTTTGTGCATTGTGGAAAATGATTTCAAAATAATCATTCACCCCATCCATATTCGGGGTAAATACATTCGGAAATGCGAAACTGCAATCGATTACATTCACATAAAACGAATGCGAAGTAATACATCCGTTATTCGAAATTGCTAAAGTAACGTAGCCAGAATCGCTAATCTGAAACGTATTCAGTTGCCCTGAATTATTCCAATTATAATTACCATAAATGTCAGGTACACTTGCTGTAAATGTTGTACCATCACAAATGGTGGTGTCACCCATCAATGTAAAAACAGGATAAGTATTCACTGCTACAAACATCGAATCGCGATCACTAAAACATCCATTAAAGCCAACCTGCAATGAATAATAACCTGCATTAGTAGTATCAATGCCTATTAAAACATTACTATCATTAATTGAACTAAATCCTGCAGGTCCGTTCCAATTATAAGTTGCTCCAGGAGTATTGATCGTGCTTAACGTAAGTGTATCGCCTTCGCAGCCCGGAGAATTAACTGAAATCACATGCGGTGGTTGAGGAGCTACTTGAATCATAACAGAATCCATACTACTGCATCCATTTAATGTTGCATTCAATAAAAAATATCCGTTCATCTGACCATTGGCGATGATGGAATTTAAATTGGTGCCCGCTTGTTGAAATCCATTTGGTAAGGTCCACGAATAACTCACGCCATTTTGTATGGTTGTAGACAGTTGAACAGTATCACCCTCACAATAGTTAGTTATTCCACTGATAACGGGAAGCGAAGGTTGGGGGTTCACCATTACAGTTATAGGATTTGGATTACCCAAACATCCATTTTCCGTAATCACCAAAGTATACAAACCACTCTGATTTAATTGCACCATATTAAAAATCAGAAGTTGTTGATTCGATGTGAATCCTCCCGGACCCGTCCATTGATAATTTGCATTGGGGATGGAATTCACACTAATACTTAATGAATCGAATTCACATACTGGAGAATTCGAACTCAAGATGGCAGGTGCAAACTGATACAATCCTATAAATACTGTAGCCACCGGACTCACGCATTGCGCATCAGAAAGTTGAAGTGTGTAATACCCTACATTGGTAGAATCAAAATTAGAAATAGAAATATTTTGCTGAGTGGAAGTCAATGAATTCGGTCCTGTCCATGAATAATTAACTCCGGTGTAATACGGCGCAATCAAAGTTGCGGTGGCACCACTGCACACAAAACTATCCGCCAAAATATTAGGTAATAAAGATGCAGGATTAATTTTTACTTGCAGAGGAACGAGATCACTTTCACAATTAGCATCATGGTTGCTAACATAATAAATAGTAGTTGCCGTTAATGCAGGAGTGGTATAGGTAATTCCGGTATCGAGCACATTAAATCCATTTGCATTATCATACCAGGAAATATAACCGGAAGCAGAACTCGAAAGTATCACTGAATCACCAGAACAAATTTTTACATTCTGAACCACAGGCGGCGGTGTAAGCGGAAAAGTATCAATCTGTATGGAATCCATAGCAGTACAACCATTCACATCCGTAATAACTACCGAATAAATTCCAGCTGTTGAAGCATTATAGAAATTAGAATTTCCTTGACCTGCATTCCAACTATACGTTACCATTCCAGGATTTGCTTGCAGCGTTAAAATAGAACCTTGGCAAATGGTGAATGGTCCTTGCGGAAGAATCTCAGCAACAAGCGTTGAAAGCTTAATCTCAATATCCACTTGAGTAGTGATCGAACAACTCGTAATGCTACAACTGTAGATTCCAGGCGTATTGACCACTTGAAGCGTATTATTTCCTGACAGTGGACTCGCCCATTGAATCATACTAGAATCGATCGTATAGATTTGAATAGCTACGGATCCACCAGGACATAAAACCGGACCCGGATCTGCAAGAATAAACGGAGTAGTATATCCTTTCACTTCTTTCGTTTCTGAAATCAACGTACATCCTCCAAAAGTTGTTAATGTATAGTAATATAATCCAGGAGTACTCACATAAATACTTTGCGTATTCCCAATAACGTTACCAAGTGGCCCATACCAAATGTAGATACTTCCAGGTTCTGCTGTTAAGAGTACTGAGTCATTCGGACAGATGTAACCGTTAGTAGGAAACAGCGTGATTAAAGGGGCAGGAATCAATGTGAGATCAAAACTTACGGTACCCGAATCAGAACAACCGGTTATAGGATCAGTAACAAGATAGGTTGCATAATATAATCCCTTCTTATTTACCCATAAAGTATCTTGTGCAGTGGAAACACTTACAATACCCGGACCTGTACATTGGTAATTATCTCCACCGGATAAAGTCAACATAACGGTATCATCAGGACACACTGGAGAGGGTCCATTAAATACAACGACTGGATTAGGAGTAGTTAAAACATTTAAATAAAAAGATCGATTAACTTGCAAAAAGGGAAGATTCGTAAAAGGATCCAAGATGCTTGCTTGTATTATACAATCACCAGAAGAATCCGCGAATGCAGTTTGCAGATGAACCATAAAAGTAGTTTCGTACGAATAAGGAAAAAGAAAATGATAATCACCAACTATCGACCAATTCACGAACGTAGGAATAATAACCGAAATATTATTGGAATAATTTACACTATCCGACAATATGAAGCTAAAAGGATCGCCCCGGCATACTGAAACCGTATCCGTAGCCTCAAAAATCGAATCTATAAAAAATATTTTAGGAGTGAAATTAATCGGCAGACAATTACCATTTAGTGTATCATAATAAAATAATTCAATACACGATTCACTACTACATAATCCACCGGGTGCAATAATAATAGCTTCATAATAACCACTCAAAAAGGCTTGCACACTGTCATTCTGTACGGATCCTACAGGAGTATTCCACAAACAAGTATATCCGGAAGGGACATTACTAATTGATAAAATAGTGGTATCCGGAAAATGAATAACTAATTTATCAAAACAAGTATTAACAGGAATAGCTTTTGTAATGATTCCGTTAGAAGTAGTAATTATTGGAGCAGACGGTGATGGAAATAACTGTACATAAATGGAATCATTAAATATCCTGCATTCATCTTTGTAACTGAAGTTGACAGCATACCAACCCGAACTTTTTACAAAAATCGAATCTAGTGTACTTCCATTCGACCATAGAAAAGAATAATCTGGTCCAATAACTCCTGGAGAACCTGTACGTGTTGTTATGAATAACCTTATTGAATCACATCCGAAAACGCTATCGGCATCAAAATTAATTCCCGGAAATAACGTATCTCTAATGCAAAGATTTTGAATACGATCATAAAAATCATATTCCAGTCGAGCAGTATCAAAAGGCATTGCCGTAAAAATATCTTTATTGCCAATCGCCGAAACACTTACATAGCTTCCATACCAAGGATCATTGCATAAAATTCCAAGCTGCATAGGACCAGCACCGGTATAATCATGATTGGTTGGGTTAATAATAAAGTTACTTCCTTCAGGAACATTGAAATTTCTTTCAAAGCTCCCTCCTATAACAGGGTTACTTCCATTGTATAAGGATAAAGCAGAACAGAAATCATCATGAGGTCCTGCATACTGCCGCGAATTTTTGCGTTCTAGTGAACTGTCGTACATTGAAATAAAAACATCTCTAAAACCTACGCTATTAAAAATTCCAGTACCCGGCGTTGCAGAATAATCCGTGAAAACACATTTAAACATCCCTGCACAAAATACTTTACCATTATTTCCTGCTTCTATCGCTAATGAAGTAATGAAATTATCAGAACCATCAGCATGCTTAAAGATTACATTTCCGGCGGTATCAAAACGCAATAGAAATATTTTATATTGAAGCGGATTTGTTAATTGTACCGTTGGAGATCCGATAACCGAAAGTACACCTTGAAAATCTCCAGTAACAAAAATTTTATCACCCTTACATTTTAAATCATTTACGAGAACTTGCGTAGCAAAAAGTTTCTTGAACCAGATTTCATTTCCCATAGAATCTAACTTCATTAAAAAACTAGCATTGTAGCCGTTATTTAAATATGTGTTATCAAAGTGCAACGTATCCGAAAACTGACCACTCACATAAATATTTCGATCAGCATCTGAAGATAATGCAATGCCGCGATCATCATATTTTGCACTACCTTGCTTTAGCCACAAAACATTTCCTGCAGTATCAACCTTTACAATAAAAATATCGAAAGAAGGTGCATTATTTAACGGATTCATCGCACTGGAAATCACAAAGGAATCAAACCATGCACTATCTCTAAACTGACCAGTAATAATTGCGTTCCCAGATGCATCTGCTTGAATTGCGTTGGCTAAATCAATATCATTGCCCCCAAAATTTTTAGCCCATAGAAAATTTCCAGCAGCATCCATTTTCGCAACAAAAAGATCTTGACTACTATTCAATGAAGTAAGCGTAAAAGTGCCAAATGTTACTTGTCCAGTGAAATATCCCGTAATCCAAATAATACCAGAAGGATCAATACTGATACTATTTCCCCGATCGCTCTGTGGTCCACCCGCCTTCACCGCCCACAAATAATCACCGGTAATATCTTGTTTTGTAATTAAAATATCACCACTACCCGCTGATTGCAATGTAGTTGTGCCAAATTTAGCACTCAAGCTAAAGTATCCTACAGAATAAATATTACCAGCACCATCAATTCTATTTTTCAGAATCTCCTCGTTTCCATTACCTCCTGCACTCGAAAGCCAGTTAAATTGAGCATTTACCTGTACACTCGAGAATATCATCCACAAAAAATAAATATATTTTAGAAATCGGCGCATCATAGCTTTATGAATAAGAATTAATAAATCAAAGATCCGTACATAATGTATCTGAAAAAAACCAATAATCCATGAAACTATACAAGTCAGGCAAAGCTTAACCATACAAATAACGTCCTGAATAAGTATATTTTTTAGGGCGGCTGCCCTTGACCGCAAAGGGCGTCAGGGGCACCGGGCCATCCGTTCCAATCTTTTTGCTAAAAAATTTTAGCTTATTTTAAGATCGAGCTGAATCAAACCGGTGCAATCCCGAATGATGACGAAAGCAAAAAGGATTTCCACTGCTATCCCTGCCGCAAGTATAAATAACCAATACTGCAAGGTTCCTTTTCACTCCTTTGAAAAATTAAACCCGCCAATCTTTCACCTTTTCCAAATTGATGATTAATTTAGCTTTGAAATCAAGAGCAATCATTCCCATAACATAAACCATCCTTAACATTCAATTTACAAAAACAATATGCGCCTACTTTATTTAGTATTGATCTTGTTGCTCACAGCATCTTGTCATCAAAAAGAGACCTCTACTAGTGTATCCTTAAATGATTATTTTAATTATGACGACTCCATAGCATCAGCGGGAATAAAAATGATTCCCATCAAGACTCCTATTGGTGAGTTTAAAGTGTGGACGAAAAGATTTGGAAGTAATCCTAAAATAAAAATACTCTTGTTACATGGAGGTCCGGCAATGACACATGAGTATATGGAATGTTTTGAAACTTTTTTTCAAAGAGAGGGTTTTGAGTTTTATGAATATGATCAATTGGGTTCCTACTATAGCGATCAACCTAAGGATAGTAGCTTGTGGACCATCGAACATTTTGTTGAAGAAGTAGAACAAGTTCGTCAGGCAATACATGCAGATAGTTCTAATTTCTATGTATTAGGAAATTCATGGGGTGGAATCCTAGGTATGGAATATGCTCTCCGTTATCAACGGCATGTAAAAGCATTGCTCATCTGTAATATGATGGCTAGTGCTCCTGAATATGGTCAGTATGCGAATGAAGTGTTATCGAAACAAATGAATCCAGAGGTACTGGCAGAAATAAGAACTATAGAAGCAAAAAGTGATTTCAATAATCCCCGATATATGGAATTACTTATTCCGAATTTTTATCATGAACATTTATGTAGATTACAGGAATGGCCGGATGGATTTAATCGATCTATGAAACACGTAAATGCTGAAATCTATACGATGATGCAAGGCCCAAGCGAATTTGGAATTAGTGGAAGGTTACTTCATTGGGATATTAAAAACAGGCTACACGAAATTACTGTCCCAACACTAATGGTTGGTGCTCGATACGATACGATGGATCCAAAAGCAATGGAAGCACAAAGTAAAATGGTTCAACATGGCAGGTACTTATACTGTCCTAATGGAAGTCATTTATCGATGTGGGATGATCAACAAGTATTTATGACAGGAGTAGTTAAATTCATTAAAGATGTCAACACCGGAGAATTCTAAAGAGTTTCTATTAATTCGATGCTAACTTCCACTCGATTTATCATCTGACCAGTGAAGATTCTCTGAAATTAAAAATCATCGACTTTGTATGAATGCAGTCAGTCTATATGAACAAGAAAAAAAACTTTCTTTAAAATCTTTTCAGTATTGGCTTGTATATTTATTAAAGCGAACCTTTCTAGGAATGGGTAATGAACCTAACTTAGCTTTTTAGAAAGGTTTTCCAGATATTGAGTCCAAGCTCCAGAACAACCATTGTAACATTCGATTTTGGGAACTAATCCTTCATGCGTAAAAATTACTTTGGATTTATTCCCCTTCTTGGAAATTTCAAAACAAATTTTTGTCCCAGTCCACTCATTTGGCTGCTCAAGAAAATTAAGATTGCTTTCCGTAACCAACCAGACAATTCTTTTCTCAGGAATCAGCTCCACTAACTTTTGTTTTGAATAATGCATTCCACCACCTGCGTTAAATGTAAATTCATCATTTAGCTTATGAGAGTCGCCTACAATCGTTTCAGAATATAATCCCACCCACCAACTGCGAACATTGAGCAGTTGATCAAAAACATTTTTTAAATTGTCAGAAGATTCTAAACTGAATGTAAAATCCATTGAATTTTGCTTGCTCATTGTGTTTATTTTTGGGGAAGTCCCCATTTTTCTATTAACTCTTTATTGAGTGAATCGTCCTCTTTAGTATTAGGCTTTCCTTTGCCGGTTTCAATTAAATTTTTCAAACTGCCTTGTATGTAACTTGTCCAAGCGTCTTTACAAACATTGTAACATTCGTATTCAGGATTTAAACCTTCCTGTGTAAATTGGAGTTGTGTTTGATGGTCATATTCAGAAATTTCAAAAATTAGTCTATTGCCTTTCCATTCACTTTGATCTTTAGTAAAATTGAATTGATTTTCTAATACTAACCAAACAATTTTTTTTTCTGGAATAAATTCAACAATTTTCATTTTACAGATGTGAACATCCTTATAGTGATAAAGAAACTCAGCGTCAATTTTGTCGGTGTTACCATCAATGTTTTCACTCCACCATCCACGAACATTGTTTATTGCATCGAAAACCTCTTTTGGAGTTTGCCTAACCAAAATGCGCGTATTGAAATTTTTATTGCTCATGATCAGATGATTGGTTGGTATTGAATTGTTCTTGAAACTTGTCAAAAAGAGTGTTGAAAGAATAAGGATTGCTATAGTCTGTTTCATTTTCACACCACAAATATATTGTCTAAAAAGTATCTCCAAAGGGTGTAAAATAGACTTTCTAGAGGGTTGATCTGGACAAAGATAAATCCTACCTTTGTCAAAATAATTTGCAATGAAACATTTAACTATAATTGTCCCAGACGGCGAAAACAATTTAAGCAGCATTGTGGGTGCCTATAAAATATTTTCAAGAGCCAATTTGTACTGGAAGGAGACTATGAAAAAGGAATTGTTTGAAATACAATTAGCAGGGATTTCAAAAAAGGTAGAATTTTATGATGGATTATTTTCCGTGAAACCTCACACCACTATTTCCACGATTGCAAAAACCAATCTAATCATTATACCCTCCTTAAATCACAATTATCAAAAAACAGTGAAAGTGAACAGGCCTTTGATCGATTGGATTGAGAAGCAGTATAAACATGGTGCTGAAGTAGCCAGCGTTTGCACAGGAGCGTTTTTGCTAGCAGCATCGGGTTTGTTAGATGGAAAAAGTTGTTCTACTCATTGGTCGGCGACCGATAATTTTAGAGCTATGTATCCGAATGTAAACTTGCAAACGGATAAATTGATTACTGACGAGCATGGAATTTATACCAACGGTGGTGCTTATTCCTTTTTGAACTTGATAATTTATTTGGTTGAAAAATATTATGATAGGCAAACAGCGATTTACTGTGCAAAAGTTTTTCAGATTGAAATGGACAGGAACAGTCAGTCCGTATTTGCAATTTTTACAGGACAGAAAATACATGATGATGATGCTGTAAAAAAAGCCCAATTGTATATTGAAAGTAACCTGAATGAAAAAATTTCAGTTGAGCAATTGTCTTCAAAATTTTCAATAGGGAGAAGAAACTTTGATCGAAGGTTTATTAAAGCTACCGGTAACACTCCTGTAGAATATATGCAACGGGTTAAAATCGAATCGGCAAAAAAAACTTTTGAAAGTAGTCGCAAAACAATCGGTGAAGTGATGTATGAAGTTGGCTACAGTGATGTGAAAGCATTCCGAGAAGTGTTCCGAAAAATTACTGGCATGTCACCAATTGATTACAGAAGTAAATACAATAAGGAAGCGATGATTTAATACAAACAATATGCGGCTATTTCCTGCCACTTTCTATGCGGTTTGTAATTTTTCAAGTGGCGCCCATAACACGCATGAATGTTTGGATAGGATTTAGTGTGATTACAGGAGACCTGGTCAGAGATCCGATCTTTGCGGTATTATCTGACACTTTACTATTGCCCAGCTCTTGTTACTTTAAGTCGGCATTCAACTATCCTCTCCATTTTTCAGAAGCTAATATTACTTGCTCATCTCGTGATATGTAAAATTCTACAAAATAAGTTTGATTTGCTTTCAAACTATCAAAAAGTTCTATCTCTAAATATTCTCTAGTTTCACCTCCAAAAAAGGTGAATAATCCAGCAAAAGCATTTCCAGTCTTGGGCAACTGATACCCTTTATTCCCATTATTTGGAACAAGTTGTCCATAATTAGGATAAATTGAAAAATAATCTGGTGAAGCGGATGTAGGATTAAACCAAGGAGTACTTCCATTTAGTACATACCAATTGTTCCAATTTGTAGTATCCTCAAAACTCGGATTAGGCACCAGATTTTGTTGCGCCTGAACGTTTCCGAAAACAAGTAAAAAGGCAAAAAAAAGTAAAAATCGCATGATTAAAATGTTTATGTTCATTTAGAAGTAAAAGGTTAGATTGAAAATAACAAATAATAGGTTGACTTCCACGACTCCGCTATTAAATGACGATAAGTTTAAATGATTTGGAAAACAATTTATTTGAAACGTGTATGAAATAAATGCCAGCAGAAGGTGTAACGAAATGAATTTGATCGGTTGCTGAATATTCGATCTGTGAAAACACATCTCTACCTTCCGAATCGGTTACTATCAATTCCCCCATAAATGGAAAACTAAAATCAATTTTCAAGTTAGAATTAGCAATAACTGAATTTTTGAAAAACGATTGAATTTTCATTTTGAATTTCTGAAATACTAACAGGGCAGCTCAAACATGAAACTGATATATCATCAATATAATAATATGCCCAATTACTCGTTACTGCAGTAGTAAATACAGAATCGTATTGGGTATTGCTATTATTTCTAAAATTTCCTATTGTTAAATATTTTTCTCCGCCATTGGCATTAAATGTTCCATTAATTGGTACCCAATTTAGGGTATCATATATTATATTTCCAGAAGGATTTTCGATTTGAGGTATATATGGAAAAGCTACTCCCGAAATTTGAGTGATTAAAGTGTCACTAAAATATGCCCCAATTCTATCTGAAGCTAAACGATAATGTTCAGCCCTAGATATAGAAAATTCTACAAAATAAGTTTGATTTGCTTTCAAACTATCAAAAAGTTCTATCTCTAAATATTCTCTAGTTTCACCTCCAAGATAGGTGTAAAATCCAGCAAAAGCATTTCCAGTCTTGGGCAACTGATACCCTTGATTCGAATTATTTGGAACAAGTCCTCCATAACCAGGATAAATTGAATAATAATCTGGCGAAGCCGATGTAGGATTAAACCAAGGAGTACTTCCATTTTGTACATACCAATTGTTCCAATTTGTAGTATCCTCAAAACTCGGATTAGGCACCAGATTTTGTTGCGCCTGAACGTTTCCGAAAACAAGTAAAAAGGCAAAAACAAGTAAAAATCGCATGATTAAAATCTTTAGATTTGAATGTAACTGACATTTTCGATTGATTGTAAATATAAGTAGGATATTAAAGATTTGCAAGGTTGAATAAAATAAAAGCAAGCAGAAAGCGCTGGTACAAATACCTACCTATTTAAGCCTGTCGCCGAGATATTCTCTTGTTCTAGCTCGTTCATCCAACATAGGTGATCTAAAGTTAATCCATTGTACCTAATCTTCTACTATTTTCATTCTGTTTAAGATATAAAAACTATTTTTAACGGTTCTGAAAATATCAGGCTTGTGCTGTAATAGTATATCAAAATTCAACTTATGGAAAAAGAAGCCACATTACTAACAGTAGAGGCAATCATCAATGCCCCCTTAGAAAAAACCTGGAACTACTGGACACAACCCGAACATATCATACACTGGTGCTTCGCTTCAGTTGATTGGCATGCCCCAAGCGCTACTAATGATTTAAAAGTAGGTGGGAAATCTAACACCCGAATGGAAGCTAAAGATGGAAGTGTAGGATTTGACTTTGAAGGTGAATACACCGAAGTTGTGAATCATGAATTAATAGCCTACAAATTAGCGGATGAACGTACTGTAAGGATTGAATTTCTTGCAGAAGGAAATACTACTAAAATCATCGAGCGTTTTGTTGCTGAATTGGAAAATCCTTTAGAAATGCAACAACAAGGATGGCAAGCTATTTTAAATAATTTCAAAAAATATACAGAGACCCACTAAGTATACTTACAAAAATACTTTCGAGGAAAGTCAATATTTACCAGATTTGAAGAACACCGATCAACTTATCAAAACAAATTTACTAATTTCATTTCGCTCATCAATTCAGGAGTATGAACTCCCTGAACGGTTCACCTATCCTTTTCATTACACTCCTCACCCACTCTGTTTACTTGCTGCAAAGGAACTTCAAGAGCATCTCCAACAACAGCAAGTTTGGAAACATAACTTTGGTTTAGCTCATGATCAACAAGGACCTGTAATTGGAAAGATGTTTGGAGTATTATTGGTCAAAAATCAAGACCAAGAAATCGGATATCTCGCAGCATTCTCCGGAAAATTAGCCGGTGGCGTTCATCACGATCCTTTCGTTCCTCCAGTATACGACATGCTAAGTGAAAACAGTTTTCTGAATTTAGGCATGCAAGAATTGAGTCGTATCAACCAAGAAATCGCAACGTTAACAACGATCCATTCTAAAGAAGCACTTCATAGAGTACGCGAACTGAAAGAACTCCGTAAAAAAAATTCTTTTCAATTGCAAAATAAAATATTTGATGAGTTCCATTTTTTAAATCAAGCCGGGGAAACCAAAAGTTTGAGAATTATCTTTCAAAATAATGCTAATGGGTCTCCTGCTAGTGGAGCAGGTGAATGTGCGGCTCCGAAATTATTACAATATGCTTTTCTCCATAAACTTCAACCACTGGCAATGGCTGAATTCTGGTGGGGGCAATCTCCAAAAACCGAATCTTGGAAACACGGCGAATTTTATCCTGCTTGTCGGGAAAAATGCGCTCCCATCCTACAATATATGCTCGACGGAATAGAGTTGGAAGAACCGCCTCAGCATTAATGATTGTTTGCTTAACTTGCATTAATTCCGGCTGTTGTTCATCCCCTCAAAATTGAAATCTTCTCAAATGGAATTCTTAATTTAATAGAAAACACCAGATTGAAAAAAAATTTGAATCCATCAATTAACCCAAAAAAACGCTTATGAAAAAAGCATTCCTATTTCTACTTTTAACTTTTATGGTGATAAGTGTTTATCCATCCAAAGCACAAGATAGTACACGAATATCAGCGAATGATTTCAGTAGTGTTTGCGGAACATGGTATGGCAAACTGACTTACCTAGATTACAAAAGCGGAAAGCCCTATTCGATGCAAGCTAACATCAGCATTATGAGGATCAGCAAAACCAATCAGTTCATTTTTTCAAACTCCTATCCTAACGAACCCAAAGCTAATTCGATGGATACCGTTTCGATATCAGCAGATGGAAAAATGATTGATCAGGAAATCATACTATCTCGCTCGATGAGAGCCGATGGAAATACGGAAGTGATTACGGAATTAGAAGGGACCGACGGACACGATAACCGTCCAGCTACTATACGGCATACCTACATCATCGGCATGAATGATTTTATCATGAGAAAAGAAGTGAAATTCAAGGATAGCAAAGACTGGATCCTTCGCCATGAATATATTTATCAACGAGAGTTGTAAACGACATTCAGGAAACTAAAATTAAGATCATGGACAAAAATAAAATCACCGCAACTACTTGGAATAAAATTGCGGTGTTGTACCAAGAAAAATTCATGGATCTGGATTTATACAATGATTCGTATGCTGCATTTTGTGAAAAGTTGAAAGCGCAAGCCTCGGTTTTAGAAGTTGGTTGTGGTCCAGGAAATATTACACGCTATCTTTTAGCTAATCGACCCGATTTAAAAATTTTGGGAACAGATCTCGCTCCAAATATGATTGAGTTGGCAAGAAAAAATAATCCAACCGCTGAGTTTAGAGAGCTAGATGCGAAATCACTTTCATCACTTACGCAAGTGTTCGATGGAATTATGGCAGGTTTCATCGTTCCTTATTTATCAAGAGAAGAATGTAATCAGTTGCTCAAAAATGCATATCAACTACTAAACGAAGACGGCCTACTTTATTTGAGTTTTACCGAAGGCAACTATGATGATTCAGGATTCTTAAGTGCTAGCACGGGAGATCAAACTTATTTTTATTATCACTCTCCAGAAGAATTCAAAGAGCTCTTAATAGTAAATCAATTTACTCTTGTGCATTCCAGTAAAGTACTATTTAAACGACTCTCTGGATCCGAAGAGACGCATATTATTCTTATGGCAGTAAAAAACGGTGATGGAAAATTAATCTCTGTTTAAGGAATAATTGTAGCGCATATTTTTAAGCGTTCAAGTTCCCTCCGCAAAAAAATTTACAGGGACACCTTCCGGAGAAATCCATCATGACCTGAAAACAATCTGAAGTACGAATTACAGTTTCCTTAAACCAGCTGAGGACTCAGATTATTTAAGCGGTAATAATGGTGATCTCTTTTAATAGTGGATGGATTTCGTACATATTCTTCGAATTCACTTCTAAAGTGACGAATAGCACTCGCTACTGGCCAGGCTGCGGCATCCCCTAATGGGCAAATCGTTTTCCCTTCAATCTTCGACTGAATATCCCAAAGCAAATCAACATCATTGATCGTACCATGTCCATCGAGAATCTTGTGTAGAATTTTTTCCATCCAACCAGTACCTTCTCTGCAAGGTGAACATTGTCCACAACTTTCATGATGATAAAAACGGGTGAAGGTCCAGAGATTTTTAACAACGCTAGTATCCTCATCCATCACAATAAATCCTCCTGAGCCCAACATCGTTCCTGTTGCAAAACCACCTTCTGCTAAAGATTCATAACTCATCAGGCGAGGTTCGCCATTCGCAAGTTTGAGAATTAATTCGGTAGGTAAAATCGGAACCGAAGATCCTCCGGCAACAACAGCTTTCATTTTTTTATCATTCCGAATTCCTCCGCAATACTCCTCCGAATAAATAAATTCTTCTACTGGAACTCCAAGTTCAATTTCATAGATGCCCGGCTTTTTAATATGTCCACAGGCAGAAATTAATTTAGTACCTGTACTCTTCCCTATTCCAATTGCAGCATACGCATCGCCCCCATCTCTAACGATAGGCACTACCGCCATGATACTTTCTACGTTATTCACTACTGTAGGACAACCCCATACTCCGCGGATAGCAGGGAAGGGTGGTTTAATTCTTGGATTACCTCTTTTTCCTTCGAGCGATTCAATCAATGCAGTTTCTTCACCACAGATATATGCTCCACCGCCGCAATGCACATGCAAATCAAAATCCCATCCGCTGCCTAAAATATTTTTACCTAATAATCCCGCTGCGTAGGCTTCATCAATTGCTTTCTGCAAAATATGATACACATACATTAATTCTCCACGGATATAAATGTAAGAAGTGCGGCAGCCTAATGCAAAACTTCCGATGGTCATTCCTTCAATTAAAAGATGAGGAAGTTTTTCCATCATGTACCGATCTTTAAACGTTCCAGGCTCACTCTCATCTGCATTGCAGACAAGGTAACGAGGCACACCTTCCGGCTTCGCAAGAAAACTCCATTTCATTCCGGTAGGAAATCCGGCACCACCACGACCACGAAGTCCTGATTTTTTTACTTCTTCTACGATAGCTTCGGAAGTCATGCCCAGTGCTTTCTTCAGCGTTTCATAACCACCTGTATTGCGGTAGCCATCGAGTTGCTGAACTCCAGGTGCATTGATATGTGTAGTTAATAATTTACGTCCCATACAAGTACTAAATTTAATCAGCAGCACTGCCGATCAGAATGATTAACGAATTTCTTTTTTTGACCAATGAGCGATATGTTCAGTGGTATTGGCTTTGTAATCCTGAAGGATATCATCGACTTTTTCAGGAGTTAAAAATTCATGGTAATGCTCACCTACTTGCATCATTGGAGCTGTTCCGCAGGATGCTAAACATTCAACAGTTTTAAGCGTGAACATTCCATCGCTGGTAGTTTCTCCCGCTTTGATATTTAATTTCTGCTCGATATAATTTACGATATCTTCAGCGCCCATCAACCAACAAGGACCCGTACGACAAACTTCAATCACACATTTACCAACCGGCTTCAAATTAAACATCGAATAGAAAGAAGCTACTTCATACACTTCGATGGATTGAATTTTCAGGATCGTTGCAACATGATCCATCACAGGAGCGCTCAACCATCCGTTAAACTCCGCCTGTGCAAGATGCAGAACAGGAAGAATAGCCGATTTTTGATTGCCTTCAGGATAACGTTTAATGATCCTTTGTATAAGGTTCATCGCTTCTTCGCTGAATTTTATTTCTTCATTCATAATTCAATACCTGTTAATCATTACACTATAATTTTTTCGCAACTAGGCATCTAGCTCTCCGGCAATTACATTCATCGAACTCATAGTGAGAATAGCATCGCTTAAAAAAGCGCCCTTCACCATTTCTTTATAAGCCTGATAATAGATGAAACATGGACGACGGAAATGTAAGCGGTAAGGCTGACGACCTCCATCACTCACTAGGTAAAAACCAAGTTCACCATTTCCACCTTCTACACAATGATACACTTCACCGGCAGGAATTTTTGTTTCTCCCATCACTACTTTGAAATGCCAGATGAGACCTTCCATAGAATTATACACTTCCTCTTTTGGAGGTAAATAAAATTCTGGAACATTAGCATGGTAAGATGTTTTATCTTCTAGCTTATCAAGTTTATCAATTGCCTGTTGAATAATTTTTAAACTCTCCCACATCTCCTGATCACGCACCATGAAACGATCATAAGTATCGCCATTAGTACCCACAGGAATAATGAAATCAAAATCTTCATAAGAAGAATAAGGATTCATCACACGCACATCGTAATCGACTCCTGCAGCACGAAGATTTGGTCCTGTAAAACCATACGCTAATGCCATCTCACCTGAAATCGGTCCGCACTTAATGGTACGATCCATAAAGATGCGATTACGCACTAAGAGATTATCGAACTCACGTAATCCCGCAGGAAACTCCTTCAGAAAATAATGAATTTTCTTCCACGCTGTTTCACTAAAATCACGTTCGAGTCCACCAATGCGACCGATGTTTGTGGTTAATCTTGCACCGCAGAGTTCTTCAAATATTTCGTAGATAAATTCTCTCCACTGAAAAATATAAAGGAAGCCTGTCATCGCTCCACTATCCACGCCAATTACAGAATTACAAATGATATGATCTGCAATCCGTGAAAGTTCCATAATGATCACGCGCAGATACTGCACACGCTTTGGAATTTCGATGCCTGCGAGTTTTTCAACCGTCATGTGCCAGCCCATATTATTAATCGGCGAAGAACAATAATTCAGTCGGTCAGTAATGGGAGTAATCTGATAATACGGACGTCGTTCTGCAAGTTTTTCGAAAGCACGATGAATATATCCTATTGTGGGTTCAGCTTCAATGATCAATTCCCCATCCATCTTCAATACATTCTGGAAAATTCCATGTGTAGCAGGATGAGTTGGACCGAGGTTCAGGATAGTATATTCTTTTTCCTGAATTGCTGTACTCTGTTTTTCCATGATTTAATTTTATTCGATCAATAGATCAGATAAATGCTGGATATTAATTTTCAATAAATATTAACTCACATCCGGATTATCGTCCGAACATTTTATCATCCTTATCATAACGGAAAGGATCTTCCAAAGGAAATTCTTTGCGCATAGGTGATCCTACTAGTGAATCCATATTCAGAATGCGACGCAGATCGGGATGACCTGTAAACCGAAATCCAAAGAAATCAAACGCTTCTCTTTCCATCCAGTTTGCTGCAGGCCATAACGGCGTAAGTGATGGAAAAACAGGTTCCGCATCTGCAGTAAATGTTTTCAGACGTATGCGGAAATTCTCTGGCATATTATGCAGCTGATACACCATTCCAAACTGTTCTTTGTTATCTGGAAAATGCATTCCGCAACAAGTCGTAAGGAAATGACAATTGATCGCTGGATCTTCTTTCAGAAATTTTATCACATTAAAGATTTCTGCTTTGGTCACCGTAACAGTTAAGAAATCATAGAGCATCTCAGCAGAGAGAATAGCTTCTCCAAATGATGATTTCAGTTGTGCGGTAACAGTATCTGTGCTGATTGGCATATTCAATTTCTGATTAATCTTTCTTCATACCCTCCGAAGAAAATCGGAATGATGATTTATTGCATTCCGTAAGAAGCAAGCATTTCTTTATATTCTGCAGAGTCTCTTCTGCGTAGAGATTCGTTTTGAATCAACTCCTGAATTTTAAGTACACCATCCAAAATTTGTTCTGGACGCGGCGGACATCCGGGTACATACACATCAACGGGAATGATTCTGTCGATTCCTTGAAGCACGCTGTACGTATCGAAAATTCCACCCGTAGAAGCACATGCACCAACAGCGATAACCCATTTCGGCTCTGCCATCTGTTCATACACCTGACGCAAAACGGGACCCATTTTTTTTGCAATCGTTCCCATCACCATCAACAAATCCGCTTGTCGAGGGGAGAAACTTAATCGTTCAGCACCAAAACGACCTAAATCGTAAGTAGATGCCATGGTTGCCATGAATTCAATTCCGCAACATGATGTCGCAAAAGGTAAAGGCCAGATCGAATTCTTCCGCGCCATCCCTACTGCTTTATCGAGTGAAGTAGCCAGAAAGCCGGGCCCTTCATATCCTTCTAATTTTTCTATTGCTGTTGTCGTCATTTCTGTTTCTCTGCTATTCATTATTCCCACTTCAATGCACCTTTCTTGATGATATACACCAATCCCAAAACTAGTAGGCCAAGGAAAACTAACATTTCAATAAATCCTGTCATTCCCATCTTCAAAAAGTTCACTGCCCATGGGTACATAAAAATCACCTCCACATCAAACAAAACAAACAAGATGGCGATCAGAAAATATTTAATGGAAAACGGAGCACGGGAATTACCCTGTGATTCGATCCCACATTCGAAAGTTTCAAGCTTCACTTCCGACTTTCTTTTAGGACCCAATAAATGCGTTGCGAACATTGTAAACATCACGAAACCAATGGCTACTACGAACATCATCGCAATTGGAAGATAATCTACGGGAGTACTGAGGAGGATGGTAAGCATAGGGGTTAAACAGAATAGATGATCTTTAGTTTTGAATTGTGCACCGCAAAATTACACTTTTTGCAAAGCAGAGAAGGCGAATTTGAGAGATAAATTGACCTGTGGAACTGGATTTCTATCACTAAATTCTAAAAACAACGATTAGCCTGAAACTTTAGGCTGTAAATCAAATCTGCGGAAACAACTTTTGACACTTAAAAGCTCGAAGTTTGAAAAGGATAAAGTCTGAAAATTTAATTTAATTAGCTGATATTTAAAGACATACCTCTAGGAAGTAATTTTTTACCATGATCCTGCGTTAACCTCCTCTAACCTAAACATCATGAAACATTTTCAAGTCATTAGTCTTGCTTGCACGTTATTCATTGCGAGCTCTTGCAAAAAGGATAAACCCGTTGATCTTACCTACCCAGATTATTCAATGTTGAATGTTGGAAATTACTGGGTTTATGAGCGATTTATGGTGGATAGTTTAGGCAACGCAACCTCATTAAATCAATTCGATAGTTGCTATATCGAAAAAGATACCCTTCTATCTGGAAATACGTATTTCAAAATGAGGTATCCCGATGATTTTGATCAAAATGTTTATCGTACTAATTTTTTCCGCGACTCCTCCGGTTATACAATTGATTATTTAGGAAATATTTATTTCTCTGCAACAGATTTCACCTCTACTTTCTACTCTGTTTATAATATTCAGTTGGGAAATGATACGCTTTATCACTCCACTGCAATGATGACGGATAAAGATGAAGTGATTTCAGTTCCTGCGGGCTCTTTTATTACTTCCAACTTTAAATATACTTTTCAAATGTATCCGAATTTCACCACCAATGGAGCAATCAGAAAACGAGATAACCGCTATGGGAAAAATGTTGGTTGTGTAGTTCAAACATTACCTTTCTTTTTAGGTAATCCGTTTTACACTGAAAAAAGATTGAAGCGGTATTATGTTTTATTACCAGACTAAAATATGTACGTTCTATGCTGTACGATTTAGGAAACTCTTAGTAATCTCCTCTCAACTTTTCAACGGTAATGTAAAAGTAAACTCCGTCCATTCGCCAGGTTTAGAATCAACACTCAAGATCCCTCCTTGGTTTTGAATGATATCGTAGCTGATGCTTAATCCTAATCCAGTGCCTTCGCCTGCATGTCGAGTGGTAAAGAACGGTTCAAAGATTTGTTCGCGGATCTCTTCGGGAATTCCAGAACCATTATCTCTCACCTTTACTTCTACAAAATTTTTGATGAGTTTAGTTGATAGCATGATCTCTCCATTAGCTCGGCCATTCAATGCAAAAACAGAATTCGTAATCAGATTAATTAATACTCTGCTGATCTCTTGCTGCACCAATGGTACTTTTGGTAATGTAGGATCCAGTTTCTTTTGTATTTGGATGTTAAAATTTTCGCTCCCTGCTTTAGCACTGTAAATAGTAAGTTCCATCGTATCAGAACATAAAGTATTCAAATCGACTAACTGAACTTCATTGAATCCATGATGGCTATGCAAGAGCATGCTTTTAACGATTCCCGATGCACGTTTACCATGAGTTTCGATTTTATCTAAGTTCTGTTCTAAATCATGAATCACTTCATTGCGTTCGTCTGATGTAGCTGCATTTTTCAGATCACCAATCATATCTTTCGCAATTCCTGAAAAATTATTTACGAAATTTAAAGGGTTTTGAATTTCATGTGCAATCCCTGCAGTAAGTTGTCCGAGCGAAGCTAGTTTTTCACTCTGGATTAACTGTCGCTGTGCATGTTTCAAATTTTCCAAAGTAGTAGAAAGTAATTCATTGGCTTTCCTCTTTTCATTGAAGCGATAGAATAATCCTAGGGCCAGAATGATCATTAATCCAAGGATGACGAAACTCGTATTCTTGATGACTTTCTGCTTTTGAATAGAAGCTCGTTGTACGACATCCTTTTTCTCTTGTGTGGCACTTTGCTCTGCTTCTTTCTTCTCATATTCATACTGCAATTGCTGACGTGTGATTTTGCGATTATTTTCCGCATTATATATCGAATCACTTCCCTGTTTAAAGATTTGCAATTCATCGTAAGCTCGCTTAAAATCTTTGAGTTTATAATAAATTTTAGCTAAATTTTCATGCGCCTGATTGACATGATAAATGGCTCCTGCTTCGTGTGCAAGTATCAAAGCTTCTTCCTCAAATGTTAATGCTCTTTGATAATCTCCCTTTTCAAAATAAGTTTGGCCGATCAATATTTTGGTGTTCGCAATGCCCGACTGATCTCCAATCTCTTGAAAAATACCCAGTGATTTAAGATAACTGTTCAATGCTTCATCAGTCTGTTTTGTATATCCCAGTACCGTCCCGATATTACTATGTATCAGTGCAATATCATGACGGGAATCAAGCTTTTCAGCAATAGCAAGCGCTAACTGATAATTGCGGTTTCCCTCTTGGTAATTTCCGCTTTTAATATTCAAATTTCCGATACTATTATAGGCTTTGAGAATTTGATACTCATCATTTTTTTCCTTGAAGATTGCTAATGCAGACAAGTAGTATTGCATCGCTTGCCGATTATCTTCGATATCCGAATAAATATTAGCAATATTAAAATAGGACTTCGCTATATCCTCTGTATCTTTAATTGCTTCGTTGATTTTTAATCCTGCAAAATGATTTTTAAGTGCTTCGGGATAATTTCCTTGATTGTAATAAATATTTCCGATATTATTATAACTACTGCTGATCCCATCTTGATCTCCCAATTTTCTTCGAATGCGAAGCGATTCCGTATGATTCGTCAATGCAAGAATATTATTTCCTAATCCTTCATATACTACACCAATATTATTGTAAACACTTGCCATTCCCTTTTCATCTCCATCTTTTTTCCTAGCGTTCAAAGCAAGACTATCCATCTTCAATGACTCTTCGTATCTCCCTTGCCGATAGTACATCACACCGGTAAGAGATGCTGCATTGCCGATGTATTTTTCAACTCCTGTTTGTTGTGCTAACGACAAAGCTTTCTCTGCATAAAAATTGGCTTTGTCAGGATCATTCATAAATTCTCTCGACAATTGCAGCCATGCAGAAACTTTCATGGTATCGGCAACGCCTATTGATGCTTGACTTTTGCTTTGTGCAGCATCAAACTTTTTGACGGCATTTAAGATACTGTCAATTTTCTCTGGATGCTGGCTGTACGATATTAACGGAAGTACAAAAAAAAGAAACAGCAATCTAAAGTGACTTTTCATAGAAGGGACCGGATGGAATTACTGTTTCAAAATTAGAACAATAAGAGCGACAAACAATCATCTGGTTTCCTGAATTCCTTTTATCCGTCGCAAACAGGTTGAGATGCTTAAGCTATTGGGAAAACTAGGGGCTAAAATCTGGCTCACTTTAGAACCGACGCTCAAGGCGCTCTAGAAATACGAAACTTTCAATCTCGCATCTATTTAAGAACACGTTTAAGATCCACTCAATAAGCTAAAAATAATATTTTTACACGACAATTTTAATAGCAAACTGCAAGTATCTCACTGACGAGCAACAAAATAGCAAAATGTCTGGGTTTGATCAGTTTACAACAGCAGAAATCCTTAAAAAACCAGAGATCGGTATCAAACGGAGCCTTCTGTAGATTAACGTATCTTCAAAGCCAAATAACCTACCTGCATAGAGAGTAGTTGTAATTTCCTTAACCTCCTTAAAACAATTTCTACATCTTTTTGTTTTCGTATCGTTATGCCGCAAAAAAAAGTACTTATAATTGGAACTGGCCTTGGTGGACTAGCTACTGCTTTACGTCTTACTTCCAAAGGGTACGCCGTAGAAATGGTAGAGAAATACCATCAACCGGGAGGTCGCTTGAACCTATTTGAAAAAGATGGGTTTTCATTCGATATGGGGCCTTCCTTTTTCAGTATGAGTTACGAGTTTAAAGAGCTTTTCGACTATTGTAATGTAGAAAATCCATTGGATATCAGGGAATTAAATCCTTTGTATGCAGTATATTTTGAAGGTAGAACTAACCCTTTTCTGATTTATAAGGATCTCATAAAACTGGCTAAGGAATTTGAAGGCATCGAAGAAAATCTAGTTGAAAAAACAGAGAAGTATCTCGCAGCAACCGGTAAACTCTTTCATGATACGGAGCAGATTGTGATTCGCAAGAATTTCAATTCCAAGCTAGATTACTTGCTGCAACTCACCAAAGTTCCATTGAAACATAGTCCGAAGATGTTCCGGTCGATGTGGACAGAACTGGAAAGAAACTTTGATTCTCAGGAAGTGAAAGTTATCTTCTCCTTAGTTTCATTTTTCTTGGGTTCTACTCCTTTCCAAACACCAGCCGTTTACGGGTTGCTCAATTATACCGAACTCAAACATGATGGTTATTGGAATGTGCAAGGTGGAATGTATAAAATCACCGAGTCGATTGTATCCTTGCTGAAAAACAGAGGGGTGAAATTCCATTTCAATACTGAAATCTTTCAACTAGAAGAAACAGATCAGAAGATAACGGCTGCTCTTACCGAAGATGGTCGTCGTTTTAATGCAGACCATATTGTTTGTAATGCGGATGCTGCTTCTTTCAGAGGTAAAGTTTTACATCGCAAAAAATATACAGAAGAAAAATTGGATGCGATGGAGTGGACATTGGCACCCTTCACGATCTACCTTGGTGTGAAAGGAAAGCTCGATAAACTTTATCATCATAATTATTTCCTTGGAAGTAATTTTAAGGAATACGCAGATACGATTTTCAAAACTGGTATTAGTCCGAAGAAGCCTTACTACTATGTAAATGTTCGTTCCCGTTCCAATGATAATAGTGCTCCGGAAGGTTGTGAAAGTTTATTTATTTTGTGTCCGGTTCCTGATCTTCGTTACAAATCTGATTGGTCTGATTCAGAGGAACTCGCCGATAATATCATTGCGGATATGTCGGAAAGAATAGGTTATGATTTAAAAGAAAATACATTAACACGAACAATATTAAATCCTGTCGACTGGCAAGATAAATTTAATTTATATAGAGGAAGCGGATTAGGATTAGCGCACGGTCTCAATCAAATTGGAGGGTTTCGTCCTTCCAACAAAGACGAAAAATTAAGTAATTTGTATTATGTTGGAGCGAGTACAGTTCCCGGTACAGGATTACCAATTGTAGTTATCAGTTCACGATTAGTAACAGAACGTATTTTAAAAGATGATGGAGCAATATAATCAGGTCTGCTTAGGATTAAGCAAACAGGTCACCTGGAATTACAGCACTTCCTTTACGATGGGAATTCGCACCTTGCACAAAAGGCTGCATTCGCCCATTTATGCGATCTATGGATTTGTACGTGTTGCAGATGAAATCGTTGATACCTTTCATGATTTCGATAAGCAAGAATTACTGAAGCGGTTCAAAGAAGATACTTGGAGGGCTCTTGATGAAGGAGTCAGCACAAATCCTATTCTCCACTCTTTTCAGATGGTAGTTCGTCAATATAAAATCGATAGAGAGTTGATAGAAGCATTTCTGCATAGCATGGAAATGGATCTAAAAAATAATACTTACAATGCTCATGGATACAATGAATACATTTATGGATCGGCAGAAGTAGTTGGTTTAATGTGTTTAAAAGTATTTTGCGATGGGAATCAAGAAGAGTACGATAAATTAAAAGAATCTGCACGTAAGTTAGGAGCTGCATTTCAGAAAGTAAATTTCCTGCGTGATATGAAAAGTGATTTCAAAGAACGTGGAAGAGTGTATTTTCCAGGTGTAGATTTCAATATTTTTTCTGATCAGATGAAAAAAGATATCGAGCAAGAAATCGAAGCAGATTTTCGGGAGGCTTACGATGGTATCAAAAAACTTCCTAAAGATGCGCGGTTCGGCGTATATGTCGCTTACATTTACTATCAGGCTTTACTTCAGAAGATTAAGAACCTACCGGCTACGTCTATCCGCGATGCAAGGATCCGAGTTCCGGATAAAGAAAAAATTGCATTACTTTGCCGTTGCTGGTTTAAATTCAGGATGAATGCACTCTAGATCATGGAAAAGTACACGTACTGGCTGATTTTACTTGGTTCTTTCATCTTTCCCTTCCTCTTTTCCTTTGTAAAAAAAGCTCCCTTTTATAAAATTTGGAAATATCTGTTTCCTGCCATCCTCATTACGGCAACTTTTTTCATTGTATGGGATAACTACTTCACCATTTACGGAGTGTGGAGCTTCAGTGAAAAATACACTACCGGAGTAAAATTTCTTTCACTTCCCATAGAAGAAGTCATGTTTTTTATCCTCATTCCCTATTGCTGTGTATTTATTTATGAAGCTTTGAATTATTATTTCCCAGAGGATTCTTTTAAGTCTGTAGAAAAATATATCAGCTACGCGCTCTTCTTCTTATTTGTGATTATCGCCATAAAAAATACCACAAGGGCTTATACTTTTTCCACTAGTTTTTTTGCAAGTATTTATCTAGGGATAATGATTCTCCTGCGTGTTAACTTCATGGGTCGTTTCTACCGTGCATTTTTAGTGAGTAAAATTCCCTTCCTAATTGTCAATGGCATTCTGACTGCGCTTCCAGTAGTGATGTACAATGATCAAGAAAATCTTGGAATTCGTATTTATACTATTCCGGCAGATGATACGATGTATTCATTTTTGATGCTTTTAATGACCATTTCACTATTGGAGTTTTTCCGAGGAAATGCAAAAGCACCTAAAAAAATAAAACAGGATACAGGAAATACTACTCCTGTCTTCACGCCATAAAAAGAAAATCAGGATTTTTTATGTTCCTGATTTGCTAAACGATGTAATTCTTTCCCGAGGTAAAAAATCACAGCATAAGCCAATACTAGCATGGTGGCTACTTTGAGGATTTTGATCAGCATCATTCTTTTTAGACTTGAAAGGTGAATAATGATAGAGAAATGCGGTATTTTTGAAGAAGTGAAGGCCATTAAAGAAAAAGATTAATCTTCCTGAGATGTCCTTACTTTCCAGCTGAAGGCTGGCAAAATTAATGCCCTATATTAAAAAAATTTGTAGAATTAAATCTACATGCATTGAGCCCAACTGAAAATTAGTAAAATACTATTCTAAATGCCTACTAAAACGAAGATTCTCATCGCTGACGATCATGTGATCATTCGTCGTGGTTTAAAATTTCTTTTGGATGCCCGCTTTCCTCATTGCAGAGTGATGGAAACGGATAACACACGCGACTTACTAAAAATGTTAAGCGAGAATGCTTTTAGTCATTTGATACTGGACATGCAGCTGCTGGATGCAAATGCGATGGATGTTTTCCCGAAGATTCACCATGAATATCCTAATCTTCAGATTCTAATCTTTACGATGAGTGCAGAAGAGATCTATGGTAAACGGATGATGCAAATGGGAGCAGATGGTTTTATTAGTAAACAGAGTGATGAAAATGAAGTGATCCGTGCGCTAGATTTATTTATGTCAGGGAAGAAGTATATGAGTCCTTCACTGAATGATATGCTGTTGCATGAGCTTAAGGGAAAAGAAACGCACAAAAATCCATTTCATGTTTTATCAGAAAGAGAAATGGTGGTAATGAATTATTTGCTTAATGGTGAAGGAGTGAAAGAAATTGCTTCTCGCTTGGATCTAAAAGCGACCACCATCGCAACCTTTAAAGCTAGAGTTTTTCAGAAGCTAGGCGTTTCCAATATCATTGATTTGCGCAAATTATCAGAAACGTATGCTGATAAAAACAACCAGGACTAACCTCCCGTTCTGCTTTTTTACACTCAAACTTTTTTCTGTTTGCAGAAATAGTATGCGATTGATGGCGCTGTTATTTCTTCTGCACCTTCCTTGTTTTCTAAATGCTCAAGGTGGATATTATACCCAAAACATCACCTCGATGAACGGTCTTCCACAAAACAGTGTGAAGAATCTCACCTTGGATAAGAATGGCTTTCTATGGATTTCTACTGAATCGGGTCTAGTGCGTTATGATGGTGCTCGATTTCAAATTTTCAATACGTCGAATGATTCGGATTTAGTAACGGAAAGAATTCAAAACGTTTTTGGCACACCCGACGAACGACTTTTTGTAAATGATGCGAAGGGAAGTCTTTTGGAACTTATAGACAACCAACCAGTATTAACTAGAAAAGGTGCTTATAGTAATAGTAGCTGGCTGAATATCCATGGAGGAATTTCTAATCCCGAATTTTATAAGTGGATTATTTCACGGATGCCATTCTTGCCAAATGCTGAGGGATGGGGCTTGAATCCAACGACTATTATTCCATTAAACAAACATCAATCGCTGGTAAAAATACGAGGAGGACTCCAACTTTATACTGATACAAATGCAGTTCGAAACATCGACCTGAAGAAGTATAAACCTTGGCGGTATTTCATGCTTAAAAACAGAATTTTTTTTATTAATGAAGATGAGTTGATTTATGAATACGAATTTTATAATCACGATTCAGTCGTACCATGTGCTCTCAATTTTTCGAATAATCGAGAGCTAATCATAAAGTCACTCAAAGAAGGTAAATTAATCTGGGAGTACTGTAACAAAGGTGCCTTTCTATGTTTGAATAATAATATTTTTGAGATAGAACTTGGAGTAGACCATAGTGTAAATATTCAATTGCTCTATGACAAATTTCCTGAAAACTGTGTGCTTTCGGCAGTATTAAAAGACACCAAAAACCAAATTCTTTATCTGGGTACCGATTCCAGAGGATTATTAGTTTGTCGATTTAGAAAACTACAAACCATCACATTTGATACTCCCGAACCTGGAACCAATAACGCTTATTATTCACAGATAGCTATTGATAGTAATACCATTTTCTCGTCTTACCAACGGGAATTCAGTATTAACGGAGCTCAAAAAAGCAGTATTGGAATTAGTCGATTTAATAATGAAAGTATTGCCAAAGATAAATCGGGAAATATCTATTTTAACAGATCAGATACCTTATTTAAATACGAGCGGTCGACTGGAGAAAAAAAATTCATTTATCATGAATCAAAAATCCCCATTAGCACTATTGTAAATATCAGTGATACCCTTTTCGTGGGCAATAGCGATCGAATAAGAGGGGTGTTCAACGACCATTCCTTTAATGTTTTTCCAAAGGACAACAGTAAAATACAGGGATTCAATCCCAACAATATTTCTAAGGGGCCAGATCAAAGAATATGGATTGCTTCCTGCTCAGGACTGTTTATTTTATCTACCGATTTAAATAAAATGACCAGAATTCCTTCTATGGATAATATTTGTGTTCGTTCACTTTTTTTACATGGCGACAAATTATTTATAGGAACCTATGGAAAAGGTTATTACATCTGGCAAAATGGAAAACTGTTCAAAATGCCTATTGATATTTTCGGGCATCTCAACTTTTCACATTCTTTCCAACTCGATGGAAAAAACAATTTGTATATCAGCACTAATCATGGCCTTTTCCGTATCAAGATGTCCAATTTAGATAACTATCTTAAAGACCCTAAAACCACATTTACATATTGGTATTATGGAGAGTTAGATGGGATCAATAATATAGAATTCAATGGCGGATGTTCACCTAGCAGTTTACGCTTGTCGAATGGCTATTTCACATTTCCAACGATGGAAGGATTCGTATTTTTCAACCCTGACTCCATCAGCGATCCTTATTTAAACTATCCAATATTTATCAATCAGGTTAAAGCCGACCGAAAACTTATTGCTGGAACAAACAACTTTGCCATTCCATCAAATACTGAACTCGTAGAAATACTTATTAATGCACCCTTTTGGGGGAATAAAGAAAATCTACGCTTGGAGTATAAGCTGAGTGGCTTCAACAAGAACTGGATTCCGTTAGGCATTAACGATTTCACCTTAACATTTTCCAATTTAGAATCAGGTTCCCATGAACTTATCATTCGTAAAAAATCTAATTTTGATGCTGAACAGTATGTTTCAACGTCTGTGATACTTCACGTAAAAGAAAAATATTATGAAACGATTTGGTTTAAGTTTCTAGTGATCATTTTTTCAGGACTTTTACTTCAGTTAATCCTTCATCTATATGGCAGAAATATTCGAAAACGAAATCAACAGCTGGAAGATAATGTAAAGAGAAGAACGCTTGAATTACAAGATGCGAATCAAACATTGGAGATTAACAATCAGAAACTGATTTTATCAGAAGACCAGTTACGGCAATCGGTAAGAGTGAAAGATAAACTGATCTCTATCATTTCCCATGATATTATTGCCCCATTAAAATTTATTTCCTTGTCGGCACGATTAGGTTATGGGAAACTCAATCAAAAAGACCCTTCATTCATCAAAGAAACGATGCAAGATATTTCAGGAAGCTCTGAAAAACTCTTTGACAACGCTGTGAATATGCTCAATTGGATCAAATTCCAGAACAACAGGATTGATATCGTGATGCATATGGAAAGTCCTTATGAAATGATGGAAGAAATGCTCAGTAGCATGCAAGAAATGGCGAAGGCGAAGAACGTGGAACTGATCAATACTGTGTCTATGGATGATGTCCTTTCGACAGATCGCAGAGTGTTGAGCATCATCTTGCAGAATATGATTTCCAATTCTATTCGTTTTACTGAAAACGGAGTGATTAGTATTTCCAGCATGAATCAGAATGGGACCTATTGCATTATTGTTACAGATACAGGCAGTGGAATGAATCCCAATACCCTAGAAAAAGTTAGAGCTACCTGTAATAAGAAGAGTGCTGATATCAGAATTGATCAGGATGGTAGATCCGGCAGCGGATTAGGCTATCTCATCATTGCAGAACTTATGGAACTTTTAAAAGGCAATATTGTGATCAACAGCGAAGAAGGTAAAGGAACCGTGATTGAAATTTATCTTCCGCTTACGTAAATTTATAGGATTGAAAATTTCAAAAAAATCAACTTTAATTTAGGGTTGCAATAGATCATCCAGTGCTTTGGTGATTTCTACAAAAGCTTTTTCGTCTTTAACTATATATTTTTCTGCACCATGAGAAACAATCTGAAGTGCTAGACCATATTTCTCTTGACCACTCAAAAAGATACAATGTGAATCAGGCGAAATCTTTTTAAGTTTCACCAGCGTATCCATACCGTTCATTTGATCTCTCTGCATGGAATCTAGATGATAATCGATCACTACTGCAAAAGGTTCTTCAAAAGCTTGTTCCAGACAGGCTTCACCGCTTTCAAAATGACTGATATCCCAATGTGGTTTCATGGATAGATAATCTTTCAGCATTTCTGCAAAGGTGGCATCATCTTCAACAATAAATAATTTTTTGCGATTCATAATACGGTAGAATATAATTAAAGATGTAAAATCTGAAGGCTAAGTTAAATAAAAATTACTATCCTAAAAATCTCTAGAAATAGGATGCAAAAAATGCAGTAGAAATCAGGGTTGTGGGAATAAAAATCCGGGTTTCAACGAATAGTATCAGAAAAGGTTACGCTAGCATAAAATTTCTGCACTATTTCTCATAAAACGAAACGTTTCAAGTGCTTTTGCGAATAAGGAGAATACTTAAAAACCCACAGAGCTGGCAACTCCTTACACTCAATGAACCAAAGTATGAAACCGACCCTGGCACCCATCAAAAAAAGGGGCTTTATTAGTCTTCTTTTCAGCATGATTCTAATCCTGCTGAGCAGCCAACAATCGTTTGCTACCCATGCCGCTGGATCCGATATCCAGTACACCTGTTTAGGGGGTAACCAATATCAGGTTGTGGTAACTTTTTACCGTGATTGTGGTGGTGTAGCCGAACCTGGTAACATCACCATCAACTGTAAAAGCGTCAACGGATCTCAGAATTTCAATGTCACAGCCAATAAATCCGGATCGGCCGGAAACGGTGATGAAATTACTGTTCCTTGTGTTACTTCCGCCTCCTCTTGTGGTGGTGGATCTACTACAGGTATCAGAAAATGGATCTATACAGCAGTAGTTACATTGCCTACTCAACAAACGGATTGGGTATTCAGCTACAGTGTATGTTGTCGTAACTGTGCAATAACTACGATCAACAGTCCATGTGCTTCTAATTCTACACTTTATATTGAGGCGCTCTTAAACAATACTATTGCACCATGCAATAGCTCCCCAGTATTTTCAAATATCCCAATTGCTTTCGTATGTATTGGTCAAACATTTAATTTCAATCATGGTGTTGTAGATCCTGATGGCGACTCACTCGCTTATCAACTCATCACTCCTAAAACGAGCGCTACTGGAACAGTAAGTTATATTGCCCCTGCGAGTGCTACTTCTCCAATTGCTTCGAGTACTCCATTTACCATGAATCCAACAACGGGAGATCTCACTTTTACTCCTAGTTCTATTCAAATCGGGATCATGGCGATTAAAGTAACGGAATATAGAAATGGTGTTGTATTAGGTAGTGTAATACGCGATATGCAGATTTATACTACGGCATGTACCAACAATCTTCCCACTGCTTCTGGTATTGACGGTACAAATAATTATAATGTCACAGTTTGTCCTAACCAACAGGTTTGCTTTACAGTTAACAGCGCCGATCTTGATGCAAGTCAGAATGTAACCATTACTTCTAACAATGCGATCCCAGGTGCTACCTATACCATCAGTAGTGGTCCTCGTCCAACTTTAACTTTTTGCTGGACTCCAACGGTAAATGATATCAATCTTAGTCCAAATACATTCACAATAACGGTTCGTGATAATGCTTGTCCGAACAACGGAATTCAAACTTACTCTTATAACATTTATGTACCGAGTCCATATTTCAATGTAATCAGTACAAATATTTCCTGCAATGGTGCCGCAACAGGTACTGCTGCAGCCTCCCCTGTTTATAGTGGGAACTATACTTATAATTGGAACACCACTCCTACATCAAATTCACCCTCACTCAGTGGACTTACTGCAGGAAGTTATACGGTAACTGTCACAGACATCAGTGGATGTTCAGCACAGCAAACCGTCAATATCACTGAACCAAGTGGAATGACTTTAACGAGTACTAAAACAAATCCTTCTTGCTCTGGAGTATGTAACGGAACTGTTGATCTAAGTGTAGTAGGTGGAATGGGGCCTTATACCTACCTGTGGAATAACGGGCAAACTTCTCAGGATTTGACCAACACCTGTGCCGGCACTTACACAGTAACGGTAACCGACGCAAACGGATGTACAAAGACTAGAAGCGAAACATTAACGAATTCCTATGCGATGTCGGCAAGTGCAAGTGCTGCTTCTGTGGCATGCTTTGGAAATAATACGGGAACAGTAACACTTTCGGTAACAGGAGGGGTTTCACCACTGACCTATTCATGGAGCAATGGATCTGTTGCTAATAACCTTAGCAATGTAATTGCCAATAATTATTCAGTAACCATAACCGATGTGAATGGATGTACTGCTGCTGCATCAGCATCAGTAACTCAGCCAACGGCTGCTTTAAACATCACCACTAACAAAACAAATATACTTTGCTATGGTAACTCAACAGGAGCGATCACTAGTACTGTTTCAGGAGGAACCTCACCTTATACTTATTCTTGGAGTAACGGAAATACCACTGCATCCCTTTCTGGAATCAATGCAGGAACCTATACCCTAACGGTAACGGATAACCGTGGTTGTACAGCAACCTCAGTGAATACATTAAGTCAGCCTACGGCTGCCTTAACACTCAGCACCGTTAAGACCAATGTAAAATGTTTTGGAAATAGTACTGGAAACATAACGGTAACGGCTATAGGTGGAACAACACCTTATACTTATCAGTGGAATACCGGAAGTACTGCCTCCGCCTTAAATAATATTCCTGCGGGAGTATATACCATTACAGTAACGGATGCCAATGCTTGTACTTCAGGAACTACAACCGTTACCATCACTCAACCATCAGCCGCTTTAAATGCAAGTGCTCTAGGTGGAAGTGTAAATTGTTTTGGAAACACCACTGCGAATGTAGTTGTGAATGTAACTGGAGGAACAACTCCATACTCCTACTTATGGAATACCGGAAGTACTGCCTCAGGGTTAAGTAATGTTGGTGCAGGAAATTATAGTGTTACGATCACCGATGCTAATAACTGTTCGGTAAATGCATCTGCATCTATCACACAACCTGCCGCAGCATTAAATGCTACTACCTCAAAAACGAATGTTCTTTGTTATGGTAATAATACCGGAGCAGTTTCTGTTGCAGTAACTGGAGGAACAACACCTTATACATATAACTGGAATAACGGAGCTACTACTGCATCTCAATCGAATATGGTTGCAGGAACTTATAATGTAACGATCACTGATGCTAAAGGATGTACAACAACAGGAAGTGCTACTATCACACAACCTGCCGCGCCGATTTCTATCAGTAATACCAAAGCAGATGTTAAATGCTTCGGTGGAAATTCCGGATCTGCAAATGTATTAGCAAGCGGAGGAAATGGTCCCTACTCCTACTTATGGAGCAACGGACAAACAGGTGTTGCAGCAAGTAATTTAGTTGCAGGTAACTACACTGTTACAGTAACTGATGCAAATGCTTGTACGAGTTCATTAACAATAACTATCACACAGCCTACAGCAGGACTCACTGGAACTACTTCAGCAACGAATGTAAAATGCTTTGGCAATTCTACTGGATCCGCAAGTATCACGGTGAGTGGTGGCACTCCATCCTATTCCTATGTTTGGAGCAACGGAAATGGATCTGCTACTACCAATAATTTAACGGCAGGAAACTACACCGTTACAGTTACAGATGTCAACAACTGCTCAATCACAAAATCAGTATCTATAACGCAACCAGCAGCAGCATTAACTACTTCCACGGTATCTGTAAATATCAAGTGTTTTGGTCAGTCGACTGGAGCAGTACAATTAACAGTAAGCGGAGGAACAACCCCATACAGTTATAATTGGAGTAACGGAACAACAGGTGCTCAGCTCACTGGAATTACATCCGGAACTTATTCAGTTACTGTGACCGATGCTAATAGTTGTACGAGTGCAGCTACTGCATTTTTAACACAGCCCGCAGTTGCATTAGCAGGAACAATTTCTTCAACTAATGTAAGTTGTCGGAATGGAAACAATGGAACTGCTACTGCAGGAGCAAGCGGAGGAACTTCTCCTTACGTCTACAGCTGGAACACAGGCGCAAGCACTTCTAACATCAGTAATTTAACAGCAGGAACCTATACCGTTACCATCACAGATGCGAATAGCTGTACAACTTCATTAACAACTACTGTAACACAACCTTCTGCAGCAATTGCCTTATCAGCAACTCATACAGATGTGAGTTGTTTGGGTGTACCTGTTGGAACAATTAACTTAACGGTTAGTGGTGGAACAACGCCTTATACTTATGCTTGGAACAATGGATCAGCACAAGAAGATTTGAATAATCTTAGTGCCGGAATATTTGTCGTAACTGTTACTGATGCCAATGGTTGTACTTCATCTTTATCAGAAGCTGTATCGCAACCAGCAGGAGCATTAAATGCAACGGCAACGCTTACAAACACTTCTTGTCATGGAGATAGTAATGGTGCAATTGATTTGAACCCATTTCAAGGAACTCCACCCTATACTTACTCATGGAGCAATGGAAGTAATTCACAAGATCTTACTAACCTCACAGCAGGAGCTTATACCGTTACTGTAACTGATGTTAATGGATGTATATTATTAAATACACTTTTTGTAACTCAGCCTTTAGCAGTATTAAGTTCAACAACTACAGTAATCAATGTGGCTTGTAATGGTAATGCTAGTGGAACAATTGATTTAACCCCTTCCGGAGGAACTACGCCTTACACTTTTAACTGGAGTAACGGTGCTTCTTCTGAAGATATCACGAATTTAAATTCGGGTAACTATACAGTACAAATAACGGATGCAAATGGATGTCAGGCAAGCAACGCTGCAACCGTAAATCAACCTACCGCTTCCTTGAATATTCAAGCTGAACTCACACAATTAAATTGTCATGATGTACAGGATGGAGCAATTGCCATCACTGTTACAGGAGGTACTGCTCCTTATACTTACTTATGGAATGATGGCAATCAATCAGAAGATCTCACAGGATTAAATCCTGGAACCTATAGCTTATCAGTAACCGATGCTCAAGGTTGTACGGCGAGTGGAAGTTATACCATTGCCTATGCAGCTGCGACATTAAGCTCTACCGGAACTGTAACGCATGTTTTATGTCATGCTGATCAAACAGGTGCTATTAACATAGAAGTGTTAGGTGGAACTATTCCTTATAGTTATAATTGGAATGACGGAGCGATTACAGAAGACAGAACTACTATTCCTGCGGGAAATTATTCAGTGCTCATCACGGATATAAATGGTTGTACTACCACTTATAATGGATCCGTAAATCAGCCAGCTGCTGTACTTGGAGTAACTAATGTAGTAAGCAACTCACAGTGCTTCGGAGATTCAACAGGTACTATCGATCTTTCCATTAATGGTGGAACGGCCAACTATGCTATCAACTGGAATACCGGTGCCACATCAGAAGATCTTCTCGGATTAACTGCAGGAACTTATGATGTAACAGTTACAGATGCTAACGGATGTTCTCAATCACAATCGATCATTGTTGAAGGTCAACAAGCGCTGTTAACTGCTGCTATCCAATTAACGAACCCAGCATGTTATGGTGATCTGACAGGAAGCATTACCAGTGTGATTAGCGGAGGAACACCCAATTATTCTATCTCATGGAATAGTCAGAGCGCTCAAGAAAATATTGCAAATCTCGCTGCAGGAACTTATACATTAAATGTGATTGATGCACATGGTTGTGTTTATGATGAAACAGTTATGCTCGAACAACCACAAGCACCGCTTTCCACAAATGTTACTGTATCGAATGTAGATTGCAACAGCAATCTTAACGGAGGTGCTACACTAACTACTGCTGGTGGTACAGGCCCCTATGTTTATAGTTGGAGCAATGGAGCCACAACAAATTCCATCACAGGAGTTGTTGCAGGAAACTATCAATATACTATTACCGACGATCATCTTTGCACAATAAATGGATCAGTAGATATTACTGAACCTTTAAATGCGTTGAGTGCATCTGCTCAAGTTACCAATGTAAATTGTTTCTCAGATGGAACGGGTGCTATTGACTTATCGATCATTGGTGGTACTCCGGCATATAGCTATAACTGGAGCAATGGTGCAACATCAGAAGACCTAAACAATATTACGGCAGGAACATATACAGTTACCGTTACTGATGTGAATGGATGTAATTTTACTTCTATACATCAAATTGCTGAGCCTTTTGCATCGTTATCACAAAATGGAACTATCACTCAAGTAAATTGCTTCAGTGAAAATACTGGTGCTATAGATATCCTTTCCAATGGTGGAACACAACCCTTCAGCTATAGCTGGAATAATGGCAGTATCGATTCAAGTCTTGTAAATCTTACTGCAGGAACGTATACTTTGTTGATCACAGATCTCAACGGATGTACTTCAACATCATCATACACCATTACAGAACCTACGCAAACTTTAGCAGCTACAAACTCTGCAAGTGCAGTAGATTGTAATGGAAATAACAACGGGCAAATTAATCTCTCTGTAACGGGTGGAACACAACCTTACAACTTTATCTGGAGTAATGGTTTCACGGGTGAAGATCCTACCGGACTTATAGCTGGTCAGTATCAAGTAACGATTACTGATACTAATGGATGTACAACAAATTCAACAGCTGATGTACTTCAACCTTCCGCTGCTGTAGATATGATTTTTATGGTGCGTGATGTTTCTTGTTTCGGTGAAAATACCGGAATGATTTCTACTGCTGTAAGTGGTGGTACTGCTCCTTACACATATCAATGGAGTAACGGTGCAACTATTGCAAATCTTCCAAATCTTGCAGCAGGAGTGTACACAGTTACTGTTACTGATGTAAATGGTTGTAGTAAAACGATGCCTGTTTCAGTGTCGCAACCTGTAGCATCTGTTTCCTCAACTTTAACCGTAACACATATTACTTGTAATGGAGCTGCAAATGGTTCTATTGATCTTACTGTAATCGGTGGAATGGGCAACTATACCTACCAATGGAATAATGGGCTTACCATGCAGGATCCACAAAACATGAGTCCTGGAACATATACGGTTGTTATTTCTGATCAGAATGGATGTTCTACTACCAATACTGCTTTGATCACTCAACCTGCAGCAAGCTTATCCCTCACTGCAAGTGTACAACAAGTGAGTTGTAATGGTACGAATAACGGAGGAATTAATCTGAACATCAATGGTGGTACTGCTCCTTACAATTATGTTTGGAGTACAGGTGCTGTTACTGCAAATATTAGTGGACTTGCGCCCGGAACATATTCAGTTTCTGTTACCGATGCTAATGGTTGCAGTTCTCAATTCAGTGCATCTATTAATCAACCTACAGAACCACTTAATGTAAGTAGTTCTGCTCAAGCTTCTAATTGCTTAGCCAATCAGAAAGGAAGTATTTTCATTACCGCTTCCGGAGGTACTACTCCTTATGCATACTTATGGAATACCGGCGACTTCACACAGAATTTATTGAACCAACTGCCAGGAACATATACCGTGACCATCAGCGATGCGAACGGTTGTGAAATGGTGCAAACAGCTGTGATTGCTGACAGTTCTGATCTGCAGATTAACACCGATGGAATTAATATTTGCATGGGAAGTACTGCTACTTTAAATGCACAGAATGTTGCATCAGGAGTAACGCTACAATGGATGTATAACGGCAATGCACTGAATGGTGCAAATGCAACTACGTTTATCACACCAGTGGCAGGGATCTATACTTTACAGGCAACTACCTCTTGTGGTGTCTACATGTCGAATCCGATTGAGATCATTGTGCGCTCCTTGAATACTGTTTCTATCAGTAACACCGTGATTATTTGTCCGGGTGAAAGTGTACAGCTGAATGCAGGTGGTGGTGGTCAATACACTTGGAATCCAACTACAGGATTAAATAATGCAAATATTTCTAATCCGATGGCGAGTCCTTCAGTAACTACTGACTACACCGTAATTGTAAAAGATAGTTATGGATGTACTGCTACTGCTTCTGTTACTGTGAACGTCATCTGTGATACTCTCGATATTCCAAATGGATATTCTCCTAACGGGGATGGAACCAATGATACCTTTGTAATTGATGGTTTAAGTAGTTATCCCGGCAACGTTTTATTCATCTATAACCGTTGGGGTAATCTCATCTACAAGAAAAAAGAGTACGATAACAGTTGGAATGGTCGTGCAAACGTCACAGGTGTAATGTTTGGGGAAGAATTACCCAACGGAACCTACTTCTATATCTTAGATTTAAACATTAACGAAAAACCACTCAATGGCTTCGTTGTACTACGTCGTTAGTTTTCCACTGAAAAAAAGATAATTACTCATTATGGTTAATACTAATCCCCTACCGAAAATGAAAGGGTTCATCACAATAGCTCTGAAACCGCTGCTACTTATGGTTTCTATGCTCGGACTGTTCCTACAGGCGCAAGCTCAGTTTGAACCGCAGTTCACACAGTTTATGTTCAACGAAACATTCATCAACCCCGCTTACACCGGTTCCAGAGAGCATATTGCCCTTGCTGGTTTGTACCGGAACCAATGGGTGGGCATCGATGGAGCTCCGAAAACACAAACTTTCAGTGCGCACTCACCACTGAGAAATGAAAGAATTGGACTCGGATTGAACATTTTGAATGAAGAAATCGGTGTAACGCATGATTTCTCCTTCTTTGCTAACTATGCATATCGCATTCCGATGCAGAAAGGAACATTCGCTATGGGAATCTCTGCAGGCTTGATTAATCACCAAGAGCAATTGGTGGATGTCAATATTCAGGAACCTGGTGATGGTGCGTTCTTCGGAACACCAAAGCTTACTGTTCCTAATGTTGGCTTCGGAACTTATTACAGCTCTCGGAATTTTTATATCGGCTTATCTGTACCTCGTTTGTTGCAGAATAAAGTAGATGCTGAATCCGGTAAAGCTCAAAATAAAGTTACGATACCTTATTGGCATTACTACTTGATGGGAGGTTATGTTCATCCCCTCAATGAAAGTGTTAAAATAAAACCAACCTTCATGGTGAAAGCAGTTTCTGGTTCACCAATAATCGCAGATGTTGGATTGAACTTTCTTTTTAGCGAAGTACTCTGGGTAGGCGGTGCTTATCGTACATCCGATTCATGGGCGGCATTGATCTCTTTCCAGATTAATTCACAACTGCGCATGGGATACTCGTATGATTACACCATTACCGACTTGCAGAAATACAATTCCGGTACCCATGAAATTACACTGGGATATGATTTCTCCTTCAATAAAAATAAAGTTGTTACCCCTCGTTATTTCTGATTAAAATCTTCAAACCAACAAGAATATGAAAAAGTCTTTGCTCTGCATGTTGCTTTGCCTGGGTCTCCTTCCGGCGATTGCGCAGAAAGCACTCGTGCGTAAAGGCGACTTTTACTATAAACAAATGGCTTATCCAAAAGCTATTCCCTTTTATACAAAAGCGCTTAAAAAAGATTCTACGTTACAAGAAGCAGTTTTTAAACTTGCTGATTGTTATCGCTTGACCAATAACAGAACGATGGCTGAGCAATGGTACGGTAAAGCTGTACAGATGCCTGCTGTTCTTCCGATTTACAAATTCTATTACGGTCAGTCGTTGATGAATAACGGTAAGTATGCTCAAGCTCGTAAGTGGATGGAAGATTTTGTAGTCGATAATCAAGCTGATGGTCGTGGACAATCATTCATGAAAGCATTGGATCAATACAATAATTATTTTATTGATTCCAGTAATTTTGCAGTGACTAAACTCGATATTAACTCGAAGAATGCAGATTTCGGAGCAACGTTATATCAAGAAGGAATTGTATTTGCTTCCTCTCGTCCGAGGAGTGAAATCATTCAACGTAGTCATTCATGGACTAACGAACCTTTCCTTGCTTTGTACTATAGCCGTGGAAAAGAAAATAAATTCCGTGACCCCGAACTATTTGCAGATAAGATACAGACCAAATTCAATGATGGTCCAGTATGCTTCAGCAAAAGCGGAGATGAAATTTACATCACCCGAAATAATATTTTAAAAGGAAAGGTGCATAAGAGTGCCGATAAAATTGTGAAGCTAGAAATCTTCAAAGCAAAAAATAAAGGCGGCACTGAATGGACCGAACTAGAACCCTTCCAATATAACAGCGACAATTATAGTTGCGCACATCCTTCTTTAAGTAGCGATGGACAGAAATTATATTTCTCCTCTGATATGCCAGGTGGAAAAGGTGGAATGGATCTTTGGGTATGCAATAAACAAGGTACTGGATGGTCGAAGCCAGAAAATTTAGGTGATACTGTAAACACAAAAGGAAATGAAGTATTCCCGGTCATCACTGATGATGGAACCATTTATTTTTCTTCTGATGGTCATCCTGGAATCGGGGGATTGGATATTTATTTCACACATGATATCGGTGGAAAATATGTAACACCGCATAATGTTGGTTATCCTCTGAATACTTCAGATGATGATTTCCAAATGGTGTATGACATGAAAAATAAAATCGGTTACCTAAGTTCTAACAGAGCTAACCGTGGTTTCGATGATGATCTGTATACGTTCAAAAAACAATCTATACGGATCAGAGGAATCGTTGTTAATAAAACAGATGGAACTCCTATCAAACAAGCACGTGTAGAAATGAAAGGAGAAGATGGAAAAATTCAATCTTTCACGACTCTTGAAAATGGAAGATTTGATTTCACTGCAGGCTTCGATCAAAATTATTCGATCAATGGTGCTGCAACAGGATTAGGTGATACTACACTTACTGTGGCTACTTCTTCGGCTACTCCTACTGATCCGTTCGTGAGAATTGAATTAGGGAAACCTGCTGATTTCTTGCTAAGCATTAACGTAATTGATGCAGATACTAAGGAAGCTATTCCGGGAGCCATCATCCGCGACGAAGTTCTGGCTCGTGATCTCGGAAGTACTGATCTCGGTGGCATCTACCATCAAGCTGTGATTCCTCAAAAAGATGAACAGTTAATGATCATGTCCGCAGGATATCGTCCTAAAGTAATTATGTTGAAAGGTCAAGCAGGTGCTGAACCAAAAGATATGAGTTACACCGTTGAACTGACTAAAGCATCCGAAATTCATCCTTATGAAAACTGGTATAAAGTATTGTACTTCGATCTCGACAAATACAATATCCGTGACGATGCAAGCAAAATAATGGATGAAGTAATTCAATTTCTAAGAGAACATCCAGATGTAAAAATTACGTTGAATTCTCATACGGATAGTCGTGCGTCGAAAGAATACAATGAGAAGCTCTCAGAAAATCGTTCTAAGGAAGCACGGAAATTCTTGATGGATCATGGTGTCTCCTCGAAACAAATTGGAAAACTGATGTGGAGTGGAGAAGGAATTCTGATCAACAATTGTGGTGATGAAGTTCCTTGTACAGAAGAGATGCATCAATTGAACCGCAGAACTGAAATCACAGTAAACTCCATTATGAAATAAGCATACAAAAATAAAATACAGAGAGCCGGTGTAATAGCCGGCTTTTTTTGTGCCTCTAAATTTTCACCTCTGCATTTTGTCGTAAAACTACTTCGTCAATTGGTATCTACACTTTAATTATGTTTGTGTATCCAAGCAATAAAATATTTCTGTTTTCAAATTTCAGGACGATGCATAAAAAACTGTTTTATTCTTTTTGGATTGTCTTCCTATGTAGCACATGTGTTGCTCCTGCTCAGAAAAGTAATCTGCAGGATTCCATTCGTCCTAAAGAATTCTCTGTGAGAAATATGTTCCATGAAGGGTTACATGGACAAGCTATCATCTGGACAAAACCTGTACATATTCATCAGCAGGACTGGAAATTTATTGTTCCTGCGGCTATATTGCTGGGGTCATCATTTGCTCTCGACCACGAAATTTATAACAGCGTGCAGGATGTAAAACAAAGAAATCCTGAACTACACGATATTGCTCAGGTAGCAACAAAATTCGGAGAAGGAATTGTCCCTATCGGAATCACCTGCGCTTTTGCGGCCGGAGGATTAATATTTAAAGACAATAGAGCATTACGTACTGGAGTACTTGCTGCGGAAGCACTTGTTCATTCTGCTATTCTTGGTTATGCGATGAAAGCATCACTCGGCAGAGCGCGACCAACGACGGAAGCAAAGGATGGAAAGTTGGGGTTCTTTGAAGAGTTCAATGATGAGACTAAACATAATTCCTTTCCTTCCGGACATACCATTATCGCATTTACACTCGCCACAGTTGTTGCTACGGAATACAGTAATACGATCTGGGTTCCTGTAGTTTGTTATTCCGCTGCTACAGCTTGTGGATTGTCGCGAATCGTTCTCGAAAAGCATTGGACATCGGATGTACTGATGGCGTCAATGCTGGGGTATGCTATCGGCAGGATGACTGTAAAAGAGCATAACCGCCACTGGAACATCAGTCCATTTGTAAATTCATCTGGTGCAGCCGGAATTGGTTTTCATACTTCTTTTTAATCGGCATCAACGCTAAGAAAATAAAGAATTGCTAATGTATATTTTTCTGGGTCTGCATCTTGCACATCATCCTTAATGAATGTTTTGATTCCAAATTAAAAGTTCCTATCGAGTATCGATTAAAATCTTACCTCCAAAAAAAAGCCCCGCTTATTCAGCAGGGCATTCAATTTATTTAGGAGATTTTAGTATTCCCAGAGATCCATTTCAAGGTTTAGCATATCCTGTTTGATGCGCTCTGATTCGAGCAATGCATCGAGAGGATTCGCCTTGTAATCATCCACACGACGGTTATACACGTTATCTTCTTTAATGATATAGCTATTAAACATTCTTTTCATGAATACATCTTCAAAAGTAAGACGCTGTGAAGAGTTGGAGCGATTAGCTACTTCTGCATTCACAAATATTCTTCTTGCTTCATCGAAATATACCCAGAAGAGCAATTTCTTTTGTCCGCCTTCAATCAAGTTACCATCCTGATCACGTGCAAGTGTCATCGGACAAATCCCGATAATCCTGCAATCCATCACCGAACGTTGCTTGTCGAAGAACCACTCTTCTTTCAGACGATACTGCACCACATCATCCGGATTAAACGGACGAAATACTACAGAGTCAATTTCATCATAAGGAGGATCAGGACGCGTTACTTTAATGCTGATAGAATCTGCTCCACCAACTTTACTGAATTCATTCGCAGTCATTGGAAGTGTGAACTCATCATCCTGAGGATCATAAGCAGTCAGACTTCCTTCTTTCACGGCATCCATTAAAGTACTGATGAGGTTTTTACGATCTTTCGTTTCGCTAGTTTTAGGATAACGTAAAGGCGCATTGATCTTTTCATTTAGATCAATTTGTCTCCAGATCTTTTTAGACCACATCACATCGGCCTCACGTAAGTAAGGATAAGGAACTACCTTTCGAGCAGGATTGTTTTCCTTAACATACACTCCGTTGAGTACGTTTTGTGCATTGATGCCACCGGATAAACCAATGATGACAGTTAGCAACAGGATGAGTTTTTTCATGTTTCAGCTTTTGTTTTAACACCTCCACTTTATACGTATCAGCATTGATACAGTTCCAGCGAAGGGCTCAACACTTATTGTACTGTAAGCGGAATAGAATTCACTTGACGTTTTGTTCCGTCCGGCATCGATACATTGATGTATTCGAACAGAATTTTATCACCTGGGCGACTTTGTTCAATGATCGTTTTCATATCACTTGTCAAAGTACCACTTTCAGCAGATTTTTCAATTGGATCACGACCTTTTCCGTAACGGCTCATCTTGAATGAAACCACTCTTGGATAAAGTTCGAAATCGAAACCTTCCATCGTTGGGATGATACCCTGCTGTGCTGCTAAAGCACTTTTAGGAATGTTACCATCTTTCTTACCACCGATTTTAGCTACTGGATCAGGAATACGTTTCAAACGGAATTTAAACTCACCCATTGTCATCGGTTTGCCATTGAATTCAGCCTGAACAGTAACTTTTCCTTCTCCTGGTTGTCCTTTTGCTTCAGCGATATAATGTCCCTTACCAAGTTTAGCATCGGGAGTCAGGGTAAATCCTGAAACCATAGGCTTCACCTTTTCATCAGCCACACCCGGTACAGAAACGGTAATAGGATTTGGTACTCCGATGTAAATAACATTCATCTTATCTGCAGCAACGGAAGAACTTGGTTTTGCTACTGTATAAGCATTCTCAAACTTAAATTCCTGATAAGTATTATCTGGCTTTTTAATTTTGATAATCCCTGCATATTTTTTCTCGCCGGGACCTGAAGCTCTCAGTTTATACTGACCAACTCCATTTGCCACTTCAATTTTATTTCCACCTACTGAGATCTCAGGATCGCTGGTTGAACTCATCGCAGCAAGGAAAATCTCCGCAGAATATTCTTGTCCTTCGATCACATAACTTGAAGGAGAAATAACCCTTGGTGTTAAAGTATCGAATTTGTAATCGGTTGCGTTAATAGCAGATAACAAGTGAGAAACGATTTCCGATTCCGCATTCTTAATATCTGTTTGTGTTTTTGTAATCAGCGCAACAGTAGCAACAACTGGAGCATGGTAGAAATTCGCCATTTCCCAAGTACGTTTGCCATCTTCGATCATTTTAGGATCAGGATCATTGGTATTAAACAATTCATCCAGACGCTTCGTGAACTTCGGACGATCATTGTTATCAAGTGCTGCTACAACAGCTTTCTTGAATTCATTGATCTTCGTTTTCATTTCAGTCGCTTTCTTACCTTTTCCGTCGTTTTGATCACCGCACATGATCAAGGTAGGTACATCATAATTATCCTTCTGCTTTAACTCGCGCAGTGGAATATCTGGTGCTCCTGCTTCAATCTTATCAGTGGTACGGATCAATTCAATTTTAAGCGTAGCAAGGTATTTATCAAGATCAGAAGATAATTTCTTGATCTGTTGTGCACGTTTATAGAACGGTTCAGTTTTCGGCTTATCGTTCGTCATTTGTTTTTCAAATGCTGCGTATGCCTGGGCATTCTTTCCGCTGAGGTTGGCTACAGTTACTTCTAAACTATCATTAATAGTTACAAAAGCATTAATAATCTCTTTCGAGACGTTCAGTGCCAACAGCGCAGTGAGTACCAGGTACATCATCCCAATCATTTTCTGTCTTGGGGACAATTTATTTCCTGCCATTTCGCGTTCCTAGGGTTTTGGTTGAATAAGAGGTTGATGTAAAAGAAACGGTACTTGACTATTTACCCTGGTTAGGGTTCATATTCATTGCAGAAAGCATATTGCCGTAAACAGTATTGAGTGCTCCCAGATTTTTAGCAAGTTTGCCAACTTCATCCTTATAACGTTTAGTATCTTCTACTGTATTGTTCAGGTTACCAAGTAATTCCTGAATACCGTCATAGAATTTAGTTGTCTCTTTCATGCGTGCATTTGCTTCCTGCAATTGCAGTTCGTAAACAGCATTCAGAGCAGACATATTCTTACCTGCAGATTTCATTTGATCGCTGTAGATTTTCACATCTTCGTGAGAAGTGCTCATGCTATTCATAGCAGTAGCCGCTTTCTCATAAGAAGCAGAAAGAATAGCTACCTTCTGAGAAGCAGCAGTTACATTTTTAGCATAATCATCCGTTGCAACAGCAGCGTTTGAAATCTGAGCCATCTTAGAAGTGTTCTCACTTAAACTCTTCAAACCTGTTCCCAGACTTTGAATTAATTCAGGACCAATCTTAGCGTCAGCTAATAATTTGTCTAAATGTTGTGCTACAGGATCGCCAGCCTTGTGTTTCTTGCGATCAGCACCTGGCTCATGCATCCCTGCTAGTTCAGGATAAACCAACGACCAATCCACTTCTTCATGTGGTGGTTCGAAGGCAGAGAAGAAGAAGATTACAGCTTCCGTAAGCAGCCCAACCGTAAGCATCAATCCAGCACCTTCCCAGTGTTGAATTTTAAAGAGCGCACCTACGATAACGATAGCAGCACCGAAACCGTAAAGTTTAGCCATGAAATTTTTAAACGCTTTCCCTTGCGTTATTTGAGCTATTCCCATTGTGTTTTGGTTGTTTTTAAAGGGTTTTGGATTGAGTTAATAATATTGTTTGGCGAATGGTTGAGTTTCGCTTAGTCAATTAGGATAAATTGTACCCTCGCTTAGAAATCAGATTTGTCGCGACCAAGGAAATCCATTACACAACGGAATCCAATGTAGCATTTAGAAGTATCCTGGAATTCATAGGTGCGGGTTCCCGTTTGAAGGTAATACCCCACATCTTTCCATGAACCTCCACGAATTACTTTCTTCTTCAGAGCTGGAGGATCAGAGTCTTTGGCATCATACTCATAATCTGCATTCAGATCATGGCTGAAATTGTACGCCGACTCATCAAATGCGTTGCTGGTCCACTCTGCTACGTTACCGGCCATACAATACAAGCCATAATCATTCGGCCAGTAAGAGGTAGCTTTCACAGTATAGAATCCTCCATCATCGATGTAGTTACCACGCAATGGCTTGAAATTAGCCAGAAAACAACCGCGGCTGTTGCGTATATAAGGTCCGCCCCAAGGGAAAGGACTATTCGCTAAACCTCCACGTGATGCGTATTCCCACTCACTTTCTGTTGGCAGACGGAAATCCTGAACGATGGTTTCCTCATTACTCTCCAGATAACTGTCGATTAATTGAGTACGCCATACACAGAATGCCTTGCATTGAGTCCAGTTTACTCCTACTACGGGATAATCGTCGTATGCTGGATGCCAGAAATAAGCCTTAGTAATAGGATCGTTGAAAGAGTAAGTGAAATCATGAATCCAAGAAAGAGTATCTGGATACACGTTGATAATGTTCTTCTTAATAAATACAGAACGGTCGGTTAAACCTTGTTGACGGTTCGACTGCTGTGCTGCCGCTTTAAGATCGAGCCAGTAGTATTCGAAATTCATCTTTCTGGAATCGATTTCTTTGCGACGGTAATAACGCTCACTTTCAGGAAGATAGAGTTCCGCCAGCGTTTCTACGTTGGCCTCATCTTGCCACTTGATTCGCTCGTCCCAATTAATTCTTTCGCCATATTCGCCTTCCTCGATGATGTGTTCACCACCGATCAGACGATGTGCTAGGGAGTCGCGCACCCAATACACAAACTGACGATACTCATTGTTGGTAATTTCCGTGTTGTCCATGTAGAAGGCGTGTACTGACACGGTCTTCGCTTGGGCGATCTGTTGGTAAGGTACGTCCTGGTCGCTTTGACCCATGTTGAATGAGCCTTGAGGAATGAATACCATGCCATAAGGATCGGCTTGATACCATTTTTCGCGTCCCTGGACACCTACCAGTTGACCACGGTTACCGCCTCCACAACTACTCAGGAGCAGTATGGCAAAGGAAGCAATAATCAGGTTTTTCATGTGTTGTTCGCTTTTGGTTTCTGGAATGCCTTAAACGTAAGCATCGAACGCTGAAATCTTTGCTTTAGTATATGCTTAGTTTTCAGATTCTATGATACGTTTTACCCAAATATAGGTTTCTGTTCCAGAGATATATTCCTAATTTTAGAGGAATCTTACGTTTCTGATGGCTGGGGTCATCTTCTTTTTCACAGTGAAGCAATATCCCAACATGATCTCATGTGATCCATCACTGTATTTTTTGATTTCCGAGGTAGTGAAATCGTAAGAATAACCAATACGAAGCTTCTCGGTAATATTCATTCCAATCAATGCAACGATAGCATCTTCATTACGATAAGATGCTCCAATCCAGAAGCGATTGTTGAAGTGCGCATTCAGGTTAATATCAAATGTAGTATTACCAGTAACCGATTTTACGAATACCGATGGTTTCAATTCTACTGCTGGGGTTACATCGAAAGAGTATCCGATCATACCATAATAATTTCTTTTAAATTCTTTGTCGAAGTTGTCAAGACCTACCTTTTGCTCCAAGATATGGCTTGCGGATGCACCAATATACAACTTTTCGGACTGATAGTAAAGCCCTGCTCCCATATCGAAGGCAGTTCCGCTAACAGTACCCGTAGGAATCGATGGATCTGGAATATTTGGATCAGCGGGCTCGAACTTACTTCCATCGATTTTATGCTGCATGAAATCAAAATCAACACCAGCAGCGAGTTTACCGTTACCTACATTGAATTTATAATTTCCAGCAAGCTTGCCTTGGAAGGTATTTTCAAATCCGATTTTGTCAGTAGCGATGGATAATCCAACCCCTACCTTATTGTTCAACAAAGGAGCATCAATACCAAAAACGCCAGTCTTGGGAGCACCATCGTAACTCACCCACTGTGCGCGATACAGAGCATGTAAACAGATAGCCTCATTGGCACCGGCATAGGCAGGGTTAACATAGAGACGGTTGAACATGTTCTGGCTGAACTGAGGATCTTGCTGCGCGAGGGCTAACGTAGAGATACAACCTGCAGTTATTACAGCTAAAAGTTTCTTCATACAATGCTTTCGGTTAATCGGTTGATTCGGGGGGTTAAAGTAAGCAAATAATCTTGTAATCTTCAAAAACTGCCTTTGCTCGCATTTTCTGAATTTGATGTTTGGTGTGTCGTTTTTACTCTGTAAAGGATACCATAATCCATAAATTTTATAGATTATCCGCATCTTCTAGGCTGCTAAAATAATCGCAAATGGAATATCAAAGGTCAATGTGGATGAAATACTACGTATATTTTTTAAGATTTCTTTTGAATTATTAACAAAAAGCCCTTTCCTGACGTTCCTCTCGGTCCCTATTTAGAATTGATCTATTCGATTCTTGATGCTAAATCGTCCCTTTTTAACTGAAAAACACCTCAAACCTTACATTTCACGTTACGAATGGATTGAGGTATGGCTTGGTTTTTACTACTGTTTCGTCTTGCCTTTTGTGCAAAAGATATCCTAAACGATTTTCTGCAATGCATTCCAAAGACGGTCTGGGACTTCGTTTGTACACGCTTGCTGATAATCTTTGTAGGAACAAGGCAACAAATGATGACTCATATACCGGTTCCGTGTTGCATCCAACGGTAACTTCATCCACCATCGGTCGCTCTTTACACTTTTGATGAACGTGAGTTCCGTTTCCAGATTCTCTACAGCAACCCGATAAGTAATATAGTTATTCGGATTATTTAAGGGCACATCTAGCTTTCTTCCACTAACTCCTTCAATGAAGTACCAGATCGTTTGTGCTAGCAGATGTGCCGTTTGATCGTTTCGGTCGAAGGAAGGATTGAATTCATAAAACCCAATGCTGCTCAGTTTATCACTCATTCCTGCATAATAGGCGATCTGACAAATCTCCTCTCCATAAAACCCATTCGGCGATGCCATAGCATTTCCGGGGGCATCGCTTTGACGAACACAGGATATATCAAAAGTCACCATGTCCGCATTTCTCACCAAGGGTTCCGTTTCTTCAATATTTTCCCTCACCTGACCTAGTCGGAAGATATCGAAGAATAATTTTTTCATCAGCTCCACGCTTTCATTCCCTACAAAATATGTTTGGTATCCGATGTTGCTGAAATTGAAAAGATAATTAGGCTGTTCTAAAATGATCTTCCCTAAAAAAGTATCTGAATTAATGGGATCCTCCGGTTTACCTAAATCGAAATGCGCATCGATGCTCACAATATTGATGATCTGCTCCAGCTTCTTATAGCCTGCATATTGTCCATAGGTGAGATCCTGACTTCCTCCTAAAATGATCGGAATAATTTTTAAGGGAACGAGTTCACTCACCACTGTGGCTATCGCTGCATAACTATCTTCTAAAGAATACCCTCTTCGGATATTTCCTAGATCGATCATGCGCAGGGAATTCAAATGCGTTTTTAATCGGTAGAATTTATTTCTGATCGCATCTGCTCCTCCTGCACATCCGGGATTATCCGTACTTCCTCTATCCTCGCCTACTCCGATGATCGCTATTCGCACTTCATCAAAATCAGGAAAATGTCCTTCAGCCGTATAGGCCTTCACCCATTTGCCAAGGCAATCATTGGGCAACTCTTTGGTTGCTGACCCTAAAATTTCAGGATCAAGAGGTTCAAAATAGGGTTCCAGCATTAATCTGCAGGGCGTCGTTTAAATTATTTTTTTTTCTTGCGAACCGTAGTTGCTCTGCTTGCCGCTGCCTTCACTGGTGTGGATGTTGGTAATTTCTTCACAGCTGTTTTGGTGGCTGTTTTCGTGGCAGTAGTTTTGGTAGCAGTAGTTTTCTTGGCAGCAGTTTTCTTAGCGGATGTTTTTTTAGCAGCAGCTTTCTTGGCAGGAGTTTTCTTAGCAGCTTCTTCTTTGGCTCCAAATTTTTTCTTGCCTTTTCCGAATCTTCCTTTTCCAGCACTTGGTGTTACCGTTGCTCCAATCTGTAAACAATCTTCTAAAGTCATGTTTGCAGGAACTACATCTTTCGGCAATTTAAAATTATCATCTCCAATAGAAAGATAAGGTCCCCAGCGTCCATTTAGTAATTGCACATCCGGACGATCATCAAAAGTTTTAATCAAACGCTCGCGTTCTACTTTACGTTTTGCTTCAATTAATTCGATCGAACGATCTAACTCAATGGTATATGGATCATCTTCTTTTCCTAAGGATACAAAGATTCCGTTATGTCGTGCATATGGTCCGAATCGTCCAATGCTGATCGTAATATCTTCTCCTTCGTAGGAACCGATATTCCTAGGCATCTTGAATAAATCCAATGCTTCTTCTAACGAAATCGTTTCTAATCGCTGACCGGTTCTCAGTTTTGCATACTGTGGTTTTTCTTCTTCGCTCTCACTGGCAATCTGCACCAAGGGTCCGAATCTTCCAATCCTTGCTGATACTACTCTACCAGAAACAGGATGGTTACCTAGGATGCGTTCTCCTGTTGCACGCTCACTATTTTGTTCGGTATCGAGAACGAGTTTATGGAATGGACCGTAAAATTTCTTGATCATTTTTGCCCACTGCATATTGCCGTCGGCAATCTCATCAAACTCTTTTTCTACGTTCGCAGTAAAACTAAAATCTAAGATCGTAGGGAAATTCAACACTAAGAAATCAGTGACTACTGTTCCAATATCTGTTGGAAACATTTTCGATTTTTCCGTTCCGTAATTTTCTTTTTTCACTTCCGAAGAAATCGCCTTATTCCGCAAAATAATCGTAGTAAAATCACGCTCTTTTCCGGGACGATCTTCTTTCAATACATACCCTCGTTTCTGAATGGTAGAAATCGTAGGTGCATAAGTAGAAGGACGACCAATACCCAGCTCTTCGAGCTTTTTTACCAGACTTGCTTCCGTATAACGGGCAGGCGGTGACGAAAACTTTTGGGTTGCAGTGATATTATCGAGATCTAGTTTTTGTCCGATTTCTAGCGGTGGTAATAATCCGCTATCATTCTTCTCACTGTCTTCCATTTCATCATCCGTAGATTCAAGATATACTCTTAAAAATCCATCAAAACGAATGACTTCACCTGTAGCCGTAAATAAATCTTTGCTTTTATTATTTCCAATACTCACAACGGTTCTTTCCAGTTGTGCATCTGACATCTGGGAAGCGAGTGTTCTTTTATAAATGAGTTCGTATAAACGGCGATCGTTATTATCACCATCAATAGTAGGTTGATCAAAATAGGTTGGACGGATGGCTTCATGAGCCTCTTGTGCGTTCGCCGATTTCGTTTTGTATTGACGCGGATTGGAGTAATTTTTACCGTATTGTTTTCCGATGGCATCAATTGCAGCATCGATGGCAAGTTGAGAGAGATTCACAGAATCTGTTCTCATGTAAGTGATCTTACCACTCTCGTATAATCGTTGTGCAACAACCATCGTTTGCGCTACTGAGAATCCCAATTTACGACTGGCTTCCTGTTGTAATGTAGAGGTTGTAAATGGAGCAGCAGGAGATTTTTTTCCAGGCTTTGTTTCTAAATTCAGAATGTTGAATTCAGCAGCAATCAATTTATTTAAGAAAGCTTCTGCTTCCTCCTGCTTTGCAAAACGTTGTGGCAATTCTGCCTTCATCAACGTACTGTTTCCACGCTTATCTTTAACTTGAAATTGCGCAATTACACGGAATGCAGATTGAGAATTAAATGCTTCGATTTCACGTTCACGATCTACTATTAAGCGTACGGCAACCGACTGAACACGACCAGCCGACAGCGATGGTTTGACCTTCTTCCAAAGCACCGGAGAAAGTTCAAAACCTACCAGTCGATCCAGAATCCTGCGCGCCTGTTGAGCATCTACTAAATGCATATCAATAAAACGTGGGGTCTTGATGGCGTCAAGAATAGCTTTCTTGGTAATCTCATGAAAAACAATTCTGCGCGTATCATCCTTCTTAAGACCTAAGGTCTCAAATAAATGCCAAGAAATAGCCTCTCCTTCGCGGTCCTCGTCCGTTGCTAACCAAACAACTTTAGCCTTTTTACTTAACTTTCTGAGTTCGTCAACTACCTTCGCTTTTTCGGCACTGACCTCATACCTTGGTTCGAAATTATTACTGATATCGATCCCTTTATCATTCTTCACTAAGTCGCGCACATGGCCATAACTCGATTTCACTAGAAAATCCTTTCCCAGAAACCCTTCGATTGTTTTAGCCTTTGCAGGGGACTCAACTATTACCAGATTATCAGCCATTCAAATGTGTACTATTATATGTGTATATGGAATTACGAAGGCGCAAATTAAAAGAAATTTAAGTTGAGAGTTCAGGCACTGTTTATTAACAATGTAGTTAACTTACCTGTTAATCAGCATCTTAATCAAGAAAAATAAAAAATACCGGACCTCCAAAATGACCCACTTTCCCAAATTTTGAATCATTTGCTCCGGTTTTCAGGAAATCGCTGACCGATTTTTAAAGCCTTTAAAATTGAGATTTTTTATACCTTAACCTACTGACAGGTTGTCAGTCAATCCCCTTTTTTCGTACCTTCGCCATCTAATTTTAAGGCATGTTGCACGAGGGAGTTAAAATAATTGATGAAAGTCGCCAGGGCGAAGCTACATTACTGAAAAGTGAGGTCAACCCTTCAGCACGGAAACTTTTTTTAGAGAGCTATGGTTGTGCGATGAATTTCAGCGATAGCGAAATCATTGCTTCTATATTAACCGATCAAGGATTTGAAACTACCGCCGACTTCAATGAAGCGGATGTCATCTTTATTAATACTTGTGCAATTCGTGATAATGCTGAGCAAAGAGTAAGAACCCGTTTACATGATTTCAAAAAAGCGAAGCGGAAAAATCCAGGTTTGATCGTCGGTATTTTAGGGTGTATGGCAGAACGTTTGAAAACGAAATTGCTAGAAGAAGAAAAATTAGTTGATTTAGTTGCTGGTCCTGATTCATACCGTGATCTCCCCAATTTATTAGAGCAAGTTGAAAGTGGTCAGAAAGCAATTAATGTTTTATTATCGAGAGAAGAAACCTATGCAGATATTAGTCCGGTGCGACTCGGCAACAATGGCGTAACTGCTTTTGTGTCGATCATGCGAGGATGTGATAATATGTGTTCATTTTGTGTAGTTCCCTTTACGCGAGGACGCGAACGTAGTCGTGATCCGGAAAGTATTATACAGGAAGCACAGCAACTTTTTGAAGAAGGTTATCGTGAAGTAACCTTACTCGGACAGAATGTAGATTCTTATTTATGGTGGGGCGGTGGACAGAAAAAAGAGCTACCAGAAGAAACCGTTCATGCTGCACTGAATCATTTATTACCAGACGAAGAACAAGCGAAGTTTACCACATTCGCGGATTTGTTAGAGCGTGTGGCGCAAGTGAATAAAGAACTTCGTATCCGGTTCTCTACTAGTAATCCTCGTGACATGACAGATGCTGTACTTTACTCGATGGCGAAGTATGAAAACATTTGTAAGTACGTTCATCTTCCCGTTCAATCGGGAAATACAGGCATGCTAGAAAGAATGAATCGTGGGTATAGCCGTGAGCAGTACATCAATCGTATTGAAGCGATCCGTAGAATTTTACCGGAGAGTTCCATTTCAACCGATATCATCACAGGATTCTGCGGTGAAACAGAAGAAGAACATCAGGACACTTTGAGTTTAATGGAATGGGTGGGATATGATTTTGCATATATGTTTAAATATTCGGAGCGACCGGGAACTGCTGCTGCGAAAAAATTCAGCGATGATATTTCGGAAGAAATAAAATCAAAACGGTTAACCGAAATTGTTGACTTACAGCAAAAACTTTCTGCACAACGCACCAAAGAAGGATTAGGAAAAGTACATCGTGTATTGGTTGAAGGATTCTCTAAGAAATCAAAAGAGATGCTTAGTGGAAAGACTTCTCAAAATCTAGTAGCCGTATTTCCTAAAGAAAATTATCAACCCGGCGACTATGTCAACATTATTGCTGATTCATGTACGGGTGCAACACTGATTGGGAAAGTAATAAAATAAATATTGAAGAGTAAATTGAAGTATTCAACTTTTTTAAATTAAAAATTTCAGGACAGTGAATATTAAAGACCTTAAACAAAGATTCGGTATCATCGGCACATCGTCGGTGCTGGATCATAGTATAGATATAGCCCGTCAAGTTGCACCTACTGATTTATCAGTTTTGATAACTGGTGAAAGTGGAACTGGTAAAGAAATATTTCCGCAGATCATTCATTTTCTCAGTGCGCGAAAACACGGACCCTACATTGCCGTAAACTGCGGTGCAATTCCTGATGGAACGATTGACAGTGAATTATTCGGTCATGAAAAAGGATCATTCACTGGCGCCCATGAAGCACGTAAAGGATATTTTGAAGTAGTTGACGGCGGTACTATTTTCCTCGACGAAGTAGCGGAATTACCATTACTCACGCAAGTACGATTACTGCGTGTTTTGGAAACAGGAGAATTTCTGAGAGTAGGTTCTAGCAAAACTCAGAAAACGAATGTGCGTGTATGTGCGGCTACGAATGTGAATGTTGCGGATGCCATCGCCAAAGGAAAATTTAGGGAAGATTTATTCTACCGATTAAATACAGTGCCGATTCATGTTCCCCCACTAAGAGATCGTCAGCATGATATTTTTTTACTGTTTCGAAAATTCGCTTCTGACTTTGCCGATAAATACAGAATGCCACCTATGCATCTGCAGCCGGAAGCACAACGTTTGTTGGTCGATTACCGCTGGCCAGGAAATGTTCGTCAGCTAAAAAATGTTACCGAGCAACTTTCTATTCTCGAGCAGAATAAAGAAATCACTGCAGAAACCCTACTTAAATATTTACCTCAGGATAATTCCTCTTCATTGCCTGTTGTACTCCGAGATGAAGCAAAATCAAGTGGAGAATTTTCAGAAAGAGAGCTCTTGTACAAAGTTCTTTTCGATATGAAAAAAGACCTCACTGAACTTAAAAAAGTAGTGGCCAATATCATGTCGAATGGAAATGTAAGTATTGGCAATAACGATGTTAACGAACATTACAATACTAACGTCTTCGCAGAGCCTAAGTCAAATGGAAACAGTTCACAAAATCCTATTATCCAAACGCAGCCTGGAGTAACTATTCAGTCGGCACCATTGAGGATTCAGGCGCATGAAGAGATAGAAGATGAAACATTATCGCTCTCAGGAAAAGAAAAAGAAATGATCCGTAAAGCGATCGAAAAACATAAAGGAAAACGTAAACTGGCGGCTAAAGAACTTGGCATCTCAGAACGTACCCTCTACCGCAAAATCAATGAATACGATATCAAATAATGCGTAATCAGCTCCTATTATTTTTTGCTGCATGTACACTGGCGCTCGCCGGATGTGGAGTCTATTCATTTACTGGCGCCTCCATATCTCCCGATATCAAAACAGTAAGCATCAAAAATTTTCCGAATCGTGCAGCACTCATTCAGCCATCCTTGAGCATTACGTTCACTGAGAAGCTGCGCGATAAATTTGTTTCACAAACCAATCTACGGCTAGTAGAATCTGATGCTGATCTTTCTTTTGAAGGGTATATCAGTGATTATAGAACTACGCCTCAAGCGATTCAAGGAAATCAGACCGCCGCACTGAACCGACTCACCATCACGGTGAACGTGAAGTTCACCAATGCTAAAGATCCTAAACAGAATTTTGAAGTACCTTTCTCACGATTTGCAGATTATGACAGTCAGAAGAACTTGACTGATGTTGAAATAGCCCTCATCGATGAAATCGACCGACAATTGGTAGATGATATCTTTAACAAATCAGTAACCAACTGGTGATGACACGCGAACAATTCCTCGATTTAGTGAGGCAGCCTGCGCTTGCTTCTACAATGCCTGCTGGTGCACTCTCCGGATTGGTTGAACAATTTCCATATTGTCAGCCTTTACGTCTATTGCATCTCCGTCAATTGCTCGATACAGACAGTGTGCAATATCCACAGCAATTAAAAGTTACTGCAGCTTATGCTCCTGATCGCACTCGACTTTTTCAACTGCTGCATGAGAAACATAGAAAAAATTCTGCTGCGAACATTCTTTCCGAATTATTGGTAGAAGAAAAAGCAGAAACTGAAATTCCATTTAGCACGCCATGGACGGAGATAAAATCAGAAACGTCTACCGAGGATGAAGTACCAGAAACGATTACTCCATCGTTGGAAGAAGCCATAGAAATAAAAGTGGCAGCGCCTGAAGTTGATCAAGCTATTGAAGTGGTTCTGGATGAAAATCCTCAAGAATTAACGCCTCAGCAAATTATCGAACTTCGTTTAAAAGAATTAAATATTCTTCCTGCTGTTGAAGCACAGATGCAGGATTTAACGATTCGTATTCAGGAAGAGTTTGCCGAAAATAAAACTAGTGATAACGAGCCCGGAAAAATTCTAGCATCATTTGAAGCAGAAAAAACGATTTCTGAACCTGAATATTTATCTCGAGATATTGAATCAGAAAATAGCAGGCTTACTGTAGAGAAAAATAAGCAAGAGGAATATCCATCGATGACTTCGAGAGATATTGAATCAGAAAATACGAAACTCACTGAAGAAAAATCAAATCCTGCGCACCATAATTTAAATCCGGTACAACCTGAAGTTACAGAGGAAGAAGATCCCCTTGCTTCACTTATCAATGAACATGTTGATAAAGTAAAAGCCAGTAAGACGGATTATTTTGCAGAGATTGATGCAGCCGTTTCGGAAGCAGCTCCTATAATTCATGAAAGTGTTCCTGAAGAAAATCTGATTGTTGAAGAGTTACCTGCAGTAACGCAGGATCGAGAGAAAATGTTAGTGGAAGAAAATGCGGAACCGGAGTTAACGGGAAAACATTCGTTTGCTGAATGGCTACATCTTCGCACTCCTTCAACGGACGAAAAAAAAAACGAATCCCCCCGCAGTGAAATAAGTGAGGAAGAAAAAACTATTAGCGTTCCTGTTCCCAAAATCATTACTCCCCTAGCTGCTGAAATTATTGCACCAGTTGTTGCGGAAGTTCCTCCGCTCGTTGAAGTCAAGAAAGAACCGGAAATTTTAATTCCAGTGGTGGAAATAACAGTGAAAGGTGAACACATCGTCACCACACCACCACTTGTTGAATTACCTCCCGTTGTTGAACTAACTCCCGTTCCTGAAATAATTGCTGGAGCACCTGAAATTTTTATCCCAGCAGCAGAATATCAAATTGCAGAACCTGAAATAATTCCTGCCCCAGCACCCATTGCAGCAGTTGAAACTCCTGTTGTGAATATTGCTCCTGCTTTTTCAGATCATTCTAATGACCATGCGGGTCATCCAAAAATGACCTATGTGAAGCAGGGCACAAAAACGGGTGCTGTTCCGCATCATTTTGAAATCGTAACTCCCGCTAAGGAAGTTCCAACTCCAAAAGCGGAAATTATCCTACCAACGCCACCTTTGAGCGCCCCTACTCCGGAACCCGTTGCGGTTGCGCCAAAACCTATTGAAGAGAAACGTGAACCGATCGTTCCTCCTTCCATACCCAGAGTTGAACCCAAAGCAAACACTTCTGCCGAAGAGCTTCCTCAAGAAACGGGCAAAAAACCCAATCCTAAGCAACTTATCGACCGATTTATTGAGGAAGCACCACGGATCACACCTTCAAAAAGCACCTTTTACTCTCCGGCCAACATGGCAAAGAAGAGTATTCAGGAACCGGAAGATATTGTATCCGAAACACTTGCAAAAATATACGGGGATCAAGGGAATTTCCAACGGGCAATCTTTCTCTATGAAAAATTAGCCTTGAAATTCCCAGAAAAAAGCAGTTACTTTGCAGCCCTTATAACAGAACTCATTAAGAAACTCAATTCCTAATTTAGATATGTACACGTTAATTATCGTCCTCCTCATTATTGTAAGTATCCTGCTTGGTTTAATCGTGCTGGTACAGAATTCAAAAGGCGGTGGATTAGCTTCCGGTCTTTCAGCATCTAATCAGGTGATGGGAGTGCGTAAAACTAACGATGTCCTTGAAAAATTAACATGGGGATTTGCGATCACTTTGATAGTTCTTTCATTGGCTGCAAACCTTGTTTTACCAAAAAGTAATGGTACGAAAGGTGGTCAATCTAAAATCCAGAATCAGATCGAAAATACTGCTGCACCAGCAGCTCCTCAAGCTCCGGCTCCAGGGGCAGGTCAGGCTCAGCCAGCTGGTCAGCCCGCAGGTCAGCCCGCAAAATAATCATGACAGATTGACCAAAAATCTGCCATCAAAAATGCTGTCAGGATTCTCCTTTAGGAAAATTTGACAGCATTTTTTAATTCAGGGCAATTGGCACAATCCATGACATAGTCCTTTCGGAAATGAAGATTTCCTAATTAACCTATTATCAAATCCAAAATCTTAAAAATTTTAAATAACAATGAGCAAGGTGAACATTAAACCGATTGCAGGAACTCAGAACAGAGTTGTTGTTTTAGCAGATCCAGCAGAAACAATTACACCAGGAGGAATTATTATTCCGGATACAGCACAAGAAAAACCGCAAAAAGGCACCATTATTTCCGTCAGTGAAATTGATGAAAAGGGGAATAAACCTACAGTGAAACTCGGTGACAAAGTACTTTACGGTAAATATGCAGGCACTGAAGTAAATGTTGAAGGCACTGATTACTTAATCATGCGTGAAGTAGACATTTTCGCAGTAATCTAAGCAACCATTTTTATTTCACTTTAATTATTAAAACCTTAAAAAGAATAAATCATATCATGGCAAAAGACATCACCTTTAACCTTGAAGCACGTGACGCCCTGAAACGCGGAGTAGATGCTTTGGCGAATGCAGTGAAAGTTACACTTGGTCCTAAAGGACGCAATGTAATTATAGACAAAAAATATGGTGCCCCTTCTATCACGAAAGATGGTGTAACAGTTGCGAAAGAAATCGAACTGAAACATCCTATCGAAAATATGGGTGCTCAAATGGTGAAAGAAGTAGCTTCTAAAACTGCTGATGTTGCAGGTGACGGAACTACAACTGCTACCGTATTAGCGCAGGCAATTGTTACTGCAGGTTTGAAAAATGTAGCTGCAGGTGCAAATCCAATGGATCTCAAACGTGGTATCGACAAAGCTGTTAGCAGTGTAATCGACAGCCTCAAAAAAATGAGCAAAACTGTTGGTGATGACAGTACAAAAATCCAACAAATTGCTACCATTTCAGCGAATAACGATGGTATTATAGGAGAACTCATTGCTCAAGCAATGAAAGAAATTACTATTAAAGGAGTCATTACTGTAGAAGAAGCAAAGGGCACAGAAACAACAGTTTCAGTTGTTAGTGGTATGCAATTCGATCGCGGTTATATCAGTCCTTACTTCGTAACCAATCCTGATAAAATGGAAACGGTTATGGAAAATCCATATATCCTGCTTTACGACAAGAAGATCAGCAACATGAAAGAATTGTTGCCGATCCTCGAGAAAGTTGTTCAAACTGGTCGTCCTTTATTAATCATCGCTGAAGATATTGACGGAGAAGCATTAGCAACTCTTGTTGTAAATAAATTACGTGGTTCTTTAAAGATTGCTGCAGTAAAATCACCTGGATTCGGAGATCGTCGTAAAGCGATGATGGAAGATATCGCAGCTTTGACAGGAGGAACATTAATAAGTGAAGAACAAGGATTTAAATTAGATGGTGCTGAACTAGATTCATTAGGTCGTGCAGAAAAAGTTACTATAGACAAAGACAATACGACAATTGTTAATGGTGCAGGCAAAAAAGATGATATCAGTAATCGTGTAGGTCAGATTAATGCACAAATTGAAACTACTACTTCAGATTACGATAAAGAAAAATTACAGGAACGTCTGGCTAAATTAGCCGGCGGTGTTGCTGTTATTTATGTAGGTGCTGCTACAGAAGTAGAAATGAAAGAGAAGAAAGATCGTGTTGACGATGCTTTACATGCTACTCGTGCTGCTGTTGAAGAAGGCGTAGTACCTGGAGGTGGAGTTGCTTATATCCGTTGTATCCCTGCTTTAGACAAACTGAAAGGTGTGAATGAAGATGAGCAAACTGGTATCGCAATCGTTAAACGTGCACTTGAAGAACCACTTCGTCAGATTGTTGCTAACGCAGGAATCGAAGGTTCTATCGTTGTACAAAAAGTGAAAGAAGGAAAAGATGATTTCGGTTACAATGCTCGTACTGATGTATATGAAAATATGCTCGCTGCTGGTGTAATTGATCCTACTAAAGTGGGTCGTGTAGCACTTGAAAATGCGGCTTCTATCGCAGCAATGTTACTGACTACTGAATGTGTTCTTTCTGATATTAAAGAAGACAAACCGGCAATGCCAGCAATGCCAGGTGGAATGGATGGTATGTACTAAGCCATTTAATAATTACTAGAAAAGGCTGTTTCACGCAAGTGAGACAGCCTTTTTTTTGTGACGCATAATTTTAAAGGAACGAGAAATAAAAAAGTTTTCATCAACGAATGATATCATTTGACTTCGTGAAATATACTTTGCAGCGAGAGAATTCACTTGCTTTAAAATGTTCAATCCTTCATGAACTGAAATTCAATTTGAACTTCTCATTATCTTCTGATCACCTTCTTACCTACGAAAATAAACACGGTTGCCATCATACTAAATAGAACTAATAGTAATGCAGCGTTGAGAAGTGTGTGGGTAAGTCCTAATGAATTTACATCAACAAATGGATATGGATAATATCCAGAAAAACTACCTCTGATGAGAATACCTACCAAGTAAACCAATGGGTAAACACTCCACAAAAGAATTTTCGAATATTGAATAGCTATGCTCGTTTCATAGAGCGCCCAAAAGACGATGACCAATAATGGAATTATGGTATGCAACAATTCATCTACAATCATTTGAATTCCCTGTGGCTCCCAGACTTGGCGCAATACCACCTGATAAACTAAGCCTACCAAAGTGATATAAACAGTAATGGCAGTCAGCAATCCAGGATTAGATTTAATAAAATACGGGATGTGCTTCGAGAAAAAAAGTACGGTAAAATAAACAGCTACCAATGCATTCGTCAATATTGTGAAATAACTGAAAAAGCGAATCGTAGATTCCATCACTGGCACAGTACGATTATCAATGAGCAGTACATACTGTGTGATCACAGCAATCCAACCCAGCAAGGCGAGTAAAGCAGATACGTTTTTTGTCATGTTATGAACTGTAAATTTCTCCGAACAATAAGTAAATTTAGGAAAAACAAATTTCACTTAGACCTACTTATAAAAAGTGGTATTAAAATTTAAGCGCGCAAATTATTTCTCCTTCCTGAAATAAAACATCAGCATCCCACTTTGTAAGGGAACCGAATCCAATGGGCTAAACTGAGCATTTAAAGCGGCTGTCTTTGCTTTGCTAAAAAGCGTTGAATCCATAGTGGTGGATCCACGGGCAGGACCGGTAGCAGCAGTAACTTTTCCAGCTGCATTTACAGAGATTGCTACCACCACTGTAGCGGCAAATGACGAAAGACTATCTGCAAAAGGATTATTCAATAATTTTCGTCCGGGGAGTCGGAACTTCTCAGGGCCAAATCCCGAAACCGAATTATAACTTTCGCCCTTATATCCCCTATGCTGTTCCAGTTTGCCGGAAGTATCAGTTTGGGCAAATGTGTTGGTAGCTACAAATAATAGTACACCAAGTATAAATAGTTTCATCGTGTGAGTTTGTTCTAAATGGATATGCATTTCTTAAAGTGTACGATACTATGTGCCTAACAAGATTGAGGCGGAATTAAAAATTTAATTCCGCCTCAATCTTGTTGAATTAATCCTTTTTCTCTTCTTCAGTCTTGGTTTTACTAATTACTTTTCCATCAGGACTAAATAAGATGTCGAAGGTATCTTCTCCTTTTTCAACTTCGGCTTCATAGCAATTACCTTTATCAACAAGCATGAGTTTACTGGCTTCATTAATTTTATAGCCTACAAACTCATTTTTGAGTGACTCCTGAACAGCGGATGGTAATTCTGAAATTTTAATTTCCGTTTCAGTTTCTAACCATTTTCCGGACTCATCAAAATTTGCTGAGGTCTCCACTCCGTTCATTTTGAAACCCGCTTCATACTCCTTCGTGTTTTCTATTTCCCATTCTACTTTTGATACAGTAGGAAATTTGGTTTTAAAAGCAGTTAATACACTTGCTGGCACTTTGGATGCCGATACTTTTTGAGCGCTGGCAGTGATGTTTAAAAACATCAGGAATGCTACAACTAGCATTAAATTTTTCATTTTTTTTAGTTTTAAATTTTTGATATAATGATGGGTTTCACTTCTTATTGAAATGAAATAAAAATAATTAACTTATCGCTAAAGTTATCGGAGGACGAAAAGTAAAAGAATTATACTCAGATGCGTAAAAACTCTGAATAAAATTTGAAAAATGAAATTGTACAAATGGAGCGACAAGGGATAATGTTGATGTCGGATGAAAGAAAACAACAACTTGTCCTACAAGATGGTGGTAATGAACTGGTGTATGTGGTTTTTGTTCATCTCCATTATCATGCGCATCTAATATCCCATCTATATTTATAAGATGGTCAGTGATAAAATCTAAGGGAGTCATATCCTTATCTTCCGTCGCTTTACAATGTTGATACATTTGAGTCAAGCTCGATAAAGCAGAGAAGTCACCTTGAGGTAAACATAAAGTCCCAAAAGTAAAATAAGCAACAACGAAGAATGATAGGAGTGATTTTAACATGGTTGACTTAACGGTAAATGTATGACTATATTACACATCCCTAGGAAGGTTGAAAAATACAATTGATTCTCAAGAGATTTGCGGCAGGGATAGCAGAGGAAATCCTTTTTGGAGCAGGCGACGGATGCAACCGGTGCCTGCTGTAAAAAGATTGGAACGGATAGCCCGGTGCCCTGACGCGCTTCGCGGTCAGGACAGCCGCCCAAAAGAAAATTCAGTATAATACCTGCAATTTTTATTGTTAGTGAATCTTCTACATGAAAAAATTCTTGTCTAACATTAAAAAATATATTTATTGCTGAATATATAATTAATATTTAATCCAACCCATAAAAATCGCAAGAATCAAAATAGCATCGAACACAATTCCGATCGTTACTAAAATTATAATGCGCTGGATGGGCTGACCAAGGACTATCATTCCAGGATCTTCTTTCTGTTTGCCTTTGAGCATAAAAAGAATATAAACCATTACGAGCACCCCAATGAGGTAACTTATAATCCCTCCTATTTGATCAGTCATGATAATGCTTTAACATTTTTATTTCAAACTACTTCTTTTCTCCACTGAGCAAATACAATTTTTTATCTTCAATAAACTTATTGACTATTGGAAGTTGCGTTGCAATGACAGTATTCAGTCGGCTGAGTTGCACATCTGCCTTTGCAGCAAGTACATTAAAAACCTCGTACATAGACAAAGTAGGTTTACTATCTGCAGCAGAAACAATACTGTTGAGACTTGCAATTTTATCATCGAGCCCATTAGGGAAATTAAACAGATCATAATTGGTAACCGCCTTAGGTTGGGTAAGCTCTTCTTCCACTTTTTTAAGCGAGTCGAGGAATGGTCGAATCACTTTTTTAATTTCACGTGCAAGGGTACTATCTTTAACGCTTTCAAGAGGGCGATTCACTTGCTTAGTCAATAAACGTATTTTATTTATTCCTTCATGCACTTCACTAAGCTTATGATTAATTTTTAGCATCAAATCAAATTGCGCTTGAAGATCAGCATCGCTAGCATCAATGCGTGGATCTTTTGTAATTTGAAAACTACGCGTTGCCAATAAGGAATCGTTCTGAAATATTTTCACAGAATAATTTCCCGGAGGAGCAATAGGACCAATTATTCCCCCATCCAACTTCGCTTTATTTCCTTCCTCAATATTTTTTGCATCTGGATAACGCAGATCCCAAACGAAAACATTCATGCCCGTATCTACCGGA
>JBBQED010000015.1:0-75494 GCA_038320345.1 Bacteroidia bacterium
TTGAAGAATATAGTTTTTTCCTCTTAAGCCTTTGGCATTTATAAAAGCTGTTTGCCAAGGGGAATCATAATAAACAACAATATTATTTTTATAAGATTCAAGTTCTGCTAATCCTACAGAAAGTGTATCGCATGGACTGCCTATTAATGCACCAAGTTCGTAGTTAGGATTGTTGGGTAACCCTACATAAGCCCGATGTCCTCCTAAATTAAAACTTAGCGGTTGAAAATCGCAAGCTGCTCCGGCACTATCAGGAAAGTTGATCACAGATAAATTATCAGTTACATTATTGTGAGTGGTATCACAATACAAATAATCGAAATCACAATCGGGAATATTCCAGATGCTACTCATGTAAATTTTATTATCAGGACCTAATTGAAGTAATCCATTAATTTCCGGATCAATTAAAGTAAATAATGTATCAGCACTTGCTAAAAAATTAGCTGCATTTAAATCATATTGTATCAAGTAGGAAGTGTCAAGACTAGGCCCTTGTTGATTATTGGTAATATACATTTTACTCCCATCGGGAGATAACGCAAAACTCCAGAATGCTTTTATATAAATGGAGGTGGTGATGGGATTAATTTGATTGGGATTAGATAATATTCCGGTACAACGGTCAAAAGCATAGCTCTCTACTAAGTTGGTGGTACTAGTCGTATACATTTTAGTTCCATCCTTAGTAAATTCTAACCTTTGGAAAGTTCCTGATTGGACCGGAGTTCCTATTTGCTGAATTGAGGGACCGGAAATCCCACTGGGAGTAACTAAATAAATGTAATATTCATCAAAATAGACATTATAGTCCCATTGTTTCATGATCACCCACCAATCTCTACCATTTCCGTGTTTTACGGCTGCCACTCCATCATTAACATTAAACCCTTGTAGGTATACATTTTTCTGTATTACTTGCCCTAGACCATTATTTAAGCTTAAATCTACAAGGTTATAATGAAACCCCTTTGATGCATTAGTAACCCCGGCCGTAAAAACATAAAATCGTTGAATATTTGCAGGATCAGGAACGATGATCATTTCTTCATACCAAAGCAAAGTTTTAAGACTATCTCCATTTTGCATTTTCTGGTGATTCTTTGAAACTAAGTAACCAAAATCATATGTGAAATTTGGACCTGGTGCTTGCCAAATATCTACATCAGGCGATCCACCATAAAATAATAAATCTCCCAAGCTATCACAAATACTCACGCAAGTTCCCCGTACCCGTAAAATACTAGAATCCGCAACCGGATTACTTAAATTCTTAAAATTGATCCCGGCACTATCCCCAAACGCCCAATAGCGATCGGTAAACTGAGCATACGAGTTTGCACAGCTTGCGATTAATAAAATGGTGAGGAGGCAGATTTTATTTTTCACCTAAAATCAATTTTTTACAAACTTCATTGTTAACATTTCTTTTTCGGTACTTAACCTCACCACATACATCCCATCAGCAAAAGAACTCATGATAGCATTATAAGTGAAATACTCTGAATCTAATTCCCCTGCTTCCGACAATACAGCTTGACCACTCATATTGAAAATTTGAAGAATATAGTTTTTTCCTCTTAAGCCTTTGGCATTTATAAAGGCAGTTTGCCAAGGGGAATCATAATAAACAACAATATTATTTTTATAAGATTCAAGTTCTGTTAATCCTACAGAAAGTGTATCGCATGGACTACCAACAAGTCGTCCTAATTCGTAATCCGGATTGTTAGGAAGTCCATAATAAGTTTTATGGCCACCTAAATTGAAACTGAACGGTTGGAAATCGCAAGCTGCACCTAAACTATCAGGATAATTTATAACTGAAAGATTTGTATTTGTTGCACTTACGGTACTATTACAATAGAGATAATCAAAACAACTATCAGGAAAGCCATATATACTACTCATGTAAATTTTATCATCAGGCCCTCTCTGTAATAAACCCATAATATCGGGATCAACAAGTGTATAAAGTGTGTCTGCACTTGATAAGAAATTGATTGCATTGAGATCGTATTGTACAAGGTACGAAATGTCTGCGTTTATTCCTTGTTGAACTGAAGTGGTATAAATTTTACTTTCATCCGGTGAAATTGCAAAACTCCAATAAAATTTTATTGTTGATGATGTTGAAAACGGGCTAAGTTGCTGAAAATTTGAAAGTACTCCGGTGCATCTATCAAAGTCAAATTTCTCAATTAGGTTTTGCTGGGCAACTGAAAATAAATTATTTCCTGATTTTGTAAATTTATTTCGTTGGAAACCGGATGTTGTAGGTGTCCCAATACTTTGAATAAATGGTCCGGATAATCCTGACGGGTTTAAGAGGTAGATATAAAAATCATTATTAGGAATTGAATTACTCCATTTAGTACAAATAAACCACCAATCACGACCATTCCCATGTTTAATTGCTGCAAGTCCATCACTTACTTGGAAATTTTGTAATGGCACATTTTTCTGAATTACTTTTCCCAAACCACCATTATAACTCAGATCTACCAAACTATAACGTAATCCAATTGTAGGCGATACTACACCTGCTGTAAATACATAAAACTGGTTAATATTTCCGGGATTGGGTACAATAATCATTTCTTGATACCAACCTGTAGTTTTTAAACTATCTCCATTTTGCATTTTCTGGTGATTTTTAGAAACCAGATAGCCAAAATTGTAAGTATAAGGCGGATTTGGAGCAAGCCAAATATCAATGTTAGGGGAGCCTCCATAAAACAAAAGATCCCCCAAGCTATCGCAAATACTGACGCATGTTCCTCGTACTCTTAAAATACTTGAATCTGGAACTGGATTACTAAGATTTTTAAAATCAATAGCCGCACTATCACCAAAAGTCCAGAAACGATCAGTAAACTGAGCTTGCCCCTTAAAAAAGGCGATTCCCAGCAGTATAGAAATAAAGACGATTTTTAGTTTCACTTATTTATTATTATGAAAACCATCCTCTAGTTATTATTAAATACTAAAGTTGTATCAAAGTTAAGTAATATACTCCGTTTTTCTGATTTTAAAAGCGTTCTTCGTTCATAACGCAAGGTTCTGCGCTCGCTGCTGAAATTGCTGAGGAAGAAATTCAGAGTAGGGGGATAGTTAAAGCAATCAAAGAAGGTCGCCACGGCTATTCAGAAGGTGCTTTGCAGCATGGGAAGGTGTTGTCCGGTACCAAACTGATATGTAAGGAAAGAATGCGTTAAAACCTATTAAGCAAGTTGTTTAGGTGCGATGCCTGACATGACAATGCGAATAGGAGGAGTGACCACAATGAATGGAATGCAACTAATGGAATGATTATCATCACTACTAAAAGTTGTATGAAGAGATATTAAGGAAGATTAAGCTATAATGCGCAGTTATTTTGTTTAGGCGTTCTTGATGAAATTATTTTTCTTTTAAAAATACTAATTGTCCTAAATGATAGGAGAGGTGATTAGTTCGATTGATGATTATATTTAGTTTGTTTCGATGCGGCTCTTTTGTAAAAGCTTCTTCACTAACTGCATAATGTCGATTAAACCATTCTTCTTCTGAAATATTTTGGATACATACATTTAGAGCGGAAGTAACTTCTTTCCAATAGCCTCTTAAATCTCCAATGTTGCCAACTTCCATATTGGATTGATCTGGTTCTTGAAGATATATTTTTTTCAGTTGTGGAAAAAGTTCCTTTCTTTCACTCAATAATGCAATCATTCCGTCATGCACTGCAATGAGATGTCCTAATAAATAAGTTCCTCGATTTCTCCCCGGAGCAACCTCTTTGCTAAGTTGGTCATCAGTTAATTCATTGAATAGTTTTTCAGTTCTTTCTATATGCACATTCCATGCATCTAATACCATTTTAATTGTAGTGTTCATGATGTGAGTAATTAGTTGACCTCAATTATTGATGTTTTTATTTTTTTTGGAGGAAAGAAATGTTTTCCATCGGCATAAGATAATTGGCAAGACAAGTGAGTGTAGAATCATCCTGAATTTTCAGATCGATTCCTTTGAAACTTACTTGTTCCAAAGTTCGATTTAAAGATATCCTAAAGAAGTTGTTTTGGTTTTTTTCATCTTTAATCAATGTAAAAATATCGGGATATAAACCATGCTGAATATAGATACTGTCGCAATGAGCAAATTCTACATGCACCTCACCATCACTGTTGCTGAGCACTTCTTCTGGTTTTCCATCTGTATAAAATAGGCACCTAATATTGCTTAAGAAATATTTATTGGGATCCTCAAACACTAGTGTATAACCATGCCCTTTTTTCGATTGTTGTGTAATCGTAAAATCTTTACCAGGTTCTTTATCGCTTTTTAATTTGATAAGATCTCCTTCGATACTATAACTGCCACTAGCATTCCTGTCTACAGCACCATACGAGTAAAAAAATTGAAATTTTCCATCTGCGGTGAAATTAAATCCTGCTACCATTTCCATGCGTTGGAAATAAAATTCTCCTTCAATTGATTTCTGCGCCATACCTGATGTTTGTAATATGCAAATTAATGAAAAGCTAATTCCTAGTATTTTCAGTTTTTTCATAGTTCATATTCTTAAAGTAAATATCGAAAATAGATGAATTCTTTGATATGTACTTTACGTTCTACTTATATCTACCGAATCCCTTCTTTTGGTTGAGATAAATGGTTGGGCAGATGCTTAGAATTTTTATACTTAGCGATAAGATTTTGATAATGAATAAACTAAAGAATCAAGGCCGGAGTCGTCAATTTTGATAAGGGACTCGATGTTTAATAAATCTTCTCTAACTTTGTCATACAAAGTACTTTTATACTAAAACAATGGAGACGAAAGAAACGCATTTAGAAAATCTATCAGAGATCCGTTCACTAATGGAGCGTTCCTCTCGTTTTATTTCCTTGAGTGGATTGTCAGGTATATTTGCTGGATTTTTTGCATTGTTGGGTGTGGTTGTGGCATATCGTTATCTGGATTTGAACATTACTGCTGCTGCATATTATAAATCGGCAATTTCGGAAAATGGAATGCTGAATAGTACAGTTCTTCTTTTCTTTTTTAAAGATGCAGTTTGTGTATTGATGGCATCATTGTTTACGATTGGTTTTTTAACAAGGAGAAATTCGCGATTAAAGAATGTAAAAATTTGGGACGCTACTGCTAAACGATTGTTGATTAATTTGATGCTCCCATTAGTGGCCGGTGGTATTTTTTGTTTAACGTTGATTGCTCATGGATGTATTGCTTTAATTGCTCCGTCTACTTTAATATTTTACGGATTAGCATTGCTGAATGCCAGTAAATACACCTTCAACGACATCCGATATTTAGGAGTTTTAGAAATTTTACTTGGATTGTTAGCCTCCCAATTTATCGATTATGGTTTATTGTTTTGGGCAGCTGGTTTCGGAGTTTTACATATCATTTATGGTACGTCGATGTACCTGAAGTACGAAAAATGAAACATTTTATCGATCTTCTCAATAAGTCATTCGAAAGCAGAATTCGATTAGGGATCATGTCGATTCTAATGGTGAATGATACCGTAGATTTTACTGAACTTAAGGAAATGTTAAACATTACCGATGGAAATCTTGCAAGCCATATTGCAGCGCTGGAAAAGGCTAGTTATATAAAAGTAACAAAGCAATTTCTGGGGAAGAAACCGAATACCACTTACTCCTGTACAAAATCGGGTAAAAAAGCATTCAGTGAACATCTGGATGCACTTGAAAAGTTATTGAAAAACAGGTTGCGCTAACCAAACATTTTGTCCTTAAAGTCAGCTAATTTTTATTTTTGTGCAGATACTTTCTCGGTATTTTGAGATTTATCCAGAGAAATTGATAATCATCGAATATAAAGGCATACCCACTGTTATATTGAATGGAAATGTTACTCCTAATGCCATGGGGATATAAAGTCCAGGATCCGCTTTTGGTGCTGCCAGTCGCATTGCAGCAGGTACAGCAATATAAGATGCACTTGCAGCAAGAATTGAAAATATAAATCGATTGCCAATATCAGGTGTTATAAACTGACTCAGATATGCAACTACGCTTCCATTAATAGCGGGAATAATTATCGCAAACAACGTCACATACATTCCATATTTTCTAAAGGCCGAAAACCTTTTCGCAGTTACGATTCCCATTTCTAAAAGAAAAATTACAAGAAATCCTTTAAAAATATCTGTTGTAAAAGGTTTTATTCCTTCCGCTTGCTTAGTATCAGCTATCATTCCGATGATTAAACTACCTAAAATCATCAATACACTGCCATTGGTAAAGGAATGGCGTATTACGGATTTTAAATTTACTGAACTGGAATTATCTTTTTCAAATTTCATCATTAAAATCACCCCAACAATAATAGCAGGAGATTCCATTAATGCCATTACAGCTACCATATATCCACTATAACTTATTTTTTGTGCCTCCAGAAAAGATGCCGCAGCAACAAAGGTTACTGCACTTACTGAACCATAAGCAGCTGCAATCGCACCAGAGTCGCTGATGCTGAGTTTTCTTTTAAGAATAAAAAATGTATACAGCGGAATGAGCGAGGCTAAGGCTAGTCCGAAGAGGAGGGAATACGCAATTTCACTGGTAAATCCACTATGCGATAGTTCTTGTCCACCTTTAAATCCAATGGAGAATAAAAGATAAATGGAAATAAACTTACTGGATGATTCAGGAATCTCTAAGTCGCTTTTTACCGTTGTTGCTAATATTCCTAAGACGAAAAATAAAAGTGTTGGATTAGTTAAATTTGATAGTAAGATCTGAAAGTCCATATTTTAGATGAATGTAATAGTGTGTTACCTTCTTGCTTTTAAGTGGTTAATTTAATGCGTTATTATTTATATATGGTTCCTATCGTCCATTTGTAGGAAGCCTCGGTTTTAAAATATTTCGACTGAAGTTCGGATAGTTTTATCTGTGATTCTAAATATCGATTTTCCCGAGTGTTTACTAAGAATAGTGAACTTTCTCCATTGCTCAATCGAGCAGTTTCCCCATCTAATAATTGCTTAAAACTTTTGATAGTTTCTTCGTAGAGTTGGATTTGTTGTTTTAAAATAACCAACTCATTGTAATACGTTTTTAATTTATTTAGCAATTCTTGTTGCTTATAGTCAAAAGCTAATTTTGTTTCTTGAATTTTGAGATTGGTGAGTTTTAATTCCCCTCTGCCCTGCATAAAAGTTAGAGGCATTGTAAAATTTATCCCTAATTTATAATTGTTGGTGTAAATAGGTTCTGGGTTACTTTGAAATTTGAAGTCTTCCAACAATAAATTGTAATTGAAATTTAGCAGTGGTTTTAAACTTTCAATTTTCAGTTTACGTTCAATATTTAACTGGTTCAACTTAAAATTATAATTCAACAATGCTGGATGTGATAATTTCAGTTGTTCTGATAATTCCTCTAACTTAGAAAGTTTAATTTCATCATTTAAGTTAACGGGTAATATCGCATTAGGGATAATGGTAGTATCGATGCCTCGTGGTAAATCATTTTCTAACCACAAATAATTTGATACTTCTAATCCAGTATTCCAAAAGTGAAGAAGTGCTTCGTTATACTGAAATTTCCGTTGTTGTAATTGTGTAAGTGCTTCCACTGTGTCGATTGCTGATCGATCACCATATTCAACAGTTACCTTTGTAGCATCAAAGCGCAATTTAGCCACACGAACAGCTTCTTTATAAACGGAATATTCATTGTAAGCATAACTCCATTCAGCATAAGCCGTTAGTGCACTAAGTAATAAGTCGTTAAGTTGTAATATCCGTTCTTGCTCGTTCGATTCTCGAAATATTCTGGCTTGTTTTAGAGAAGCTCTTTGTTTATCCAATACCAAGTTTCTTGCAAGGGGAATTGATATTCCAATGTACCCTAGGCCGTCGTTGGGTAAAGTATTTTCCGGATTCAGATATTTACCTTCTGAAAAATCATAGCCCGCATAAAGATCTACACCATACCATGTAGGAATACTTAATTTGTTTTCGAAGTAGGAGTAATAATTGTTTCCATCAAATGTTTTATTAGTATAATTCGAGTAGATTTTAGGATCCCACCCGCTCTGAGCAATGAGTAATTGTGCTTGAGCTTCTTTGGAGAGTAAATTCGCCTGTTTCGCTAAGGGATGATATTGTTTTACAATTTCAATGAACTCACTAACAGTTAGAGTTTTCTGGGCTTCAGTCTGGGAGTATGCTGAATTTATATTACTCAATAGCAATAGTAGCATGCAAGAAGCAATGCAAGTAAATTTAACTACTGTCATTGCTTTTTACTTTTTGTGGATTCTGTTAATTTATAAAAGTCGGGTGGGAAACCATTTAAGTTCCGCCATAATTCATACCAAATGGGAACATCCTTTAAGAGTACAATTCCTCTAGCACCACTACCCACTTTTAACGCCAAGGGCCATGGTATTTCATCTTCATCTTCTGCCACTAATATTCTAAATTTTCCATTATCCGAAATGGAGTTATCAATTGCAATTACTTTTCCACTGAAAGTACCGTAGCCCACGTTGGGCCAGCCGGTAAAGACTATAGTAGGCCAACCATCGAATTGAAAACGTACCTTTTGTCGAAGAGAAATTAAGGGTAGGTCCATTGGCTTGACATACATCTCTACTGCGTAGTGAAATTGCTTGGGAACGATCTTTACCATCAACTCTCCCTCTTTTACGACTTCTCCAATTCCCGCAGAAATTGTTTTGGTAATCTGACCATCTTGAGGAGCGAGCACATGGTAAAAGGCATTCCGTAATGCATAATTCGAAAATTGATTTTTTAGTTTAGCAACTTCGCCTTCGCCAATAGTTGTTTCGCTGAGCGTAGAAAATTTATCTCCTTGAGCTTTGGATATTTTTTCGGAATATTCTTTTTCTATTTGTGAAAATTCAAGTCGAGTATTTAATAATTCATTTTTAGTATTGCTAAATTTATTTTCTGCTATCGTGCGTTTGGCATCTGCATTTTGTAATTGTTGTTTACGTTGTTCCAATTCTGTAAGCGACTTCAAACCTTGTTTGTATAGCTCCTCTTGTCGCTTGAATTGATCTTGCGCAATTTTAATTTCTGTTTTAGCAGCTTCATAAGCAACACTATCGCTTTGAACATGTAGAATAGCCTGCTTAATTTTATTGGTGGTAATACTTAACTTTAATTCTCGTGTTTGATATAAAGCTTGGATTTGATTTTGAATCGCCGAAACTTTTTCTCGGTAAAAATTTATAGTAGCTTCTTTAGCAGCGATTTGCTCTTTCGTTCTTTTTAATAAATTAGGATCAAGATAATTCTCCTTTACTTCAGTGATCTTTAAGATGGTATCTCCTTTCCGAACTAAATCCCCTTCTTTAACAAACCATTTTTCTATTCTACCTGCGATTATTGAATTTAGCTGTTGAGGGCGTTGTTCTGGCGAACTAGTTGTAACGAGGCCATTGGCTTGTATGTTTTGAGTCCAAGGAAGAAATAGAAAAAGAAGAAATACAATTAAAATACCGAGCACCCATCTCGTTATTTTTTCTTCACCTTCCACTAAAAAAGCCTTTTTGTAGGACGTGAATCCCTCTTTTTCACAAAGCGTATCTTTATTATCTTCTGAAAGCCACATATTCTGAATTATAAACTTAAATGCTTAAACATACGTTTGTATTCTTCTGAATTATTCAACTCAGCGAATGAACCATTCTTTAATATTTTACCATCTTCTAATAAGATAATTCTATCGCAATTTCTTGCAAAGTGCACATCATTGGTAACTGCAATGAGGGTAAATTCATTATTGGGAGAGAATAAGTTTTTTATAAATATTTCTTGTTCTATGGCTTCTAATCCACTCCAAAAATCTTCTAATAAAAAGAGTTTAGGTTTAGTTAAAATGGCGCGCGTAAGTAGAATTTTGTTTACTGTTGTTATCGGCAGTTTTCTTCCAAGTGTCTCAATACGGGTTTCTAAACCATTACTTAATGATTGTATGAACGGCAATAATCCCGTTTGTTCAGCAGTGGATAAGATTGTATTGGTAGTAATTTCTGTATCACCTAAGGTTAAATTATCATAGAGCGTGCTTGAAAACAAATCAGCCGTACCAAGATATACGCCAATCTCCGATCTCAACTTTTGTAAGTTGTAGTTGCCTAATGGATAATTGTTGTATAAAAGGTTTCCACTATAATTTAAAAAACCTCCTGTAAAGAGTTTTAGCAAGGTAGATTTGCCCGATCCCTGCGTGCCGAAGATGCAAATTTTTTCTCCCGATTTAATTTCAAAATTCAGATGATGTAATACACGATCGTCATCATCGCTATAAGCGAAACTTAGATTTTCAGCTTTAATCGATATTCCTTTCGAATTACTAATCTCTGAAATATCGATTCCATCTTCTTTCTCAGTAGGCTTATCTAAAATTTTACTTACTTTTTCCAGTGAGGTAAGCATGTCATACACGACATCTAGGCTGCCGATAATTTTTTCTATCGAGTTTAATAAGGTAATGATTATGATTTCTGAAGCAATAAATTGACCGATGTTGATTTGTTGTTTTAAAACTAACCAACCTCCTATAATTAAAAGCAATGCAGTGATGGTTACTTTAAAGAAGACAAATGCCCAGTACTGGACTTTTAAAACTTTAAAATGTTCTGATCTTGCATCAAGATAACCACTTACAAATTTATCAGCTTTTTGCACGGGGAAATCGGTTCTACCCATGAACTTTATGGTCTTGATGATTCGAGCCACTTCTTCTAGCCAATAACCAACTCTATATTTGTAATTGCTTTCTTCTAAGGATGTGGTAATTCCCTTTTTGTAAGTAATATGTAAAGTGAAGATCATTAGTGCCACTAAGAATATCCCAAATGCAATAAAGATGGGATGGTAAAATGAAAGTAGCAAGAGGCCAAAAAATACTTGAATGGATGCTGCTGGCAATTCTAGCAGTATTTTACTAATTCCCTTTTGTAATGATGCAATGTCAAAAAAACGATTTACTAATTCTGGTAAGTAGTAATCTTCAATCGCTGTTAAGTCTAATCGTGGAATTTTGTAAGCAAATTGCAAGCTATAGCGTGTGAAAATTCTACGCTGTATATTTTCGTTAATCTTCATTTGCATGATCTGTAGCCAGCCATTCAAGAATACACCTACTACAACCATTACTGTAAGTAAGATTAAGGATGTTGAAATGGTACCACTAAGTAGAAAATTGATGATAGCTTGTATCCCCAAGGGTAGCGATAAATAAATAATTCCACTGACGAATGCAAAGAAGTAAATACTCTTTACCTCTTTTTTTTCAAGAGCAATTAATTCTAAAAAGCGTTTGAGGGGTTGCCGATAATTTATTATAGACATTCAGAATTGTTGTAAACGGTTAACAATGTTGATACTTTATCAGTTATAAGACCCTGTACGTTGATTCCTAACATATCGATCTCGCTCTTGAGTATTTTTTCATTGTTTAAATAGCCTAGTTGTTGGATAATATTATGTTCCGCAAGACGACCTTTTTTAATTTCCAGCGGTACATTGCGCTCATAAGTTGAATCTAACTTTTGAGCTAATAATCGAAGTTCTTTCTCACAATTTAATCCAAATTCCTTTTTATAGGTTAGCGCTTCTTCAAGGAAATTGCAAGAAATGTCAGTTACCAAATATACGTTTTTTATGTTTTTCTGGCGTAAAAAGTCCTTGATACTCGTAATTTCGCTTTCATTATAATTCAAGACCATTGCTGTAGAGGATAAAAAATATATCTCAGTGCCAAACCGTTCCTCTAAAAAGTGATTTAATTGACAAAATGGACAGGTAATATATAAGGATGCATTGGGGTTTATTTTTTTCATCGTCTTACTTCGAGATCTTAAATGGTAAACGTTCGGCTTTCGATTTGTTCTTTAAAAACTAGTATTTATGCAACTTTAATGCGATTTTTATTTACGATTTTAGCTTATTGAATCATGACTTCCTTCATAAGTCAAGTTGTTAAGGATTGCAGAAATCGCAGTACATCGGATCTTCTTCGGTCTTGCCATGTGGAAATTGATCTTCTTTAGTATATGCACATTGTGTACATGTATATTGAAAGCTTAACGTGGAACGAGTTTTAAGTCCGCAAAGGCTACATGGCAACCCTCGTATGACGGCGGTAATCCCAAATCCTGGAGTGCTGCATTCGGGACATTGTGATTGAATCTTCTTTACTAGTTTAGTTGCAACTTTTTCTATCACTTCCATCCTTGTTGGATTGAACATTGCTCTCATGTCGGTCATCACATACACTTGTCCATATTTATTCAACAATACATGGAAAGATGTTATTAGCAAATTCCAATCTCTAATTCCTTTTATTAGTTCGGCATTTTCAACTTTTGATTTCTTCAGTATTAATCCATGAGAAGGAAATTTTATGCTTTTAGCAAAATCTACCAGTTCCTTTTCTGTTCTTATTTCTTTACCGTTGAAATTTGTGTCTGTGCTTAATACTCTTTCAATAATTTCAAGTTTGTTTTTGTGATCAATAAATATGATGAATTCATCATCAGCAGGCATAAATAAGATCGAAGGGTGCGGACCAAATGAACCTTCACTCGCAATAGCCATATCGCATGCTGTAATTTTCATGGCCATCAAACATTTGTTCCTTACAGTAGTGAGGGGGTCATCTTTCCTATCAACTTCTCCTGTAAAGGTTCCAAATTCATCGGTGTCAATCGCGGGTGATACAAAACATTTTACCCCAATTTCTTTTTCAAAAATTGGGGTAATTACCTTTTCCTTTTCGTGTTTTGTTGCAATGAGTAAGTTTCTTCCTTGGAATATATTACTCATGTAAGTAGGCTTGTTGTTTTGATTGGCTTTAGATCTAGACTACTTCTTTTGCTGTTACTGCGCTGATAATTTTTGAATTAGAATGGATTTTTCTAGACTACAATACATTCATCATTGAATCATTCTCATTGCCCTTGTCCTAGCGAGAAAGCCGGTGTTCCATCAAAGGAGTATAAGTTTTCTGTTTTGATGGTATCTATATTTTTTTCTATGGCTTTTCCTAATAACTCGATGATCTGAAGTTTGGTTATCGTTTTATCACTTACGGGTTTAAATCTACAACGCCAATGATCCGTACAGAAAGTTTCTTCAAATCCATCAGGATATACTTTTATCCCACGGTTAGTGATCATGGAAAGTTGTAGTTGATCCGTATTCAGTTGTTCAATTTGCTTAGCTAAATCATTAGGGGAGATATCGGCATGATGAACAAATATATCTACACCAATTAGCTCTTTTACTTTCGGTTGTTTACGTTTGTATTTTGGCAGATTTAAGGGCGTACCTTTCGAATAATTTACAGCTTTGAGGGTAACGGGTGTTTTACCAAGGTTACCGATAACAGCTTCCGCAAATTCTTTCGTTCCTACATTCTGTTTGCTAATGCCTTCTTTAAATACATCATAAGTATGTATTCCATCTTCAATGGTTTTTAGCCATGCATTTTGAATTTTCTCCGCCACTTCGGTTTGTCCAATATGATTTAGCATCATCACTGCTCCTTGCAAGAGACCCGATGGATTAGCTAAATTTTGTCCAGCTCTTCGTGGTGCAGATCCGTGTATGGCTTCAAACATCGCACATTCTTCACCGATATTGGCAGAACCCGCCAACCCTACTGACCCTGCAATTTGCGCAGCAACATCGCTTAAGATATCGCCATATAAATTCGGCATTACAATCACATCAAATGCTTCTGGAGTATCCGCCATTTTAGCAGCTCCGATATCTATGATCCAATGTTCATTTTCAATGTCAGAATATTCTTTTGCGATCTCATTAAATACTTCATGAAACAAGCCATCCGTTTGCTTCATGATATTGTCTTTTGTAAAACAGGTTACTTTTTTTCTCCCATATTGTCTGGCATACTCGAAAGCATATCTAACAATCTTCTCACAACCTGGGCGACTGATCAATTTCAAACATTGTATAACCTCATCGGTTTGTTGATGTTCGATACCCGCGTAAAGATCTTCTTCGTTTTCTCTAACAATAACTAAATCCATTAATGGATGTTTGGTTTGAACAAACGGATGCATACTCATACAAGGTCGGACATTAGAATAGAGTCCTAAAAATTTCCTTGTAGTTACGTTTAAGCTTTTATACCCACCACCTTGAGGTGTTGTAATGGGTGCCTTTAAGAAAACTTTGTTTTTTCTGATGACATCCCAAGATTCTTTGGCAATACCGGATGTATTACCCGCTAAATACACTTTTTCACCTACTTCAATTTCTTCGATTTCTATCTTAGCACCTGCTGCCATTAAAATTTTAAGTGTGGCATCCATAATTTCTGGACCGATACCATCTCCTTTTGCTACCGTTATTTTTTTCAATGCTGTCATGAAGTTGGGTTTTTTAGATTTCAACTTTGCAAAATTGTAGTTTTTACTTCATTAATTTTTATATAACTTTGCAATGATTAACATAAATTAAATTTATGAATTACACCTTCAATCAATTACGCATATTCCTAAAAATCACTCAATTACAGAGTATTACGAAAGCTGCAGAGGATTTACACCTCACGCAACCCGCAGTTTCTATTCAGCTGAAAAATTTTCAAGCACAGTTTGACATCCCATTAACGGAAATAATTGGTCGGCGAATTTTTATCACTGATTTCGGAAAAGAAATTGCCGTTGCCGCTGAAAATATTTTAAATGAAGTGTATTCCATTAATTATAAAACGCTAGCCTATAAAGGGCAACTGGCAGGTAAGTTGAGAATTTCGGTGGTATCAACTGGAAAATACATTATCCCTTATTTTCTCTCTGGTTTCTTAAAGCTTCATGATGGTATCGATTTGCAACTTGATGTTACTAATAAAGCGCAAGTGATAGATAGTTTAGAGAATAATGAAGTGGATTTTTCATTAGTATCTGTTATGCCGGATAATATCAAGTTGAATAAATTGGAATTAATGGAAAATCAACTTTTTCTCATCGGTAACAAAGATCTAAGTTTCAAAGAAAAAATTTATGATAAAAAAATATTCGAAACCCTACCTTTAATTTATCGAGAGAAAGGCTCTGGAACTAGACTTGTCATGGAGAGATTTATTTTGAAGAATGATCTTCCTGTGAAAAAGAAAATGGAACTCACTTCAAACGAAGCAGTAAAGCAAGCGGTAATTGCTGGAATGGGCTATTCAATTATGCCCTTAATAGGAATTAAAAACGAAGTAAGCTCTGGCGAACTTCAAATTATACCAGTCAAAGGATTTCCAATAAAATCAGTGTGGAATTTAATATGGTTAAAAGATAAAGGATTTTCAATGGTGGCTAAATCATTTTTAAATTATGTAAAAGCCGAGAAAAAAAATATCATAAAAGAACATTTTTCATGGTTTGAAAGCGAGAAAGTTTGAGAATTATTTTTAAAGTACTTTCGAATTTTTAGATTCTAATTTTTCGAAATTTATTTTGAAAATTATCCCATAAAATTTATTATCATTTTTCAAATTCCCATCTTCACACTCAAATCTCCATGTCCTTTCAAGAAGCAGCTGTCGTTGCTGACAATCATATAGTAGATCCTGAATAAGGAATCGCTATGAACAGAATAATTGCTGAGATCTACAAATAGAGTAGGATCCACTATACTGTCTGAAGTGATTAACGTTTTCCAATTGTAATCCAATATTCTAATTTTCATGCGATAGCCTGATGGCTTTGATGATGATATAGAAAAGATGCGGGATGATGAAGGGTTTGGGTATGCAGGATAAATAATTACTCCTGGGTTTAAGTTAGTAACATCTACAAATTTGGCGTAATCGTTATAAAGATCTTTTTCTCTATTAGTCCAATTTACATCATCAGTCCAGTCGGAACTATCAATTGTCCCCAAAAAATTTCCGGTTACATCGGTCATGGTATAGCCAGTAAATTTTTCCGGAGTAGTGCTCCCGTCTTTACTACAAGATACAATGGTTAATAAACATAAATAGAGGTATAACTTCTTGTATTTCACCACCCTTAATTTTTTATAAAAGTATCAAATTATTGTAATTGTAAAATAATTCCAAAACGTAGATCTTGCTTTCTGGACTTATTTCCTTTTATCTCACTCGTTTTGCCTCTTGTTCATTTGGTTATTACTATTTTAGCGCCATAATTTACTGCTGTGCAAAAGCATCAGGGTATGAGCCGGGTCACCGCCGCCGGTTTGCTGATTACCTTAGGAATCATTTACGGTGATATCGGAACATCTCCGCTTTATGTAATGAAAGCAATTGTTGGTAGTGGACCTATCAACGACACTGTGGTTATAGGAGGGATTTCCTGTATTTTCTGGACCCTTACCCTGCAAACTACTATCAAGTATGTGTTTCTTACGCTTCGTGCAGATAATAAAGGAGAAGGAGGAATATTTTCACTCTATGCGTTAGTTCGTCGCCGTAAAACGCCATGGTTGGTTTTTCCTGCCATGATTGGAGGAAGTACATTATTGGCGGATGGTATTATTACCCCACCAATTTCAGTTTCATCTGCAATTGAAGGACTTCAAGCTATACGACCAGATATTCCAACAATTCCCATCGTCATTGGAATCATTACGGGTATGTTTATTATTCAGCGATTCGGAACCAATTTCGTAGGCAAATTTTTTGGTCCTATGATGTTGATTTGGTTTTCAATGCTAGGCATTCTTGGTTTGATGAATATGACTGGTAATTTTCATATTCTAGCAGCTTTAAATCCACTTTACGCTCTTGATCTGTTAGTGAATTATCCAGATGGATTTTGGATTCTTGGCGCAGTATTTCTTTGTACTACAGGAGCAGAAGCTTTGTATAGCGATCTCGGTCATTGCGGTCGACAAAATATTCGTGTGAGTTGGATCTTTGTGAAAACTACCTTGGTGCTAAATTATTTTGGGCAAGGCGCATGGTTGATCAATCATGATGGTCAACATTTAGTGGGAAGAAATCCTTTCTTTGAATTAATGACGCCTTGGTTTTTGCCGATAGGAATTGGCGTTGCAACGGTAGCCGCTGTAATTGCAAGTCAGGCACTCATTAGTGGTTCATTCACTTTAATCAACGAAGCTATCCGGTTAAATTTCTGGCCTAAAGTGAAAGTAGTTTACCCAACTGATTTTCGTGGTCAGATATATATTCCATCGGTGAACTGGTTGTTGTACTTTGGATGTATCGGTATCGTTTTACATTTTAAAGAATCGAGTGGGATGGAGGCTGCTTATGGTTTGGCGATTGTTCTGACCATGCTCATGACCACATTATTGCTGACGTATTATTTGTATCTCTATAAATTTCCAACCATTGTTGTAGTGTTGGTATTGATGGTGTACTCAACTATTGAATTTGCTTTTTTAGTGGCGAATTTGAGTAAGTTTTCACATGGAGGATGGGTAACACTTCTCGTAGCTACGGGGCTTGTTACGGTAATGATGGTTTTGTACTATAGTAGGAAAATCAGAAACAGATTGGTGGAATTTGTGCATCTGGATGATTATTTACCACTGATAAATTCCTTGAGTAGCGATAAATCAATTCCTAAATACGCTACTAACTTGGTGTACTTAACAAGTGCAAATAATAGTAATGAAATTGAAGAGATAGTAATGTTTTCGATTTTGCAGAAATCACCAAAGCGTGCCGATATTTATTGGTTTGTTCACGTTGATGTATTGGATGAACCTTATACATTGGAATATAAAGTACGTCATCTTCAAGATAATAAAGTTATTCGAATCGATTTTCGGGTAGGATTTAGGATTGATCCTCGTGTAAATTTAATGTTCCGTCAAGTGGTTACGGATATGGTAAAGAATAACGAGATCGATATCAGTAGTCGCTATCCTTCCTTGCATAAAAGAGCATTAGTGGGAGATTTCCGTTTTGTTGTGATGGAGAAATTCCTGAGCCTCGATAATGAACTGCCATGGATTCAAAAGATCATCATGGATATTTATTTCTTGTTGAAGAAAGTTTCGTTGCCTGAAGAACGCGCTTTTGGTTTGGATACTAGCTCGGTTACCGTTGAAAAAGTTCCGTTGATTGTACAGCCTGTAGAAGGATTGAAACTGAAACGGATTATATGATTTTTTTGAGGCGATGAAGTCACAAGGGCTTCTCTTTCAAATTAGCTCCATGTATACTTTTTTCCGGCGAATAGTCGCCTACCTCTGTAGGCTACTTGGCATTTGTAGTGCTTAAAGGCCGGCAATCTCCCCAAATCTAACTTTCCCCCGATTTTCCTAAAAACTACTTTTTTCCCATAAATCTTACAAAATCTATCGTTTTTTCTCTAAGACCCCCTAAAAAATAGGGGGGTGTTTAAAAATAAATGCCTTTTTTCTTGATTTACCCCTAAAAATACCAATACCTTTGCCGCCGATCGGTAATTTTATCCCGATTGAAGTAACTAAAACTGAGTCCTACCGTTTAAAACAAAAAAATAATCCAATGGCAATTCTGCGTTTCAAAGCGCTCGAGAAGAGTAGCAATCGTTCTCCGGTAATGGTAAATCCATCTTCTACCAAAGCATCAGACTATTACGGAATGAATGTGTTCGACAAAGAAAAGATGCATAAGTATCTTTCTAAAGAAGTTTTCAAACAAGTAATAGAAGCTACTACTACAGGTGTTAAAATTGACCGTAAAGTTGCCGAACTCGTTGCAGCGGCAATGAAAAATTGGGCGGTGAGCATGGGTGCTACACATTACACGCACTGGTTCCAGCCTCTAACGGGTACCACTGCCGAAAAGCATGATGCTTTTTTTGAATTGAGTGATGATCAACGTGCCATTGAAGCGTTTAGTAGTAGTGCATTGGTTCAGCAAGAACCTGATGCTTCTTCTTTTCCAAATGGAGGAATTAGAAATACGTTCGAAGCAAGAGGATATACAGCTTGGGATCCTAGTTCTCCTGCTTTTATCATGGAAGGATCAGGTGGTAAAACATTATGTATCCCAACCATTTTCGTTTCCTATACCGGTGAAACGCTGGACTTCAAAGCTCCATTGCTGAAAGCATTGCATGCATTGAATCAAGCTGCAATTCCTGTTTGCCAGTATTTCGATAAAAATGTAACGCATGTTTGGTCAACTTTAGGAATTGAACAAGAATATTTTTTAGTGGATATCGATTTGTATAATGCTCGTCCCGATTTGGAAATGACCGGCCGAACGCTCTTCGGTGCTCATGCTGCTAAAGGTCAGCAATTGGATGATCATTATTTCGGTTCTATCCCAGCACGTGCTCTTGCATTCATGATTGATCTTGAAATTGAATCATTGAAGTTGGGGATTCCTCTGAAAACTCGTCATAACGAAGTGGCTCCTTCTCAGTTTGAATGTGCTCCTGTTTTTGAAGATATCAATTTAGCCGTTGACCATAATTCATTGTTGATGGATCTCATGGAAAAAATTGCTCGTCGTCATAACTTCAAAGTATTGCTTCATGAAAAACCTTATGCAGGAATCAATGGTTCCGGTAAGCATAATAATTGGAGCATGTCAACCAATACCGGCAAGAATTTATTGTCGCCAGGAAATTCTCCTAAGAGTAATCTTTGGTTCCTTACTTTCTTTGTGAATACGATTCGTGCAGTTTTTGAACATGCTGATTTGATGCGTGCATCTATTGCATCAGCCAGTAATGATCATCGCCTTGGTGCTAACGAAGCTCCTCCTGCAATTATGTCCATCTTCCTTGGCGAACAGTTGAGTGCTGTGTTGGATGAGATTGAAAAATCAGTGAAGGATAAAAAAATGACTCCTGAAGAGAAAACAGCATTAAAACTGAATATCGGAAAGATCCCTGAAATCCTGTTAGATAATACTGATCGTAATCGTACTTCTCCTTTTGCTTTTACCGGCAATAAATTTGAATTCCGTGCCGTAGGCTCTTCAGCAAATTGTGGTCATGCGATGACTACTTTAAATACTATCGTTGCGGATCAATTGAAAAAATTCCATGCAGAAGTAGAAAGCTTAGCAAAAAAAGGAATGAAAACTGATGAAGCGATTTTGAAAGTGTTGCGTAAATATATCGTTGAGTCAAAAGCTATTCGATTTGAAGGAAATGGTTATAGTGAGGAGTGGAAAAAAGAAGCTAAGAAACGTGGTCTGAATAATATTACTACTACACCAACAGCTCTCGATGCATTCGTTTCTAAGAAAACATTGGGAGTATTTGAAGACAATAATATTTTTACACACCGCGAACTCGAAGCACGTCATGAAATCATGCTGGAGACCTACATTAAGAAGATTCAGATTGAATCACGGGTGATGGCAAATATCGCTATCAATCATATTATTCCTGCTGCTATTCGTTATCAAACTTTACTGGTAGAAAACGTAGAAGGAATTAAAGATATAGGTCTACCAAAAGAAACGTACAGTGCTCAAGTGGAACTCATCAAAGAAATCTCTTCTCATATCGTGGTGATTAAGAAAGAATCTGATGCCATGGTGGAAGCTCGTAAAGCTGCCAATAATATTGAAGATATCCGTGCTCGTGCTATCGCCTATTGTGAAAAAGTAAAATCACATTTTGAAGATATCCGCTATCACGTTGACAAACTAGAGCTGATTGTAGACGATGAAAACTGGCCGCTCCCAAAATATCGTGAACTGGTTGCGATCCGTTAAGTAAAGATAAATTTTGTGGTTAAGGCTCATCGAAAGATGGGCCTTTTTTTATGATGATGAGGAACTGAAATAAAATGCAAACGCCTTCATTTCAGAGTATCGATTTTGATAAGCCACGGAATACAATTGCTTGGAGAATCTGAAGTAGGGCGTTAAAGAGTAAAACTGTGGATAATGATTGCGTAGAAAAAATATAGGGCAAACAAAGAATATTGATTACGATCACACTACTATTGATCAATAAAACTTTTTTCTCCTCATTGATTTTATAAAGGGCATAGATGTAAGGGATCGAATAAAAGAAGGGAAGGATAAAAAAGAATCCATAAATCATCATGGTATAATCACCTTCAAAATGATAGCAATAATGCATCAATACTGATCCGAACAAAATCATTATCGGAGTTAAAATACTGCCTGCAATTAATAAGTTTAGGGCTACTTTAGATATTGTTTCATCACTCATTCTGTAAAGGTTCTGCAAATAAGGCTGAACGATAAAGTAAGCCACCGACTGTCCCATTAAAAGAATACTCATCATGATCTGATAAAAAGCAAGTTGACTCGCAGGCAGAAAATGAGTTGCAATCAGTTGATCAGTTCTTGAATGAAGTAACCCCGTGAATCCAATTAAGAAAAAGGGTGCTGCTAATTTTAATTGTGTAAAGTCGAGGCCAATGCTAATCGATAACGGAAAGTCATTGCGTTGAATCAATCCCATCAGTACTGTTTTAATCACTTCAGCGAGAGTAAAGATTTTGATCAGCATCAAAGTGGATAGTGATGTTTTCCAGAGTCCAATAGCAGCGATCAGAAAGATTCCGCCTGCTATTTCAGCTATGATAGTATAGTGAAACTTTCGTCTAAATATAATGGCTGGTTCGAATGATTGATAAATAAATCTGAAAATAATCCATCCTAAAATCCATACTCCATGAATAAGGGATATAGGAGCAAGGACTAAGATCATAGCAAGAAGAAAGAGAAAAGGTGTTCTCGATTTTATAGAAGATTGCCAATGAATAACTGCTGCTGATGGATCTAATGAAAAGTTTCTAAGTAGCAGATCTTTTGAACCAAAAACCATCAGGTGTGCCGCAAGATTCATCCATAAAAATTCCTGAATGAAATCACCCCAAAGGATCGCTCCATACAACCGCACCACTAATAATGAAACTAAAAGACTAATCACTGGTGTTAATCCTGCACTTACTCCCGTCATCAGGATAGGTAGCAGGCGTTTCCACTGCTTAGATTCCGTAAAGTTCCCTGTACTGTTTAACTGTTTCATGGATCAATGGTACTGGAGTCGGCACAAAATGGATCGGTTGGCTTAACAGCGAAGTTATGCGGATTTTCATCTCAGCAAGATCACTACAAGGATAAATCATATCTTTTACAGGATGAAAACCTACCTTAAAACAGACTGTTGGAATTCCTGCGTAGCCGGCTTCCAAGATAGCATGTGAAGAGGCTTCATAACGGCTAGTATGTACGAAGATTTTACTCTGGTGAAAGAGTTTTAAAATGGTATTATTGGGAATGGCTCCTAATAATGATATGGTAGTAATAAGTCCTTCTTCAGCAATTTGCTGCTGTAGTTTTTTTCGCAGAGGTCCATCACCCGCCATTGCAACTTTCAGTTGAGGAAAATCTTTTTTAAGGTCTTTAACTAATTCTATAAAAAGATGATATCGTTTTAATTCAGTAAATGAGCCTGCGGTTACTAAATCATACTGCGTTGTGGAAGTGGTTAGCTGTTCATATTGCTCTGGATTAATGCCTAATGGAATGACCATTACGGGTAACTTGGATTGGAAATGTACCGTTAATTGATCAGCAGAAAATTGGGAATTGGCAACAATTTGGAGCTTCTCTTTTTTCATTAGTTTAAGATAATGATTGCTCGAGAGTGCATCCTGTCCTAAAATACTTGCAATATGGGTTAAGTTATATCGCGATGCAAATTGCTGTCCTAAATAAGCGGTAGCAGTTAACCATAAACTATGGATTACAATTTCAGGATGTTGTTTTCGGATTGCAGCAAAGACTTTCTTTATCTTTAAAAAAGTGAAAATTCTAAAAATACCTCTTTTGTTTTTTCCTCCTGCACTGTACACGTTAATGCCTTTCCATTGATACCAGCCTTTTTCAAAAGGATATTGAAAACTGAGCACCGTAATGCGTTGAGGACCGATTTCTTTAGCCAATGCTTGAATATAACCCTGTACAGAGGGCAAGCAATTAAAATCTAATTCATCCTCGGGAAATCCTGGAGTTAGAATGATGAGATGCTTATCGGATTCTGTAAAGTTCCCAGCCATTCGGGAGTGATTTTAATGAAATTAACCTTCCTTCCACTCTGAGTTTGCGGTAAATTTTTCCGGGCGGAGTATCTTTATATTGTCGATTGAAACGATTCGGATTGTAAAGGAATAAACTTTCACTTTCCATGATGGCATCTGGATTATTCCAGATATTCACAATCTCCTGCTGTACGGAATAAGTATGTAATGCACCATCAATAGAAAAGGTGTACAAAGTTCTATTGGGTTGATGTTTGAGTTCTGACGCAACAATATATTCTTCTTGTTGATATTGATAAAAAGGTCGGATAGCCCTATACGTTAGTCCCATCTGAATTCCGAAAATAACCGTGAGGATGATAAGTTTACTGGTTCTGTTTTTGATGTAACTAGAAGCAACTTCAAAGCCGGGATAAAGGAACAGTAGTAATAAGGGTAACCCCGGTAGTAAGAAGCGCATATTCTGAAATGGAATTCCAGCCAAATACACTAAGAATAAAATTAAGGATACAATCCACCATTTCGGAACAGGACTTTTTCGCTTGAAGGAGAAAAATAATAAGAGTCCTGCCGGGAAACAGAACCCAGGATGAAAAATCAATGCTAATACATACAATATGTTCGGAAACGTATAGGAGAATGCGCCTTCTTGTGTATTAAATGAAAACTGAAACAGGTAAAGTAGGGACCAATTTTTTACCCATGGATGATGCAAAAACGCAAAATTTTCCTGCGCTCTAAGAAAGAAGGAAGGACTGAATGTAAAGATCCCAATGGCAGCGGCAATCAGTAAGAGCGAAAATTGTTTTTTAAGGAATGGTATGCACGCTGGTATTAGAGGTAAGAGAAAAACTCCCGCAATATATCGAGTCTGAATCGCCATTATTCCTGCAAATACTGCTAATAATAAAGCCGGTCCTTCTTGCTTACGATCGAAAATTAGTAAATAGTAAAAGAATATTGAAAGAAATGCGCAGCATAACATATCGGACATTCCAGTAATGGCTGCTCTAATAAAAAATGGAGAACAGAAGAGTAGAAAGATGGCATAGCGTTGCCTTTGTGTTCCTTCGGGATAAAGTAATTTTAGCGTCTTACAAAAGAAAATAAAACATACCGCTGCTGAAATTAAACTGACAAATTGCAAGGATAAAATATCAGGTACTAGGAACGATACAAATGCTGTGATCACGGGATATCCTACCGGCCAGAAAAATGAGCCGGGTTCTGTTCCTCCAGTTAGAAAAGAAGCAATTGCTTTTGAATACCGTAAATATTCATGGCTGTCCTGCCCATATAATCCATTGAAACCTGTCAAGCGGCAGATGATCCAAATTAAGGGGATCATCAGGATTACCGGAAGCCAGTAAAAGCGCCAAGTAGATCGGTCTTTAAGGTTAGGATCTTCCATTGAGTAGGTGAATTTAGTTAACCTATCTACATAAACCGTTAAAACGTCAGATTTGCTCCTAAAGAGGGTAGTGCTGGTAACTGATCAACACGTTTATAGCGTACTCTGTCAAAATAGAAGATGTTGGATCGATTGTAAACATTGATCACGCTTGCGGTCACTTCCAAATTGGAATTCTTACCAATGGCAAAGGTTTTCTTCAAACTTAAATCCATCCGATGGTAATCTGGTAGTTGTCCTTTGTTTAAATCTCCGTAGATAATACCCAGATTTCCATTGTCAGTGTTGATATTGGTGTATAATCCATTTTGGAAATTCAAATATTCATAATATCCTGCTGTTTTAGTAAATGGAAATCCTGAACCATAATTCCATCTTACATTAAATTCCCAATTCAATTTTTTACCGAAGGTATAAGAACCTACTAAGTTCATATTATTTCTTCGATCGAAATGTGGATGATAAGTCCTGATTTCATCCTGACGCGTAACATATCCATGAGAATATACAGCCCAGAGATAAAGGCGTTTATATTCATATTTCAAAACGAAATCTACACCATAGGATTTGCCTCTCTCAACAATAAAATCTTTGACTAAATAATCTGGTTGATTGGAGTAGGTTCCATTGTCAGGATAAACTTTGTCTCTGTTTGTATTGGTTACTTGTGGGAAATACTTGTAATATCCTTCCACATTTAAACTCAAATGAGTATGTAGGTCTGCTTCAAATCCAAGGATGAGGTCTCTGGCTTTCTGTAACCTGCTTTTTACTTCTTTCCCTCTGAATTCTTCTGGTAAACTTTCAGGACCGGACAGAAAACCATAAAATAAATTCACAACATCACGATCGGAACTAGTACTCATCAAATTCTGTGAATACATTCCTGCTGCTGCTTTCATTCTGAATTTATTACTTACATTCCATTTCACTCCTATGCGGGGTTCTGGTGAAAATTCAGAAAGTGAAGCGTAATAATGTAAACGTATGCTCGGCTCAATTACGATTTTATCTCTTGTGATACGGTAGCGTAAAAATGTTCCAAACTCTGTAGTGTTTTCTATTTGTTCTGATTTAACATTCGTTATCGAATACGCTTTGTACTCAGTTTTAAATCCTAAAACCTCAAATCCAAATTTCATCTCATCACGGTTGTAAAAACTGGTGAGGTTTAATCCCAGATTAAATCCATTGATAGCACTATTCCGTGGTTTTTCGTCGGCTTCTTGCTGATTGATCTTGTATCCTGAGTAAGCAAAAACACCATCAATTAAAGTATTGGAACCCTGAGGAACTAATACGAAGTTGCTTCCGAAACCATTCGACTTCCAATCAATATTTGCAATGTTCTGAAACTTGGCATCATCTTGAAAATTAAAACCAAAGAAACTTACTTTACTTCCGTTCTCTCCGTTGATTGAAATTTTAGAATACAGATCTGAAAAGCTATATGGAAGCCCGTCTTTGTTGGCGTATTCATAAAAAGTTTTAGAAGATTTATCTAAATAAGAATTTTTATAAGAAAAAACAAAGGAGGTAGAACCACTACCGCTTTCATCCTGTTTTTTAAGAGGTCCTTCTACCAATACTTTTGATCCGAAAGTGCTTGCTGAAATTTTTCCTCCAATGCGTTTTTTATTTCCATCACGCGTAGTAATATCCATCACCGATGAAATTCTTCCTCCATATTCTGCATTAAAACCTCCAGTATATACATCTGCATTTTTCAGGATGTCGGTATCGAAAACGGAAAACAATCCGATAGAGTGGAAGGGGTTGTAAATAATCATTCCATCTAGTAAAACTTTATTCATAACGGGCGTTCCACCGCGGATATAAAGCTGTCCTCCTTGGTCTCCACTAAATACTACTCCTGGTAATACTTGTAGGTATTGTGCTAAATCAGGATCACCACCAATAGAGGGTACAAGTTTAATTTCCTTAGGTGTAATTTTATTCACGGAAGTCTGAACTTCGGTACGTTGTGCAATTTTTTCTGCCGACACATCAATTTCTTTCAAATTGATAGTTCCTTTTTTAAGAAAGAGTTGTTTCGATAGGATATCATTTTCTTTGACCGTCATGCTGGCAAAAGCGCTGTCAAATCCTATTGCAGTTGCAGTTAATGTGTAAACACCTGCTGGAATTCTAGTGAGGTTGTAATAACCATTTACATCGGTACTGGTTCCGTAGTTTGTTCCTTTCAGAAATACAGGCGTAAATAAAATAGGTTCACCACTTTCTTTGTCATATACAAATCCTTTAATACTTCCCGTTTGTGCAGAAATTTGTGTGATGCTGAAAAATGAAAAAATAAGGAGTACTATAATTCTACGCATACGTTAAGTTCTTGTATTGGTTAAATAATACTATACCTCTATTTCTTTACTTTCAATGCTGATAGCTCAAGGATCACATCAAACTCTTCTGGTTTGATGGAGGCCACTGAAAGTCGGCTAAGGCGAACCAACTCCACATCTTTCAAACGAGGTTCAGCTTTTACGGTGATGAGCGTTACCGGATTCTTAAGTTTCTTAAAAGGCTTTAAATCCACAGCAAGCCAATTAGGATTATCGGTAGTTGGGTCTTGATAGTGCTCCTTACTGACTTTAGCAATCCCAACAATTTCTAATCCTTCGTTACTATGATACCAAAGCACGAGATCGCCTTTTTTCATGCTTCTCAGGTTGTTTCGAGCACCATAATTACGGACTCCATCCCAGCTGGCAAGGCCATCTTTTTCAAATTGAGTCCAGGAATATTTAAACGGTTCTGACTTAACGAGCCAGTAATTCATGTTGTAGAGCGATAAAGGGTAGCCGAAAATAGGAAATTTCACTATGCTAAACCCAATACAAACCGGGATTTTTAGGCTTTTAGCCCTTTAAACAAATTCCGGTTCTTAGATGAGTGGTTTTCAAGCCTTCATGGATAGTGTTATACTCGTAAAACTTATATTCGAAATGTTTGTTTACTTGATTATCTAACTAAATTTGAAACAAAAATATTGATTATGAAAAAGTACAGTAGCATTCTCCTCTTACTACTTCTTACCACTGGCTTTAGCCATGCGCAGAAATCCTGTTGTTCAATGTCATCGTCAACTACCATGGCATTTGCTGATCTAGGAAATGAAAAAGCTTTTGTTGCAAGTCATTTGGCTCCATTACCTCTCGACTTTCAAGCTGAAATCGGAAAAATGTTAAGTCTGAAAACAACAGATGGAAAAGAAACGAAAATTTTTGAAGTAAAATCTGGTCCTAGTCAAGGTAAAGTTATTCTTATGTTTCATGAGTGGTGGGGATTAAACGATTACATCAAAAGAGAAGCAGAACGTCTACATAAAGAGACAGGCTTCACAGTGATCGCAATGGATCTTTATGATGGACAAGTTGCTACTAATCCAGATGATGCAGGAAAAATGATGCAGAGTATGAAAGATGATAGAGCTAGAGCCATTATCACAGCCGCTTTGGATTATGTTGGAAAGTTCGGTAAGGTGCAAACTATTGGATGGTGCATGGGAGGCGGATGGAGTTTACAAGCGGCTATTATGGCGGGTCAACAAGGTTATGGTGCAGTGATGTATTATGGGATGCCAGAAAAAGATCAAGCGAAATTGGCTCAAATCCAAGGTCCTGTTTTAGGAATATTTGCTAAGAAAGATCAGTGGATTACTCCTGAAGTAGTAACACAATTTGAAGCGGATATGAAAACAGCAGGTAAAACATTAACGGTCGTAAATTACGATGCTGATCATGCTTTTGCCAACCCAAGTAATCCGAAGTACATGAAAGCATTTTCTGAAGAAGCGCATGCCAAAGTGTTAGCATTTGTTAAGAAAAATTTCGAAGGTCCATTGCGACCGGCTGTAGTTCCTGCTGAAAAATAGTCTAGAAGATTTAAAATTGTAAATCCTTAAAATACCCTGATTCTCTCAGGGTATTTTTTATTAAAGAGATTTATTGTAAACTATTTTTTGCCATTGTTTAGCTTACATTATTTTTTATGGAGATAATTTTGAAACAGAAAGCAAATTCGAATTCTTACTCTCAAATTAATTGGTAAAAAAATAGGTTAATGAAAACTATAAGAGGTAAACTTCGTTAATTGTTTTCTGTTTTTTTTCATTTTTTCACCTTCGTGTTCAATTTATTAAAATAACCGGAGCCAAAATCACAAATCAGTATTCGAGTTACAATAATTCATTACCAAATCCGCGATAGCTACTGCGGACCAAATTGATTCATTTCAATTTATTTTAAAACCATCAAGCATTTCATTTGTGTTGCACCCAAATCACTCGTAACTTTTACAAAATAGCAACCGGAATTTAATTCAGTTGTGTAAAGCAACAATGATTTATTGCTCCAGTACAAACGCCGATGAATTATCACCCTACCACCGGCATCGGTAATATCTAACCAACCATCTTTATTGCCCGGCAAACTATAGCCCAAGTAAAATTGATCCTTTGCGGGGTTGGGGTGTATACTAACTGATAAATCTATTGTACCGCTGGGCTCATTTAACCCCACACTCAAACTATCGCATACACTACCAACTACAGGGCCTAAATAATAATTGATATAGGTAGGGCAGGTACTATTGTTATATGTTGGTAAGGTTACAGAATGTTGATTTACTTGACATGCCATTCCAGAACTATCCGGATATTCAATAGTATGCAATGTTAATGTTGAGTTGCCTGTTGTAATATATATTAAACGAATATAAACATTTAACAACCGACTATCCATTTTTAGTTCTCGAAATTTACTCCGGGGCGGGAATCATAGATTCCCCTTGAAGCCAATAGCATGAAAAATTCATTTTTTCAATCGACAAACAGGAACTTTAAACAGTAAACTTTGAAATTTAAACAGGGAACAGTGTATTTTTAACTTTAATCAGTGAACAGTGAACTTTGAACAATTAATTGTGAACTTCAAACTCTTTTTTGAGCTTGAGATTGGAGTCGATTCAATTCTTAATTTGATTCTATTATGGGTTAGATGAACATTGCTTTTTCTTTCATAATTTTCCTGGCAATTCTCTTCAATTTCCTCCCTAATTTCTTATCTTCGCACTACTAAATTATGGTGACCTAATAGTCAGGGTATTACCTCTAAATTCCTCATTTACAATATGGTATTCGATCTCGATATGATTAAGAGGCTTTATGCCGGCCTCCCCGCTAAACTAGATTCGGCACGCACTCTCCTCAATCGTCCTATGACTTTGACAGAGAAAATTTTATATGCTCATCTGAGTGAGGCTGTTCCGAGTACTCCTTTTAACAGAGGCAAAAGTTATGTTGATTTTAATCCGGATCGTGTAGCCATGCAGGATGCAACGGCACAGATGGCTCTCCTGCAGTTTATGCAGGCTGGTCGTCTTCAAGTTGCTGTTCCGAGTACGGTACATTGCGATCACCTCATCCAAGCCGAAAATGGTGCTGTTGCCGATTTGGCTAAAGCCAATGATAAGAATAAAGAAGTTTATGATTTCCTCTCATCCGTTTCTAACAAATATGGAATCGGTTTTTGGAAACCCGGTGCTGGAATCATCCACCAAGTGATTCTGGAAAATTATGCCTTCCCCGGTGGATTAATGATTGGTACCGACTCCCATACCGTTAATGCGGGTGGTTTGGGTATGGTGGCGATTGGAGTGGGAGGTGCCGATGCCTGTGATGTAATGGCGGGACTTCCTTGGGAACTCAAGTTTCCACGAATTATTGGTGTGAAACTAACCGGTAAATTAAATGGCTGGACATCTGCAAAAGATGTGATCTTGAAAGTAGCAGGAATTCTTACGGTCAAAGGTGGTACGGATGCCATCGTTGAATACTTTGGTGAGGGCGCTGATAGTATTTCATGTACAGGAAAAGGAACGATCTGTAATATGGGCGCTGAAATAGGAGCTACTACTTCAATCTTCGGTTACGATCAAAAGATGAGTGAGTACTTGCGCGGTACTAGTAGGGCAGAGGTGGCAGACGCTGCTGATGCAGTGCGTGATCATTTGCGTGGTGATGCTGCCGTGTATGCTGATCCTGAAAAATATTTTGATCAGGTGGTTGAAATTAATCTTAGTGAATTAGAACCTCATATTAACGGTCCATTTACTCCAGACTTGGCATGGCCCATCAGTAAGTTTGCAGCAGCAGTAAAAGAAAATAATTGGCCTGCTACTTTAGAAGTGGGTTTGATTGGTTCATGTACTAATTCTTCTTATGAAGATATTTCCCGTGCGGCTTCCTTAGCGAAACAAGCAGTTGATAAAGGACTAAAAGCGAAGAGTGAATTCACCATTACTCCGGGCTCTGAACTCGTTCGTTTTACAGTGGAGCGCGATGGTTTCCTGGATACATTCACACAGATGGGTGGTGTAGTATTGGCAAATGCCTGCGGACCATGTATCGGACAATGGGCACGACACACTACTGATCCTACTCGTAAAAATTCTATCATCACTTCCTTCAATAGAAATTTCGCAAAGCGTAATGATGGAAATCCAAATACACATGCATTTGTGGCGTCGCCGGAAGTAGTAACTGCATTGGCAATTGCTGGCGATCTTACTTTTAATCCAATGACTGATTTTCTGACCAATGATAAAGGTGAGAAAGTAAAATTGAACGAACCTACAGGACTTGAATTACCACCGCGTGGATTTGATGTGGGTGATGCAGGTTTTCAAGCTCCTGCTGCCGATGGAAGATCTGTACAAGTAGTCGTAGATCCTAACAGCGATCGTTTGCAATTACTTGATCCTTTTGCGGCTTGGGAAGGTGTTGATTTGAAAGGATTGAGGTTACTAATTAAAGTGAAAGGAAAATGTACTACGGATCACATCTCTATGGCTGGCCCGTGGTTGAAGTTCCGCGGACATCTCGATAACATTAGTAACAATATGCTGATTGGAGCATTAAATTTCTTTAATGAACAAACGGATACTGTAAAAAATCAACTCGATAATACGTACGGAACAGTACCTGGTGTACAGCGTGCATACAAAGCTGCGGGTATTGGTACTATTGTAGTGGGTGATGAAAATTATGGAGAAGGATCAAGTCGTGAACATGCAGCTATGGAACCTCGTCACTTAGGTGTTCGTGCTATTCTTGTTAAATCATTTGCAAGAATTCATGAAACCAATTTGAAAAAGCAAGGGATGTTAGGACTTACATTCGCGAATAAAGAAGATTACAATAAAATTTTGGAAGATGATGTGATTGAAATCTTAGGACTCACTTCATTCGCTCCCGGAGTTCAGTTAACTATTGCATTGAATCATAAAGATGGTTCACGCGAAGAGTTCAATGTGAATCATACTTACAACGAAAATCAGATTGAGTGGTTTAAAGCCGGCGGAGCATTAAATATTATTCGTTCACAAGTGAAAGCTTAATCAGCACTAAATAGACTCTCCAAATTACTGCCTACGAAAATTAGTTTTTCTTTCATTCCTAAATTCAAGTTCTCAAATTATTTGGGCGCCTGCCTGCGGCACTGGGCTATCCATTCCAATCTTTCCCGATGAAAAATCGGGAAAGGATTTCCATTCCTATCCCTGGCGCAAAACAATGTTCAATGTTTTCTGTTTATGTTCGATCTGCGATAGTCCCTATAGCGATCGCATTCGGAACGACATACGATATACGATGAAGGAATTGCGAATTCTTAAACAATTAAAGAAGCAAAAATTACAGATCAGTATTTGAGTTACAATTATTCATTACCAAATCCCTAAATCCCGATAACTATCGCGGACCAAATTGATTCATTTCAATTTATTTTAAAATCATCAATCTTTTAGTTTGTGTTGCGCCAAAATCACTCGTGACTTTTACAAAGTAGCAACCAGAATTTAATTTAGTTGTATAAAGCAGCATAACCCACCAATCTCTTCCGTTGGCATGTCGACAAACATTTTTCTGACCAAGTAAAAGCGTATCTGCAACTAGTATTTGATTTTTTACTGTAACAACGCCTAAGCCATTATTCAATGTTTTATTAATTAGCGAATAATATATATAATCCGGAAAGGGGGTATCAATGTCCCCTGGTGTTTCATGAATCAAATAATATTGATTGATATTACCAGGGTCGGGTAGCACTACATCAGCACCAGTAACTCTAATGCTTGTATTGTACACCGATGTAGTATACGAACTTCGATTTAATCCATTTCCGTTTTGCATAGTATCATTGCTTGCATCGGCAATCCAGACTCCATTCGTATAGAACAATAAATTACCACTGGAATCAGAAATAGGCGCACCAGTAAATTCCAACGCCATAATTCTTAAAGAGTCATAACTAATGATAAACAAAAGCCAAAAATTATTAAAAGCCTTTTCATTAATTCACGATAAGTTTTAAATGCCTAGACTTTACATTTGATTTTACTAAACGAATATAAGTATTTAATAACCGACTATTCATTTTTAGTTCTTGAAATTTACTGCGGGGCGGTAATCATAGATTCCCCTTGAAACTAATTTCAGTAGAAAATTATTCGTTTCGGCTCAATCTTAAAACGCTAAACACAAAACTTTTTTTGCGGTACTAACCATCTACGATGTGAATGCCACAGTTGCAGGTAAATTTTTTTGTCCGTATTTGCGCCAGGGATAGGAGCGGTTACCCCGCAGCACGGCTTTAGCCGTGTGAGGAGTATGAGCGGATAGCCCAATGCCGAAGGCAGGCGCCCCAAAAATGACTAACCATTATAGTGCTTTTTCGCTCGTACTTCATTCCTCCTTATATTTGTTCTATGAAATATTGTTTCTTCTTATTTTGTCTGGTATTTGTTGCTGCCTGCAAAAAAGATAATTCATCGCCTGCAGATTTACCTTATATAGGATTTACTTTTACAGGTGGACTAGGTCCATCACCTCAACAAGTCACCTTTACTGCTACAGCTCCTGATGCGGATGAAGTAACTTGGGATTTTGGGGACTCTACCTATGCTACAGGTTTCACGGTTTCTCATACTTACTCGGCTTATAGCTGTTATGAGGTAAAGGCAATAGCGCATAAAGGAAGTCAGCAGGGAGAGGTAACGCAACATGTGCCGGTAACCGTTTATAAGAAAGTTAATTTAACGAGCATTACTTTTACTCAAACTCCTCCCTTAGGCCCTAATGGTAATGATTGGGATCCTAATGATGCGCCAGATCTAAAAGTGATTATCAAAATTGGTACAGATTCAATTGTTGATGTACCTACGGTGCTCCCAAATAGTACTACCGGTACCATTTATTTGCCTATTCCTCAATTGATCAGAGATTTATCAGCTCCAATAACCATCGAAGTTTATGATAAAGATGCCGGATCTACTCCAGATTTATATAAAATGGGAATCGTTACCTTCGATTTTTGTCAGTTTATTCAAACTACCGTTCCGTATCCTAATGATGGTCAAGTAAGTAACGGCTCACTGCGTATAACACTCGGCTTTAGTTGGGTTTTGTAGGGATTTGGTCAGGAACCCGCCTTTTCTCTATTTTTAACCGCTGAGCGCTATGGCAACAATCATTAAGGGAGATAAGAGAACTATTCGTGCTTGGGCATTATACGATTGTGCTAATTCTGCGTATTCTCTCGTAATTACGTCCGCACTCTTTCCCATTTATTTTAATGCAGTAACGACCACTGAAAAATCGAAGGACGTTGTTTTTTTAGGAAGAACATTTAACAGTGATTCGCTACAAACCTATTCTATTTCTATTGCATTTCTCTTGATTGCGTTATTGTCACCGATGCTTTCATCGATGGCAGATTACAGCGGACATAAAAAGCGATTTATGTTTTTCTTCAGCACCTTGGGTGCATTATCTTGTGCATCACTCTTCTTCTTTACGGGGACCGAAAATTTATGGATCGGCGTTTTCGGATCTGTATTTGCTGCAGTGGGTTATGCAGGGAGTATAGTTTTTTATAACGCTTATCTTCCCGAAATTGCTGAACCGGAAGATCAAGATAAAGTAAGTGCTCGTGGTTATGCAATGGGTTATATTGGAAGTTCTTTATTGTTAATTTTTTGTTTAACGATGATTTTATTTCCAACTTGGTATGGTAATATTGAGAGCGGATTTGCTACTCGCCTCGCATTTTTACTCGTAGGAATTTGGTGGCTAGGATTTGCTCAGATTACTTTTAGTGTACTTCCTAATAATGTGTTCAATAAAAAATCCCAAGGCAATATTTTCACGAAAGGTTATCAGGAACTGCGAAAAGTTTGGGGAGAATTAAAAGAAACTCCACGCCTGAAATCATTTCTTGGTTCGTTTTTCTTTTACAATATGGGTACTCAAACGGTAATGTATGTGGCTACACTTTTTGGTACTAGCGAATTGCATTTGAAGTCTGATATTCTGATTATGATCATTTTGATTATTCAGTTTGTAGCAATCGGTGGTGCTTACCTTTTTAGTTCACTTTCAAAAAGATTTGGAAATATTAAAGCATTAATGATTGCCATTTTCATTTGGATCTTGATTTGTTTTGGTGCTTATTTATGTGATAAAAAATATGGTGTAGATGAGCAAACGATGTTCATTGGACTCGCTGCCGTTGTGGGACTTGTAATGGGTGGAATTCAATCTTTATCTCGTTCTACTTATTCCAAATTATTACCCGAAACAGAAGATCATGCTTCTTATTTTAGTTTTTATGATGTTTGTGATAAAATAGGAACTGTACTAGGAACATTTATCTTCGGCTTTATCAATGAGATAAGTGGGAGTATGCGAAATTCTATCCTTGTTCTAACTGCCTTCTTCATAATTGGGATAATTTTGTTGCTGCGTGTTCAACGAAATACAATCATGGGAAAAGTACTTCGATAAAATTTCTAAACCTCTGCTGAACTACCTTAAATCATCTTCCGGCTTTCCGGATTATAAAATTTACAAAATTGATCGTCGACATATTTATCCCTTGTTATATTGACCAGTTCTATCCGGGCACTGCACAAAGTATGGTGAAAGTCTTGGAGCGATTAAATTGTGGTGTAAACTATAATATCGAGCAAACCTGTTGCGGTCGTCCTGCTTTTGAAGATGGATATTGGGATCATTGCAAAGAAGTGGGAGAGAAGTTAATTCGTGAATTTCAGGAAGATCGTTATATCGTTTGTCCTGCTTCTACTTGCGTTGCTACCGTGAAAAATCAGTATGCTTCCATCTTTCATAATACTTCTCTGCATAATGAGTATAAAATGGTGCAGAAACATATGTATGAATTTTCTGATTTTCTCGTTAATGTGTTGAATGCCTCTGACCTAGGTGCGCGCTATCCCGGTAAAGCAGTGTTTCTCGATTCCTGCTCCGCTGTTCATGATCTTGGAATTAAAGAGGCTCCTCGCATGCTCCTGTCCAATGTGCGTGATCTAGAAATGTTAAACATGGGGAATTCTAGCCTGCCATGCTGTGGACTCGGTGGTGGTTTAGATCGTAAAGATGAAAAATTGACCGTTCAAATGGCGGAAGAAGTGATTAAAGCTGCTACAAATGAAGGTGCCAATATTATTATCTCAACGGATTATGATTGTTTGATGCACCTGAATGGTGTCATTCATAAAAACAACTACAATTTAAAAACCGCACATATTGCTGATGTGCTTGCTACTGGTTGGCAGTGATTTTTTTCGCCCTGCGATTTTAAATTTGATTCAGTTTCAACCTGCTTAAATTCTTAAATACTGGATTTTAAAGGGTAGGTTTCAGATTTATTTTTGTAAGCCTTTCCATACTATTTTTTCCGATAGCGTTAAAATTTAAATTGGTTTTTTCACTGCTCCACAAATTTCAGCACATGATCAAATAAAAACTGCTCCTAATAGGATTAGAAGCAGTTCTGGTATTGATTAGTAGTAAAAGTAATTCTTCAATTACTCGGTAGATTCCTATTAGTTGATAATCAGTTTCTGATAATAAATTCCTGAATTTGTTTTGATAACAATCAAGTAAGTACCAGCATCAAAGCGTTGGCTGATGGTAACGCCAAGGTTTAGTTGATCCTTGATCGGTGATGTTTGGTATACTGTTTTACCAATCATATCCACGATGGCAATTTCAGAATTTCCGGTTGCTGAAGCAAATTTTACAGTGAAAGCTCCACTAGAAGGATTTGGGTAAATAGTGATTTCTTTGCCAGCATTATTTTCTTCGATTCCAACAGTGCTGTTGATGACTACTGACGCAACATCATCACTACTTGCCTGATCTCCTAAAGCAGCAACAAGTGCCGCAAGATGTACTTCTTGTCCTGCTGTAAAATTTGAAACTGTGCTGAAAGTATACTCTAAACTATCTCCGGGATTTATAGTGAGCGTAGGAGTTTCTGCTGCTGATTGTCCTCCATTTACAAAGTAATAAATGGTAGGTTGTGTAATAACAGTTGTTCCTGTATTGTAGATCATCACTTTCACTAAGGTAGATGTTGTAAGATCTGCGTCCGTTAAAGGGTATGTAATTTTTGTGGCAGCAGCATTAATGTAAGAAGTTCCATCAATATACTGATTCGATTTTTCAACCAGGAATGCATGGATTTTATAATGCGGTTCAGTATGACTTCCTCCGTTGTATCCTGTATTCAATAGATTGGTATAAGGTTGTAAAACATAATCTATTAGAATATCAGATCCCGGTGTTAACTGTGGTGTGAGATTCAGAAAGTAAGGATCAACAGCTTGTCCTGGACACCATCCCGCTCTGTTGTAAAGCCATGTCCCTGCTTGATTCGCACAGGTGTTTTGTGCACAGTTCGCCTTCCACAGATATTGAGTGCCAACATTCGCATTATTAACTACAAACGTATGTGTCTTCTGAGAAAATTCAGCTGCATTATCAGTATTCGCCTGACCATGTCCAGAGTTAGTCATGCGTAATTCTAATTCCTGAGTTAAACTATTTGTTGTGATGGTATCCTGTGGCAAATCATAAGAAATTCCTGGATCTCCATACACCCAATTATCCGTTTCCCAGAGTCGCGTTACTTTTTGATAGGGAAAAGCTATGCCTGCTTCCACAAAAGTTAAGGATACATTTAACAACCAACCATTTTGTCCCCATACTTGAATATAAGATTCAAAATTGCAAGCTCCAGTAAGTAGCGATTTAAAACTTGTTACATCAACTGTCCATGGTCCACAACCCATTCCGTATGGAGTAATGAATCGGGCTAACTCATAAGTTTGTCCATCTTTTGCGAGTGATATTTTTGCGGGCTGATCCCATGGGTCACATCCACTCGGCGGACAACTTACGCTGATGTTCATGATGATTTGACTGTATTTTGTATTCTCATCAGGCAAGGGTACCGTAGCTAAATGTGATTGTCCATTAGCACCAAAATCATGTCGCACTGCAGAAAATAATGGAATGGTATTATTATTTCCAGTAGGTTTTATATACACATAAGTTGCAGTGTCATTTAATGGATTGTAATCATTACTGAGATTGCAAAATACTTTCAAGGTACTCGTAGGTACAATAGATGCTTCAACTACATTGTTAAATGCATAGATCAATTTTTGATTAGGCGGAAGGGATTGCGTAATGGTTTCAATAACCGGAGTACCACCATTTAATTGGTAACCAACCGTGAAATTGCTGATCGTATCTGTTCCGTTATTGGTGAAAGAAGCTCTTACTCTTGAAGATCCACTATAGAATGTAATGCGGTCAGGAGAAATTACAGCATTCGCATTTAAATCAGCACCACCGATGGAATAACCAGGTCCCCATGGGTTTGCAGGAAAATTGACGAGAGTACCTATGCTATTTGTTGTTGCAGTAATTTCATTAGGCGTAGTGATACCTGTTAGTTGATTGAATTTATAATACGCCACTAAACCGGGCTCATTATTGGGAAGATTTACGGTGTCATTTGCAATAATTTCTGATTGTGTTCTGGCAACATTCCATACTCTTACTTCATCAATAAAACCTTGAAAAACACGTCCTGCATAACCACTGCTTTCTCCTATTAACATTCCAACAGTAGAATTAGTGATGGGTGCCATACCTGCTGTGGTTGTGGTTCCTTCCAAATTTCCATTAATATAGATAAGCAGAGTTCCATTATCAAATACCGCAGCTACGTGATACCAAATATTTGTTTGCATTATTGGATTACTAACTACTTCTGTCCATGTGCTACTGATACCTACCGTAAAACTTAATTTACCATTGGATCCACAACGCAATACATAACCGCTAGTATTCGTGTTATCTTTTCCGATAATCGTACCTTGAAAGGATTGGGCTTTCCAAACTGAAGCATTTATCCACGCTTCCAAGGTTAATGTATTCGGCGAATTAAATGCAGCAGATGCCGGTACTGTAACTTTATCATTCACTCCATCAAAAAGCAAACTACTTTGTTGAGCATTGAGATGTGTTGTGCAGCACAAAATAAGGATTAGCAATCCGTTAATAAAGTAATTTTTTAACATGTATGTGGTGGATTAAAGAGATTGGGGATTTTCAATGATCTACTAACAATAGCGATCATCTCAACTGCTAAATTAAGGAAATACCTGTTAAAACAACTCCGCAGTTAGATGTTCATCTTGAAAATTGGCAAATACCCGTGGGGAGAATCAAAATACGATCTACATCTTCATGTTTACTAGCTTTCATAACCGCATATCACAGGTGTAAGCACTGCAAAGTAGCATTCCTGAAAAGTATACAATGCGGATCATTTATAAAGCGTTAGAAAGGCTTCTGTACTCCCGTGTAATTGTAAGGAGTAATACTTTGCAATTCCTCTTTTACGGATTCGGAGACCTCAAGATTATTGACAAAATCTTTAATAGTTTCCTTATTGATTTTCGCTCCTGTTCGGGTAAGTTGCTTTAAGGCTTCATAAGGATTTGGATAACCCTCTCTGCGTAAAATTGTTTGAATTCCTTCCGCAACTACGGCCCAGTTATCATCGAGATCAGCACGAATAGCCGCTTCATTTACTTTCACTTTTGAAAGTCCTTTTAATAATGATTTGGAAGCAATCAAAGTATGTGCAAAGGGAACTCCGATATTACGGAGCACAGTAGAATCCGTTAAATCCCTTTGTAATCTGGAGATCGGAAGTTTAGCTGCCAAATGTTCTAAAAGCGCATTCGCCATGCCTAGATTTCCCTCAGCATTTTCGAAATCTATGGGATTAACTTTATGGGGCATTGCCGAAGATCCTACTTCATTCGCAACTACGATCTGAGTGAAGTAATTCATGGAAATATAAGACCACATATCCCGACAGAGATCCGTCAAGATCGTATTGATTCTTTTCATCGTATCGAACATTGCGGCCATGTTGTCGTAGTGTTCAATCTGGGTCGTGTAGGCATTTCTTTGTAATCCTAATCTAGAAATAAATCGATCCGAAAAAGTGATCCAATCAATTTGCGGATAGGCGATAACGTGAGCATTGAAATTTCCTGTTGCTCCGCCAAATTTTGCCGAATAGGCAATGCCTTTCATTAACTCAAGCTGCGTATTTATGCGATGATGGAAAATGAAAATTTCCTTTCCAAGTCGGGTAGGAGATGCCGGTTGTCCATGTGTTCTTGCTAACATTGGAATGTCTTTCCAATCGGTAGATATGATGGCTAATCGATCACAAATTGCTTTAATCTCAGGAAGGTAAATAATTTTAACAGCTTCTAGTAGGGATAACGGAATAGCTGTATTGTTGATATCCTGACTGGTGAGTCCAAAGTGGATGAATTCCTTGTATTCTAGCAGTCCGATTTTATCAAATTGTTCTTTTAGAAAATACTCTACGGCTTTTACATCATGATTGGTTGTTTTTTCAATGCTTTTAATGCGCAATGCATCTTCATGGCTAAAATCATGATAGAGTTTTCGCAAGGATGAAAAACTATTCTTGGAAACGCTAGCTAACTGTGGTAATGGGATCTCGCAGAGTTCGATGAAATATTCTACTTCCACCATTACACGGTATCTCATTAAAGCTTCTTCTGAAAAGTATAAGGCAAGCTCTTCACAAACCTTACGGTAACGACCGTCGATAGGAGATATAGCATTTAAAGGATGGAGTTCCATAATGTAAGAGGATGTTGTTGGAAGGAAATGTTACGGCTTGAAGTGTTAAGCGGAAAGTACTTCTGATTCTTTGTTGATTTTTTTTACGAGTCCTTGTAGAATTTTCCCTGGACCAACCTCGGTAAATGAGGATGCTCCGTCACTTACCATTTGTTGAATAATCTGAGTCCAACGAACAGGCGCAGTTAATTGTGCAATTAGATTTCTCCTGATTTCATCTATGTTTCGGTGAGGCATTGCCGTTACATTCTGATACACAGGACAACTTGGAGTTTGAAATGTGGCATTCTCGATTGCTTCCGCCAGTCGATCTCTTGCAGGTCCCATCAATGGGCTATGAAAGGCTCCTCCTACATTCAACATCAAAGCGCGTTTTGCACCAGCAGCAGTTAGTTTTTCGCAAGCTTCTTTCACACCTTCTAAGGTACCTGAAATAACAAGTTGTCCGGGACAGTTATAATTAGCCGCGACTACAATTTTATCAATCGCCGCACAAATTTCTTCTACTTTGTGATCTTCCATTCCAAGAACAGCCGCCATCGTACCGGGTTCAATTTCACAAGCTTCTTGCATGGCATTCGCACGTTCAATTACTAAGCGTAATCCATCTTCAAAAGTTAGGGTTTGGTTTGCAACTAATGCGGAGAATTCTCCTAATGAATGCCCAGCCACCATTTCTGGTTTGAATGTTTCACCAAGTGTTTTCGCAAGTATTACAGAATGAATAAAAATCGAAGGTTGCGTGACATTGGTTTGTTTTAGATCTTCATCAGTTCCCGAAAACATCAGATCTGAAATTCGGAAACCGATGATCTCATTGGCCTGTTCAAAGAGCTCTTTAGCCTGTGTTGAATTTTCGTACAGGTCTTTGCCCATTCCAACAAATTGTGAACCCTGTCCGGGGAAGATAAATGCTTTCATAGTGTAGGTTGCATTGAAGTTAAGGTCGTTGATTGTAATTACTACGAATATTAATGTCGTCCTGATGTGATCAGACTGATGAATTCACTGCGCGTTCTATCGTTTTCAAATTCACCCGTAAATGCAGAGGTCGTAGTGATCGAATTTTGTTTTTGAATCCCTCTCATCTGCATACACAAATGTTGTGCTTCAATTACAACTGCAACACCTAATGGTTTTAAAGTTTCTTGAATGCAATCACGGATTTCTGTAGTGAGCCTTTCTTGTACTTGTAACCTTCTTGCAAATGCATCCGCTACTCTAGGAATCTTACTTAAACCAACGATATATTGATTAGGAATATAAGCAATATGTGCCTTACCGAAGAAGGGCAACATATGATGTTCACACATTGAATAGATCTCGATATCTTTTACGATCACCATCTGTTTATAATCTTCTTTGAACTTTGCTGAATTCAAAATTGCTACTGGATCAAGATCATAACCATGAGTAAGAAATTGCAAAGCTTTTCCTACACGCTCTGGCGTTTTTAACAACCCATCTCGCGACGGATCTTCACCCAAATCTTTAAGAATATGTTCGTAATGTCCAGAGATACGGAGAAGTTTTCCGGGATTATATAGTTCGATTTTTTCGTAACCTAATAATTCTTCCGGCTCCTCATTTTTCTTTTTCTTGGTGGCCACAGGATTTTATTTTTTTAAAATTATTTCCCAAAATACTCCACGAAATTATTTTCTGTTTCGTAAAGTTTAACGCAATGCAACGCACAGCCTTTTTCATTTACTGGTCCTTCAATTTGTTCCCAAATAGCAAGTGCAAGTATTTCTGTAGAGGCCATTCTTCCTTTCATGAAATCAACATCCATGTTCACGTTTTTATGATCGAGTTTGTCAATGACTCTTTCTTTGATCAATGAACTCAAATATTTCAGATCAATTACAAATCCAGTCATCTCATCGGGTTCACCTTTTACGGTTACATAGAGTTCATAATTATGTCCATGCCAGTTGGGGTTAGAACATTTGCCAAAAATCTCCATGTTCTTTTCATCACTCCATTCTGGCTTAAACAGTTTATGGGCGGCATTAAATCGTTCTCTTCGGGTAATGTAAACCATGATTTTTATCTTAATTCTGCTCTCTTAACAAAGAATTGCAAAATTAGTTGATTTTGAGAAACTACTGATGGACAGAAACCACTCTGAATTAGTGCATTAAACTATCTTCGTAAAATGAAAATGCGTTTACTGATCGTAAGTGCCACCTCTGCTGAAGCTTCAGGTCTTTTTCCTGACTCGATTGGCGAAGTGTTACCCGGCCATTCTATTTCCTTGGAAAGCAGTCGTTTTGATGTGGAATTGCTCATTACAGGAGTTGGATCTGTGGCAACGGCATTCCAACTTGGATGCAGATTACAGGCTCATCATTACGAAATGGCTTTAAATATTGGACTAGCAGGCACTTTTCGTGAAGATTGGCTTCTCGGCAAAGTTTTAAAAGTGAAGAGCGATTGTTTTGCTGATCTTGGTGCCGAGGATCATGATGCGTTTTTGGATTTGTTTGATCTTCAACTGGCAGATCCCGATCAGGAACCATTTAAAAATAAAGAGCTAATTCCAATTCCATTTCCGCACGCAATTGCACTCCCCACTTTAGACGAAGCTGTTGGGATTACCGTGAATAAAGTGCATGGGAATAATTCTTCTATTGCATTAATCAAAAAAAGATTTCCGGCAGATCTGGAAAGTATGGAAGGTGCAGCTTTTTTTTATGCCTGTAATCTAATGCGTATTCCATCTATGCAAATTCGCGCTATCTCCAATAGGGTTGAACCTCGGAATCGTGATAACTGGGATATCAAAAAAGCCCTGGAAGCATTGACGCTTACGGTGAAGGATTTGATGAAGTAATGATCATTTTATTCTTGAAAACTTTTCTGAGATCCTGATGATTTTTTATTTTTTCGGTGCAGAACTTTGTAAGTTTGTAAAATGTCAGTGACGATTACCTTCTGTAAATTGAGAATTGCAGCTTTCCGATTTTTAGGGAGTTATAAATGGGGGAGATTTTGTTTGATATACATGATTGTATTTTGTGGTGTCTGTTCAAAAGTGAATGCACAAAATCAAAATGTTCAACGACCACTTGATATTGTTTTTTGCGCAGATTTAAGTGGAAGCACCAATGGGTTGATTAATGATATGCGTGATCAACTTTGGGTGATCGTTAATCAAATTCAACAGATGGAACCTGCTCCTGATTTGAGAATTTCTTTCGTAGGTTTTTCCCGTCCCAGCTTTGGGAAAAATACTGGTTATGTGAAAATATTTACTGACCTCACCCCGAATTTTGATTTTGTGGCGGCTAGAATGTATACCCTCAAACCTTCTATCGAAAAAGGTGATCAGATTGTGCATGCCGCGCTTAATAATTGCATCACACAATTAAATTGGTCGAAGAGAGATGATGCGGTAAAAATTATTTTCCTAATCGGAAATGGAATGGTTGCAGGTGCCAATTTTGAATACGTTAAATCCTGTGAACAAGCTGCAGCAAGGAATATTATTATTAATACTATTTATGTTCAGAAAAATAATAATATGTTTAAAGAGCTTCCGGGATGGCGACGAATCGCAACGATTACCAGAGGCATGCAGAGTGAAATAACTGTGAATAAAGAAGACGATATCACTACCCTTTGGTCAACCGATTTGGGCAAAGTAAAAGACTTACATAAAAAACTAGTGGCTTCTTTTATCTGGAATGGAATTGATAGTTCATTGTGCCGCAAGTATCAGTTTTCAGCAGACTCAGGTGCTTGGGAAGCGGGCAAAGATGTTTATTTGAATCGTGTTTTTTATCAGCTAACAGATCAGTATGCATCTCAATTACGTCCATGTGAATTGGTGAGTGAATACACTGCCGAAGGAAGTTGGGAGTCAGATACTACCTTGCGTGAATTCCGTAGTCGATTGACTGAACTTAAAAAAAACAGAGATCTGTATAGGAATGCATTAAAAGAGGAGCTTACATTAGAACCTGTAAAAGTTTATCATCAGTTATATGTGGCAAATCAAATGACTGACAAAAATATATTTCATCGCGTAGTACTGAATATGTTATTGAGACAATGGAAATAATTTATTTCTTCCACTGTATTTAGATTTTTTAATTCTAAAATCGGAGCTCAATAGCAAGTTGATAGCCGGAAAAATTGCTATCCTCAACTATTTTAATAAGAGAGAAAAAGTCTGCAGTTTAGAGGTTACAACTCCGCAAGAATCGTTACACCACCAGTTGTTTTTTGACCTAGCTCCACATTTATTTTTGTACCCAGCGGAAGATAAATATCTACGCGTGAACCAAATTTTATGAAACCCATTTCAGCACCTTGGCGAACCATATCATTTTCATGGGGATAATAAACAATTCGCTTTGCAAGAGCTCCTGCAATCTGACGACACATCACTGAAGTCTTAGTATCCTTTTGAATAACGATAGTTGTTCTCTCATTTTCAGTGCTCGCTTTAGGATGCCAAGCAACTAAATACTTGCCTTCATGATAACGTAGGTAACTAATTTTTCCAGAAACTGGATACCAGTTAGCATGTACATTTATCGGTGACATGAATACAGAAATCTGAAGCCTCTTGTCTTTGAAGAATTCAGGCTCCATGGTTTCTTCTATCACCACTACTTTTCCATCACACGGACAGATCACCAAATTTTCTCCAAGCGATTGATTGCGTTTTGGAAAACGAAAGAATTGCAATACTAATAAGAAGAAAACTAAACTTATTCCCAATACGATACTTAGGATAACCGTATTGTTGGCAAAGAACGTATAGGTTAATCCGTTTACCAGTAAAAAGAAGAGTGTAGTAATACTTAGAATCGTGTAGCCTTCGCGATGGATGGTCATGATAGAGGGGCGTTTAAGCATAAAGCGCAGAGAAAAATCTCTGCGCTTGAAATAATTTAAGGCTATGAATTAATAACTACCTCGGGAACGAATTCCTTTAGCAACTTTTTCGAGTGCGAAGATATAGGCAGCAATTCGCATAGAAACTTTATAATGTTGTGAAACACTCCAAACATTATGGAATGCTTGTTTCATCCAGCGATCCGCACGTTTGTTGATTTCGTCTTCACTGTAATAATATCCTGTTCGGTTTTGTACCCACTCAAAATAAGATACCGTTACTCCACCACCGTTAGCAAGGATATCTGGAATGAGAATAGCTCCTTTGTTATGTAAAATTTCATCAGCACCGGCTGTTGTTGGTCCGTTAGCACCTTCTACAATCAGTTTTGCTTTTACATTGTTAGCATTTACAGCAGTGATTTGATTTTCCGTTGCGCAAGGTGCAAGAATATCTACATTCAGCTCTAACAAATCTTCATTGCTGATTAAATCTCCACCCTTAAATCCTTGCAAAATACCTTTGTTCTGCTCACGGTAGGCAATAATTTTTTCAATGTCGAATCCTTTTGGATTAAAAAATGCACCCGTATGATCAGAGATTCCAACCACTTTGATTCCGTGCATTGCAAAATGTTTTGCAGAGATAGAACCTACGTTTCCGAATCCTTGAACTGCTGCTTTGCATTTCTCTGGTTTCATTTTTAATTTATGCATCGCTTCTAAAGCAGAAGTACAAACACCACGACCTGTTGCTTCAACACGTCCTAATGATCCACCCAAATGCAATGGTTTTCCTGTTACAATTCCTGGTGTGAAACTGCCTTTTAGTTTAGAGAACTCATCAACGATCCACGCCATTTCACGAGGACCTGTATTCATATCTGGTGCTGGAATATCTTTATCTACTCCAAAAATATCCGACATCGCTACTGTATAAGCGCGAGTAAGTCTTTCTAATTCGCCTACCGACATTTTATGCGGATCACAATTAATTCCGCCTTTAGCTCCACCGTAAGGAATATCAGCAATGGCACATTTAAAGGTCATCCATGCAGCAAGTGCTTTTACTTCATCCGCATCAACCGCAGGTGAATAACGAATTCCTCCTTTTGAGGGTCCGAGTGCAGTACTGTGAATTACACGGTATCCTTCGAAAGCATGGATAGAACCATCATCCATTTTGATAGGAAGACTCACCTCTACAAGTTTAGAAGGGGTCTTCATTATTTCATAAACGTCAGATTCTAGTCCGACGATTTTTGCAGCCACATCAAAGCGTTGAATCATTGCTTCAAATGGGTTAGTTGAATCCTTTACAGGAGCTGCTTGTTTCAACTTTGATTTTTTGGTGATAGCTGTTACTGCCATGCTATATTTTGTGATGTTATGGGAGGGCGAAATTAGCAAATTAACCCCGACCGACAAACGATTAAATCGCCTTATTTCCAATGTATTGACCTAAACCACAGGTTTCCTTCACTTTACAGAAGCTACAATTTGCTTCACAAAGAGCTTTAAATCTCCTCTCAAAGCGAGTAAATCGCGCTGAAATGTACTTTGACTACTTCTATATCGATAAAATCCCATGAACCATGCATTGTTGGGCAGATGATCCCCCGGAAATTCAAATCGATATCTTTCAGGATAGTTGAGGGGTAATTGGTTGATTCCCAATATTAAGTCTTTGATGAAAAAATACTTCTGAAGCTGCATTTTCTGAATATCCTGATCCTTAGCCATACTAGAATATAAACTATCCAATTGTTTACAGGCATTTACCATATAATCCCCGTACACTTCTTCATCTTTCTGCCTGCCCGTATATTTCTTTAATTCTTCGGATTCACTTCCATATTTTGATCTTAAAAAACGAAGCGCCCCTTGTTCTCCAATAAATGTGGCTAGATTCTCATTATAATCTACACTACCCGGGAGATATACTGTTGAATGTGTTAATTCATGGATGATGAGTTCTGCCAGATTTCCTTCATTTCTTCTGAGCATATTACTCAGCACCGGATCTCTAAACCACCCTAATGTCGACCATCCTCCAGTAGGTGAAAATTCAGTATCATAACCTTCCGCTTTTAATCTATTCTGCTCTGGAATTCCATTGTCACGAATAAAAAATCCCTTGTAGGATACTGCTCCCAGAAACGGAAATTTCCATTGATAAGGTTTCATCGAAAAAGCTTCGCAGGCAGTAAGTACCCATAACACTGGTTTCCCTTGCTGATCATAAAAAGTACTGTAATTTTTAGAGTCTTTTAGTCCTAATGAATCAATAGCGAATTTTCTGATCTCAGCAATCAGTAGAAGTTTACTGCGGATACTATCCGGACAAGTAGGATCTGCTAGTACTTCTTCAATGGGTTTTGCATTTTGAATAATATGCATCTGTCCTCGAAGTTGAGCAATACCATAACTGATTAACTCATGGTAAAGGAGAGCAGAAATTAATAGCAGACCTGTTAACACCAGCAGTACATACCGGATTACTTTTTTTATTTTCATCATGCTGGACGGAACAGAAATTCCATTCTCTTTTTCATCTGTCGTTGAAGTTTTTTGATGCGTTGATAGCTGGCTTCCGATTGATTAAATAATTTGAGGTCACCAGTTTGACGATAGTACGTTCTACTGAAATCAAGTGCCGCCTCCAAATCAACTAACTTGTCAGCAGCAGCAGGTTCCATGAGTAGTCGTGGAGAATTCAGCCAGTTAAATGGCAATGCAGGAAATGTTTTACCTTGTTGTGTTGGGATAGAACTTACAAGGCATCCAGAGATAAATGTGGAGGGAAATACTTGATATTGATTTAACGTAAGATAAGCTTTCGGATCTGCCATAAACGCAACATGATTTGAAGTGCAATATGCAAGGATGGCTTTAATGACATCGGTGTAGGAAGCTAGTAATTCCGGATTGTCAAGCGTACAACCTGTATTGTAAATTTCTAACGGATGGGCAGTACCTAAAAGTTCAATAAAATGATCGTATTCTTTTTGAATGCTTTTATACAACTGAGGATAGTTGTTAGGTAGTAATTTAAAATGGGTGAATTTCAAATCGTAATTCAACACAATTAAATCAGGACGAAAATTTAAATTATGGCGATAATAATTATAGGTAATAATGGTGGTCCAGTCAGCAATTAATACAACACTTCCCTTTGGTGCAGAATCATCAAGCGCTTTCATGAGCGATTCACTCACATCATAGTGACGCAAATCCGTTTTTGGAGCATTTAACCAGGCACCTATCACGAGAAAGATTGGAAAAATATTTTGCATGCGTACATCCCATTGCACTGCTTTCGCCATCCCAACTGGAAGTAAGATCGCGAGCATAAAAAACGGCATCACCATATAAGCGTCAGTATCTGCTGTCTGGTCGATGCGAAGTTGATAAATCAGTACGATTAAAAAGTAGCCAATAATTGCAAGTGGAAGACGCCTAAGTTTACGAGCAAAAAGTCCTGTAATTCCTAAGATCAAAAAGGGAATAAATAAAAAAATTTGTTCAAATGAAATTCGCATAAAGTAGGGAAAGCGCATTGCAACAATTCCGTTTACCGTTTGCTGAGTATTTTTGATCCAAGCTCCTCCACTGATATGGTAAATCAGTCGCTTGAAATTATCAGGACTTCCAAATGCAAAATAGGAAATGCTTCCTGCTCTTATCATCATACCTACATAAAAAACAAGAGTGATAGTCGCCGTAATTCCTGCGAACATTAAAAATTCTTTTCCACGGAAATAGCTATAGAAAGAGGGGCGTTCAACTTGCTTTTTCTTTTTCGTTTCCTGAATCACTTGAAGCCATCCCTTCGGCAAAAGCAATGCTAAAAACGGAGTAAATAAAAGCATTGTTAAATGATGATTTGCTAATCCCAATGCTAATCCTATCGCTGCAATGAAATGTCCTGATTTTCGCTCATCGATTTCATGTAAAACCAGTCCATAAAATAATATTGCTGTGGCTAAAATTTGAAATCCATATACTTCAATCGAATGCGACCAATGCCAGATTGTACTGCCACAAATTGGAGTTAATCCGGTGATGATTGCAATGATGAAATGTGAATGGTTATGTAATTCCGGAAATAATTTTTCCGTAATCTTCCTACTCATTATACTTAGTAATCCTGCCGCCAATGCAACACAAATGGCCGAAAAAATAACCATCGATGCAAGATGTGAAAGTCCTGTAATTGCAGTTAGCGTACTCCAGCAATAGGAGCAAAATACATAAGCTGGAAAACCGGGTGCATGTGCAATTCCTGCATAGAAACTTACGAGTGAAAATTCTCCGGCATCAGCAAATCCAAAGGAAGTGAAATTAGCATTCATCAGAGAGATGAATAGGGTAATTGCAAAAACTAAGATCGTTTGCAGAGCAGGACTTTTCTTGATCATCATTCGAAATTTTTAAGAACCGAATTTATAAAAAAAAGCCCCGGATATTTCCGAGGCTCTCATTTCTTTAAGGATTAAAAACAATATTTACCAGCTTCAATTAAAGTGGCTGCAATTCGACGACGTGATTCTTTAGTATTTACCGGAGTTGTTTTAGTAAACCGTTTTAATCCCAAGAGCATCATCCTTTGCTCATCACCTTCCGCCATTGAATTAATGGCATTTTTACCGTTGACTTGAATACGATCTAATGCATCATTCAAATAAACTCTCATGATATCAATTTGATTCGCACATGCTGCTTCTCCTTTCATAGATACCAACTTTTGTACGCGGAGTAAAACAGATTCAGTATTGTAAGTATCGATGGCCATGTCAGCGATGTTCATGATAATTTCCTGTTCTTTAGCTAACGTCATCATGAATTTCTGTACTGCTGCTCCCGCAACCATCAGTATGCACTTTTTCATATTCGCTACTGCTCTCATTTCCTCTGCAAAAAGTGAAGTGTCAGCATTTCCGAATTCAGGAATTGCCATCAGTTCTTTTTGAACATTCATGGCTGGTCCCATCAAGTCCAATTCGCCTTTCATCGCACGCTTTAAAATCATATCTACAGCAAGCAATCGATTGATCTCATTCGTGCCTTCGAATATTCGATTGATTCGTGAATCACGATACGAACGGTCCATCGGGAAGTCTGCCGAATAACCATATCCTCCATATACCTGAACACCTTCGTCAACTACATAGTCCAACACTTCGGATCCTTCTACTTTCAACATCGCACATTCAACAGCATATTCTTCTGCAGCACCTAATAATGCTTCCGCAAAAGATTTTCCATCTGCTAATAACCGTTGCTCCATTTCTTCGATCAGATGACTTACTCGATATAGAGAAGATTCTACTACAAATGTTCGGATGGCTTGTTCTGCAATTTTATGACGGATAGCGCCAAATTTTGCAATCGGTAATTTAAATTGTATGCGAGTATTTGCATAATCAATGGTAGAAGTACACACTTTTTTACACGCTCCCAATGTTGCAGCTGCCAGTTTAGCTCTTCCAATATTCAAAATATTAAAGGCAATAAGATGTCCTTTTCCTATCGTTCCTAATACATTTTCTGCGGGGATTTTACAATCACTGAAAAATAATTGTCGCGTAGAAGATCCTTTGATTCCCATCTTATGTTCTTCTTCGCCCATACTTAATCCTTCCGTTCCTTTTTCAACGATGAATCCAGTGAACTTATCTCCGTCAACTTGCGCAAACACTGTGAATACATCTGCAAATCCTGCATTGGTAATCCACATTTTTTGTCCATTCAAGATATAATGTTTTCCATCAGGAGTTAATACCGCTTTTGTTTTTGCTGCGAGTGCATCTGATCCTGACCCAGGTTCAGTTAAGCAATAAGATCCTTTCCATTCTCCAGTCGCTAACTTTGGAAGATATTTTTTCTTTTGTGCTTCAGTGCCAAAATACATGATGGGTAATGTTCCGATTCCTGTATGCGCTGCCATCGCTACGCTGAAAGAATGACCGCCACCAAGTACTTCCGTGATGAGCATGTTGGTCAGAAAATCTTTTCCTAATCCTCCGTACTCTTCAGGAATCGTAATTCCTAATAATCCTAACTCACCAGCTTTATCAAGCAATGAGGGCATCAATCCCGGTTCTAACGAATCGATTCGATCTAGATTGGGATAGATGTTTTGTTCCAGAAAATCATTGGCCATGTCGGCCATCATATGATGCTCTTCGTTGAATTGTTCAGGAATAAAAGTATCCTCAGGACTAGAATTTTTAATGATGAATTCTCCTCCTTTGAGTGCAGTTTTAATGCTCGTTTCCATAGTTGGTAAATTTTAATAAAAGATATACGATGGGATGATGGTTTTGTTCGACTTAACCTCACAAATTTGAGTATAACAATTGCTAATAACAAGGAATTGAGGCTACAATATTGTTGATTTCCATCGTTTTCTGTCAAATATTGAATTTTTAATTTGAGAATCGGAGGTCTTTGCTTTTTTTATGTAAAATCATGTCGTTATTCCTACTTAGTCCTTCGCTCTTAATTCAGTAATTTTGAGGCATGCAAACCATTACGGATACTGATCTTCATCTCGCAGCAAATTTTCTCGATAATGGGGAACTGATCGCCATTCCTACTGAAACAGTTTATGGTCTTGCTGGTAATGCCCTCAATGATACTACTGTGATGAATATTTTTCGGGTGAAGGAACGTCCTGCTTTTGATCCACTAATTGTTCATGTTGCTGATGCTGATGAAGTGATGCATTATGTTGTGGATATACCCTTGAGAGCGCAACAACTGATGGAAGCCTTTTGGCCGGGCCCATTAACGATCGTGCTCAAAAAGAAATCTATTATTCCGGATCTCGTGACTTCAGGATTGGATACGGTAGGTATGCGAATGCCTTCACATCCCCTGACCTTGGAATTATTAAATCACCTGAAATTTCCTTTGGCAGCTCCTAGCGCAAATCCGTTTGGATATATTAGTCCTACCTCAGCAAAGCATGTGATGGATCAGCTGAGTGGTAAAATTCCATACATCCTCGATGGTGGAGATTGTAGCGTAGGCTTGGAATCAACTATTGTAGGATTTGAAGAAGATCGATGTGTAGTTTATCGTCTCGGGGGACTAACGCTAGAGGCTATCCGAAAAGTAGTTCCCGAATTAGAAATTCAGGTAAATATCTCGTCGGATCCTAAAGCTCCCGGGATGTTGAAGAGTCATTATGCTCCGCGGAAGCAATTATTGTTCGGTGATTTTAATACGATGAAACATCATCTCCGTGCAAAGCGTTGTGCAGTACTTTCTTTTGCGGAAAATGCAGAGGTGAGAGCAAATGCAGTGGTGTTTAAAATGCTTTCCCCAGAAAATAATATCGACGAAGCCGCTAGAAATTTATTCGCTGCTCTTCGCGAACTTGACAATGCTGACGTAGATCTGATTATTGCTGAACCTGTTCCTGATTTCGGTCTTGGTAAAGCAATTAACGATCGTTTGAAGAGAGCAGCAGGTTAATGTAATTTACTAACGGACGAGCATATCCGTAGGAGCATCAAAATTATTACTTGGAAGTTTTTCAATGCCCATTTGTATGCGGAGTTCTTTCGCAGTTTGTGTGCTTCCATCATGACTCCAGCCTGGTGCCATAAGTAGATATTTTAACCGGATCGACCAGGGCAAATCTTTTTTTAGATCTTTTGCAAGATCAGAAAATTCATGGGTGATCATTTTTACAGGATGGTTTCGGAACTCCAACTCTTTCGTGATTCCAAATTTCACCGGCTCTTCTTTTAACTCTTCCTGAAAAGTTCCGAAAATACGATCCCAAATGATTAATACCATTCCCATGTTTTTGTCCAAATAGATGATATTGCTCGCATGATGCACCCTATGATGTGCTGGACTCACAAACACAGTCTCAAACCACGCCGGCATCTTTTTGATGTATTGCGTATGTACCAATACCCCATATACTTGAGTCAACGAAAACATAAATAAAATGTCGATCGGTTGAAATCCTAGTAATGCTATCGGTATAAAATAAAGAAAGCGGTAAACAGGTTGTAAAACCGACGATCTGAAACCAGTGGTTAGGTTGAATTCCTCAGAAGAATGGTGGGTCACATGAACCGCCCAGAATAACCGGCAGTAATGATCTACCGAATGCTCTACATAAAAGGCTAGATCCTCTAAAATAAAGAGTAAAAACCAGTAAAGTACGGGCATGGTCCAGGTATCAATCAAACGATGCTTATAAAACCATACTAAAACCAATAAGTATATACCTCTGATAATTAGATCAATAGCTGCATTGGAAACGGTAAACCAAATATTAGTAATCGTTTCTCGGATCGAATAATAGCCTTTTGCTCTTAAATGACTCATAATAATTTCAAACGCAATGACTAAAGCATACAGCGGGGTGCTGATGAGCAATAGAATCTGTTCGTTGAAATTGATTTGTAGTCCGTGAAACATTGGCTAGCTTTAATCGGGATGGCAAAAATAAGCTTTGTTAGCATTGCCAGCATGATATTTTCCTGAACTAACCAATTTAATAAATCTAAATCTTTTCTAAGAGTAGGGGCAGACGTATGGTAAAAGTGGTGCCTTCTCCTAGCTGACTATCGATAGAGATACTTCCTTTATGCGCCTTCGTGATGATTTCAAAACTAATACTTAATCCTAAACCCGTTCCTTTACCACTCGTTTTGGTGGTGAAAAATGGTTCAAATATTTTTTCTTGAATTTCCTTCGGTATGCCAGGACCGTTATCTCTAATTTCTGTGATGGCCCATATTCCTTCCTTCCTTGTTTTGATTAATAATTCAGGAAGGAAATCACTTTTAACTTGAAACTTTTCAATCAAGGCATCAGCAGCATTATTCATCAGATTGATAAATACTCGTTGAAGATCTTGCGCTACAGCATTGATCATGATGATTTCAGGATTTGCAATAAATCTGATAATTATTTTATTGAATACATCATCGGGTTTATGTCCTCCTTTAAATAATGAAACACTATCTCGAACAACATGATTCAAATCAGCATCTTGATAATCGGTAGTATTGGTGCGGCTATGTTGTAACATGGAACGAACAATTTCTTCAGCTCTTTTTCCATGCTGATTAATGCGTGAAAGATTATCTTTCAACATGTCTCCCAATTCAATTCTTTCCTCTACATCATTACTTTCTTGAAGTTCATCTAACAGTTCTCCGGAAACTGCCGAAAAATTATTGACGAAGTTCAGTGGGTTCTGAATTTCATGTGCAATACCTGCAGTAAGTCGTCCTAAGGATGCCATCTTTTCAGAATGAATCAACTGTTCCTGTGCAGTACTTAACTGTTCTAGTGTTTCTGCAAGTTGACGATTTCTTTCTAACAAATCTTTGGTGCGTTCATCTACCAAACTTTGTAATTCTTCCTCACGTAATTTCATTTGCTGAATCGTTGAATCGTTTAGTTTTCGTAAACGACGTATCAGTTCAGTGAGAATTTTCTGAAATACACTGGGATTATGTTCGTAGATATTGAAGATTAATTCACGACTGATTTCTAGCAGATGTGATTCTTCTAATGCGGATACTGATAGTGATCGTGGGAATTTATCTAGCAACGATAATTCACCAAAAAAATCACCTTCTCTTAAAGAAGCGACAGAATGTTCTCCATCATGAATTTTTACACTGCCGGAAGCAATGATATACATGGTATCTCCGAATTCACCTTTTCGGATAATTTCCGCGCCCGTCTTGTAGATGATGGGTCGAATCCTTTCCTCCAGAAAAGTCAAGTCATCTTCTGCTGTATCAGCAAAAATGGCGTTGCTTTTTAAAATCTGTCTGACACTAAGGTTCATGTGGCGCTCTGAAGGTCATATCGGTCTCTCTACGGCCGATTCGATTTTTCAAAGATAGTAAGTGAGCGCAAATATTCCTTTTTAGTGGTTTTAACGCTGGATCTTAGCAGATTAACAAACTTTAAAGGGCTATTTTCCTTTTATGGAAGCAGAATCTGGTTCAAAATCAAGGACAAGTGAATTCATGCAAAAACGTTTTCCTGTAGGTGGAGGACCATCATCAAAAATATGTCCCAGGTGTGAGTGGCATCGTCCGCACATCACTTCCACACGACTCATTCCATAGCTGTTATCTTCTTCATAAATTGCTGAATTCGGTCGGATCGTTTCAAAGAAACTAGGCCATCCGCAGCTACTGCCAAATTTCGAATCCGATTTAAATAAAGCATTTCCGCAAACAGCGCAGTAATAGGTTCCTGTTCCTTCAAAATCCCAATATTTACCACTGAAGGCATATTCAGTACCTTTATTTCGGGCAATATTGTAAACTTCAGCCGGTAGTACTTTCTTCCAATCACCATCACTCACAGTGAGAACAGTAGTATCGGTACGGGAGTAATATGGATTTTTATCTGACATTTTGGTGGTTGTTATTTCTTTAGGTTCCTGAGCCGATGTACAGGAAATGGTAAATAAAAGTAGTGCAAATGATACTGTTTTCAAAAGACGCATGAGTGGAAGATAGATTGTTTTGCCGTTGATAGAACAATAATAAGGCAATTTGGTTTTAGAATTCATATACGATGTTCCTTGTTACTTGGATTCTAGCCAACGAATTGGATATTGCAAATGAACTACTTTCTACATCAAAAAATTGTCTGCTGTCTGACAGATAAGTTTGCACAAAAAAATCCTACATGGTAATGACAAACCTACTTTTAAAGCTCGTAAAGTTCTAAAGGAAGTAAATCAGGGTCATTGAAAAAAGTAAATCGCTTTCCGGTGATTTCATCTGTTCTGATGGCTTCGGACTTTACACCTTTTAGATGCAATTCTTTAATAGCATTTTCTAACTGATCCACTTCAAAGGCGAGATGCCGTAATCCGCATGCTTCCGGTTGAGAAACTCTTGATGGTGGAGTAGGGAAGGAGAAGAGTTCGATTATATAATTTCCCTGAAGTGCTAGATCGAGTTTATAGGAATTCCGTTCCTTGCGAAAAGTTTCTTGAAGAATAGTTAATCCGAGAATCTCCGTATAGAATTTTTTGGATGTCTCATAATCCGAGCAAATAATCGAAATATGATGAATACGATTGAGTAGTGACATTTCAAATAAAATTATTCGAGTTCTAACTTACTGTCGAAATCAATATTGGTCCTTTTGTCAAAGTGAAATTCGATGTATTGGGCTTCCTCTTTTTTACCTGTAACATCATTCTTAACACGACCCATTTCGATTCCTTTACTATCGTAAGCTTTAATGGTTAATGCTCCATTGAATTCGCTCTTAAAAATTACATAAACAGTTAGTAAATTATCCGTCGCACCTGAATCACTGCTAACCGTTGATTTTCCCAATGAAATACCTTTTGCGATCAAGTTGGCACTTGGTTTAACAGTTACATCAAATGCTTTTTCCATGCCACTGGTAACTCCCGAAGCAAACTCACCAACTGCTTGGCCAGTAACATCTCCTGCTTGATTGATTTTTTCTTTGACAGCAGATCCCGAACATCCGACGAGGAATACGATGACAAAAGATAAGTAAATGCGTTTTAATTTCATCTTGTAGTGAGCTATGGTTTTTAAATTTTTTTTTACTGATTTAACTCAACATATAATCAACAACAGCCATCGAATGTAGATAAGTAGTATCAAAGGATGGTACTGCAATGTCTTCTGGTTTCAACAACATCGGAATCTCTGTACACCCAAGAATAATTCCTTCTGCCCCGGCGGCAATAAGAGTATCTATGATTGCAAGGTATCTTTTTTTTGTCGATTCGAGGATGATTCCTCCTCCTAATTCTTCGCCAATAGTTCGATGTATAAATTGACGGTCTTCTTCATTAGGAATTATGCATTCAATTTTTTGTGCCGATAATTTATCTTTAAAAAAATCGAGTTCCATAGTGAATTTTGTACCCAACAATGCAACTTTTTTCAATTGCTGTTGATGGATTGCATTCGCTGTGGCAGTGGCAATGTGAATGATCGGTAATTGAAGCTTTGCTTCTAGTTGGTCAGCAAGTTTATGCATAGTATTTGCACAAAGTACAATGGCTGTTGCACCACCTTTTTTGAGATCTCCTGCAGCGGATTCAATTATTTGAAAAGTGCTTTCCCAATCATCGCGTGCATTATTGTCAGTGATGCGTTGGTAATTGACGGAATACAAAAGTAGTTCAGCAAAATTAAGTCTCCCTAATCGCTTGTTTACTTCTAAATTGATATAACGGTAATAATCTGCAGTAGAGAACCAACTTATTCCTCCAACGAGTCCTACTTTTTTCATTTTAATTTGAAATTATATGCAGGTCTCAAATTTAAGTGTCTTTTTTCAGATGATGTTATCGGATTGTTTAATTTAGTGATACCTTTTAATGATTTTACTATGAAACCACTTTTGCCGTTAACAGATCCATCACAACCTGATCTCAATTCCTATTCAGAAACTGATAGATTAATTGCTCGGATCTGTCGTGATCCTAGAGATATCCCCTTTGTGTTTCTTACTCTCAAAATAACAGTCTTCATGATCCCTCTTGCGATCTTGATGTATCTACCTTCTATCACTGGTATTGCATGGTGGCTTACTGCACTTGCTTATTTTGTAGTCAATAATTTTGTTTTTAAAGGACCTTTTGGTTTGATGCTGCATTGCACTAGTCACCGCGTTCTGTTTTCAAAAAAATATGGGATGCTAAATCATTACCTACCCTGGTTTATTGGACCCTTTTTCGGACAAACTCCAAAAACTTATTACAGTCATCATATCGGAATGCATCATCCTGAAAATAATCTTCCGGATGACATTAGTACTACTATGCCCTTTCGCCGCGATTCATTAAGAGGATTCCTAGCTTATTTCACTGATTTTTTCTTCTTGGTAGTCATTCGCCTCGCCGCGTATTTTAAGCGTCATGATCGTAAAAAATTAATGCTACTCACCATCTCCGGTGAATTATTTTTTATACTGCTGGTTACAGGATTAATGTTTGTGAATTGGCAAGCAACAGTAATGGTATTTATTGTTCCCTTTGTATTGTCTCGCGTAGTAATGATGTTAGGCAACTGGGCTCAGCATGCATTTGTGAGTGGTGATGATCCGGGTAATGCTTATAAGAATAGTATCACGTGCATCAATACAAAGTATAATCATAAATGCTGGAACGATGGTTACCATATCAGCCATCATGTAAAACCTTCTATGCATTGGACCGAACATCCTCAGCATTTTTCTGAAAATATTCAAGAATATATAAACCATAAAGCCATCGTATTCGATGGAATTCATTTCCTTCATGTATGGGTGTACCTCATGCGAGGACGCTATGACCTCTTAGCAAAAAACTTTGTAAACCTGGGAAATCATTTTCAGGATGATACTGAAGTGATCACATTTTTAAAATCACGCACACAGAAAATTATTCACAGTCCTCTTGATTTGTCAACTCTTAAATAGTTCCCAATAAATATCGGAATCAATTCATTTTTTCAAAAATCCCTGCCGCTCCTTGTCCGGTTCCAACGCACATTGACACCATTCCATATTTTTGTTTTCGGCGTTCCAGTTCGTTCATTAATTGGACAGTGAGTTTTCCTCCGGTACATCCTAATGGATGTCCTAACGCTATCGCACCTCCGTTAACATTTACTTTTTCATCATTTAAGCCTAATGTTCTACACACTGCGAGTGCCTGTGATGCAAATGCTTCGTTAAGTTCAATGAGATCTAGATCATCTTGTTTTAATCCTGCGCGTTTTAATGCTGCCGGGATGGCTTCAATGGGTCCTATGCCCATGATACGTGGTTCCACACCTGCTACTGCATAACTAACAAAACGTAATCTCGGATTCGCATTCAGTTGTTTTAACATCTTTTCTGAAACTACTAATACAAATCCTGCACCGTCGCTAGTCTGGGAAGAATTACCTGCCGTTACACTTCCTCTTGCATCGAATACCGGTTTAAGGGTACTTAATTTTTCTAGGGAAGTATCGGCACGTGGTCCTTCATCAGTTTCAACAATCGATACTTTAGTTTGTTTCTTTTCGTTTTGATCAAGAAAAATTTCTTCGATTTTATACGGTACAATTTGTTCTTTAAATGCACCGTCTGTAATAGCTTTTATTGCACGTTGATGTGAGCGTAATGAAAATGCATCTTGATCTTCACGACTCACTTTGTATTCTCTTGCAACGGCTTCGGCAGTTAGTCCCATCCCCCAATAGTAATCGGGATTTGATTTGGAAATTTCATAATTGGGAACAATTTTCCATCCACCAAAAGGAATTGGACTCATACATTCAACACCGCCAGCAATAATACAATCCGCCATTCCTGCTTTGATTTTCGCTGCTGCAATGGCAATAGTTTCTAGTCCAGAAGCACAATATCGGTTTACCGTCATGCCTGGAACTTTAACAGTATTTAATCCCATCAGCGAAATCATTCTACCGATGTTTAACCCTTGCTCAGCTTCAGGCGTTGCATTTCCTACTATCACATCATCTATTAATTCTTTATCCAAATTCGGTACTGTGCTCATCATATGTTTGATGACGGCAACTGCTAAATCATCAGGACGTGTAAAACGAAACTGACCACGAGGTGCTTTCCCAACTGCAGAACGAAAACCGGTAAGAATATATGCTTCAGACATAATAATAGTGATTGTGTTGTTACGAATATACTAAGTATACTCTTTTATCAAGACTAAGTTCGAGGTAATTTTCAGTAATAGGCGCTGTTCATTTTCAGCATGGTGAAATTGGTCAACAAGCTAGAATGATCATGCTAAATTTCACTTAAAACAAAACGACCAGCAGAAGCTGGTCGTAAATAGATTAATTTTTTTTGGAAGTATCAGGTGGAGTAGTGGGAACAGGTGTTCCTGTAGGCGGTGGAGTTCCAGTAGTTGTTCCAGTTGCTGCACCGGGAGCTGTTGGAGTTCCGGGTTTTGATCCAGCTTTTTTCGCAGCTTCCGCTTTTTTCTTGGCTTCTTCTGCTTTTTTAGCTTCTTCAGCGGCAGCCTTCATATCAACACCATCCTTATAAGTAGATGCGCTGAGTAATGCCCCCTTTCGGTTATAGGCCTTCCAATCTCCATCTCGCTTATTGTTTTTGAAGTAACCTTCGCTACTCACTTCACCATCCTCATAGTATTTTGTCCATTTCCCATCTTTCTTTCCAGCGATATACTCACCTTCTTGTTTTACGGTTCCTGAATAGTAGTATCTTTTATAGACACCTTCTTTAATACCATTTTGATATTCTTGTTCTTCCATTACTTTCCCATAGGGATAATAACGTTTGGAGGTTCCATGGCGTTTGTCGTTGACATATTCAACTTCGTTGATCAGATCTCCGAGTGAATTGTAGGTGCGCCAAGCGCCTTGTTTTTGACCGAGTTCATCGGTTTTGTTACGGTGTTTTTCCTTACCGGGAGCGTACTTAGGCTTTTCTTCAGTCTGACTAAGACTTAACATTGGCAAAGCAAGCAGGAAGAACAACAGGAAACGGCATCGTTTCATATTAGGTTGGGTTTTCGAAGTGGCTAAAATAAACAACTAATTTAATTCCTGAGTGGCTTTCCGGTGGTCAAAATCGATTGAATCCTTTCCAACGTCTTTTTTTCGGTACATAATGATAGAAAAGCTTCCCTTTCGAGGTCAAGCAAATATTGTTCCGATACGAGTGTAGGAGCCGATAAATCGCCCCCACAAAGTACATATCCTAACTTCTCGGAAATTAATTTATCATGTTCGCTAATATAATTTCCGCTGAGCATAGTATTTGCCCCCGCGAATACCATTCCGAGCCCCGATCTACCTAAAACACGGATGTCTTTTCGTGGAGTTGGACGGGTATAACCGGCGGCATCTAGTTCAATGGCGGCTTGTTTGGCATCAGCAAGTAAACGACTTCTATTCAGGCTAATTTCATCGATTCCAGGTCTAAGTATCCCCAGATCAAAGGCTTCCTGAGCTGAAGTGGACACCTTAGCTTGCCCAATCGTTAGGAATCGATCGCGTAAAAGATTGAGTTCGATGTCGCCTTCCTGTACAGAATCAGCGAAACGGAGTGCAAATTCCTTCGTTCCACCTCCTCCAGGGATTAATCCTACGCCAAATTCAACCATTCCGATATATGTTTCCGCATGCGCCTGAACCTTATCCGCATGTAGCGACATTTCACAACCTCCTCCAAGAGTAAGATTAAAAGGTGCAACTACCACAGGGATAGAAGAATATCGAACCCTCATGTTCATATTCTGAAACATACGGATCGCCATATCTATTTCATCATACTCCTGTTCGATGGCCATCATAAACACCATAGCGAGATTAGCACCGGCTGAAAAATTCTGTCCCTCGTTGCCAATAACTAATCCTCTGAAATTTTCTTCTGCAAGATCGATGGCTTTATTTACACCTTGAACAACTTCCCCACCAATTGTATTCATTTTAGTACGGAACTCACAATTCAGAATCCCATCACCAATATCAATTATCGAACACCCTGAATTGCTCCAAACTGTTTTTGTCCCTCTTAGTGGCTGCAAAGCAACATACTGTTCTTGACCAGGTAAGCGCTGGTAACTTTTAGAACGAATGTCATAACAAAATTTTTGACCGTTTTCGGTTTTGTAAAACGATGCGCATCCTGCTTGCAACATCTCAGATACCCAAGGTGCCGAACTAATACCCGATGCCTCCATGGCTTTGAGTGTTTTTTCTACACCTAAAATATCCCAACTAACAAATGGACCAGCTTCCCATCCAAAACCAGCTTCCATGGCTGCATCTACTTGATATATTTCATCGGCAATCTCAGGAATTCTTTGGGAAACATAGTTGAATAAACTGTAAAAAGAATTTCTGTAAAAATCTCCTGCTTTATCTTTGCCGGCAACTAAAATTCGCATTCGATCCTGCAAATCATCAACTGTTTTAGCAGCTTCTAAGGTGGCAAATTTCACCTTGCTTTGTACACGATATTCAAGGGAGTTTAAATCAAGTACGAGAATCTCCGACTTGCCTTTTTCATTTTTAACTTTTTTATAAAATCCTTGTTTTGTTTTATCCCCGAGCCATTTATTGTCAACCATTTTACTGATGTAATCCGGCAAAATAAATGTACTCCGCTGACGATCATCTGGACAATTTTCATAAACACCTTTAGCAACATTGACGAGAGTATCTAACCCAACAACATCACATGTTCTGAAAGTAGCAGACTTCGGCCGCCCTAAAATGGGACCTGTAAGTTTATCGATTTCTTCGACCGTAAGTCCTGATTGCTGTACTTGATGAAATAAGGAAAGTATACTGTAAACTCCAATTCTATTGGCGATAAATGCGGGACTATCTTTACAAAGTACTGTAGTTTTTCCGAGATATAAATCTCCATAATGCATCAGAAAATCTAGTACTTCTTTAGAAGTTTCTGGCCCCGGAATAATTTCCAATAAGCGTAAATAACGTGGAGGATTAAAGAAGTGTGTGCCACAAAAATGTTTCCTGAAATCTTCCGATCTTCCGTTCGATAACTGATGAATTGGAATTCCAGAAGTGTTACTGGTGATTAAAGTTCCAGGCGTACGGTATTTTTCTACTTCTTCAAAAACCTTATTTTTTATAGCGGCATTCTCTACTACTACTTCAATAATCCAGTCGCATGCCGTTACGTCTTTCATATTATCAGTAAAATTACCTGTAGTAATTAAAGAGATAGATGACTTACTATAAAGTGCAGCAGGGTTGGATTTAAGCGTATTCTGTAATGCTTCGTTAACGATTCTGTTTCGAACAGCAATATGATCTAGGGAAAGTCCTTTCGCAGTTTCCGCAGGACTTAATTCACGAGGAACGATATCGAGCAATAGTACATTAACACCAATATTAGCAAAATGACAAGCAATTCTGGAACCCATGATTCCCGATCCCAACACCGCAACTTTACGAATCTTACGCATATTCTGATTAATTATTCTACTCACTAATATCGCACTCCCGAGTTTCTAAGGGGTCTATTTCAGCTGTTATTCTCCAAACCTAACACAAAATTGTTCGTTTCCAAAATTCACGCTACTAACCAACCATAATTGATAAGTATGAATACTAAACAATGGAAAGCCTTTATTTATTTTTTCTGCAGGTATTTGGCCAGAAATTTCTCCATGGCATCATAAAAATCGAAGCGATTTTCTTCATTGTGGAAGCCATGTCCTTCATTTTCTTTTACCATATATTCCACGTCAATATTTCTTTTTTTCAAGGCCTCTACCATCTGATCACTTTCGTTTTTATTTACCCGAGGATCTTGAGCTCCTTGCGCTATAAATAACGGGGTTTTAATTTGATCTACCAGAAATACAGGAGATGTTTTTCTCATCATTAACGAATCCTCCATATTCCCTGGATCACCAACCATTTCATACATCATGGCGAGATAAGGTTTCCAATATGGAGGTATGGATTTCATAAACGTGAAAAGATTTGAAACCCCAACATAATCAACGGCGCAGGCATACAAATCAGGAGTGAGTGTAATACCTGCCAAGGTAGCATAACCTCCATAGGAAGCTCCGTAAATAGCGACCCGCTTAGGATCAGCAATACCTTGATCTATCAAAAATTTTACACCATCGGTAATATCATTCTGCATGGTTTGGCCCCATTGTTTAAAGCCAATCTCCATAAATTTCTTTCCATACCCTGTACTTCCTCTGAAGTTCATCTGTAAAACTGCATATCCTCTGCTGGCTAGAAATTGTACTTCCGGATTCCATCCCCAACTATCACGTGCCCAAGGACCTCCATGGGGATTAATCACTAAGGGTAAGTTTTTAGCAATAGCACCTCTTGGCAAAGTTAAATAGCCATGAATAGTCACTCCATCTCTGGTCATATAGGTGATAGGCTTCATATAAGACATGAGATTCTCATTAATCCAAGGACTAATTTTACCTATCAATGCAATAGAATCTTTCAGTAAATCATAATAATAGCAAGCACCTAATGAACGATCACTGTAAGTTCTAACTATCATTTTGTTCTCATCTCTATTCATACTGGAGATGGTAACTTTATATTCCGGAAATGCAGTTTGCAAACGCTTATACATTTTCTCTGTACTAGGATCTAAAAATTTATATTCGTATTTTTCTGTTTCGTATCCCGCCCAAGTAATTACTTTTCTTTTTCTGGAATACGATAAGTCAGACACATCAACATCAGGATGTTCAAATATGGTTTTTAATTCCTGACCATTCAGCGGATCAATTAAAACGATAGCTGCGTAATTCCTCTTGATATTGCTACTGGAATATAAATATTTATTGTCAAAGGTGAAAAATAGTGGGGTACAACTTTCTTTAAAGTTAGTAGTGATAATCACTGAAAAGGTATCAGTTTCACTCTTGCGATAAAGTAAACTGGTATTCACTCCATCATTGGTTACTGCAACTCTAACTTTACCTTCATGATCGGTAACCCAACTGGAAATATTGCCTGGATTTTCAGCTACCATTTTCATTTCTCCAGTACTGATCTTCAAACGGTACACATCAAATATTTCCGCATTACGTTGGTTGGTTTCTATTAATACTTCATCAGGAAAATCGATTAGATCATCTGTAATATTTACTCGAACTCCCGTAAATGGTGTTAGATCTCTTTCGTTTTTGCCGTTGATATCGGCAGCAAAAAGATGGAAGTTTTCATCACCATTTAAATCTTTCAAATAAATCAACGTCGTATTATTTTTCCAGAAATATCCAGAAATATCTCGGTCCTTAACTTTAGTGATCACCGTTGAATCTTTGGCTCCTATTTTAGATACTACGATATTCATGCGGTTCCCAATGGGAGCCAGATATGCTAAATGAAGTCCGTCAGGTGAGATCTGATAACGGCTCTTTAATGGGTTTCTAAAAAAATCCTTAATCGTATAGGGGGATTGCTGCGCAAAACCTGCCGTACAACCTAAGAGTAGAAAAAAGATAAAAATGTAATGACGTTTCATATTTTTGTGATTGGATCAGCTAAAATAGCAGAAAAGAGATTCATGCGATTTTGTCCACTTAGTTCTTTCATTAACAATACTTTTGCATGATCAGGCACATTTGTTTGATCTGTTCGTCAGAAAGGTCTCAAAATCTGCTTATTTTCTGGATAATCAGCATTGAGAAAAACCGCAAATTGTTGAAAAGTAAGTTATTACGAATTCATGTCAAAGGGTTAATTTTGCATTCTTATTTGAAATAAAAATTATGAGCTTCGAAAAGATCATTTCTATTCCCGGTATGGGAGGTTTGTTTAAAATGGTTGCACAAATGCGCAATGGTGGTTATGTTGTGGAAGCATTGGCCGACAAACGTCGTGTTCCGGTTTCCGCCATGCAACGTATCATTATGTTGAAAGATATCAGTGTGTATACTACTGAGGGTGATGTGCCTTTGTATGATGTCTTCAAAAAGATGAAAGACATGGACAGTATGGCTTCCGGCATTGGTGCTAAAGCAGAAGCTGATGAACTAAGAGCAGGTTTGAAAAAAATACTTCCTGATTTTGATGACGAGCGTGTTCATACTTCCGATATCCGCAAAATGTTTAGCTGGTATGGAATGTTAAAAGAAGAAATTGGCTCCGAAGAATCAGAAGCAGCTATGAAAGCAGAAGCGAATGCTGATGAACCACTTGAAGCAGTTAATGAAACCGTTGAAGAAACGCCCGCAGAAGAAGCTCCTAAAAAGAAAGTCGTAAAAAAGAAAAAAGCCGATGAGCCAGTTGCGGAATCAGTAGATGCTGAAGAAACTCCTAAGAAAAAAGCTCCTCGTAAAACAACCAAAAAAGCCGAATAGTTTTCAAGAGCTAATCGCTTAATGTATTATTTTCAGTTCTCAGATTCTGTATAGATGTTACTATCCGAAAAGGAAATGCTTGAGGCCTCTCTGCGTCATTATCTTCCAATCAATTTGGTTATCAATAAATGGGAAGATATCTCTTCCTTTTTTTCTGAATTGTTGGCAAGACCACTTGCTGATGTGGGTGATTTAAAACAATGGTTGCTGGATAGAAGTGAACTTGAAGCAGTGCTTCAGGAAGATCTTGGTTGGCGCTATATTCGGATGAGTTGCGATACAGCAAATACACAACTCGCTGCAGATTATACTTTTTTTGTTTCGGAAATTCAACCGCTGATTGCTCCCATTAGTCATCAGCTAGATCAGAAATTATTGGAGTCTCCTTTTCTTAATGATCTCAAGGATCCTCGACTGGAAATTGCATTGCGTCAACTCAGAAAAAAAGTTGAAATTTTTCGTGAAGAAAATGTATTGCTCATCGCTGAAATGCAACAAAAAGAACAACACTACGCAACGATCTCAGGAGCAATGATGGTGGAGGTGGATGGGAAAGAATTGACACTACAGCAAGCTGCCAATTACCTCGAACAAGATGATCGTGAAAAACGGGAATCGGTGTATCGTAAAATTCTGGAACGGAGATTAAAAGATCGTGATGCGCTCGATGCATTATTTGATGAATTGCTCGCATTACGTCATAAAATAGCACTGAACTCTGGGTTTACCAATTACCGCGATTATATGTTCGCTAACCTGGGTCGCTTTGATTATAATGCAGAAGATTGTTATCGTTTTCATGATGCAGTGGAGAAAGCTGTTGTGCCGCTGGTTGGTTTTAGTGAAGAAAAGCACAAAAAAGAATTGGGTGTTTCTGAATTGAAACCCTGGGATCTCGCAGCTGAACCGAAAGGTCAACTTCCCCTTCGTCCCTTTAGCGATGCAAGCGATTTAATGGAAAAAACAATCTCTTGTTTTAATGATCTAGATCCTTTCCTTGGTGCTTGTATGCAAGCAATGACTAATGCTGGTCGCCTTGATCTCGAATCTCGAAAAGGGAAGGCGCCAGGAGGATATAATTATCCACTTTATGAAACGGGAATGCCGTTTATTTTCATGAACTCAACGAATACCTTGCGTGATCTGGTAACTATCGTTCATGAAGGTGGTCATGCCGTACATTCTATAGTTGATAAACCCCTTGAACTAGTAGAGTTCAAGAATCTTCCGAGTGAAGTGGCGGAACTAGCGTCTATGTCCATGGAGCTGATGTCGATGGAAGAATGGCAACACTTTTTTACTTCTGATGCAGATCTACAGCGAGCAAGGAGAAAACATCTAGAAGATGTATTGAAAGGTCTTCCGTGGATCGCTGCAGTAGATGCTTTCCAACATTGGATTTATCTCCATCCCGGACATACCGTTCAGGAGAGAAGGGATGCATGGACAGAAAACTATCAGCGTTTTATGGGTTCTACAACAAGTTGGGAAGGGGTAGAAGATGCAAGAGTTAATCTTTGGCAGAAGCAACTCCATATTTTCGAAGTGCCCTTTTATTATATAGAATATGGCTTTGCTCAGTTGGGTGCAATAGCCGTATGGAGAAATTTTAAAACCGATAGAAAAAAAGCCTTGAATCAGTATCTCGATGCTTTGAAATTAGGCTATACAGCTTCTATTGGTGATATTTATAAAACGGCTGGCGTCAGTTTCGATTTCTCAGAGTCCTATGTTCGGGAACTCTGTTCTTTCGTGAAGGCGGAACTAGTAACTCTAAATTGATTCTAGCGTGATGCGTGCTGTATAGGATGCTGTTTTTTACAGCGAATTCAGCATGAAATGATTGGTTTTTCTGAATTTTGAAAATTCTTTTGTACATTACATGGGCTTTTAAAAAAATATGTCAGGTTTAAAACTAACTTGCTTTCCTTCGGAAAATTTCGGGATCTATGTAACTTTTTCTGATTTTATCGTATAACTAATATTAAGGAACCCCCTGAAACCACATCCAACGGAGTATGTTTAGCTCACCATTGCTGATTTTTTTACTTGTTGCCTGTCTGCTCTTGCTGACAGGTCTCCTGTATTTATGGCAAAAAGTGAGCAAAGCAAATCAGGAACAAAATCGTGATCAGGCTTTCACTACCTTATTTGAGCAACAGCCAGAAGCATGGATGATCATCGATGGTATTAGTCTGGAAGCAATAAAAGCGAATCAGAAAGCCTTGAATATGTTCGGGGTTTATAGAAAAAGTTTTTTGCAAAGATTGCAGTTTAGTGGATTGTTCAGAGAAGAATTGGAGCGGGAGGAAGTGAGTCTATTGTTGAATGCCGTTGATAATAACACCTTCACCAATAAATTTTTGGAATGCCGGAGTTTGCAGGGTAGAATCTTTACCGTAAGTGTGAGTATTAGTAGAGTTTATGAAGGGAATCTCTTTTGTCGTTTTTCAGATCCTATGGAACATGCTGTTCCTGTTCTTCACTCAGAAGCGATGCCTCAGGCTTTATCCTCTGCGGAACCTGAAAAAATTAATATATCATCATCAACAACTACCGCTGCCTCACAAGTTAGTAACCAAACTACTGATGAAAATTTAGATACACCTACGGCAGCCAGTGAATTAGGTGCATCTTTTAGTACAGGATTAATTCCGCTGGTGGCAGATGCAATTGCAGTGGTAGCTGGTGATCAGCATTTCATTGAAGTGAATGAAGCCTTTGCGGTTCTTACTGGTTATTCTGCTTCAGAACTAAGAGAAATCGGATTTGATACCCTCGTACATCCTACCCAGTCTCTAATGCATGAGAAATGGTTCTTCCCGCTCGCCGAAGGCAAATACAGAATATCGCGAACAGAAAGAAAAATTTTGCGCAAAGATCGTCAACCTGTAGTGTTAGAATTGTTAGCTGCGAGTATTCCCAATCGCCAAGCAGTAGTGATTACTGCCGTAGATAACAGTAAAGCGGAAGAAGAAAAACAACAGTTGCTGCAAACTAGGAATAACCTAATTTCTCTAATTCAAAATACGGATGAAGCAATCTTTTCGGTTGATGCACTCGACCGAATTACCGTCATTAATAAACCCTTTCAAGATCTAGTTTCAGATAGACTTAATCGTGAGTTGCTAGTGGGTGAGGAATATGGAATGACGCTAGACACGGATGCCCGTTTAGACTGGAAAAAACGGTTGAATAAAGTTTTGCAAGGTAATACCGTAACTTATAGAGAACTGGTAGTAGACAAAAAGGGTGAACGAAAAGTGTATGAAGTGCTGGTGTATCCTGTTCGTAATGAAGAACAACTTATTACAGGAGCAAGTTTGTATGCACGAAATATCAGCGATCGCATTCGTCAGGAAGAAGAACTTAGAAAATCTAAGGAGGATGCAGAAAATGCTACCCGCGCCAAATCAGAATTTCTTGCAGTGATGAGTCATGAAATTCGCACTCCGTTAAATGGTTTGCTTGGCATTTCTGATCTGATGAATACAACAACGCTCGATCCTCAGCAAAAAGAATACCTCGATATTATCCGATTAAGTGGGGAGTCATTGTTGCAGGTGATTAGTGATATCCTTGATTTTTCAAAGATTGAAGCAAATAAAATGCAACTGGAAGATGCACCTTTTGAATTGTTAGCACCGGTTCGTGAAACACTGGCAATTTTGTCTGGTAAGGCTCTTGAAAAAGGTCTAACTCTAGAGTCGTTTCAGGAGGAAAATGTTCCCGAAGCTATTTTGGGTGATAAAGCTCGAATTCGTCAGGTGCTCATGAATCTTGTGGGCAATGCACTCAAATTTACTGAGCAAGGTGGTGTGGTAATTAAAATTCGTAAAGTAAATGATGAAGAGGGAGAGATTTTCCTTGAGTTTGCAGTGAAAGATTCTGGTCCGGGAATTAAACCCGAACAAGCTGATAAATTATTTACTGCATTTAGTCAGGCGGATACTTCCACTTACCGAAAATATGGTGGCACTGGACTAGGACTTACAATTTGTAAAACACTGGTAAGTTTAATGGGTGGACGAATTTGGGTAGATAGCAAAATTGGTGTTGGAAGTACATTCTTTTTTACCATCCGCACCCGCCCAGCAGATGTAAATACAGTGAATGATGATTCTCCTGCTACTCGTAAACCTTTGTTTGAAAAAAATCCTCCTCCACATATTCAACTTGCGGCTGATTATCCTGCCCGAATTTTGTTAGTGGAGGACAATGATATTAATCGTTTGCTTGCCTCCAAATTGTTTAATAGGATGGGGTATGGAATTGAAACTGCTGTGAATGGCATTGAAGCTGTAGATGCGGCAATCCGTAACCGTTATGATCTCGTATTTATGGATGTGCAAATGCCAGAAATGGATGGGTTTGAAGCTACTCGTACTCTCCGCAACCGATTGTCGGAAAATGATCAACCGGTGATTGTCGCCATGACTGCATTCGCTACCCCTGAAGACCGTCAACTTTGTTTAGATGCAGGTATGGATGATTACGTTCCCAAGCCCATCATCCTTGAAGAATTGGAGCGTATGATAAAAAAATGGACGAACAACAGTAATCAAGAAGTTATGAAACATCCCATCAAAAAACCTGAACAACAGTCCACAGAGAATACTGATTTACTCGATCTAGATGCGATAAATCGTCTGCAGGATATAGGTAAAAATACAGACCCCGGATTTTTGCAACAGGTGATGGATATGTTTATGAAGCAAGCACCTGAAGGGATCGAAAAGATGCAGGATGCCTATGAAAGAGGTGATTTTACGGTGCTTTGGCAAAGTGCTCATAAACTTAAAGGGACTAGCCTGAATATCGGTGCCCGTAAATTGGCTGCTATCTGTAGAGAAATTGAAAATCGAGGCAAAAATTTTGAAACCGTAAAGATGGAACCTTTCGTACTTCAACTTGAACCGGTCTACAAAGAGACTATCGCTAAGCTGAAAGAGCTTTTTCAGTACAATTAACGCTGAGAATTATCCTTTTTTCGTTAAACAATTTTTTTGAGGCGGGATTTTTTCTTTCCATGCATTAAGTTTTGATAAGGATGGTCATTCCTTTTGTGAATGATTCAAGTATCGCTTATTTTCACCTTCTCGTTCGGCAGAATGATCAGCTATGAATCTTAAGGGTAAATTCTTCCTTCGCTTATTTAATATTCGTGAAAATGAAGTCCGTTCTGCCGGTTTGTTTTTTTTCTATCATTTCTTCTTGGGTCTAGGTACGGCTTTGGTTTTCACTACAGTAAGTACCTTGTTCCTTGCTGCAAATCCAACTTCTTTATTACCTACCGTTTATATGCTTTCGGCATTGGCGATGCTCGTAACAGGCAGAGTGTATTCCTATCTGGAACATCATTTTAATATTCAACAGTTTTTGCCCGCAGTGTCGTTATGCAGCGTGTTGATCACTCTTATATTTCGTGTTCAGTTTGAATTTGTACATAATGTATGGATTCCATTGTTGATGATGATAGGATTCCGACTGATTTATCTGTTGGGGAATTTGGAGTTCTGGGGTTTATCGGCGTTAGTTTTCGATGTACGTCAGAGTAAACGCCTCTTTGGTTTTATTAGTTCAGGTGATGTTCCGGCGAAATTGCTGGGTTACCTTTCGGTTTCCGTTCTTGTTCCTATCATTGGATTACCAGACTTACTTTGGATAGCCGTAGTTTCATTTATCATTTCCTTCGTTTTCTTAAAACAAATTTTTAAAGCAAGAAATATTGAAGTACAACATACCCATCCTGCAAATCATTCAAAGTCAAATACGGTTTTAAAATCTTTTTTCGGAGATGACCTCATCAGTACACTTGCAGTAGTAGCATTTCTGGGTACGATTGTATTTACCTTGGTCGATTTCTCATTCTTGAGTCAGGTGCAAACCCGTTATCATTCCGAAGAACAATTGGCAGGATTTCTTGGGATTTTCTTTTCACTAGGATATACAATTACATTAATTACCAAATTGTATTTTGCGGGAAGATTGACTGAGCAATTAGGCGTGGGTCGCTCGTTGATGTTGCTTCCTTTGTTTTTGATAGTTCTCGTTTTAGTTTTTCTGCTTGCGGGAACATCGAGTATTATCGAGTTTAAATACCTGGCTTTTGTGGGAGTGTTTTACACTTCCATGAATGTTATCCGCTATGCTATTTATGATCCTGTTTCATTGGTCATGCTGCAACCATTAAGTTCCGGCCTCCGACTTAAAGGCCATACCGTGATCAAAGGATTTATCCAGCCGATAGCTGTAGGACTTACTGGAATTGTACTCTATTGCTATCAAGAAAAAATTGGTCTTCCAGATTTTTATCATTTAAGTTTTCTGATTTTGATTGTGCTTGTGCTGATGTTCCCCGCAATTTCAAAAAGTAAAGTGAGCTATTTTCATTCCCTCAATAAAGCGATCAACCGCCGCTTTATTACAGGTGCGGATATTCCTATTGTGGATGATAATTATTTTGAACTGGTAGAGCATAAATTAAATTCAGGTCATACCCAGGAAGTCGTGCACGCGATGGATTTGTTGTCGGGAGAAGAGTTTACTCGGATCATTCCTTATCTCGAAAAACTACTCGATAATGAACATCCTGTTATTGTGATCAGAGCATTGGAGTTCATATCCGATAAAAAAATACGCGATTATCAACCGCAGATTATGCAGTTGGTAAGTAATAACACGCATATCGATATCCGTAAAAAAGCTTTGGAGGCGCTGGATAAAAACGATCCGGATGCATGCAAAGAACTCACCGTGTTGTTAAAGTTAAAGCAGAAGGAGAGTTACACGCTTGCATTGTCAGGGTTATTATCTTCTGGACTTTCCGATTGGCGTCAACCTGCTGAACAAGAGTTGGAGCTTTTGATTAAATCTGGGGATAAAACGCAGCAGATCCTTGCTTTAAATCTGATGACGGATCTGGTTTCTCCTCAATTCAATCCTTATGTGACTAATTTTCTGAGAAGCAATGATCCTGATTTAATTGCTCCGGCCATTCAGGCTGCGGGCAGAATCCGACAACGGGTTTTAATTACTCCACTGATGGAGTTAATCACAAATAAGCGTTGGAAAAATCCTGCTGTGGAGGCGCTAATTAAAATTGGTAAACCCGTAATTAAACTTTTGTTGGAAAAAACAGAAGCCAATATCACTTTCCAAGAAAAAATTACGTGGATCAGGATTTGTGAAATGATTTCGAGCTATGATGCAGAGCCATTATTGATCCGCATTGCATTGGAGCAAAATTTTCATTTGCGTACAAAGGCTTTTCAGGCAATGAAAGATCTGCCGGAGCCGGTTTCAGAAGTTAGTCAGCATTTGTTTGAAACGATGTTGAATGATGAATTTGAATTGTTGTTTGTACTCTATACCGTTCTTCAACATTCTCCTAAAATTCCTGAGCTGATGGATGCTGTGGAGTTTGAAATTAAAGGAGTAACTGGTAGGATATTTAGTTTGCTTGGATTGATCTACGATCGTCAATTAATTCGTCGTGCTGATCGTGCCGTGCGTCAAGCAAAAGGAGATCACAAAGCAAATGCATTGGAATTACTTGATTCTGTGATCCCGAGAAAAACACATGAATTGCTTGCCGCCATCTTTGAGCCTATTCCTGGTGCTGCAAAAGCAGAGAGTTTCAAAAAATATTATCGCCGCTTAAAAGCTAACGACTCTTTGAAATCCCTTCTCGATCTCGGCTCGAATGTGTTTTCAGAATGGACAATATGTATGACCATTAATGCTATTAATTATGATGAGAGAGGAGTAAAGCTAATGAGTGATCATGTTAGCAATGCTGGCCCTTTAACATTACAACATCTTAAGACAAAATTCAGTGAGATAAAACTCAAGCATCCTCATTTGTATAAACAGATTTCGGATGAAAATTTACAGAAAATATCTAAAGTCATGCATACCAAAGATCCATCACAACTCAGTGATATAGAAAAGGTATTCGTGTTGAAAAGCACGAGCCTATTCGCTGGAACGCCGGAAAATATCATTGCGGAAATTGTCCCTATCGTAAAGGAAAAATTTGTGGGCGAACTACATCCTGTTTTCAAAAAAGGTGATAGTGGTAGTTCCATGTTTATCATCTATGGTGGAGAAATCAGAATCCATGATGGAGAACAAACATTTGCTGTACTGAAAAAAGGAGATTTTTTCGGAGAACTCGCGCTGTTGGATCCTGAACCGAGATCAGCATCTGCTACAGCATTAACGGATACGCTATTGCTCGAACTCGACGAAGAAGATGCTTATGAATTGATGGAAGAAAGAATTGAAGTCTTAAAAAGTATCATTCGTATACTCTGTAAAAGGATCAGAAATCAGAATGATCTTATCTCTAATAAAAACAAATAAAAAAATTAAATACTTGACGCTTTAAGTTTTTCTTGATTTTCTAACTTCATATGATCCCTTTTCTTTTTAGAGGTCGCTGTCCAGTAATGATGGTTTCTTAAAAAGTCAAACTGAATTCTATTCCATTGTGCAGGATCATCAATTCTCTTGGTGAGCATCCATTCCTGAAAAAGATTTTGTGCGATTTTAGGATAATCTTCTCTCCCTAAATAATCGAGATCTGCATCACATAAAATTTGTTCCAAATGATTTTTAGGGCTCTGAGGCATACGTGTTGCCATAATCATTTCACAGATCTGGTCAATTTCAGAAGATGAATATTCTAGCGTTGGTAATTTCGCTTTCGCAAGGATACATCCCGCTGCTTCATGTCCATCATAAGCGGTGATAAAACCTAAGTCATGAAATAAAGCTGCTGTTGCAAGTAAGTCCAGCGAATGCTGATCAGTAATTCCTTCTTCATGAGCAAGAATTAATGCAGCATTGGTAACATCTAGTGTATGTTCTAGATTATGGTAGGTGAGCTCTGCCGGAAGTTCAATTTCCAGTTTCTCTTTGATAAAAGATGCAGCTGCTTTAAGGTTCATAGGTTTGGTGCAATAGGTGGCACAACAATGATCACTAAAATAAATAATTTCTAAACCAGAACGCTATTTTTAGTTAATATTTGAAAAAATATTTTCGGTTTAAGGATGACCACTGTTTATCAGGTCTTATTTGTGTTAGGTGGAACGAATTTCCAGTGTTGAAGCGAATGTATAATTAAAATTAATAGGTGAACGAGTAACGTTGTTCATTCTATTGGGTATCTTTTGATTTAGTAAAACGTTTTTGAACTTGCATCATCATTCTGGCTCCTAGGGCTTTACTCTTAAATATGGGGATCTTGATTTTGGCCTTTATCGA
>JBBQED010000016.1:0-75459 GCA_038320345.1 Bacteroidia bacterium
ACTTTCTTTTGCAAAAAGAAAGTAGAACCTCCGTCAGGAAATCACCGATGAAATCGGTGAACTAGAACTCCAATTAATGACTAGCGAAACATTTGGAGGAATTAATTAACAGGAATTAAAAATTTTTATTATTGATTATCAATCATTTAAAAAATAAAATTATACATCAAACACCAATACATAAGATTCAGATGTATTATTGCGTTCAGTAAACAATTACAACCCATGATTTATTCCACCGAACTTATAAAAGGAACCCTAAAAACAATAATCCTAAAACTCCTAAAGGATAACCATCGCATGTATGGCTATGAAATTACCCAGAAAGTAAAAGAACTAACTAACGGGAAAATTCAATTGACAGAAGGCGCTCTTTATCCTTCACTGCATGCGCTCGAAGCTGAGGGCATACTCACTACGGAAACGGAATTCATTGGCAAGAGAGTTCGGAAATACTATTCTTTGAGTAAGAAAGGTGATTCTGTAACCAAAGAAAAGATCAGTGAGTTTACTGATTTTATGAATACGATGAAATTTCTGCTTGACATTAAAACTGATCTCGCATAAATGTACACCATCAGTGAATCGCAAATTGAATTTATTCTCAACGACATTAGACGTAATGGCATTGAGTTGGAGGACCTGCAGCAAAACCTCCTAGATCATATCTGCTGTATTATTGAAAACGAGTTCGTTGAAAATGGAGACTTCGAACAATTCTATTATTCCACCGCCAGAAAATTCTATAAAAATTCGATGCGTGAAATAGAAAATGAAACTATCTCCTTACTTATTCACAAAAACTATTATATCATGAAAAAAATAATGATTGGAAGTGGCATCACTTCCGTGGCTCTGCTTAGTATGGGAATCATCCTAAAATTCCTGCACCAGCCGGGTGCTTCATTCGGAATAGTACTGGGAATTGTCTCGATGAGTTTGATCTTTCTTCCTTTGATGATTACCTTAAGAATTAAAGAGAAGAAAGAAACAAAAGATAAAGTACTCGTAGCAATTGGGGCAATTGCTGCAATTACCATGAGTATGGGTGTCTTGTTTAAAGTAATGTACTGGCCGGGAGCTAATATGATGGGGATTTTATCAGTTGGTGTATTGTTCTTTGTCTTTCTGCCAATCTATTTTTTTACAGGTATCCGAAATCCCGAAACAAAAATCAACACAATCGTTTCCTCCTTGCTGATCATCACTGGTTGTGGACTATTCTTAACCTTAGTGAGATCGCCTTATGGTTCACGTATGTATTATATTCAAAATACGAAAAACTATTTGCGAAATGAACAATTACTAGCGAATGAAGAAAATCTATTGAGATTTAACTCCATTACAGATTCCCAATATTCCACTGCACTAGCGCTAAGCAAAACAATCAATTCTCAATGCGAATCCCTAAAATCATTTATCATTCAGTTGGAAACCGGAAAGACTCACGTAAGTCCTGACTTTGAAAAAAACGAAAACTGGTTAGGTGAAACCAAAGTTATCACCTTTATTAATGACAATGCAGATGCGAAAAGAACTTTCGAAAGTCTTCGCCTAAATATCGATGAATACAACAAAACAAATTCAGGGAAGAAAATTCCACCTATTCAATCATTGCTTTTCGAGTCAGTTGATTATCGTTCTACAGAAGCGCTAAATGGTATTATTCAGATCCAACTTTACCTACTACAAAATGAAAGAGCAGTAATGGCTCAACGTTAAAATCAGTATCGCCGGGAAAATATTTCACTGAAATATTTTCCCGGCGATACTGAAAATCTTGTCAATCCTTTTGTGCTATTACATTGATAAGTTGGGTCTCCATTTTTATAAACAGTTACCAACAACGTTCCTAAGAATAAAGCATAATTCTTCTTGTAGATCTATAATTTATTCGGCTTTTGCCTTCATCGTAGGAGCGGAAATATCGCTTAAATTTATATTCGGAGGAATACCTTGCGGAAATCGTGCGAACATTCTGATATAGTCAAGGCTAACATTCCTACTATTATATCTATAGGCATGATTACCCGCAGCCGTTACTGAAATTGTAACAATAAGATTGATGGGCAATGTAATTATAGCAAATGCTCCCGTTGCAATTGCTGCGAGGGAATATACAGGGATTGTCCACCCATATCGCGGACTTCGAGCATAATGCAACGTAAATTTTTTCATATTCTTTACAGGAACACAATATATACTCCGGGAATCGGTTACCATAGAATGTTCGAGTATGATAATTATACTGTCATCAATTGCAATTAGTTCACCTTGATCTTCGCGGTCATCATTTTGTGTTAAAGTAATTTCAGCACCAAATGGACTAGTATAAATGGAGGTGGGGTCGGGAAGATAATATGCAGATTGAGAACAACTACTTAGTGCTAATACAATCAGGATGATGATACTACTATTTACCGTTTTCATAATACGAGAATGATTTAGTATCAATTTTTGAATCCCAGAAAACTTTCTCCATTTCGGATTCGTACTTTTTATAATCTGAAGTTTCAGAAAGAAGGTACATACGAGGAGCGTCTACCATTTGCTTTAATTTTAACAAGTTCTTATCCTTCAGCCAGTGTTGTCTCATCCACTCCAAGTAATACCCTTCTGAATAAATAAAAAGATCGTAGTTGCTGTGATCATCCGGTAATTCAAAATTTAATTTGTAATGACTACCTGGCATTGAAATTAATAATTTGCTTTGCTGATTAAGTTGCTCTAAGGCTGTTTCATCTATTTTCCCTTTGTTTAAAACAGATACTGGAGACAATTCTACAGGCTGTACGGTTTGAATAATATTCGCAAGTCCTGCATAATCAATTCTCCATAATCCCTTATTCAAAACAAGTTTAATCTTATAATCAGAAGCAAATTGTTGTGGATGAAGCGCTAGAATTTGATGGTTAATTGCTATGGGACCGGTTTCATTAAATGATCCTTGAAAAACCCAATGCGCAGTGGATTCATCAAAAAGAAAAACATCGATTTTTCCCAGCTCTTTTAACACACCTCCATTCAATTTATCTCTTTCAGATGGGTCCGTTTCAATTTTAGCAAAAATATCACCTATCTCATCCCCCATATATCCCATAGCACTATAGAAAAAATAAGTCGTCATCAAAGTCTGACGGAAGTCAATAATTAGTGCTGGGCTTTTTATATTAGTTTGATTTTTAAAATCCAAGTAAACATTTTCTTTGCAACTTAAATTATGTTCATCAGCCAAACTGAAACGTTCGTTATGATCCGCAGATTTTAACAAAGGAGTAATTCCTCCTTCATTTGCAGAAGCTGATGAAACATCTGTTAAATGGTCACATAAATAAAAAGAATCATTCTGAGCATGAAAAACACGCCTTCCATCTATTATCGGATACGCTAATAATTTCACTTCCTTTACGCAGTGTGTTTCCAGTGCTTCGTTTTTCATAGTAATCGAAAAATGTCCCTCTTTTATCTTGCGAGAACCGATTGCATCAATATCTCCGTAAGCAGTAGTTGGAGAAATCGCATTGGAGAAACCTTCCGCATCTGCAAAATGAAAATTATCATTTTCATTGACATAGAAGGTAGGACAAGATCCAAAACAGGCTTTAGGATTGGTAATACAAATCATCCCAATCACCACATCAATGCCCGCCATGATGCTTAGCGCTACAATACGACCAGTTTCCGGATTAGTTAGTTTTTGATTCGTTTCAAAGATCGCAACACTATCTATTGGTACAATAAAAGATCCTTCTGAAGTGAGTTCTCTATTAAAATTAAACTGTTTTCCATTTCCAGTAACCGTATTGTTTATGGTATCAATCATCCATTGATTATCCAAAATTACGACCTCACCATTTTTTAGATGCGCTTTCAAATACATCTTCTCGCTCATGTTTTTCGGATCATGTATCATGGCATTCGCTTCTGAATAATCCGACCGGAAATAATACATACGACAAGCCTGAATACTGAAAATAGCTAAAATAATAAACAGGAAAACTTTAAACTTTTTACTTTTCATAGTCCATGTATTTATTTGAACACTCCTCAGAATTCTTTAACTAACCCTCCAAAGAAAAAAGACTCCGAGGTTTTATAGGCATCGATACCACACCGTCTATTAAATTCCACGCCTCAAATATCTCTTAATGGAAGCTAATTTCGGTATTCTTTCCCTCATTAAAAACCTTAGAAATCACTTATTCCATCATTAGTTTTAGTAAAAATTACCAAAACCCATGAAGGCCCATTTTATTCATCTATAAAAACCCCGATTAATGCTGATAAGTTTTTAAGAATACTCTTTTTCCTGCTTTTAAGGACTTTAAGGGATTTACTATCTTTCTCAGGGTTGAAACCCCCAAATAATTAAGGATAAAACACCAAAATTCTACTCTTTATAGCTCGTAAGGCATATGAAAGCAATTCAAAATGAAGTCTCCACCAATTACAAAGCACTCTATACTTTAATTTCGGTTTTCTTTTTTTGGGGATTTGTAGCTGCAAGTAATGATATTCTGATTCCAGTTTTTAAGAAAACATTTGATTTAACACAAAGTGAAAGTCAACTCGTTTCCTTGGCATTTTATATCGCTTACACAGTTGGTTCACTCATTTATATAGGCATATCGATGCTACTGAAAGAAGATGTAGTAAATAGATTGGGGTATAAAAACTCTCTTGCTTTGGGGCTAGTTATTTCCGCTGCCGGCACCCTGATTTTTATTCCCGCAGCAAATACTGTTTCCTTTCCTCTGATGCTAGCAGGGCTATTCACAGTTGCACTAGGGTTCTCCTTACAACAAACAGTGGCCAATCCACTCGCCATTGCAATGGGGCCAAAAGCTACCGGCTCAAATCGGCTGATCATGGCAGGGGGAATTAATAATTTCGGAACCACGATTGGTCCATTGATAGTGAGCTTCGCCATCTTTGGTTCCAGCACGAATAAAAGTACAGACATGAGTATTGAAAGTGTAAAGATCCCTTATCTTATATTGGGGTTAGCATTTTTAATCGTTGCATTGATCCTAAAATTATCCTCCATTCCTGATAAACCTATTGAAGAAATCGAGACTGCTGATAGTTCTTTAAAAGAAAGTAGAAGTTCAGCACTTAAATTTCCACAACTTGTTTTAGGCATGGTTGCCATTTTTGTTTACGTGGGTGTGGAAGTAGCTACTGCAAGTAATTTACCAGCTTATATGGAAAACAATCTCGGATTGTTAACGAAAGATATCGCTCCATATATTTCTTTATACTGGGCAAGTTTAATGATTGGAAGATGGACAGGAGCAGTAGAAGCCTTTGGCGGAAAAATCAGCACACAAAGGATTTTGAAATTTATAGCACCTTATCTCGCCTTCGGGGTATTCTTAGCTGTCAATGCAATTGCGAAACACGATTTAACTCCCTTTTATATTTATGGATTTATCATCCTAGTTTTAATCGCCGCCGATCTCTTGAGCAATGGAGATCCAGCACGAATGTTACTCATCTTTTCTCTATTGGGAATAACAGCACTCATCACCGGCATGCTTACAAATGGAATGGTGAGTGTTTATGCATTTACAAGTGTCGGACTTTTCTGTAGTACCCTATGGCCATGTATATTTGCACTTGCCATTAATGGATTAGGAAAGCATACTAGTCAAGGGAGTAGTTTTTTAATCATGATGATCATGGGTGGTGGAATTATCAGCTGGCTTCAGGGTGTAATTGCTGATAAAACTACGATTCACTTCAGTTATATCGTCGGCGTTTTCTGCTTTGCCTATTTAGCAGCATATGCAGTTATCGTAAAGAATATCCTGAAAAAACAAGGTTTGTCACATAGCAAAGAAATTGCAGCAGGACATTAAAACAATAATCCAGACCTTAATATTCATCACATTAGTAACTATTCATTCTGACGAACAATAGCGGCAAGGTTTTTAGCAGATACTACACCCGATTGACGCCATTTAACTTTACCGCTTTTAAACAAAATCAAAGTTGGAACACCTTGAACCTGAAAAGCACTCGCCGCTTGAGGGTTTTTATCTACATCAATTTTCAGAATAACTAATTGCTCACCTAAGTCTGATTTCAACTCTTCCAAAATCGGTTTCATCATTTTACAAGGGCCGCACCATTCCGCAAAAAAATCTACTAATGTTGGAGTATCCTTATTGATGATCTCAGAAAATGTATTTGACATTTTATACTTGTATTACAGGTTCCAAAACAATATTCGATTGTAATATAATTTTTGATTTTACAGAATTTGAGATCAGACAAGCTGCTTCGGCTTTCACAAGAATCCTTTCCGCCTTTTCCTTATCCTTTTCATGTGATATCGTAAGGGTTGGAAGTAATAATACTTCTGTCATCTGCAACTTTCCATCAACAGTATCTAAAGTCCCTTTAGCCTCACAGGAAAAACCCGAGAAATCTAATCTTGAACTTTCAGCTATTGATAAAAAAGTAGTCATGAAACATGATAAAACTGCTCCTGTGAATAAATGCTCTGGCGACCATATACCTTCCATCCCTTTTGGAAACTGAGGAGGAGTAGCTACTTCAATGCTATTGATTAATTCCGGAGAGTTCATCTCACCTTTCCGCTCAGATACCCACTTGAGGTTGACATTATAGTGATGTGGTTCCATAATTAATTGTTTTTAACTTCTTCAAATTCGATATCATTGATTGTCCTAGAAACGTTTGTGCCATCAGTTTTCGCACCACTATTAACTCCACAACAACCTGTATTTGTAAAAACTTGAAACAGTAAGAAACCAGCGATTACTCCTGGAAATACGGTCTGCGTCTGAAATGCTTGTATGCCGATCATTACTCCTAACACTAATCGTAGGAATCGCATAAAATTCCAATTTAACATGAGTGTCTTCATCCTACTGGATCTTATTACGTAAGCCCATCCATGAACCACCATTATACACTTTCAAAAAGCCGTTCGCTTTAAGAATAGATTTAGCTGAAGCACTTCGAATACCGGAAGCGCAACAAGTAATGACTGGTTTATTCTTATCCTTAAACTTACCTAAATTGTTCTGAAGAGCATCTACAGGAATATTTATTGAGCCCTTTATATGTCCACTATTATATTCGCCTTTACTACGCACGTCAAGAATTACGGCGCCTTCATTTATAAGGTTAATATAATTTACGGGAGATTCTATTCCTAATAATTTCTTAATTGTGGTAATCATATTTTATACAGTTTGAAATTGATAATAATTTACATCTCAATAAGAACTTCCATCATAAGTTATAGAGTCTAGCTTATCAACCGATGCGTTTAGAAGCTTAACATTTCACGATTGTCACTTTCAACCCTTTAAAATCATGGAGTTTAGTAATAGTATATTTGAATTCATAGTGCAAAATTAAGCAGCTGATCACTAGAAAACAGCAACATATGTTACACTCTCCAAAATAAAAATGTGATTAATGTCATTAAAGCAAGAAAGCCCAATTACCCAACTCATAAAAATAGGAATCAATGCTTCGCATAAGTCCCATATGAAATAGGACTCCCTAAATGCAAATCAAAAAAATCGAAACGATAATTCCTAATTTACTTTTTTCTTCGTTGAAATTCCAAATGGGGAATACAAAGGACAAAAACTCAAGAAGCTAGTAATGATAAAGATACCTGCAAATACCAACAAGATTATTGCTAAAGTACCTGAGATAACATTTGCAAAATAAAGACCAGCGATCACTAATGCGACAATAATCCTAAGGACTTTGTCGGTAGTACCCATGTTTGCTTTCATTGAAATATAGTTAGGAGGTTAAATTAAAATACTTGCCGAAGTTCAACATAAAAATGAACAATGAATGTAACAATCATTACATAAGGGTGATTTTATTTCTCCCGAGCACAACGAGACCTTCTTCTTCCATTCGCTTTAACAATCTAGAAACAACCACTCTAGCGGTCCCCAGTTCATTAGCGAGTTCTTCGTGTGTCAAAGTAATCGTATTACTACCAGTTAATTCCCTCTTCTTTTTAATATAAGACAATAACCGTTCATCCAACTTTTTGAAGGCTACAGCATTTACTACTTCCAATAATTCTTCGAAGCGCTTATGATACAATCGAAAAATATAATCCAGCCATTCGGGATAATCCCTTATCAGCAAGCTGACTTTATCGACAGGGATAAATAAAACTTCGGTATCTTCTTCTGCAATCGCCCTGACCTTACTTGTATCATGATGCATTCCGCCTAAGAAAGACATAATACAACTTTCTCCAGCTTTAATATAATACAATAAAATTTCTCTTCCACTTTCATCTGAGCGTAATACACGAATACTTCCGCTCATTACTAACGGAATTGCTTTGATATATGCATTCTCATTTAGTATGACTTCTCCTTCCTTAAAGGTTTTTACGAAACCATAAGTGGTTAACTTTTCTCTAATCTCTGGTGAAGATTTAAAGTCGGTGAGATGATCTATTTCCATATTCAAAGATAAGATATTATAAAACTTGAAAACGATAAAATCTGAATTAACAATGCTGCTCGTAAATTACAAAGCACTATTAAAATTTGAAAATTACATCTTAAAACAAACTTTATTGTAAATCAAAAAGCTTATTGCTCGGAGATGCCCCACCTTAGCAGCGACAAAATTCTGCTTCGATTTATCACTGCGAAATTCTACTTCTAACTAATAATTTATTTCAAAATTTAAAATTTGCAAATCAATTGGCTCTTATAGCTTCCACTGGATCTAATCTTGATGCCGTAAATGCGGGAACAAATCCTGAAACAATACCAATGATTGCAGATACGCTTAATCCAAGTATGATATTACCTAATGTTAAAGGCATATCAAAGCCACTTTGAGCAGCAAGCAGTGTGCAGAAGAACACTAAGAGAATCCCCAGTATTCCACCAAACAAACATAAAACTACAGACTCCGATAGAAACTGAATCAGGATAAAATAATTTTTTGCTCCGAGTGACTTCTGAATTCCAATAATCGGTGTTCTCTCTTTTACTGAGACGAACATAATATTCGCTATTCCGAATCCACCCACTAGAATACTGAACCCACCGATAAACCAACCTGCGATAGTAATTACGTTAAAAAGATTACCAACCTGTGCAGAGAGCAATTTAGCTTCGTTCAAGGCGAAGTCATCTTCCTCTATTGGACGAAGCCTTCGGATGGCACGCATATTTCCTTTCAACTCATCAATCAGTGCTGCATTTGTAATCCCTTCTTTAGCTTTCGCCATGATCAAAGGATTAAGTCGTTCATTTTTTACGTCGAGAAATTTACGTGCGAAATTGACTGGCAGCATCGCAGAGTTATCATCGCTATTTCCAATGATACTTTCACCTTGCTTTGCAAATACGCCTATAATATGGACTTTGCGACCTTTAACGATAATCTCTTTATCTATTGGATCTTCATTCGGGAAAAAACCATTTTTAATATCATGGCCAATAATCGCAACTGGATAACCTCCGTTAGATTCTGCTTCAGTAAAATAACGACCTGATTCTAATTCAAAACTTACAATTGCAGCATAATCATGTGAAACCAAATTGATATCGCAATTTTCTATGGTAGCACTCTTGTATTTAAAAATTTGATTGTTAGTTCCGGCAATAAATGAAAATCCATCTGCCAATGTAGAACGATCCTTCAACTCTTCCATCTCCTGATAAGTTGGAATAGGACGTTGCCAATATTTCCACCAAGGATAATCACCACCAAACGACCAAGGCCACTTTTGAATGTAGATGACGTTTTTCCCCAATGACTCTACACTGCTTCTTACGCTTTTTTCAAGTCCGTCAACGGCAGTGAATACAGCTATAATAGCAAAGATGCCGATCGTAACGCCTAACAATGACAGGAAAGTTCTGAGGCGGTTAACCACGAGTGCCGTCCATGCCATAAGAATACTTTCACGTATGAGTCGTAAATAAAGCATAAGGGGATTTTAACAAACGAAATGTAGTTTTCAAAGGTAACAAACATCCCTGCACTTTTAGAGAAAGCGGGTCTGAAGCGGAAAATTTTAATGCTGGTGTTATGGAATCACATTCCGGGGTGCATCCTTCCCCTGTTTTTAATCCTAAAAAAGATGCACTACCTACTCCTAAAAATCCAGCTTTGGTTGAAATCCATTGCTCAATTTCTAAACGCCGACGCCAGGCACTATCAACTTAGTTTCCTGGCGATTTTTTTTGGTACTGGCCTAATCTATCTAGGCTGGGGTCTCGAAATCAGCAAACTTCTCCTCATCTTTTTCTCCTGCCTTCTCACACAATTTCTTGGTGCAAAAATTTCTGGTCAGAGTCTACAATCTTTAAAAAGTGCTGGTATCTCCGCCTTTAGTTTATGTCTGATGTTTCGATCAGACATGTTGTGGGTGATTGTCTTAGTTTCTATATTAAGTATCGCATCCAAATTTATAATTCGCATCAACAAAAAACATGTATTTAATCCCACCAATTTTGGAATTTGTGCAACCATATTATTAACCAACGAAGCATGGATTTCACCCGGTCAGTGGGGTAGTAAAGGAGTATGGTGGTTTGTAATTGGAATTCTCGGATTCATAGTACTTACCAAAGCTAAACGTCTTGATACTGCTCTTGCCTTTCTCCTGAGCTTTACTGGATTGATGGCGTACCGAATACTAGTTTTTCAGCATTGGCCGGTAGATTTCCTAGGGCATCTTTTTACAAGTGGATCTTTACTACTCTTCACTTTTTTTATGATCACAGATCCAGCATCAACTCCATCGCATAGAATTGCTAGAATTATTTGGGCTGTCGGTATTGGTGCACTCGCTTTTTATTTACAAGCTTATCTCTGGATTAACGGTGCTCCTATATGGGCCTTATTTCTATTAAGTCCATTGACTCCTTTACTTGATTTTTTATTTCGTGCTGAGCGATGGACGTGGACATCAACTAATCTTTCACATCAAGTTTCTTCTACTAACTAAATATTAAAAAATAAATATATCATGAAAAAAAACAGCTTAATACTTTTAACCCTATTGATGGTAGGGATGAAAGCCTACTCTTTTTGCGGATTTTATGTTGCACGTGCTGATGTTCAATTACTGAATAAAACTTCTCAAGTAATTTTGGTAAGAGATGGAGAGAAAACAACCGTTACAATGAGCAGTGATTTTGAAGGCAATGTTAAAGATTTCGCTATGGTTATTCCAGTGCCAATTGTGCTATCAGAAAAAGATATCAGAGTGGTAGAGCGATCTATCTTTGATCAGTTAGATAGCTATTCGGGACCAAGATTAGTTGAATATTGGGATCCGTCTCCATGCCGACAGCTGAATGAAGAATATTCATTAGTAAAACGAAGTGCAGCTATGGCAGCATCAGATGGTAAATCGGAGCGTGAAAAAGATGAAGAAAAATCATACAATGTCCAAGTCGTTGCAAAGTATACCGTTGGCGAATATGACATTATGATTTTAAATGCGATGGAGAGTGGCGGTCTCGAAAGGTGGTTAAAAGATAAGGGCTATAAAATTCCGCCAGGAGCAAAAGAAGTACTGGAACCCTATATCAAAAGCAATATGAAATTTTTTGTAGTCAAAGTAAATCTTGAAGAGCAAAAAAAATTAGCTACTCAAGTATTACGTCCAATTCAAATTACTTTCTCTTCTAAAAAATTTATGTTGCCGATTCGTTTGGGAATGGCGAACGGAGAAGGTTCTCAGGATATGATTATTTATTCATTTACTAGAGGAGGAAGGATTGAAACTACAAATTACAGAACTGTTAAAATGCCATCCGATCGCAATGTCCCAGAATTCATCCAGCAATACTTCGGGAAATTTTATGTGGACTTGTATCGCAAAAATTTACAAAGAGAAGGCCACGATAATGTATTTCTGGAATATGCATGGGATCTTAGTGGACAGAATAGTGTAAAGTGTGATCCCTGTGCTTCTCAACCACCAATGATCAGTGAATTAAATGCTGCAGGTGTGAACTGGGTACGCTCCAACAGTTGGGGAGGATATGATGGTGCTGTGTTTTTCACAAGATTGCATGTCACCTACGACCGCGAAAATTTCCCTCAGGATTTAGTATTCCAAGAAACACCGAACCGTGAACAATTTCAATGCAGATATATTATCAATCATCCAGCAAATAGAAATGGAGATTGTAGTGAATGGAGAGATTATGCTGAAAGCAAAAAAATCAGTCGTAAAAAAGAATTGCGAGAGTTGACTGGTTTAACAGGATGGGATGTTTCACGCTATTGGGATTATCCTGGTAAGTTTCAAAATTATCAGGCACCACCTCCACCAGACGAAAACACTGGTTTTGTCAAACCAGCTCACAACAATCGTCCATCAACAACTCTTCCTCCCGATGAAATGCAAGCCCAAACAAATACTGGAACGGATTCGGTATACCAAGCTGGACAAATAAATCAAACTGCCTTTAATGAAACACGTAAGTCTACCTCTAAAGAAGCCAATTCAGGATGGAGTGGAAGTTTTGGAATGGTAGCGCTAGTTCTGGTGGCTGGATTAGCAGCGGTGCATAAAAGAAATAATGTTTAAGTGTTTATCCTTACAAAAATGCCCCGGAATATTTCCCGGGGCATTTTAATATTTTTCAGAATTATATTTGATGATTTACCAAATCTTAACTCTTAAACTATCTGCTCTCCACATCGGATCGCCTTCTTTAATACCAAAAGCCTCGTAGAACTCTGGCATATTTGCAAGTGGTCCGTTAATACGAAGAAAATTTGGAGAGTGAACATCAGTCATCAGACGCATTGCAATAGATTCTTCACGGAAATGTCCGAGCCATGACAATGCATAACCTAAGAAGAATCGTTGCGTTGGTGTAAGGCCGTTAATTTTCTTACCCGACTTAAATTGCTCGGTCTTCTGAAAAGCAGAATATCCCAAGACTACACCGCCAAGATCCGCAATATTTTCTCCCTGCGTAGCATCACCATTTACATGCAGACTATCCAATACTTTCAATTCATTAAACTGCTGAATAATCAATTTAGCACGTTTCTTAAATTCAGTGGCATCGGATTCTGTCCACCACTCGCGTAGATTTCCTTGTGCATCGAATTGCCGTCCTTGATCATCGAAACCATGAGTGATCTCATGACCAATGGTAGATGCACCTGCATAACCATAAATGATGGCATCATCCGCAAGTGTATCTGGCAACCCTGGAATAATAAACATTGCGGCAGGCAATACGATTTCGTTATTGGATGGATTATAATATGCATTATATGTTTGTGGAGTCATATCCCACTCGGTACGGTCAACAGGTTTGCCCAGTTTATTCACCATGAAATCATGCGCCCAAATATTCGTACGCAAAATATTCGAAGCATAAGAACTACGATCCAACGTAAGGTTAGAATAATCCTTCCATTTGTCAGGGTATCCCACTTTAGTAGTTACGCTATTTAATTTTTCAATAGCTTTTTGCTTCGTGGAATCACTCATCCATGTCAATGCTTTGATATGCTCACGATAAGCTTCGAAAATATTATTTGTTAAATCTTGATAACGTTTTTTCACAGACGGTGCAACATATGTTTTCACATATAATTGACCTAATAGATCCCCAATTGCATTTTCTTCTGCATCGAGAACACGTTTCCAACGTGGACGTTGTTCCTTCACACCCGATAAAATGGTACTGTAAAAATGAAAATGTTCTTTTTCGAAATTAGAACTCAGGCTAGAAGAGAAATTGCCAATCAAATTCCATCGGAGATAAACTTTCCAATCGTCAATACTCACTGTTTTTAAACTTTTCTCTACCTCTTTATAAAACTCTGGCTGACCAACGATAAGTGAGTCTACATTTTTCATATGCATGCCTGTGAATACTGAAGCCCAATCAACAGAAGGTGCCAGTTCTTTCATTTCATTTAGCTGCATCTTATTATAATTTGTGTAAGGATCACGAAGATCTTCCAACTTGCGGGAAGCTTTTGCTAATCCCGTTTCAATTTTCATTACTACTTTACTATTTTTATTGGCAGTGAGTGAATCATCACCCAGGAGACGAAAAGTATTATATAAATGTTTATTGTATTCAGCACGAATAGTACTAGTACGACTATCTGTTTTAAAATAATAATCACGATCAGGCAATCCTAATCCACCTTGATACAAATGCAAAGTTTGTTGGTCGCTACGTTTCTCATCTTGAAAAACATAAGCAGCAAATAAAGGATCAGCGCCAATGGTATGCATTTCAGCAATTACATCCATCAATTCTTTTTGATCTTTAATCGCTGCAATTTTATCTAACTCTCCTTTTAATGGTGAAGCGCCTTGTTTTTCAATGGAAACAGTATCCATACCCGTGAAATAAAAATCACCAATTTTCTGCTCAGCACTTCCTGCAGCATTTTTTGTACTTGCTGCTTCTTCACTGATTTTTTCCATTCGATCAAACGTTTCATCTTGCACAAGACTCCATACTCCCCAGCTTCTTTCATTGCCTGGAATTGGATTTTTCTTTAACCATGCTCCGCAAGAATATTGAAAGAAATCGGCGCCCGGTTTTAATGTAGAATCCATGTTTTCAATCAGCGGATCTACATATGATGCAGCTTCTTGTTTAGGAGCAGAAGGTTTGCAGGCAACAAAGAGGAGCCCGAAACCGAGTGATAAGCGTATTAGGTTTTTCATTTTTGTTTTTGAAATATGGGAAGTCAAAGGTATCAGAAATGTGATACAAGTCAATTCGATGACATCATTAGCAGGATATCATCTACTGATTTTACAGGGAGTTGACAGGTTTTATCCTTGCAGTAGTAGAATAAATCTTCATTTTTTACAAATCTACCTCTCAGCAGAGGCAAATTAGAACTAATCATGCTTCCAGCAACAGTTACCGAAGGATGATACATGGATCCCCATTCCAGCATCTTTTTATCGGCTTTTGCACCAACAATTATCAATTCTGATACTGATTGAGTAAGTTGCAAAGCAACTTGCGCCCATCGACAGAACCATGGAGTATTCTGGACTATATCTTCCTTCATCAAGAGCACCATTTTCCGTGAACGATTGATCCATTCTTGATTCTCCAGATGAATACCCAGCTGCAAAAGTTGCTGAGCCATCACTGCATTACTTGCTGGAATAACATTATCCTGAAGCTCCATCTTACGAGCAATAAGCATCTCGTCTTGATCCGAAGTAAAATAAAACAGCACTTCTGAATCATCACTAAAATGCTTCAGACAATACTGCATTAATCGAGATGCAAATTGCAAGTTATCTTCATTCATAGTTACTTGATACAATCGAATGAATGCTTCTATGGTAAAAACATAGTCTTCTAAAAATCCATTGATGATTGCTTTGCTATTTTTCCCTGAAACAGGATCCTTACAACTATGCATTAACTGATTGGTATGCACAACAAAATTTTCAAGGATGAACTTACTATTAGTCAATGCAGATTGCAAATATGTTTCGTTCCCAAAAGCGAGATATGCATCGCAAAAAGCTTTTAACATCAGTGCGTTCCAGCTACAAATAATTTTATCATCTAGTCCAGGACGAACTCGCGTTGCTCTTCGCTCCATTAACCTTTCCTTCATAACGGTAATGGACTTCCGAAGACCCGATACGGAAATATTATTTCTCTTCGCAATAATCTCATCTGACTCATTCCGCAGAAAAATATATCGATCATCTTCCCAAAATCCGAGTTCATTTACATTGTAATATTCAGAAAACAAGAGCGCATGATCACCTAGAATTTCACTTAACTCTTCTTTCTTCCAAGTATAAAACAATCCCTCTACCCCTTCACTGTCGGCATCTAGCGCAGAATAAAATCCTCCTGTTGGACTCGTCAATTCACGTTGAATAAACGTCAGTGTCTCCAATACAATATCGTTATACAACGGATCTTTGAATGCTTGCCAAGCTTCTGAATATAAAGTCACCAGTTGGGCATTATCATACAACATCTTTTCAAAATGAGGTACTTTCCAATATGCATCCACGCTATAGCGAGAGAATCCTCCACCTAGCTGATCATAAATTCCGCCGTAAGCCATTTTACGCAGACTCAGTTGAAGGTGCGTCTTACAATTTTCATCCTTAAAAAAATACCAATGCTGCAACAGATATCTGAACTGATCCGGCATTGGGAATTTTGGTGATCGGTCATTACCACCTTCAGTAGTATCAAACTGTTTCGACCAACGGTCAAGCATATCCGAAAATGGAATATCCTCCAAGGACTCGGAAGTGTTTTTAGGTTTCACGATTTCCACCTGACGGATTCCAGCTGTTAATTCCGCTGCATATTCATTGCACTTTTCAGGATCGTTGCGGAAGAATGCAGCTATCTGTACTAACACCGACTGCCATTGATCGCGAGGGAAATAAGTTCCTCCATAGATAGGACGCTGATCAGGAAGTGTGATGCAATTCAATGGCCATCCTCCTCTTCCTGTCATCAGCTGAACTGCGTCCATATAAATCTGATCGATGTCGGGACGTTCCTCCCGATCAACTTTAATGCAGACAAAAAATTTATTCATCACCGATGCCACTTCTTCATTCTCAAAACTTTCTCGCTCCATCACATGACACCAATGACAAGCTGAATAACCAATACTGATTAGCAATAATTTATTTTCTGACTTTGCTTTATCTAGTGCTTCTTTTCCCCAAGGATACCATTTCACCGGATTGTAGGCATGCTGCAATAAATACGGGCTGGAAGAATGAATTAAAGCATTGGGTTCGGCAGCAGTTTTCATCTGAACTATATAAATTATTTAAAATAAAATTTCGAAAGTATTCCGATGAATTAATTAAAGTGAACTGTCCTCTATTTCATCCTTTTTTCAAATTCTGTTTTTACATCTTCCAAGGCAGGAAATAAATAATGTGAAATTTGCAACACAGGATGATAGAGATAAGAGGAAGATCTTGTTTTTGCACTTAGCAATCCCAATTTGGCATCCATCGGGCGCAATAAAGAAAGTACGACACTTACTGCAAGTCCGAATTTAATACATCCGAATACAGCTCCTGCCACTTGATTCACTGGAGTTAAAGATGAAATTTTGAGGATACCTTCCAGAAATTTAGCAAGCAGAATCATGATCACAATTACTGCAATAAAGACAAGAAAAAATGTAAGATAAGGTAACATCGATGCGCTGCTGTCTACATATTTTTTTACCACTCCTTCAAATAGGCTAGAACATTTGAAGGCAAGATAAAACCCGAGCACCATGCCGATGATCATCGCTACTTCGAAAATCAATCCGCGTTGCCATCCTTTCCAGATCCCCCACAATAATGGAATTGCAATCAGTATATCAAGATAATTCATGGTACAAACATAATGCACCAACCTCAATCCTTTCATCTTACTTTGAATAAGGATTTAACAAATTAACCTGAATTACTTTTAAAGGATGGAGGTTAAAAATCATCCAACAAAAAAATGCTTTTCAGATGATCCCACTTCTGAATATCTTTGTCAAATGTTGCACGTAAGGAATATTGAAGAGTTAAAAGTAGAATGGTCGGAATTGCTGGAACAACTGAATACTCAGTTTGATGCCGATATGGACCTGCAGGGCGTACTTTTTCTGATTGGAGTTCAGGAATTAGGTCAGGGTGTTCGGAAATTCGAAAAGGCAGAAAAACAAGATCTAATGCATATTGCTACCTGCCGGCTCCTAAGCACCTATGCTATTTATGAACTAGAAGGCATAGATGAAGAAGGCTGGCCTCATTGGAAGTTGAACCAGAAAGTACCTCGTATGAATTTAGGGGAACAGGATTACCTGTTAAAACAATCGGCTATTGACTATTTCCGGGAACAGGGGCTTTTCTAAACAAAAGTCGATTTAACTACTTAACAATCACTGTTTTTCTTACAGTTGCGGATTGTTCTAAGCGGATGTAATCTTTTATAAATTTAGTGCTATAGGTCACCTCTATATTCAAAACAGCTTCATTTTTAAAGCTGAAATATACTTCTCCTTGACCTGAAGTGTAAGCCTCATCAAAAATATCAGCCCTCACTCCTGTTTGAGGGTTTACCACGCTATCTTGACGCAATACCACATGTGCTCCCGGCAGAGGTCGTCCGAGTGTATCCGTTACCGTAATTACCGCCTCGCAGGGAGTCGTTTTTTTACAAGAGGATAGGGAGATTGCAGAAACAGCAACAAGAAGGATCAGGGCGTAGCGTAACATGGCGTTTTGTGTAGTAGCAGGTAATACGAATCAGAACTAAATTTGTTCAAATTTAACTATCATTGCAACAAGAAATGCAATAATAATACATCTCTTGTTACAAACTCAAAGTTAATGATTTCTGAAAATATGAAAACCGGAATCCGCATCTGTTTATTTTTAATGTTGACTTTTCATCTGACTTCAGCCCAAAAAGGGAAAAATGGTAAAGTCAGCGAAGCTACCAAAGCACCTAAAGAAAAAATGGTGGAGATCGTTACTAGTCTGGGAACCATTAAGGTAAAGCTTTATAACGAGACTCCTCAGCATCGTGATAATTTCATAAAACTGGTGAATGATGGCTTTTACAATGGCACTTTATTCCACCGTGTCATCAAAGGATTTATGATTCAAGGCGGTGATCCTGACTCTAAAAATGCAGAAGCCGGTAAAATGCTAGGTGCTGGAGGCGTAGGTTATAAAGTTCCTGCCGAATTCAACGATAGTTTGATTCATAAAAAAGGAGCTTTAGCAGCTGCCCGTGATAATAATCCTGAAAGGGCTTCTAGTGGATGCCAGTTTTATATCGTACAGGGAAAACCTGTATCCGATCAGGAAATGGCAAGTATGGAAACGCGTATGGGTGCGAAATACTCTCCAGCTCAAAAAGAAATTTACAAAACTCTTGGTGGCACTCCGTTTCTGGATAAAAATTACACTGTTTTCGGTGAAGTAGTTGAAGGACTTGATGTACTTGATAAAATTGAATCAGTGCCCTGCGGACAAGCTGATCGTCCTGTGGAAGATGTAAAGATGATCTCTGTAAAAGTGATCAATTAAATTTTCAGGATACCTTCTGAATTTAACTTATGAAGGCGCCTTAGTGGCGCCTTCTTTAAAACTTACAGGGAAAAAATAGTAGAAACCCGATTACATTTGCAGTATGATTTTTGACCTCGTAAAAACTCATCTTAAAGAAGCAGAAAATTTTCTTCCGAAAGGGAAAGAAGACCTCGAACAATTCCGTTTACGATTTCAAAGTAAAAAAGGAATTCTCTCGGATCTTTTTGCGCGGCTCAAAGAAGTAGAACCTGAAAAGAGAAAAGAATTCGGGCAATTGCTCAATTCACTCAAACAAGCAGTAGCATTAAAGCTGGAAGAACACAGCGCAACATTCGAACAGGAACAACAACAATCTACCAATCATCAGGATTTCACTTTGCCTGGCGAGCCTATGCCTTTAGGTTCTCATCATCCTATTTCTATGGTGAGAAGTCAGATCATTAAAATATTTTCACGTATTGGTTTTAATGTTAGTGATGGTCCAGAGATCGAAGATGATTGGCATAATTTCTCTGCATTAAATTTCCCTCCGGAACATCCCGCAAGAGATATGCAGGATACCTTTTTTATTGATCTTAATCCAGACGATAATTTGTATCAAGGATCACTTGCACTGAGAACGCATACTTCTTCGGTTCAGGTGCGCGTGATGGAATCACAGGAACCTCCTATTCGTACAATTTGTCCGGGTAGAGTGTACCGTAACGAAGCAGTATCAGCACGTGCACATTGTTTCTTTCATCAAGTGGAAGGATTTTATATTGATGAAAATGTTTCTTTTGCTGACCTCAAACAAACCTTGTTGTACTTTGCGCAAGAGATGTTTGGTGCATCCACAAAAATCCGTTTACGTCCTTCTTATTTCCCTTTCACTGAACCTTCAGCAGAGATGGATATCAGTTGTACCATCTGTAAAGGAGCAGGATGTAATGTTTGTAAATACAGTGGCTGGGTAGAAATTCTAGGTTGCGGGATGATTGATCCTGCGGTGTTGGAAAATGGAAAAATTGATGCTAATAAATATTCAGGATTTGCTTTCGGAATGGGCATTGAAAGAATCACGATGTTGAAATACACCATTCGTGACCTTAGAATTTTTTCAGAAAATGATGTGCGTTTCCTCCGTCATTTTAAAGGACAGGGATAAAAGTTCCGTATCTATTTACGATCGCCTGGCTTGCCGATTACTTTATATTTTCCTTCCCCTTGAAGTATGGAAGTGTATAAAACTGGATCGCCTAAAACGGTAAGTGCTTCTTTTACGATCGGGTCATGCGTGAACATATATTTGTACTTTCCCGTAGCAAAATAATAACGGTTTACAATTTCTTTTTCGAGCATTCCCTTAATCTCGTCTTTAAAGCTCAAGAGGTCTTCTGATTTATTATGCTTTAGAATTCCTCCCAGATGATCGAGTTCTTTCCCAACACTTGCATAATATTTATCTTTAATTACGATGTCTTTTAGCTCTGCATAAGAAGCTTCGGTCTGCGTGCTGTAATCGTACTCTTTAGTATCCAGAAAACGGATAAATTCTTTATAGTCGGCATCTGTAAAATGATAGGTTGCAGCAGAATCAATAGTTGACTTTTTATTGCGGAATTCAGATGCATATTCAAAAATCAACAGGTTACGATAAAGACTTCTGGCAATATTGCTGGTATCCATAGGTGCGATATAACGGTCGGGGTATACCGCACTCGCATCGTACACTGTACGTCCATTTTTTGTTTTAAATTCTTTAGCCACAGAATCTGCAATTTCGATTACTCCTTCATCCAATCGATGTGAATAAATTTTCGTTTGCACACATCTTCCGCTCGCTGTCGTATATTTTGCAACGGTAACTTTAAGCTGTGAATTAAAACTTAGTGGTCGCGTTTGTTGAACTAATCCTTTGCCATAACTACGTTGACCAATGATCACTCCGCGATCCACATCTTGAAAGTTTCCTGCAGTGATTTCACTTGCAGAAGCCGACATCTTATCTACCAAAACAGCTACACGGATATTAGCATCTACAGGATCTGATTTAGAAACATAGATTGCATTAGAACCCTCAATTCTACCTTTCTGCGTAACTAAGAGCTGACCTTTATTGATAAACAGATTTAAAATTTGTACCGACTCTTCTAATAAACCTCCACCATTTCCACGCAGATCGAATACAAGTGCATTCATCTTAGGATTTTTCTTCAGTTCTACTAATGCGTCATGCACTTCATTGAAGCAATTCTGTAAAAATTTATCGAGTTTAATATAACCGGTGCTATCGTTGATCATCCCAAAATAAGAGACGTTCTTCACCTTTACATCTTCACGAATAATTGTTTTTTCAATCGGCTGTGTGTCTCCGTTACGAATAATGGTTAGCTTGATGGGAGTACCACTTTGCCCTTTAATCATTTCATCTACTTCCTCCGGACTAAGGCCTTTCAGTGGACGACTGTTCACCGACAGAATAACATCACCCGTACGGAGATCTGCTTTTTGAGCGGGAAATCCTTCATACACATCATACACAACAACACTATCTCCAATTCTAAACGACGAAGCCCCAATACCTCCATATTCGGTACTAACATGTTTCATTCTGTAATCTTCAATTTCCGACTCAGGATAATAATTGGTATAGGGATCTAGGTTATTTAGCATCCCATTGATACCGGTCTTCATCAATTCTCCTGGGTTCACTTCATCAACATAATATTGATTTACTTCCCGATAAACACTGGCAAAGATTTCCAACTGCTTTCCATATTGAAAATAATCGTCTACAAAGCCCCAACTAATTATAGTAAAGGGAATTATCATGAATAGAATTAGCCATTTCCGGCCTAAAGCGTTTATTTTACGGATCATCGTTTCGGGATACATTGGGAAATCTTGCTCAAAGATATAACTTCATCCCCGAAACAAAATTGTCCTGACCAGAATATGAGTTTTAATTACTATCGGCAGCCTGCCGCCTTTGCAATAATCAGTCTGACAGGAATTTTTCTCGTTTACTCCTTAGGTAGTTTTCTAACGGCCTTCCTTTCAGCCATCATGTTTTATGTACTCTTGAAACCAGTAATGCGGTTTTTAATGGTTAAGCATAGATGGGGACTTTCGCTAGCTACATTTACTGTAATGATTGGCTCCTTTGTTACGATACTTATTCCTTTCTGGGGTTTATATCAATTACTCTCCACAAAAATTTCATATGCCCTCAACCACAGCACACAATTAATGCAGGGAATTCAGAAAATGGATAATTCGATCTTTGAAATTGCCGGAATCCGATTGCTCACTGATGACACGATGATAAAATTACAATCGGCACTTTCCAGCATTATTCCTGAGTTTCTTGGTAAGACTGCATCTGTATTAACTGATATCGGAATGATGTATTTTATTCTTTACTTTCTGTTGATGAATACTGGAAAATCAGAAAAATTCCTACAAAGAATTCTCCCCATTCATCCTAATAATACCGTTCGTTTTTCTGATGAATTACAATCGATGGTATATTCTAATATTCTAGGTGCACCGGTACTCGCCATTATTCAAGGATTTTCAGCGGGACTAGGGTTCTTAATTTTCGGACTTGATGAACCTTGGTTCTGGGGAGTTATTTGCGGATTCATGTCATTTATTCCGTTGATCGGAACAGCGATAGTTTGGATTCCTGCAGGCATATATCAATTGATTAATGGGGAAACATGGCAAGGTGCGGGAATCATTATTTTCGGTGCACTTGTAATCACCAATATTGACAATGTGTTTCGCTTTGTAATACAGAAAAAATTTGCTGATGTACATCCCCTGGTAACAGTATTGGGAGTAATCGTTGGACTCAATTGGTTTGGTTTACCCGGAATAATTTTTGGACCATTGTTATTCTCCTATTTTCTGTTGATGGTAAAAATGTATAACGAAGAATACGGAGAATCAAAGCCAGAAGCAGAAAACGAAACGCTATAAAATCAGAAGGTCTCTTCCGAAGAAGAGACCTTTCTGCACCTAACCTACCTTTTATTTTAATTCAGAGAATACCCTATTATTGTTGCATAAGGCTCCAGTGCTTTTTTTAGTTTTTGACGTGCTACATGGATTCGGATTTTTACTGTGCCTAACGGAACAGCAAGATAACTTGCGATTTCCTCATACTTGTATCCTTGATAACTCATCAAGAACGGCGTACGCAGATTATCTGATAGCTGAAGAATCGCTTGATTAATTTCTTTCATCACCACTCTGCTCTCTCCGTCATTTCTTACTGCGTTTTGAGCGTAGTTAATGTAAAATTGATTTTCAGTGTCATCATTAAAAACATTTCCTTTCACCATGCGACGATAATTATTGATAAAGATGTTTTTCATGATAGTGTACAACCATCCTTTCAGATTTGTGCCATCCTGAAATTTATCTTTATTATTAAATGCCTTTAACATCGTTTCTTGAACCAGATCATTTGCGTCTTCTTGATCTTGAGTCAACTTTAAAGCATAACCCCGAAGTGGTTTGTATTGCTCTTTTACGTTATGGTTGAATTCAATTTGTGTCATGTTGTGGAGGATTCTGTTCTAAATCCTCGACAAAAGTAAGTGGGTATTTTCTCAGATGCAAGTTATTTTGTTTAATTCTTTTAAAAAAAGGTTAAACATGACTTAAACTACTGTGTATCAGGTAAATAATTTTAAGTGACTGTTTTACAGTGCTATGACAATCTAAATTTAATCAATTCGTTTCAAAGAAAAGTACAAGATGCAAAATTTAGTTTAATTAATTTACCAAAAGATTAAACAGTTTAAATCCATCATCTGTTATATTTGTCACTATTCTTAAATACAATTTGCACCTAAATTTTATACGATGAAATCGAGCAATATCCTTCACAACAGTCTTATTATGAACGGACAACTAAGCAAAAACGGTAAAAAGTCTGATTCCGCATCAACGCTCTCGGGGCAGCAGGATGAGAAACTCCTTGAAATTATCCTTGGAAATCAGCGATCAGCGATTGACACCCCTCTTCGCAAGGATGCTTTTGAAATGAGCAATGAGGAAAAAATAGCACGCATTGCAGAATACATGGGGAAAATCATGCAAACCTTAGGTCTTGATTTAACGGATGAGAGTTTAAGAGATACTCCCATGCGTGTGGCTAAGATGTATGTGCGGGAAACTTTCATGGGACTAGATCCAGCCAATAAACCAGAAGCTACCCTATTTAGCAATTCTTATAATTATAGCCAGATGTTAGTTGAAAAAGACATCACTATCTATTCTACCTGTGAACACCACTTAGTACCTATAATTGGTAAAGCGCACGTTGCATATTTTTCTAATGATCATGTTATTGGTTTATCGAAACTCAATCGCATCGCCGATTATTATGCGCGCCGGCCGCAGGTGCAGGAACGACTAACCATTCAGATTGCAGAAGCATTAAAAGAAATTCTCAAAACTGATGATGTTGCTGTGATGATTGATGCTAGTCATCTATGTGTTGCATCAAGAGGAATCCGCGATATAAAAAGCAGCACGGTAACTACAGAATATTCTGGAAGATTCCTCAATAGAGAAATCAGAAATGAGTTCTTATCCTATCTTGATAAAAAGTAAATCAATAAAATCTGGAATGATCTCGAAAGGTGGATTTTAAATAAAAATCCGAAATACTTTAATTATTTCGTAAATGATCTAACAAGTCTGTCAACTCCTTAAAAGAATAAAGTAACCTTACATTCTTAGGGAACTGAATATTTGTTTTTGAAACCTGACTCCCTCCAATAAGGATAGTAGCATTCGGAAAATCACTGGACAATTTATTCGCTACTTGAAGTGGACTATGTTGCATCAGCGGTGTGGTCAAAACCGTCAGAATAAAATCACCTTTATAGATCTGCATAACTGCTCCTAAATCATCCATTGGTAGATTCATGCCGAGATAACTGGTATGATGTCCTCTAGAGCGTATTAAATAATTTGCAAACAGCAATCCGATTTCATGAGGCTCATGAGAAGGGAGAAACAACACAAATTTCTTTACACCAGCAGGCATGTTTTTAGGCTGTGCATCGATTGCTACAAATAATTTCTGGCGAATTAAATTCGTAATAAAATGTTCGTAGGCAGGATTGATAGAACCTGTTTGCCATAACATTCCTACTCGTGCTAAAAACGGAAAAACAATATCGAGGTAAGTCTTTTCTAATCCTGCTTGAATGATATTGGAAGAAAGAATTTTTTCATACGCGATTTCATCCAAGCTAAACATCGCACTGGTTAATGCTTCAATCTGAACAACGCTATCATGGGTTTCGATTGTTAACTCTAACACCATTTTATCCAGCTCTTCCTTCGAGAATTTCGTTATTTTGGATATTTTATGTCCCTGACGATTTAGCATAGCTACACTCAACAGGAGTTTAATATCCTCATCATCGTAATAGCGAATATTAGTAGCTGTACGTTTTGGAAGTGGAATACCATACCGCTGTTCCCAAATCCTCAAAGTATGGGGTTTAATGCCGGTAAGGGCTTCAACATCTTTTATAGAGAAATGATTCATAGCCTATGCGTCAGTCTTCAGTCCGGCTGCTTCATTAGTCGTTGCAGAAGGCAGGAATTGTGTGAAAATAAATAACAAATTATGAAGAATAAAGTTTACGCATCACTACTTTTATTAGCTCTCTTTGCAAGATGAGCTCTGCAAGTCCTAACGGATCAGCGCATCCTGCTCCTGCTTTCAGAAAATGTTCTGGAATATCAATATGATACAATAAACCTTGTAGGCGACCCGATTCATTTTTACAGATACTTTTAACTTGTTGTGCTAATTGCTGCTTCACGACGTCAAAATTAAACGGAAGTTCTGAATTAAAAGATAACTCATATCCAAAACGATTGAAATCTTGAATAGTCTGTTCTTGCATCATTCTGATAAATGCAAGGTCATGTCTATAATTTTCTAATTGTTTTTCATCCATTGATTAAATTATTTACCTCGATGATCATCAAACCTCTTAATTTCACCTTTGGTTGCTGTTCTGTACCTTATATTGTTAATCCCTGACTTTTAAGGCTTATCGGCTTCCTATCACCATCCACGACACATGTTCCAATACCTGCGAAAAGATAAGAGTTTACCTGCATTTATAGTGATGTTTTTATGCATCCAATTGCAACTATATGCACAAAATTATCGCCCTCACCCTCTACTTTCTCCTTCTTGGCAGGCCGAAACAGAATATTATTCGCCCAGTCAAGTTAATGATACTACCTTAGAAAACGGTTTCATTGGTGGCTCACTCAATTTCAGGATTCCACTTTATACTGGCAAAGATTGGCTTAGTGCTGATGGTGGAAAACCCTTCTTCGCAGTACTTTCGAACTTCGGAGCAGGAGTACGTCAAACGGAAATTAATTTTATAGAACCCGATCGTTTGCTTTCATTGGCTAAGATTGGAGTAACAGGTTTAATGGCTAAAGGTCCCAGTAGCTTACGAAATCTTTATATGCTCAACTTATCTGTTTCCTTGCCTACGGAAAGTTTCTGGTTCAAACCATCCTATCTCCGTCCGCATGGGGCTTTTGTATGGCGTCATCTCTATCATAATAATAAAGTATGGCATACCATCGGTGTAACGTATACGCCTATCCGAGGACGAGATATTCCATTACCCATTCTTGGTGCTGGATTAAAAATTGGCAATGATGATCAAGTGCAATTTACTTTTCCCTATAATCTTGCATACACACATTCTTTCAGCAAAAAATTTAGTCTTGGTGCTAAGTTGAATTCCAGCGGAGGATATTACTATTTGAAAACCGATAGTATCCATACTTCAGAACCTGTTGAATATCGACAACGGTTTGCAAGATTATGTATGACCGCAAGATATTATACTAGTCGCTTTGTAGTAATTGCACCAGAATTTGGTATCGCAGGAAAAGGAAAATTGCAACTAGATGATCAAAAATATACGCAACTTGCATCGTTGTATTTCAAATTAAGTATTCAAGTAAGATGGGGAAAACGACCCGCAGCATCTCCTATTTTGAATTTTGATCCTGGAGATTCTGGCTTTGACCCGAATTATCTTGTAGAATAATAAAAGTACAGTGCTAAATCAGTGAGCGCAGTTTAACTTTATCATGCTGCGTTTGTTCTCATCCTTCATTATCTACCCATGGAACAAAAACATGCTTTGCTTGCCGGCGGATCCGGATTAATCGGAACTCAACTCAGTAAGTTATTGATATCAAGAGGATGGAAAGTTACTGGACTTAGCAGAACTGCCGGAGAAAAAAATGGTATTTCCTACTACGCTTGGAATCCTGCACAAAGAAAAATTGATCCTAAAGCTTTTGAAGGAGTAACTCATCTCGTTAATTTGGCAGGAGAGGGAATTGCAGATCATCGCTGGACTGCATCATTCAAAGAAAAAATCCTCAGTAGTCGGTTGGATGCCAGTGCGACTTTACTTCAGGGAATCAATAAAATTCCGAATACTATTACTGCATTGATTGCTGCTTCAGCAATTGGAATTTATGGTAATCGGGGAGATGAAATTGTAGATGAAAATACGAGTCCTGCTCATGATTTCTTGGGCACCACTTGTGTTCAGTGGGAACAATCATATGCTGCAAGTCCGGTGAGAACTGTATTACTTAGAACAGGTATTGTATTATCTACTGATGGAGGTGCGCTGGTGCCGATGTCGCAGCCACTACATTTTTTCATCACGCCAATATTAGGAAATGGAAAACAATACATGAGCTGGATTCATATGGATGATCATTGCAGGATTTTTGCGGAAGCCATGGAGAACGAACAATGGCAAGGCATTTACAATGCAGTAGCGCCATTTCCGGTGCCTCATAGAAAATTTATGATGATCTTAAGAGAGATTATTAGTCCGAAAAGTATTTGTGTTCCAGCTCCTGCCTTTGCATTAAATTTAGTACTGGGCGAACAAAGTGCAATTGTATTAGAAGGTAGTAATGTATCAGCACAAAAGATCTTACAGGCTGGGTTTAAATTTAAATTTCCTCAATTAAAAGAAGCGCTGAATAATTTATATGGACGATAAAAAACGGATTTGTATTCATTGGTTTCGACGTGATTTACGCTTGGAAGATAATGCAGCATTATATCATGCGCTGAAGAGTGGTATTCCCGTACTATCGATATTTATATTTGATAGTAACATTTTGAATAAGTTGGAAAACCGCAATGATAAGCGAGTCATCTTTATTCATCGACAATTAGAAAGTATCCAAAAGCAATTGAAAAAACTGGGAAGTAGCCTAGTAATAAAATACGGTGATCCCATAACCGTATGGAAGGAATTCATTGCAACGTATTCTATAGATTCGGTGTTTACGAATCATGATTATGAGCCTTATGCGAGAGAGCGTGATGAGGGTATTGGAAAGCTCTTACAGCAATCAAGAATTTCTTGGCATACCTTCAAAGATCAAGTGATATTTGAAAAAGATGAAGTGGTGAAAGATGATGGAAAACCATATACTGTTTACACTCCATACTCTAGAAAATGGATGGGAAAACTGAATGATTTTTATCTTCAACCCTATCCTTGCCATGTGTATTTCAAAAATTTTCTCCAACAAAAGCCAGAGAAAATAATTTCACTAAAGGAAATGAGTTTCATTGATGATGATACTGTTTTCCCAAAGAAAGATGTGAGTGGTGATCTGCTAAAAAATTATGCTACTCAAAGAGATCTTCCTGGTGTAAATGGTACATCCTTGTTGGGAATTCATCTGCGATTTGGGACGATCAGCATCCGTGCTTTAGCACATCATGCACAACCTATTAGTTTCAGTTGGCTCAATGAATTGATCTGGAGAGAATTTTATATGAGTATTCTTTGGCATTTTCCGCATGCTGCAAAATCCTCTTTTAAACCAGCCTATGATCACTTACGATGGAGAAATAATGCTGAGGAATTTGCATTGTGGTGCGAAGGAAAAACGGGGTATCCCATTGTAGATGCAGGAATGCGTCAATTAAATGAAACTGGATTTATGCATAACAGAGTTAGGATGGTAGTAGCTAGCTTCCTCACTAAACATCTACTCATCGATTGGAGATGGGGAGAAGCATATTTCGCTCAGAAACTTCTCGATTTTGAATTATCGAGCAATAACGGTGGATGGCAATGGGCTGCTGGTTCAGGATGTGACGCAGCACCTTATTTCAGGATTTTTAATCCCTATGAACAAACTAAAAAGTTTGATCCTCAATTTACGTATATCCGCAAATGGGTACCGGAGTTTGAAGACTTCAGCTATCCCTCACCTATCGTAGATCATAAAGAGGCTAGAGAACGTTGTTTGTCGATGTATAAAGCAGTGTTAGCCCCAGCGGTCTAATAAAAAAAGCCCCGACATTGCTGTCAGGGCTTTCACGAAATGTGTTAATTCAATTAAATCAATAAACGGTCACTTTTCTGATCGCTTGTTTATCAGAGCCCGTAATATTTACAACATATACTCCTTTTCCAAAAGTACTGAGATCAATTTTTCTTTCATGCTGACCTCTGAACTCATCCAGACGATATTGATACACCACTTCACCTAAAGTATTACTAAGTGTGATCATATAATTATCTTTTGTAGGGGCATTAAATTTCAAATTAAATTCTCCATTGCTTGGGTTCGGGAAAATTTCCAAAGAATTTTCGATACTCAATTCAGAAATTCCGATGATAGCACAAGTATCCAGCGCAACAACCGCAGAACGACCGGTGTTACAAGTGATATCGGTGTATTCCCAATAGTAGAAGAAATAATAGTAGCCAGGAGAACCTGCATTACTTCCAGTAATGTTCACCGAAGAACTCGTATACGGATAAACTGCACCCGCTGAGTTTCTGTATAAGTCAACTAAACCACGGCATTTAATGAAGTAATTTACTCCTGGATAAAGCGTGAAATTCAAAGTGACCGTTGCAGGATTGATTGGACTAGCTGGAATAAATACTGTAGTATCTATATAAGTATTTCCTTGAGGATCCAGAATTTCGATAGTACGGTTACCAGCAGTATTCGCATAAACCTGCACTGTATTTAAAACAACAGGATTTAATACATCGAAATACATTCCGCGAATATCATTTGCGGTGAAGTATGCTCCTGCACCAATGCTATTGAAAGATTCACCCGTGATATCTCCTAATCCTGGAGGGAATACTTCATCTACATAATAAGTTGTTGTAGAGGTAATATTTGGTGAATACGATGTTCCTGTAGCTAATAGATTACCTCCACCTAATGCATCCCACCAACGAAGGGTTCCTGATCCTGATCCGGTTGCAGATAGATTTACTGGTCCTGCACCACATCGTTGATCACCAACTGTTGCTGGACTATTCTGAGGGCTTGTTGCAATGTTGATGTAGTTGGCATATGTTACCGTATCCGCACCATTTGCATTTGTAGAAATTAGCGTAACCGGGAAAGTTCCAGAGGTATTATAGTACACAAGAGGATTTTGTTGATTGGAAGTAGCTGGAACTCCGCCTGGAAAACTCCAATCCCAATTGGTTGGTTGGCCTGCGGAATAGTCTGTGAATTGAATTGCAGTTCCTTGACACGAAATATTTTTATTTGATGCAAATGCAGAAGTAGGTGCATAAGTTCCTGGAACATATAAATCAGATTCCCAGAGTCCACGTCCATACGTTGATGCACGAATTTTACCTGTTGGATAAAAAATGGAAAGCTGAGTTACTGTTACATTCGGTAATCCCAAAAAGAAAGGTTGCCACACACTCAATGATGCATCTTTATAGAATACACCAACATCTGTCCCAATATATAATCCATCATTTGAGTTATTCACATAAGTAATACAGTTCACAGGAATATTTGGAATCGATCCTGATAAATTCACCCATGAAACTCCTTGGTCACTCGTTTGGAAAACTTTACTCGTATTGGTAAATCCAGAGAACGTTACCCAAGCTTTATTAGCATCTGTATTACTACATGCAATAAAAGTTATATTTCCATTAGGAATACTAGTTATGGTAGTCCATGTTGCACCTCCATCAGAACTCTTATATAATCCACCTGGCTTTGCCGCCCAGATTACTTGATTATCTGCTGGTGAAACCGCTAAATTGGTACAAGTTGAGGTATTCGTGAAATTACTTAGCTTGGTCCATGCACCTCCGCCATTCGTGCTTTTCCAAACGTTTACGAATCCAGTATAAATCGTTCCTGCATTTACTGGATCTTGAATCCATGGTGTTACCCATGCACCAGCTTCATTGATATTTCCAATGGCTGAAGAGAAACTACTTCCACCGTTTGTTGAACGTTGTAATGCTCCATTGTAATATTCTGCCCACATGTTCTGATCGTTATTCCAATCGATGAAACATAACATCCCATCACCACCGAGTATACGTTGCCATCCGGAAGCGTTGTAACGGTTAGTTCCGTTATCCTGCCATCCTTGAATCAATAAATCAGCGTTGGTGGTAGATTGTCCGAAGCCATACATCTGAGAAATTTGTAAACCATCACTTAGATCTGTCCATCCTGCACCACTGTTGGTAGTTTTAAATATTCCACCATCACTTACGATGTAATAGGTGTTTGCAGAAGTGAACACGATATCATGATAATCAACGTGCGTATTTCCTCCGTTCTGTGACCATGCCACTCCACCATTAGTTGAGCGAAGGAAATCAGTTTGTCCACCTAAAATTACTTCGTCAGCATTCGTTGGTGAAACTGCAATAGCAAGATCATACCATTGTTGAGTTCCTAAAGCGGGTGTACTCGGCTTAGTAAAACTAGTGCCGCTATTTGTAGATTTATAAAAACCTTCTGTTCCATAATTGGGTGCAGGAAGTCCAACGATCATATACACATAACTATCATTCGATGGACTAACGGCAATGGCCATACGACTTACGTTTGTGGATACAGGAAGTCCTGAAGTAATCTTGGTAAACGTCTGACCATTATTTGTGGATTTGTAAAACTCAGTTCCACACACATAAACAGTATTTGGATCATTGGGCTTAAACTCCATGTCTTTAAATCCGCCTGTTTGTGTTTGTGTAAATGTAGCACCGGCATCAGTACTGCGATATACCCCCGCAGAAGTAGCCACCAAAAGAGTACTAGTATTAGTTGGGTCAATCAGAATTTTACTGATTTGACGATAATTCGCCATGTAATAAGATAATCCTGTTGGATTCCAAGTAGTACCACCATCTATAGATTTTAAAACACCTACTGAATAAGTATCACCTGCATCACCATCGCCTGTTGCGAGGTACATGATGTTAGTATTGGTTGGGTCGATAGCGATATCAGAACATCCAATTACTTGTGATAATTGATCCGTATTGGTTGACCAAGTCGCACCACCATCGGTAGATTTCCATAGTCCTCCACCCGGAGATCCTACATAAATTGTATTCTGATTGGTAGGATCGAAACGTACAAAAGTTAATCTTCCGGCATTACCTCCTGAAGGAACTACATTGGTTGGTCCGATGAGTGTCCAATTTCCAGAATTCAAAGTTTTGTACTGCTCGCGGTACTTTTTATACTCTCTCCAAGTAGTTGACGGATCAAATCGCTCGCCTGTTGGAGAAACACGTGGAGCCATAAATGCTTCCCAGCGTTTGTATTGGAAGAAGCCCGGAACTTCCATTTCTTCTTCTGTTAGATCCTGACCGCCCTTTTTGAGAGCGCGCTTCTTTTCCCGCTCAATTTCGCGATCTTTTTTTGCATAGTACTTATTCCAAGACTGTTGTACTTCAAAGAAGTTCACATTGGGATCGTTCATTTTAGTCACCCAGTCCTGGGAAAATACGGAGGAAGGGACGACCATCACCATGATCAACATGGCTATGAAGAGTAATTTTTTATTCATTTTAAGGGTTTTGAGTACGGTCTATTTCGATAGGATATCGATAATTCAAATATAGTCAAAACATTAAAAAAATAAAAATGTCTTCTTCCTCCATTGGCATTATCCTTACTGAAATTACAAGATATCCCATATAAACCTTGAAAAATGCAAGTCAACTCCTGCTTTATTACCTTAAACCAACAACCAGCCTTCTGCATGAAACTACAAGCAACTCTTATTCGCCATGGAATTGCATTGATTCAACTGGGAGTAGATTATCTTTGTGGGATCAAATTACCACATCCATCACGCCTATATTAAATTATGTTCACCGGTATCATTGAATCCACAGGAAAAGTACTTAGCATTCACGAAGAAGGCAGCAATAAAACATTTCAACTGAGTTGTTCCTTCCTTTCTGAACTCAAAATAGACCAAAGCCTAGCCCACAATGGTGTTTGCCTAACGGTGACGGATATCCGAAATGATAGTTATTCAGTAACTGCAATTGCGGAGACTTTAAGAAGAACAAATTTAGGTGCATTAAAATCCAGTGATGTAGTGAATTTAGAACGATGCATGAAAGCAGATGGTCGTCTTGATGGACATATCGTTCAAGGACATGTAGATCTTACTGGCAATTGTGCTTCTATTCAAGAAGAAAATGGAAGTTGGATTTTTGAATTCACCTATAATGCAAGTAGTTCGCATTACACTGTTGAGAAGGGTTCTATCTGTGTGAACGGAGTAAGTTTAACTGTTGTGGATTCTTCACCGGGAAAATTTTCAGTGGCCATCATTCCCTATACCTATGAACATACCGGTTTTCATGCTTTGCTAAAAGGTGATACAGTGAACTTGGAATTTGATGTCATCGGAAAATATGTAACTGCATACATGAATCGGATTCATTCCCCAAAATAAAAAAGAATCGTCTGATTTTAGCTGGTAACAATGGAATTTTTTCCTTGATAAAACAGCCATCCTAAAGCGAATCCAGCTCCTATTGCCGTCAATAAAAAAGCCGTTTCAATTCCATATTTTTCAAATACGATTCCGGTCCAAGCGCCAGCTACCAATGCAGCAATGCTACTCACACTAGCATAAAAACCAAGTGCTGTTCCTCTTTCCTTTTCAGGAGCAATCACAGACACCATCGCTTTTACGACACTTTCAGTGCATGCCATGGATCCTGCATAGATCAGGAATAAAATAAAAAATCCAATAATATTTTGATTGAAGGCCATTCCTGCATAGGTTAGCATGAAAAGAAATAATCCACCCAGCAATACTTTTCTTCTGCCAATTTTATCTGCCAGTTTTCCTACAGGATAAGCTAGCAGTGCATAAATTAAGTTGTAAAAAATATAAGCACCAATCATTGCCTGATCACTCCAACCTGCCGCCTTTACAGCGAGTAAAAGAAAAACATCCGGACTATTTACCAATGCAAAAACGATGAGGGCGGTCATGAGTTTACGGTAACTCACGGCTGCTGTTTTCCAATAACTTAGGTAATGAAAGAAACCTGGTTTTTTGGTAGTAGCTGCAGGAGATTTTGCAACATCTTTTATCAGGAACGTAAACAACCATGAACTAACGGCTGGCAGTACCGCAATTACAAATAAGGAGCGGTAATCACCCGGATGAAACCAGAGCCAGATCAATGCGAGTATAGGACCGATCGCTGCTCCGGCAGTATCCATCGCCCGATGAAAGCCGAAAATGGCTGCTCTATTCTCTTCAGTGCTTTCCCTTGCCAAGATTGCATCTCTAGGTGCGGTTCTCACTCCTTTTCCTACTCGGTCCGTCAAGCGTGATAAATAAATGATCGGCAATGATGAAGAAAACAAAAGCAAACCTTTTCCTAATGATGATAAGCCATATCCGGTCCTTACAAATGGTGCGCGTGCTCCACTTTGGTCTGACAGATTTCCAAAATATCCTTTAGTCAATCCCGCAGTAAGGTTAGCCAGTCCTTCGAGCAATCCTATCGCTAAAAAAGAATAGCCCGTAGCTTTTAAGAATAGAGGCATCACCGGATACAACAATTCACTTGCAATATCTGCGAGTAAACTTACTACCGATAAAATGATAACTGTTCTTGAAATTTTCATAAAAACATCTAGGAAAGAATCTGATAATTTAATTCAGAAAACTTTAACGATATAAATGTAGGAAATTAAAATGCACTACACTTTAACGCTTTTATTGGCAAGTTGTCCGCAAGCCGCATCAATATCTTTTCCTCTACTTCGTCTAACATTTACGATATGTCCATCGCGCTCCAATACTTTCACAAATGCGGCGAATCGTTCATCAGTAGTATTGGTAAATTCTCCATCACCGATAGAATTATATTCAATGAGATTAATTTTTGCCGTCACTTTACGCGTGAATTCGGAGAGCTCACGAGCATCTTCCAAACTATCATTGAAATTTTTAAAAACGATATATTCAAAGGTAACGCGGGTTCCAGTTTTCTCATAAAAATAGAGTAATGCTTCTTCGAGTGCGTCCAGCGTATTGTGCTCGTTGATTGGCATAATCTGGCTACGCTTTTTATCATTAGCTGCATGCAGTGAAAGAGCGAGATTAAATTTCACCTCATCATCTCCTAGTTTCTTGATCATCTTTGCAATGCCCGCCGTAGAAACAGTAATCCTTTGTGGCGACATTCCCAAACCAGCTGGTGAAGTAATGTGTTCAATACTCTTCAATACATTACTATAATTCAGCAAAGGCTCACCCATGCCCATGTACACAATATTGCTGAGGGGAATATTATAATTTTCTTCTGCTTGTTTACGGATGATCGCCACTTGATCATAGATCTCATCGAAATGCAAATTACGAATACGATCTAATTTACCAGTTGCACAAAATTTACATGTTAAACTACATCCCACTTGTGATGATACGCAGGCAGTCATGCGGGTATCAGTTGGAATCAAAACACCCTCCACCACAAATCCATCATGTAGTTTAAAAGCACTTTTAATGGTACGGTCTTTACTCTGTTGTGTTGTTTCAACAATGACCGGGTTTAATGTAAAATTTTCTTCTAATAACTTGCGCGTGTCTTTGGAAAGGTTGGTCATCTCTTCAAATGAACGAGCAGATTTCTGCCACAACCACTCTTTTACTTGCTTTACGCGGAAAGGCTTCTCCCCTGCTTCTGCCATAAAAGTGGCTAGCTGATCAGCATCTAGGTGCCGGAGATTTTTCTTTTCCATGCTACAAAGATACGGCTCTCAGCTGTGCTATTTTTAAAAATATACAAGGAAGGTGAATTTCCTTTTTGATGATGATTGAAGTTTACTGTCCTCTAAAAATCAGGTGGTTACCTCCACATCAGAACTACTTTCCAGCTGAACTCACTACCTTCGCAAGGAAACAAAAATAGAGTGATGATTTATTCCGCCAGCCTTATTTGTCCGATATCCATTCCACCCATTGTTAACGGATGGATAGAAACGGATTCTGAAGGAACCATCATTTCTGTGAATGATAGTCCAGCGCCCGACAATGCTATCATGCTACAAGGAATTCTAATTCCCGGTTTTGTAAATACACATTGTCACTTAGAACTATCTCACTTACGGGGACGCATATCCGAAAATACTGGAATGACCGAATTTATCCGGACTCTCCTCGCTCAAAGATTTACCATTCCTATGGAAGAACAATTTGCAGCGATGCAATATGCGGAAGATGAAATGTTGAAAAATGGAATTGTTGCGGTAGGTGATATTTCTAATTTCGATTCATCGCTTCAGATCAAGAATAACAACCGCTTGTATTATCACACTTTTGTAGAGGTGCTTGGATTAAATCCTGAACATGCAGAAAATATAATTGAAAAAGCAATTACCTTAAAAGAACAATTTTCTGCTGTTGCCAATCATACGTCGAGTATCGTTCCACATGCTCCCTATTCAGTTTCGACTCCATTATTAGAACTCATTAATAGTTTAGGAACTGGAGATCCTGTGAGTATGCACATGGAAGAAAGCGAGGATGAAGATCAGTTTTGCCGAAAAAAAAATGGACCGCTTGCTGCATTTTACCAAGAGATGGGAATTAATTTTGAGAGCTTTCCAGCAGAGGAAGATAAATCACCGATTGAACAAATTCTTCCCGAATTAGATCAATGCGATCAACTCATGATGGTGCACAATACGCTGCTTACAAGTGAAGAGATGCAATGGGCAGAAAACAAAAATCAAAATCTTACCTGGTGTTTATGTCCTTCAGCAAATCAGTATATCACCAATACCTTACCCGACTTTTACCTTTTTAATTCTACCACTCATAAAGTTACAATTGGTACTGATAGTCTCGCATCAAATCATCATTTGTCTATCCTCGATGAACTATATCTCATTCAGCAAACAGCTCCGATGATTCCTTTTGAAAATTTATTGCGTTGGGCAACAATTAACGGTGCTGTATTTTTAAAAATAGATCATCAATTTGGCAGTTTGGAAATTGGTAAAAAACCAGGATTAGTTTTGTTAGAAAATATTGAAACAGATAATCCAGTGATCAGGAATGATACATCAGTTCGTAAAATCAATTAAAGAAATTTTAGCGCTAATCGTTTACCGTACAAACAATTTAAAGGCTCTGCTAGCTTGATAAAAAGGGGCAATTAAAATTGAAATTTTTTCAGGAATCAATTAGTTGAAGAATGCTGTTAGCTTAATAAGACATTCATAAACTAACACAATAAAAACTCACTTAGTTATTATAACAAATTGAAAAATAACAAGGTTGAGTTCTTTCAATAAAAATTTTAGATCGCAAGCGAACTCTATACACTTTAATTACCAGTCATCTTTCTTTTGTGCTGCTACCATCCTCATACCTTTGTCGAGATCTTTTAAAATTTCGTGGCATTGCTCATCAACTTGTTGGAGGTAAAAATCATATTCCGGCTTATAATAGGAATTGGTTTTATCCATCCATTTTTCAGCTGGATAATAGGAGGTTTGTTTCCAGTTGATTTCGGTTAAGGTATATTTATACTTTCCCTCTTTAAACTGTAGGGTAAGCGTATATTGTACTAATCCAGCATCTGAAGCTACCCCTTTTTTATCTGCGGGGTTACTGATTTTAAAACGAGCCTTACACACGATCTTTCCACCAACAGAATCTTTCTCACGAATTACATCGGTCGGATTTTTATAATATGTTCCTGCCCATGAAATCGCCTTCTGATATAATTGTCCTGCAGTTTGACCAGCAATTTCCTGAGCTTTGGAATAGGTGATCAACTTACTCACATCATCCAATGGAAGTACAGGTGTTGGCTTTTGTTGCTGAGCGGAAAGGTTCAGAATTCCAGCAAGAGAAAATAAAAAAGAAAAAATAATAGTTTTAGTTGACATGGTGGTTTAAGATTGAATTGATGCTCAACCGCCTTTCACTGGAATCTTGATACGCGCTCCTTTTTTCAGCAAGCGACCATTGCTGATATTATTCACACGCTTGATTTGATCAATATTTGCCGAGTAACGCTGAGCGATATTCCACAATGTATCTCCTTGCTGCACTACATGATAAATATAAGTAGGCTTCGGATTTACTGTGGCTTTGATAGGTGCTATTGCTTTGATCTGCTGACGAGGTTGATATTCTTTAGTTGGCGTTGCAGCAACATTTACTTTTCCGCTATCGGAATCAAATGAAACATGCTCACTAGCAACCAACGTTTCGCATTCTTTATTGATTGGCTCATCAGGCTGATTGTCGGCATACGACTCATCAGGATCTACTGCCAGCTTTACAGGAATACGTTTTTTGACTGTAGCATAAACAAATAATTTCTGTCCCGCGTGAATATTTGTAGAACGCAAATTATTCCATTTTTTTAGATCGCTCAATGCAACATCATTACGATCCGCAATTTTACTGAGGTTGTCACCACTTCTAACCGTGATCGGTTTTTTAATTTTAGTAGTTACCGTTTTATAAGTTACTGCATAGGATTCATCAGAAGTATCTTTAGTGTGACGTGGTTCGAGGCGTGGTTGAATTCTCGCCAGACCTCTATTCACACTATCCATATATTGTTTATAGATCGTTACGTCAGGAGAAGTTTCTCCCAAGCGACCAAGTTTAATGGCTTCATAATACGTATTCATCATAGAAGCCACAATACCATTTCTCACCCAAGGACTCCTACATCCATACACGATACTAATTAAACGATGATCACCACGTAAGGCAGTTGCTGATAAACAAAATCCTGCTGCTTTAGTGTATCCCGTTTTGAAACCTTGAACATCATCGGTATAAGTAATTACTAGTCCGTTATGGTTACGGTAAGTACTATTAGACTTCCCATTACTCACTGTTGCATAAGGAATATTGGTGATCTGCATGAGATCGGGATGCTTCAGTAACTCCATTGATAAAATCAGCATATCCCGTGGCGATGCACTGTTATCCAGTTCCCTCATGATTGCCGGAAGTCCGGAAGGGTTACTGTAAATAGTTTTCGTCATTCCCAGATCTTGGGCTTTTTGATTCATTCTGTGAATGAAGGTCTCGAGATCGCCTGAACAATGCTTTGCAATCCAAACAGTACTTTCATTATGTGAAGCCACCATCGCCATTTTCAGAAGATCTTCCAGCGAATATTCTTCCTTGGTACAATAAGTAGTATAACGTCGACGGCTAACCTTTTTTCTGAAGGAGCGAGAAACAATTACATGATCATCTTTACAAACAGCACCGGACTCAATATCTTCGATAGCGAGCAATCCCACCATCATCTTCGTCATGGATGCAATAGGATAGGCGTAATCTAGATCTTTCTGCCAAACAATTGCATTTCTGTCGACATCATACAACAGGCCTGCACGCACTTGGTTCTCATCAGAAACTAAACCTGGAATCGTATCAAATTTAAGCTGAGCAGGTACAAAACGAAATAAAGAATCATCAACGCCAGCTTTTGCAACTCCTGTAAATACAAAAATGCACAATATTGCCAGTAGGTAAAATGCACTTCTGCAAGAATTGCTTTTCGGGAAATACAGTGTGTAGAACTTCATTGTTTACAATGATAGGTTTTCGAGTTACATGGATATGCAGTACAATGATCTGAGTTTAAACAGATGTATGTTGATATTATTGTACGCTAAAGGCTACCTCAAGGTTTCAACGCCTGCATATTCATTGAGCCTGAGGTAAATTTACGAAAAATCAGAGTAAAAAGAAGCCAAAAATCAGTCAATCTGACAATCTGTTCACGATTTCTACATTTTTGTGAGGAAAGCTTCCGCAAGAATAAGATCAGAAGGAACCGTGATTTTGATATTCTGTTCTTCTCCTTCTACCAAATGAATCTGATATCCGGCAGCTTCATAAAGAGAAGCTTCATCGGTGAATCGTGCAAAATCAGAAATCGAAAAAATTTCTTTCAAGATTCCAGTATTAAAAATTTGTGGGGTCTGCACAATACGATAACGTTCACGGGGTACCGTCTTACTATTGTTTTCTGCTACCTCTCTTAAAGTGTCTTTAACAAGGACTACCGGTACTGCATTTCCGAACTCAGAAGCCTCGGTAAAAAGTTTCTCAATCAATGCTGCAGTGACTAATGGTCTTACTGCATCGTGAATCGCAACTAAACCGGATGCTTCCAGATCTCTAATGCCATTCCATACCGATTCTGCGCGAGTACTTCCTCCAGCAATCAGCGTATGCGGCATTGTAAAATGATATTGGTTGCAGATCTCCTTCCAATAATCCAGATAATCCTGATTCATCACCAAGATACACTCTACATCGGGCTGGTGAAACCGGGAAAGCGTATGCATCAAAACAGGCATTCCTGAGAGGGGTAAAAACTGTTTGGGCAGGGAACCCTTCATACGGATACCCTGCCCACCAGCAACAATTACTGCATAACGCTTCATTAGTCGAGAATCAGCATGGCATCTCCATAACTGTAAAAACGATACTTTTCTTTTTGAGCGATTTTATAAGCTTCTGAAATCAGATCATATCCACCAAATGCAGTTGTCATCATTAATAATGTAGACTCTGGCATATGAAAATTGGTGATCATCATATTAGCAATACTGAAATCATATGGAGGGAAAATAAATTTATTCGTCCACCCTTCGTTCGGCTTCAATTCACCCATTGTACTAACTGATGATTCGATAGCACGCATGGAAGTTGTTCCCACTGCACAAATATTTTTCTTAGCAGCCTTGGCCTTATTCACGATATTCACCGCTTCTTGCCCAATTGCAAATTGCTCAGAATCCATTTTATGTTTGGTGAGATCTTCTACTTCTACCGGACGGAAAGTACCTAGCCCGACATGCAGCGTAACTTCAGCAAGATTCACCCCCTTTAGCTCTAATCTTTTAAGCAATTCGCGACTGAAATGCAATCCTGCAGTAGGAGCAGCAACAGCACCTTCAGTACGTGCATAAACCGTTTGATAACGTTCCTTATCTGCTGGTTCTGTTTTACGCTTAATGTATTTAGGCAATGGTGTTTGACCAAGTTGCTCAATTACATTTCTGAATTCAGCTGATGTACCATCGAAAAGAAAACGTAAGGTACGTCCACGTGATGTTGTGTTATCGATTACCTCAGCAACCAACATATCATCATCCCCAAAATACAGCTTGTTACCAATTCTGATTTTACGAGCAGGATCTACGAGCACATCCCAAAGTTTACTTTCTGCATTTAATTCGCGCAGCAAGAAAACCTCAATCTTAGCACCGGTTTTTTCTTTGTTCCCATATAATCGTGCAGGGAAAACTTTGGTATTGTTCAACACCAATACATCACCATCATTAAAGTACTCGATAATGTCTTTAAATATTTTGTGCTCAATTTTACCTGTCTTTCTGTGCACAATCATCAACCTCGACTCATCCCTATTGGCTGTAGGGTGGTTCGCTAATAGCTTTTCATTAATAGGAAACTTGAACTGGGATAACTTCATCGCTTACGGGCTTTTTGTTTGAAGTTCAATAGGTTAGAATTGTTTTGGACGAGCAGAAACTAACTGTTTTGAAGTTATGGTTATAATAATGTAAGATTTCCGTTAAAACGGGATGCAAAGATACGCTTTAAATAGAGGCGAAACCCAACTTTAAGGGTATAAATAGCTGATAATCAGTCAATAAAAACTTTATTTGGAGGTATCTTTCTGGTTAGCAGTGATTTAACACAAAAAATTAAATCAATTTCACTCTGTAGTTCTAGGTATTGGTTCCATTAATTCAATATCCTGGGCATCTGTAAGTTTATACTCACCAATTCGTGTTCTGACTAAAGCAGTAAGATGTCCGCCTACTCCTAATTCCAGTCCGAGATCGCGGGCAATGGAGCGGATATAGGTTCCTTTACTGCACACAATTCGAAAATCAACTTCTGGAAGTGCAATTCGCGTGAGTTCAAATTCTTTAATCGTAATTTGCTTCGCCTTCAACGCTGTAGTGGTATCACCGCTCCGTGCTAAAGTATAAGCGCGTTTACCATCAACCTTCACCGCTGAATGCATGGGCGGAACTTGATCAATTGTTCCTATAAATTTTAGCGTGGCCTGACTCACCATTTCATGTGTGATTGCAGAAATATCAAACTGATGATCTACTGCTGTTTCAAGATCAAAAGAAGGAGTACTGGCTCCGATGTAAAAAGTACCGGTGTATTCTTTTTCAGCCGCTTGAATCTGATCTATTGTTTTTGTTTTTCTGCCGGTACAAACTACGAGCAATCCTGTAGCGAGTGGATCTAACGTTCCCGCATGTCCGACTTTTTTAACATTCAATAAACGCTTAAGTTTTCTCACCACATCGAAGGAAGTCCAGCGATAAGGTTTATTAATGAGGATGACCATTCCCTCATCGGGGATCTGATTCATCTGATTAATTTACGTTTAAATCGACACCCATTACTACCAATACAATAATCACAATTCCGACAATAATTCTGTAATATCCAAAGACACGGAAACCATGAGTTTTAAGTATGGAGATAAAAGATTTGATGGCAAACATCGCAACAATAAAAGCGAGAATATTTCCAATCAGAAGCATGTTCACTTGATCACCGGTGAGACCAACTCCTGTTTTACTAAACTTATATAATTTGTAAACAGTAGCAGCGAACATGGTAGGTACTGCTAAAAAAAAAGAGAATTCGGCAGCTGTTTTACGATTCAATTTTTGCGCTAAGCCTCCAATAATAGTAGCTGCTGAACGCGATACTCCGGGCACCATTGCGATACATTGAAACAATCCTATTTTAAATGCTTTTGCATAGGTTACTTCTTCAGCATCAGGGCCATCATTTTCTTTCAGCAACTGATCGATAAACAACAGTAAAACTCCACCGGCAAGCAGCATAAATCCAACTACCAATACATTTCCTAAAAGCGAATCAATAAAATCATCGAGCAATTTTCCCAGCACTGCTGCAGGTATAAAAGCAACGATTAATTTCTTGTAGAAATCTATACTTTGAAAGAATCTCTTGTAGTATAAAACGATTACTGAAATGATTGCACCGAACTGAATAGAAACGGTAAATGTTTTAGTAAAGGCATCTTCAGAAATTCCCATTAAGGAAGAGGCAATAATCATATGTCCGGTGGATGATACCGGCAAAAATTCTGTCAAGCCTTCAACGATGGCCAGGATTACTGCTTCAATGACATTCATTGCTAAATTTTAATCTGCCTTTTTTACGATCGCATAAACGCCCACACAATATCCAATTAATACGACAATTGGTGCGAGTGTGATCCGTTGAAAATCGAAAATTTTATCACTGAAAACATTAGGGTCTGTTGATTTACCACCCGACATCAAGATATATCCGATCACCACAAGTACAACACTTATGATTAACAGAACATAATTTTCTTTACCAAAAGCGAAGGCTGCAGTATCGATAGGTTGTTCTTTTCCGGGAGCAGATTTTGCGGTACCGGTAGTTTTGGAAGGCATTGTTTTAGCCATGATTTTAATAGAGATCTTCTGTGCGGTAACGAAGGTATTTATTCACCGCAAACCAGGTACATATTAATGAGAGGAAGATACCAATGATAAGAACGGATCCTGCTACTATTCCCATCAGGCGATAATCCTGGATGAGGTTGAGTTCCGGTATTTTTTCAAGTGCGAAATAAAGTAATCCAGCAAGTAAACCTAAGGAAACTAATCCTCCGATAATCCCATTCCAGATGCTGAGCATCAGGAATGGCTTTCTGATAAACCCTTTCGTTGCACCAACTAACAGCATGCTTTTTATCAGCATTCGCTTAGCATATAAGGCAATCCGAATGGTATTATTAATCAACGCTACTGAAACCACAATCAACAATCCGCTGAATGCCAGCAAGATCCATGTAATTGCTCTCAAGTTTCGGTTAATACTCTCCACCAATGACGCTTGATACTGCACTTCTTTAACCGCTGGATTTGTCCTTACGGAACTGATAAAACTCTGAATAGTAGCATTATCGGCGAAATCCGCCTTCAAACGTACATCAATTGAAGGGAAGAGCGGGTTGTAGCCTAAAAAATTCACGAAATCTTCTCCTAGATCTCTTTTTAATCCTTCTGCAGCTTCCTCTTTGGAAACCACTCTAGCGCTTAAGATATAATTTGCTGTACTTACTCGGTTATACAACTCGTTGATTTCTAAACTATCAGCCTCGGGCTTCAGTAAAATGGAAATCTCAATATTCTCCTTTACATAATTAGAAAGCTTATGAGCATGGAGCAATAAAACGCCTAAAACGCCTAGCAGAAACAACACCAGTGAGATGCTAACCACCGTGGATAACCTCGATGATCGCTGGGATTTACGCACTAGTTTTTTCTCTTCGGCCATTGTTTTCTAATGATCGACAAAAGTATAAAAATTCAGTCCCTTTGGATTGAATGATTAACAATGATTCAGGGGCAGTTTTTGCTACCTTCGTATCCCTCAATTTGAAAGGAGTACTATGGAGTATAATTTCCGCGATCTAGAAGCGAAATGGCAATTGCGCTGGCGCGAACAACAGACTTATAAAACAGTTACTGGAGGCGAAAAGCCTAAGTATTATGTATTGGATATGTTCCCATATCCCAGTGGAGCAGGACTACATGTTGGACATCCGCTCGGCTATATTGCATCAGATATTGTTGCCCGTTACAAAAGGCTTAAAGGATTTAATGTTTTACATCCGATGGGCTATGATGCGTTTGGTTTGCCTGCTGAGCAGTATGCCATTCAAACTGGTCAACATCCAAAAATAACTACCGAACAAAATATCGCGCGCTATCGTGAGCAGTTAGATAAAATAGGATTTAGTTTCGATTGGGATCGTGAAGTGCGCACCAGCGATCCTGAATATTATAAATGGACACAATGGATTTTTGTGCAACTTTTTCATTCGTGGTACGACAACAAAACTCAAAAAGCAGCACCTATCCTTAAACTGATTGCTGAATTTGAGAAAAGCGGAAATCAAAATGTTGATTCAGCCTGCGACGCCACACTTCCATTTTCTGCGGAGGATTGGAAATCGAAGAACGAACAAGAACAACAACAAATTTTACTTAATTACCGATTAGCTTATTTAAGCGAAGCTTGGGTAAACTGGTGTGCGGGTTTAGGAACAGTGCTTGCCAATGATGAAGTAAAAGATGGAGTAAGTGAACGTGGTGGATATCCAGTGGAACGAAGAAGAATGCCACAATGGAGTTTACGGATTACGGCTTATGCTGAAAGATTATTATCGGATTTGGAAACATTGGACTGGACGGATTCCATCAAAGAAGCCCAACGCAATTGGATTGGAAAAAGCGAAGGCACCTCTATCCGTTTTAAATTGAAGAATCAAGATGAATTTATCGAAGTTTTTACGACACGTCCTGATACGATTTTCGGAGTGAGCTTTGTTACACTGGCACCTGAACATGAACTCGTGAACCTGATTACTACTGATGCACAAAAATCAAAAGTAGAAGAATATGTTTCTATTGCGAAGAACCGTTCGGAGCGAGAGCGCCAAACAGAAGTAAAACGAATTTCTGGTGAGTTTACCGGTGCTTATGTAGTACATCCTTTCACTGGAAAAGATATTCCAGTTTGGATTGGTGATTATGTACTTGCAGGATATGGTACTGGAGCTGTGATGGCAGTGCCCGCTCACGATAGTCGTGATTTTGCATTTGCTACCCATTTCGATTTGCCCAAGCCTCAGGTGATAGAACCACCTGCTGATGCAACAACAGCGGGATTTGAAAATGAATCCTGGGATGAGAAAGAAGGAAAGCTTATTCATTCTGATTTTCTGAATGGACTAGATGTAAAGCCTGCCATTCGCAAAGCGATTGATGAAATAGAAAAATTAAATTTCGGAAAAGGAAGAATCAATTATCGTTTGCGTGATGCAGCATTTGGTCGTCAGCGTTATTGGGGAGAACCTATCCCTATTTACTACAAAGACGGTATGCCGTATACGTTAGCAGAAGACGAACTTCCATTAATACTGCCAGCTATCGATAAATTTCAGCCTACTGAAACCGGAGAACCTCCTCTGGCTCGTGCCAAAGACTGGAAGTATAAGGGTGAGTATGAATATGAGTACACCACTATGCCTGGTTGGGCGGGATCGAGTTGGTATTTTCTAAGATATATGGATGCCAAGAATGATAAGGCACTTGTATCTCCGGAAGCTGTTGCTTATTGGAAAAATGTAGATTTTTATATCGGTGGTGCCGAACATGCAACAGGGCATTTACTTTATGTGAGATTCTGGACTAAATTTTTATTTGATCTAGGAATTATTCCATTGAATGAACCCGCTCAGAAATTGATTAATCAGGGAATGATTCAAGGAGTAAGTGACAAAGTCTACATTCAGAAAGTTCAATCGAACTCTCTTCCAATTTCTAAGAGTGAAAGTATTCTTTTAGATGATGATCAAAATGTATTTTATTGGTCAGCAGATGTTGTAGATTTAGGAATACATAGAAACCCAGAAATTTTAAAATATCAACTCTTATTACAAAATACTGCAGAAGCATTTTTAGAAAATTTTTATATAAAAAATGTTCCTATTGAGGATGTAAAAGAAAATAAACTAGATATAATAACATATTCTGAAAAGTCGCAAGAAAAAAAAATTGTTTTTGTTTGTAAAGGCGGTTACTGGTATAAAAATAAGTTTACTCCCATTGATTCAGATGATAATTCTATAAACCATGATTTTTTGACATTTTCTGAAGTAGAAAAAATGTCCAAATCAAAATGGAATGTAGTAAGTCCTGATGATATTATTTTGCAGTACGGTGCTGATACCTTGCGACTCTATGAAATGTTCCTCGGACCATTGGAGCAGAGCAAGCCTTGGAGTACTCAAGGAATTAGTGGTGTGCATAATTTCCTGAGAAGGTTTTGGAGATTATTTCATGATAAAGAAAATAAGTTGCAATTGAGTGAGGAAGGTGGAAGTGCAGCAGAGTTAAAGTCATTGCATAAAACGATTAAAAAAATTGAGGAAGATATTGACCGATTTTCTTTCAATACTTGCATTAGTACTTTCATGATCTGTGTGAATGAACTTACCGATCTTAATTGCAAAAAACGTAGTGTACTGGAACCATTGGTAGTACTCCTTGCTCCTTTCGCACCGCATTTCTGTGAGGAGCTCTGGGAATTACTCGGTCATAAAGAAAGTGTTTCAAAGGCCTCGTTTCCGAAATGGAATGAAGCTTATCTGGTAGAAGACAATTTCGAATATCCAGTTTCTGTAAATGGGAAAGTGAGATTCAAGATGAACCTCTCTTTAAAACTTAGTAAAGAAGAAATTGAACAAACCGTTATGAGTTCTGATGAACTTAGTAAATACTTGCAGGGATCTCCTAAAAAAGTAATTGTTGTGCCTGGAAGGATCGTAAATGTGGTGATTTAAAACTTTACATTGCTAGTACATTTAATAAGTTAAACAAAGAACAGCGAGGAAAGAAGGAAATAGAGCTGATGTAATACTAGATGGTATTTATATTACGTTACATGAAGTAAATTCGCTGTAAGAGATCACACCTCTGTAAAAATTTGAAAATGAAAATTTAAAATTAACAACATTAAAGTTTACCACTAGTTTAGCATTCACTTCCATCTAGATTAGAAAGAAATACATCTTTTAAAATAACACCCTACTGAAGTCGTCAACTAAAAGAGATCATGCAATTATTACAACAACATATAGAAGCTTTAATCTTCACTTCGGAGAGTCCGATTACCGGAGATGAAATTATGAACTGCCTTAAAACTGCTTATGGCTGGGAATTAAAAAAAGAAGAACTGAAAGAAATTATTGCGGAGCTCAAAGAAAAATACAAAGACGAAGTTTTCTCTTTCGAACTCAGTGAAATCGCCGAAGGCTATCAGTTTTTCTCCAAGAAAGAATACCATAATGCCGTTAATACGTTGCTACAGATCAAGGCGCGCAAGCGACTCTCCACAGCAGCGCTTGAAACATTGGCGATCATCGCTTACAAGCAACCTCTCTCCAAATCGGAGATCGAGCATATCCGTGGTGTGAACTGCGATTACAGTATCCAGAAACTCTTGGAAAAGGAGCTCATCCTCATCCATGGAAAGAGTGATGGTCCTGGAAAGCCGCTGTTATATGCGACGAGCAAAAATTTTATGGATCACTTCGGACTAAAATCCGTGAAAGATCTGCCTAAATTGAAAGACCTTCACATCAGTGACAATGAAATAGGTACGCCAAATGATTTGATGGATGAATCAGATATTCCTGTAGATTTACCACCAGGTCAAATTATTGATGGAACTGAAGGATGGTCCGAACAAAATGGAGCAGTCACTGACCATATTGATGACAAAGCGGATCAATCTTCATCCGAAGAAAATGAAGTTCAAATGGAAAGTTCTGACAATTCATCGGAAAACACTAGTAATAATGATGATTTGGAACAACATTTGCAAAACGGCGAATCGTTAAACGAACCAACCCCCTGATGAAAAGCCTTCCACTCTTCGGAATATTTATTTTTATAATGACGTTAACTGCGTCTACTCAAACACCGTTGAGAAAAGTTCATAATGAAGCTTTTATCACTGCTGAAAAATTGACGTATAGAGTTCACTACGGTTTTGTTGATGCCGGTGAAGCCACCTTAGAAGTTGCACCTGAAATGAAAATGATGGGTAACCGCAACTGTTTTCGTGTGGTAGGTACGGGGAGATCCACAGGTGCATTTGATTGGTTTTTTAAGGTGCGCGATCATTACGAAAGTTATATTGACGCAGAAGCAATTATCCCTTGGTTATTTATTCGTAAAATAGAAGAAGGTGGATATCGTAAAAGTCAGAATGTGAGTTTTAATCAAGTAAAAAATATTGCTACTAGCGAAAAGAAAACAATTAAAACACCGAATCATGTGCAGGATCTAATTTCAGCATTTTATTATGCGCGTACTTTAGATTTTGCGAACGCAGCACCCGGCGATACTTTTTTAATAGAAACTTATTTGGACGATGAGGTTTTTCCGATGGCCATAAAATATATTGGTAAACAAACTATAAAAACGAAACTAGGAAAATTCCGTTGTATTGTATTTAAACCTTATCTCGCTGAAGGAAGAGTTTTCAAAGAACAAGAAGGGATGACGATCTGGATTACGGATGATAAAAACAGAATCCCAATTCGTGCAGAAGCCGAAGTTGTTGTTGGATCGATAAAAATGGATTTAACGGGATACTCTGGTGTTGCTAATCCAATTGCGCTGGTCAAATAATAATCAGGAAATAAAATTATTTTTCAAGAGATATTCTGCAATCTGCACGGCATTGGTGGCAGCACCTTTACGGAGATTATCAGCCACGATCCATAGATTCAGAGAGTTTTCCTGACTCTCATCACGACGAATTCTTCCTACAAATACTAGATCGCTACCAGCAGCATCAAGCGGCATTGGATAGATTGATTTTGATGGATCATCTTTCACTTCTATTCCTTCGGTACTGCGTAACAGTGAGTAAACATCGTCGATGTTGTAGGCATTATTAAATTCGATATTTACCGATTCTGAATGACCTCCTGTGACTGGTACTCTCACCGTAGTTGCAGTTACTCGAATCTGATCATCTCCCATGATCTTACAGGTTTCTTTTACCATTTTCATCTCCTCCTTAGTATATCCATTTTCAGTAAAAACATCAATCTGCGGTAACACATTTAGATCAATAGGATGAGGATATACATTCAGCGTTGTAACGCCTTTACGTTCGGCTTGCAATTGCTCGACAGCTTTAGCACCAGTGCCACTCACCGATTGATAGGTGGAAACTACAACTCGCTTTATAGAATATTTTTTATGGAGCGGCTGTAATACCATCACCATCTGAATAGTGGAACAATTTGGATTCGCAATTATTTTATCGGCTTTCGTCAATACTTCTGCATTGATTTCAGGTACTATTAATTTTTTATCAGGATCCATCCTCCATGCTGAGGAATTATCGATGACGGTAATGCCGGCTTTTGCAAATGCTGGAGCCCATTCTAAAGAAGTAGTTCCTCCTGCAGAAAATAAGGCCACCGCAGGTTTCATTGCGATAGCTTCTTGCATACTTACCACTTTATACGATTTGCCGTTGTACTTAACTTCCTTCCCTACCGAACGCGCTGAAGCTACAGGTATGAACTCTGTTATTGGGAAGGCTCTCTCTTCGAGAATCTCAATCATTTTTTGTCCTACCAGTCCGGTAGCGCCAACTACAGCAAGCTTCATGTCTCGATTTTTTAACTGAGGTAAAGATACATCGGGGCTAGTTACTTACAAACGAATACAAATATTTAGGTTCGGAAATTTTCAACGCTTTCCTGAAAAGGCTCTTTACTTTCGGCTGCTTATAAAACCGACGATGAGAAAATTAATCTTGCTAGTCTGCCTCTTCATGGGGAGTCAGAAAAGTTTTGCTCAAGTGATCGATGATTTCAGTGATGGAGATTTCACCGCTAATCCAACATGGTCCGGCGACACTTCCCAATTCGCCATTAATTCCGGAAAACTTCAGTTAAATAGTTCAGGAGTGGATAGTTCTTACCTGTCTACTTCATGGGCGGTGAATACTATTAATGGTATGGAATGGGATGTATTGGTTCGTCAGAGTTTTGCTCCTTCTAGTCAAAATTATGGCAGAGTTTACTTGTTGAGTGATCAACAAAATCTCGAAGGATCTTTGCATGGATACTTCTTGCAATTTGGAGAAAGTGGAAGCACTGATGCACTTGAACTTTTTGTGCAGGATGGCTATTCAATAACTAGCGTTGCAAGAGGTACTTCGGGATTAATTGCAGCTTCGTTTGAAGTAAGTGTGAAAGTGTATCGAGATAGTTCGGGTAACTGGAATATCTTTTCAGATTATACTGGAGGAAAAAACTATCAGCTAGAAGCCAGTGGAAATAATACACAGTTCCAACAAGGCATTTGCTTTGGAATTAAATGTGTGTACACCTCCGGCAATGCCACCAAATTTTACTTCGATGATTTTTATGTAGGTCCATTAATTCTGGATACGATTCCTCCTTCCCTTGTTCAGGTAAATGCAATCAATGCGAATGCAGTAGACTTAATTTTCGATGAAGCTGTTGATCTTAGTCAAGGGACTTTCTCAGTAGATCAAGGTATCGGTAATGCGAATCAGATGGTACAGGATCCAGTAGATTCTTCGTTAATCCATTTATCTTTTACAAATTCATTGATAAGTGGAAATCAATATTTGCTAACTGCTACATCCATCGGTGATGGGGCTGGAAATATACTCTCCACCACAAGCTTTTCTTTTCGCTATTTAGCTTTCTCAATGCCTTTATCAGGAGACCTTTTAATTACTGAACTGATGCCTGATCCGAGTGGGGCAGCGGGTTTGCCGGAAGCAGAGTATGTTGAAATTTTCAATTCAGGAAATAGTTATTTCAATACCGAAGGATGGCAGATTACAGATGGATCTACAACTGGAATTTTACCTTCCGATACTTTAGCGCCGGGAGACTTCCGAGTGTATCTGAGTTCTGCGAATGCCGCACTTTTTACATCAGCATTGATTCCCAATGTTAGAGGACTAAGTTCTTTTCCCGGCCTTAATAACGATGGAGATCATATTCGTTTATTGGATCAAAATAATTTTGTATTAGATGAAATTACGTACACTACTTCTCTTTATCAGGATGAAATAAAAGCTGGAGGTGGCTGGTCGCTGGAGCGTATGGATCTTCAATTCAAATGTTCTGACCCATTGAACTGGAAAGCTAGTAATGATGTACGGGGAGGAAGTCCGGGAACAACTAATAGCCTTTCAACTACTTTTATAGACAGCGTTGTGCCGATGTTGGAATTTTGCACTTTAGAAGATTCCATACATGTGTTGTTACACTTCAGTGAAACACCGGATGTATCAACAGCTAGCATTGCCACTAATTATAGGATCACTAACGGTATTGGTGTACCGAAATTAGCGGAAACGATAGAAGGCAATTCAACGATCATCCGACTCACCTTAAATAGTCCGATCGTAGCTGGAACTGTTTATGAAATTTCAGTTGATGAAACCTTCCAAGATTGCCCAGGAAATAAAATCGGAGCATGGCGAACTGCTAAAATCGGAAGAGCAGATGTGCCCTCAGCAGGAAATATTATCCTCAATGAAATTCTTTTTAATGCAGTACCTGATGGATATGACTTCGTAGAGATTTGGAATATTTCTGATAAAATTATTGATGTGAACGACTTAAAAATTGCCAATGCTGATCCATTCAATGGAGTTTTAGAAACTATATATCCTGTTTATGAGGAGAGCAGATTAATTTTTCCAGGTGAATACCTTGCATTAACGGATGGCCCAAATTTTATCCGGAATACTTATCATTCCAATGATCCCAGAACAATTTTCTTCTGTAATCTTCCCTCCTATACCGATGAAGAAGGCGTAGTGGTGCTACTCGATAAATCCTTAAAGGAGCTTGACCGATTTCATTACAAACAAGGGTTTCACTTTCCATTACTAAATGATGTGGAAGGTATTTCGCTAGAGCGCATTAGCCCTTTTAGAATTTCTTCTGATAGTACCAACTGGCATAGTGCCGCAGAAACAGCAGGATTTGCAACACCGGGAATGCAGAATTCCCAATATCAGGAGGGTAGTGAGGCGGAAGAAAACTTACGGGTAGACCCTGAATTATTTAGTCCGGATAATGATGGAGAAAAAGATATCTTGAATCTGTATTTGAAAGTTACTAAACCCGGGTTTTATACCAGCATCAGCATTTTTGACCGGAGTGGAAAATTGGTTTGTCGCCCTGCGATTAATGAATTAGCCGGAATAACTTCCGCATGGAGCTGGGATGGATTTACGGAAGAAAAGGAAGCGGCACCTGTGGGGATCTATATAATATATGTGGAAATGATTCATCCAGATGGGGAGGTTATCCATCTTCGAAAGCCCTGCGTGTTAGCACATCGCCTCTGAAACCACGCGTTAGATGCTTCTCACCCTGTCAGAAAGACCATTAACCAATTTGTGAAAAAAAAATAGGCGGAGATGTTACTGGTTTAAAAAAACTTTCTACCTTGAGGTTGAAAATCTTCCTTGGTCAACCTGTCGATTATGAAAAAACCCCTACTCCTCGCCTTCATCCTATTAAGCTGCACTGGTTTGCAGGCACAAAAATCCCTAGACATCGGTTTTTCCAGTGGTATCACCAATTATTTTGGAGATCTCGGTAACGACGAATTCATGCAATCGAGTTCCATAAAACCTGGAATTGCTGTTACCATACGAAATTTTATCAGCCCGAATGAAATTACTGGGATGAAATACTCTCCTTTTAATATTGAAGCAAGAGTGAGCTGGCATCGGATCGGTTATGATGAAACAGCAGCTTACGGAGGACAACAGGGATTTGAACTCCGGAATTATGGACGTGGATTAAGTTTTCGGAATGATATTTTCGGATTGAGTACACATATGAGTTATACCTATTATCCAAATCGCCGATTGCCTTTATATAAACAGAATGTAGCATTATTTGTATTTGGCGGAGTAGGAATTTACCATAGTAATCCCAAAGCAGATTTATTTCGGGGCAGTGCTGATATCAAAAATCGATATTTCTTTTGGAATGATGGAACGGTTCGCGATGCTGCAGAATCAAGCGGATCTGGAAATATCATTGAGAAGGATGGCAAATATGAAACGGATCTAAAAGATTGGTTCACGGAAGGACAAGGGAAAACGGATGAAACAGTTACCAATAGAAAAATGTATAGCCCATGGGTTGTAGGCTTCCCAATGGGTGCTGGTTTCCGTTATGGGTTAAATAAAGCAATTACTTTTTCACTTGAATTCGGCTACTATAAATTTCTGAGTGATTATTTAGATGATGCAAGTGATGCCTATGCTACTAAAAGTCAGATCGAGCAGCGTTACCCAAATGATCCAGTGAAGCAAGAGTTAGCGGCATATATTTCTGATCCTACAGGAAAGGGAACTAACGGTTACCCAGGTCCGCAAACAAGCCCAAGAGGCAATCCAAATCTGAACGACTCATACAGTTTCATCAGTATGGAAGTTGCCTATAAAATAAACTGGAACCCCAAGAAATTGACTTCGTGGTTAACCTCTAGGTAATGTGTTTCTTTTTTTGAGTGAACTCAACTCTTTTGAAATGATCAATTTAGTGCTCTAACTTTATTAGCGCACTATACCACAATAGATCTAAATATTTCAATGTCTTGTTTCATTCTTTCACCAACTTCCCAAAATACCACTGCTGCTTCTGATCCATAACCCGATAAAAATAAATTCTGCTAGGGAAGTCGCGAAGATCAATTTCTTTACTGTTTCCGGTAAAAATCACTTCTCCGGTTATATTGATGACATCTAAATTTTGAATTTTACTTTCATCCAACATTTCGAAATAGAATATTCCGGAACTTGGATTAGGATAAACTAGAACATTCGATTTATTACTTGATGATTGATAATCTACAGATGCCAATATCGAATCACAATTTACATTTTCCAATACCCCTAAATTGTAGTTGGGCATATTAGGTAAACTTCCTGTTGAAGTTCTATTGTTAAGTGAAAAACTATAAGGAGCAAAATTGCAACTCAAACCGGGACTATCCGGATCATTGATTACACTTAAATAAGTACAAAGGCTGTCATATGTATTGCCAGATTTTTCGTTAGCAATATAAATTTTTCCATTCGGAGCAAGCATTTGCTGACCCATCACTCGAATAGGTGAACCTGAATGAGCAAAGCCCCAAATTAAGATTTTAGATGCGGGTATATTTGTTGCAGTTAGATCAAATTGCCATAAAGAATCAAAAGCGGAAACATAAGCAAAATGTCCGGTTGGCGAAAAACTGCATCCATATCGACCTGAACTGGTGGTATTAATACCATCAGGAAATGTATCAAGAACTATTTCATTTGAAAGTAAACCTGAGCATCTATTAAAATCAATTAAGGTTGTATATCCCGCAAGCCCTGCAAATAATAACTTATCTCCATTCTTTGAAAAGATCATTTGCCCCGCAGCACACTTATAATCACTATTCACACCGAAACTTTGAATATAAGGTCCATGAATTCCTATGCTGTCAAGCTTAAATCGCACAAAATCATTGTTGTCAATTTTGTGCTTTAATATCCACCAATCTTTACCATTGGCCGCTTTCACTGCATGCATTTTTTCATTAAGACTATCCGTTAAATAATTATTAAGTGATATTACACCGCCCAATCCTACGTTTACGCTCATATCAACTATAGAATAAAAAAAATTATTTATAGAAACATTTTTCTGGAAAATATAATATTTCATAGAATCTCCAGGATCAGGTAGTATTATCAAACCTTGCGTCATAGATGTATGCCCATCCAGACTATCACCATTTTGCATTACAGAATCATTAAAATTTCTTACAACATACTTTTTTCCTGCCGGAATACTTTGAACTAAAGAAGCAGAACCGACATAAAACAATAAATTGCCATTGTTATCTGAAATAGATGCAGATGGTTCATCGGTTGCAATAATTATTGTTGTATCAATTGATGGCGGCGATGTATTGAAATCTATCCCAACAGAATCACCAAAAGCCCAATGATTTGCTTGGTTTTGAGCTTTTGATTGAAATGAAAATATTAGGAACATAGCCACTATGAGGGCTGTGTTTCTATTCACTAAAAAGTTCCATTTTACCGAGTACTTCATTTTATCATAATTATTCACTTGCAATTTACTACTTGCTTTTAATTTACAATTCGAATTAGACAGACTCCGTTCACAGCGCCTTTAAAATCAAAGCTTATGGTTCCATTGACTTGCTTCGATATGCCAACTCATATTGAATTATATATTGTTTAGATTTAGGATAAATCTACTGGTTAATTTTTTGTAGCATTATACTACAGTAGCTAATTTAAGTAAAAATTCTTTATCCTGTCATTTAATAGCTTTATACTCCAGAATTATTGTGACGTGTATCTTGTGATTTTAAGCGCCTTGTAATAATTATTTATTATTAATTGGTCTTGCTAATTAGAGAAGATTTCGGTGCCACCATATTAGCAGTACGAGAGGTATTAGATGGAAGAGTTAGAGTAGATCTCCATAAAGAGATTTTGGTTAAATGAGGTTAATGGGTTTTTGCGCCAGGGATAGCAGCGGATACCCCACAGCGCAGCGAGGAGTATGAGCGAATAGCCCGGCGCCCATACCGCGGAGCGGTTATGGCAGGCGCCCACCCTAAATGCAACGATTTAATTAATAATGGGAACTGAATGCGATTGTAAAGGCATGAAGAGATCAATGCCGACAGTTAAAAAAACTAGCGCTTGTACTTTGAAAGAAAATACAATTTTTTGAGTGCTGTGAAAACAAAGAGGAACTATATTGCTCTTCTACAATTTTATTTCTTCGCCTTGTTGATTTAAAAAATGGTATTCCATCATGTGATAAGCAGAGATGGGTTCAACTTTGATCCAGCGTTTGTATTGCTTGCGCCATTTCCATTGATAGGATTTCATGAACCAGAAACCTTTTTCGAGGTATGCCGCCAGATAGGGATGGACTTGTAGGATGAGAGAGGTTTCATTTTGTTCTTGGCAGAGATAGCGGATATTATTTTCGATATCATCGACCAATAAAATAGAAGCTTTAATTTCTCCGGTACCATCACAAGCGGGGCATTTCTCTACGGTTTTAATATCCGTTGCTGGGCGCACTCTTTCGCGGGTAATTTGGACCAGACCGAATTTACTTGGAGGTAAAATAGTATGTCGCGCCCGATCCAATTTCATCTCTGCATTGAGCACATCAAAAAGCTGCTTGCGATGCAATGTATTTTTCATGTCGATGAAATCGATCACGATGATGCCGCCCATATCTCTTAAGCGCAACTGACGACTAATTTCTTTTGCTGCGGCAAGATTTACTTGGAGGGCATTGCTCTCTTGTGTATCAACAGCGCCTTTATTTCGTCCTCCACTATTCACATCAATTACGTGCATAGCTTCGGTATGTTCAACGATAAGATAAGAGCCACCGTTCATGTTTACTGTTTTTCCAAACAGCGAACTGATTTGTTTATCAATTCCGAAATGTTCGAAGATGGGCAGTTTACCTTTATACAACTTCACGATCTCGACTTGTTCGGGAGCGATACCTTTGATATAGGAACGAATCTCATCAGCGAGTCGAGGTTCGTTGACGTGAATATTGTTGAAGTTAGGATTCAGGAGATCGCGTAAGATGGTAGAAGTACGATCCATTTCACCCAGCAGTTTAAATGGAGGCTGAGCCGATTTAAGTTGATCGAATAAGGAATCCCATTTGGCAACCAGATCTTGGATATCACGATCGAGGTCGGCAACTTTTTTTCCTTCGGCGACTGTGCGAACAATGATTCCAAAATTACGAGGACGAATACTCTGAGCGAGACGTTTGAGCCTTGCTCTTTCCGCCGAGCTTTTGATCTTTTGAGAAACGGAGATGACATCAGAAAAAGGCACGAGCACAACAAATCGGCCTGCCATACTAATTTCAGAAGTGATGCGAGGACCTTTCGTAGAGATCGGTTCTTTGGCGATCTGCACCATGATATGCATTCCTTGAGAAAGGACTTGTGTAATTTTTCCTGCTTTATGAATATCGGCTTCCGACTCATAATTAGTGAGAAGGGCTTCGCTTTGCTGACCGGAAACAGCATGCTTCATATATTTCAGGAGGGAATGAATCTGAGGACCCAGATCGAGGTAATGCAGGAAGGCATCTTTCTCATAACCGATATCCACAAAAGCGGCGTTGAGAGAAGGCATGAGTTTCCTGACACGGCCCAGGTAGATGTCGCCTACAGAGAAATTATTTTCTTTTTTCTCTTTATTTAACTCTACGAGCCATTTATCCTCCAGAAGTGCGATTGTCACTTCGGAAGATGATGCGTCGATAATTAGTTCAGTGTTCAAGCTGTACAGTTATTAGCAAAGCATACTTTGCTTACAGCAAAATCCGCGAATGGCGGGTGTACCAGACACAATGCCTGTATGCTGCTACCGGATTCACTGCAAGAGATGATTCAGGAAAACATTGCTTACAGTGATAGGTATCCTGCACCTTTTGAAAAACATCAGGAACAGGATACCCTTACCGGAACATAGCCGGATTAATTATTTCTTCTTTTTATGACGGTTTTTCCTCAAACGTTTTTTGCGTTTGTGAGTGGCCATCTTATGACGTTTACGTTTTTTACCGGAAGGCATAGCAATTGAATTTTAATTAATGAGAATTATTTTTTACCGTATCACTGGATAGCGGCTTTGTTTTTAAGTTGTTTCAGCATCACTCCTACTTGAGTTACCGTTTGATAATCATCGGATTTTTTGCTGAAGGTTTCCAGGTAAGTGATTGCTTTCGCAGTATCACCTTTCTGGAGGTAAACTTGTCCGAGGTAAAGATACATTTCACTCCTTTTCGGGTTGATGGTAATTACCTTTTCGAAGCGTTCGATAGCTTTATCTAACTGACCAGATTTAACCGAGAGCATCCCAAGATTTAGCTGAGCCATTTCATGTTCAGGATCTTTTGCCACTACTTCACGCAGCAACAAAATTCCTTTCATCGGTTCTGATGTTCCTTCTGCATAGCAAGCTCCGAGGTCGGTTTTTGCATTCAGATTTTCCGGATTTTTCTCGAGCACCTTTGTATAAGAGGCAATCGCTTTATCCACCATCATCACTCTAAGACCAGTATCTCCTGCTACTTTAAAGGCATCGAAATACCGATAAGCTGCATCCAAGAAACTTACTTCTGACTGCACAACTTCTGCTTTTCGCTCGAACCAAATCGCAGCGGCGGCAGGAATTCCTTGTCGGTCCCAGAATCTACCCAGTTGATCTAACGTGGCAGTATCTTTATCACCATTCAGCTTCAGGGCCTGTTCAAGGAAAGTCAGGTTAGCCTTTTGGGTAGAATCCAGCGCACCGTCGGCTGATTTTAACAGCGCATCGGGACTAAAGCCATTCATTTGAGGAACTGCACCTGTATTCTCTTCTTTGGATTTACTTTTTGAATTTACCTGAGAAGGGGAAATATAAATAAGTATTCCAATGAGGGCAACCGAAGCAATAAGAATGACTTGTAATCGGCCAGATTTCATTTATTGAATTACGACGTCTTCTTTATATGAGCAGTTTTAACACGCTCCGTGAAAGTTTTAGCGGGCTTAAACGCAGGAATGTAATGCTCAGGAATAATAATCGTTGCGTTCTTCGTAATGATACGACCTGTTTTCTTGGCGCGTTTTTTTACAATGAAACTACCGAAACCACGGAGGTATACGTTTTCATCATTAATTAGAGAGTTACGCACCACTTTCATCATTGATTCGATGGTTTGTTGTACGGCAACTTTTTCGATGCCGGTCTTCGTTGAAATCTCGTTCACTAATTCTGCTTTCGTCATGATGACTATAATTGTTAATGGGGTTATTCCTTTTTAGGGGCTGCAAAGATAGCCTTTCCTCCTGAATTTCAAAATATTAATTCATTACTTTTGAGCCCGTTACAAAAAATATGGAGGATTTCTCTAAGATTTTAAGGGCTTGGTACCGAAAAAAGGGCCGTGATTTACCTTGGAGAAGCACTTCTGATCCCTATAAAATCTGGCTTTCTGAGATCATTTTACAGCAAACTAGAGTTGATCAAGGGACCCCTTATTACCATCGATTTATTGATAATTTTCAGACAATCAATGATTTAGCAAATGCTCATGAAGATAAAGTACTCCGACTATGGCAAGGACTGGGGTATTATTCACGAGCCCGGAATCTTCATCATGCTGCTAAACAACTCAAAGAACAGCATCAAGGAAAATTTCCTGCAAATTATTCTGAAATCAGGGCATTAAAAGGGATCGGAGACTATACCGCCGCTGCGATTGCCTCCTTTGCCTTCAACTTACCACATGCAGTAGTGGATGGAAATGTTTACCGCTTTTTATCCCGGTTTTTTGGAATAACAACAGCTATCGACTCCTCAAAAGGCAAAAAACAATTTGCTGAATTGGCGGATTCATTGCTCGACCATAAACATGCAGCTACTCATAATCAAGCGATTATGGAGATAGGAGCAATGATCTGCAAACCTAAAAATCCGCTGTGTGAAGAATGTCCTTTTATCGGAAGTTGTGCAGCTTATCATAAAGGCCTCATCGCTCAACTTCCCGTTAAAGAAAAAAAGCTCAAAGTAAGGACGCGTTATTTCCATTATCTGATCATTCATGATTCGCGTTCGGTATTAATTGCGAGTCGGCAGGAAAAGGATATTTGGCAGGGCCTTTTTGAATTTCCCCTTCTAGAAACGGAGGCGGAAGCAGGAATTGCGCTCCTCCGTGAAACGGAACTGTGGAAGAAGCTGATTCCCGCTCATGCAAAAGTGGAAAAGGTAAGTTCCGAGAAGAAGCATTTATTATCGCATCAAACCTTAAAAGCGAGGTTCTGGTGGATCAACATCGATAAATTTCAAAAAAGTACTTCTTACGCTCCATTTCTGAAAGTTGATTTTGCATCTCTGGATCATTATGGGATGCCTCAGTTGATTGTTAAATACATTGATGAAGAAGGTGGAGATTTTATGGATTGAACTATTCATCTATTTTCAGAAAACCATAAAGGCTCTTTTTTAAGAATCCAGAATAATTAACTTTGTGATATCAGCCTCAACGCTCGATACAGAAACGATTTTACAGAACTAAAAATCTCAAAGCTATGTCAGGAGTTAACAAAGTATTTCTGATTGGTAATCTAGGCAAGGACCCTGAATACCGACACATGGAAGGAGGAATTATGGTAGCCAAATTTCCACTTGCTACTACTGAGTATTTTAAAAACAAAGAAGGGAACCGACAAGATCAAACCGAGTGGCATAATATTGTTTTATGGAGAGGTCTTGCTGAAGCTGCAGAGAAGTTGCAACTCCACAAAGGACATATGGTTTTCATAGAAGGGAAACTACGCACTCGCAGTTGGGAGAAGGATGGCATCAAGCGATATGCTACAGAAATCATTGCAGAAAACATGACCATGTTAAGCAAGAGAGATCAACATGCGCCAGGGGGTGGTGGAGAAGAAACAACTTCAGGAGAGCATCCTCCCATCACTGATATGGGCGGCGATCTGCCCTTCTGAAAAATAAATTAAATTACTTCAAGAAGCCAACTGTAAACGAAGCAGCTGGCTTTTTTGTTATCATATTTGCACTATGTATTTCATCCGACCCTTACTCAGCATCTGCATTTTCTCCTTGTTCATTTCCTGTAATTCAGAAGAAACCTCTGTCCCTAAACCGAGAGGATACTATCGGATAGCCTTACCGAAACATGACTATAAAATGTTTGCACCGGAAAGTTGTCCTTTCACTTTTGAAATCCCAACCTATGCAACTGCATTACCGGATACGAATGGTTTATCGCAGGCTTGTTGGTATTATCTGATACTTCCACGTTTCAACGGACAAATTTATTTGACTTATAAAAAACTGGAAAATGATTTACCGCAATTGCTAGACAATACCCGTACACTAGTTTACAAGCATACGGCAAGAGCAAGTTCGATTGATGAAAATGTTTTTCATTATGCAGATGGAGTATCTGGAGTGATCTATGATATTGGTGGAGATGCGGCATCACCATTGCAATTTTTTGCAACAGATAGTACTCATCATTTTTTGCGAGGTGCTGTGTATTTTAATTCTTTGCCTAACGCTGATTCCATTGCGCCTGTAGAAGCATACCTACGAGCCGATATTGAACATCTACTTCAATCTTTGAAGTGGAAATAATCAGCTGATAAAATCAAGTACGGTATTCAATAAAAGCTGGGGCTGATCGGCATGTACCCAATGTGCTGCATCTGGAATAGATACAATTTGTGCATGGGGATACCACTGAAGAATTTCTCCCATTCTCGATTCATCAATATACCCCGAGCGAGCTCCCTTAATAAATAATACCGGAATTTGAATAGGGATTGTTGGCCATGTTGGTTCACCCACCTCTTCTATTTGTGCATTTAATATTGGAAGATTAAATCTCCAAGCAAACTCATCAGCGGTTTTTCGATATAGATTTTTCAAGAGAAATTGACGTGTACTATTATCTTCAATATGCGCAGCTAAGATGGCTTCTGCTTCACCGCGCGTTTTTAGAGTGGGAAGATTTACAGCAAGCAATGCATTCAAAATTTCACGATGATGAACAGGATATTTGTACGGTGCAATATCTACGATGATCGCTTTGGATATAGCTCCCGGAAAATCACCTAATACTTGCATGACAACTTTACCACCCATACTATGCCCAAAAACTACAGGCTGTTGCAAACCTAGATCATTCATCAGCTCATTTATATCCGCAGCCATAGCCGCATAAGTATGCTGATCGCTATGCGGAGAATGACCATGATTACGCAAGTCGACCAGTATGGCTGAACAATTTTTTTCTGCTAACCCTTTAGCAAAAGATTGTAAGTTATCACTCATTCCAAAAAGTCCGTGCAGGATAAGCACTTGAGGACTGCCAGAACCAATTATCCGGTAATGTAATTTCATAAACTTATGTGATGGATCGTGTACAAAGGTACAAAGCCAGATGTGTTTAATTTCCATAAATCACAAGAATGTAGTTGACAGAACTTTAAAAACTAAGGATTGTCATTTTTTTCCTACAGAATCAAAGGATTTACTCTATCGTTTCAATTACTTTTGCGCCCATGAATCCCTTGATCAGAAGAGCGAAAAAAGAAGATATGCCTGCCGTTCATGCTTTAATATATGAGCTAGCAGTTTTTGAAAAAGCACCCGAAGCAGTAACCAATACCATACTAGCTATGGAAGAAGATGGTTTTGGAAAAACGCCTGTATTTCATTGTCAGGTAGCAGAAGTGGATGGAGAAATAATAGGGATTGTGATCTACTTTATAAAATATTCGACTTGGAAAGGAAAAGGGATTTACTTGGAAGATCTTGTAGTGACGGAAAAAATGCGAGGGAAAGGAATTGGTAAATTATTATTTGATGCGGTCATGAAAGATGCCGTTGCGTTAAATGCACAACAACTTCACTGGCAAGTATTAGACTGGAACCAACCTGCAATTCAGTTTTATAAAAAATATGCAGCCCAACTGGATGAAGAATGGATCAACTGTAAGCTGGACAGATCCTCCATGGAAAAATTATTGTTGTTAGGATAAAAATTTGGTGAATCATCACTCACCAACTGCCATTATATAAAGTAACAGTATGAAAGTATTTAAATTTGGAGGGGCTTCAGTAAAAGATGCGTCAGCAGTTAAGAACGTAGCAGAAATTTTAAAACTTTATGAGGGAGAAAAAATCGCAGTGGTAATTTCTGCGATGGGAAAAACTACCAATTCTCTGGAGAAAGTAGTGGATGCTTATTGCTCAAAAACTGGAGAGGCGCAAACTTTTTTGAAGGTTGTCCGCGATTACCATCAAGCTATCTTAGAAGCATTATTTCCAGATCATACACATTTAATTTACGAAAAAGTCAATAATTTTTTTGTTGAAATCGATTGGGTGCTAGAAGAAGAGCCGCGAACTTATGATTTTGTTTATGATCAGATTGTTTCTATCGGAGAATTAATTTCTACAAGTATTGTTTCGGCTTACCTGAATGATGTTGGAATTCAGAATGAATGGATGGACATCAGAGATTGCATCCTTACTGACAACACCTATCGCGAAGGAAAAGTAAATTGGGAAGAAAGTTCAGTGCGCGTACACCAACAGACTGATGCATTATTAAAAAAACAAAACAACATTCTCATCACACAGGGATTCATTGCAGCGACTTCAGAGAATTTCACTACAACACTTGGACGAGAAGGATCGGATTATACGGCTGCCATTCTCGCACATATTCTCGATGCTGAATCGGTGACTATTTGGAAAGATGTTCCAGGAGTGCTCAATGCAGATCCGAAATTTTTTAATGATGCACAGAAATTAGAACAGCTGAGTTATCTGGATGCTATTGAACTGGCTTATTATGGGGCGTCTGTAATTCACCCTAAAACAATTAAGCCCCTTGAAAACAAAGGCATCCCCCTATATGTTAAATCATTTATCCAACCACAAGCGAAAGGCACACTGATTGGAAAAGATTTACAGACCAAACCACTTGTTCCCTCTTTTATCTTTAAAAGTAATCAGGTGCTGATCAGTATAGCCGCCAAAGATTTCTCATTTATCGCAGAAGATAACTTGAGTAGTATCTTTGGAACATTTGCTAGTTCAGGATTGAAGATGAATCTCATGCAAAACTCTGCCATCAGTTTTTCGGTTTGTGTGGATGATGATGCAGTAAAATTACCAAAAGTGATTGCACAGTTAAAAGAAGATTATCGGATCCGTTACAATACCGAACTGCAACTATATACGATCAGGCATTATTATCCTTCTACCATTGAAAACTTAAGTGCGGGTCGTGATATTTTACTGGAACAACGCAGTCGTAATACTGCACATCTGGTCATGAAAGCAGAACAAAATAAAAATGAAGATGGAGTTAAGTGAAAGTGAAGTAAAAAATAAAGAGCTCTCGTTGAAAAGCGGATTAGTGCTTTGGTTATTTGCGGGATGTTTTCTGATATTCGGTATGGTAATAGTTGGAGGCATCACCCGACTTACAGGTTCTGGACTCTCCATCACCGAATGGAAAGTAGTTACTGGAACGATACCTCCACTCAATGAAAAAGAATGGAACGACGCTTTCGATAAGTACAAACTAATTCCCCAATATCAGGTAGTCAATTTACATTTTACTTTACAGGATTTTAAATATATTTTTTTCTGGGAATACATTCATCGTTTATTCGGGAGATTAATTGGTTTTGTATTTCTAGGAGGATTTATTTATTTCCTGAAAAAGAAAGCCATCAGCAAATCCCTAATGCCGAAACTACTGCTCATGTTTGTATTAGGAGGAGTGCAGGGATTTTTGGGTTGGTATATGGTAAGCAGCGGACTCAGTGAAAATATCAGAGTTAGTCATCTTCGCTTAGCAATTCATCTCACCTTTGCATTTATCACTTTTGGATATATCTTTTATATTGCACTAACACAACTGTATCCTGAAAAAATCAACAATCAATCAGTTGTAAAGTCATTGAGCAAACAAGGAAACATTTTGTTAGTGTTGATCATTGCGCAAATTATTTATGGGGCATTTGTTGCGGGAACAAAAGCTGGTTGGACTTATAACACTTGGCCAAAGATGGCAGATGAATGGATTCCTTCTTCCATTCCATATGCATGGGTAGAAGATGGCATCAGCAGTTTATGGAATAATCTCGCTACGGTTCAATTTATCCATCGCATGCTGGCATATGTAGTAGCTGGTTTCATTACCTATATTTTCTTGAAGGCAAAAAAATCTACGCTGCTCAATTCTGCACAACAAAAAGCTACAACTATTTTGTTTGCATTAGTGGTGTTTCAAATAATTTTAGGCATTGGCACCCTCGTGATGAATGTTCCGATCTGGATGGGTGTCATGCATCAAGCCACTGCTTTCTTCTTATTCGCGTCGTGTATTTATTATTTACAGAGTTTGAAGTTGAAAGTTTGAGGTTGCTCGTTTGAACTGTGACCTAGCCTGAAATAGGTTGACTTTTTAGTGAATACTTCAACCTAAGATTTTGAAATAGCGGTATAAACGTATTAGTTATCAAGCGTTTATCATAATGCTTGGCGATTTCTTTATTTTTTTGAAGGCGTAAGAATTTTAAATAACCGCTATAGGCTTTAAAAAAATATGGATGCACCTTTGTATCTCACTCTTAAAACCACCGCGATGAAAAAAATCTTTACACTATTAGTGCTGCTTTCGGCAGTTTTTTGCCTGAAGCCCAATAAGGCAGAGGCGCAGACGCCTTATGTAAATCTGCAGTATGCAGGAGATAGTTCATGGAACTACAATTGTACAATTCCAGATACCGTTAACATGTTCTTTTATGGTATTGCTCAAGGCTATAGCGCGGGCGATTCTGTAATGATGCAAATTAATTTTGGTGATGGTACAGATACGACGTATTACTTACCGCTCATTCAAGGAGCAACAATTTATGATTTTGGACTGGTACACGTTTACACCAATCCAGGAGCGTATTCCGCACAATTTATTTTAACGGGTTCCAATGGTGCTGCTGATACAATGGTAGATGATGCGATTTTGATTGCTGCACAATGCGGTGATATTTCCGGCCAACTATATATTGATGCTAATGCAGATTGTATATTCAATACCGGTGATACCCCCATCCAGAGTTATGTATCCGCTTCCTACAACGGACAAGGAATTCAGTGGGCTTACAGTGATAGTTTAGGGAATTATTATATGTCGGTACCTGATGGATTTACGTATAGTGTAACAATGCCTTATCTGAACAATTTGAATATAGTTTGTCCTAACAGTGGGCAATATGCTGTATCGACGTTACCCGCTACTGGAATTAATTTTAGTTTAGGTTGTAACTCTGCCGCCGATTTAACTGGCAATATTTACGGACAAGGGTTCAGAAATAATTCTACTACGGGGGTTTGGGTGAATGCTTGGAATAATATAATCACTTGTGCTCCTCCTACTGCAACTGTAACTATAGATTTAGATCCGATGTTAACTTATGTATCATCGTATGCTTTACCTGTATCCACAACTGCATCTCAAATTGTATTTAATGCTGGACAGTTATCTGGATTAAACTTTACTGATTTCGGAACTTGGTTGACGCTCTTAACAAACATCAATGCGAATCTAGGAGATACATTATGTCTGACGATGACTATTGATCCTATCGTAGGTGATTTAGATCCATCTAACAACGTAATTACGGTTTGTATGCCAGTTCGTAACAGTTGCGATCCTAATGAAAAATTTGAATCACATGCAGGAGCTACAAGCACAACTGTTGCACCGGGAACTGAATTGAACTATACGATTATGTTTCAGAATGTAGGAAATGATGTTGCCTATGATATTAATGTTATTGATGAGTTAGATGCTAACTTAGATCTAAGCACATTAAAAATAACAGGGGCTAGTCATGATTATGCTTTCTACCAAACGAACAATACTTTGAAATTTGAATTTAAGGATATCAATTTAGCCGCAGCTTCCGTAAATGAACCCTTGAGTCATGGATATGTTTCCTATAGCATCATGCATAAAACTGGAATTGCATTAGGCACCGCAATTGATAACACTGCAGAGATCTACTTCGACTTTAATGCTCCCATTGTTACAAATACAGTAACTGACATTGTTAATCTGACAACAGTAGGATTACAATCTGCATCAAGTTCAAAAGTATTGCAATTGTATCCAAATCCAGCTCAGGATTACTTTAAGGTATCTACGCACAGTACACAACCTTCCTTACTCACCATTTATGATGTTACGGGTCGGAATGTTAATCAGGTGATAGAAGTTTCGGATGATCAAAAAATTAGTACTTCCAATTTAAATTCAGGATTGTACTTTATTAGTCTTGTTGTTGACGGAATTACTTATACGGCAAAGCTCGCTGTGAAGTAATCCGATTTATCGGTTGTTTAAAAGCCCCGGAATTCCCTCCGGGGCTTTATTATTTTAACAACAATGGGATCCATCACTTATTCTCCTCTACTAGTGAAATAGAGGTTTTAGTTTTAACAACTTTTCCATTCACAATTTTCTTGTAAGTATATTGTATTTTCAGCGGTTCACCAGGAAGATCCTTTTCCGAAAAATCCTCGGTGAAAAGAACTTTCCCATTTGCTCCAAAGTGAATAATAGTAGAACCTCTATTATAAAATCCAGCTTTCAGGAAAAAACTCACCGTTTTCAAACTATCGTTAATTTCAAGATTTCCACCTGAGAGCATTTCTGAAAAATCAAAAGACTTAGATAGTGGATTAAAAAGATAAGCATCATAAAAATCCCCGCCATTTCCGGAACTTATTTGATTTAGTATCATACAATCATTAAAGCCATCAAAATTGAGATCTTTAAAATTATTCTCTCTTTCATTAATAAATTTAAGAGGGTTTTGGTTTACAAAATCATCATTGGCCTTCAAAATGACATTTCTTTCTTCATTAAGTAATTCTGATCTGAATTCCATTCCTAATGGATTCCCTGACGCATCATACTTGTAAGTAAGGTTATACACCCAAACACATTTCAATCCGTTCACTAAATAAGGCTTACTATACTGACAGGTTTTATATGGACGATAGCTGCCGAGGATCATAGTGTCGGTAGTTTCATAATGAAATGAATCTTTATGTATTTCAACAAACTTTAATTGTTCATCATATTGAAAATAGCTAACAGTTGAATCAACTCCATATCCCATAAGATATTCTTCGTCAATAATTGTTTCAGTATTTACAAAGGTTTGTTTAAATAATGAATCATTAACAAATTCTGAAATTAAAGTATAATCATTCGAATCGCCACCGTACATTGCTAAAGTAATATCCTGATACGCATTATTATTTTCCACGCGAAGAATTTTTTCAAGTTGATCACCATAATTGTAACGATAATAAACTAGGACAGCAGGTTCTTGTAATTCAGTTGAAAGAAATTTCTCATCAGAAATCTGATAATATTCATTCACTTGAATTGCATTAGTATCTAGATTTAGGCGACTTAGTTCATTCTCTGTAAAGCGTGAAGTGAACTTCGGCCGGGGCTGGTCGTTTAGCTGTTCTTTTTTATTAACTATAAGGTTATAGATATAATTTCCATGTTGCTTCGCATCTAAAAATCTTAACGAATCCCCCTCAAAAAAAACATCATAAATAGAAATAGCAGAACCCATTCGTGAATAATCATCACAATAAAAAAGATAATGTTCATCTGAAATCTTATCAGCTCTGAAGACCTCACCATACAATTCTGATCTCAGTATTTTTTTATTCCATATAATAAAAGGTTTAGCAAAAGGGTTATACGTGGCTCCTCCAGTATACTCTCCGAAAACATTCACGATTTTAAATGATGAATCTGCAGGATAAAATAATCCGTACCCATAATAAGTATTACCATCAATGGCTGCATACTTATTCATGTGAGTCAGAATTATTGCAGCCAGAACTGAGTCATTTTTCACCTTTGAGATATCAGGTAATGTAGTATCAAAAGTACTAGCGTCATTATTCAATTCTAAATTAAAAAAAGAAATTTTCGCAGAAAGTTGATTACAAATGGCAATGCTAATCAATAAAATAAAACATATTAGGTTTCTAGTGAGCCTCATCATACAATTAAATAAAACTGAAATAGCGAGAATAGCCCATATAGCTGCTATGCATTAATTTGAAAAAAATACACTAAAAGAAAATCTATCATTTACCATTTCTCCCTCTTTCGCAGATTCACAATATGCGCTAAATGATGTTCACTATGCCAAGCATATAAAGCAAGGTTATGATCTAGTTGCATGGTAGCTTGTTTTTCAGGATGAAAGAATGTACGCTTCCAGCTTTCTGTACTAATATTACGTAAAGAAACTACCAATCGGGCGTGCACAGCTTCCAGCAATCGAAGAGAGACTTCGATAGTCCCAAATTTAGCGTCGGGTAATTCCGCCCATGAAGCTTCCAGATAGGGTTTAATCGTTGGATTATCTTCTGTAAGTGCTAATTTAAATCGGATGTAAGCATTGATATGACTATCGGCAACATGATGTACTACCTGACGAATAGTCCAACCCCCTTCACGGTAAGGAGTATCAAGCTTATCAGTATTTAATCCATTTACAGCTTCTCTCATTTTGAGAGGGAGTTGTTCAAGAACAGTGATCCATTTATTAATATCCTCAGGATTAATTGCATCTGGTTTTTTAAATTTACCAATCGGATATTTTAATTCTTCTAAGGTGAGCATAGCATCAGTGTTTATCTCACGAAATTAGAAAATAAGGTATTGCTCTGCATTAAATTTTTCCAATAAAATAGTTTGAAGTAAATTAACCGCTCCATAGAAACTCGCCTAATGATAATTCCTCAAGGATATGAAGTGCATTACCATCTGAAGCATGATGAAATAATGCCATTTGTGAAAGCTTATATGCGAAAAAAGAATCCTGTAATTCTCTCTTACTGGGTGTTCAACTTCCTCCTACTTGCATTCATCATCTTTGAATTCATCTATACATCTTCAGCAATAGGACCTGATTTAAATTATTTCATGCTTGGTTTTCCCTGCTTCATGCTCTTAATTCCTGTGCACGAACTCCTTCATGGAGTTGGATATAAACTTGCTGGTGCCCATCAAGTTCAATATAAAATGATCCTGAAAAAGATGGTGTTTTATGCTATGTCGGATCAATTCCTGACTCCTAAAATTGCATTTGTAAGGTTAGCGCTTGCACCCTTTATCATCATAAACTCTTTGCTGATTGTACTTACTTTGATTTTACCGGAACCGTATTTCTGGCTGTGCTTGGGGGCGCTTTTCATGCATACTGCTGGATGTTCGGGGGATTTCGCCATGGTTAGCTATTTCTTTACTTTTTGGGAAAGAGATCCTATTACTTATGACGATGTAGCTGCAGGAGAGTCGTTTTTCTTGCTGAAAGCAGATCCCGCAACTTATTCTACTACTACTGATTAACATTACGTTACCTCTTGTCCAGAGGGCTTTTTACTGGCGTTGATAGGTTTGTCGCATACCCGTCAATTTTGAAATTAAATCCTGATTATCTTTGAACTTCCTTCCTTCACATCCTTCAGCAAGCGTATGAAATCCAGAATACTCTTCCGCGGACTTATTGCGGTACTCCTTCTTTCATTTTTCAACTTATCGGCTCAAATCCAGAAACCAGTTAAATGGAGTTTTAGTATTGAACAAAAAGAAAAAGAAGCCACTCTCCTTTTAAAAGCAACGATAGAACCCAAGTGGCACTTGTATGCACAAGATATAGGACCCGGTGGACCAATTCCAACGAGTTTTAAATTTACGCCATCCGCCAATTATAAAGTAAATGGAAAAACCACTGAGCCTCCAGCAGAGGAAATCATGGATCCAAATTTTGAGATGAAGGTGAAATTTTTTGAAACTGGAGTCGTTTTCCGTCAGAAAATAAAATTGCTTACTGATCAATCTTTCGACATTAAAGGGAGTCTGGAATTTATGGTTTGCAATGATAACATGTGTTTACCACCGGAAGAAATTGAATTTAGTATTCCCGTTAAAGGAAATGGTAAAGCTGTTGATGCAACACAAGCTCCCCTTGAAGGAGAACCAGAAAAAAAATCAGAAGTTATTGTTATCGATACTACTTCAACACTTACTACTATAACTCCGGCAATCAGCAGTAAAATTCCTGAACCCAGTCGTGATGAAAGCCACTTAGAAAAAGGCTGTGGTACAGGAGCGGGTGAACAGCATACTGATCTTTCTATACTCGGAATTTTTATTGCAGGAATGATCGGTGGATTATTAGCATTGATGACGCCATGCGTATTTCCGATGATCCCATTAACAGTGAGTTTCTTCACGAAAAGAAGTCCGAATAGAAAAAAAGGATTGATGAATGCCTTAATTTATGCAGGTTCGATCATTTTAATTTATGTTGCTTTAGGATTTCTGGTTACCGTTACACTCGGTCCCGATGCATTAAATGCGTTAGCGAGTAGCGCCTTTTTTAACTTACTCTTCTTTGTGATTTTCTTCATATTTGCATTATCGTTCCTCGGATTATTTGAAATCACATTACCGAATTCGTGGGTCAATAAAGCTGATCAGGCTTCTGATAAAGGTGGACTAGGCGGAATATTTTTCATGGCATTTACCTTGAGTCTTGTTTCATTCTCATGTACTGGTCCAATCATAGGAACACTACTCGTAGAAGCAGCACATGGTAGTAATTATTTAGGTCCTATTGCGGGGATGACTGGATTTTCATTTGCACTTGCATTACCGTTTGCGCTCTTCGCTATGTTTCCGGGATGGTTAAATTCACTTCCAAAATCGGGTGGATGGCTGAATAGTGTGAAAGTAGTTTTAGGATTTTTAGAACTTGCACTGGCCTTAAAATTTCTTTCCAATGTGGATTTAGCTTATCACTGGGGATTACTCAGAAGAGAAGTATTTATCTCTTTATGGATTGTAATTTTTGGATTGATGAGTTTATATTTATTGGGTAAACTGAAATTCTCTCATGATAGCGATATGCATCATGTAGGCGTTGGAAGATTAATTTTCGCGATTCTTTCATTAACCTTTACCGTTTATCTGATTCCCGGACTTTGGGGATCTCCCCTTAAAATTATTAGCGGCTTCCCTCCTCCTGAATTTTATAAAGAATGGACCAGTATGGATGCCGGCAAAGGTGCTGGAGTTGACTGTCCGCACAACTTGAATTGTTACCACGACTATGAAGCCGGGATGGCATATGCGAGGTCAGTAAATAAACCTGTGATGATCGACTTTACTGGATGGAGTTGTGTGAATTGTCGAAAGATGGAAGACAATGTTTGGTCGCAACCAAAAATTCTAAAGAAACTTTCTGATGATTACGTTTTAATTTCACTGTATGTGGATGATAAAGCCGAACTATCAGAAAACGAAAAATATATCAGTCCTACTACCGGTAAAAAAATAAAAACTATCGGTAACAGATGGAGCGATTTACAAACGAGAGTATTTAAGACGAATTCACAACCACAATATATTCTGCTTGATCATGCAGGAAAATTACTAGCCTCACCGCGAGGCTACACTCCTGATGTTGAGATATACAATCAATTTCTGGAAGAAGGATTGTGCAGGTGGAAGAAAAGGAAATGAATTCACAGTTTAACTTTCAATGTTTAATGTTCATAGTTCTATGTGCGATCCGCGATAGCTATTGAGAACGAATTTTTTTCTCTTAATGAACAGGAGAAGGTGTGCTTCTATGTATTTCTTAATTTCATTGAGCGAAACAATTTTTAATAAAAGGAATTGTGTTTAAAATTATTACTATTTAATTTTATTGTTTTTCATGCCGATAGGGATCGGCAGCACACTAGCATAACTTGTCCCGAACTCGCTACGGGATTAGCACAACCTGTCCCGAGTTTACCACGGGATTGCTTTACGCGGAGCTAAAATCTTTCTCCGAGACGAAAAACCATTACGTAGCTAATGCACAAACTTTGTACTTAACTTCTCTTTCTCTGTAGCAATTTGAACAATATAAACTCCAGCCTCTAAATTATTTAATGTGACATCCGCCGTAAAATAACCGGAGTACACTGTACCTTTTTGTTGGGTAATTAACCTGCCTGTTGAATCAAAAACCCGCAAATGCACTTGATGACCTTTTAGATTAGTGGTATTTACAAACAAGGTATTCCAATCTGATTTATACCATGCTTGAAAAAATGGTGCTTCTGTTTTTATTTCTGCAACTGCTGTTATTGTATCACATCCACTGCCTACTAACGGGCCCATTTCATAATCCGCATTATTAGGTAAACCATAATAGGTTCTGCCAACACCTAAATTAAAACTAAAAGGCTGGAAATTACAAGCAGCTCCTAAACTATCCGGTTGGTTGATGACTGATAGGTTGTTGTTGTACATATTGTACAATGAATCATTATAAGGGTAAGTAGCACCAGGACCAACATAAAAACAGGTCAAATAAATCTTGTTATCCGGAGCAATTTTTAAATCATTTAATTGAACCGTATCAGTATCAAACGGATGAATTAATACTCTCGAAGCACTTATATTTGCTGCATTTAAATCAAATTGATAAAGGCTAGAAATAGATCCCGCTGATTGCACAGGATTACTTACATATAATTTACTTCCATCAGGTGAAAACTCACAAGAAAAGTATGAATTAGGATAAGGTATTCCTGGTGGCTCCTGTTCAATGGGTGTTGTGCCGGTAATTAGACCACTGCACCTATCGAAATCATATAATTCTATTAATCCTCTAATATTTACATTAACAAATGAGCTGCCATTTTGATTAAATCTAATACACCCTCCATTAGTAGAATGCGAACTTCCGATAGATTGGATAAATGGTCCCGAAACACCTGTAGGGGATAAAAGATAAATATAATATTCGTTATTTGGTGTAATATTTACATTATCCCATCGCTGAAATATTATCCACCAATCTCTGCCGTTTCCATGTTTAACCGCTGCCAATGCATCAACTGCCGGCAAATTATTTAGTTGAATGTTTTTCTGCGTTACAATTCCTGAATCATTATTCGCCTTGTAATTAATAATTGAGTAGAGCAAACCGTCAGGGGTGTTTCCAACAACCCCAATTCCAAATAAAACCATTAGCGAATCGTGATCCGGATATGGTAATAATTGCAATTCATGGTACCATGCTGTTCCGGCTAGTCCCGTTCCGTTTTGCATTAATTCATTATATCTATTCCACACCTTAGTGTTGGGGCCGATTTGACCGGAACGAGAATTTGCATAAACGAAATCACCAGAAATAGTATCTAAAATCGACACACTACCTCCGCGATTAACTACCGATGAAACAAAATTTGTTGGACTATTAAAATTCGTCCAATTAATCCCGCAACTATCACCAAAACACCAGATGTTATTGGAGAATTGAGCTACTCCGCCACTCCAAATAAATATAAAAAGTAAAAGAATATTTTTTTTCATTATTACTAATTCTAATCTGTCTTAACGAATGGAGCAAAATAAAGTTGACTCGAATCTAATACTTCCATAATATACAACCCGTTTGACAGCGATTCTATATTAACCGCAAATTGAAATGGGACTTGCATTACAATTCGATTTGCTAAATCTTTTATAATAATTCGCTTTGCGTTGAACAGAGTATTACTT
>JBBQED010000017.1:0-73547 GCA_038320345.1 Bacteroidia bacterium
CCTCCCCCTCGCTACCAAAAAAGAAAGGCCTGCTAAATGCAGGCCTTCTAATTATTAAACAGTTCAATTAACTTTTCTTAAACTCTTTTCCTTTGGAAATTCTTCCCTCCGGGGTGAGCCATTCATTCAATCCCCAGTACATATTCTTACGATAACCCCCATCTTGGTAGGTTACCAAACGATTTTGACGTTTTAAGGATGCCAGCAATACTGAAATCTTCTTAGCGAAATCGGTACGATCTTCCTTAGGGAATCTCTTGATTACAGCTTCAACGATGTCTCTGCTGTGAACGAAACGCTTTTTACCTGCTACAAGATCGAACAGTGTTTGAGTTAGATTTCCTTTGTGCGCAACAGTTGAACCTTTCGGTCGACCTCTTTGACGTTTACCTTTCGCCTTTTTTAAAATGCCAGAAACATTCACATTTCCTTTTGCAGGACGTCCACGTTTTTTTGCACCAGCAGAAGTTTTAACAACATCCATCAGGTCCATTTTAGAAGACTTCAGTACTTTGATTGTTTCATCGAGTGCCCTGAGGCTTCTCTCGTAATCTGCTTTCAGCTGCTTTTTTCCAGCCTCAAGTTCTTTAAGAAGTTTCTTTACTCCTTGACTTTGTGTTCCCATTTTAATAAGCTTTTAATTCGTTACCCAAAGCAAAGGAAACAATTTTTTCAATTAATACAAATATTCATATAAATATTATTAGAATTATGACATTAAAATGATGAAAAATGAAAGACTATGGAGTTAAAATTTCATCAGGAACTTTGGTTTTCTTTTTACGAGTAAAATAATCCTTATATCTATTCAAAAGTTCTGTTAAGTTATTGAATTCAATCGTATAGAAAACCCCTACTCCTTGTGTATATTCAGAATTCACATTATTGATAAGTGAGTTATTATTCGAACGGTTAAACGCTTTCAGTCGGATTCGTCCGTCTTTACTCGCTTTCACTTCGACATTAAAATCTCCAACCAGATTACTCGAATTCTGCGTACTTGTTCCATTGGAACCAGAAACAGAGGTAGAAGCGTCAACAAGCACTCTATCTTTTAACAATGAGGTAGAAACTTTTACATCCAACTCTTCAGGAGTAAGATTACTTTCTTGAGAATAATTCAACTCTACGTTGAACTGATTACTAATTTGCGATGCCCAGTTGCTTAACTGATTACTCAGCATTTCATAGGCATTAGCTCCCACAGCAGATCCTGAATTTGTAGGTGCTCGGTTGCTCAGCTCAGTTGGTGTGGAGAACTTACGAAGCACCAATAAAGAAACAGCTTGGCGGTATTTTTCTTCATCAGTATTGATCAAACTCTTGATTTGAGTATCTACAGTAGGATCTACATTCTTTACATCAATATTAAAACCGATAGAAGGATTAAAGAGTTTATCTGTTAAATTCAATTCTAGTTCAACGGGCACCGATTTTCGATAGGTACTATCCAGAAATAAATCATACAAACTCGTGTTCAATTTGTAAATGGCATCAATTTTTACATCCGCATTATAAGGATCACCATTCCATCGGATATAGCCACCTTTATCAATGGTGAAAGGTTTATTGATGATATTCTGCATGGTGAAGAGATACTTTCCACGATCTATTTCAAAACTTCCGAGCATGCGAAAATCTTCTGAAGGACTTACCGACATCGTGAGATTACCATGTCCGTTTCCTTCAATTACATCCCCAATTTTAGAATCGAAAATCAAATAAATATTAGCATCGTTGGTAACATCAAAATCCATATTGAGTTCAATGCCGCTGAAATCAGGTCCTTCTTCTTTTGCAACGTGCGTAGTGGTATCCGATTTATCAATATAGGTAATAAACGAACTTCTGCTAACTTCTTCAGGATTACTTAATGGAATACTTAACTTAGTTCCTGCTTCTGTTTGAAGTCCTATGTTCATGATGATATATTCCAGATAACCTGAAATGCGGACATTTCCTGATGCATAAGCAGTACCGTAAAACATTTCATTATCGGCAGGTCCGGTATTCAAGACCTGAGTTTTCTTCGCTTTAATATCGATATCAAAATAAAAATCTTTTAAATGATCATGGTACACTTTTCCATTAATGATAGCCTGATTTCCTTTAACATCATTCATGATGACATTATTGAATGCAAAAGAATTGTTATTGAGCTCAACATCGGTTGAAAAATTATAAGTGGTTTTAAGATAATCTACAATAAAACTTACTTTTTGTAATGTAATTTTTCCAGTAAGTAATGGTTTATTTACTGGACCATCTAGTTTGATATGTCCACTAGCAATTCCACCTAAATTTGAAAAAATTCCCTCTAGATAATGATTAAAAGATGATAGATATGTTTTCTGAAGTGTGATATCAAAATTAATTTCATCTTCTTTATCTTTCTTCATCAGGTACTCTCCAGTAACATGAATATTTTTCACACCACCTCTGGTTACCATTGCATCCACGCTCACCGATCCACGTCTGCTGTTCCATTCTGTTTGCAAAGTTGCATCACCAATCGTATCTGCAAACCAACGTAGATTATCGACTTGCAATTCCGAGGTGAGGGTTGGCTTTCCAAGGATTCCACTCAAGCGGGCAGATCCATTAATCTTACCTCCTACTTCTACATCATATATATCGAGAAAGTCGTTGAACTGCGCTGCTTCGAAATCCTTAAATCCAAGATTCATCACCGATGCTGTGTCCTTCGCCAGAATTCCATTCAGGTTCAATTGCTGAATTCCACCCGTCAAGTTAAAATTTTCAAAAAGCACTCCTGAGCTATCAATTAAAACCAGATTCTTTGGATCAATAGTCCACTGCTGTCCTTTTTGCATCAGCTCAATTGGAATAATTCGTATTGAAGTATATCCCGTTTTAAGAAATCCGGTATCAAATTGTACTACTGCCTTTGATTTTGTACTGTCTTTACCCGAGAGCGATAGAATAAAACTTGCAGAATCACTTCTGGTTTTACCCATCAGGCGGATATTATCAAAATAAAGACTATCACTAATTTGAAGATGACCAACGGTTGTATTAAAAATCAATTCATTATTCTTAGTGTTTCCAGAAAGATAAATATTTTTAAATTCCGCCGGACTTATATCAATTTGATCGGAGCTCAATAAGAGTGAAATTTTATTATCCAAGGAACTCAACTGACCTTCAATTAAAGTTCCATTAGCAATTTTGATAGAAGGGAAAAACACATCTGCTAGAGGTTGAGTTCTTTTTGTTGTTACTTTAAACGTTAGATCCTGACTAGGTGGTAATTTTTTCTGATTGTTGACAATGGCAGGAAAATATTTCGACAAAATCAATTTAGAAGAATTCACTAGATCTTTGATTGAAAAATATCCTGTAACCTGTGCATCTACAATATCAGATTGCAAAACAATGGATCGTTTAATATCACGATGCGCCTGTATAAAGATGCGGTCTGATTTAATTTCTTTTCCGGCTTCCTGATAATTAGCATCATCGATTTGAATAGTTCCTTCTGCATTGTCGATATCATTACCTACCAAATTGATACTAATTTCTGCTACCATATTTGCACTGGTGTCGCGGTCGAGTAAATTCAACTTTGTCAAATGCGCCTGATAAATAGAGGAAGTAAAATTATAGACTGGTAATTTATTTCGCAGATCAATATCTCCAGCAAAATTCAGATCCAGATTAGGATCATTAATGGTAAGTTCACCGTTAAATAATTTCTTAGCAAAATGTCCGTTCAAATGAATACCACTGTAATTATATCCTCTGAATTGTAACTTACTGGCATTACCTTCCAAATTAGCCTGTAGATTTTCCATCTTAAAGCCTTGACCTTTCAAATTGGCTTTTGCACTTACTCTTCCTAAATCAGGTTGTAACTTAAAAAACTTACCTAAATCAAAATCAAACAAACTCAAATTTCCACTGTAATTGGTATGCTTATCATCTTCAGCAATTTTCAAGTTGATATCGGATGAAATATACCCCAAGCTAGTGGTTGTATTTCCGTAGGCTACAAAGTCTTTGTAAAATCCGTTGAACTTGCCTTTAAACTGAACCACGCCGAGCTCCTCCAGATTCGCTGGGAGTTCAATTTTCTCATGACTACTAAAAGGGAATGCCGGAATAGTTTCAATATCTTTCTTTAGCAATGAAAGCTGATCAACACCGATTTCCATATAGGTCTCATCAAAATTGGGAAGTCCTGTCATGTTTACACTTCCTTTAAATTTAGTAGTGGGAGTGTATACAATTTCGAGATTCTTCGCTTTAAATCGATCAACTGTGCCTCGTGCTTCGCCTTTGAAAGAAAAAGAGCGATCGAGCCCGATGAGTTCACTGGAGAAAAATGCAAGATCATGGAAAGAGATTTTACTCTCATCAAATTTACCGTTCCAATTCACCTTGGTGATGAAATCTTCAAAGGCTGATAAATCATCGTAATTAAACTGAATAGAAGTATGAATATCACTTTCCGGCGAAACAATTCTCATTGCTTCAAATTTCATCAACAGCGGTTCTATTCGTGCTTTAGTAGAAAGATCTTTTAATACAAATCCACTTTTTTCGATGAAAGATAAACTAGCAAGATTGAAATTGAGGGTATCCGCTTCCGGTTCCAAATCTTCAATTTTCACATTGAGATGACTCAGATAAAGATCATCCCAATCGATAATAGGAGTGCTATCAGAATATTTCAGATCCCGATAACTAAATGTATTATCAACCATCCTGATATTCTTGACTCTTATTTTCCAAGGCTTAGAAGTTGTTGTATCCTTACCAGATCCTGAAAAATAATCAATGATAAAATCCAAGTTGTATGCTCTTGGATCCTTATATTTTTTAATTCCGATCCTTGCTTTGTTGAGCGTAGCTTCTGCAATCGTTATCCTCTGTTGCTTATAACTGAATTGACTAAATGTTACGATCAATTCGGGAGCATAAATCAGAGTATCGTGTTGGAGATCTTCGATATATAAACCTTCCAAAGAGAGACTTCTGAAGAGTTTAATATCTACTGCATCAATAGAAACTTTCGTTTTCAGCTCCGAACTCAAGTAGTTGGTGACCCTTTGAACCACCCATGTTTGCACTGCAGGAACCTTGATCACCAGCCTAAATGCCACAATGCCCAGCAAAACCAGGCCTAGCAAAATGAAGAATATGTTACGCAGCCGTTTGATGATCAGTTCGTTTGTGTATTAACGCAAGAAAACGTTAAATTGATTTAATAAAGGTGAAAAAATAAAAACTGCAATCATCTGTTCTGGTAACTTTACACGGTTCTTATGAACAAACCGGTGTACATATTAGGAATTGAATCTTCCTGCGACGAGACTTCTGCAGCAGTTAGTTGCGATGACAAGATTCTTGCCAACATAATTGCAGGGCAGTTGGTGCATGAACCCTATGGTGGTGTTGTTCCTGAACTGGCTTCCAGGGCTCATCAACAGCAAATTATTCCCGTTGTTGATGCTGCATTGAAGGAAGCAAAGGTATCTAAATCCGCTCTACAGGCGATTGCCTTTACACGTGGTCCTGGATTGATCGGTTCACTACTTGTAGGCACCTCTTTTGCCAAGTCGATGGCTCTGGCATTAGACATCCCCCTGATTGAAGTCAACCATATGCAGGCACATGTAATTGCTAACTTTGCCTCCCGTCCCAATCAGGATTTCACTCCACCTTCATTTCCATTCATCTGTTTAACAGTTTCTGGAGGACATACGCAGTTAGTGAGAGTTGAGGGATTTAATAAGATGGAAGTGATTGGTCAAACTCGTGATGATGCTGCTGGTGAAGCTTTCGATAAAGTTGCGAAAATGCTCGGTCTCCCTTATCCCGGCGGACCACAAGTAGATCAATTGGCTGCTTTGGGTAATCCAAATCTCTTTCCATTTCCGCATGCTCCTATGCCCGACCTCGATTACAGTTTTAGTGGGTTAAAAACTTCAGTCTTATATTTTCTCCAGAAACAAAAGAAGGCTGATCCAGATTTTTTAGCTAGCAATATGGAGGATGTTTGTGCTTCAGTGCAAAAAACTATCATCGGGATTCTCCTTCATCAGCTCGAAAAAGCAGTAAAAGAAACGGGCATTTACACTGTAGCGCTTGCTGGTGGTGTATCAGCTAATTCAGGGTTACGAAATGCGATTAAAGCAAAAGAAGCAAAAGGCTGGAAAGTACATATTCCCGACTTTGAATATTGCACTGACAATGCAGGAATGATAGCATTATCAGGCTATCACCAATTTCTAGCTGGAAACTTTGCCCCAATGGATATTGCACCGATTGCACGATACCCTTTTTGATCCACCATCACCTGTTGAAAAAGCCGGACTACAGGACGTCGGTCAACTCTCCCCTTTTGTTAGATTCGTTGAATAATCTTAAACAGTTCATTTGACTGTAACGATTGAACATAACCGAAACACTACACAATAACTATGGAAAACAAACAGGAGAACACGAAGAGTAACGGCACAAACAAGCTTTTGCTCATTCTGCTCATTGCATCATTAGGACTCAATGCGTATCTATTTACAAGCAAATCAAGCATGCAGGATAGTTATAAAATTGAAAAAGACAGCCTGATCACTGCGAGAGTAGATGTTGAGAAAGAACTCACTGATACTTATACCGAACTGAATCAGTATAAAGGCATCAATGCTAACCTTGATAGCCTACTTTCAGAAGCCAATGGAAAAGTAGATGAACAAAAAGCAAGAATTGAAAAGTTGATTCGCAAAGAAGGAAACTCGAGTACTCTAAATAAAAAGTTAAAAGCCGAACTCGAAGAATTGAAGAAGCTACGTGATCAATACTTAGAGAGAATTGATGCCTTATTAGTAGAAAATGATCGTCTCAAAAAAGAAAAAGATGAGCTTTCAGGCACTGTAGATAATTTAACGAAAAATTTAGAAAACACAGTAACAACGGCTTCTGTTCTCCGGTCGGAATACATGAAAGTAAATGCATATAAAAAACGTAGTAATGATAAATACAGCACTACGGCGATGGCGAAACGCACCAATAAAATAGAAACTTGTTTTACTGTACTTGAAAATAAAATTGCGAAATCTGGGAGCAAAATGATGTATCTCCGAATCATCGAGCCAGGTGGGAAAGTTCTAGGTAATCGCAGTGAAGGAAGCAGTACCTTCCGAAAAGCAGGATCTAGCGAAGAATTGCAATTTACTACTTCGAAAGAAATCGATTACAAAAATGATAAGCAAGATGAATGTATAACGTGGGAAGAGCAGGATAGAGTTTTTACGTCTGGCACCTATTTGATTGAAGTATATATCGACGGCAACTTAAGTTCAATGAGTTCTTACACCCTCCGATAAATTAAAACAAAATCTAAAATCCCTCTTTCGTTAATGAAAGAGGGATTTTTTTATGGTTGATCATTTTAAAAGAAACAGTGATTAACGAATTAAACGTGCGGCAAATAAAGTATCAGCGCCGAACTTTGTCCCTTGAAATAAATTCATAACCTCACATTTCAATCCAAGTTCTTTTTCTGCATACTCAACAATCGCCTCATTTTCTGCATGAAATACAGAGCAAGTAGAATAAATTAAAGGTTTGCCCGGTTTAAGCAATTCGTTAACATTACGAAGTATGGCTTGCTGAATCGTGGTATACTTTAAGAGATCCTCCTTTTTGAAAATCTGGATCTGCTCGGGACTCCTCGACCATGTACCTGAACCTGTGCAGGGAACATCAGCGATGATCCCATCTAAAGAACCTGATGGAATAGATGAAGGTGGAGATACACTTAGATCAGCTACAAACGAACTTTCGGTACGAAGCCCTGTCTTACGAAAACGTTCTCGAAGGTTAGTCAAGATGCTCTCCCGGTTATCACTAACGGTGAGGCGTACCGAAGATTCCATACTCTTCAGCAAAAGACTTTTCCCTCCTGATGCAGCGCAGCAATCGTACCAGTGCTCGTTAGTTTTCGGATGATATAACGAACCTGTTTGTTGAGAAGATAAATCCTGTACTTCCGCCCAACCTTTGAGCATAAAATCAAGTGTATGTAGTGCCGCTTGTGGAGCAACGGACAAAGCATCTGGAAAATCTTGTAGTTCACTATAAGGAATTGCTGCTTTATTAAGTTGTTCGAGAATTGCAGCTTTCTTTCCACGTTGCAATCTTAACCAAACTTTTGGCTGAACTAATAATCCTTGTTCAAATACAGGTAAATCTAATAGTTGACTTATTAGATCAGCAAATGGAAATATTTTACTGAAATCAAATGCAGGAAAAGCTGCTTTCACCAATGACATCTTTTCGGCGCTTGGTAATTTTATATGATGGAAATTAATCTCAGGAAGTGCGCTAGACATAATTTCTGAGAGCTGATCATTTTCTGTATGCGATAAGAAAAAAGAAACTAGTAAGCGCTGTTCATCGGTCATACTTACCAAAGAGTTTCCTGGTCGGTACCAGCAATAAACTAATTCGCGCATCCATCTGCGATCTCTTGCTCCCATCTGCTTCCTTGAACGAAATTGTTCTTTCAGATACAAATGTAAAGGGGTCTCAAAAGCATAGCCCCGACATAAAGTCAGGGCCTGCATTACTAAATACTGTGCTGAAATTGCCAAATCCGATTAATTATCAAGGTTTATTTTAGTCGATTCAGGAGGAATGTGAATTACATTTCCAACTTCATCTGCGACTTATCATCCTTGCTGGGAGGCATGAATAATTCAGGTTGTTTCTTCCGTAATTTCGCTTCTTCTTCTGGTGTTGCAACAACAACTTTTTGAATTGGGAATTTAGTCACTACATTTCCCATTACGCCACGAGCCTTAATTAATTGACTACCGAAATGAATCACGGATTCCAAGTTCCTAAGTTTAGGTTTAGGTTTCAATTTCACAATCACTGTAGGACCATCATTAGCTGCGCTCACGGAAAGATAAAGAATTTTTGAACCGAGTAATCCTTTAGTGAGATCATATGGTTTATCACGCGTTATACCGCCAATCGTAAAACGTTTCATCATGATCGCACCTTTAGAGCCATCCTGATAAATCATGTTATATACAGTATTCTCGTCTTTCTCCTTTCTGAAAATCGCTACGTGAATAATATCTTTACCAATATAACTTTTATCAGCAACTTTAGTAACCGACATTTTTCCATCACTGGTGAAAGCAATGAGATCATCTAAATCAGAACAGTCAGCAATAAATTCATCTTTCTTCAATCCTGTCCCAACAAAACCTTCTGCGCGATTCACATAAAGCTTTGCATTATTGATCACTACTTTAGAGGCAATGATCTGTTCAAATTCAGAAATTTGAGTACGGCGTTCACGACCTTTACCATATTTCTTCAGGAGGTTCTTGTAAAAATTGATCGTGTGTTGTTTAATATTCTCCAGATCAGTTTTAGTAGTGGCGATATTTTCTTCAAGTCCTTTAATATGTTCATCGGCTTTAAAAGCATCGAACTTAGAAATACGTTTGATCTTAATTTCCGTTAATCGAGCAACATCCTCATCCGTGATCTCACGAAAGAACATATTCTTAAATGGCTTAAGTCCTTTATGAATAGTTTCAATCACTGCTTCCCAAGTTTCACACTCTTCAATTTGGCGATAGATCCGACGTTCGATAAAAATCTTTTCTAAGGAACTAAAATGCCATCCTTCTTCGAGTTCTGAAAGATAAATCTGTAATTCACGACGCAGCAACTCCTGTGTATTCAGCGCTGTGAGGCGGAGCATTTCATTGACTCCTAAAAACTGAGGTTTACCATCGAGAATAACGCATGAATTCGGAGAGATTCCGATTTCAGCATCCGTAAATGCATATAACGCTTCAATCGTTTTATCAACATCTTCTAAAGATTCAGCATGCAGATGAATTACTACCTCAACTGTAGCTGCAGTATTATCTTCAACTTTCTTTACTTTGATTTTTCCCTTTTCATTCGCAGCCAGAATGGAATCAATCAAACTGGAAGTAGTAGTACCAAAAGGAATTTCCTTGATGACAAGGGTCTTCTTATCTTTCTTTTCGATAACTGCACGAACGCGGATTTTTCCACCACGGATACCTTCATTATACTTCGAAAAATCAGCAACCCCACCAGTCGGAAAATCAGGCAACAGATTAACCGATTTACCACGGATGACATCAATTGAAGCTTCAATCAATTCGCAGAAATTATGCGGCAGAATCTTACACGCAAGACCAACGGCAATTCCCTCAACACCCATTGCTAGGAGTAGTGGAAACTTAGCAGGCAAAGCAACAGGTTCTTTATTTCTTCCATCGTAGGAAGCTTGCCAGATGGTTGTTTTAGGATTAAATAAAACCTCTAACGCAAACTTACTTAAGCGTGCTTCGATATACCTAGACGCAGCAGCACTATCCCCAGTATAAATATTACCCCAGTTCCCTTGAGTGTCGATGAGCAGATTTTTTTGTCCGATCTGCACCAAAGCATCACCAATTGAAACATCGCCATGAGGATGATACTTCATCGTATGCCCAATGATATTCGCTACTTTATTATAGCGACCATCTTCCAGTTCCCACATGGCATGCATCACACGACGCTGAACAGGCTTTACCCCATCATCGAGATAAGGAACAGCACGTTCCATAATCACATAAGATGCATAATCAAGAAACCAGTTCTCATACATGGTAGAAACCTGACCATGCTCTCCTCTGGATCTTCCGTTTTTATTGCTATTATCTTGCTCCATTCTTATCGCTAAACTAACGGTTGCGCCATTCCGAAAACTTCACACTTTGCAGCCGTAATACTTTTGTAAATGATTAATTTCAGTATTATTAAATTACTTCTATCTCTTCCTCTGATGCAGGTTCTTCGACTACAGGTTCAAGTTCATCTTCGATGCGTAGATTACGGATAATGAAATCCTGACGCTCCGGAGAATTTTTACCCATGTAATAATCCAAGAGATGATGAACCGAACTTTCTCCTGCAAGTGTAACTGGATCGAGACGTATCTTCTTTCCAATAAAATTCTTAAATTCATCTGGAGAGATCTCTCCTAATCCTTTGAATCGAGTAATCTCAGGCTTTACACCCAACTTTGCAATCGCATTTTGGCGCTCCTGATCTGAATAGCAGTAGATCGTTTCCTTTTTATTTCTGACACGAAATAAAGGGGTTTGTAAAATATACACGTGATTATTTTTCACGAGTTCAGGAAAGAACTGTAAGAAGAAAGTCAAGAGTAGTAAACGAATATGCATTCCATCAACATCGGCATCAGTCGCAATCACAACACGATTGTAACGTAACGTTTCTAACCCATCTTCAATATTTAATGCGTTTTGCAGGAGATTAAATTCTTCGTTTTCATACACGATTTTTTTCGTGAGACCAAAACAATTCAACGGCTTTCCTTTGAGACTAAATACGGCTTGTGTATTTACATCCCTGGCAATAGTTATAGAACCAGATGCTGAATCTCCCTCCGTAATAAATAAGGTAGTATCTAAGCGTTGAACATGGCGCAAATCGGTAAGGTGAGCACGACAGTCGCGAAGTTTTTTATTGTGCAGATTTGCTTTTTTAGCACGTTCGTTGGCAAGCTTTTTAATACCAGCAATCTCTTTGCGCTCACGCTCACTCTGCATTATCTTTTTCTTCCATGCTTCAGCAGTTTCAGGATGCTTATGCAGGAAATTATCCAGTTGTGTACTAACAAAATCATTGATCCAGTTTCGCAGCGTTGGTCCACCAGGATGAGTGACTTGAGAGCCCAGTTTGGTTTTCGTTTGGGATTCAAATACAGGTTCTTGAATCCGAATACTTACCGCTGCCGTAATAGAAGTTCTGACATCGGCAGGATCAAAATCTTTCCCGTAAAAATCACGGGCTGTTTTAACGATCGCCTCCCGAAATGCAGCAAGGTGAGTTCCTCCTTGAGTAGTATGCTGCCCGTTTACGAATGAATAATAATCTTCGCCATAAGCGGTTGTATGGGTAAATGCAATTTCAATATCTTTTGATTTTAGATGAATCACAGGATACAAAACTTCATCACTAATATGTGTCTGTAAAAGATCGAGTAATCCGTTTTCACTTTTATACTCAACACCATTCAATAAAATTTTCAGACCAACATTGAGAAACGTATAATTACGCACCATATTCTCCACATACTCCATACGGAATTCGTAGTCGGTGAATATATCTTTATCGGCATCAAAAATAACTTCAGTTCCATCCGCAAGATTAGTAGGTAATTCATGTTTAGTACTGGTAAGTTCACCACGAGCAAATTCAGCCCATGTTGTTTTTCCCTGACGAACACTTTGCACACGGAAAAATTGAGAGAGCGCATTCACTGCCTTCGTACCTACTCCATTTAGTCCCACACTCTTTTGAAATGCCTGACTATCGTACTTTCCGCCAGTATTAATTTTGCTGACACACTCCACAACTTTTCCAAGCGGAATCCCACGTCCATAGTCACGTACCCGAACCTGATCACCTTTAATATCGATCTCGATTTGCTTACCGTAACTCATTACGAATTCATCGATACAGTTATCTACAACCTCCTTGATAAGAACGTAGATACCATCATCTTTATGAGCACCGTCACCAAGCTTTCCGATATACATACCAGGACGGAGACGGATATGTTGTTTCCAATCGAGGCTCTGGATGCTGTCCTCGGTATAATTATGATCTACTAACAAATCTGTTTTTTTGGCCATTTTACTTCGTAAAGGTGCTGATCTTCATCACAAATGCTTTTTTTCTGCAGAGTCAAGGTTTTGTAAAACCCCCTATCTGCTAGCTACAAAGATCGAAAAATGCAGCAAGCACAATTCCAAAATTAAGACCCAGACATGGGATTTCCACTATTCGCTACCCATGTTTTTAACAAGATTTCTGTGTGAAAAGAGCCCGAATTAGTTAAATGACTGGCTATCAACTGCAAATCCATCTAAAAAATATCAACACCCTGTGGAATTCTGTCAGTTATAATTATTCACAGGAAAGAAAACTCGTAAGTGGGTCGAATTGGAACTAAGGGATTCAGTAAAGTCAGGAAATGGGTAGGGATTTGGCTTATGCTTATAGAATACATGTTATAAATCACGTGGAATTTTAAAGAGGTGCCCTTATTGATTAATAACTATTGGTACTATAATTTTTCCTCAAATTGTATTAATATTGGGACAATCAATATAAAAACATGAAAAAGACCTTGTTAATTTTAGTGCTGTTCTTAGCTTCAATTTTCGATGCAGAAGCGCAACTCAATAAAGCAAATCAAGCTGCAGGATCAGAAATGAGAGCCACATTGCCATCAGCTGGCTCTTTACTTATGGAGCTTGCAAATAATCTTGACTCGTCTGCATTTAGTGACAACTGGGGCTCAGTAAAAGATACATGGATGAATGATGCATCAAAAGTTACCAACCCAGTAGAATTAGGGAAACTCACCAGTGCTCTTATAGAAAATGTGAAACCAACTGCATTCACTGATAAGTTTAATAAAGACAAATCAGGATTTATGAAATCAACTACTTCGCCAAACAATTTGAATGATATAGGATTATTATTTGAAAAATTACAAGTAGGATTAAAACCAACATCTTTTTTACCGCAATGGGCAAGTAAAAGCAATGACTGGCTACAAGCCATAAAATTACTGAAGTAAAACTTTCGTTACTCCACTTTTTTCATTCTTGTGGTATTAACTTTTGAGCTCAGTCGTTGGGGTGCAACTTCACAAAATGCAGTAGCCAATGCATCTTTCAACAAATCTTTACGGATATGTGCGAGTTCGAAAAACGTAAAACCTTTTTTGCCCCATGCTCCGGGAACCGGATAAATATGTTGAGGATCAAAATCTGAAAAAACAGATTGATCCAATGAATTCAATTTCAAACATGCTCTCTTGTTTTTCAAATCTAGTGTTGCAAAAATTTTTTTATTTACGCGAAATGAAATTTTTTCGAAATGAGGTAGCTTCACTGCTTCCTCTAACGAAAGTGCGATTTCTTGAAAAGTATCAGTACTAACCATTTTGTTAAGATAATAAGAAAAATAATTTCTTTAAATGAGCTTTAAAAATCAACTATACCAAATTTAATGAATACAAAAATTAATTACGAATTAAGCTTTGACCTATAAATACGAGGATCAATTTTATTCGATGAACATTTTTTCGATTCGCTTGATAGGTCCTCGGCAGAATTGTTCGTGACAGGATTTACAAGATTGCACCACATTATTATGAGACGCCACTTGCATAGTGAGATCAGCTTTATTAAATTCGGTAATTGCCTGAATATATCCTTTAGCATAACCATCAAACATCTTTTTATCCAGCGTACTATCAGAAGGCGTAGCCGTTAAAATGTCATGGAAAGATTCAGGATAAGGAACAATGCCTACATTATTTTTTAATTGAACGGTATTCGCTTCGGTGGCTTTTACCATTACGCGCATGAGGATAGCAAGTTCAGAATCACCATTCGGATTTAAAGGTTTTGCACAAGCAGGTGTATCAGCAGAATTATCTTTCTTTCCTTTATTACAGGCAGTTTGAGAAATGCTAACGAAGACCATCAGCAATAAAGGAAGGACGTAGTAACAAGCAGTTTTTTTCATTGTTGCAATTTACAATTAATTAAAGGCAGGAACAAATTCGGTGGTATCAACAGGTATTGTATCTGGAGGTAAAACGATATCCAGAGCCATGCCTGTTAATTTTACATTTGGACGAAGAGAATCAGCTTCCGCTTGAGAAATTTTTTCTCGTTTCACTAAACGTCCTGCTACAAGGTTAAAATAGTTGGTCATAAAAGGTTTGAGATTTCCAGCAGCATCAAAGCTATACCGAAATTGTTTTGGATGTGGGATGATACTAGCGAGGAAAATACTTTCTGCCAATGATAATTCTCGAGGTAATTTGCCGAAGTAAAAACGTGAGGCTTCCCCTATGCCATATACATCGGGGCCTAACTCGATAACATTGAGATATACTTCAAACATCCGCTCCTTATTCACCAATCCATTACGTTCAATCAGCCAAACAATCATCATCTCTTCCAACTTACGAGAAATCGTTTTATTGCGGCTCAGAAAACAGTTTTTCACGAGTTGCATACTTATAGTACTTCCTCCACGAACAAATCGTTTGGCCTTAATATTTGCAATGATCGATTCTTGAAAAGATTGTTCTACAAATCCTCCGTGGTTAAAAAAACCTGGATCTTCAGCGGTGAGAATTGCATTCTTCAGATAATCTGGAATCTCTTCTGTAGGTGTATACATAGGGTTTCCAGGTCCTACTAAGAAGCTTCTGATTGGTCGGTCGCCATCCATAGCTAGATAAGAAAAGGGAATATTAATGCGTGGAAAATATTCTGTCCCATATTGATCGATATGAAAATTATTTTTCTTTAATTCAGAATTAAAAACCAAGGCCTCTGGATTTTTTATTGGCAAATCAAATTGAAGCTGATAAACTAAAGATCCATTAGCTTTAAATCCTTTGAAAGAATGAAACATTGCTTCAGGCAAGGAACCGAATAAATCCTGCGCATTTTGAACCTTAAAATCAACATTCAATTTCACTCTTTTTTCCGGATTTCGGATATACGCAAACGTTATATTAACTGGGAGTTGATTCATCGTAAAAAGTGTACCCGGAAGCAACTTCAGGGAATCATCTGAGATTTCTGCATTGATTGCAAATTCAGTTTTTGGAATCATCACATCTTCCGGAGCTATTCTCCAATGATTCATCAATAAATTCGTTACATCGAAATGTCCTTTGAAGGGAATATGGTTTTCATTCACATCAGTGCTAAACTGAAAATGGGCATTATCGAAACACACTTTAAATCCATCATACAAATCAAAAAACGGAAGTGCATAAGCAGCACCTTTTATTCTGTTGATAGTAAATTCATATTTCCCGTTCGTAACATCTGTAGTTCCTTTTACAGTCCATAAATTAACGCCTTCCTGAGAAGAAGTAATCACACTAGACTGAAATACACCTTTATCGAAAAAGAGTTCTGGAATTTTCACCATTTCTTCGTTGAGATTCTTCCGATAGGTAATCATCATCTGACGGATGGTAATACGTTCGGAGAAAATATCATTTACTTTTTCATAAACAGATTCAAACCGATCATTAAAACCTTGCGTATCGATGGTCTCGATAGTATCATTTTCAATTTGTTTCTTCCTAAAGAAAAAAGAGTAATTATCGGTACTGTCCTTTTTGATTAAGTTCACTGACACTGAATCTACAATCAGTTCATTGAAGGCAATTCGGAAGCGAATTAATTTCCGTAAGCTGATACTGGCTTCCAGATTTTTCAGTGTAAAGAGTGTATCGGAAGAATCCGGTGGAATTACGATTACATCTTTCAGGTAAACATCTCTAAAATTTACAAAACCGGCATCCCGGATAATCAGTGTTGCGCCATAGCGATCTTTGACCTTATCTTTAATTTTCGCAATAATCAAATCCAACAGCGGCTGCCTTAATAAAAACGCCGACGACAATAAAAGCAATGCTACGGTTATTCCCAGGAAAGTCCATTGCCTACGATTCATAGTTCGTTGATGCCTGATGTTAGTAAATCAGATCGGGCTAAAATAACAAAACAGGGCCGATATGACCCTGTTCTGTATTCTAAATATTATCTTTTAATTAAGCAACTTTTACGAGATCTACCATTCCGTAGCCTTGTTCGCTCAGCGCACCTACACCACAATCCCAGATGAAACGATGAACATCAGGATGAGCATGAAGTGTGAATGGAAGAAGATAACCCATCATTGTACTACCATCAGCAGCACGGTAATAACGAGCGAATTTCTTTCCTGTTTCATTTAATTTCTGAACGTATTCTAGATCAGGCTGAGCATCAAACTCCGCAAAATTATTGAGATCTGCTTCAGAGAATCCAGCACGCTCCATACGATCTAATGTTTGTTCGTAAAGGATATCGGAGAATTCTTGAGAAGTTGGATCAATCGTAATCTGACTTCTATCTGGATCCTTTCTTGGATCGATTAAAATCATTGGACTGATACAGAGGTAACGCATTTTAGTACTGAATTCTGGATCAGGAATTACTTCGTGACTTCGTGGCATCAGGTTCATTTTACCAACTGCCAAGTAAGGCATTTCGAAAATTTTGGATACTAATGTTTCTAATTGACTTTCATTACGACTGGAAACTACCAATGTAACTTTAGAACTTAAAAAACGCATAAACCCGTTTTGAATCTTTGAAGTTCCCTTTAACGAAGAGAAATTAAAGAAACTTCGGTCCCCACTAAAAGATTCGATAATCTGATATAAACTTTCTGCCAGAAGAGTCTGGTGATGCAGAGGAATGGTATTCGCCGACATCTGATCCCTTAGAAATGAAATTTTAACTCGCATATTTATATTTATTAAAATGGATTAAGTTGTTATTTTTCTTCCCTATGCCAAGCCTTATGCCAACGAAAAAAAATAGGCTAAATATGACTGTAGAATTAAACCTACAAACAACTTAAATGTTTGATAATCATTAAGAAATCGTCAAAAAATACGAATTAATTTGCCGCTTAAAACCATAATTTTAAATCCTTGAGATGAAATTATTCCAAAATATGGACAAGTTTTCCAAAAAATGGAATCACGGATCTTTTTTACCACTAGCCTTATAAAGAATTTCCTTTTCTTCTTTGGTAAGGCTATCAAAACCCGACTTATTAATCTTATCGAGAATGCGATCAACAAGCTCCTGAGTTGCAGCCTGTTTCTCTTTAAAAACATTTTCAGAAGAAGATCTTGGGGTGCGGCTCACGACTTTCATCTTCGTCTTTTTACCTGATGGTCCAACCAATTTTACTAGCCATGCCGTTAGATCAGTACCATTTTTCAACTGGCGAACCATTAGGAATCCAAAGAGAGCGCCTCCTAGATGAGCAATTTGTCCTCCAGCATTTCCCAACGGAATACTGATTGCATACAATAAGATTGAAACTATTGCCACATACTTCAGCCTTACTCCACCAATAATAATTAGGTAAACCATATAATCGGGTAAAAGCGTGGCTATTGCAACTAACACGGCAATCACTCCTGCAGAAGCTCCAATTAAAGTAGCGCCGGAGGCAGCTTGTTGGAAAGCAGGAAAGAGGTTGAATGCTGCGATATAACATAATCCACCGAAAGCCCCACCCAGAATAAAAGTAGCCCATAACTTATCATTACCCAGATACTCTGTAAACAGCTTACCGGTCCAGTATAGAATCAACATATTAAAAAGTATGTGCATCACCTCTTGATGTAAAAAGATATAAGTGATGATACTCCAAGGTTGAAAGAGTAATTGCATAGGATTAGCCGGAAGACTAAGGTAACGAATCACTATTTCAGGAATCACAGGATCTATCTGAAAGAGAAAAAGTAAAGTGGTAAGTAATTTAATGACCAGAAACACAGTAATATTAATAACCATAATCCGATAGAGCGAAGTAGCCACACCGAATTGCATTTTTATTTCCTGAAGGAAGTTGCTCATATTTATAAATCCCTTCTGTAACTATTTTTCCAAGCTCTAATCAAGATATAACCAAATAACATCCCGCCAAGGTGTGCGTAATGTGCCACATTATCTGCAGGATTATTTTGAATTCCTGAATAGAGTTCAAAGAGTCCGTAAAACATCACGAAATACTTTGCCTTAACTGGGATTGCGAAATAAAGATAGATGATTGTATTTGGAAATAACATTCCGAAAGCAAGTAACACTCCGAATACCGCACCTGATGCACCCACGGTAGCGACATCCACCTTGTTCTGTAACATCGTTTCTGCAAATGTTCCTGCATGCTGAATATATACTGGGTCGCTTGGTAATTGACGCCATGCATTAAACAATTCATTAAACTCTACATCCTGACCACTCGACAGATATCCCTGATATTTCAATACGAACATTTTGAAATCGACGGGGTTCATAGATGCATACAATTGTTCTAGTGCGCCTTTTACTTGTTCAATTTCATACCAAGTAAATAACGTATGAATCAAGGCAGCACCAACACCTGTTACCAAGTAATACGTCAGAAAACGTTTTGGTCCCCATACATTTTCAAGAATATTTCCAAACATCCACAAGGCGAACATATTGGAGAAAATATGCATCAAGCTACCATGCATGAAAAGATGGGTAATAAACTGATGAGGGCGGAAATAAGGAGAACTCGGAAAATGCAATCCTAAATAATCAGCCAGATCAATACCATACTTTTCTTGCAACACAACTGTTGCGAGATAAAAAATCCCATTGATGATAAGCAGATTTTTTACAACCGGCGGAAGGATCTGGAAACTAGAAGGGCGAAATTGCTGCGACATATAGAATAGATCAGAACTTATTTTGAGGACGGATCAGCATTAAAATAATTTAAGAAGATCATCCGGATTCAAATTCATCAGGATGGTTTTACCACTCACACTATACCGACTTTGGTCACAGGTTAATAAATCTAGCGCTAGCTGTTTTAATTCTTTTCCGCCCATAAACCTACCAGGCTTCACGCTTATACTTCTTGCCATGGAGCGGGCCAAATTTTCACGACTACTCACTTTTAGACGGTCTATATTATTTCTGAACTGCTCGAGTAGTTGTTGCAAGATCAAGCTCTCTTGACCAGATTCGATATCAGAAGGAATCCCTTGCACTACAATTACATTATTTCCGAAATCCGAAAGATCGAAACCTAGGCGGCGCAGATCATCATGCAATTCATTCAACAATGCAGCATCCTCATGACTCAATTGTAAACGTGGAGGAAACAACTGTTGTTGTGAAGGGGCTTGCTGATTATCGAGTGCATGAAGATAACGTTCATATAGAATTCGTTCATGTGCTTGGGGAATATCAATCAACACAACTCCGCCAGAATAACTAATCATCATGAGGCGAGATCCAGCTTGTATAAATCGGTGCTCATCGAGATCTTCCAACACGGAGAGCATATCCGGAATAATAGCTGTCGTATTTGCTTCAACAGGAACATCAGCAAGCGACTCATGCATTTTGTTCCAGCTTTCAATCCGCGTATGTTCGTTTTGTTTCCAGTCGTTGGATCGAAATGGATCTATCCTAACAGGGGAAGGATGATTATCGCTTCTAAAAGGATTATAATTAGGATCTACTTTAATTCCGGGTTGAACAGGAATTGAATTGAATTTATCAAGCGGAATATCAAAAGATCTTTCTTGATCAAAATCAAGCGAAGGTGCGATACTAAAGCGACCTAACGCGCGCTTGATTGCAGCTCGGAGAATAGCATAAACACTTTTATCATCCTGAAATTTAATTTCTGTTTTTGTTGGATGAATATTAACATCAATGGCAGCGGGATCAATCGTAATTTTTAACCAATATGAAGGGTAACTATCGCGGGTGATTAACGATTCGAATGCAGCAGTAACAGCATGATGCAAATAATTATCTTTAATGAATCGGTTGTTTACAAAGAAATATTGTTCCCCACGATTCTTCTTAGAATATTCCGGCTTTCCGATAAACCCTTCTACCCTAACGATGCTGGTATCTTCTTCTACTGGAACCAGACGCTCATTATAGGCTGCACCAAAAATTGAGGCAATCCGTTGGCGGAAGTTTCCACTCCTCACATCAAAAATTTGTAAATCATTATGGTGTAAAGAAAAATGGATATGCGGATTAGACAAAGCCACCCGTGTAAATTCTTCTAAGATATGACGGGTTTCAACCGGGTTTGATTTCAGGAAATTTCTTCTTGCAGGAACATTAAAAAAGAGGTTTTTTATGGATAGTGATGTTCCTTCAGGAATGGCAACGGGATCCTGACCCTTGCACTCGGAGCCTTCAACAGCAATGCGGGTACCGATTTCGGATCCCTGCAACCTGGTTTTTAGTTCTACCTGAGCTACTGAAGCAATGGATGCCAAAGCTTCTCCTCTGAAACCCATGGTATGCAAACTATATAAATCATCAGCTTTCCGAATTTTGGAAGTGGCATGCCGCTCAAAAGAAAGCCGAGCATCCGTTTCACTCATCCCACTACCATCGTCGATGACTTGTATCAAAGTTTTACCAGCATCCCTCAGAATCAATTGAATACGGGACGCTCCTGCATCCACGGCATTCTCTAAAAGTTCTTTTACAGCAGAAGCCGGCCTTTGGATCACTTCCCCGGCAGCAATCTGATTCGCAACGGAATCCGGTAAGAGACGAATAATGTCGGCCATATTAAGCAACAAAGGTACAATTACCCTATTTGATTTTCCCTCCCCAAAATAAAGAAAACGCTACAAACCTCCTCTATTAACAGAACATATTGGTTGTGACTGCCTAATTACATATCAACATTTTTTATCCGTCAGAAAGTGCAACCTTGTTTAGTGAACTTTAAACTGTATCGGTTTAACTGGAGGTCTTCGTAACGAATTCATGGTGGAACCCGTAAAAGTTTCAATTCAAACTATTTCCCTCGTTTCATGAAACCAAATCAAAGATTAAGAACGTCAACCAGATTATCAGCAACTACCAGAAAACTCGTTGGAGGAATCTGTCTCGCCGCCCTAGTGGGAATCGGGATATTCTTCGGAGGTAATTTCAGTAATCCATCCAATTCGCTTGGAGCTCCGGGTAAACACGGTGCATTAACGGTATCAGCGGCTAATACTAAGATAAATGAATTTACTTATTTGACAGCATCCTCTGTTGCCGGTTCTAGTTCGATCACCGTTAACAGCGTAACGATGAATGCAAATAGTAGGTTTAGCGGCAACCTGACTTCTGGGGAATTGCTCATGATTATTCAGATGCAAGGAGCAACATATTCTACTTCTAACAATTCATCGTATGGAAATATTACGAGTTATGGGAATGCAGGACTTTACGAATTTGCAGAAGTAACTTCAATATCCGGCTCGACAATTACATTATCAGCTCCCTTAAAAAATTCTTATACTCATGGTGGCAAGGTGCAGGTTGTTCGAGTTCCTCGATACACTACACTTACTGTGAATAGCGGTGCTTCCATTACTTCAGATGCATGGGATGGAACAAAAGGTGGAATTGTAGCTATTGAAGTGAGTGGAACAACGGTTATCGATGGAACGATTGATGTTTCTCAGCTTGGATTTAAAGGCGGAGTAGTTTATCAAGGTGTTAATAATAGTGTGAATGCATATTGTTCCAGTACGTTTGGTGATGGAGCAGAAAAAGGAGAAAGTATTGGAGGTTCAACTTCCTCCTATTCAAAAAAATATTGTAGAAGTGGAGTAGCAAATGGCGGTGGTGGTGGCAATGGTCACAATGCCGGTGGCGGCGGTGGAGCTAACGGTGGAGTTGTTGCTTCATGGACTGGAACAGGAAATCCTGATACGACTATTTCATCGTGGAAAACAGCTTGGAATCTGGAATCATCTGGATTTGCAAGTAGCAGTTCCTCAGGTGGAGGTCGCGGAGGTTATGGATGGTCGGCTGCATCGTTAAATCCTACTACTACGGCCCCTGGAAACGCACTTTGGTTAGGCGATAGTCGCCAGAACACAGGAGGATTTGGTGGTCGTCCGCTAGATTATAGTGGTGGCAGAATATTTTTTGGAGGTGGTGGAGGTGCAGGAAATTCTAATAATAATAATGGAACTAGTGGTGGCAACGGAGGTGGTATTGTGTTTCTACTTGGAGGAGGAAATATTTCAGGTAGTGGTACCATAAAAGCCAATGGTCAATCGGTAGCGATTACTGGAAATGTTGGGAACGGAGATGCGTGCGGTGGCGGTGGCGGCGGCGGAACAGTGATTGTATATCTGAAAAGTGCGACCTTAAACAATCTTTCAATTCAAGCTAATGGTGGCAATGGTGGAAGCCAAGATATTGCTGCTATAAATAATCCAGAAACGGAAGCACCCGGTGGTGGTGGTTCAGGAGGTTATGTAGCACTTACTAATAAAATAAATGTAACCATTAGTGTAAACGGTGGTGCAAATGGTGTAACGAATTCCATTGCAATGTCGGCGTTTCCAGCTAACGGGGCAACAAAAGGTGGAGTGGGAACAGCTAACGGTACTGCACCTACGAACCCTTATTCGGGAGTAAGTACATTACCTGTGGAGTTAACCTCATTTACCGCAACGAAAGAAAATAATATCATATTGCTAAAGTGGAGTACTGCATCAGAAATCGACAATGATTATTTCTGTATCGAGAGAAGTACTGATGAAACAACTTATCAGGAAATTGGTAAAATAAAAGGCAATGGAAATTCCACTGCTAAACATGATTATCATTTTGTGGATTCCTATCCATTAACTGGAATCAGTTATTATCGCTTGCGTCAGATCGATTTCAATGGTATTCAGGAGATTTTTAAACCTGTTAGTGTTTCCATGAATGCAAAACTTGCCAGCTTCCGTATCAACGGAATTTCACCAAATCCTTTCAAGGAGACTTTCATGTTAACCTATACCACAGATAACCAACTCCCAATAAATATTCAAGTAACAACCTTAAATGGTCAATTGGTTTATCAAGAAAAATTATCGCCTAGTGAAGGTATCAATCAATATCAGTTTGATCATGCAGATCATCTAAAATCAGGCTTATATTTTATAACTATAAAAAGAGACGGTGCAGATCCAGTAAGCCTCAAAATCATCAAACAATAAAATCGCAGGATTAAAAAAAACTATTTTCAAGGAGTCAGGTAGCAAATGATGTTACCTGGCTTTTTTATTGATTTCAAAATAATCCTAACACGTAACGATTCACCATGATTTTTCGTTAAATAATTTAGCACAATTTGAATTAAACACCCCATGAAGAAGAAAAGCAGAATGAGAATGGAAACGCGGCAAAAAATGTCGCAAAGAAAAATCATTATGGGCACTTGCCTTGCAGCTCTAGTGGGTGTTGGCATTTTCTTCGCAGGAAATTTCAGTAATCCTGGAACGAGTTCAGCAGCCATTGGTATGCATGGAGCGAAAACTGTAAGTACATCGAACGTGAAACTAAATGAGTATACTAACCTTACGGCAAACGCTGCAAGTGGGGCTACTTCGTTAACGGTAACAAATTCACGTTTAAATTCTAATTCTCGTTTTTCAGGCAATATGGTTGCAGGAGAATTAATTCTGATTATTCAAATGCAAGGGGCAACTATTACCACGAGTGATAATGCAAATTATGGTATGGTTTCCAATTACAATAATGCAGGTAAATATGAATTCGCAGAAGTAGCAACGCGACCAAACAATACAACGATTACGCTCACCTGCGGATTGAAAAATAGTTATACTTCATCTGGAAAAGTTCAGATCATAAGAGTACCTAGATATACTTCACTCACCGTAAACAGCGGAGCAAGTATAATTGCTGATGCATGGAATGGAACTCAGGGTGGTATTGTTGCGATGGAAGTAAGTGGGACTTCAACTATTAACGGAACTATTGATGTAAGCGGATTAGGATTTCGTGGAGGAGTAGTAGAAAATCATTCTGATTTCCCAGGCCTACATACTGGTTTTCGTTCAACAGACGATAAAAAAGGAGCGGAAAAAGGAGAAAGTATAGCTGGATATCAAACAGATTATGATGGTGTTGGAAGATATGGCAGAGGAGCACCTGCGAATGGTGGCGGTGGAGGAAATGCCCATAATGCATCCGGTGGCGGAGGGGCGAATGCGGGTGATACCTCAGCATGGAACGGTTTAGGAAATCCTGACACGACCATTGCGAATTGGAAAACTGCATGGAAACTAGAAAGTGCGAATTTTCATCTTACTGTATCTAGTGGAGGCGGACGAGGAGGATATACTTATTCAGCAAATGCATCAAATGTTTTAACGAAAGGTCCCACGAATGCTGCATGGGGTGGTGATAACCGGTATAGCGTTGGAGGATATGGTGGAAGACCTCTTGATTACACCACTGGTAGAATTTTCTTTGGTGGTGGTGGTGGTGCCGGTGATTCAAATGATGGTACAGGAACTTCTGGTGCAGATGGAGGAGGAATTGTATTCTTACTTGTCGGTGGAAATACTTCAGGAAGTGGAACCATAAAAGCTAACGGTGACAATGCAGGAACAACAACTGGTCCCCAGGGCTGGGATGGATCTGGTGGCGGTGGCGGCGGCGGTGCAATTATTATGTATGCAAAAAACGCAACTATCAGTTCGTTAAGTCTAGAAGCAACTGGAGGAACAGGAGGTAATCAAATCGTAATCGGTGATCCAGAAGCAGAAGGTGCTGGAGGCGGAGGCGGCGGAGGTTATGTTGCCCTTACTAATAAAACTGGAGTATCGATAACTGTTGCTCCAGGAGTTGCTGGGGCATCTAACTCTACTTCTGTGACGAATTTCACTCCCAACGGAGCTACAAAAGGTGCCACAGGAACCTCTAACGGTACCGCACCTACGAATCCGTATTCAGGAGTCAGCACACTTCCTGTAGAACTCGTATCATTTAGTGCTAACCCCAATAATAAAACTGTAGAGTTGAAGTGGGCAACGGCTTCTGAGAATCAAAATGACTATTTCGGTATTGAGAGAAGTGAAGATGGAAACGAGTTCGTTGAAATATCGAGAATAGATGGAAATGGCACAACACGACAATGGCATGATTATCAATTTACAGATATGCATCCGTTTGCTGGAACAAGTTATTACCGTTTACGTCAGACTGACAGCAATGGTGATAATGAGATTTTCAAAATCGTAAGTGTAAGTATGAATGAAAAGAAAGAAGGATTTAGTATTGCCGGAATTTCACCGAATCCTTTCCGTGAAAATTTTGATTTGAGTTTTAGCACCGACAATCAGCATTCAGTAATAATTGATATTTATTCCATCAACGGACAAAAAATAGCGCACGAACAATTTGAACCTGAAAAAGGAAATAATGTTTTCAGATTTTCTGCTGTTGAAAATATGAAAGCGGGAATATATATTGTATCAGTTAACCGCGAAGGCGAATCACCAGTAAGTATGAAAGTCGTTAAGCAATAAATTATAAAGTAGATCTAATAAAAAATGCTGCCCTCAAAGCAGCATTTTTTATTTTCGGAGAATTATCAAATTAATTTCCTGGGTAAGCTACGCGAACATGATAAATGCTCGAGAGCATTTTCTTGAAAATTTTCTTGATCGAAGTAATGTCGCGGTAAGTGATATCACAATTCTCGAATTGTCCATTTTCAATTTGGTGATTGATGATACTCTCTACCAGTTTATCAATAGATCCAGTGTCATGAACAGGCAGACTTCTAGCTGCTGCTTCCACAGAATCTGCCATCATCAGCACAGCTGTTTCCTTTGAAAATGGCTTAGGACCAGGATATCTAAAATCATCTTCATCGGCAATTTCATCTGGAAAATTCTTCAGAAATGACTGATAAAAATATTGCACGATCAACGTTCCATGATGCGTACGGATAAAATCAATGACAATATCTGGAATATTAAACTTCTTCGCTTTTTCAATTCCACGGATCACGTGACTAATAATGATAGAAGCACTCTCATCAAAAGAAAGTTCATCATGAGGATTAATCTGCGTACTTTGATTTTCGATAAAGTACATCGGAATTTCAGTTTTGCCGATATCATGATACAACGCTCCTACCCTAACCAGTAAAGAATTCCCTCCTATTTTATAACATGCTGATTCGGCAAGGTTGGCTACTTGCAAGGAATGCTGAAATGTTCCAGGTGTTTTTGTAGCCAGTTCGCGCAACAGATCACTGTTAAAATCGGTGAGCTCCATCAATGTAAAATCTGAGGTCACCCCGAATGTTTTTTCTATAAAAAAGATCAATGGATAACTCAGCAAAGTCAAGAGGCAATTCCCAATCAACCATACGGCATTCATATAATTCACCTTCACTGCTGATCCTTCATTCAAGAGTGAAAGACCGATATAAGAAAATAAATAAGCGATAAAAATAATGCCAACCGCAATAAATAATTGCGAGCGTTTTCGCATATTCACAATGCTGAAAATGGCCACCATTCCAGTGATCACTTGCATGTACACAAAATCAAATCCACCTGGCGCAACGGTACCAAGAATCAATATTGTTAAGACATGCGTAAATAAAGCTGTACGCGTATCAAAAAATGCACGTGTCACAAGCGGCAAGATACAAAGCGGCATTAAAAGCATATTCAGTTTATTACTGTTCAAAGCCATCGAATAACAAATACAAGTTATCACAATCAACAAAAATAGCAGTGAAATTTTTCTACTATCCAGTAAAATATCTTTCCTGAGTAACCAGAGAAATGTCAGCAATACAATAATGGCGGTACACACCAAAATGAGATAGCCAATATATAACCAAGTCTGAGAATCGCGCGAAACTTCATCTCCGTCGTAGGCGATTTTCAGAGACTCTAGTATTTCTAACTCTCTATCACCTATAATTTTTCCTCTTTCAATAATTGAAGTTCCCGCTTTCACCATCCCATGTGTTGGGTTGATGGATTCAATGTATTGCAATTTGTTTTTTTCTGTCAGCGAAGCATCAAAAATCAGATCTGGCTTCAGCGATTGAACTAGGGCATTAAATAGCATGCCGTCGCCCTGCAAATTCATCGCAATTAATTCTCGTTCGATTTTAGCTGCTAACTGATTCGACTGAAGGTAAAGCGTGAGATCAGTTGGTTCTGCCACATTTCCAATCAGTTTATAAACAGGTTGTCCGGCAGCAATACTTAAGTTACGTGGAATATCGATCAATCCTTGATGGTAAACCGACCGAATAATCATCTGGCCTGCAATCTTACCATCATTACTTCCTTGTTGATACAGTGAGCCAAACTCTAGAAAAGCACGATTGATTGCAAATGTATCTTTTCGAAAATACACTGGACTTTGTGTATTGATCTGACTAACCTCTTCTTCTATTTGTTTCCTGTTTTTATACAAAGGAAAATCGAATGGAGCTCTTAGGTTATCATAATGCCAAGAGTTTCCTTTATCGAAATTATATTTGAAATGTGTTTGCTGGGGCAAAAAAGCAGTGATCACTAGAATTGAAACTGTAATTAAGACGATCCGGTAATAGAGATCATGTTTATTACTGACTGCAATAAAGAATTTCCTGAAACTAAACATATGGTGCAAAAATAGTCAAATGCCAATAGAACTTCCCCGAATCATTTTGCAATTTACTCCGCTAGTCATTGTTGAAAACAAAGAAAAAATGAAAGCAAACTTATAAGCCGGGTTCTGTATTTACTCCTTTTTACGGGTGTAACTCCTGTCATTTATCTGCGATGTTCCTCGCGAAACACCTGAATCAGCCTACCCATCAGGGCAACAGACCGAAATCTGATATCGGGCGAGCAGCCCTTTACCCTGACCTATTTGGCTTTTCAACCCACAAGGTTTACCCGTTCTGCAATTACTTGCAAAAACTGTGAGCTCTTACCTCACATTTTCACCCTTACTCTAATTTACATCAGAGCGGTATAGTTTTCTGTGGCACTTTCTGTCACTACGCTGTTTCCGACGTAGTGCCTTCCCGTTAGGAAGTGTGGCGCTCTATGTTGCCCGGACTTTCCTCCCTCCGACTAAACGAAGAGCGACAGGACGGTTTGCTTTCAGGGCAAAGATACAAGGTTAGGGAGATAATAGCCGAGCCAATTACTCAGGATTTGTTTACCGGAAGGTGTCATCACTGATTCGGGATGAAACTGAACACCAGTCAGCATCAACTCCTCATGATGCAACGCCATGATGAATCCTTGTTCATCAGTAGCAAGGATTTTGAAATTCGTTGGCAATGTACCTTCATCCACCACCCATGAATGATATCTCCCTGCTTCAAAAGGATCAGAAATATTTTTGAAAAGAAAGGAACTGGGATCTTTTACAATACACTTCCGCTGTAAACCATGCATCACTTCTTGAAGTTGGATAAGACTTCCTGTATTAGCAATAGTAATAGCTTGATGTCCGAGGCAAACCCCCAACACAGGAATTCGACCTTGCACTGTTTTGATCAGCGGAACAAGAATACCAGCTTCTTCTGGGATACCAGGACCAGGCGATAAAACAATTAAATCATATTCACTTGCTGCTTCCACAGTGATCTCTGTATTTCGAAAAACATCTATTTGGAATGGAAACAACTCTTCCAGATAATGAACAAGATTCCATGTAAATGAATCAAAATTATCTAAAACGAGAAGTCGGAGCATTCAAATATTATTTCCACAAAAGTAAAAGATCTACTAAAGTAATTGAAGCAAGAAAGATAAAAATACAGCACCTTGGATTTAATTACCTTTGTTGGAACCAACAACTTTAGTACTCTACATTCATATTGATCAAAGCACATGAAAAAAATTATCCATACCAAAGCTGCGCCTGCTCCTATCGGACCATATTCACAAGCCGTACAATTTGGCAACTTATTATTCGCCTCAGGTCAAATAGCTATAGAACCAGCAACGGGAAATCTAATTACGCATACCATCGAATCGGAGACGCATCAAGTCATGAAAAACATCAATGCTCTTTTAAATGAAGCAGGGATGGACTTTAGCCATATCATCAAAACCACAATTTTTTTGAAAGATATGAGTCAGTTTTCGCAAGTCAATGAAATTTATGGAAGTTATTTCAGCAGTAATTTCCCTGCTCGTGAAACAGTTGAAGTAGCTCGATTACCCAAAGATGTCAACGTAGAAATTGCGGTGACTGCAGGTAAAATATAATCCTATATTACAATTTCATTTTTAATCCCGTCCAAGAAGTAAATGCTTGCATCTGCTGTTCATTAGCTTCTGCAATTGTTGCAATTGTGACTTGATCGAAATACGTTTTCCCGTCTGACTTAAGTATTATATTACGAAGTTCACGTTGTGTAAATACAGACAGTATCACTTCATTTTTTTCACGGCTCATCAGATCATTTAAATTTTGCTCTACTTTTCTTCCATTACACGCAATCACTTCATCATCTTTTGACAAGCCCGCAAATTCCGCTGGTGAACCGGGTATAACCGATGCAACTTTAAGTACACCACCTTCTGTGGCTACTCTGAAGCCAAATAATTTTTCATGAACTTGTGCTGCACCTTTTCTTTGTAGATAACACCCCACATAATTCAACAATTCCTGCAAATCACTTTCATAGGAGATCCGTTGATGAATCCAGCGATCAAAAAGTTTTTCGACGCCACCATCAGACAACTTAATCGCCAGTAATTTAACATCCTGTTCCCGATATCCCTTTTTAAGCGGTGCGAAATCTTGATATAAGCGAATGAATAATGTATCCAATGAATTTTTTCCAGCACTTGATCTTCGCAGATATAAATCCAGCATCAAAGCAAACAAACTCCCTTCATCATAGATCGAAGTTTTGCGATGAGGAACTCCAGGTACATAACCATCTAACCAAGTATCAAAACTACTTTCTGCAACACTATAATTGAATCGGCCATTGCTATCAAAATGTTTTTGAAGTCGAGCATTGATTTCTGCAAAATAATTAGTTTGATCAAAAAATCCGCTTCGTGCAAGAAATAAATCCCCATAATAAGTAGTAAATCCTTCATACACCCATCCCAGCTGGCTATAATTTTCTCTTGAGTAATCATATATCACAAAATCATCAGGACGAAGTGTCTTTACGTTCCATGCATGAAATAACTCGTGAGAAGCAACACCAAGAAAGTCAGCATACAGTTCTTTATGCATAAACTGATAATCGGGACCGAGTGCTAAAACTGTACTTTTAATATGTTCTACTCCATGATAAAAACGATAAGGTAAAATCAGTACTAGAAAATGATATTCAGCAACAGGAAATGAATGCATCATACTTAACTGGATCTCCGTAAATGCTTTGAAATCTTTCAGGATTAGATCCCAATCAGGTTTTACATTACCGTGTAACCAAACATGAAACTCATAATCATTTACAGAATAGGTGCGATGATGCAATGCTTTCGCTGCAAAAAATGGACTATCTACCAACTCATGAAAATCTTCAGCAAGAAGAATATGCTTCTCTTTAGATTGCATAGAACATGCAATTTGCCAATCATCAGGAACGACTACTCGCAACGAACAAGGGACATGTAAATTACCGGGTAAATACATTAAACAATGCACAGGATTCACATACATTAAATCCTTATCCACCCAACAAGCTCCTGCATCCGCCTGCGCTGCATAATATTCATAGCGCACTTCAATCTGACTTACACCATCCGTTTGTATCTTCCAAGTATCCTTATTGATCTTCGTAAAGCTGAGAGGCAATCCGTGTTGATCATACACACACCAATTACGAATGTTCTTAGCAAAATTTCCTAACTCGTAACGTCCAGGGCGCCATGCTGGAAGCGCCACTTCAGTAAATGAAGCAGGATCAATATCGATTTTAAAAGTGATATTCAGAAACCTAGATTCAGGATGAATGGAGGCTATTTCATAATGCCACATAAGCGATGTTTCAATTTTGAAGAACGAAGGTAATAGAGAATGACTCATCCGACCCAAAAATCTTACTCCTTTTTAAAGAAATCATTCCGCAATTAATTAGTTCACGACTCTATGAATACAACTTCTGTATCTTATGTACTGCGTAAAAACAAGCTCTTTGATCTATTTTCTCATCCTGTTCAACGCCAGTAACAGTCAGCTCAAAGTCAAAATATCCCAATTCAGTATAATCGATAGAAATTGAAAAAAAATAATTACCTAACATTGTACCACTAACCAATTACATTTTCATTTAACCTATCTCATCATGAAACCATTTTTATACATCTTTTTATTCAGCCTTTTGTTTAGTACTTCAAAAGCTCAACAATTTGAATGGGTCAGAACAGACTCTTTTGCTTACAGTTTTAATCCAAGTATTGGTAATTACTCGATAGCAATTGATGCCGCAAATCATAGTATTACTTCCAGGATGGATTCTTTACATATTATTTTCGGCAACTGGATCATGGGAGACCAACGAATAGAAAAACGAGATGAACTAGGTAATCTCATTTGGGATTTATCTTTAGTCGGAACTAGTAGTACACAAAGAATTTGTACGGATGCATCTGGAAATATCTATATTGCCGGAAATTTTTTGGAGACCTTTCATATTGGCGCGAACGATAGCCTTGTAAATACCGGAATTTCAACTTTAAATATTAATCTTTTTATCATCAGTTTGGATCCTAACGGTCAGTTGCGGTGGAAAAAAAATGCTTCTCTTAGCTATCCTGACCCGCAAAATATTGAGGCTATAACTTGTGATCATCAGGGAAATTTCTGGTATGCCGTTTCTGATTTTTTCTCAGCAAATATTACCAAAACTGATGCGAATGGAATTGATATGAATACCCATACTTTAACAGATGCAAAACGCATTGGGGAAATTAGTTTTGACCCTTGGGATAATTTATTTATTGGAGGATCAGCTCAACAAGGCATATTCACTATTGATGATTCAACCTATCAGGTTACCGATTTTTATAATTTTTTTCTAGCACGTATTGCGTCAGATGGAACACCTAGCTGGGCTAAATTTTCACATGATGTAACCTTCCAAGCGCCAATCATTAAAACGGATGGTTTTGGCAACGTTTATATGGCCGCTTTTTTGCTCGACACCTGCTCATTCGGTAATATTCAATTCACACCATTGAGTTGGGGTTCCTCTTTCTATATTATCAAAGCTGATAGTGTCGGTAATTTCAGTTGGGGATATAGTCTGCCTTTGCAAACACCAAATATTACGGGGGATTTTAGCGGAGGAAATAATGTTTTTATCGATTGTGATAGTCAAGGTAATTTATATATCGGAGGAAATCAACAAGGTACTCTAGACTGGGGTAATTCTGTAGTAAATACTGCAGGCGCTATTACCGATTCTCGTTTCTCAATAACTTCGTTTGATTCCAATGGAACACCGCTCTGGAATTTATTAGGAGGTGGTGATGTATATTGCTACCTAAATTCTATTGCATTAGATCATCAGGATAATTTATATTTTGTAGGGTCGACGAGTGGAAACTGCACTTTCGGTAACATCAATTTTACGCTTCCTAGCTGGAGTAATTTTACGCTTGGGAAAATTAATCTCAATGCTTTAACTGGATTGCCAGGAGCTGCAAATTCTAATGATTTTGGATTTAATCTTTATCCAAATCCTTCTCAGGGTGAATTCATGATTCCAGTACAAATGCAAGGTGCGCAACTAGAAATTTACAATCAGATTGGACAGCAAGTTTATTTGAATAATCAAGTACAAACGGGGATGATAAATACCGAAAATCTCTCCTCAGGATTATACGTGGTTAAATTCATGAAGGATGGGAATACCGGTACTTTCAAATGGATCAAAACGGAGGACAAGTAAAATATCATCCGTCTTTTTAACGTCTCGAATAACCACACTTACTCCTATCTTTCTGAAAATCAACATTCACCATCATGATGTTGAAATGATTTAACTTCGCAGCTCTTAAAAAGCATCGAAGACATGAATTATGACCTTATCGTTTTAGGCAGCGGCCCAGGAGGCTATGTTGCCGCTATACGTGCATCTCAACTTGGAATGAAAGTCGCCGTAGTGGAAAAAGAATCACTCGGTGGAGTTTGTTTGAATTGGGGCTGTATACCCACCAAAGCTTTATTGAAAAGTGCTAACGTTTTTGATTATCTCAAACATGCAGGAGATTATGGGATTACTGTTGCTGATTACAAAGCTGATTTTCCTGCAGTAATTAAAAGAAGTCGTGATGTTGCAGATGGAATGAGTAAAGGCATTCAGTTTTTATTCAAGAAAAATAAAATTGAAGTACTGAATGGATATGGGAAACTCCTGCCTGGCAAAAAAATTGAAGTTACTGCTGCTGATGGGACTGTAAAAATATTCGAAGCCAATCATATTATTTTAGCTACAGGTTCAAGAAGTCGTGAGTTACCAAATCTTCCACAAGATGGAATTAAAGTAATAGGATATCGTGATGCTATGACACTACCAACTATGCCTAAGAGCATGGTTATCGTAGGTTCAGGAGCTATCGGTTGCGAATTTGCATATTTCTATCATACGATGGGAACTAAAGTTACTATTGTTGAGTTCATGCCGAACATTGTTCCTATTGAAGACGAAGACATTTCAAAACAGCTTGCGCGATCGTTCAAGAAAAGTGGAATTGACATCATGTTAGAATCAACTGTTGAATCAGTAGACACATCGGGTGAAGGTTGTAAAGTAAAAGTTAAAACTAAGAAAGGAGAAGAGTTTCTCGACGCAGATATTGTACTTTCTGCAGTAGGTATTACTCCCAATATCGAGAATATCGGACTAGAAACAGTGGGCATAATCACTGACAAAGGCAAAGTGCTGGTGAATGATTTTTACCAAACTAATATCCCTGGTATTTATGCCATTGGTGATATTGTTAAAGGTCCAGCACTTGCTCATGTTGCATCTGCTGAAGGCATTTGTTGTGTAGAGAAAATTGCAGGATTACATGTCACACCAATTAACTACGGAAATATTCCAGGATGTACTTATTGCTCTCCTGAAGTTGCTTCGGTAGGGCTCACCGAGAAAGCTGCGAAGGAAGCAGGCCATGAAATTAAAGTGGGCAAATTCCCATTCTCCGCAAGCGGAAAAGCAAAAGCTGCAGGCGCTAGTGAGGGTTTTGTAAAAGTAATCTTCGATGCAAAATATGGAGAATGGTTGGGAGCGCATTTTATTGGTGCGAATGTTACAGAGATGATTGCCGAAGTAGTAGTGGCAAGAAATCTTGAGACTACAGGCCACGAAATCATTAAATCGATCCATCCTCACCCTACAATGAGTGAAGCCATTATGGAAGCAGCAGCAGATGCTTATGGAGAAGTAATTCACATGTAAAAACAGAATTTAAAAAATAATAGCCCTGATCATCATGATGGTCAGGGCTTTTTTTATCAACTGCGATTCTAAAATTCAATTTTATAACTCAAGATAGGAATGAGTGGAGCCTGATAATAGGTTTTAATTTTATTGGATTGCACATCATAAAAACTGCCATAAATATTTTTTCTATTGGTAACATTCTGAATATCCAAAGAAAGAGTGTGCGTTGCATTCGGTCTGTTCCGCTTCATACTAAAGCGAACATCCGTCCTAAAATAATATGGGTTTTGTAAGGTGAACGCATCCTTCTCTACATACTTGGTTGTACCTGCATCCTGAGAAGCTTCTAAATCTACAGGTGTTGAACGCTGGCCACCACTGTAAGTAAGTTTTATATTTACTCCGTACACTTTATTTTTAGATTTCGACAAGCTTTTAAATTCCTTGCCAGAAGTGAAAGTCACCGCATAATTTCCATTCCAACGTGTATTCCTCCATTCTTTATCAATTGCACGATATTTTGAGTCATACAAAGATCCTGATAACAAAAAATAAAAGTCGCGGTGCATGAACTGTTCCAGTGTTAATTCCATTCCTACATTTCTTCCTTTACCAGTATTCACTACAGGATCGGTAAAATATCCTCCTTCCTGATTAATCATGCTATACGTTGTTGTAGTATCAACACCGATCGGAATATTGAAAAGTGCTTGGTAATAAAATTCTGTTTTAATATGCAGTTGTTCAGTCAGCAAACGATCATAAGAAGCTACAAAATGATGTGCTTTATTTAATCCTATATTTTTATTGGGCTGACTAAAACTACCGTCCGCATTTTCCAGTTTCGCAAAATACACTCCGATAGGTTGCAACTGACTATGTAATCCATAACCAAAAGTAATAGTTTGTTTTCCACTCATCGCATATCGCACTGAAGCACGTGGTTCTAAAGAGCCGGTTTGATTATAGAGGAATCCAAGATAATGTAAACCTCCTTGCAATGTAACTTTATGAGTAATCCGGTAACTCATCGCAGTAAACATTTGTACAGAATAGGCAGATCCACTTGCATTAATGGTTTGCTTTAACTGAGCGATATCAAAATCATAAGCATTCTCTTTCACATCATATCCAAGTCTATTGACGATCACACCGCTGCGTAAACTCAATTGTGTATTGAACTTATGATTTAAAGTTGAACTAAAAGTAACTTTATCTTGTAAAGATTTACCATCGTATCTCAGTTGAGTATTAAAATCGTCTTGCAAGTATTGTGTGTTATCTTTATTCAACTGATAAGAATACAATAATGCCGATTTCAAATAAGTATTCTTTCCGAGAATATAAGAATGTGTAACACCAGTAGCTACAGTGTTAGCACTAAAGTCGGAACTATATCTTTCACCGTCATCTTCCCATACTGAAGAATCTTTTTTGGCATCGTAAGTTTGTCCACTCCATCCACCAAATCCGAAGAGTGTAAATGTTCCAGCTTTCTTTGTAGGGAGAAAAAAGTTAAATGATAAATCCTGAAAGTTAGTAGTAGCATCACCAAGATCAATTATTTTCCCGATCAATGACAACGTAGAATAACGATAATTGATTAAGTAGGAACCCTGATATCCTTTTGCGATTGGCCCTTCGGCAGCCAAGTCTAATCCTAAAAATCCTGTTTGAACAGTAAATTCAGGTTTCTCATTGTTACCCTTTCGTAAGCGCAAATCAAAAACTCCTGATAGCGCATTTCCATATTCTGCAGGAAATGCTCCGGTCATAAAATCAGAATTACTCAATAACTGAGCACTCAATATTGAAATTCCACCACCAGCAGTCCCAGGACTAGAAAAGTGATTAGGATTAGGAATTTCAACACCTTCCATTCTCCATTGCAAACCATTTGGAGAATTACCGCGAATGGAAATATTATTATTACCATCATCTGTATTTACCACGCCAGCAAATGAACTAGCCATTCGTGCCGGATCATTGACTGCAGCTGCAAACTTTTGTGTTTCTTCAACAGAGAAAGTACGTGTACTCACCAATGCCATCTCATTTAACGGCCGATTTTTTTCAGTCTCAGCGGAGATAGTAACCTCCTTACTCATAATTACTTTTTCATCCATATCCACTTTTAGTACTAGCTCTTTTCCGGAGATAACGGTTATATTACTCAAAGTTTGCTCTTCATATCCGATAAATTTAAATTGGAGTGTTTGTTTACCAACGGGGACATTTGTAAATTTAAATTCACCGTTGATATCTGTAGCAGTACCTTTAACTGGAACAAGATCTGGAAAGAACACAGTAACTCCAACCAAAGGCATTTGAGTAATACGATCGGTGACAGTACCTCTTACCGTTTGAATAATTTGCTGACTGAATCCGGAAATAGAGCCAACAAGAAAGAATAATAATAAAAATTGACGCTTCATTGAATAATGTTTTAGTTTTATTAAAAGACAATTAAATTCCCACCCACCCCTATTTATTTAGAAATTATTTTCAGAAGAATCTAAAACCAACTTTCCATCCAATCCACATCTTTAGGTCAATCTTATCATCATTGGATATATCATGATAAAATACATTCGGATGAATCTCTGCTAGGATATTCGGATAATCAGTATAATTCGTTTTCGTTACCCATACATTTAATTCAGGTCCTGTTGAGATGGAGATTTTATTACTCAATCTTACCTCAACACCTAGATATCCCTTATTTAGCAGATTTAACTTGTTGAGAAATTCACCTTTGCTAATCTGATTGGCGGTAACATCCAAAACTAAGCTTACTTGCTTGCTCAATATAATATTACTCCCGGCACCATATCCAAAGGACCATAACAGATCACCACCTTTTGTAGGTTTTACACTTGCAGTAAAAATGTTATGGAAAGCATTTACCCCTGTGATAAAAGATGCATTTGCATAAAATATTTCATTAGATGAGAGTTCAAATTTATGATATCCATTATTCGCATAACTGAAGAATCCCATTGGAACGCCAGAAATAGAATCTGAAATGTTAAAAACACCAATTTGATTGCCTTGTACCTTCTTCGAAATATTAACCAATCCCGAAACCTGTGAGCCATTAATGCTACCCGCCACTACATTATACAATCCAGAAATCTGTAACCCGTCAAAATCACCTTTCACTTTATTTCCTATTCCAGCGATCATCGATCCAGAAGATTTATCTCCATTCACATTTGCGATACCTGCAATCTGAACACCTTGATATCTATGGTCGGCAGCATTCAATATCCCTGCGATTTGAATACCGGAAGAAGTATCCTTATTGAGATTGACAATACCGGCTACTTGAAATAAATTTGATTGCTGAATATTCAAGTTGAAGATACCCCCAATCTGTGCCCCATTAGATTTCCCTTTAACAAGATTACCAATGCCAGCGAACTGTATCCCTTGCAAATTTCCACTGATACAATTTGCAATACCTCCAATCTGAATTCCTTTACTATTTCCAGTTACTAGATTTGAAACTCCAGCCATCTGAAAATAACTAACATCTCCTAAATCAATATTGAAGAGTGTTGCAAGTTCCAACTTGCGAACGCCATGCGTTTTTCCTCCTAATACATTAAACGAATAATCAGTAATCAATGTGCCTGGTACTTGATAGGATGTGCCGATCATTGGTAAAATAGAAACTTGCACCGGCTGATAAACAGTATCTGTATTATGCACCGAATTAAAAAAGATTAAGGAGCTACTATCATTCCTTGCACTTGCGCTATCCTGAGCTTTTGCCGAGCATTGGAATATGATAAAAATGAGAGCTAATAACTGATTAATAAATACTGAAATTTTCATAAACGATGAGGATGGTTTTACAATAAAGACCATTAATGATGGCCTTACCCCTACGTCTACGAAAAAAAATCTAAAATATTCTCAGGTAAAGCGAATGCCCAGCTTCCATCCTATCCACATTTGTACTGATAGATTGCTTGAAAAACTTTCTCGGTAAAATATCTTGGGCTTTAATTTTGTAAATATTTCAGGGTATCCCTTATACTCCGCGTTAAAAAAATGAGCATTCAGTACTGGACCTGTTGTAAGGGCGATGTGCTTATTAAATTTATGATCCACAGCAACTGTAAATTTACCGATGACATCGGCCTTATCAAATACATTGTTTTTGACAATTTGCTGTGCTGTCAAATTGAAATTTAATATATTTTTCAAATTCAATTTGATAGAAGAGCCTACGCCATATCCGAAGGTCCATAATGGCTCAGCAAAATTATCTGGACGAATGCCTACAAAAATTATATTGTGGAATTCTCTTACACCGGTGCTTATTGCAAGATTAGAATAGAATAACTCATCAGCGGTTACATCAACATGATGGTATCCACTTCTAACATAACTTAAGAAGCCAACAGGGATTCCAGTGCAGGAATCGGCGTAATTAATCAATGCAACTTGAGAACCATTTACTTTACTGGCATAGTTAAAGAAAGCTGAAATTTGTGCTCCATGAATTTCCCGCCTCGTAAAATTGGTAAAGCCTGCTATTTGTGTTCCATTTACATTTTTCAATGCGGCATTGAAAAAACCCGCTACCTGAACTCCTGAAAAAGTATCGATTGCACTATTGAAAAAGCCCGCCATTTGAAATCCAGCAGATGATTCCAAATTAACATTGAAAAAACCACCTACTTGTACTCCTTTTGAATACCTACGGTTAAAATTAAAAAAACCACCTATCTGTACTGCCTTAACAGTATCCCCAGCCAAATTACCGAAACCTGCTATCTGCACCCCTTGCACTTTACCTTTGTCTAGATTAAAATAACCTGCCATTTGAACACCATCAACATTACCTCCAACGGCATTTAAAAGCCCGGCCAATTGCACTTTCTGTACATCACCGCGATCGATATTGAATAAACCTCCGATCTCCAGCTTTCTAGTTCCTAACGAATATCCTCCTAATACATTAAACGAAAAATCATTAATTACATTTCCACTTAATAACATGTTAGTACCGACTTTGGGAATAAAAGAAACTTGATAGGGACGATAAATAGTATCTGTAATATTTGCTGCATTGATAGCCGACATATCAGGAATTAGAAAATCCATCATGGTAAATTCTCTCTCCCGCAAACTATCTATACTTGCGAGTGTATCCAAAGGGATATTTGGAGTAATTCCAATAGATAATGATTGATTCTTTAAATTTCTAAGTACCACTATTGTATCTAGATAATTTTGTTTACTCACCCTGAGATTTAATTGAACCCGTGGATCTTCTAACTTGATACTAAAATATCCATACTGATTTGTAATAGCAGAAATCATACTTTTTCCATCGTACAAACTGACAGCGGGTATTTTCTCTCCACTAATTTTATCGGTAACATAACCTGAGATAATAAAAAACTCTTTTGATTTATCAGTAGCAGGTCCAACAGGTGCGGCCAATAAAATCAGATAATTATGCTTTGGTTTATAAGTTACTTTCCCATTAAAAATCGAATTCAATACTTCCCTCACTGATTTTCGCACTAAATTCAAATTAACTTTTGACATTCCGGAAATCAGTTCCGGGGAATAAGAAAACGAGAAATTTGCCTGACGACTAATATCTTTTAAGATCTCGGCAATGTCAGCATCATTAACCTTGATCGAAACATCTCTTTCCAAAATAGGGCGAATTGCAGTCTGCGCAAAAAGACTTACATTCATCATAGCAATTAACAAAACAAAAAAAAGAAATCGCATCATGGTACTAATTCATACAAGATTGACCATTCATTTTAATCAAGGAACCTTCGATTGAAATATTCAGATTTAAGGTCACTCCGATGACGTCGAGTACAGTTTCCAAATTTTCATTTTTAAAGTCAGCAGTTAAACTGCACTTACGAATATTCGGTGATAATTCTACTTTCACCTGATAAACCTCCTCAAGCATTTTAGCGACTTCACTCAAGCTAGAATTTTCAAAACTCAGCATTCTAGTACGGTAAGCAGTGCGGTTTACAGATACAGCCTCCATTTTTGTAAGCGTATTAGTAGAACTGGAATACCTAGCATGATCACCTTTGAAAAGATTGATTCCCTCTCCATTAGATCTGTAAAAAAATACTTGACCTTCTTCAACGATGACTTCCACATAATTACTATCAGGAGGAGCATTTACAGTGAATGCAGTACCAATATCTTTTATCATCACTCCACCTGCTTCTATAATAAATGGAACTTCAGATTGATGTTCTACTCTAAAATACGCTTCACCTTTTAATTTCAACCGACGTTCTTTTTTACCATAACCCTTGGTATAACTCAATAAACTATGGGCTCTCAAATAAAAAGCTGAGCCATCTGGTAAAGTATCTTGAACCGATGTGTTCTGGGCTAGAATTCCAATAGGAGTTTTGATCAGATTATCCTCGTAAAACCACCATCCAATACTGAAGGTTACCAGTAATATTGCGGCAATCTGAATCCACTTATAGAAATCACTAACTTTCTTCTCAGGTACTAATTGCCGAACAGGAGTATCCGCAACTATAATCATTTTACTATGCACATTTTTCCAAGCGACATCAGTATTAAAAACTTCCTTAATCTCATTTGAAGAAGTATATATTTTTTTAAGCTGATCAAAATAGCGCTGATTATCGGCAGATGCAGCTCTCCAGAATTCCAATTCACGGATCTCAGAATCATTCGCCTCCCCGCTAAGAAATGCGGCGATCACAGTATCGATATGTTCGGGATATCTTTCCACTTCTAATTCATCAAGTTCATCCAACTAAATAATAATGCAATAATCGGGAGATAGTCTTTCAGTTCTGCGCGCAAAATCCTCAAGGCTTTTCCCATTTGGTTCTCCACGGTTTTTACAGAAATCTCCAATTGTGATGCGATTTCACTGTACTTTAATTCCGCAAATCGACTTAATTCAAATATTTTTTTGCATTGCTCCGGTAAAACATCTAATGCACGCTTAATTTCCTTTTCAAGTTCTGAACCTTGAAGTACCTGAGCTGGGCTATGTGCAATTGGAATGCCTTCTGATTGCTTACCTTCTGCATAATTTTGCCTCACCTTAATTTGTTGAATCAAATTCAGGCATCGGTTGTGAACAGCACGGAAGAGATAAGACTTAACAGAAACTTTTATATCTATTTCCTGTCGCTTCTCCCAGATGGAAAGAAACATTTGTTGAACCACCTCTTCTGCATCGTCTTTATCATTCAAGATACCGGAAGCATATCTGCAAAGTCGATTGTAATGCTCACGGAATATCACCTCGAACATTTGTTCGTTGTTATTCCTTAACGCATTTACAAATTCTATGTTGGAAACTTCCACCTGAGCGGTTTTGTCCTGCGAAAGTATCCAACAGTACTTTACAACGAGAAGACATTCGAAATTTCTCTTACCCCTACTTGGATCAAAAAAAAACCTTTAGACAGATCAATGGCATAGAAAAATATAAATCCAAGTCATTTCATAATAGCATCTACTTGAAATACAATATCTTGCAAAGATGTTCGATTTATTCGAGTAGCACTAAAAACAGCACTATAGAAACCTGGGTAATCCACTTTATACCAATAAGCCCACGATTTCATTTGCTTCAATGCCCGACCCCACTCCCCATCTTTAATACAGGAAGTCCAATGAGGGTCTGCCTTCAGATCTTGGTAGAAATAATAAGTAAATGAAACTGGAGTGGCATTTTTTTCATTCCGAGATTGTAACACCAGAAAAATTCCTTTTAATATTAAACCATCAATCGTAGTATCTGGAAGCAATTTAAACTCAAGAGTATTATAGGTATTACGAACTGGATCAACAGCAATCGTAGAATCATTATGCACCGACCATTGATAATTGCGACAGGATTGAGTAAGAAATATCTTCTTCTCAATTAAGTGATGGAATTCGTCATAATATGCTCGAGAAGTATTTCCATTTTTCACTGAAAAGATCATTTCAGCACCTTTCAACATTTTTAACTGATCTGCAGATACTCCTTCCAAATGAGATTCGTAGGTAATTAAATATTCAATTGATCCCTCAAAATAATCAACATCATGTTGTGCAAATGCTGTTACTGGAAGAAAAAACAATACTAAAATTATTCTGAGGTCAATTTTCATGAGTCTTAATCTGCTGTCAAAATTAGAAAAATAAGGAAACCAATGAAGTTATGAAAAATAAGAAAAAGGTCCACGAGCCATGAATTTACAATACCTTAGCGCAAACAATACAAAAAGTGTTACGCAAACGGTCTCTAGTATTTATTGTGATCTTGTTTACTTTGAGCGGATGTCGTAAAAGTCCGACGATAGCTCCATCTTTTTACTACTGGAAAACCATATTTCAAATTTCTTCTGCGGAAATTCAACTTTTAGATACCCTCCATATTTCCAGGATTTATCTTCGTTGTTTCGATATCGTTTACAAGGCGGAGCAAAAAAAGCTAATCCCAGAATCCCCGATAATTTTCTCAAGTAAAGTCCCAGAGAAAATTGAAATCGTTCCCGTAATCTATATCACTAATAAAAGCTTCTTGCAGATTATTGAGGATTCAATTCCAGATCTAGCACTCAAAATAATTTCATTTACAAATAATTGTTTAGCACCACAAAAAATTCAATATCATGAAATGCAAATAGATTGCGACTGGACTGAAACTACTCGAAGTAAATATTTTTTATTACTGAAAGTATTGCGTGAAAAGCTATCCCCGCAACACAAAACGCTCTCCGCAACTTTACGACTCCATCAAATCAAATACAAAAGAAAAACGGGTGTTCCTCCCGTCGACCGAGGCATGCTTATGTTTTATAACATGGGTAGTCTGAGTGCTCAAAACAAAAATAATTCTATTTACAATGCTGAGATAGCAACTCAATACATCAACTACTTAAAAGATTACCCTTTGAAATTAGATATGGCTTTACCTATTTTCACTTGGGGCGTTCACTTAAGATCAGGAAAAATCTTAAGTTTGGTAAATAATTTAAGCACCGATGAAGCCACTGCCAGCAATTTATTTCATGAGTCAACTGCAGGATTATTAGTAGCTAAATCTGGGTTCTTTTTCCATGGAGAATATTATCAACAATATGATCAACTTCGTATGGAAGAAATCACGCCTGAAATTGCAAAAAAAGCTGCATTACAACTCGCAGAAAAATTAACGATTACCGACTCCACCAATATTGTATTGTATCATTTCGATTCTACCAATCTCAGCAGATATGAAGTTAAAGATTTCAATCAACTCTATCATACTTTCAATTAGTATTTCTATTTTACCTTTAAGCGATCGGCTTTATGGCTGTGGGGGTGGAGATCCTGTTGATATAATTAGTCAATCTATCTTTACTCCTGAAATAATCAACAGGAATTATGAGTACCCATTATTTCTCACTAGTGATGATTATTATGGACAATATACGGAAGTCAATTCCGAAGGACTCCCTGATCTATCAGAAATTACTGAAAAGGAATGGAGCGCTGCTTTTGAACCATTAAACGGAATAGAAATTTCAACCTGGATAGTATTCGCATCCACTGTTACACAATTAGATACGCTTGAAAAATTTTATTCAAAAAGTTCTATTGACACGATAAAATGTAAAATCCCAAAGGAGGCTTTTCAGTTAAAAAATAATGCAACGCTTCATAAATACATCACCTACTTAAAAATTGCTAGAAATGCTGAAAAGGTTATTCAAAGTCAATATCAGGATTGGTTGCCTTATAAAGTTGACAGTGTTGAAATTGAGAATATCACGAGGTCTAGTAAGAAGCAATTTGAAAAAGAAAAAAATAGCTTTCTAAAAAGTAGATATGGCTTTCAAATGATCAGAGGATTATTTCTTTCCCGACGATACGAAGAATGCATTGCCACCTACGATAAATATTTTAAAGCCGATGAAGCTCGAGGCTCGATGTACTACCGTACGTTAGGATTTAAAGCAGGGGCGTTGTACAAAATGCAACAATATGCCGCATCAAATTATATCTACTCTAAAATTTACGATCAGTTTCCGGAAATGAAACTCATTGCATTTGCAAGTTTCCATGTTCAGGAGGAGGAAGATTGGAAAGGATGCTTATTCCTTGCAAAAAATAATCATGAAAAAGAAATACTCTGGCAGCTATTTGGTGTATATGCTGATCCCTTAAAAGGAATGAAAGAAATTTATGCAATTCATCCCGCATCAGAATTAATGGAACTACTATTAGTAAGAGCCATAAATATTGTTGAAACAGTGGCGCTTGAAAATCAGAACAACGAGATGTATGATTATGATGAATCTTCCTTATCTCCTACCCGATCATGGAAATCCATTAATACTAAGAACCTGGGTGAATTAGCAGATTTCGTACAGACTGCCGCTACTAATCCAACCATTCATCAACCTGCCGTTTGGAAATCCTGTGCAGCGTTTATGGAAGTTTTAAATAATGATTTCGCTTCGGCAAAATTATGGTTGGAGCAATCAGAAAAAGATAAATCCTGTACCGAACTAATTCATGGTCAGAATATCATTACAGAATCTATTCTTTACACGCGCCAAATAACTAAAATAAATGAAAAAGAAGAAGAAGAAATTTATCAACGCTTAAGTAAACTTTTTGCTTTAAAAGACTCAAGATTAAGAAGCGAAAATACTATAAATTATCTTCTCTTCAAATTAAGTAAAATTTACGCTGAGAATGGAAATTTGCAGAAGTCGGAGTTATGTAACAGCAATGTAAGTGCTTATTTTAACGAAGAAACAATACATCAGCTGATTGAATTTATACAAGCCACAAAACACAATTCATTAGAAAATTACCTCATCCAACATTATCATTTAACGCTTGCTGATTTGTATAATGAATTGGCCATCCAAAAGATTTACATCTATGATTTTCAAGGAGCCTTTGAAACGTTTAGTAAAGTTGAAGGAGCCGGAAATACTGATCTCAATGCAAATCCATTTACGATTCATATAGTAGATTGCCATGATTGTGATTATGGAAACTTCCAAAATTCTAAGGAGACGAAACTATCCTTCGTTAAAAAAATGCTAGAAATAAAAACGATTGCAGATTCATCCAATGATCCCGAAATTAGAGCACAAAATTATTTCCTATTTGCAAATGGGCTCTACAATATGACCTGGTATGGAAATAATAGAGTTATCCATGAAAGTTTTGCCTCCGACTGGGAAGGTGAAACAAATCGCTTCGCTTACTCGAAACCAACATCTACGAATTCATTTTTTGATTGTGCTGAAGCTCTGAAATATTATGAGAAAGCTTTGAATCTTACTAAAAAGAAAGAACTAAAAGCTCGTAACGCATGGATGGCAGCAAAATGCGAACACAATATCTGGTTGGAAGAATTTTATTCCCCAAATGGAGCAAATGATTTTTCATCAGGAAAATATTTCCAACTTTTAAAAAATCAATTCAGTGATACCAAATACTATTCTGAAATTATCAATGAATGTGGATACTTTTGTACGTATTTATATCCGGGTAATGAAAAGTGTATTCGCAATAAGTAATTAAAATTTAATCCTTAGTCCATAATACAGATGGCTACATTCTATTTCCTCAAAAGATAGCACATTCGGAAGTACACCCCATCGTTGAAAATCATACTTTTCTAGTAACCGAATACTCCTTTCATTGCGATCAATCAGTATTGCTATAAGCGTATTAAAGGGATAATTTTTCAGAAGTTCTAACATTCCTTGCATTAACTGTGAACCAATACCAAGTCCCAAATTTTTCTGACCGATATAATAACTGATCTCACAGGTATGTTTTAATGCCATCCTCCCTTCTCGATATGGGCTAATGGAAATCCATCCAACAATTTGGTCATCTCTCAAAGCCACCATCAAGGGGTAATTGCCAATTACGTGTTTCCGAAACCATTCCATTCGTTTTTCCGCTGTTATAGGATCTATATCAGCAGTTTGAAAACCTGCAATTACAGCTTCATTATAAATTACATTGACGTGATATAAATCCTCTTCAATCATACTTCTCAAAATCAAATCTATTGCCATATTTCGTTTTATTGAATTCGCTAAATACACCGTCAAGTTAGTCATATCAATTTAAAACTAACTTAGAAGATGACTATATCAATATTACAAATAAAAATTCATACAATGAAGCTGCTTAATTCTATTTTAAACCCAGAATGAAAATAATTCCAATGAATTCTTACAATTGATTTTACAAAATTTATTTCTAATTGTTAAAAGTCTAAAAGCGTTGACCATCCAGCATTTCCGAATACAATAATCCTTTATTTTCCACTCTGGAACTTACTTTATCGAGTACAGCAGCTTGATTTTCGGAATAAATGGATGAAATCTTACAATGTGATATTTCTGCAAGTAATTATGATACTTAAAATTTTACAGCTAAGATTCACGTGTAAATTGCAATAAACGTAAAAGCAGAGAGTGCTAAAAAGGAAAAGTTGAATCCATGTGCCGATGAAAAAACTCTTACTCCTAACTACATTTAGTTTACTAATCTTTATTTCAAAAGCGCAAACCGGCAAAGATTTTTGGTTTGCGGCACCTGATATTACGGATTTACATAATATCCCTGGTGGTGAACCTCTTTATCTCCTGATTTCTTCAACAGGAGGCGCAGGTACGGTTTCCATTACACAACCAGCTAATCCTACTTTTAACGGAGGCGTCCCACTTACCGTTAGTCTAGCTGCGAATGCTTCTGCAAGAGTTAATCTAACTCCATTTAAAAATCTACTGGAAACGCGTCCTACAAATAGTGTAGTCAATACTGGTTTACACATCGTCTCTACAACCAACATTACTACCTATTATGAAATCAGTAATACTAACAACGCTGAAATATTTGCATTAAAGGGCAGCAATGCGCTGGGTACTGAATTCTATATTCCATTACATAAATACGCCCCTTTTTATAATCACACCTTTGCATCACCTCATACTGCGAATGCAAGTTTTGATATTGTAGCTACCCAGAATGGAACTACAGTTTCTATTTACTCACCTACTCCAGTTGATGGTCATGCTGCATTAACTCAATTCAGTATTACACTAAACGCCGGACAGACTTATTCATGTGGATTTACGGGAACTAACTATGAACAACCCATTAACCATCCCGGAGGTGCGGTAGTTTTATCCGATAAACCTATAGCCATTACCATAAAGGATGACTCTGATCACAATCCATCGGGTGGTTGTTATGACGTAGTAGGTGATCAGATTGTTCCGGTTAATGTTTTAGGAACTGAATACATTGCAGTAAAGGGTAAACTGAATCCAACGGGTGATGAAAGTGTATTTATAACCGCTACACAAAACAACACCAATGTTTATGTGAATGGATCTGGAGTTCCAGTGGCAACACTATTTGCTGGAGAAAATTATCGTTATGATATGGACTATCTTAACGTAGGAACCGACAATAGTGTTTACATCACTACCTCGAAACCTGCATATGCAACACATTATACCGGCTTTGGTTGCGAATTAGGAATGGCATTATTGCCACAGTTAGGATGTGCGGGAAGTCGTCAGGTAAGTTTTGTCAGATCAAATGCTCAATCCTTTTTTATTACTTTTTTAGTAAGAGCTACTGCGTTGAATAATTTTGTAATTACAGGATCAGGAACCGCTACGATTAATCCTGCACTCTTTGTCACCGTACCTGGTACAGGAGGTGTTTGGAAAGCAGCAAGCATCCAATACAACACTACTGAAATTCCTGTTGATTCTACTTTTAGAATTTCAAATACAGCAGATGTATTTGCAATGGGGATTATTAATGGTGGATCAACATCAGGATGTAGTTATGGTTACTTCTCCGAATTTTCAGCGTCAGTATCTGTAGATGCTGGAGTTGATCAAACAATTTGTGCCAATAATGTCATTTCATTAACAGGAGCAATTGCTGGAGGTGCTGTAAGTGGAATATGGACCACGAATGGCTCAGGAACATTTTCACCATCGACAACTGATCTGAATGCAGTTTATACCCCTTCTGCTGCGGATACTACTGTTGGAACAATTCGACTAATTCTTACTTCAACGGGAAGTTGCAAAGCTGTTTCAGATACAATGAATATTTTCTTTACACCTGCACCTAGAGTTGATGGAGGAATAGATCAGAATATTTGTAGCCGCGATTCTGTTCATTTATCTGGTTCGGTAACAGGTGGCGCTGTAACTGGATTATGGAGTACAACTGGCACTGGAATATTTACTCCTAATGCAGCAACATTGAATGCTATTTATCTACCGAGTGCAGCAGACGAAATTGCTGGTACTGCCAAACTACGATTAATATCTACGTCGAATGGAACTTGCATAGCAGTTCGAGATTCTATGAACCTAACAATTCAACGTGCCATTACCATAAATGCAGGAAGTGACGCTTTAAAGTGTAGCAATAATGCAACACTCAATCTTGCAGGATTAGTGTCAGGTGGTACCACAACAGGTATTTGGTCAACTTCTGGAACAGGAACTTTTTCTCCGAACTCCAATACACTTAACGGAAGTTATATTCCAAGTTCAGCGGATACTTCAAATGGAAGCGTGCTGTTGATACTTACATCTAGCAACAATAATTATTGCATTGCTAAAAGAGATACGTTGGTCTTAAGTTTCTTAGATGCTCCGTTTGTTGATGCAGGTTCAGATCAAACAATTTGTGCGAATAATAATAGCGCTACACTCTCAGGAAATGCACGAAATTGCACTTCAATATTATGGACGAGTAATGGAACCGGAAGCTTTACCCCGAATGCATCCTCACTAAATGCAACATACACAGCTAGTGCTACGGATATGTTAAATGGGAGTGTAAAGCTATTCCTCACATCTTCTGGTCCAGCCTCATGCAATGTAGTTAGAGATAGTTTAACATTACTGATCATTGCAACACCTATTATAAATGCAGGAACAGATCAAACACTTTGTGTGAGTAATTTATCACTTCAACTTAATGGACAGATTAGTGGTATCACCAACACTGGGATTTGGTCAAGCAATGGCACCGGAAACTTTATTCCAAATCCCTCTACCTTAAACGCCACCTATCAATTAAGCGCTGCAGATTCCATCGCAGGTTCTGTAAAATTAATTCTGACTTCCACAAATAATAATTCTTGCAATGCAGTTCGAGATACTGTAAATATTAACATAACACCTGTTGGAATTGTAAATGCTGGAAGCAATTTCAGCTATTGTTCAAATGCTAATCCCGCAATCATTGGGACTATTGCAGGATCAGTTTCATCAGCAGTATGGAGTACTTTGGGTTCAGGAAATTTTAGTAGTTTAACAAATCAACTGGCACAAAACTATATTCCTTCATCTGCAGATACCACTCAAGGTTATGTGTATTTGATACTTACTGGTAATAGTTGTGAAACTCCTAAAGATACATTGAGAATAAATTTCACTTCAGCTCCAATTGTTTTAGCGGGTTCAAATCAATTTATTTGTGGTAGAGATACTGTTCATTTATCAGGCTCGGTAACTGGAGGTTCGTCCACTGGAATTTGGTTCGGAAATGGTAGTGGAATATTCCTTCCCAATGCTGCAATTCTAAATGGTAAGTATTATCCATCTGCTCAAGATGTACAAAACGGTCAGGTGAAACTTTATTTAACTTCAACCGCTAACGGAACTTGTAATCCTACATTGGACAGTATTACAATTTACTTTACACCTTCGATTAACTTAAGTGCAGGAAGTGATCAATTGGTCTGTGCAAATAATTTTTCTATCGGCTTGAATGGTAGTATCAGTGGTGGTACAACAACAGGACAATGGACTACCTCTGGAAATGGCTTTTTTGCTCCTAATGCAAATCAGATAAATGCCACTTACATTGCAACAGCAAATGATACGGCTTCAGGATTTGTTTATTTGTATCTAACTTCTACAAATAATGGAAACTGTCAGGCAAAAGAAGATTCTGTTCGGATTACTTTTACAGATGCTCCTATTATTATTGCAGGAATGAATGAGCAAATTTGTGCAAATAATCATGATATTCAATTAAACAATAGCAACGCATTCAACACAAGTGCATATTCATGGAGCACGAATGGAACCGGAACTTTTACTCCTTCCAATACTGTTCTACATCCCGTGTATCATGCAAGTGCTGCTGATATACTTTTAGGTCAAGTGCAACTATACTTAAGCAGCGGAACTGCCAACGGATGTTATAGTGTTAGTGATAGTTTGAAGTTATCTATCAATCCTGCACCAATTGTATATGCAGGTAGTGATACAAGCATCTGTAAAAATGATCATGATATACAATTGAATGGTGCTGTTGCAGGAATTACGGGAACTGGGGTTTGGTCGTCGAATGGAACTGGAAATTTTATGCCAGATGCTACCACTCTAAATGCAATTTATAATTTAAGTACAGCTGACTCCATTAATGGAAGTATAAGCTTGATTTTAATCTCAACGAACAATGGCAATTGTTTGTCGGTAAGTGATACCGTTATCATTCAATACATCCAACCAGGTATCGTAAACGCAGGAAATAATATCACCATTTGTGCAAATTCTGTTTTACCTTTAAATGGGTTAGTCAGTGGAGCAGCAACTGCAGGTATTTGGTCAACTACCGGAACAGGAATATTTACTCCTTCTACAAGCGATCTTAACGCTACTTATACACCCGGATCAGCTGACACTAGCAATGGTGCTGTGCAATTGATCCTCACTGCTAACAGTTGTGAACAACCTTCTGATACGCTTACAGTTTCATTTACGTCTGCACCAATTGCTGATGCGGGAACAGATCAAAGTGTTTGTGCTAATAATGCTATGTTTGCCTTGACAGGAAGTATTCAAAACGCAAATGGCGGAACATGGTCAGGAGGAAATGGAGTGTATTCTCCGGGATCGAATGCACTTGTAACCACTTATACACCCTCTGCAAATGAGATTAATAATGGGGGAGTTGATTTAATACTTACTTCAACCGGAAATGGAATCTGTAACAGTACAACTTCAGTGATCCATATTACAATTACTCCTGCTCCAGTTGTAAATGCTGGAACAGATCTAGACTTATGTAAGTTAACCAATAGTATTCAGTTGCAAGGAAGTGTAACTGGAGCTAGTACATCTGGACAATGGACAACTTCAGGTACTGGTGCATTTAATCCCGCCGGTAATATCTTGAATTGTTTTTATACATTGAGTCCTGGTGATACTGCATTAAATAATATTGACCTTATACTTACTTCAACTGCGTTCGGAAATTGTATTGCGGTAAGTGATACCGTTAGTATTCATCTCAAAGATCCTGTGCTAATTAATGCGGGGGCTGATCAGTATTTATGTGCATCTCAACTTCAAGCTTCCTTACTTGGAAATATTTCAGGTGGAGCGAGTGCAGGAAAATGGAAAAGTTCAGGAACAGGGTATTTTATTCCGAATGATAGCAGCTTATCATCAACTTACATACTCAGCACTGCCGATAGTCTAGCAGGTTTCGTACAATTAACGCTTCAATCGAATGGAAATGGATTGTGCCCTGCTGCAACAGATACTATTCTTTTGCATGTACAGTACCAACATGAAGTGAATGCCGGAGCAGATGTTTTGAAATGTCCAGTATTAGACCCGATTTCATTAATTGGATCGATTAGAAATGCTACTGGTGCAAAATGGAATGCTTCTGGAAGCGGAATTTTCAGCCCGTCGGATACCGCCATGATTGCATATTATATCCCCGGAGCTCAGGATACTGTATTGAAAACTATTTATATCTCTTTAACAACGAAGAATGATGGAGGCTGCTCTACAAAATCAGATACGCTTACATTACAATTTGATGATCTTTTACAATCTGAATTCCTTTCTGGAAATGGATGTGAAGATCATATTTTAAACTTTACAGATAACTCAACTATTCCTGGTGGAAATTTAAATTATTGGTTCTGGAATTTTAGTGATGGAAGTACTTCATTGCAACAAAATCCCGAACACACATTCGATCAACCTGGAAATTATCAAGTGTCCTTATTCACACGCTCAGATAACGGTTGTGAAGGCAGCATCGTTCATACAATAAACGTATATCCTTCACCGATCGCTGGTTTTAGTTCAAATGCAAATGGGTTCCTATCAGGTGAGGCAATCAACTTTGTAAATACCGGAACAGGCTATATTTCTAGCTGGTGGAACTTTGGTGATAGTGCTGCAATTTCTGCTTCCGATAATCCCATTCATACCTATGCTGCTCCAGGAACATATTCGGTGGTGCAGATCCTTACCAATCAGTTTGGTTGCAGCGATAGTTTGAAAGATGATATTGTAATTAACTCCGACGAAATTCAAGTATTTCCACCAGAATTACCATCCGCATTCTCTCCAAATGGAGATAATGTCAATGATATCTTGTTCGTTAAAGGAGGACCGTTTAAAACTATATCCTTCTCAATGTATGATGAATGGGGACATTTACTTTTCAATTCTACCAAATCTACTGAAGGATGGGATGGGTCTAAAGGAAAACCACTCCCTATTGGAGTTTATCTCTATACAGTAAATGCAGTAACTACAAAAGACGAAAGTTATTCAATTCACGGTGAAGTAAAACTGATCAGATAATGATGATCACTAAAATGAAACTGAAAATCAAATATACATTCCTGCTCGGGATGTCTGTTATCTGCGGATCATTATCAGCACAGGATTTCCATGTATCTCAATACAATTCGGTTCCGGTATATAAAAATGCTGGTCTGACTGGAATGTTTAGTGATGCAAAATTTAGAGTAAATACATTGATGAGAAGTCAATGGGCATCATTTACAGGCAAACCATTTTCAACGATGTTCATCAGTTATGATCAGTCCTTAAATAACAGATTTGGTGCGGGAGCATATCTACTGAGCAACTCTGCACCACAGGGATTTAAAGAGCAACATATGGTGATGTCAGGGGCTTATCGCATAACCGAACCAAGTTCAGATCATTGGTTAAGCGTAGGATTACAAGCTGGAATGATTTTCAAAAGCTTGAAAGAAGATTATACATTCGATAATCAATATACGAATGGATCTTTTAATGGGAACCTTCCCGATTATGAAAATATTGAACGTCAAAGTAAGTTGCTCCCTGAATTAAACTTCGGCATTAACTATACTATGGCAGATCCAAATAAATATGTAAATCCATTTATTAACGGTTCCGTCTTTCACATCACGACTCCTAATGAATCATTCTCCGGAACAAAGTCACCCTTACCAAGAAGGATTTTATTGGATGGTGGAGTTATCTTCAATATAAATGAATATTGTCAGGTTGTTCCTGCGGTATCAATGATGACCCAAGGTGCATCTTATGAATATAAAGGTGCACTTAGCGTTCGACAAACATTACAAGATGAAAACAGATCGGCTTTACTTTTTCAATTACAATATCGTGTTAAAGATGCTGTTGTAGCGGCACTAGGTTGGGAATATCGTGAATTCACCTATCGAATCGCTTATGATTTCAATACATCAGCATTAAAGAAATACTCCAATAACCGAGGTGCAGTTGAATTAGGAATTCAGTTCAAGCGCGAAGCAGAAAGAAAGCACCGAGGTGATTCTAACTATATCTTCTAACTAATCAATTCCAGTAACGCAATATTTTCAACATGTGCGGTGTGCGGAAACATATCAACCGGTTGCAATTGGACTATTCTGTATGTTTCTGCCATCAATTGCAAATCCCTTGCTTGAGTTGCAGGATTACAACTTACATACACAATTTTAGGAGCACCTGACTTTATTAATTGTTTCACTACATCAGGATGCATTCCTGCTCTTGGAGGATCTGTAATAATGACATCCGGCTTTCCATGTTCTGCAAAAAAAGATTCTGTTAAAAGATCTTTCATATCACCAGCAAAAAAAGTTGTATTTGAAATTCCGTTTAATGTCGAATTCAATTTTGCATCTTCAATTGCTTCTTGTACATACTCAATACCAACTACTGCTCTTGCCTGTTTGGAAACGAAATTAGCAATCGTACCAGTACCTGTATATAAATCATACACCAGCTGACTTCCATCCAATCCAGCAAATTCTCTAGTGAGTTGATACAACTTTAACGATTGCTTACTGTTGGTCTGAAAAAATGATTTAGGGCCAATTCTAAATTGTAATCCTTCCATCTCTTCTGTAATAAATGCATTTCCCTTCCATGTCTGTATTTCCAGATCATACATGGTATCATTCGCTTTCGGATTTAACACATACATGAGAGAAGTGATTTCTGGAAATTTTTCTGCCAAATGATTCAGGAGACCGGGGAGTTGATTTTCGGGATCTTCATAAATCATCACGATGACCATTAAATCTCCTTTCAGAGTATTGCGGATGATCAAACTTCTGAGCATCCCACCGCGGTTCCGAAGGTTGATAAAAGTTAGATTATTTTCCAATGCATATTTCTTTACTTCCAGTCGAATAGCATCAGATGGTGCTGGCTGCAAAAAACATTCTTGGATATCTAATACCTTATCAAACATCCCTGGAATGTGAAATCCTAATGCTGGACCATCCAGTAGTTCTTTCTGCTCAAACTCATCTTTGGTCAACCATTTCCTATCCGCAAAAGAGAAATCAAGTTTATTTCTGTAATAGACAGTATCCGGTGATCCCTGAATTGGCAACATAGGTGGCTCTTCAAATTTCCCTAAACGCACCATGGCATCCAGTACTTGTTTCTGCTTGTAGTCTAACTGCGCTGCATACTCAAGATACTGCCACTTACATCCACCACAAGTACCGAAATGTTTGCAAAAAGGTGCAATGCGCATGGGAGAAGGATAATGTAATTTAACTACTTCGCCTTCAAAAAAGGTCTTATGCTTTTTCTTCACTAAAACATCTACAATATCACCGGGTACCGCCTTTGTCACAAAAACAACCATCCCTTCAAATCTGCAAACAGCGCGTCCTTCATCCGCCATATCAATCACTTCGAGCCTTCCTAGTATCTTTCCTTTCACAATTATTGCTATTATTTCCGCTCAAAAATAGGTATATTTGAGTCTTGCTATCCAAAGCATGTCCCGAAAGCTCCTCACCCTCGTAATTTTAATGCTCTGCACGTACTGTTCAGAAGCATACCATATTGCCGGTGGCGATCTGAGTACGCGTTGGTTAGGAGGGAATTTATTTGAAATTCACCTGACGCTTTACCGAGATTGTTCTAATCCTCAAGCAGCACCGTTTGATCCTACAATTATTATTGCAGTCTATCAGAAAGATAACGATCAGTATGTGGATAGTGTTCACCTTGATCTTGGAACACAAACTACGCTTGCATTAACTGGTGCTGCATGTGTTCCACCTCCATCAGTTTGTATGCAACAGGGCGATTATTACACTACAATCAATCTCCCCGATCATGCTCAAGGTTATTATTTAATATGGGAGAGATGTTGCAGAAATAATACGATTATTAATATTATCACACCCGACCAAGTAGGGATGGCTTTTTATGAAGAAATACCTGACCCCGCTTTGCAAAGCTCAAGTCCTGTATTCAATAGCCCTCCTGCTCCATTCATTTGCGAGGGGCAATTTTTTAGATTTAAATTTGATGCAAGTGATGTTGATGGTGATTCTCTTGTGTACGCATTAACGAATCCTTTAAATGGAGGAAATACTTCACAGCAATCTCCTAACCCATTCAGTTTTGGTGGTAATGGAAGTAATCAAATACCATTACCAGGCCCCTATTCTCCTGTCATCTGGGAAAGTGGTTATGGTGTAAACAATATTTGCGGAAGTGACATTCCTTTTACCATTAATTCTTCTACGGGTGAGATAGAAGGTATCCCTGATATAGCTGGTATTTATGCATTGGCCGTTACGATTTACGAATACCGTAATGGAATTTATTTGGGACTAGTAAGAAGAGAAATTGAATTTACAGTAATTGCATGTACATCGAATTCTATCCCGCAATTATCCCCCAACGTCAAAAATAAAAATTACGAAATTTACGCAACCGATACGCTTTGCTTTGATGTAACTGCAACGGATCCAAATGGAGATTCGTTATTCATGATTCATTATGGTGAAGTTTTTCCAAACCTTCCACAAACCACTATTCAAGCTCCTTTTGCATATGGTTCCGATACTTCTGACATTGCAAATGTTACTACCTACTTCTGTTGGAAAACAGATTGTAATCAAAGCAGAGATTCGGCTTATAAAATTGTTTATGAAATCCGTGATAATGGTTGCCCTCTACCGGCAACAACATTTGGAAAATTCAATATCCGAGTCTTACCAACTCCATTAGTGCCTAAACAGAATTTACTTTGTATTGATCTGATATCAGACAGTATTTTAAAAGTTATCAAAGCTCCGGACCCAAACTTAAAATTAAATTATTTTAGCTACTTTACCCTATACCGAAGTTTGAATGGTGGACCGTTTATCGCTATCTTAGCTTTTGAAGATGGCTTGAATAACGAATTTATTGACAGCACTGCTTTTGATAATAACACGAATAATTATTGTTATGCACTTGCGGGAACAAATGTTTGTGGTGTCGAAGGATTATTTTCGGATACAACTTGTTCGATTCCTGCAATCAATTCTAAAAGAAATTATATTAAATCAGTTAGCGTTGAAAAAAAGAACGAAATCAAAATCATTTGGGAAGATTTTATTGATGGTCCATATTCGACGTATTATGTTTACCGAAAGTCCAATCAACCACAATCAACGTATCAGCAGATCGCCGAATTGCCGAATTATATTCCTTATGAATGGACCGACAATTCAGTAAGTACCAGCGAATATTCGTATTGTTATCAGATTGTAAACAAAGATTTTTGTGAAAATGAAAGCCCCGAAAGTGACGAGGCTTGCTCAATCCTACTAAATGGAAATGCCGGCAACTTCGAAAATAATTTGCATTGGAATCCCTATGTTTTTTGGAGAGGCGACATTGATAAATATTCAATCGAACGATCACTTATAAATATCGGTACTCCCTATCGTGAGTCGTTGGTAAATGCAGGAATTGATACCAATGCAATTGACCAAGATCTAGATCTAGCTGGTGGGATTTTTAGTTATCGAGTAAGAGCTTTTGAAGGGCCCGGAAGTTATGATGCCCAGAGCTTATCTAATGAAATAGAACTTGCTCAACCTCCAATACTTTTTCTTCCGAATGCTTTTACTCCAAATGGTGATGGTGCTAATGATGGATGGGGAGCTTCATCAGGATTTGTAAAAACAATGGTGCTGTATTTGTACAATCGCTGGGGACAATTAATCTTTACAGCAAACAATGAAAGCGATCGCTGGGATGGGACGCTTAAAGGAAAAGATCAGCAGGAAGGTGTCTATTTTTATAAAGTGAAATTTACAGGATATGATTCTGATGATATCCGTGAAAAAACAGGTGCGGTAACATTGATTAGGTAATAGGTCTAACAGTAAGAATCAATGGTTTTATATTGCTACCTCTAACTACATTTCTTACCTTTGCACTTTATTGAACATCCTATGAAAACCACCGAAAAATTAATCAGTAGTCAGGAAGCTATTGCACTCGAAGAACAATTTGGCGCACATAATTATCACCCTTTGCCTGTTGTTCTTACCCGCGGTGAAGGAGTTTTTGTTTGGGATGTTGAAGGGAATAGATATTACGATTTTCTCTCCGCATATTCTGCAGTAAATCAAGGTCACTGTCATCCGAGAATCATTGCTGCGCTTATTGAACAAGCTAGTCGCTTAACACTCACCTCAAGGGCTTTTCACAATGATATCCTCGGAGAATACGAAGCGTTCATGACACGCATGTTTGGTTATGATAAGTTGTTACCGATGAATACAGGTGTTGAAGGTGGTGAAACTGCCATTAAACTTGCACGCCGCTGGGGTTACGAAGTAAAAGGAATCGAACAAAATAAAGCGAAAATAATTTTTGCAGAAGGTAACTTCTGGGGTAGAACATTAGCTGCTGTATCCTCCTCTACAGATCCTACCAGCTTTCATGGATTTGGTCCTTTCATGCCGGGCTTTGAAACGATTCCCTATAATGATCTCGAAGCACTCGAAAAAGCAGTGCAAGATCCGAATGTTGCAGGGTTTATGGTTGAACCTATTCAGGGGGAAGCAGGTGTGCTCGTTCCCGATCAAGGTTATCTCTCCAAAGCCTATGAAATCTGTAATAGAAATAAAGTATTGTTTATTGCAGATGAAGTACAAACAGGAATCGCAAGAACAGGTAAGATGTTAGGATGCGATCATGAAAATGTTCGTCCGGATATTCTGATCTTAGGTAAAGCACTCTCCGGTGGGGTGCTTCCGGTCTCAGCTGTTTTTGCAGACAATGAAATTATGTTAACCATTAAACCCGGTGAACATGGATCCACTTACGGTGGAAATCCACTCGCTTGTAAAGTGGCAATGGCTGCAATGAGTGTGGTGATGGATGAAAATCTTTCGTTGAACGCAGAAATTCTAGGTGTTATTTTACGTGCAGAACTAAATAAAATAAAATCTGATCGTATCACAACAGTTCGTGGAAAAGGACTTCTAAATGCAATCGTGATTAAAGAAAAAAATGGTGTTGATGCTTGGGATATTTGCATGAAATTAAAAGACAACGGACTGCTTGCAAAACCTACGCACGGCGATATTATTCGTTTTGCACCTCCATTGGTGATCAACGAAGAACAAATTATAGAATGCGCTGCGATCATTACAAGAACGATTGAAGCATTGAATTAAATTCAAGATGTTTGCTAAATTAAAATGCCTTTCCAGATTTCTCCGGAAAGGCATTTTTTTGCAGTAAAATATTTTTCATGCAATCTCTTCAGGATTTTGTTTTTTCATCACTCCTGCAACAATTAGTGATATAACGGCACCTAAAAACATTCCAATCACGATTCCCCAAACCATCAGCCATCCGGGAGTTTGCATAGCCGCAGATTGATTCATCGCTTTTAAAATTTGATCTTCACTCATCCCCATTTCTTGCATCTTGGACACCTGCTTATTCATCATGAAATCCATAAAAGTAGGATCGATAAATTTGATGTAAATTACATAAAAAAGTGAAGAAAATATAGATCCGATCACAGTTACTAAAAATGATTCTTTAAAGGCTCGACCGAATGAAATCCAACCTCCTCCTTCTGTTGCTCTCACTTCATTAACCGCCTGAATGCAGCAGATTACAGGGATAGCAATCGCAAGAATATTGATGATATTAGCAGAGTCGCTCCGGTTTAAACCCGTTACAAACATCAATAATACCCATGTCATACCTATAGCTGCATTAATAAGTCCGTATTTTAATCCAGGTTTCATGTTTTATTTGTTAGTAGTGAGTGTCTATTGTTAACTTCGTCCCAAAATAAGTGCATTCCGCGCTAAGAAACAATTTATGTTCGTTAGAGCAATCGAAGAAGTATCCCGTTTTACCCGACCTATTCACACGATCATGAGGAGTTACGGGGCAAATAAGGTTTGGCCTGGAGCAGCTACTCTCTTCTTTGTGAATGATCAAGGGGTTGCTATTACTTGCCGTCATGTAGCGGAGCATTTGCTACATGCCGATAAAATTAATCAACAATATCTGCTTTTTCAACAGGCAAGATTCAGGATTCGTCGCGATGAACATTATGATGCCAATATCAAAGAGCTGGAGCAACAAAATGCCTATTCATCTGAAGCCGTTGTTCAGATTAAGCATAATTTCTTGAGTTGTTTCGATCGCATCAGTAGTTTCGATTGTCATGTCCACCCTCATTATGACCTGGCAATCATACAGTTTAAAGGATTTCAACAGATCCTCTATAAGGGCTATTCAAAATTTGTGAAGGATACTTCAGCAGCTATTAAACCAGGGAAATTTTTGTGCCGGCTGGGCTTCCCTTTTCCTGAATTCAGCAATTTCACCTACAACTATCAAACGGATGATATTGAATGGACCCGAGATGGAAACCCGCGCTCTCCTTCATTTCCGATTGAAGGTATTATCACTAGGCTAATTGCTCAATTTGGAAAGATTTCTGGCATCGAAATGAGTACTCCCGGATTACGAGGTCAAAGCGGTGGACCTTTATTTGATCCTGATGGAATTGTTTACGGTATGCAAAGTTCTACTCGGCATTTACATTTAGGTTTTGATCTGGAAAATCATGAAGTATCCATCGGACCAGTGAGTAAAAGAGTTACCAATATGCCCTTCTTGCATGTTGGTCAATGTGTACATGCTGATGTCATTAAGGATTTTTTGAGAGAACATAATGTAATTTTTCACGAGGTTTAATTCGCCTCAACAATCATTTTTGCCGCTTCTTCTCCAACAAGAGTTCCTATTGCAATTCCCATTCCTCCCATTCTAACTCCGCAAAATAAATTTTTATCGACTTGACGAACTATAGTTGTTTTCACAGAACCTAATCCCATTATACCGCTCCATCTTTGTTCGATATCAACTTTAGTATTTGGAAGAATCAAGGTATTTAATAAGGTCTCCAATTTATTTTGAATTAGTTCTGTTAATCCAAACTCCATCGTTTCTTCTCCTACAAAATCCATATTTCTTCCTCCTCCAAGTAAGATCCTTTCTCCTACATTTCGAAAATAATAATAGCCTCTGTCATAATGAAAACAGCCTTTCACTTTTAATCCTTCAATAGGCGCAGTAATCAAAACCTGCGCTCTGCCAGGAGTCACTTCTAGCTCTGGTATCAATTGCTTTGCGAATGCATTGGTAGTTATTAAAATCCGATCTGCAGTAAAATTAAACCCTTGATCAGTTTCTAATTTCATCCCTGTACTCGTTTGTTCCCATCCTCTTAAGTTTATTCCATTGATTACATCAATTCCTAAATTTCGGACATGATGTAATAAGGCCTGCATCATCATGCCTGTATCAACCTGACCTTCGCCATTATTTAATATAAGATGGTTTATATTCTTGAAGCCAAATGATTTTATTTTATCATCCTGCAAACTGTAAATATCTTTCTTTCCAGATATAGTAAATAACTTTTCATTAAACCAATTGATTTTTTCAGCACATGAAGTATAAAGCAGATCATCTGCATTATCAAAAACTTCATAGCCACCCAATGGTTCATAATGCAATGCTTCATCACCAATGATAGAACGCAAACGATTTAAACCATCCCACCTACGTTGTACTAAACTAAAAACATCTGCTTCACTCATTTTAGTGAGATCATCTAGCAATTCACTCAAACTTCCAAAACAGGCAAAACCTGCATTTCGTGTGCTTGCTCCATACGGAAGAAATCCGCGGTCAACTACAAGAATTTTCCAACGGGGCTTTAATTCCTTTAGTGCGCGTGCTGCGTTCAGCCCAACAATCCCACTTCCTACAATTACAATGTCGGGGTGGTTGAAATAAGTGTTTTTTTCCCAGAAACTCAGATCCATATTGCAAATATATACCGCCCAACCGAATCAAGAACCATACGGATTACCGTGATTGTGAATACAATCGGACTAAAATCAGGAGATGAAACAATTCCATTCAAAGGTAAAGAACTCCTTTTCATACTATCCTACTATCTTTGCACCTCGAAAAAAATATCATGGGATTGAAATGCGGTATTGTAGGATTACCCAATGTAGGTAAATCCACCCTCTTTAATTGTTTGTCGAATGCAAAAGCACAAGCAGCAAATTTTCCTTTCTGTACAATCGAGCCAAATGTGGGAGTAATAACTGTTCCCGACGATCGACTGACTGTTTTAGAGGGATTAGTTAAACCTCAGCGCACGGTACCTACTACAGTTGAGATTGTTGACATTGCCGGTTTAGTGAGAGGCGCGAGCAAAGGCGAAGGTCTAGGGAATCAGTTCTTAGGTAACATCCGCGAATGTGATGCTATCCTCCATGTACTTCGTTGTTTCGATGATCCAAATGTTGTTCACGTGGATGGTCAAGTAAATCCTGTGCGTGATAAAGAAACGATTGATATTGAACTGCAATTAAAAGATCTCGAAACTGTTGAAAAAAGAATGCAACGGATCGAGAAACAAGCTAAAGTGGGTACCGATAAAGAAGCTAAAAAACTTTTTGAAATTTATACTGTTTTGAAGCAGCATCTTGAAAAAGGTTTGTCAGCTCGTTCTGCACCATTGTCAGAAGACGATTGGATTGCTGCAGCAGATTTATGGCTGCTCACTGCCAAGCCTGTAATGTATGTTTGTAATGTTGACGAAGGATCGGTAGTCGCCGGAAATAAATATGTAGAGCTGGTTAAGGAAGCTATAAAGCATGAAAATGCTCAGATCATTATCATTGCGGCTGCTATTGAAGCGGATATTGCGCAGTTGGAAAGTTTTGAAGACCGTATGGCTTTTCTTTCTGATCTCGGTTTGTCAGAATCAGGAGTCGCCAAACTAATTAAATCGGCATATCAATTACTGACGCTCCAAACTTATTTTACAGCTGGAGAAAAAGAAGTAAGAGCATGGACGATTCATCAAGGAATGACCGCCCCTCAAGCTGCTGGTGTAATTCATACCGATTTCGAAAAAGGATTCATTCGCGCAGAAGTAATTCACTACACTGATTTTGTTACACTAGGTTCTGAAAGTAATTGCCGTGATGCTGGTAAACTTGCCATTGAAGGAAAAGAATACATCGTTCAAGATGGAGATCTAATGCATTTTCGTTTTAATGTTTAAATAATACCCGTATTAAGTCTCTGTTTTTTAGCATAACAGCGATACTTAAATACATAAAAGCTGAATATCACTCGTGGGTATTCAGCTTTTCTTTTTTGTCAACGTAGGGTAGCTTCAGTAAAAATGGGTTAACATTAAATTTACATGGATATTAACAAATAAGAGCGAAAGCATTTGTTAATTCTAAGAAATAACTTTTCAATGTTAAGAAGAATCGATTTTTTTTGATGATTTCTGAAGTTCAATAACATTAAAATACCAGTGACTTAACTTTTAATATTCATTTTTTTAAAGATTCACTTAGACTTTTGGATGTCGAAGTTGAATTACGCTTAGGTCTCATCAAAAATCAGAGTCATTGATTGAAAGCACCTACGTAAAATATCTTTTTAAAAAATTTAATGAGCCTATTATAATCTTGATCTTAAAATAAATCCAATGAAAAATCAACCACTAACCATTACAGCAAACGGGAATTCTCGATGTAGAATTCGAAATCAAAATTATTCCTTTAATGAAAAAATGCGCTTCGTCAGACGAAGTATCCTTTCAATTATTTTGTTAGGTACGATGACATCGGCTTTTTCACAAATCACTCAACTGCAGGATTATCAAAATAATGTTTCTGCTCCAATAGGTACCTTTCAAGGTATTAGCTTCCGAGAAGCAGGCTTCTCAGGGCTGTTTGCAATCCCTAATACGAATGGAAAAGAGTTTTGGACCATTTCTGATCGCGGAGTAAATGTAGATGCAGCGAATGCAAATCCAGCGGCTTGTCGTCCTACTTATGATAAAATTTATAGTTTCCCTACTTATGCACCTAAAATTCACCGGATCAGAATAAATGGTGATTCATTGCAGATTCTGCAAACGATTACGATGAAACGCCCAAATGGCACAACTGCTACGGGTATTATTAATCCGACAGGATTTGGTAGCACAGCAATTGAAGTCGCTTCAACAGATACTGTTTTAGATTGCATAAATTTCAATTCGAAAATTGCAGCAAAAGATATCTGGGGAATCGATTCTGAAGGAATTATCGTTGATAAAGATGGTAATTTCTGGATATGTGAAGAAGGTGGTCCAAGCATCTGGAAATTAAATCCAAATGGTGTAGTGCTAAAACGTTATACTCCTTATGCAAATCTTGTTGGAGCAGAACCTCAAGATGTACAAATTGATACTGTATTCAAATACAGAAAAAATAATCGTGGTTTCGAAGGAATTTCAATTGCTCCTAATGGTAAAATTTATGCAATCATTCAAAGCCCTATTCTATATCCAACGAAAACAGTTGGTGAAGGAACGCGTATTCACAGAATCCTGGAAATAGATCCTGTAACCAATACCACAAGAATGTTTGCTTACCTGAATGATGGAATTATTGGTGCATCAGGTGCAAATCAAATCCGTTTAAGAGATTGGAAAATTGGGGATATGTCATGTATCAATGACAGCACTTTCCTAGTATTAGAGGCAGCGCTTCGTGGAACTACAGATATTAAAAAAATGTATGTGATTAATATCAACAATGCTACAGACGTAAATTCAGGTTTATATAGTGGAGTTACTTTGGAAGCATTAGTAGATGCGGCAGGACTAACAGCTAATGGAATTGTTCCTGTTCAGAAAACACTATTCATGGATCTTCTAGCTAATGGATGGGATCCCGCACTTGAAAAAGCAGAAGGTCTAGCTATTGTCGATGATTCAACTATTGCAATTTGTAACGACAATGACTTCTCTCAAGTATCTCCTCTGGAAAATGGAATTGCAACAGCAACAACTATTAAGAGTCATCTGTTGACTTACAGACTCCAAGGAAGTAATAAATTAAATAATTACGTTCCTTATAATTCTACATTTAATCAGGGAATTACTGGTATTAGTACTTCACAATCACCTTATGTTATTCCTGTAGCACCATCTGCTCAAACTACATCAATTCTTAGTGTGAATGATGTTATTGGTACGTATACCATGTGTGGTATTCCTGATGGTCTGGGTGCTTATGATAACAATGATGGAACATTTACATTACTCATGAATCATGAACTAGGCAATACGCTTGGAGTAACTCGTGCGCATGGAGGAATTGGTGCTTTTGTTTCGAAATGGGTGATTAATAAATCCAACTTAAGTGTTTCAAGTGGTAGTGATTTAATGACATCTGTTTTTGGATGGAATTCAGGAACACAAACCAGCGATGCCGTTTCAAGTGTATTTAATTTCAGCCGTTTTTGTTCTGCAGATTTACCTGCCGTTAGCGCGTTTTACAATCCAGTTACGGGTTTAGGAACACTGGAACGTTTGTTCATGCACGGAGAAGAAGGTGGCAGTACTGGCTATCAGTTAGCATCAGTTACTACTGGAGCTAACGCTGGTAAAGCTTTTATTCTTGGAAAATTTAATTTGTCAACGAACGGTTCAGGTTTAACCGGAATTGGTGCTTGGGAAAATGCATTGGCTTGTCCTTATCCTCAAAATAAAACAATAGTTATTGGTAACAATGATGGGGGCACTGGAATTATGAATAATTCCGTTTCAGTTTATGTTGGTACAAAATTAAATGCAGGATCAGAAGTTGAAAAAGCTGGTCTAACTAATGGAACATTGAAGTTTGTGAATGTAACCGGAAATACAGTTGAAATCCCAGCAGCAAACTCAACTTCTAGAGCTACAAATATTGTTAGTGGAACTGCATTTACATTAAGTGGTACTTCTTCTACTACTTTCTCTCGTCCTGAAGATGGTGCATGGGATCCAAGCAATCCTTCGAAATTTTATTTCGTAACAACTGATCGTTTAGATCAAGTGAATGATGGTATTGGTGCTCAAATTGGTCGTACCCGTTTATGGAGATTAAACTTTACAGATATCACTAATCCAGATTTAGGTGGAACTATAGATCTGTTGTTAGATGGATCAGATGGCGTGAATATGATGGATAATATGACCATTGATAATTATGGTCACATCCTACTTCAAGAAGATGTTGGAAATGCCGCTCACAATGGTAAAATCTGGCAGTACACAATCGCTACTGATTCTTTAAAATTAATCGCAAAACATGATCCTTCAAGATTCGGAGATATCATTAATGGTATTAGTCAACCTGCCACTGCTCCTTATAATCAAGATGAAGAGTCTTCAGGTATTATCGATGCACAAGCAATTCTAGGCCCTGGTAAATTCCTTTTTGTTGATCAAGCGCACTATGCCGTTTCTGGTCAGGCTGTTGAAGGTGGTCAGTTGTTAGCATTGTATAACCCTGATACCTATAATGCAAATCCGGAAATTAGTGTGACAGGCAATGGACTTTTCATCAATGATGGAAGTAGTATTCCAACAGTTGCTGATAATACTGATTTCGGAAGTATCGTAATCGGAAATAATATTTCAAAATCATTTTCGATTGATAATGCAGGTCCTGGTTCATTAATAATTTCAGGAATAACTTTCAATGGATTGAATGCAAGTGAATTTTCATTAATCGGTGCTCCTGCTTTCCCACTTACGATTGCAGCTGGCGGTTCACAAACAATTACAGTAAAAGTTAATCCGACGGCAACTGGAATTCGTTCAACTTCTCTCGTAGTTGCGAGCAATGATTTTGATGAAGCAACTTATGATTTTAGCATTCAGGTGAATAGTCTTTGTACTTCATCTACCGCAACAATCACTGGTGGTACTACGGTTTGTCAAAACAGTTCACAGCCTTCAATAACGTTCACAGGTAACAATGGACTTGCGCCTTACACATTTATTTATACAATTTATGGTGGAGCAAATAGTTTAGCAACATCTGTAGGGTCTTCTGTGATGGTTCCTGTTCCAACTACCACTGCTGGTACTTATGTTTATTCACTGGTAAGTGTTACTGATAGTTATGGATGTGTTCAATTACAAAACCAATCTGAAACTGTTATTGTAAATCCACAACCAGTTGCTACGATCAGTCCTGACGGTCCTATTTACTTATGTGGTGCTGGTAATTTTGTGTATCTAACGGCTCCAGCAACCACCTCTTATCTTTGGTCAAATGGTGCAACCGTTCAATCAATAGCTGTAACCTCAACAGGTTCCTATTCAGTAATTGCAACTAACACATTCGGATGTATGAAACAATCACAAACTGTTGTAGTTGATATCAACACTGCAGCTCCTGTAACTCCAGGTTCTATTTTAGGAACATCAAAAGTGTGCCCTGGTGAAATTGCGACCTATTCTGTACCTACAGTAAATAGAGCAGCATTCTACACATGGGTGTTACCATCGAATACCTCAGTTCTTAGCGGACAAGGAACCAATGCAATTACGATCCAATTCAATGCAGGATTTGCAGGTGGCAATCTTTCGGTTGCTGCTGGAAACGGATGCGGGATCAGCGGTTCACGTCTTCGTGCTATTCTAGTAAATACACTTACGAATACTCCTTCAATTTCTGGAATAGCAACTGGTGTTTGCGGATATCCGTCAGTGTTATACAGCGTTAATAATCTTGGAAATAATGTTAGTTACAACTGGACCGTTCCAGTTGGCGTAAACATCATCTCTGGTCAGGGAACTTCTGGATTAACAGTTGATTTCGACAATACCTTCAACAACGGAACATTAAGCGTTGTTGCAAGTAATGGTTGTAATGCTGCAAATCCATCAGTAAAAAATATCAGTGGTAAACCAAGTACACCAGGTGTGATCAGCGGAGCAGTTGCTATATGTACCGGAAATACAAGTGTTACCTATTCTGTTGCCCCAGTACTAGGATCAACATTATATAACTGGACGGTTCCTGTGAATGCGAGTATTGTAAGCGGACAAGGAACCTCATCAATAGTGGTTAGCTGGCCGGTATCTCAATTAAATGCATCTGTGTCCGTGACGTCGTCAAATGCTTGCGGAAACAGCGCTATTCGTAAATTAAATGGAATTAATGTTAATCCTGCGAATTGCAGTAAAGTTGGCGACATCAATACTGCATCTTCTTTAAATTATTGGCCAAACCCTGCATCTGAAATACTGAATGTAAATTTCAAGATGGAAAAATCAGGAATGGTAGAAATTAATTTATCAGATGCAACGGGAAGATTAGTAGTGTCAAAATCTACTTTTGCAAACGAAGGATCACAAGAAATTCAATTGAATTTGAATGGTATTGCCCCTGGAGTTTATTTCTTAATCCTTAATTCAGAAGCTGGAACTCAGAAAGCCCGTGTAATTATTGAATAAGTAAAATGTAATTTTTTTAAAGCCTCTGCTTCGGCAGGGGCTTTTTTTTTGATCTGTTTCAAATCCAATGTTTTAATCTTCCTGTCGTTTTTTTGTTAAATTTGCCTATCAAAAAATATCATCTAGTAGATCCGAATCAATAAACTGAAATGATCGTAAATAGATCGTTTTGAGTTTAATTTTGGTAAATTGAGGATGATTTTAAGATACTTCAATAAATAACCGTGTTTGCCTCATTAGTATTATCTTGTTCATTAGCGATCGTTGCTGAGGAATGAAGTAAATTAAATCAGAAATTATGGGAAGGGCCTTCGAAAAACGAAAGCATAAAATTTTCGCGAACAATGCTAAAAATGCTAGAGCATTTACACGTATTGGAAAAGAAATCGCAATTGCAGTAAAATTAGGTGGAAATAATCCGGAAGGAAATCCCCGCCTGAGGATGGTCATACAGAATGCCAAGGCTGTAAATATGCCCAAGGATCGTGTTGATGCTGCTATTAATCGTGCGACAGCCAAAGATTCTAAAATCTTAGAAGAAGTGGTATTCGAAGGGTATGGGCCGCATGGCATCGCAATCCTCGTAGAAACTGCTACTGACAATAATACCAGAACCGTTGCCAATATCAGAATGTACTTCAACCGAGGTGATGGTGCGCTTGGAAAGACGGGCTCACTCGATTTTCTTTTCGAACGTAAAGGTGAATTTAAAATCGAAAAAGGAGTTAGGGATCCAGAAGAGCTAGAGTTTGAATTAATTGATTTTGGAGCCGAAGAAGTTGCAGGCGATGAAGGATTTATTTTTATCTACACTTCATTTGCCGATTATGGAAAGATGCAGAAAGCACTCGAGGAAAAAGGAATTCCGATCATCAGTGCCGAATTACACCGCATTCCTACTACAACTACTGAATTAACCGAAGAACAGTCTGCTGAAGTTCATGCGCTGATTGAGAGAATAGAGGAAGATGAAGATGTTCAGAACGTCTTCCATAATATGAAGGATTAAAATTCTTTTTTATCATCTAAAGCAAAAGAGGGTTAATTGAACTTTTCTCTCTTTTTTGTGGTCGTTTCTTATTGTAGATTTATAGCTACAGTTTTAATCAATTCAAATTTCTCGAGGTTCGCTCAGATTCAAGCTAGTCCTTTCCCTATTGAAATCCTTCAATTTTACCCTATTCTGCTCTTTTTTGTTGATTAACCTACAATTCTCACAACTGAAAAAATCAATTTTACTTATCTTTTAATACGATTCACCAAATCAACTTATCACCATTTAAGTTGAATTTATAAATTTAATTGCTTAAAAATCAATACTTTAATTTGGTTATTTTTACTTCTTATAATTACCCCTCAACATTATGGAAATATTAACAATCCCTTGCTTTTGTAAGATATTGTCGTAAATTGTGCTACTTGAATAAAGGTCTCGTCTGTCTGTGTCGGACGTTAAGTTAGAGTGCCATTATTCAATACAACTTAAAATAGTAAACATTTATTTGTTCAATGAAGGCTAAGTTAATAGCACTCTTGATGAATAGTGAATTTAAATTAATTTAATGAGTAGAGCTGAATGTTTGATCAAAATACAAAGCCTTTTTCGTTTAGATTAGAAAAGTCATAGTATCAGCAAATCTCATTTAATACATGAAGTTTGACGATATGAACTACATAAATTTGTTTCAATCAATAACTCTTTACCCTGCAGTTCAAATTCTAACTCTAATTATAATCTCATGAAAAACAAAGACTCTAATTTAGCCTCCTCCACGGCATCTAAGTGGAAAGTGTGCTGGTTAATGATTTGCTTGTTTATTGCAGGCATCTTTAATCAGACAGCACAAGCGCAAAACATTACTACAACCTTTGCGAACAATAATGGTTCGTCGGTAGCGGTGTTTACCTTTTTTAATAGTAATGCATTCCCAGTTCTGATTAATTCCATCGGAACATGTGCAGGTACTACAGCAACTCAGACGGCACAATTCTGGACAAAGCCAACAGTTGGATTTTCACCAGGAGCGCCAGGAGCTATTTCTGCTGTGAATGGATGGACTTTACAAGCTTCTCAAAGTGTAGCTACTGTAACAAACACTACAGGATCCGGAGCTACTGCACAAACTGTTTTATCTGGAATGAACGTTTCAATACCAGCAAATAGCTACTACATTTTCTGCGTTTCATTATCATCATCAATACGCTACAGTACAGTCGGTGTTCAGACTTGTACATTTGTAGGTGGTGGTTGTACAATCAACGCATGTACGAGCAATGGTTATGGTGGAACATTAGCTTCTCCTACCAACACTCCACGTGGATTTATTGGATTTATCAATTTTGTTCCAGCAGTTCCTTGCGCTGGTCAACCTACTGCTGGAAATACTATTGCCTCTTCTACGTTTACTTGTCCTGGTAGTCCAGTAGGATTTTCTGTGCAAAATACACAAGGTACAGGTACAACATATCAATGGGAATCTTCACCGAATAACGCAACTTGGTCTCCTATCGTAGGTGCAACTTCTGCAAATTATAGTAGTGTTGTAACTACTGCAACTTACTTCCGTTGCTTTGTTACTTGTACTAATAGCGGTTTATCGGATTACTCTATTCCTGTTCAAGTAAACGTTAATCCATTCTACAATTGCTACTGTGCCTCTTCAGCTACTAGTACTGCTGATGAAGATATTTCAAACGTAACTTTCGGTTCATTGAATAATAGTTCCGGTTGTGCGACTCTTGCACCGGGTCCGGGATCTGTGGTAAGCATGTATTCCAACTACAAATCAGGTGCTGGAGCTCCGGCTATTCCTGATGTTACACGTCTAGATGTTGTCCCATTCTCAGTTACGCAAACATCATGTGGAGGAGCTTTTGGTAACAGATTCGCAATTTATATCGACTACAATCAAAATGGCTCATTTACGGATCCTGGGGAGAATGTTTACTTAGGAGCAAGTTTCACTGGAAACCATACAGATGTTGGAACGATAACGATTCCTGTAACAGCCGCTGTTGGACAAACTGCAATGCGTGTTGTTGTAGTAGAGTCTACAGTTATCACTCCTTGTGGCACTTACACTTGGGGAGAAACAGAAGATTATTTAATTAATATTCTTCCTCTTGTTCCTTGTACTGATCCTCCAACTTCAGGTCAAGCAATCTCAAGCCTTTCTACTTTCTGTGAAACAGGTAGCCCTGCAATTAATCTTTCATTAACAGGAAATAGCGTTGGATCTGGACAAACTTATCAATGGCAATATTCTTTTGATGATTTATCGTATATTAATATTGGTCCAGTTTCAACATTATCAACCTACACTACTAATCCTACTACGACTACTTACTATCGTTGTGTGGTAACTTGCGGATTGTCTTCTATTGAGTCTGGTAGCGTATTAGTTTCTGCTGTTCCAGCACCAGCTGGTGGAGTTGCTACTGGTCCTTCTACATTAGTTGTGGGTGGGGCTCCTGGTTTATTCGATGTTACTGGACAGACTGCTAATTTCATTTGGCAATCTTCTACTGACAATGTAACATTTACCAACATTCCCGGTACTGCGAATACTACTCCAATTAACTTAAATGCAAATAGCGCTGGTACATTCTATATCCGTGTTTTAGCTTCTGAAGCAGGATGTACTTCTTCCCCTTCTAATTCCATCACTGTTGTTGCTTCTATTATTAACGATAACGTTTGTGGAGCGTTACCTGTCAATATTGGAAACAATGGTCCTTATACAAACATTGGTGCAACTGGACAAGCGGGCGAACCAGTTCCTCCTGCATTAGGTTGTAATGTTCAAAACGGATGGTGTGAAGCTACTGCAACAGTTTCTGTTTGGTTCACTTTCACTGTTCCTGCAAATGGTTCTGGTCGTTATACAATTCAGACTCCAGGTTGGGATAGTCAATTAGCCATTTATTCTGCTGCTGATTGTAACGCTGTTACTTCTGGTGGTGCTACCTTATTACAAGCAAACGATGATGGTTTATCTATCCCTGTAATCTTCGCTTCTCAAACATTCTCCCATTGCTTGAATCCAGGTCAGACTTACTTCATTCAAGTGGATGGTTACTCCGGAACTACTTTTGGAAACATTTTTGTAAATATCATCGATGATGGTTTTGCAGATCCTTCTTTCACTGGTCTTCCTGCGAATGCTTGTGTGTTGTCTTCAACTCCGATTGCATTAAATGCTGCGGTTGCTGGTGGAACTTTCTCTGGTATTGGTGTGAGTGGTAACACCTTCACTCCTTCTGCGGCTGGTGTTGGTACTTATTCTATCACTTATACTTTAGGTGGAATTGATATCTGCTATAGTAGTTCTCAGTCTATCACTGTTGATCCTGTAGTTGCAACTTACTATGCAGATGCTGATGGTGATACTTATGGTAACCCTTCTTCTTCTATCTCTTCTTGTTCATTCACTCCTCCTGCTGGTTATGTTGCTAACAACACAGATTGTGATGATGCTTCTCCTGCAGTTAATCCTGCTGCTACTGAAGTGTGTAACTTAATCGATGACAACTGTAATGGTTCAATTGATGAAGGTTATGATGTAGATGGTGATGGTTACTTCACTTGTACTGGTGATTGTAACGATAACAATGCTGCTATCAACCCAGCT
>JBBQED010000018.1:0-63776 GCA_038320345.1 Bacteroidia bacterium
CAAGTGTATGGTGTTAACCGAAGAACCTAATAATAATTCTTTTGCTCAAGCACTTGCTGGCAGAATACAACAACAGTGTTTTCATGATTTGGAAGCACCTGTAACAGTAGTTGGCTCAGAAAATTTACCTGCTATTCCACTGAATGCAATTTTAGAATTTACCATGCTCCCCAATGCTGATAAAGTTGCAAAAGCGATGCATGAATTACTCAAGTATTAATCATTATTGAAATTTATGTTCCGGCTGAAGTTACCTACAGATCCACGATGGGTCAATATTGTGGAATCCAACATTGAGGAGATCCTAACTGATCATGCGTATTGCGAACAGAAGGCGGCCACGAATGCGATTTCCATCATTATTAAATTCCCTGAAAAAACAGATCTCGTTACTGCTATGCTGGAACTGGCAAAAGAAGAGCTGGATCACTTTCAACAGGTGCATCAACGCTTAGTAGATAAAGGATTTGTACTTGGCAGAGAACGTAGAGATGAATATGTAAATCTGCTCTATGATTTTCAACGTAAAGGTGGATCACGTCAAACGCAGTTCATCGATCGTATGTTGTTCTCAGCAATGATTGAAGCTAGAAGTTGTGAACGATTTAGAGTGCTGTCAGAAAATATTCAAGATAAAGACTTGAGTGAATTTTATCGGGAGTTGATGGTTAGTGAAGCGAATCATTATACTACTTTTCTTGGCTTTGCAAAGCAATATGCAAAAGGTGAAGATATAGAGAAGAGATGGCAAGAATGGCTAGACTACGAAGGTGAAATCATTGGTAGATTTGGTGTGAAAGAAACGATCCATGGTTAAACTTATTAAGTAATAGTTGAATTAGTTTGCAGAATTAGAGTGTTGAAATTAGGTAAGTGTTTTCTTGGGAAAAATTGGAGTCAATAAAAAAATTAATTTGATAATGAGAAAATTATTCCCCGGAAGATTGAGTACTGTAAAAGCATTGAGTATAGTTTTTCTGGGGCTCGCACTGATTTGCAGGGTCATACTTTTATGCTACTCAGCAGGAGCCATGAGCTTTAATATCTGGGAATTGATCAAAGCTTTCAGTGTAGGATTCTTTTTTGATCTGGTGGCATTAAGTTACTTTATGTTGCCCTATTTAATAATTACTCTGATAATTCCTCCGGTCATTGCCAGAACAAAAATTTATCGAGCATTGGTTTGGAGCTTTTTTTCTCTAACTATTTTTATTTTAGTGTTTAATTGCTTTGCTGAATATTTTTTCTGGGACGAATTTGAAGTGCGGTATAATTTTATTGCGGTCGATTATCTAATATATACCACAGAAGTAATAGGAAATATCGTCGAATCATATTCCTTGCCATTGTTAATTTCGGGAGTTGCCTTGATTACTGCCGGTATAGTTTGGTGGGTAAAAAAAAGAGGTTGGATTCAGACCGGACTAAAATCGGAAGAGTCGTTGCGTGATCGTTTGAAAGCAACTCTTACATTACTGGTGTTGCCAATATTTAGTTTGTTTTTTGTGACGATAAATTGGGCGGAGATTAGTGATAATAGTTACAATAAAGAACTGGCTAAAAATGGAATTTATTCTTTGTTTGAAGCTTTTAAAAATAATCAACTCGACTACGACCGTTTTTATCTTACTGTTGATGATCAACAAGCTTTCGGCACCACGCGTAAGGCGATGGAAAACTCTTCACGAAATTATTTATCAAGTGATTTTTTACAACCGGTTTATCAGGTTACAGCAAAGGGAGAGGAGAAAAAATTAAATGTAATGTTCGTTACGGTGGAAAGCCTTAGTGGGGAGTACATGAGTTACATTAAAGAGCCGGATGAATATGAAACACCATTTCTGGATTCTATTGCGGAGCAATCATTATTTTTTACAAATATGTATGCGAATGGAACAAGAACTGTTCGGGGATTAGAAGCATTGAATCTTAGCATTCCTCCAACACCTGGAGCATCTATTGTGCGTCGTCCAGATAATGATAATCTGTATTCTTTGGGGATGTTGTTTAAATCGAAAGGATACCAGAATAAATTTATCTATGGAGGTTATGGATATTTTGATAACATGAATACTTTTTTCGCTGGTAATGGATATGAAATTATTGACCGGAGTACACTTGCTGCCAACGAAATTACTTTTGCAAATGTATGGGGTACTTGCGATGAAGATGCATTTAGAAGAGCCGTAAAAGAGGCAGATAAATCATTTTCAGAAGGGAAACCTTTTTTGAATTTTATCATGACAACATCTAATCATCGTCCCTATACTTTTCCTAAAATCGGAATTCCTTTACCAGATAATCGGAGGGGAGGAGTGCGGTATACTGATTATGCTTTACAACAGCTTTTTAAGATGGCGTCTTCTAAGCCGTGGTACAACAATACCATTTTTATTATTGTGGCAGATCATAATGGAAGTAGTGCTGGAAAAACAGAGATTCCTGTTTTAAAATATCAGATTCCATGTATCATTTTTTGTCCTCAAATGATTCATCCGGAAAAAGTAGATAAACTTTGTAGCCAAGTAGACGTCGCTCCAACTTTGGCTGCACTGCTTAATTGGTCATATACAACCACATTTTTTGGTAAAGATATTATCTCCATGAAACCAGAAGAGGAACGTGCTTTTGTAGGGACTTACGAAAAGCTAGGATATATGGAGAATAATCAGATTCTTATTTTAGCACCTCAAAAGAAAATCTCTCAGTATTCGTATGATCGATACAGTGGTGAGATGAAAACTGAAGCGGTGAATGCGGCTTTGCAACAGAAGATAGTATCTTATTATCAGTCAGCGGAACATATGTTCATGCAAAAATTGAATAAGGTAAAAAACTGATCCTTATAGCTCCGTTGAATCCTTTTTTTAGTGGCATCGTATGAATTTATCATTAACAATAAGAACTTTATGATATTAAGGTAGAACTTTTATCATATTAAGCAATTCATCTGCGTTCTTTATGTAGTTTCATGCCAATAATAAACAGATGTCAGCAAAATCAATAATTCTATGCTTATCTCTTGTTTTTCACTCTTGCTTTGTATTCAGCCAGCAGTATCATAAGGTTAAAATTACGAGAGATTCGTTGCAATACGATTATGCAGCTCGAAAACTAATTTTGCCTTCTGTATTGATTGGAGTAGGTTTCTGGGGGTTGCAAAACCATAAGATTAAAGATTTTAATGAAAATGTGCAAGAGGAAGTGGTGGAGCATATCGACAAAAAAATAACAATTGATGACTTCTCCCAGTATTTGCCTGCTGCTACAGTGTATGCATTGAACGCTTTTGGAGTAAAAGGAAAAAATAATTTCAGAGATAGAAGCGTAATTCTTGCCACTTCGTTAGTAATTAGCGGAATTACAGTTACTGGTCTGAAGCACCTTACAAAGGAACAACGACCAGATGGTACTGCCCACAATTCATTTCCTTCCGGCCATACAACCATGGCATTTGCAGGAGCTGAATTCCTGAGAATCGAATATAAAGATGTTTCGCCATGGTATGGTTTTGCAGGTTATGTGGTGGCTGCAGGGACTGGAATTTTTCGGGTTTATAATAACCGCCATTGGTGTAATGATATTGTAGCTGGTGCCGGATTTGGTATTTTAAGTACGAAAATTGCCTATTGGATGAATCCCTTCCTGAGTGAAAAAGTGTTCCATTTCAATAATCCCAAAGCTACCTCTGCAAGTTTAATTCCTGTGTTCGATGGAAAGCATGCAGGAATTGGATTTTCAATGATCTTTTAGTTGTTCATCTTGCCAATCATTTTTATTGCCACCGTTCAATTTAGTGCAAATTGCAAGGATGTTTCAGAAACAATAATTGTAAGTATTGTTACATATGAAATGGAACTCATGAAGTTGATGAAAACCATTGAGGCTTTTATTTTGCAACAGGAATTATTAAGATTGAAAAACGTTGATTGCAATCAGAATAAGTTCATGAAATCTACCTAATAAAAAATTTGATTTCAATTAAAATATTTTTTTGCTTTGAAAAATTACCCTTGAAAGGTCAACTGTTTTTCCTCTGCAGGTGTGACTACCGAATGATCATCCAGTTTTTCGTAAATAGAATTTTGAGAAACGAATTCAGGAACTATTTCTTTCATCTTCTTAACGATTGCCTCGTTATTCTGAGAACTAAATAATCCAATGAGTTCTCTAATTTCCTCAGAGATCGTACTGAAATCATATTCTTTCACCCTTGCGATCATAATTTTTTTATGATGCGTTGCTAAGGTGTTTTCTTCATTCGCTAATAATTCTTCGTAGAGTTTCTCACCAGGTCGGAGTCCAGTGTAAATAATCTGAATATCCTTTCCTAACTCCAATCCACTGAGTTGAATCATCTTCTTGGCAAGGTCTGAAATCTTCACGGATTCACCCATATCAAAAATAAAAATTTCACCTCCTTTACCAAATGCACTAGCTTCCAAAACCAACTGACAAGCTTCACTGATGGTCATGAAGTAACGTGTTACATCAGGATGCGTGACTGTTAATGGCTGCCCTCTTTCAATCTGCTTTTTGAATCTCGGTATGACGCTTCCGTTAGATCCAAGCACATTGCCAAATCGCGTAGTTATAAATCGAGTGTTACTGATTTTATCAAGAGCCTGTGTATAAATTTCGGCAATACGTTTAGTTGTTCCCATGATGTTAGTAGGGTTAACCGCCTTATCCGTACTGATCATCACAAATTTTTTCACTTTAAATTCTACCGACAAATCAGCAAGAATTTTTGTTCCCATTACATTATTCAGAATGGATTCACTAGGATTGTTTTCCATCACCGGAACATGCTTGTAAGCTGCAGCATGATAAACGGTATCAGGTCGGAATGTTTGAAATACATTACGCATCCGTTCTAAATTACGTATATCGCCAATCACCGTTTCTACCTGACAAAGTTTTGAGTTTAATTTCTCCGTTACTTCTAATTCAAGTTCATACAATGGAGACTCTGCCATGTCGAGCATGATTAGTAATCGCGGACGGAAGGGTATGATCTGTCTTACAATTTCACTTCCAATTGATCCTGCAGCACCAGTTACAATAATGACTTTACCAGTAATTTCACTTCTGATTTTTGCGGTATCTAGTTTGATAGATTCTCTACCCAACAAATCTTCAATATTGATTTTTCGAATCTGCTTGAAAGAGAGTTCTCCATTAATCCAGGATCTTACTGGAGGAACATTCAACACTCTGGTATTGTATTTCAAGCAAGCTTCACTGATTTGCTGTTTGCGCATGGCAGAAATATTCTGAATGGCAATAACCAGATGCTTGATGTCATTATTTTCTTGCAGTTCCTCAAGTTTAGCAGGAGGATAAATTCTAATTCCTTCTAGTTTCTTTCCAGTTTTTTTTAAATCATCATCAACAAAAGCAACTACTTTATAGCGCGTTCCTTTATCTCTATCCAATGTTCTTTTGGTGATCAAGCCTGCTTCTCCTGCTCCATAAATAATAACACCAGATTTTTCTTTACTTGGATTTTTAAGTTCCATATAAGCCACTTTCACCATAAGTCTACTTGCTATCATCACGAATACATTCATGAGGTAGTCGATGGCAATAATGGAGAAAGGAACGATGTAGGTTCCGCTAATCGGATAGCTGATAAGATTACTCAGAATAAAAACGATGCTTCCTCCCAGTAAAGTGAGTAAGATTCGGAATGCATCTCTGGTACTGGTATATCGAATTAAGCCAGCATAAGTTCTGAAGATCAGAAAAGAGGCAACACGAACACCCAAAACGAAAGGAAAAACGAGATGAAATGTAGCGACTTCCGTGGAAGGAATGTAGAAGTTAAATCGTAATAAATAGGCTGCAAATAGTGATAAGCAGCATATTGTTACGTCAACCAGAAAAACTACTAACCTGGGAATGGATCGTTCAAATACGCGGTTCATTTTTTTGATCTGCTGCATTTATATGTGTAAAGATACCATTTTCAATTGGGAAGAAAGGCTGCCTTATCAATCCTTTCTTTGAATTGGCTAAGTTTGCACGAATTCCAACTCTTCTTTCCTCTATGCCTCGTGTGCTATTCATAGCAGCCCATCGACCGAATCGATCGCCTAGTCAGCGTTTTCGCTTCGAACAATACCTGGATTTTTTCCTGGAAAAAGGCTTTGAATGGGATTTGTCCTACCTGATTAGCGAAAAAGATGACAGCACTTTTTATCAGCCTGGCAACTTGCCGATCAAAGCTTATATATTCATGAAAAGCTGGTTTAAGCGTCTTAGGGATGTTGTTGCGGCTAGTGATTATGATATCATCTTCATACAAAGAGAAGCCTTCATGACGGGCTCTACTTTCTTTGAAAAACTCTTTGCAAGATCAGGGGCTCAGGTGGTTTTTGATTTTGATGATGCTATCTGGCACTTTGATGTTTCAGAAGCAAATAAACGTTTAGGGTGGCTAAAAAGCCCTTCTAAAACTGCCAATATCATTAAGTTATGTGATCATATTGTAGCCGGTAATAATTATCTAGCCGATTACGCACGACAGTTTAATCCTTCAGTGACCGTAATTCCTACCACTATCGATACCAACTATCATCAGCCTGATCTGTTGAGAGATTGGAATAAAGAAGTGATTTGTATTGGCTGGACCGGAAGCATGACTACCGTGAAGCATTTCCGTTTGGCAGAAGCAATTTTGACTCGACTAAGAGATAAATATGGTGATCGTTTGAGGTTTAAACTGATCGGTGATCCCACCTATAAAAATGAAAAATTGGGAATCTCAGGTGTTTCTTGGACCCTCCAAAATGAAGTCGAAGAATTAAGAGATATCGATATTGGAATTATGCCTTTGCCAGATGATGAATGGTCGAAAGGTAAATGTGGATTTAAGGGCTTGCAATATATGGCTATGGAGATCCCGCCGGTAATGTCGCCGGTAGGAGTGAATACTGAAATTGTAGAACATGGCATCAATGGATTTCTAGCCTCCTCAGAAGCAGAGTGGGTTGATCGGATTTCAATGCTCGTCGAAAACCCTCAACTTCGGCGGGAAATGGGTCTAAAAGCCCGACAAACCGTTATCGACCGTTATTCAGTTGCGTCTCAACGTGATAGATATCTACAGCTCTTCGAAAAGCTCATCAACCCCGAAAAAAGTTAAATTTGCCCCCCAAGCCTCAAAAAAATGTCAGACATCGCAACCGAACTCAAACAAACCGCTCTTACAGATCTTCATACCCAACTCGGCGCTAAAATGGTGCCTTTTGCCGGTTACTTGATGCCAGTTCAGTACGAAGGAATCACCATAGAACATGAAACAGTAAGAAATGCTGTCGGAGTGTTTGATGTTTCTCACATGGGGGAATTTGTTTTGAAAGGTCCAGATGCACTCGATCTGATTCAAAGGGTGACAAGCAATGATGCTGCTAAACTTACACCGGGGAAAGCCCAGTACTCCTGTTTGCCAAATGAAAATGGTGGAATTGTGGATGACCTTATCGTGTATGCTTTAGAAGACGGACATTATATGTTAGTTGTGAATGCTTCCAACATCGAAAAAGATTGGAACTGGATTCAGAAATTTAATACCAAGAACGTAGAGATGCACAACATCTCTGATAAAACTTCTTTGCTCGCTGTGCAAGGTCCGAAAGCGATGGCAGTGATTCAGCAATTAACGGAGGTCAAATTAGAAGAGATTCCCTATTATTCATTTCATAAAGGAGTAGTTGCTGGTTGTGGAAATGTGATCATTTCTAACACAGGATATACGGGTGCTGGTGGTTTTGAATTGTATTTTGAAAATCAGTACGCAGAGAAAATTTGGAATGCAGTGATGGAAGCTGGTAAGGATGCAGGCATTAAACCTTGCGGACTGGGTTGTCGTGATACTTTACGTTTGGAGATGGGTTTCTGTTTGTATGGAAATGATATTGATGATACTACTTCTCCTCTAGAAGCTGGTCTTGGTTGGATTACAAAATTCACGAAAGAATTTACCAATTCCACCGCCCTCAAAGCACAGAAAGAAGCGGGTGTTACTCGTAAATTGGTAGGGTTTGAGATGATAGAAAAAGGAATTCCTCGTCATGGTTATGAAATTGCAGATGCGAGTGGTGCTATCATCGGTATTGTAACTAGTGGAACACAGAGCCCAAGTTTACAGAAGGCAATAGGGATGGGTTATGTGCAAAAAGCGCTTACTACCGAAGGGTCAGAAATTTTTATCCGCATCCGTGATAAATCGATTAAAGCTTCCGTTGTGAAAACACCTTTTTTAAAGAAGTAACTTACCGGAAATCAGAATTCAATTATGATGAAATCGAGAACACTCGATGTTTGTTTTTCGCCTGCCCTGATTCATTTACATGATATCAGTGATGCTATCGTAGTGGTGATTGATATACTAAGAGCTACCTCATCAATTTGTGTGGCATTTGCAAATGGAGTGCAAAGTATTGTTCCAGTGGCCACAGTAGAAGAAAGTATGTCGTATAAAGAGAAAGGTTTTCTGATTGGTGCAGAACGGAATGGAGAGATGCTTGATGGTTTTGATCTGGGCAATTCTCCGTTTAGCTATATGACAGATGCCGTGAAAGGTCGCAATATTGCTTTGTCTACAACGAATGGAACTCAGGCGATCGCTGCAGCTAAAGATGCCTACCAGATTGTTGCGGGTTCATTTCTGAATCATGAAGCATTATGTGCTTGGTTGAACAAGCAGGATAAAAATGTACTTCTACTTTGTTCGGGATGGAAGAACTCATTCAATTTGGAAGATACCTTATTTGCAGGTGCTGTTGTGAACACATTGGTTGATGATTTTGAACTTACCAAAATGAGAGACGCTGCCCTAGCTGCTCGTCATTTGTATCTACTTGCAAAGGATGATATCAATGGTTTTTTAATGGAATCCTCCCATCGTAAGCGTTTAGAAAAACTCCAGATAGAAGATGATATTGAGTATTGCCTGAATTTTAATCTCGCTCCCGTTGTTCCAATAATGGTAAATGGAGTATTAGTGATTGCTGATTAAATATTTTTCTTTTCTTTGTATTCGTGAATCAGAAATGACCCATTGATTTTTCAATGGACACAATAAAAGGAGCCGGACAGCTCCCCATTTATAAAATTAATTTTTAAAACTATTGTCCATGAAAAAAAAGCTCAGCATTACGCTGTTGTGTTTGATCGTACCAGGTACGGTCATCACTCTCTTGGCCTGGGGATTCTGGGGTCATCAACGTATCAATCAAATGGCTGTTTTTACACTGCCTCCAAGAATGATTGGATTCTATAAAAAGCATATCGATTTTTTAACGGTGCATGCTGTAGATCCTGATAAACGTAGGTACTCAGATCCGGAAGAAGCGCCCCGACATTTTATGGATCTGGATCGTTACGGGGAACATCCTTTTGATAGTTTGCCAAAATATTGGTCGGAGGCTGTGGCGAAATTTGGTGAAGATTCCCTGAAAGCACATGGCATTGTAGGATATCATATTCCCCTAATGTTAGCCAGACTTACCAATGCATTTAAAGCGCATGATCAAGAAAGGATTCTTAGAATTTCTGCTGAAATAGGTCATTATATTGGTGATGCACATGTACCCTTGCATTGTACCCGCAACTACAACGGACAATTAACCGGTCAGAATGGTATTCATGGTTTCTGGGAAAGCCGCTTGCCTGAATTGTATGGAGAAGAGTATGATTATTTCACTGGACAATGTACTTATATCGCAAAACCTGTTGACTATACTTGGCATATATTGAGAGCTAGTTATGCGGCACATGATTCTGTTTTACAAATGGAACATGATCTGAATAAAATATTTCCTGCTGATCGTAAATATGCTTGGGAAGATAAAGGTGGAATGCTTGTTAAAACGTATAGCAAAGAATATAGTGCCGCTTATGCTAAAATGATGGATGGAATGGTGGAAAGAAGAATGCGCGCTGCGATTTTGGCGGTCTCTAGCTTTTGGTATACTGCATGGATGAATGCAGGGATGCCAGATTTAGATCAGTTAGGAGATTATGTGCAAAGTGCATCTATGAAAACAGAAATGGATAGTCTCGATAAATCCTTTGAAAAAAATAAATTATTAAAAAACATCAAAGGACACGATGATGAATCGGGGGGAGGAGTAGTAAAATAAATAGGACCGTGTTGAATAGAAAAATATTTGCCAAATATTTCTGAAGTCGAAAAGTAACATCAATATTCACATGGTCCCTTCCAGATAACTGAATTGGAAAAACTAAAATTAATTTCTTCTTTAAAAATTCCAAAAACAGCAGCACCACTTCCGCTCATACTTGCATAGATTGCACCATGCTGTAAAAGTGATTCACGAATTTCTCTGATTATTGGAAATCTTGAAGCAACAGGTTCTTCAAAATCATTGAGGAGCAAGCCTTGCCATTCTTGTATTGGAAGCTGAATAATTTCTGCGATTGATCTTTGCGGAACCTTCGGCGTAATCCACCGATAGGCTTCGGCTGTGCCAACAGTTACTTCGGGCATTACAATGACCATGTAATATCCTTTGAGTGTTATATCGGTGGGGAAAAGCAGTTCTCCGCGACCTTTTGCTAGGCAAGGACGGCTATCGATGAAAAAAGGACAATCGCTACCCAATAATGCAGCGTAGGATTTCAGTTTTTCTTCGGAAATGTTCAGTTTGACTACCTGATTGATCAGTTTTAACATAAAAGCTGCATCGGATGAACCTCCGCCAAGTCCGGCACCCATGGGCACAATTTTATGTAAATGTGCTTTCAAATTAGGTAAGAGGTAGTCTTTAGAAAGTAGTTCCCAAGCACGATAGCAAAGATTGTTAGCAGAGCTTCCAGGTACTTTTAACCCGCTGAATGTCAGGTCAAAAGGTACATTGCCTACTGCTATTACTTCCAACAAATCGCTCCATCCTGTTGGATAAAACAGGGTTTCCAACTCATGAAAATTGTCATTTCTAAGGGAAATTACTTGTAATCCAAGATTAATCTTGCAGGGAGCCGTTGAAATCATAATAACCTAGTTTGCAGAGGAATTGCAGTATGCGAAACTAAGGTTTTTTATTTTCGGGTATATTTGTCTTCCACTAACCAGCCAAGTATGAGCAGTACGCTGTTGGATTTCGAGAAACCGCTTGAAGAATTGAATGATCAGCTTGTAAAAGCTAAGCAAATTCAAGAGAAAGGAAAAGTGAACGTGGAAACGGTCATTAAAGATCTCGAGTCAAAAATTGATAAGACGAAGAAGGAGCTATACAGTCACCTTTCAGCATGGCAGCGGGTACAATTATCCCGTCATCCCGACCGTCCATATACCTTGGATTATATCCATGCAATGACGGAAGGAAATTTCATCGAACTCTATGGCGATCGTCAGGTGAAAGATGATAAAGCAATGATCGGAGGTTTCGGTAGTGTTGCAGGACGTACCGTAATGTTTGTTGGGCAGCAGAAAGGAAATAATACTAAGGCCCGTCAATTCCGAAATTTTGGTATGCCGAATCCAGAAGGCTATCGTAAAGCCTTGCGTCTCTTTAAGCTTGCCGAGAAATTCAATAAGCCGATTGTTACACTGATTGATACTCCCGGTGCTTATCCTGGACTAGAAGCAGAAGAACGCGGACAAGGTGAAGCGATTGCGCGTAATCTTTTTGAAATGTCGATCCTGAAAGTACCAGTGATTTGTATTATTATAGGAGAAGGAGCTTCCGGTGGAGCATTAGGAATTGGAATTGGTGATAAAGTAATGATGCTCGAAAATACTTGGTATTCGGTAATTTCTCCTGAATCGTGTTCGAGTATTCTCTGGAGAAATTGGGATAACAAAGAACGTGCAGCAGATGCACTCAAACTAACGGCAGTGGATATGAGTAAATTGCATCTCATTGATGGAATTATTCGTGAACCCATAGGTGGTGCGCATTCCAATCCTACAGAAATGTTTGAAATCACTAAAGCCGAAATCCTGAAGAATATTACCCTGCTAGAAAAAATGAATCCGGAAGAGCGCATTAAAAAACGGATTGATAAATTCTGCGCCATGGGCGTGTATAAAGAAGATTAACCATTCCGGAATGCAAGCATTGACAGCCGGCCACTACAGCCGGCTATTTTTGTCAGTAACTTAATGCATTGAAAATCCGACAGTGAATAAAGAACCTGAAAATTAAATTGCAGATTGAGGGCTTGCCCTCTTACCTTTGAAATATGAGCACAGAGCCTGGAATTACGAGGAGAAAAACAGTGAAGCAGGTAGGATCCTCCGACATGATCACGGGGAAACTTCCTCCTCAAGCCGTTGACCTTGAAGAAGCTGTTTTAGGAGCACTCATGCTCGATAAAGATGCAGTGACAAGTGTGATTGATGTGCTTCATCCAGATTGCTTTTATAAAGATGCGAATCAGAAAATTTTCCTCGCTATTCAAACGCTTTTTCATCAAACTCAACCTATCGATCTGCTTACCGTTACACAACAGTTGCGCAAAACTGGTGAGCTAGATATTGCTGGCGGAGCTTATTATATTACACAGCTAACTAATCGTGTTGCATCCGCAGCTAACGTTGAGTTTCATGCAAGAATTGTTTTGCAGAAATATATTCAACGGGAATTGATTCGTATCTCTGGTGAAACTATTCGTGATGCTTATGAAGAAACAACAGATGTTCTTGAATTGCTAGATAAAGCTGAGCGAAATCTTTTTGCTATCGCTGAAAGTAATATCCGTAAAAAATACGAAGACATGCATACCTTGATTTCGAAAGCTATCAAGGAAGTGGAAGTCGCCGCTCGTCAGGAAACTGGTGTAACAGGAGTGCCTAGCGGATTTACCGAATTGGATCGTGTTACAGCAGGATGGCAGAAGTCGGATCTTATTATTCTTGCTGCTCGTCCGGGGATGGGTAAAACTGCATTCGTATTAAGTCTTGCGAGAAATGCTGCTGTAGGTTTCAATAAGCCTGTGGCATTTTTTAGTTTGGAGATGTCTTCGATTCAGCTTGTGAATCGTTTGATCTCAAGCGAAACAGAAATCAATACTGAGAAATTACGTAAAGGTGAATTGGCAGATCATGAATGGCAGCAACTGAATAAAAAAGTTACTCCGTTAACGAATGCACCTATTTATATTGATGATACTCCTGCTCTTACCGTTTTCGAATTACGTGCCAAATGCCGTCGTTTAGCTGCGGAGAAAAAAATAGAATTGATCGTCATCGATTACCTCCAACTGATGTCGGGTGGAGGTGAGAATAACAGAGGCGGAAATCGTGAACAAGAGATCAGTCATATTTCACGTTCTCTAAAAAGTATTGCAAAAGAACTCAGTGTTCCTATCATTGCATTGTCGCAGTTAAGTCGTGCTGTTGAAACTCGCGGACAAGCTAAACGTCCACAGTTGAGTGATCTTCGTGAATCAGGAGCGATTGAACAGGATGCAGATATGGTAATGTTCATTTATCGTCCCGAATATTATGGACTCTCTGAAACGGAAGATCATCAGCCAACAACAAATCTTGCGGAGATTATCGTTGCAAAAAACAGAAATGGTGCTTTAAAAACGGTAAATCTGAAGTTCCTCGGACATCTCACCAAGTTCACGGATATGGACTCTTTCGACTTCGTGGATGAAACTCTTCCTCCTGTTAATTTCCCAAATCCTCGGGTTGAGCCTGAACGTGTCACTCGGAACTCGAGAATGAACGATATGCAGGACGAACCTCCGTTTTAAACGCATTGAATTTTCTTACAATACCTTCACATGGGATTCATAGGAAATGCTGAACTTTAACCTCAGGTTTAAAACTTCTGTACTTCTTAGTAACATCCAGACCATAATTTCGTTTTATTGATGATGAACCTCCGTCGTATTCTTTTGATTGCTGTTTTTATGCTGATGGCTTCTTTCCGTTTGCAGGCGGCCTATATTCTTATTCCGATGGATGAGAGTCAGAAGAATCATTTGAAAGCATATGGCATCGCCTTTTGGGTGCTTACCAATAATATTGAAGTGGATTGGTTGTTGAATTATCGTGGAGGGAGTTTTATGTTTAAACAGATTCCGCTTTTGGAAAAAGAGTGTACAATTCGTGGTGTCGGATATCAAGTGATTGCTGATGGACAAGCGGCAGGGATCTTAGATGAAATTGCCAAGCCAGAGGTGAATATGGATCTAGTAAAACTGGAGAAAGCACCTAAGATGGCTGTATATTCACCTAAAGATAAGTTGCCTTGGGATGATGCAGTAACACTCGTTCTAACTTACGCAGAGATTCCTTATGATGTTATTTACGACGAGGAAATCGTGAATAATAAATTAGCAATGTATGATTGGTTACACATGCACCATGAGGATTTTACAGGTCAGTATGGAAAGTTCTATGCGATGTATCACAATGCACCTTGGTATCAAGAACAAGTTCGTTCTGATGAAACCATGGCTCATAAATTGGGATTTGGAAAAGTTTCGGAAATGAAACTTGCCGTTGCCACAAAAATTCGTGATTTCACTGCCGGTGGAGGTTTTCTTTTTTCGATGTGTTCCGGAACTGATAGTTATGATATTGCACTTGCGGCAGCAGGATTAGATATTTGCGAAAAGCAATATGATGGTGACGGAACAACACCGGATTATAATAATAAACTGAACTATAATAATACTTTTGCTTTTAAAGATTTTAAATTAACAACGAATCCGCTAGAGTATGAATTTTCAAATATCGACATGACAACATTACGTAAAGTTCCTCGTAATGAAGATGTGTTTACGTTGTTTGAATTTTCTGCAAAGTGGGATCCGGTACCTACAATGTTATGCCAAAATCATGAGCAAGTTATCAAAGGCTTCATGGGACAAACCACTTCGTTTAATATTAATTTAATTAAATCAAATGTATTAATATTGGGCGAAAATAAGGCCGCTGGTGAAGCTCGTTATATTCATGGAGAATTTGGTAAAGGAACCTGGACTTTTTACGGTGGGCATGATCCGGAGGACTATCAGCATATGGTTGGAGATCCTCCAACTGACCTGGCTTTACATCCAAATTCACCGGGCTATCGTTTGATTCTTAATAATGTACTTTTTCCTGCGGCTAAAAAGAAAAAGCAGAAAACCTGAGGAAGTAGTTACCTTATTATCAGGCATTCATGAATTGAGAAGCTTTATTATCGATTAATTTCAGGAAGTTGCATATTTGTATGATGCTGTTGTTTATTTTTTATAGATAAACCTGGAATTCGCTCTCATGAGTCTATTGTATTATCGCCTACAGAATTCCTCTAGGTTGATGGCTTTTTTTGTTTTAAGTATGCTCAGCTGTTTCGCAGCGCATGGGCAGTTACCACAACATTTTTTGGCTGCTGATTTTGTTAAAAAAGATAGTTTGTCTATTGAAAAAATTAAACAAAATAAAGCCAGTGAAATTGCTAAAGTAAAATCTTTGCAGCTTTCAAAAGATATCAAAGAGTATATTCAAAATCGTTTTACAGGTCGTGCTGAATATTTAACATATTCCATAGAGAATGGGGATTTCTTAATTGGAAGTCCTGAAGAAAATTATGTGAGAAATATTGTGCACATAATTCTAAAAGCGAATCCTGTTATTCGTCAGGATATGTTGGTATTTGTTTCTCGCTCGGATCAACCTAATGCCTATAATTTAGGAGATGGTACAATCGTAGTTAATTTAGGTTTACTCAACTACATCGATAATGAAGCTCAATTGGCATTTATTTTATGTCATGAATTAGCGCATCAATACCGTTTGCATGTGAATAGGGATATTCAAGCAAAGGCAGAGAAATACATGAATAAGGATTTTCAACGCCAGTTGAAACGGACACTCCATCAGGAATATCAAGTTAAGAAAAAACTTACTGATTTGTTATTACCAGGAGTAATGAGTGATATGCGGTATTCCAGAAGTGATGAATCGGAAGCAGATTCTATTGGCTTAGTCTTCTTGTCAAAAACAGGATACGATGTTCAGCAATCAGTTACAAGCATGGATATGCTAGATCAAGTTGATGAAGAGATTTGGAAAGACACTTTAAACCTAATGAAGTTTTTTACATTCGCTGACGTGCCAGCACGTAGTGATTGGTTCTACTATCAAGGTTCTTCTTTAGGGAGTTTTGAGTATGAAAAAGATTCACTAGCAGATTCATTAAAAACGCATCCCGACTGTATGGTGCGAAAGGCCATACTGGAATCACAAATTAAGCGGTCAGCGCTTCAAGCAGGAAAGCTAAATGTTTTGCCGGAGGATACTTTTAAAATAATGAAGATGTTTGCTGAAGGAGAAACAATTCAATCTTATTATTATACTGGTAATATTGGGAGAGCGATGTATTTGTCGCTAAGAATGCTTGAAAAATATCCGGATAATGTATATCCAAGAGCGATGGAAAGTAAGTGTCTGGCAATCTTCAGTTACCTGCAAAAGAATCGTCAAGTGGGAAATTTTGTAGCATTGCCATCGGATGATCATTCAGAAAATTACAATCATTTCTTAAGTTTTTTGATGGAACTCAAAATTGTTGAATCGGCTAAGATGAGCTATAATATGGTTTATCCGGAGAATCCTGAATTGAGAAAGTTTGATGAGTATCTAGCAGCTTTAACGTGTACTGCATATGCGAATAATAAGAACGAGGATTTCGTGAAATTAAAAGAAGAATATCTTAAAAATTTCAGTAACGGAAATACTAAAGCATTAATTGAAAAACTAACCCTTACCCCAACAACTAAAAAAAAGTAATCAAATCATGAAAAAGCAAATTACAGTATTCCTTTTGCTGGCCATGTTTTCGACACAGATTTTTGCACAAACAAAATCCTTCGAGAATGTAACCAAGTTTAGACTAAGGAATTCCGGAATAATTCAGGAGAGCGGAACTCTTGCAGGTTATTTCGTATTTTATCTAGATGATAAAATTGATAAAAAAAATGATGCCTATCTTCTTCAGATTTTGGATAATAATCTGAATTCTGTGAAGTCAATCAATGTTCTTCAACCTAGAGGTTCTTTTCTTTTAGAAGCAGGTTACAACGGAAAAAGCTTTGCTATGATGTATTATAGTAAGGGAGATCTTTCGATAGTCGCCTATGACAAAACAGGAAAGAAACTAGGAGAAAAAAAGTACGAAGATATTTCCAGGATTCAAAAGGCAATGATTGAGAGCCAAATGCAACAAGACGATATCAACCCTTCAATTTCTCCGCTTGGGGAATCAGGATTTGTAAAACAATCATTAGTTAAAAATGATAAATATGGGTATACGATTGAAGCTTTTGGAAATGACATGAGTCCACTCTGGACTTATGGTTCCGATGTTAAATCTGATTTGCTTGAAGTAGCCGATGTAGTTTATTCTTCCTCGAAGTATGTAGTAGCCTACGTGATTCGGAAAAAATCATTATTGACGAATAAAATGGATGGGGCGATTGTGGTCTTAGATGCTGTCACAGGTAAGAAGTTATTCGAGAAGCCAATGAAAGAAGACTCTGAATTGTCGGTCATGAATTGTTTTGTAAATGAAGAAACAAATACTTTTAATGTAATAGGAGAATATTATCTTCCTGGTGAGGAAATTATGAAATCAAAAAGTGTTGGTTTGTTCGCTATGGTTTTAGATAAAACTGGATCAAAACAGTTGTTTAAGAAAATTTCTTGGGCAGGTGATATTCGTAAATTTCGTAAAATGGATCCTGATGAAAAAGATAAAACCCAAACTTATTTCCACAAAGTAATTCGCACTAGTGACAATAAGATTGTAGCTATTGGTGAACAGTATAAACGTCAGGTGAGTGCAATGGGTGCTGCTTCACAAATTCTATCGGGTGGTAGAGGAGCTACTTCAGCAGCTGAACTGCATATTGGAGATATGGTTGTTATGACTCTTGATGATCAATATAACCTTTTAGATTTCAAAAATTTTGAGAAAAAATCTACGAATGTATTACTCCCCCAAGGTGCCGCTTATTGGTCATCTGCTTTAACAGCTGTTTATGTAAAAGCTGTTGGCGGCTTTGATTATAATTTTACGGAGGAAGATAATACAAGAGGTCGTTTTTATTCCACTTATACTGATTTTAACAGAAAAGGCGAGGATGGTAAAAAAGCGGATGCTGTACTTGGAATTATTAAATACGAGGACGGTAAGCTTTCCAATGAAAGAGTTCCAATTAATACTAATGGCTCTGCGCTTTGGTTCGAGCCTGCTAAGCCTGGATACATTGCAGTAAGTGAGTATTTCAGAAAGAAGAAAATGGTTACGATACGACTAGAAAAAATTTCTTACTAGGTTCAACGTATTTGTTAGAACTGGCTACTCCATTAGGGGTAGCCAGTTTTGTTTTTTAGCGGCTTTTTTTCCTAGGATTCATTAAATCTTCATCAAATTAAAGACTCTTTCAATTTGGATTATTTAGGTTTCATCCACTCAGATAGTATTCTGAAAGGAAACATTTTTGCACAGAACAGATTCAGTCTGCTAGGTGCTAGATCAAGGTTTTTTGGATTACACACGAAATCTCTATAACTTTACGTTATCAAAATTGCTCAGGATACCTATTCTTCCAATTTGTTAAGGTACTTGGTTATTCCTGATCATAAATTTAGGTTCACTAAAATTGTTCATACGTTGATCTGAAATGATTGAGATTCTCTTCTTCGCTGTATTTCTTGCAGGACTTCTGATGAAGTTGTCGCATCTGCCATATCACACCATCGTGATGTTGACAGGTTTATTACTTCTATTAGGTTTGTCGATTGCAAGATTGATTAAAAGTCAGCCAGGTGTAAAACGTACTGCTGGTTGGTTAGGACTTGCTACAGTTAGCTGGTTACTTTTTTTCTTTTCTGAAGTAAAGTTTTTGGGTGGTACCGTAGTAGTAATGATGATTGCTTTGTTAGTATCGGTAATCTCACTTCTTTTAACACTCCGTGAACCAGGCGTTCTTCCTGGTGGTCGTATTTTTATTTTATTAGTGGCATTATGTCTTGCAGCTGGAACATCATGGATGGAGCCTTACACCCGATATTATGTTTTTAATATTCGTTTTAGTAATGATGCTAACGAAGATTATTTAACGTTGGATAAATACAGCTGGTTTTTATATGCAGGTCGCCGCTATGATGAAGCGCTAAATATAAATGGGATGGCTCACAATGCTGCAATTATTAAAGGTGATGAAGATTCAGCTGCTTTTATTGAGGATCATGCTAAAGCAATCCGCGAAAGAAATTGGAAGCATTACGATTAAGAGTAGATTGAGAACACCAGTTTTTTGAAATAGGGAATATTTTTTCAATAATTCTACTTTTGTTAGTTCAGTTCATCTCTATTTTTTGTGGGTTGAGTTGACATTTACGCAGATAGAAATTCTAGTTTTTTTATTTTTTTTAAGATCATAGCTCGAAAAAATTGCATCTATTTTTAATTAAGCAAATTGAAAATCAATTACTTAATTCTTAAAATTAATCTCGAACTCTTGTTTTTGACCTTTGATTACAAGAGGTTAATTTATTTCAGGCAGAATCCAAGGACTAGCCTTAAGAAATATAATTATATAATTTTGCCATCATAATCAAATCCTATATCACTTTAAAAAGCCTAAAAATGAAAATGAAAAAGTTAGTATTAGTAGCTGTAATCCTAGTTGCAGGATTGAGTAATTCCTTTGCTCAAGAAGTTAAAGTGATTACAACGATTGAGTCGATTGTTCCAATGGGTCTTGGTCGTTCCCGTATCATCGATGAAGCACAGCCAATCGATTATAAACGATTTGCAACCAAACGTTCTTCAAAAGATGTAGAAGATGATGGTGCAAAAGAAGAAGGCGGAGGAGAAAAAGAGAAACGTTCTGATATGAAAATTGATAATTTTCAGGAAACAAAACTCCTTAACTTTTACAGTGGAGTGGGGATTAATTTCCAGAACATTGCTTCTAATGATGCATTGATTTCTTCTAAATTAAATGAAATGATTTCACAAGGCTGGACATTAATGTTCGTGACTAGCGGTGTTGAAAGTGATGCTGGCAAAGGTGATGGTAAAGGAATCTTTATTACGCGTTACGTTTTCAGTAGAAAAAATAAGTAAGCTTATACTAAAAGAAGACCTCAGCCCAGTAGTACTATACTGATCTGAGGTCTTTTTATTTTTAATTCGGTATCATTTCATTCATTAATTTTTAATAAATCGTAGTGCTTTTACGCCTTCTCTAGTTTTGAGGTACAGAAAATAAATTCCATTTTCCAATTGGCTAATGTCTATATTCATACGTCCTTCCTCAATCGTAGTATTGATTTTTGTAGTCATGCGTCCATAATCATCTAATAGAAATACAACTTGAGGCATTTCAATGATTGGAGAAATTGAAATGGTTGTACTCGATGGATTGGGATAAACACGTACTAATGGATATTGCAAGTCACTGCTAATTCCTGTTACCGTGCCCGAAATTGCAGGTAAGTATTGGGCACCCTGTCCTCCATATGCACCTATATCGTTTCGAAGTAAACCTAATGCAGGAAGTAATGCATTACCGAGGTTTGCTAAATCTTCAACATCATTGTATGGAAGCGAAGAATCTCCTGCGTCAATACAATTTGATGTTCCAGGAGTTAGCCAAAAGTGATTATTGTCAACAAAAAATGGATCTAGATTAATATTTCCATTCCCATTATATCCGCCTTGAATATCATTATATCTTGCTGTTATAAATGTACCCGGTGCAGAGATCTGAGAGGTAGCAGGTGTAGTTGCTATATTTCCCCATATTATATTATTACGGACGATAATTGCAGTTGATCCCATTCTTATCCCACCACCGGGAGTAAACGATTGGTTATTGACGATCGTATTATTTTCAATCAGTTTACTACCACCCGCAAAATTTCCAGAAGCCCAGATTCCACCACCACCGAAATCTTGACCACCAATATTAAATGCAATCAGATTGTTTTTAATAGTTACTGCCGTATAGTTTAGTACGATACCTGCACCATAGCGACCAGTATTGTAAGCGATCACATTATTTAGAATTTTCGGATTCCCATCACTAATTCGAATGCCACCACCACCACAACTCGTGATGCCACTGCCAAGCATGATTGCATTGTTGTAAATGATTCTATTAAAACAGATGGTAGGGGAGGAAAGTTCAATCAGAATTCCTGCACCTTCCCGATAATTCCCTGCTCCATGAATGTCGGTCCAGATGGTTCCATTCCCTCCTGTGATGGTAAAACCTTGAAGCGTCGCTGTGGAATCTTCTCCTGAATTAAAAATAACACAACTGCCTGTATCCACCATCAATGACTGACTACCATTGATGATGGTTTGTTGGATATAATCTGTATCTCTGCTAACATAAAATAAGCTGCTGAGGAAAATATTCTTACCCCTGAAGTTCAGATTTTCATAATACGTTCCGGGATCAACAATAATACTGTCGCCGGATATTGCAGCATTAATGGCAGTCTGGATCTGAGCGTAATCAGCAGGAACATGAATAATGCTGGCATTGCTTCTGAGAAAGAGCAAGGAAATAATCGAAATTAGTAAAAGGTGTTTTTTCATGGCTTTGAGTTTATTCCTCAAATGTGAGGTCTCGGAAGCCGTAAAAGGTACTATCCTATAAGATCAGACTCGATTTTAGTAGATCTTAGGGTTTCATGGAGATGTTTTTCATCACTGACTGAATTTTGCCGGTACGCACTTGGCGACATTCCCGTGATTTTTCGAAAGGTAGCATTGAAAGTAGCTTTGTTGCCAAATCCGGTGTCGAAAGCAATTCCGAGAATTTTCTCCTGATTATATCTTGGATCAGTAAGTAAGCGGCAGGCCTCCCGGATCCGATATTGGTTGATGAATTCGGGAAATGATTGTTGCAAATGGTCATTGATCACTTGACTCAGATGATGAATACTTAATCCCATTCTAGAAGCCAGATCTTGAATTTTTAATTCACTTTCCAAAAATGGTTTTTCATTTTGCATCAGTTGGATAAGTGCTTCCTTGATCTCCATCGATTTTTCTTTAGTCAGCGTAGAACGAGTATATCGTGGAGCAGTTTTCTGATTTTGGAATCCATGAATGAGTTCAGGTTGACGGAATCCCAGATATCCCACGAGATAAATGAAGGCAGCCATCATTCCTGAAATCGCATAGTCTCGTTCTACATTGATTAGACCTGCATGGAGTAAAATAAAATAACTGATGGTACTAAAACTATATCCCACGAAAAAATATACCATTAATTTCATCCATAATTTTCCGGATGAGGAAATAGTAAGGTTTGTTTTTTGTTGCATCCTGATTAGTACTATTGAATAAATGAGGATACTTAAATTCCAAGTGATCTCTAATGTAATTCTTAAATAAAAGTAGAGGTTGTGTGAGTGATAAGCTTCATTAATAATCTGCCTTTTGGCTATGTCACCTGAGAACAAAAACGGAAGATAAATGAGCACGTGGATAAAAAATGGTAGTAAATGAAATTCGAATCTTTTTGGAAGTTGTTGATCCTTCCACTGCGAAAGATAAAAAAATAGCAATGGTCCGAAAATTAAATAAAGCGGATCAGTCCACCCATAAATTCCAGCATGTGCATGAAGTAATCCTGACCAGAACGCTACATAATAACCTATCATTAACGAAAATGCGAGTATCAATGTTCCTAAAATCCTATTGGCTTTTTTATTTCCTCTTGCAGAAAAGATCAGTAAAAAACCAAGAAATAAACCCTGTATTCCTGCAATCAAAAATAGTGAGGTCCACTTGTCAAAATTTATCGCATTCATAGGATCATTGTAATGGACTAAGTTAATAAAATGAAATTTCCGAAAAATGATTTTTTGTCATTTTTAACACTGAGCAGTGTGAAATCTTACATCTGCTTTACTATGAGATTCAATTAAAATGATATAGTGTTGACTATCAAACGTATGTCGCTATTTGAGTAAGTCATTATTCAACCTGCTTCATGAGCAAGATTTGAGTAATTTCGGGGTTAAACAAAAACACTATGAAAACTCAACATCGATTTTTTTTACTTTTAATCTTAACGGCATTCGTGCAGTTGGGTTTAGCACAAGACTGGAACTGGCAGAATTACCGATATCGTAAACCTTATCCAGGTTATGTAATTAATGCAGCTGGGGAGAAAAAAGATGGTTATCTAATTCTAAATGGACAACTCGAAAATCAAAAAGAGTGTGTGTTCATGACTGATACCAATGATTCAAAAACGAATATTACGTATAAGCCTGCTGATTTGAAAGAATATAAAGTTGCAGATAAAACTTATAGAGTGATTCATTATAGCGGAGGCCTCACAAGTACACCTGTTCGCTTTGTATTACTCACAAAAGCGGGTAGACTTTCTCAGTTTGAGTGGTATGATATGAATGATGCAACTCGCGTTATTGATGCAAAGCAGGTTTATCAAAAGATGGATGAAAAACCTTTTGAAAATTCAGCGTTCGTTTTCAAGTTTGCAAAATTCTGGGCAGAACAAACTACTGATTATCCTGAATTATCAGCTAAGATTGCCAACAAGGAAAAAGGATATACACTGCTAAATATGCTTGCATTTATTGATGAATACAATGCTTATTGGGCTGCAAAAAAATAGTTGAAAGTGTAATTTATAAAAAATCCCATCCTTGAGAAAGGATGGGATTTTTTGTAGGTAATATTAATTAGTAATTTGCATCATAACGGAACTTGAGATCTTTCAATAAACTGGAAAGCTCTTCTCCCTCACGTCGCTCTTTCTTGCTTGGATCCATCGCATTCATTTTCGCAAGTAATTTACTAGCCTTATCATACTCATCAGCCCAGATATATCCTTCTATTAAATTAAAGTATAAAGCCATTGTTACATCTGCATCAATCCTAGCTTTCTTGTCGGCAGGATTCGATTCTTTTAATGCAGCTTCCCATAATTCGATGGCTTTATTGATTTCAGGTAGAGCATCTTTTTTGGCAGGATCATCAGCAAGTTTTGTATAGCCCGCCGTTGCCGATTCATATGCTTCTTGAAAATCACTATAATTCATCTTGCTATCTTTCACGATGCGGATGTCAGTTTCTCTTTTCAGTTGTGTGTATCCGTAGTTACTGTTGAGTAAGGAGTCGATGTATTTTAGATTTCCTGTTGCAGCATTTTCAGCTAGCGTAGCGATATATCCGTCTTTGGATTTCGACCACCATTGTTCAAGATCGTATTGCGTTTTGTATGTTCCGGATTTCGCTGTTTTGTAGGAATTCAAAACTTCCAAATACTCATCGAGAATCACTCCGCTTTTTGTTTCCAATCGCACTGACATCGGGTGTTTATAAGAAAGCGAATAGCTATAATATTTTACCGGAACTGAAGCCTTAGATGCGCTGTTGTATTCACTTCTTTCTACCATTTCAAGTACAGGGTCATTCATCTCAATTCCGAGCATGGTAACAGTGATATTTACTGCGTTTTCTTTTCCAAGTGGATATCCATCAAGTTTGATGTACGTAGAGGCTAATGCTTCTGTATTAAAAATTTTCTGAGTTTTTACAGATTCAGGATTTACATACACCGGACGTACAGGATAATTTTTATAAGGATACGATGGGTAATGAGGTTGTGGTTTTGTTTCGTTGAGCATCGTTTTTTCCATCAGCCTTTTACCTGTTGACTTTTCTTTCCATTCAGCCAGCTCTTTTTGGTATTGATCTTCTGCTTCTTTGTGCTTAATGTCATAAGCCGCCATGTCAATTTTGAACTGCTCATCAGCTAGTGAAACTTTTTTATTGTAATCTTCCATTTCGGATTCATACTTTTTTTCGGCGGATGCTTTATCAGTTCCCATCTTGTCAGCATAAGCCATGATTACTTTGCTGCTATATGCTTTAACATCTTTATTGAGTGGCTTGAGAGGAAGTCGTTGATATTCAAATTTGCTATTGATTTTTTCAATGTCTTGCGCAAAAGTGTTGAACGAAAGAAGTAAGAGTAAGTAGAAAAGGTTTTTTTTCATAATGTGGTATTTTAGACTGTGAATTTCGAGAATGGTGTATACGTAATAAATTAATCTTCAAACTTTTTAAGTTGTAGGTCATGCCCATCAAACTCAGCGTAGGTTTGATAATTGATCCATTCTCCTAAATTAATATATCTACTTTTTTCAGTGAGGTGATAATCAATGGGCAGATGTCGATGTCCAAAAATGAAATAGTTATAGAAGTCTTTTTTCAATACTTCTTGACTGTATATGATCAGCCATTCCTTATCTTCTCCCATAAATATATCATCCGAATTTCCAGTAGCTATTCTACTAGTATTTGAAAAATAACGCATCAGTCCGATGCCCAAGTTCGGATGTAAACGGGCAAACATCCATTGAAGTACCGGATTTGCTAATACCTTCTTTAGAAATTTATAACCATGATCACCAGGCCCTAATCCATCCCCATGTCCGAGATAAAATTGCTTGTTATTATATTCTTTTGATATCGGTTCTCGATGTATTTGCATCCCTATTTCCATAGGTAAATAATCAAACACCCACATATCATGGTTGCCGGTGAAATAATGTATTTCCACGCCGCTGTCTGCGAGTTCTGCAAGTTTACCTAGTAGTCGTACAAATCCTTTAGGGACTACTTGTTTGTATTCAAACCAATAGTCAAAAACATCCCCCATCAGATAAAGTGTATGCACATCTTTCTGAATCATATTTAGCCAGCGAACAATTTTCTTTTCTCTATCCAGGCTACTTGCATAGTTGGGAACTCCCAAATGGAAGTCGCTGATGAAGTATACTTTTTTACCTGAAGGTAATTGCATCTCTGTATTATTTAAGCATTACATTTCAAAGATCTGATTCCGCAATTTAAGAGGATTCAATCTTTGTAAATTGAATACAAACCTTATTTGTTCTTTAAATTTGATATTGTTGGTATCAAGATATTTATTGATTTCACTGGACTTTAAAAGAGGTATATAAATTTCCAGAACTTGGGGAATAGCACTGAAATAAATTCCACCATCATAACTTAATGATGCATCAATATTATAGATCTGTTTGAGATCGGATTTCAGATCATTGTACGTTCCAAGATCAGCATACAATCCTATCGGAAGCTTTATCGGTAGATCTGCTTTCAGATTAATCGCAACTACCCATTTTCGATAAGAACCTAAAGGATTATAAATCTTAAATGCACCCTGACGCAATGCCATCTGCTGAAACATAAATCCTTCTCCTTCACTGCGCCCAAAATAAAGTTCATCATAAGCATAATCGTTAGAACCTCGCGTAGCACTTCTATCGCTTAATGCAAAACCGTAAGCTTTGTCAGGATCTTCTTTAAACATATATCCTCCAAATAAACGGATATCGAATCCTTTACGCTTATTACTGTAGGTGAACCTGTAATTTAAAGTTGCAGAGATTTTACTAAAATCTTCATTTCCTTCCCCATTTAAATCAATGTTCCAAGGATCTATCGCACGTTTATCATTAATGCGATAAGCGATTCGATAAAAATTGGCTTCCTTATTAATTATCGAAGCAAATGAAGGAGAGGTATCGTTAGTAGTGTATGATATAATTTCTGTATTCGTTAATACCGCACTTGCCTTGAACTGCTGACGAACAGTACTTCGTAGATCCTTTGGGCGAATTAAAAAAGTTACCGAAGGTTCTATCCGATAATAATGCAGATTTTCAGTTTGTTTGGTGAATTCTACATTGGTGAATTCATCTTCGAGGTAGGCAAATCTTCTGGCAGTGAGGGCAGGAATAATATCATAAAAGTTTCCCTGCTCCGGGTAGAAATGGTAACTCGCTTCTCCCATTCCTGCAAAAGAATGGTGTCCGAATCCATACATGGGAAGCACTGATTCGAGGTAGGCAAATCTTCTGGCAATGAGGGCAGTAATAATATCATAAAAGTTTCCCTGCTCCGGGTAGAAATGGTAACTCGCTTCTCCCATTCCTGCAAAAGAATGGTCTCCGAATCCATACATGGGAAGCACTGAAAACTCAAATTTGCGATACGGGAAAAATTTATTATGAAAAACAATGCCAGTCATAAATTTATTATAATTATTCCAAGCAAGTACTGGTGCCCAAAACAATCTTGTCCTAGTGGGATATTCAGTATGTGCAAAGAAATTCAAACTAAATGGTTCTAATTTTTTAAATAATCCTTTCGTTTTAATTTGATTATCCTGACGATAGACATCTAGTGAAGTATGTTCCGGATCTATCACAATTTCATCGCAGGTTATACATGGAATCTCTACAACAGTATCTTTGGATGACGGCTGAATCCATTTATCATAAACGGATTTTCCTTCATATAAACCGGAGATTTTCACAGGTGAATAAATATCACCATGTTGTTTAATGGTAGCATCAAAGCCTGCAGATTTCTTCTTGATCTTACAGATTCCATAATCCACTTTATCATTTGTTTTGATGACTTCATTAAAAAACCAATCCAAATTTTTATCGGTATTCGCTCTGAATATCTTTTCTAGATCAGCAGGGTAGGGGTGATGATAACACCATTTACTAAAATATTCTTGCATGCATTTGTCGAAAAGTTCATCGCCTAAAAAGCTTTTAAGATGGTAAAAGGCTAATCCTGTTTTTGAGTATACGATAGTACCATAATTAATATACAAATAATCTTTGGCTAAGCCTTCGATAGGTTGATCCAAATGAGTAGATGCAGAGACTTTATATTCTAGGTCAAAAGTTTGAGAATAGGTGAGGTCATCCAAACCCACTATTTTTCCTACTTTACCAAATGCGCCAGCAAGCTCATTTTTGGGTCCTGAAGTTGCTGGAGGGTATTTAGTGTGGACATATCGCAATTCGTTGAACGAATTTATTCCTTCATCCATCCATGGATGATCGCGTTCATTACTGCCTAGCATTCCATAAAACCAATTATGTCCAACCTCATGTACAATAGTTGTTTCAAGGGTGAATGCATTTCCGCTACTGCCAATAATGGTTACATTAGGATATTCCATTCCGCCACCTGCAGCAATAGTTCCATCAACAGCTGTACATTGATTGTAGGGATAGTCACCATTCCAATTAGAATAATAAGTTAAAGCATCGTTGATGTATTCAATACTTTTCATCCATAGGCCAACTTCATTGTTAGTGAATAATGCCCATGTTGTAATTTTTTTCTGAGAACGTGGCAATGTCACTTCTCCCTTCAGAACATGATATCGTTTATCAGCAAACCAGGCAAAGTCGTGAACATTATTTTGATGAAAATTCAATGTTTTAGTTTCCGGATCCGACGCTGGGAACGACATATCATTGTTGAATTCATTCATGCGCTTCGTCTCATTTGCTTTGTCGCTCATCCATACCAGTTCATGATCATCTTCTGATAAATCACCGGTTGCACCTACCACATAATTGCGTGGTAAAGTGATGCTTACATCATAAGATCCGAATTCAGAATAAAATTCTCCTTCATCTAAAAAAGGCATTGGATGCCATCCATCGTGGTCGTATACCGCTGGCTTAGGATACCATTGTGTAATAGCATACGCCTGTCCGAGATGTCCCATTCTGGAAAAAATTCCAGAGGGTATTTTTACAAAAAACGGAGTTCGAATAATTGTTCTTTGTCCTGGTAATAATGGCTTGTTTAAAATTAGTTTGCACACATCATTGTATGCTTCGTGAGGTAAAATTTTTACTAGTTCTCCATCCGCAGTAAATTGCAATGAATCAATATAACCTCGTTCAACATCTTTGGCAAAATACAATGCAGTTTTACCATTTTCTACTTGTTGTTTCGTTAATGCACTGCTTCTGTCTTTATACGCATTCGTCCATAAATGAAACCAGATAAATGTTAAAGTATCCGTGGATCGATTAATGTATTCGAGTTCTTCAGTGGCTCGCAGTGTATGCTTACGATCATTCAGTGTTACATTTATTTTGTAATGAACTTCCTGCTGAAAATATGGTTTTTCGGTACTCCCTGCCGTTAGTAAAACAGGAATGAATAGTAGAATTAGGAGGAATCGCATACTTTATAGGATCTCTTGCAAAAATAGCCTTTCAGTCGGAACCTGAGTGTACTTTACCTTTTCATCAATCCGATGGCAACTGTAAATACGTGTTGTATTGAATACACTATTAATGGGGCAAGATAGAATGGAGACCGTGCGATCAGGCATTGATGCTGACTCTTTCGTTGACAGTGCTATTTACCATCGCTACGAAATCATCGAAGAGATATTCTGAATCATGTGGCCCTGGAGCTGCTTCGGGATGATACTGGACTGAAAATGCTTTTTTGTCTTTCACACGAATTCCTTCGATAGAACCATCATTGAGATTGATATGTGTCACCTCAATGTCTTTTGAGTTTTTCACATCTTCGGGATCTACGGCAAATCCATGGTTCTGGGAGGTGATTTCACATTTACCAGTAATAATATTTTTTACTGGATGATTAATCCCACGGTGTCCATGATGCATTTTATAAGTACGCATTCCGCATGCTTCAGCGAGTAGTTGGTGACCTAAGCAAATACCAAACATGGGAACATTAGAATCGATGATGCTTTTCACTGTACCCACCATATCGGGCATCACGGAAGGGTCACCGGGACCATTACTAATGAGATATCCATCAGGTTGCCACTGTTGCATATCAGAGAAAGAAGTATTCCAAGGAAAAACTCTCACCTGACAGCCTCTCTTAGCAAGATTGCGAAGAATATTTTCTTTAACGCCTGCATCTAACACGGCAATTTTAGGTCCCCCAATAGCATTATTGAAGTCATAGGCAATTTTCGTAGAAACTGCAGATGACAGTTCTAATCCTTCCATCGAAGGAACTTTCGCAAGTTCTTTCTTTAGGAATTCAAGATCCATCGAATCGGTGCTGATGATAGCATTCATCGCACCTTGATTACGAATGTGACGAACGATTGCACGTGTATCAACATCGGTGATCACCACCATATTTTGTTTGGCGAGAAAGTCCTGCACATTTTCATCAGCAGATTTTCGGGAAGCCATCAAACTTAGATTGCGACAGATTAATCCTGCAATCTGAATTTTTGAAGATTCTGATTCCTCCTGAAAGATGCCGTAATTGCCGATGTGAACACTCGTTAGAACCATCAACTGGCGACTGTAGGAGGGGTCGGTAAAAATTTCCTGATAACCAGTCATCCCAGTATTAAAACATAGCTCACCAGTTGCTGTTCCCTTTGTTCCGGCCGCCTTCCCGTAAAAAACTGTTCCGTCTTGAAGTAAGAGCAAGGCAGGGGCTTTGGCCGTATATTTCATGATATAAGATAAAGGGGTTGGAATGCAACAAAGATAAGAAATCCCGATGTATTTTTTGAAAATTAACGAAAGTTTGAATCTAATTTCAAGCTTTAATTAATTGAAATAGAATTATTTGTGAAAAGTGAAGCGCTTTAAATTTAACCTGATTTTATTCACAATTAAACTGGAATTGTTGATAACCTTGAAGAGGGGGAAGAAGTTTATTCGCAGCTATGCGTTAACACCTTACTTCCTTCCAAAATCCGCTGGAATTTCACCCCAATATTCGGTTTCCCATTTCAGGATGGGGTTGAAATATTTATTGGTTTCCAACCATTTTTCAGCGCGACTGATGTATTCAAAAAGAATCGCATTGCGTTTAGTTCTTGCAAGCTTCGTATTGCATTTCTTTTTCTTTACCCATCCGATTGCAATTTTGGAATCGGAATATATAATCTTAGAGGGCAATTGTTTTTGTTGGAGATAGGCGAGGGCATGTACCAATGCTAAAAATTCTCCTACATTATTAGTCCCATCTTCATGTGGTCCCTGATGAAAAAGTAATTCTTTCGTTTTCGTTTCCACTCCTTGATATTCCATTCTACCTGGATTGCCACTGCACGCTGCATCAACGCAAATGCTTTCTGTGTTAGGCTGACCTTTAGCGATGTTATTGATTTTACTAACGGTAGGCTTATCCGAAGTTTTTTTGAAAATATGTTTAGCAGGGTTTTCTTTAAAAGCTACATCCGCAGCAGATTTCGATTCAAACGATTTATAGCGAGCATCAGGAAATCCTTCTATGCTACGTTTACAGTCATCCCAAGTTGTAAAAACTCCAGGCTTACGACCTTTCCACACCACATAAAATTTAGGTTTCTTCTCCATCGATGTAAAGATACAATTTGAAAGGAACCTGTAAAGTAGTGAATATTAGATCGTGTATTGCTCTACAAAAGTATTCATCGATTCTGTTAAAAAAGCAGGAATTATAGTTTTTTGCGTCAGACTTAATTTATCCTCATCATCGAGATGCAATAACATTTCCTCATATTTTTCAAGCCCATGATGTTTGATGATATGCTGTTTTTTATCTGCTCTCATCATATAGTGCAACATCCCAACAGGATCAGCTTCAGGATGAAATTGTGTACCGATCATTTCATTGGTAAAACGAATTCCCATGATCGCTCTTTCATAGGGAACATGTACACGTTCTTTTTCAATCCCAAGAACATGTGCTCCAATTTTTTTCAAAGCATCGTGATTGGGTTGTATCGCTTGCCAATCGCGGCTATCAACGGCATAAAATGGTTCTGGAAGATGCTGAAATGTAATTTCATTAAATCCAGAAGTTAATTTATGAATTGGAAATATTCCGAAGGCTGTTGATTTTCGTTTAGTGATTTCTGCAAGTTGCAAATGACGACACATCAATTGAAAAGAGTGACAGATAAAAAAGACAAATTTCTTTTTGCTATTTTTATGATTGTGATCAAGCAATCTATCAATTAAACGAAAATAATCTTTCTCCCAATGTGAACCAGGTTGTTCTAAAGGACTTCCCGGACCACCACTACTAATATAAATATCATAGCTGAGGTCAGGAATTTCATTTTTAAAGCGCACATCAAATCGACGCCACTTTAAAGTTTGATGCGGAAGTACAAGTTGTTGATTTAAGATCGATTGAATTCCACGCATCCCTTCGTTGGGCTCGTTATCATACAAATCGAGAATTGCTACTTTAATTTCCTGCTGCTCCATCTGGCTTCCGGAAGACTTGTTGACCTGAGTTGAATCCGTAAACATTTTTACGCTTAAAGACCCATATTCGTTTCGCTGACCATATAATCAACCACGTCTTTTAGATCTCCTGTTTTTTCAAAGATCGCTAATTGTCGGTCAGCACCAGTTCCTTGCTCGAGCATTTTTTCGACATAGCGAAGTTCATGACGGCTTCCCAGATCATCAACAACATCATCAACGAAGTCTAAAAGCTCGTAAATCAAGTCTTTAGTATTCACTTCTTCTTGTTTTCCAAAGTCAATCAGCTTACCTGAAATCCCATAACGGGCAGCTCTCCATTTGTTCTCATTGATGAGCGCACGACTATAATCGCGGAAGCTAAGGTTTGCTTGCATGAGTTTATAGATCTTGGCAACGATAGCTTGCATGAGGGCTGCGAGGGCGATAGTTTCATCGATTTTCATCGGCACATCGCAAATCCTGAATTCAATCGTTTCAAAGAAAGGATGAAGACGGAGATCCCACCAGATTTTTTTTCCGTTATCAATACAATTGGTTTTGATGAGCAGATTTACATAATGATCATACTCGGCAACACTTCCAAAATAATCTGGAATACCAGTTCTTGGAAATTTATCAAACACTTTAGTACGGTATGCTTTGAAGCCTGTATTTCTTCCTAACCAAAATGGTGAATTTGCAGAGAGTGCGAAAACATGGGGAAGAAAATAACGTGCTTGATTCATGAGTTGTAATCCAATCTCACGATTAGGAATTCCAACGTGCACATGTAATCCAAAAATCAGATTTCCACGAGCAGTATCTTGCATTTGATCTACAATTTCATGATATCTTGGATGATCTGTAATTTCTTGATCCTGCCAGCGAGAAAATGGATGTGTTCCACCCGCAGCAAAAAGTAATCCTTGCTTGGCAGCAATTTCACCAATGATTTTACGGAGATAAGTAACCTCAGATCTTGCTTGATCAACATCTTTACAGATATTGGTTCCTACTTCCACCATACTCTGGTGCATTTCAGCCTTAACCTGCTCTTTCAAGATAACTTTTCCACCTTCCACAATCTGATGCATATGACTGCGGAGTTCCCTCGTCTTAGGATCTATGATTTGAAATTCTTCTTCAATTCCCAGTGTAAATAAAGGCATAATTTTAGATTTTGGTTGAGGGATAGTCAGCATAATGATAATGATGGTTTTGTAAGTAAAGACTGAGCTGTAAGGTAGTAAACTTTTTCTCCAAGTATTTAAAAAATGAGAGCAGCTTGATCAAGCTGCTCCCTTTATTAAAATAAATTTTTAAAGCTGACCGATTTCTGTTTTGGCATGAAAACGTTCAACAGGATTTCCAATTGCTTTTCCCATTGTAGCATTTTTCATGTAGGTACCCCAAGTTAGATTATCAGCATTTTCTTTGTGAGCTTTAGCTCTACGGATACACATGTTTGCAGTAGCTTCTATTACCCATTGGAAATTTTCTTCACCCACACTCGCAATATCAGCATCAGGAGCAGGATTGCAGAAATCGATGGCATAAGGAATACCATCACGCACAGCAAATTCTACTGTATTGAAATCATATCCTAAAGCTTCACACAAGCGAAGTGAATAATCTTTAATGGTATCCAATAATTTCTGATCAGCATTAAATTTATTGTGCACGTATCGTTGATGATGTGGATTACGCGGTTCATATTCCATGATGCGTACATCTTGTAAACCGATGCAATAAACACGGAAATAAGAATCAAATTTTATTTCTTCTTGCAACATCATTACCAGTTGTCCTGTTGTTTGATGAGATTCATAAAACAGATCCGGATTTTCTAATTGAAAAACATTTTTCCAACCACCACCATCATGCGGTTTCATGTAAACTGGGAAGCCTGTATATTCAAACATCGATTGCCAATCTAGCGGCATCGATAAATTACGGAAAGATTGTTCACTAGTATCAGTAGGCCATTGGTTAGATGGAAGCAAAGCAGTTTTCGGAACAGGTATTCCTAATCTCATTGCTAAACAATTATTGAAGAATTTTTCATCGGCACTCCACCAAAATGGATTATTCAAAACAGCAGCACCATTCATTGCTGCATTTTTCAGCCAAGCGCGGTAGAAAGGTACATCCTGAGAAATACGATCCATGATTACGTGGTAATCCGCCGTTTCACCCTGAATGCATTTGTCGATCTTTACGAGTTCTGCAACAATGCCTGGTTCATTTTTTGAGTTGATGTGTTGAATGAGTGCATCCGGAAAGCTCCGCTCCATTCCATGTAAAATACCGATACGTTTCATGTGATAATTGATTTTTGGTTATAGCATTATTTCGCTCTTGATGCGAAATGTAGTTTTTCAATAATTAGTAATGTATAATCTTTGTTTGTCTCCAGATAAAAATCAGAATTCTATCGAGAAACAGGAACAATTTACTGGTTAAAATCCATCCTTCCAAAATATGTTGGAAGCATTTCTCTCCAGGCCGGCCAGTCGTGGGGCATCCCTGGACGAATATCAAGCCAGAAAGGCATATTTTTCTGCTTCATTATTTCTGCTAACCGGCGGTTTTGCGGTAAGCAGAAATCTTCCTCACCAACACCAAGTACGATACCCATCTTCCAAAGATTTTCATCATTCAATCCACCTAAAAAGTCGACCGGATTATTGTAGTAAACGTTCTCATCATAATAACCATCAAGATGATTCGTGATATCAAAAGCACCACCCATACTGAATACATACGCAACACGATCAGGATGACGTAATGCAAAATTAATCGCTTGATAACCTCCGAAGCTACAGCCTGCAACCGTTACTTTATGTTTTCCAGTTTCAGCACAAGCGCGGCCTACAATTTCATTCATGATAAATTTATCATATACCGTATGGTTACTGATGCGGTGTGCTGGATGAATCATTTCATTGTAAAAAGAATCTTCATCCACACTGCCAGGGCAATATATTTTTACCAATCCATTGTCTACAAACCAAGCAACAGAATCAATAAGTTTGAAATCTTTATTTTGATGGTAACTCCCCATAGAGGTCGGGAAGATAATAACCGGTACTCCACTGTGCCCAAAAATGAGCATTTCAGTTTCTCTTTCTAAGGTATGAGAATACCATTTAACGAGTTCTTCTTTCAATTTAGTTGGATTTTAGGCATGCAAAGGTAATCATCAAATAAAGTCATAAATTTCTCGGATCTTCCCGTTATTCACCTATCGATTTACTTAATTTGTTGATAGTCAGTATAATCATAAAACAGAAAGTTAATTAAACTTTAAATCTTGATTATTTATTTTAAAAATAATCAATTTTAGTTAAAAATTGAAGTTCGAGTGATTTTCTTTTCTTACTCATAAAATAAATCTTTTTTTAGGGCCTACATTTTTCGAGTTCACATTTCTGATTATTTCTTTTAACATTGAATCATACTGTCATTTTTAAATTCATTTATGCACCAATAATTAATATCGATTTCATGGATTGAAAGTGCATAAGCTTGCAATTACAGTACTACTATAACGTTATTCGTTTGCGATACGTATAGTTAAAACTTAAAATGATCGTTCAAATAATTTCAGTCCTAAATAAAACAACTCTAATTATTTACTCTAAAACCATTTCTGAAATCGAAGTTATCTTTATAAATTTATTTCATTGCGGAATCAGTGTTGATCAACAATCTGGATTCGTAAAATTTCTGCATACGGTTAGATGGAAGTAGGTTACTTACTGATCTCCCTTTTTTATTTCGAATTGCAGTTGCTCTAATTTAGTAGATGAATTTTAGGACTGAAAAAGTAAGGTCAATCGATTTAAATTCGCAAAAATTACAATAACTAAGTCGATCTGTTTTTCCTCTCCGCTGTATGAATAAATTTCTTGATTTTTCCTTTTATTAGCTCATTTTTCTGATTATAACCTTTAATTTTGTGGGATGGAATTGATAACAACAGCTCTCCGGCAGGAGGTCATCGATGAACTAATCGGTATTTGCGGTGATGCACAGGTTTTTACTCAGAATGAAGTTTTAGATGAATATGGTCATGATGAAACAGAAGACCTGCAATTTAATCCTGCTGTGGTATTGAAGCCAGCAACACCAGAAGAAATCTCTGCTATTTTGAAAGTTGCTAACCGTGAAAAAATTCCTGTAACGCCCAGAGGTGCCGGAACTGGACTTAGTGGTGGGGCGCTACCTGTTTTTGGTGGGATATTGTTATCGACAGAACGATTAAATAAAATTCTTCAAATCGATGAAAGAAACTTGCAAGCAACTGTTGAACCTGGTGTGATTAATCAGGTGTTCAGAGATACTGTTGAAGCTAAAGGATTATTCTATCCTCCTGATCCTGCCTCCCGGGGAAGTTGTTTCTTGGGTGGTAATTTAGCAGAAAATGCAGGTGGTCCTAAGGCTGTAAAATATGGGGTGACTAAAGATTATATTTTAAATTGTGAAGTGGTGTTGCCTACTGGAGAAATTATTTGGACGGGAGCAAATGTTTTGAAAAACTCTACGGGATATAATCTTACACAGTTAATGATTGGTAGTGAAGGAACATTAGGTATCGTCACAAAAATTGTTTTTCGTTTAATTCCATTACCTACACAAAACCTTTTAATGTTGATTCCATTTCGTTCGCCTGAAAAAGCTTGTGAAGCCGTTTCCGCTGTGTTTAGAGCTGGTTTTACTCCATCAGCAATGGAGTTTATGGAGCGCGATGCTATCGATTTTGTGATGCAGTTTGTGGATGTTAAAATTCCTGTAAAGGATGAACACAGAGCACATTTATTAGTTGAAGTAGATGGTAATGATTTGGAGGTACTCTTTAAAGAATGCGAACAGATTACTGAACTCATGTACAAGTTTGAATGTGATGAAGTAATGTTTGCCGATACTGCACAACAAAAGGCAGAGTTATGGAAACTGCGTCGTTCTGCTGGGGAAGCTGTGAAGTCACATTCTGTTTACAAAGAGGAGGATACTGTCGTTCCGCGTGCTGAACTTCCGCAGTTGCTCAAAGGAGTGAAAGATATTGGTAGTAAATATGGTTTTCGTTCCGTTTGTTATGGACATGCTGGTGATGGAAATCTGCATGTGAATATCATCAAGGATACAATGTCGGACGATGATTGGAATCAAAAAGTTCCGTTAGGAATTCGTGAAATTTTCCAACTGTGTGTGAAGTTAGGAGGTACGATTTCTGGTGAACATGGAATTGGTTACGTGCAAAAACAATACATGGATATTCCGTTCAATAAAACTCAGATAGATCTCCAAAAAGGAATTAAACGTCTCTTTGATCCAAACAATATTCTGAATCCTGGTAAATTATTCGTCTAGTACTTTGGTAGAGTAATTTTGAGCTGAGGTACATTTGTAATATTCCATGTTTTGTTTACATCTTTCGTCTAGTTCAAGTACGAATATGCCTGTTCCGCAACTATTTTTGTAGAATAGAGCAGGTTTAGAGAACTATTTCCTTCTTTTCTTCGTTTATTAGAGGTGAAGGCAATGGTCATTTTAAGTGGCTATGCTTTTTTGGATGCGAGTAAAACACTACATATCATTTATCCTAGCACTCTTTATGGGGGTGAGTCACTCTTTTGCTCAGGAAATGTTTGGTGCTGCTTCCAGCAATTATGCCGGACAAATGGGCATGGATCTAAATCCTGCATCTATTGTGAATGCTCCTTATCGCTGGGAATTGCATCTGGTTTCTATGGATGTGTCTGTGTTGAATAATTACATGTATCTCGCCAAAAACAGCCGACTGATTCGCAAGAGTTTTAAAGGAGAAAGTGTAGCTCAGGAAAGATTTACAGATAAGTACACCACTAAGCCGAATAAGTGGGCATATAATTCTGCGTTCTTAAAATATCCGGCTTTTATTTATTCTGGTAAAAAGTTCGCATTAGGATTTCATATTTCTACCCGTGAAGAATTAAGTGCTCGTAATGTTCCTTTTCATCTTGCAAAATTTTTGAAAGAAGGTTTTGATTACGATCAGCAACAAGGCATTAATTACACGATGAATAAGCCTTCTAATACAGTCCTGATCAATTGGCATGAACTCAGTTTTACTGGAGGTGCTAAGTTGTATGATACTCCAGAAGCATTTATCACTGGTGCATTAACGGTCAATTATAATTATGGCTTGAATGCAGTATATGTGCAGATTAAAGATCTTCAGTATAATTCCGTTGCGGATACCTTGCTGGTGATTGATAATATTGATTTGGAGTATAGTCATGCTGTTCCTGACAATGGAAATAACGGAGTGCAGAAAACGTTACAGAAAAAGGGTGGGGGATGGTCTACTTCATTTGGTATGGAGTATTACCGCAACAGGAATGAAGCATTTTACAATCCTTGCAGGAAAAAAGAAGGTAAACCTTATGATTATAAAATCGGTGCTTCCATTATTGATCTTGGTTACATGAAATTCAATAAGAATGCACGAATTTATAAGTTCGATAATGTAAATACAGATTGGTATGGAATTGATACCGTAAAATTTGATGGCTTTGGTTCTACCGATTCTATTTTACAACAACAATTCTATGGAAACTATCACGGTGCAAAAGATGGCTATGGATTTAAAGTGTTTACTCCTGCAGCAGTCAGTGTTCAGGTGGACGTACCGCTAAATAGTTTTTTTTATGTGAATGCATCCGTGATTCAACGATTACCATTGGGTCCAATGGCTGTTTCGCGTTCTAATCAAGTTGCTATTACGCCACGTTTAGAAACTCGCAGATTGGAAATCGCATTACCTTTTTCCCTCTATGATTATTTCCGTCCACGAATTGGAGCTTCCATCCGATATGGAGTGTTTACCATTGGCTCAGATATGCTCGGGCCATTCGTTGGTCTAACCGATACATATGGTGCCGATATTTATTTTGCAATTAGCATCAAACATTTTCCGGTTTGCGGCAGAGAGGGTAGAGGAAAGAGACCTCGCCTAGAACAATGTAAAACACCGGGTAAATCTTAGTTGGCGTAAATGCTAATAACGGGGGCTTCTCCTTCTTTTTGTGAAGCACGATACATACCTTCTGAGTTAAAAGGCAGACAGATATTTCCTTGATGATCGACGGCAATGAGGCCGCCTTCACCGCCAAGTTTAACAAGTTTATCCATCACTACTTTTTCACATGCTGATGCAAGACTAAGTCCTCCGTACTCCATCATTGCAGAAATATCATGAGCAACAACTGCTCGAATAAAAAATTCACCATGTCCAGTGCAGCTGATCGCGCAGGTTTTATTATTCGCATATGTTCCAGCCCCAATAATCGGACTATCACCAATGCGATTATAACGTTTGTTGGTCATCCCTCCAGTACTTGTAGCGGCAGCAAGATTTCCATCTTTATCTAGCGCAACAGCTCCTACGGTTCCGAATTTTTTATTTCCGTTCTCCGTATGGTCTAGTAAGATCTTCCCTGTTTCTTGAGCTTCTCTCCACTGGGCATGACGGAATTCATCATAGAAATAATTATCTACTTCAAATTTTAGATTAAGTTTTTTTGCAAATAATGCAGCACCCGAGCCATAGAGAAATACATGATCTGATTTTTCCATAATCGCTCTTGCCAACTGTACAGGATTTTTGATAGAGTGTACTCCCGATACAGCACCTGCGGCTAAAGTATCTCCTCGCATGATGGATGCATCCATTTCATGCTTTTCATCAGCAGTGAAGACAGATCCTTTACCTGCATTGAATAGAGGACAATCTTCCATATTACTCACGGCAGCTGTTACGGCATCCAGTGAACTCCCTCCGGAAGCTAGAATTTTATTTCCTGCTTCCAATGCTTTTGTTAATGCATCAGTATAGGCTTTTTCTTTTTCTGCGGTCATGGATGAACGGGTAATTGTTCCGGCGCCTCCATGTATGGCTATGCTGTAGTTCATTTTGTTTTTCTCTGATAATTATTTAGTTGTTCTTTCTCCAAATAGTGCACTTCCAATGCGAATCATAGTACTTCCGCAATCGAGCGCAATTTCATAGTCACTGGTCATGCCCATAGAGAGTATGTTAAATGCTAAAGGATCCAGTGACATGATTCTGCTATTGTCAAATATTTTTTTCAATCCGCTAAATTCTTTTTTGATTTGATTTTTATCTTCAGTGAAGGATGCCATTCCCATCAAACCACAAATCTGAATATGTTCCAAAGCTGTTAGTTCGGGGTTATTCATGAGCTCTTCTACTTCTGATTCATCAAATCCGAATTTAGTTTCTTCGCTGGCAATATGTACTTGCAATAAACAGTTAATGACTCTTCCTGATTTTTGCGCTTGCTTATTTACTTCTGTCAATAATTTATAACTATCGATACCGTGTATGAGATGTACAAATGAAGCAATATTTTTTACTTTATTACTCTGTAGATGTCCGATAAAATGCCAATGAGCATTTTTCGAAAATAACGATTCTTTTTCATTTAATTCCTGTACATAATTTTCTCCGAAATCAATCTGCCCTTGATCATAAAGAAGTTGAAGATCTGCAAGAGGTTTGGTTTTTGATACTGCAACTAATGTTGCTTTATGCGTGGCTGCTTTTTCCTTTATACGGATGTAGTTTTCTAATTGAACTGCCATAGGTCAATGTATAAACCGGTGAATTTCGTTTTTCAAATAGCTTAAATCCACGCGTTCCAAAGCATGTGCTGTAGAAGGCATGACAAGTAATGATGATTTCGGAAATTCCTTAAATACGCGGAGTGTTTCTTCAATACTTACCATCTGATCGACGTCGCCAAGTGCAATTCTTACGGGACAGTTTATATTTCCAAAATCGTCGGAGGTAAGGTGATTTGTCCCAAGATGTTTTAGGAGCAAAGCAGTTTCGAGTACAACTTTTTTCCAATCGTTTGGAGCATGCATTTCCTGAAGCGAGTTTACAAATGAAGGTATTTTTTGCTCCATCTTTTCGGGATTCAATAACGCAATTTCTTTATCTGCAATCTCCGGCGTCCATTCGAATTTTGTCGCCAGCGTCATGATTTGCGAAAAGGTACCCTGTTCTTTTGACTCAAGCCAGAGTGCTGCATATCCTCCCATACTATATCCAAATACAGCACATCCTGTTAGGTGGAACTCTCGGATATATTCATGGAGATGACGTGTAAGCACTGGCATCTTTAGTGATTCTTCAGGAAATGGTTTGCCTCCATGTCCCGGGAAATCATAAGCATATACTTCGTAATATTCACTGAGTAACTCGTTGAGTATTTGTAACGATGTTGCAGATCCTAAGGCGCCATGCAATAGCAGTAATTTCTTTTTCATGGATCTGTAAATTAAACTCCAAATTGCCGAAGATGATGATCTAAATGTAACCAAGTCATTCGTCCCCATTGGTGATGATTCAACTTGCCTAATAAAGGATGAGGAGAGAATTCGAATCCCGAAGTTGTTGTGTAAAAATTACTCAGCATCTTCAATAAAACATCTTTATCGTCTTCAAAATTACTAATAGTTGTTCCTTTTTTCTTTACATCATAGTAAGGCGATGTAGGTAATTTTCCTTTCGGCCAGGGCAATACATAAAGCACGATATATTTCCCAATACTTCTATAAAACCAATTGCTAAGATCTTTTGTTTTTCGGATGCCTAACGCTTCACGAACAGGTTCAGTGCAATGCACAATGGTCTCTTGAACATTCATCGTGCCCCATACTCTTTCAGATACTGGCGTCAAACTTTTAATTCTGGCGGTGATGGTTTTATAGTCGTCTTGGTTGAAAATATTTTTCATAATTCCTGTATTAATGATCTTTTTAAAGAGCGTTCAATTCTCTCAGGAATACGATGCTGATAGATGAATCTGTCAAGTATGATTTCTGCTTGTCCCCCAGATTTATCTTTACAATTTTCAGGTGCTTGAAAAATATTTCTGATTTTTAAAATATCTTTTTTGTCGGTGATTTTACAAGCTTCAAGTGCTGCTGAAATGGCTTCTTCTTTTATTGCCATATCTTTTAAATCTCCAAGTTCTGCAATCACCCAACTTAATGCAAAAAAGTCGATATCATTGATATATAAAGGTGAAACACCTTTGAGCGCAGGAGGTAGTTTGTTGAAAGGAGATTTCATCACCTCTGGGGTATGATACATTTTTAAGTCATCAGGAAGATGTTCAACAGCTTTCAATTGAATCAATCCGTTAAGCACTTGCGCATAAATACTAATCCATCGAAACTTCCTTCTGATCTCATGCATTCCATTTTCAATATCATGAGGATCCAATTCTCCTTCCTCATATTTTTCACGGATTTTATGCATTTCCTTTGCGATTTGTTTCGCAATTCTTTCTTTTAATTTTTCAAGATCTGGCCAATCAATATGTAAAAGAGTTTTTTTTAGTGCATCATATTTTCCGGCATCAACGGGAAGCCAATACTCTGCTTTAATAAAACGATCCATTCTGCGTTGTGAATCATCCATCTTTTTTTTGAAGTAATTCACGAACTCATCGGGCACTCCTGATTTTGAAGATATTCCAAGGTACATGGATTCATGATAATCGTAATCTCCAAATACATCTTCTATCGCTTTAAACGATTTCAGCAATTCCTCAAAAATATCTTTATCAATGGTGTTTTTGAAGAGTCTACATAATCCTTCTAGCTTGAAAAAAGTTGTTCTGGCTCCTGCTTTATAAAATTGCAATGAGGATGCTGAAGATGTTCCTGCTGCTGTTGCCATTTTCTCCAGATCTTCTACCAAATTTAAAATCCCAAATGGAGGGTTGATTGCTACCTGCATATTATTAGTGGTTTCCTCCTCAAAGATAATTTAATTTTAGCGCTTCGCTCCAAAAAAAAACGGCTGCCTCTTCAGACAACCGTTTCATGTAGGGTATATTTCTATAACTGATCAATCCAATTCGTGAATTACCAGACCACTTCTTAATTTAGGTTCAAACCATGTAGTTTTTGGTGGCATAATCTGACCAGAATCAGCAATGTCAATGAGTTGCTTCATGGTAACGGCATAGAGTGCAAATGCTACTTCCATTTTGCCACTATCCACGCGTTTACTGAGTTCTTCTAAACCTCTAAGTCCTCCAACAAAATCAATACGTTTATCTTTTCTTAGATCAGTGATATTAAGCAATGGTGCTAATACACTTTCTGAAAGAATCGTAACATCTAACACTCCAATTGGATCATTATCATTGTAGGTTCCAGGCTTAGCCGTAAGAGAATACCATTTGCCTGCGAGATACATGGCAAAATTATGTAAAACCGCAGGGCGATAAACTGTGCTTCCTTTTTCTTCAATCGTAAAACTGTCTTTCAATTTTTCAAGAAACGATTCAGGAGTATGTCCATTGAGATCCTTTACAACTCGGTTATAATCCATGATGTGTAATTGATTGTCGGGAAAATGAACTGCCAGGAAAAAATTATATTCTTCAGTTCCATCATGACTAGGATTTTCAGCTCTACGTTCATTGCCTACTAGTGCAGCGGCAGCAGTACGGTGATGCCCATCGGCAACATAAGTAGCGGGGATTTTTGCAAAGAGATCAACAATATTTTTTACCGTTGTTGCATCACTCACTACCCAAAAAGTATGTCCAATACCATCATCAGTTACGAGGTCATAAGCAGGTGCATTTTTTACCACGCTGTTTACAATCACATCTAATGCTGGAACATTGGGATATGCAAAAAATACTGGTTCTGCATTCATATTCCCAATGCGAACATGGTTCTTGCGATCTTCTTCTTTATCAGGACGAGTTAGCTCATGTTTTTTGATGACATCATTCAAGTAATCATCAACAGAAGCACATCCTACAATACCGTATTGAGTACGGCCATTCATCGTTTGACTATAGATATATAAGCAATCAGAAGCATCCTGTGTGAACACCCCATCAGCTTTCATCTTTTCATAATTTTCCTTGCCTTTTTTATAAATCTCAGGTGCGTAAACATTCGTTCCATCAGGAAAGTCAATTTCCGGTTTAATCACATGATAAAATGAATAAGGATCACCACCAGCTTCAAGTCGTGCTTCTTTTTCATCCAATACATCGTATGGGCGACAGATGACGCGTTTCACTAATTCTTTTGCGGGGCGAATTCCTTTAAAGGGTTTCAGTACTGCCATAGTATGGGTAATATTTTTGTAAGTTTTGTTTTATTAATGTGTTTTGAAATACTCCACAATTTTTGTGGCGATTTCAATTCCGATTCTTTCCTGTGCTTCTTTAGTTGAACCTCCAATATGTGGAGAGAGCGAAACATTCGGATGTTTACGTAATGCTTCTTTGATCAGCGGTTCACCTTCGAAAACATCTAACCCTGCAAATCCAACTTTTCCGGAGTTGAGAGCTTCAATCAGATCATCTTCTTTAATGGCACCACCTCGAGCAGTATTCACCACCATAACTCCTGATTTCATCTGCTCAAATTCACGCTTCGCAAGAATAGGAGGAGCTCCTTTTGGAAATGGTACATGTAACGTGATGAAATCGCTTTCTGCAAGCAATCGTTCAAAGGGAACGCACTTCATCGTCACCACAAGTTTTGCATCACTTACCGTTCTGAAGAAATCAATTTCGATTTTCACATCTTCCGCTCTCAATTTAAACGGAAGGATATTCATTCCTAATCCTAGGCCGGTGCGAGCAACAGCCTGACCAATATTTCCGAATCCAATAATACCTAGCGTTTTTCCTTTCAGTTCTGTTCCTGCCGAATATTTTTTCTTGAGGGTATCAAACTGTTCTTTGTTTTCAACAGCACCCATATTGCGGGCTGCATCATGGAGAAATCTAACGCCACTGAACATCTGTGCGAAAACTAATTCTGCCACACTCTGTGCTGAAGCTTCCGGAGTATTGATGACTTTCAGTCCTTTCTCGCGAGCATAAGCTACATCAATATTGTCCATGCCTACACCAGCTCTGCCAATCAGTTTCAATCCGGGACAAACATCAATGAGTTCTTTCCTAACGGTGGTGGCACTACGCACTAAAATACCATCGTATCTTTTCAGTGCTTCAGGTAATTCGTCTTGAGGAATTTTGTTGGTATCGACTTCAATACCTGCGGCAACGAGAATCTCTCGTCCGGCTTTATCGATACCGTCGTTTGCTAATATACTGGGCATAGAAATTTTATTAAAGAGAAGAAATTAAATCTGCAGAAAACATTAAGCTGTTTTCAATGCAAATTCTTTCATCAGTTGAGTTAATACTTTCACGCTCTCGAGCGGCAATGCATTGTACATCGAGGCTCTGAATCCACCCACAGAACGGTGACCCTTGAGACCAATGATTCCGGCTGACTTTGCTGCCTTCAAAAACTCTTCATCAAGTTCAGCATTCTTCAATAAGAAGCATGCATTCATCAATGAACGATCTTCTTCTGCACACGTTCCAGTGAAGAGTGGATTAGTATCTACTTCATTGTAAAAAATCCTGCCTTTTTCCTCATTGATTTTCTGAATCGCAGAAACGCCACCAATCGATTTGAGCCATTCCAAGGTGAGCATACACACATAAATTGCAAAAACAGGAGGTGTATTGTATAATGAATCTCCTTCGATATGCGTTTGATAATCTAACATAGTTGGAATAGTACGTCCCGTTTTTCCGAGAATATCATTCTTTACAATCACCAATGTTACTCCTGCAGGTCCCATGTTTTTCTGCGCACCTGCATAGATGAGATCGAATTTAGAAACATCAACAGGGCGACTGAAAATATCACTCGACATATCACACACTACCGGAATAGGACTCTCCGGAAAATTTTTCATCTGCGTTCCGTAAATGGTATTGTTGGAAGTGATATGCAGATAATCACAATCTGTTGGAATGGTATATCCCTTAGATACAAAGCTGAAATTTTTCTCTTTCGACGAAGCAATGATATTCACATCTCCATACATTTTCGCTTCTTTAATAGCTTTGTTGGCCCATACTCCAGATTCTACATATGCTGCTTTTGTTTTGAGCAGATTCATAGGCACCATTGCAAACTGAGTACTCGCACCTCCTTGTAAGAACAGAATCGAATAGTTGTCTGGAACATTTAATAGTTCTTTTACTAACGATTTGGCTTGTACCATCACCGCATCAAATTCTTTACTGCGATGTGAAATTTCTAGAATCGACATGCCGATTCCATTAAAATCGAAGGCTGCTTCAGACGCTTTTTTGATGGCATATTCAGGAAGAATACCAGGACCTGCGCCAAAATTGTGTTTTCTCATGATCAATAAGATAGAAGAGTTTGTTTAGATTTTGAAGATAAAAACAGTGCTGTTTTACACTGACGAAAGATAGCGGATTTTTACGTTTTTATCCCTTCTTTTGAACTGATTTTTTTAATCCTGTTTACGGGTAATTCTCAACTTTTTAACCTCAGGCTGCTTTCCATCAGTGTTATTTTGATTTTTTACATCGATATCCTTTTGCAAATACCACAAGCCTTTGCTGAACTTGAGCCCATCATAACTTAGGTCGGGACCATATAAACTATATACATTTTTCGCTTCAGGGCGAGGATCAGAAGAGGAAAGATGATCGAAAACAACCATATTCTGATTTTCATTAAAGCGAAGTAGCATTGTAGCCTGACTATTATACTCGAAGACCATACGCATTTTGGCTTTTCCTCCAGTTTTTAATACAGGCGCGCCAAATACTACTTTCCCAGCACTGATGAGTAGCGGTTCAATGATTTTACGGGTAGTGGTAGATGTATGTGGTGCCCATCCCAAGAGGAGATAATAGTCTTTCTTTTTTTTATGCTGATGGATGATTTTATAATATACCGCGCCCATCCATGCTGCACTATCCAGTTTCAGCAATTCGACTTCTTCATTGTTCTCTACTTTTTTTTCATGGAGATGAATCAGTTGGATGACCTTCGTTTTTGGATCCTGAAGTTGAATATAGCAGAAGTAACTAAAAGCATTACCGTCTTTTTCAGTAAGCATCCAGTTATAAATCTTGAATTTTTCATCAGACGATGTGAGTACTGACAATGCAGGCACTTGATAAAAACTCATCTTCCAGCTTACTGGATTGCGAAGAATGCTATCTGCTAATAGTGAGAATTGCTCATGACCGATTAATCTAGCTTGATCACTTTTGCCTTTTAGAAGTGAATCGCCGAAATGTTGAAGTCGGATAAGCGATTGATTAAAAGCAAGTGTATCATTCTCCTGTCCTTTAACATCTTGAACAAAGAGGCAGCACCCGATGAATCCACTAATTAAAAGAGCTATTTTTTTTTTCATAGAGTGACCTGTAAAACGCAAAACTACTAGGATTCGTACATTTTTGGAGAGGAATGAAGGAGGATTACTCACAAAAAAATCCGCACACCGGCGGATTTTTTTAGGTTCACTAAACTTATCTAAAGATTAAGCGTGCATTTTTTCTTTCTTACCGAGTAGCGTCTCTTTCGACTCACGGAATTCAGGATCATCAACACAACAATCTACCGGACAAACGGCAGCGCATTGTGGTTCATCATGAAAACCAACACATTCTGTGCATTTATCAGAAACAATATAGTAAGCATCCATAGAAATTGGAGTCTGTGGAGCATCAGCATCAATAGTATCGCCGTTGAGTCGTGAGAACATGCCTTTTACAGACGTACCATCAGAGAAACGCCATTCAGCGCCGCCTTCGTAAATGGCATTGTTAGGACATTCGGGTTCACAAGCCCCGCAGTTAATACATTCGTCAGTTATTTTAATTGCCATAGTGAGAGTGGTTTAAAGCGTATTTTTGTAAGCGTTGAACACAAAAATACATACAAAAGTTTCGCTTCCCTAATTAGGGACATTGACTATGGATATTTATACTAGAATTGAGGCCTTTATTAAATGGGGACATGCACTATCGGCAATGCTGGAAGAGCTGGAAATGAATCGGGGAGAGTCTGGAAATGAGCTCTCTAGAATAATACGGAAGGCCTATCGCGAAAATGGGTGGTTCACCGAAGAAAATTCTCAACAGGCCTTATGGGCGATTGCAAATATGCTGGAAGAAGGGGCACTGGAATCCTGGCTGAAGCAGTATCCGAAGTTGTTTGAAGGAGAAAAAACGCCAAAAACGGTAGGTATGGTGATGGCGGGAAATATTCCTGCCGTTGGTTTTCATGATGTACTTTGTGTACTCGCAAGCGGACATAAAGTTCAAATAAGGGTTTCTTCGGATGACAAATACTTGATTCCTTTTTTATTGGAGGTATTGATCAAGATTGAACCTCGTTTTGAAAGTGCTATTGCATTTACCTCACGATTAGAAAATATGGATGCGGTGATTGCAACAGGAAGCAATAATTCTGCGCGGTATTTCGATTATTACTTTGGGAAATATCCGCATATCATCCGTAAAAATAGAAATTCAATTGCCGTATTGAATGGGAAAGAAACACAAGAAGAACTCACAGGATTAGGTCGAGATATTTTTTCTTACTTCGGTTTAGGATGCCGTAGTATTTCTAAAATTTATTTGCCAGCAGGATTTCCAGTGCAAACATTTTTCGAGGCTATGGAACAGTTTTCGGGATTGATGCAGCATAATAAATACATGAATAATTTTGATTATCATCAAGCATTATTCCTGCTGAATTCAGAAACATTTCTTACTAATAATTTTTTAATATTCCGACAGCATGAAGCCATTGCAACTCCTGTGGCAGTGCTGCATTATGAATATTATCCCGATAAAGATTGGCTCGAAGAGCATCTTGCAAAACATGCTGCTGAAATTCAATGTAGAGTAGGAGTGGGCGGTATTCCTTTCGGCAGCGCTCAAAAACCAGGATTAGCAGATTATGCAGATAATATTGATACGATGGCGTTTTTGATAATGTGCTAATTACCTAATGTGCTAATTACCTAATGTGCTAATATGCTAATATGCTTCCGATCCCTATCGAGATTTAACAATGTGCTAATGTATTCAATGAAAAAAATATTGAAGAAAGGCTTTTGAATGCAACTTTTCGTTGAGTGTGTAATTCAATGTAATCAATTCGTTGTCGAAGATTTCATTCAGTTAACGAGATAGATATTTTTTAATACGTATCGCAAAAAAATTAATTAGTATTTTTTATATTTTTTTTATTCTCTTTCAAACGCCCCTAAATCTGGAGCTAGTCCTTGATTTCTAGGGTTGCCTTTTAAATCGAGTGTGATGGTACCATTCAGGGCATTATCGCCTTTGTTGATGCAAAAAGAAAGGGTGTCGAGCTGATAATCATTTTTCGAAGGATCGATAAAGCCGGGATTAGAATTGCGATATATATTGGTGAAATTCAAAGGATCGCTAGTGGGATGATCGTTATCGGCTCTAACTAAAACATTTTTGAACTGGTGAACGCTATCTGCTCCTGCAATGAAATCAAATTCTAATTCATTATCGTTATTTCCATAGATGATGCAATTGAAAAAATCCGCCCTACTCATCGACGTTCCAGCTACCGCTTGTGCAGTACCGTTATTGTCTACGTAATAATTATTCATATAAACAGAAGGATCATTTCGTTGACCGTTTCTCCAATAATTAGCGAATGTACAATGAGTGAATTTATAGTCGCCTCCTTGTGCAAAGAATGCAGCATATTTTCCGCAATTAGCAACCACATCATTCCATCCTTCAATATTAAAGTTAAATGAAAGAATTCCATAACCACTAATATTGCGGATAAACGTATTCGTGATCTTTAAACTTTCTGCCATCTGTGGTAAGCTGATGGTTTCCGCCTGAATTCCGATGAAAGAATTTTTAATGATGGCGTAGTCAATTTCATTAACACCTCCGTCGTTGATCCAAATCCGATCCCATTGTCCGGGTTCTTCCGATAGTGAGGGTTCACGCCGCAGTCCTTGAAAAACTACAGGTTTATCTTTTGTTCCTTGTACTTTTAAAGTGCCGCCTTTGTACACCCAGAATCCCGCAGTCGTTGAAAAGTGAATCTGTGTTCCTTCTTTAATGATCAACGTTTGACAAGAATCAACTACAGCATATCCTCCATATATCACATACGGCAACGTATCATTCCATGTGGTGGTAGAGCAATCAATGGTATCTATCAATACATAGGGAGGTAAATTCTGACTTACTTTTTTAGCAACGAAGAAGTGTGCGTTTTGTCCCCAAGCTACTAACTTTACATCCTGCAAGTTGCCATTGGTTTCAAAAGTGATTGAATCTTTAATGATAAAAGGGAGGTTCTGATTATTTTGGTCGATAGTGACTTCCACAAAGATCCAAAGACTATCCCCTGGACGAATTTCAATATCCTTAAAATCATAACCCGGCAAGCCATTAACGTTCATCCGGAAATTGGAAGAAGGACCGCCTGCCAGATGAATATTGGACACTTTAAGCGGTTGATCGTAGGTATTATAGATGCGGAGATTCTTCGTAACGGAACCAATGGTCACAAAAACAGTATCATATAATAAGGTGTCTTCGGAAAAACTGAGCTTTGCACTGGAGTCAGTAAGTAGTTCATCTTTCTTGCAGGAACTCTGCATAAAAAAGTATAAAATACTGAAAATCAATAATAAGTATCTGGTTTTCATAGGTGCTGACAACAAAGATAGCATAAGCGTTGGGATCATTAACAACAACGAAAAGCTTTCTAAGTATGGAGGGATGATAGATTTAACTGAATTTGAGGTGCAGTATTGTTTGCTTCTTGACTTTTTTGTATCTTTGCCGCCCATTGGAATAAGACCATGAAAAAAGATATTCACCCAAAAAATTATCGTCCTGTAGTGTTCAAGGACATCTCTTGCGATTACTCTTTCCTGAGCAAATCAGCAATCGAAACGAAAGAAACTGTTAAATGGGAAGACGGCAACGAATACCCGCTAGTAAAGCTGGAAATTTCGCACATGTCGCATCCTTATTATACCGGCAAAATGAAACTGGTAGATACTGCCGGTCGTGTTGATAAGTTCCGTACCCGCTACGACAAACTTAAAGCCAAAAAAGACTAAAATTAATTGATTTTCAACACCTTAAAGAATCCCTTCGAATTTCGGAGGGATTTTTTTTATGCCTTTTTGAACTTATCCGATGTTAAATACTTACATCCGGTTATTTACTTGTTTTTTGGAAAAGTTTAAGCACCTTTGTAAGTATAGTTGACCCCAGAAAAATTCCTTTAAATTTATATACATGGCAACAGAAGCATCAGAAGCAAAAGAGAAGTTAAAAGTATTGCAATTAGCGATCGACAAAATTGAAAAGACCTATGGCAAAGGAACTATTATGCGCATGGGTGATAATGCAGTGGAAGCGATTGAATCAATTCCAACAGGATCCATTGCATTAGATAATGCATTAGGAATTGGTGGGTTTCCAAAAGGACGTGTGATTGAAATTTACGGTCCAGAATCATCAGGTAAAACAACACTCGCAATTCACGCCATTGCAGAAGTGCAAAAAGCTGGCGGTATAGCAGCATTCATTGATGCAGAACATGCCTTTGATCGTTTCTATGCGCAGAAACTGGGAGTGGACATCGAAAATCTTTTGATCTCACAACCTGATAATGGTGAACAAGCTTTAGAGATTACTGAAAATTTAATTCGTTCAGGAGCGATTGATATTATCGTGATCGATTCTGTAGCTGCATTAACACCGAAGAGTGAAATTGAAGGTGAGATGGGCGATAGTAAAATGGGTCTTCAAGCACGTTTGATGTCTCAAGCATTACGTAAGCTTACTGCTAGTATTAGCCGTACTGGTTGCTGCTGTATTTTCATCAATCAACTTCGTGAAAAAATCGGAGTGATGTTCGGAAATCCAGAAACCACAACTGGAGGTAACGCACTGAAGTTTTATGCTTCTGTACGTCTTGATATTCGTCGTATCGGTCAGATTAAAGATGGAGAAAGTATTGTAGGAAACCGCACGAAAGTGAAAGTGGTGAAGAACAAAGTTGCACCTCCTTTCCGTCTTGCTGAATTCGATATTATGTATGGAGAAGGTATTTCAAAAACAGGAGAAATTGTAGACATGGGAGTTGATCTCAATGTGGTGAAGAAAAGCGGTTCATGGTTTAGTTATGGAGATACCAAACTGGGTCAGGGTCGTGATTCTGTAAAACAATTATTGCTCGATAATCCTGAACTCAGTGATGAGATCGAAGCAAAAATCCGTGAGGCATTGCACGCAAAAGCAACAGCATAATCCCGTTTTGAATGGGTAAAAGGGTGGGGTGAAAGCCTCACCTTTTTTATTGTCCAAAATTCAGGAAGGAGTTATAGTATTGGACGAACTCTCCCATCAACCTTTCGTTACTAATCTCATAATTTCTAGTTTTGTATTTCAAAAGCTCAACTATGGCCTTCGTTAAAGTAGCATCACTTCTGTCCCTTAAAAATATGCGGATGATAATAATTCGTTTTTTCTCAACATTTTCTAAATATGCACTTATCCCTTGTGTTTCATTCCTCTTGATTTGTTTTGCCGATTCCTGCAAGAATCCGAAAGCAGATAAGGATAAACCATCCATGGCAGTAATCGATACTACTCCTCTTGGAAAAGAAATTGGAGAGATCAGCTTAAAGATTGGTGCCGATCCTTCTAATGCTAATCTGTATAATGAAAGAGCTAAGCTTCACTTGAAGCGGATGGATGTTGCTAATGCAATGATGGATATGTCGAAGGTGATGGAGTTGGATACTACAAAAGCAGATTATTTTCTCACACTAGCTGATGTGCATTTTGCTGCCAATAAAAGTGGGAAGTCGAAAGCAGCATTGGAGAAATGTTTGAGTCTCGATCCAACAAATATAAAAGCACAGGAAAAATTATCGGAACTCTATTTTTATGTAAGGAAATATGATGAGTCGATTGCTTACCTCGATAAAATTCTGAAATCAGACATTCATAATGCGAAAGCCTATTTTATGAAAGGCATGAATTATAAAGAGAAGGGTGACACTACCAAAGCAATTTCTAGTTTCCAAACTGCTATCGAACAGCGTCAAGATTATTACGATGCGTATCAGCAACTAGGCATGATCTATCTCGCTAAATCGGATCCTCTTGCATTTCAATATTACGAAGGTGCATTGAGAATAAATCCCCGCAGCGAAGAAGCGTTATATGGTCGTGCCATGTATTACCAAGAGGTGAAACACGATTATGATAAAGCAATTCAGGATTACACCAGCATCTTGCAGATTAATCCTAAGAATGCCTCCGCAGACTTCGCACTAGGATTTATCCACTACCAATACTTGAAAGTGTATGATGAATCGATCAAACATTATTCTCGCGCTATTGTAGCCGCTCCCGATTGGCCAGAAGCTGTTTTTAATCGTGGATTAGCCTACGAAACATTAGGAAATATATCCGCCGCTAAAGTGGATTATCAAAAAGCCCTCGAACTACGCCCCGATTATGTAAATGCTCAGAAAGGGCTGGAAAGAGTGAAATGATATAGTGTGTAATTTTGCTTCTTTAATTATTTTTAATTGCCCTGTTTTCTGCGTCCCTACGTAATTATGTTATTGAATTACTTACGCTATACAGTGTAATCAAAACTTTACTTCGATATGGAGGAAATATAAGTAGGAGAGAACAAAAAATATTTACGATTTGAAAATGTTGCACTTCCACCAAACTACTTTCTTCAAATACCTACGAGCAATAATTTTTCATCTCTAGTTTCTCCATTCAGCATTTAAAATTTTAAAAAAAAACTATAAAAAAAATCCCCCACATTGCTATGGGGGACCTTGGGTAACTGTTAATAATAGATGATAACTAAAAATATTTTTACTCCTTGACTAATTTTTCACTGATAATTTTTCCTGCAGATTCCATTTTCAAAATATATATTCCTGAAGTAAAATTACTGAGATCCAGTGAAAATATTTCGGAGTTTTGAATGCGTGTACGGTAAACAGATTGCCCTGTGGATGTAAATAAGTGAATTGTCCATACATCGTTCGAGCTTAATCCTTCTACTTTTACTTGTCCCGTCGTAACAGTAGGATAAATTTTAATGTTTTGTGAAGCAGCATTTGAAATTCCAGTAATAGTAGGAACTAAAGGATCGAATTTCCATACATCATTGAATTCTGTAAATGCATCGGATCCTAAAGCGATATAACCATGATCAATAAGTCCGAAGGCAATAGCACGATAACGGGGAGCACCCGGAAAACTAGTCATCGCCGACCATGTATCGGCAATAGGATCATATGCCCACATATCATTAAAGAAAGTAAATACATTACCATTTTGCTGACGACCTAAACCTACAAACGCTGAATCATGCATAGCAAATCCAGTAGCGTAAGTGCGCGCACCAGGAAGAGAACTCTTTTGGATCCAGCCATCAGTACCGGGAGTGTATTCCCAAACTTCATCGAGAATTCCTCCTCCTGATGAACCTGCAATAATATACCCTTTGCCATTTAATTCCACAGTATTTGCCCACGATCTTGCTAAGCCTGGATAATTTCCTTTCTGGATCCATGCATCATTGCTTTCATCATATTGATAGACGTCGTTGAAGAATAAGGTATTTCCAAAAGGAGTATAGGCTCTTCCTAAACCGATATATCCACTTCCTCCTGCTGTATAGCTGATGGCATACACACGTTGAGTTCCTGGAAATACAGCTTTGGCAGTCCATACATTTCCGTTAGGATCGAATTGCCAAAAATCTTTGTAGGTTGTAAGTTGATCGGCCCCTAGACCAACATATCCAAAATTCGCAGTGGAAAATCCTGAAGCACCGGTTCTTTCGTTACCAGCATAATCAGCTTTTTGTGTCCAAGTATCTGATGTAGGATCGTATTCCCAAAAATCTTTTAGAAAGATGTTGTTTGATCCTGAGGCAAATGCCCCTGTTCCGAAATATCCTTTTCCATTAATAACAAATGTCACTGAATAAGATCTAGATAAATTACTAAATAGATTTTGTGCCGACCAACTACCCGGCGTGGCTCCTGCAATGCTGAATAAACTAAGTAATACTATTCCTGTTGAGTAGATAAATTTTTTCATAATAAATGAATTTTGGAGTGTAATAGCAATTAATATTCGGCTTCAAATTTAGAGCCAATAAATTTTCAAATGAGATGATGCAAAGAGTTTAATGTAAATTTGTGCATAACAATTATTATTACAGAAAGTTTTCAGAATTTAGATATTATTTTAAAATAAATTAAACTTTATTTTTCAAACATTTAATGCTTTGCAATGTTCAAAGGTCAGGAGAAAAATTGCGTTATGCTAGGAACTATTTGAATCGTATAACTAATAAATGCAATTGTGTAAACACCTACTACTCATATTTATGATCTTTGTTATACCAATACAGCAACATTGAATGGGAGTTAAGAAAGTTGAACTATCAGATGAGGAAATACTTTTCATGTTCGCCAAGAATAACCCTCTGGCGTGGAATGCACTGTATGAATCTTATTCTGGGTTGATTTATGGATTGGTGTCCCAGCAAACCAAGGATCAAAAACTTAAAGACGACATCTTTGAGAATGTGTTTGTAGAATTGAAAAATTATTTGTTAACTACTCACGATTTAATTTCATTGAAAATCTTGGTCTGTAGATTTACAACTCAGTTTACGAAAAATTATTTAAGAAATCGTGGAATTATTTCCCCGAAAACTGAAATACGGAAAGATTCAATGGTTCATGCTGTTTTGCAGAGTACGATTACCCTTCCTGAACTTGCGCAACATTTAGAAATAACTGAAACGGAAGTGAAAAAAAGGATTCGGCTGGAGTTAACTACTCTTAGGAGTGAATTGTCCTCGTAGGCAATAAATTATTTTTGATTTATTTTAAGGCGAGGAACTATTTTAAAGCCGGGTTCAGGTGTAGAAATGATTCCCAATAACATTTAAGAACCATATATTTTTCTCGCATTAAAATTTAGGCATGAAATTAATTAGAGCCTTACTATGATTGGTAATTCTACCCATCATTAACCTAAAAAAATTAGATTTTATGAAAAATCAATCTTTTATCATGTTATTCTTACTTTCCTGTGTCAGTTTGATTTCAGGCTGTTCCGCAGTGGAAGGTATCTTTAAAGCTGGAATGAGTGTTGGAATATTTATTGTCATTTTTATTATCGGCTTAATTATCTTTCTGATCATGCGAATGGGTGGAAAAAAAGGATAAGACAATACGAATTCTTCATTTAGGATTTTGCGAAATATTTTAACCTGTAAAATAAATTATTATGAATTTTATAAAAGTTGGTACTGATGAGAAAGGTCATCCTATTGAAATATGTTATAATGATTATGGCGTCGGTAAACCGATCATTCTAATTCATGGATGGCCTCTCAGCAAAGAAATGTGGGAATACCAAGTTAACGATTTGGTAAGTGCAGGGTATCGTGTGATTACTTATGATCGGAGGGGTTTTGGAAAATCTTCACAGCCTTGGGAAGGTTATGATTATACTACCTTAACAAATGATCTTAAAGAATTAATTGAACAATTGAAGTTAACCGATATTACCCTCGTAGGTTTTTCTATGGGTGGTGGAGAAGTAGTACGCTATTTTAGTAATCATGGTGGATTGAATGTGTCTAAAGTAGTGTTGATTTCCGCAGTCACTCCTTATATGTTACAAACTGATACCAATCCTCATGGAGTTCCGCAGGAAGTTTTTGATGAAAAAGGTCAAGAAATGGCTAAAGATAGAATAGCTTTTTTAGATGAATTTGGCAAAACATTTTTTGGAGTTTCGATGTTGAACAAACCGTTGAGTACTCCGCTTTTGGAATACTTCCGGATGCTATGTTCATTTGCTTCTCCACGTGCATCAGCCGAATGTTCAAAGGCCTATGCTTCTACCGATTTCAGAGATGAAATGAGTAGAATTAATGTGCCGACTTTAATTATTCATGGCGATGCTGATAAAAATGTTCCTATAGAGGCTTCTGCTAAAGAAAGTGCGAAATTAATTCCAAATAGTCAGCTTCTTATTTACAAAGATGCTCCACATGGTTTATTTTATAATGAAAGAGAAAGACTAAATGCTGATCTCATAAATTTTATAGGTGGTAAACCGGTTGAGGAACCTACCTTGGCGAAAGAAGCTAGTAGTATTTTACTCTAGTTGTCACCAATTGAAAAAGAACTCTTTTCTTAGGAATGAGTAAGTGGAATTTAACACCTAAAATCCAACTTATTCATTCCTTTTTTTTATTACGATAGGAATTTTTAAACCTGTCCATGCAGCGTTATCAACGAAACCTGGATCGGCGCTATGTAAAAAATACACAGGAGCGATTTCATCAAAGAATAGCGTGTCTCTTTGTTTATCCCTATCGACTTTCACAAATACATTCATTCTTTCATCTAGGGCTGTTGAGTATTTTGAAAGTACGTTTTCCTGCTGAATGCATAATACCGCCAGCGCAATGCAAACCATCATCATTATTGGTTTGATGGAAAACAAAATAAGTGCATAGTTGCTAGCGCTAATCACCAGCCAACTAATCATCAACATCGTTAATAAAGAAATGTCGCTCCAGGCACGGGGTGGGCCATAATCTCCCATGAGTTTGGTGATGATGCAAGTATGGATCATTACAAAAACAAACCAGTACAACAAAAGTGGTAATACTTCACGCCTCAAAAATATTTTCCAATTCAAGGTAATACTACTTTGCTTATTTGCCAATGTAACAAGTGGCAATAGTAGTAGTACAGTAATCACTATTCTCAACGGTGAATGAAAGCAAATCGTTTTAAAGGTAAAATATATTCCCCGCATGAACATTTGAAGGAAGCCAATATCCGGTAAAGCCGCGCTCCGAATTTCATGTCCATTACCTGCAAAAGCGATGGCAAAGCCACCAATAATGGCTCCAGTGAAAAGGATATTCCGAAGTTCTATTTTTTGTTTAATGCGTACTACTCCAGAAAACAAAACTATACTAATTGCTATTAGCATTACTGCACTGAGTTCTCCTGCTCCTCCAATATATAAACCTAGAAGCGGTAGTACTAAGTAATCAATGTTCTTTCGCGCTCTTAACAAGATGGCAAGAGCATATAACATGCAACCTAAATTCCAACCATACATTGCAGAAGTATTCACCCAAAACCAAGTGTCCCCAATCGAATAACTTGCAGCTATTAGTCCTGTAAAGCATATAACGCTATAAGTACATCGTTCAAGAAAACTTAAATTTCGAATCAGGAATTTTTTCTCCAGCGACTGTAGTACCCTAAAAAAACTTCCGCACATAAAAAGTAAGGTGAGTAGATGATATACTATTGGTGGACTCAAGTAATCCCACTGGGCATACCAACAGTTGATCCATAGTAGAGCAGTCCATCGCGTATTCCAGTATAGCCAGAAATGCTGCATGCCGCCCACAACGCCCTGCTCATGCACGATCTTCAATAAAGTGAGATCATCATGCACCAAACAGTTATTCCAGGCTAAAATCACCCAAAACACTATTGCCGTCAGTGCCTGCAATGATAGGAGGGAGAAGTTTAGTTTAGAAGGAGAGTGATTACTTGGAAGATTCAATTGGAGTCCGGGATAGGGGACTAAATTAGGGATATTTAAGAGTAAATTCCGGATTGCGTTTAATTTGTGCCTGGTTTCCGGGAGAACAAAAAATCATTATCGAATTGTTTCATAAAAACGATAAAAGACCTAGAAGATAAAAAAAGGATAAAAACTTATTTTAAGTAGGAATTTTTAATTTTCTTAACCTAACAAAGAAGTGTATTTTCAATATTTCCTGAAAGTTTAAGAAATTGACGAATTCGATTTGAATATTATCACTGAACCGCCAATTTCTTAAACATGATTTTACTGTATAATTCTACTTTCTAATTCATTTATTTGTACTGCTGATTTGGAACATTGAACATCCTGCGAATCCCGAATTTATCCAGACAAACTCCCCAGTACCCCCAAAACTCATCGTGTGGTGGAGCGCAATCAGTTCCTCCCTGAGCTAGTAAATTGTAGAGTCTGTCGGCTTCTTCTTTGGTATCGGGTTCTAAACTAATGGTAGTATTGTTGCCAATAACTAATTTATGTCCCATGCTTTCCAGCATATCGGTTCCCATGATATTGGTACCCCCTAAAATTGGGAGTGCTACATGCATCACCATTCTTTTTTCTGCATCCGAAAGTTGGGGCATCCCTTCCTGTTGTGGCATATCGCCCATTCTCAATATTGGTGCCGACCATTCTGTTTTAAATGCGGCTTTATAGTAGTTAAATGCTTCTTCCGCATTTCCTTGAAAATTCAGATAAATGTGTGTTTTTGCCATGTTGGTTTTGTTGTTATGAGATTGAGTTTTTAAATTGTCGTGACTAAAATAATGTATTTCTTTTTTTTTTAAAGTTCAATTTCCATTAATTATTATAAATTTCCCCTGAGGTTTTTATTGTCCCAACTAGGTTTTTATGGTTTGTAACAACGCAAGCATTATCAGGGGAATAACAATTCCAACGGGCAAACTTTAAACAGTAAACTTTGAACATTAAACATTAAACTGTGAACATTAAACATTAAACATTAAACTTTAAACATTTAACATTTAACATTAAACTTTTAACCTTAAACATTGAACATAAAAAGTTAGTTCCTGGCAAAGTCAATTAAAGGTTGAATGTTTCCATTATCACCTTCTCGTATTGCACTTATATAGTTTTTCCTGGTTTGATCGGCCTTTACCATGTTCGAATGATTCCATGTAAACGGTTCAACTCCGAATATTGATTGCATAATGATGTCTGCCATTATTCTTGAATGTCTTCCATTGCCATTCGGGAAGCAATGAATGTTTACTAAACGATGTTTAAAGCGTATTGCTATCTCTTCATTTGAAAAAATCTTGTTTTCAATCCAATATTTTGTGTCCTCAAGAAGTGCTCTTAGTTCAATTCCTATTTTTATCCACGTAACTCCAAGATTCTTTTCTGATTTTCGAAATTCTCCTGCCCACGACCAAACATTTACAAACATTTTTTTATGAAGTGCTTTTATAAATTTCTCTGTCAATATTTGATCATTTTTGAATTTAGTTTTTATTGTCCATTCTATTGCCTTCTCAATATTTAATTGTTCATGTTCATCTAATTCGCCATGAGTAGTTATGGTTTTTATTAATAAACCATCTTTCTCTTCTTCGTTTAACGGTGTTTGTCCGTCATCATACTCTAGTTCTAATCCCATAAAGATTTATTCAATTCTCTTTTCAGTTCATTTGTCAAATCCTCAATTGCCCTTTTTATTTGTTCTTCAGTATTTCCTTGATTTTCAAGCTTCATGTTTTGACTTGTTCGCAAGACTATTTTTTTTGCGAGTTCTTCGGCTTTATTGTTTATTAAATTTTCTATCGAACCCTCTTTGGGTACGAAAGCATATACGAATTGCATATTAAGAATTGCCCCAATTTCTTTCATCGATTTTAATGAAATTGTGCCTATCGCTTCACTCACTTCAATGCTTTTTGCTCCTTGACGGGTAATATTAAGCTTATGGCCTAATTGTTCTAATGTCATGTTAAGTGTTACCCTTATGGTATTTATCCATCCTTGATCCGGAACTATAACTTTCTCGGTTCCTATAAAAGGTCTCAATTTTCTATCAAGTTGTTCTATAAGTAATTTTTTCTTGGTCCTCATATTGGTGAATTTTCACGTTCAAATGTAAAGGATATATTTGACATATATACGAATTTGTAATCAAAATAGTTTACATATACTTACTGATTGTCAATTTATGGCTTTACAATTTGAAAAAACGAAATACCCTTTGTATTCATTTCCTTGAGGATGACACACAGTGTAAGTATTTAAAAATGAATCAGATTGATTGGATTTTGAAGCCAACTATTTGGTGTTTTTAAAAGTAAAAGTTCTCCAGTTCCTAATTGTCAAACTTCTTGGGGGGTGCAACAGCCCCATAAATCGGAACAAGCTGCGCCGGAATGTCAGTTAATTTTCCATCTACTAAATCAAAAATTACTCCTACAGGTGGGGTCAGCTTAACCGGAATGCGGAGTCAATATAAATCGGAATGGGGGTCAACCCCGATAAATCGGGACAAGTTGCGCCGGAATGTCAGTTAATTTTCCATCTACTAAATCAAAAATTACTCCTACAGGTAGGGTCAGCTTCACCAGCATGAGGCGGCAACATACATCGGAATGGAGGGGCAACCCCGATAAATCGGGACAAGTTGCGCCGGAATCTCCATTAAACCTTAAATTGTAAATTCGCATTAAAAACAACAACCAACTTTCCCGCTTTGCTGCGAAAAAGATGGTCAATTGTTTTGTTAATGTCTGGATATTTTGAAGTGTCCTCCAAATTTTACATTTATCTTTTTTGAATTGGGCGAACTTCTACGCTGCCTTCTTCATTTAAAATCGGACACCCTTTTGAAATTTCCACTGCATCGTTGATGTCTTTTGCATTTACCATTAAGTAGCCGCCAACCATTTCCTTTCCTTCAGCATACGGACCATCTGAAACTACTTTTTTTGAACCATTCACATGTTTGCCTGATATTTGAAGTGCATCGCCTCCAGCAAGAATTCCTTTTTCTGCAAGTCCTTGCATCCAATTATCCCACATTTTAATGATGTCCATTGCAGCTTGTGAATTAGCGGTAGAAATATGAGTATTACCACCTCGGAAGATAAAAATGAATTTTTCCATTTTGTTTTTTTTAAATTGTTTTATTTACTTTAGTACTGCAAATATTCAATGTATAAATTAATTGAACAAGTAGGACACTGAAGCAAAGTAAGTATGATAAACACTACCAATGTTGATAATCAAGTAATTGATTCTAAAAAAACTTTTGTTTTTGATGAAAATACTTGCCCTGTAACTGCTACAACGAAAGTTTTAGGAGGAAAATGGAAACCTATTCTTATCAATGCAATCTACCATACGGCTCCAGCAAGGTTTGGCGAATTGAAACGTAGCGTAATTGGCATCACACAATCTATGCTTACTCAACAGCTAAGAGAATTAGAAGATGATGGAATTATTAGTAGAAAAATTTATGCTGAAATACCACCAAAAGTAGAATATAACTTAACAGAGTTTGGACTTACGCTATCACCAGTTATACAAACTATGGCAAATTGGGGTAAAGAGTATAAATTGAATAAACAAAAATTGCGGAGCAAATAGAAAATTTTTCAGTTAATGTTTTTGTCTTTATAGTTTAGGTGGTATTTTAATTTTGTGAAGAAATGGCATTTGTCCTCCGTTTTTTAATTTATTTACTGACGGTTTTGTCGTTCGTTGTGATTAAGCCACTTTCTGCCAATATAAATGTTGTTGAAATTCGAAAACCAATCTGCAGATGTTTGCAACCTCTCGTAAAATTTCTTTAGCATCTTCCAGTGATTGATATTTGTTGGTTAACAAGATTGGTAATTTTTCTGGGTCGAGCTCTTCAACACCTGAGTTAAAATTTCAACCCAATATTTTTATTTCCCAAGCACTATTATTCATCATCACTTCCTTTTTCGTAACCTTCGTAATAGTAGGATTGCTCAATACCTTTGATAATAATTTCTCTATTGTTTATTTCATCCGTTAAATTTGCAAAAAGTAAGGTGCGTAATTCTAAATCATTAATTGGGCTGCGTTCCATTGCTTGCAAGTAAAGTTCTTTGCTCACCAATTGCCAGTTTACTAATTTTTTCAAACGCAATTTCAGCATCATATCCAACCATATTCGCATTGTTCTGCCGTTGCCTTCCATAAAAGGGTGGGCAATATTCATTTCTACATATTTGCTTATTATTTCTTCAAAAGTGTTTTCGGGCATTCGTTCCACTTTCTCCAACACCTCTTTCAAATACATAGCATTTGCAAACCTAAAACTGCCTTTGGAAATATTCATTTTGCGTATTTGTCCGGCAAAATCATATAGTCCGTTAAATAAGTATTGGTGTATTTCTACTAAGCCTTTGGTAGTGCCAATTTCTATTTTATCAATATCGCCACTGTCAAACAAGCGATAAGCGTTTTCCAAACTTTTTTTATCTATGTTTTTCATATCAGTTCCAATATTGTTTATTATCGGCACTTTCTTCATCACGTGCTTTCATTTCTGCTGAAATTTCTTGTGGATGGCATAAGGTCACTTCTTCTTTAAATACTGCAAGAACAAACTACCGTTTCACCTGTGTCTTGTCCTGAAATAGGTTTACACAAATCTATCAATAAATGGCAAAGAAACTGGTGCAAAAAAAAGGGCGACATTTTACAAGAGAAGAGCAACATCAGATTATCCAGGAAATGTTAGACACAGTAAGCACGAAGCGTGAAATCTGGGCCAAATACACAGGAGAGATCGAGGAGCATGGCCAATTGCTTCGATGGATGAAAAAATTGGGATATCCCACGAAGGAAAAACCTTTAAGTGTTACCTTCGAAAGAAAAAGGATATTCATGCCCAGAAAAAGGAAATCCAAAGAAGAATCAATCGCTGCTGAAGAATCCTTTGAAACCTTGCAACTCAAGAAAAGGATTAAAGAATTGGAACGGCAATTAAAAGATGCCGAACTCAAAGCTATTGCATTTTCTACGATGGTTGATATCGCGGAGATGGAATTCAAGATTCCAATCCGAAAAAG
>JBBQED010000019.1:0-51531 GCA_038320345.1 Bacteroidia bacterium
ATTTTTTACGCAGTATTTAAGACCCGATGGAAAAATATATGTGGGGACTGGTAACGGAACGCAGGTTTATCATACTATTGATTACCCAGATAGTTCAGGAGTAGCCTGCAATGTTTCACAGCATTCAGTGCCTTTACCTACTATACATTCTAACTCATGCCCTACATACATCAACTATTATTTAGGTCCTGTAGTGGGCAGTGTATGCGATAGTTTGAGTGTTGGGTTAACTGAACCAAGCGGGGTTGTTAATTTAAATGTAAGCATTACACCCAACCCTGTAATAAATCAATTTTACTTAAACTACCATTTACCCAGTAACAAAGATGGTTGGCTCGATATCAGCGATGCCTGCGGAAGATGTATTATTCACCGACGTTTGTACTGGAGTACAACATCGCTGTTAATGTATACTGCTAATTTAAAGCCCGGTTGTTATTTTGCGAGAGTTACTAGTGATATGGGCATGACTGAAACAAAACGTTTAATGGTAATGAAATTTTAAATTGAGTGCATTCTACTCTTCAATACTTTTTGCTTTGTAGAATGTATAAAATAAACTGAACACCTAGGCAAGGCAGACACGGTGAATAACAGAGTATAAATAATTCTCTTTACATTTTTTTCCATTCATCAATTCGTCAATGCAATAATTCATCAATTAAAAAGCTTGCGTCAGCCAATTCGCACATTAAACCTACAGTCCAGTTTGAAACGCGGGACTTTGAATGGAGTTCACCTGCCACCATTCGAATTTGTTTTCAAGGTTGATCAAAATACTGAGGAGATTATCTTTTAAAGGAAATCTAGATTGATCCACTTTAATATTCATCACTACCTGAGCGGTTTTTTCATCAAACGATTCGAGTTTAGCTTCAGCAGAAATGATTTTAGAACTGCCAAATCGATCCAAAAAGATATTATAGAATTCATCCAATTTATTACGGTGATAATTTTTGCCGTTACAGACGATCGTTTCACTTAACACAGAATTTATAAATCTCCAGTCGTTGCCAAAAAGTACTCTTATAAATTCTTCGCCCTGACGTTTGATATCGGAAGGATGATTAGGATGAAATTCCTCATAGATGAAATGCTGCCAATAACCAGGAAGCCGGATATCCTGGATCTTTTTCTGAAACAATTCATCTGTTATAAACCGATAAATTACATCATCAGGATAGACATGCAGCATCTCCAAACTGATACAGTGCTTTTCGAAAAGTTTATTAAAACGACATAATTCCAGAATGAGTTCATCGGGATACATGTCTTCTGCTTTTTTGAATTCAGGTTTACCCAGAAACTCGAACACCGTTATTTCAGAAGACTCCTGTAGTTTTTTTTCGAAAGCAACAATGTTGCTGATAAATTTCCTTTTGATATTTCCCGGTAATTTTCCGGTAGTTGCATAAAGGTTGATAGACTTATCCATTTGTGGGGTCCGCTTGTCCATATTATTGGTTTTTGACCAGTGAGTAAAACACTTTTCTGAGTCAAAGCTAAAATGGGTAAAGCAGCTATCCGGTAATAAGCGGATACAAATAATTGAGCACTGCTATTAAACACGAAAGCTGTCGTATGCGGACAGCGTTCGTGTTACTAAAAATTTTATTGAGCGAACATTTTTAATAAGGCTCCAATTTTATTTTTCAATTCAGAACGAGGCACAATGAAATCAAGAAATCCATGCTCCTGAACAAATTCTGAAGTTTGAAATCCTTTTGGCAAATCTTTTCCAATGGTTTCTTTCACAACACGCGGACCGGCAAAACCAATCAAAGCTCCGGGCTCTGCAATATTCAGATCACCAAGCATTGCAAACGAAGCTGTAACTCCTCCTGTTGTAGGATCGGTCATGAGCGAAATATAAGGAACTTGGGCTGCAGCCAGCTGTGTGAGTTTAGCAGATGTTTTTGCCATCTGCATCAATGAAAAGGCAGCTTCCATCATCCTTGCACCTCCAGATTTAGAGATGATGATTAACGGTGTTTTATGCTTTATAGAATAATCGATTGAACGTGCAATTTTTTCTCCCATCACACTTCCCATCGATCCGCCGATAAAACGAAAATCCATACAGGCAATTGTTAAGGGAAAGCCTTGGCATTTACCCGTAGCTGTACGGATCGCATCTTTCAATCCGGTTTTTTTCTGAGAGTCCACTAAACGCTCACTGTATTTCTTGGTATCAACGAAATTTAGAGGATCAGAAGAAACCAGATCTTCGTTGAGTTCACCATAGGTATTGTCATCAAACAAGATGTAAAAATATTCATCAGAACCAATACGTTCATGATATTGACATTTCACACAGACCCATAAATTATCGGAATGTTCCTGCGACGGGATGATCGATTTACAGGAGGGACATTTATACCAGAGTCCTTCAGGCGTCTCCATTTTTTCGTGAGTCGCCGTTGTAATTCCTTCTTTTATCCTTTTAAACCAACTCATCTGTTTCTTTGTAGTCTGTTATGTACTAAGTGTAAGATTACTATTCCTGAAATAGGAATTAAGCAATGGTAATTTCCTTAGTTAAATATACATCCTGAATTGCATTCAGCATTTGAATTCCATCAGCAAAAGGCTTTTGAAAAGCTTTACGTCCAGATATTAATCCTTGGCCTCCTGCACGTTTATTAATTACCGCCGTGGTTACTGCTTCTGCCATATCACTTGCCCCTTTGCTTTCTCCTCCTGAATTGATGAGACCCATACGACCCATATAACAATTCAATACTTGATAACGGCAAAGATCAATAGGATGATCGGTTGATAATTCTGAATACATTTTTGGAGATGTTTTCCCGAAATTAATTGCAGTATATCCACCGTTGTTCGTAGGTAGTTTTTGCTTGATAATATCTGCTTGAATCGTTACCCCCAGATGATTTGCTTGTCCCGTTAAATCCGCAGCAGTATGATAATCTACTCCGTCTTTTTTGAAAGCATTATTGCGCATATAACACCATAAAATGGTAGCCATTCCAAGTTCATGCGCTCTTTCAAAAGCTGCTGCTACTTCAACAATTTGACGTGTTGATTCAGCTGATCCGAAATAGATAGTTGCACCTATAGCGGCTGCACCCATATTCCAAGCATCTTCTACTGAACCAAACATTATTTGATCAAATTTATTCGGATACGATAAAAATTCATTGTGATTTATTTTTACAATGAACGGAATTTTATGAGCGTATTTGCGAGAAACAGCACCCAGCACCCCATAAGTTGAAGCCACTGCATTACATCCACCTTCAATAGCTAGCTTGACAATATTCTCTGGATCAAAAAACATTGGATTTGGAGCAAACGAAGCCCCAGCAGAATGTTCGATTCCTTGATCCACAGGGAGGATACTCACATATCCTGTTCCTCCTAAGCGACCATGGGAATAGATGGATTGTAGATTTTTTAATACCTGATTGCTTCGGTTTCCGGGGATAAAAAGACGATCTACAAAGTCGGGACCGGGTAAATGTAAATGGTCCTTTGAAATCGTTTTACAGGTGTGATTCAGCAGGGAATCTGCGTCTTTTCCTAATAATTCGCTAATCTTCTGCAATGACATATTTATTTGATTTTTAATCGGTTATAAAGATTACCGTATGGCAATACCTCGCAAATCTAATTAAAATTCAGGATTTAGCCTTTACCTGTAATTTTCAAGACTATAATACGGGCTGCATTAGCGTTATAAATGACCTACATTGGCCAGAAGATCAATCCCCGATAAGTTGAATTGGAAATCGAATTTATAACCAAAAACCTGATTGTATTCAGGAAGTTGATCGATTGTTAACTGCTGTAAATCTTTGTGTCCTGGATAGGAAAGTTTTTTAAAATCAGCATGATCCGAATCCATAGTATGTTCTGCGAAAATCAATTTCGTTTTCAGCTTAAACTTCTTGATCATCCATACTAATACTTCTGTATTTAAGTCTATCAAATATGTATGTTTTTTCTGATAAATCGACCACAAGTCATCTTTGATAAATTCGAAAAAAGGAGAAGTATTATAAGCTGCTTCCAATGCTCCTTGATGTAAGCGCAACCAAGGATCGTTATAACTGATTTTAATTTCTTTTACCGGAACTAATTTCCCACCAGTATGCTGAACAGGAATTCCCAATTGTTGAATTCCATTTGCAGATAAAATAAATGTCCGGTTCCGTAATGTTTGTTTTTTCCAATTTTCATGAAAATCCAAGGTGATCTCATCAAAACGAGAAAGTATTACTAGATATTCCCGGAGAGGAAGATAGGAAGTAGCAAATACAACAGGGGAATCATGCTGCTGAGAAATACTCATTGCAGAACTTAATCGTTATTCCAGTGAATCAAGCGGAACAAACGGTTCCATCTGATTTTACTGAGGAATGAACCATTGGTATCCCACGACATCCAGATAAATACAGCTTTACCAACAATATGATCTTCCGGAACAAATCCCCAGAAGCGAGAATCAGCAGAATTGTGACGGTTGTCTCCCATCATAAAGAAATAATCCTGCTTAAAAGTATAAGTCGTTGTTTCTTTTCCGTTGATGAAATACTTTCCATCTTTTTCTTCCAAAGTATTTTCCTCGTATTTAGTAATTGCTCTTTTGTAGATATTAACATTTACCGGATTGAGCGTGATGGATGCTCCTTTTTTGGGAATATATAATGGACCAAAATTATCCATGTTCCATCCTAATTTCGGATCATAAGGAAAGATGTAATCTTCGTATTGTCCCTTCTGCTGATTCATAACATTAATACCAGAAACATTGGGCATGTCTTTAAGGGCTTTCACACTTTCCTGCGTCAAACAGTATCGGTATTCTCCCTCATTAAATGTTGCTCCACCATCTGTGATATCTAGTTTTCTTAAAGTACGATCACTAATTCCAGAACTGTTCGTTTTTATATCATACACATACTGGCTCTTTTTTGGCTGCATGTTCTTCGTACTATTCAGATAGACTACCCTGTCAACAATTGTGAGAGTATCTCCTGGTAAACCTATACAACGTTTGATATAATGTGTTTGCTTATCCACCGGTCTATCATCTTCCATTGGATAATTGAACACTACAATATCATTATGCGCAACTTTGCTAAAACCGGGTAAACGGAAATAGGGTAATTTAATAGCTTCCGAATATGATTTACCTCCAACAATGGGCATTTCCTGATGTACGAAAGGAAAGGAGAGGGGAGTGATAGGCGTCCTTGCCCCATAATTAATTTTACTCACGAAGAGAAAATCTCCCACCATCAAGGTTTTTTCCATGGATGGAGTGGGGATCGTAAATGCTTCAATGAAGAAGGTTCTTATGATTGTTGCGGCGATTACAGCAAATAAAATAGCATCTGCCCATTCACGGGTTTTACTTTTGCGGCCACTGCTTTGCCAGAATTTCCAGTTCATAATTTTAGATTTGCGCTTCGAAATTAGGGATTTGTTGCGGAGTCAGGAGGGAACAAGACATCCTTCATGGTAAATATACCTTTACGGCCGATGATCCAGCTAGCTGCTTGTAGGGCACCTGCGGCAAAGCCTGATCTAGAAAACGCTTCATGATGCAGGCTTATTTTATCGATGGAAGATGTCCAGTTGATGGTATGAATTCCAATCACATCATCTTCACGTATAGATTCAATAGCAAGTTTTTCTGCGGAGTGATTTTTATTTTCAGTTAAACTCCATTCCGTGTACTTCATACTGAATTTCATCAAGTCATCTGCAAGCGTAAGTGCCGTGCCGCTAGGTTTGTCGAGCTTAGCTGTATGATGATTTTCGATGATCTCCGCTTTGTAATCAGGTTGACGATTCATCCAACCTGAGAGTATACGATTGAGTTCGAATAAAAGATTGACCCCAACACTGAAATTAGAAGCATAGATCAAGGAGCCTTTCTCACTTTGAAATCGTTCGGTAACTTCCGATAACCGACTCTGCCATCCTGTTGTCCCGCAAACTACTGGAATACCCGCATCCAGACAAGCATAGAGATTATCAATTGCTGCTTCTGGTTGAGTGAATTCAATCGCCACATCAACTTGCTTTAAAGAATCAGGCTGTAAGAGTTCACGATTGGTTTCGTTGATTTTCAGAATAACCGTATGCCCATTTTCAATGGCCATTTTTTCAATGGCAGTTCCCATTTTTCCGGTACCGATAATTGCTATTTTCATTGCAGTTGGTCAGTGGTAAGGATTAACGAAAAGATAAACTGATGTTAATTCCAGTAGCGGGAAGTGCAAAAGCAGAATAGTTATTTTGAATCAAAGTAGGTCTTACTTGCATACTCAAATCATCACTCACATTGAAACTAAAAAGATGAGCATCAACATGTGCATCAATGATGTTAAGCACATAAATCAGGGTGAAAATTACAATTGAAAGATCTCGGTTTCGGTGGTAGTTATCACTAAGCTGCGCGAGCTGACTATCACTGTATTTTCCTGAATAGGCATCAACGGTAGTGGAGTCTCCATCCAAACGCAGAATTAATGCTTTATTGAATTTCTGATAATAATCATTATTGAATTTTATGATAGAACCAACACCAATAAATCCTGCATATAAAATCGGCACTTTCCATATTTTATGGTTGTACACCTGACCTGCTCCTGGAATAAAAGTACTTAGCAAAGTAGCTTTCCGAACAGAATGAACGGGCTTTTCTACCTTGACAATTGATGCAGAAACCGTATCGACTTTAACTTGAGTAGAATCAGATGGGGTCTGACAATACGCCGAGTTGGAACTTAGCAAAATTGCAGTGAGCAATGCTTTTCCTGAAAATTGATAAAGCCGGGCTATAAAATGATTCACGTACTTTTTGTCAGATAAAGGATCAAAGATAAATCATCTGACCATGGAGAAGGTGAAAGTAAGATGTGCTAAACGACACCTGGTGAATAATTCCAGGCATTTCAGCCGGATTAATCAAAATCCAGCAATTCAATGAGGCGATTTAGGTCGTCAGTAGAAAAGTAATTCACGGTAAGCACTCCGCTACCATTCTCCTTATGCTTGATTTCCACTTTCGTTTCATACCTTCTCGAGAGCCTTTCTTCCAGATTACGGATATCGGCTTCCCAAGCATTTCGCTTATCATTTCCTTTATTCTTCTTGGTAGAATTTTCTCTAACGAGGTTTTCTACTTTCCTTACGGACAGGTCGTTTTCAAGGATATCATTAAAAACCTTAAGCTGCATTCCAATATCTTCTACACCAAGGATAGCACGTGCATGTCCCATGGTTAACCTTCCATCGCGAATAGCAAACTGTATTTGTGGGGGTAATTTTAAAAGACGAAGATAATTAGTAACCGTACTACGATCTTTCCCAACACGTTCACCGAGTAGTTCCTGAGTAAGGCTACATTCTTCGAGTAATCGCTGGTAACTGATAGCGATCTCAAGGGCATTTAGATTTTCACGCTGAATATTTTCTACCAATGCCATTTCCAGCATCGACTGATCATTTGCAACTCTCACATAGGCAGGAATCATTTCCATGCCAGCCATTTTGGATGCCTTAAAGCGACGCTCACCACTGATGATCTGGTAACGTTCAGGACCCATTTTTCTCACCGTAATCGGCTGAATGATTCCCTGCATTTTTATGGATTCAGAAAGTTCACTCAGTGCATTTGGATCAAACTCGGTACGAGGCTGGAAGGGATTGGGCTCAATTTGAGACATTGCAATCTGAGCCACCATACCAGCAATCACCTTATTCGGCGACATCGGATCGCTTTGGGATGAAAGAGGGGAGTCATGGTTACTGCTAGATTCAGCAGGGGAGGTATCGAGAAGGGCACTTAATCCTTTGCCAAGGCCGGAACGTTTAATGGACATGTTCTTGAATTATTATAGCAGGCAGATAATAAGAGATAGCGGTTTTGCGAACTGTTTAAGAAGGAAGTCCGCAAGGATTCAGAAAGAAATAGTTTAGTTCTCGGAGACTTTCAGTTTATCCATCACTTTTTCAGTCAGCACTTTATCTTCTGCCGCCATTCCAGTCATGTTATTTTTCTGAAGAATTTCTCTTGCTAGATTGAGGTAATTAATCGCTCCCTTGCTCGTAGCATCATGCATGATGATACTTTCTCCAAAGCTAGGTGCTTCACCCAGTTTGGTATTTCTCTGGATAATAGTATCAAAGACGATATCCTGGAAATGAGTCTTCACTTCTTCAACTACCTGATTCGATAAACGAAGACGCATATCATACATGGTCAACAAGATTCCTTCAATAGCTAGTTCAGGATTGATTCGAGTTTGAACAATTTTTATGGTGTTCAACAATTTACCTAAGCCTTCCAATGCGAAATATTCACATTGAACTGGAATGATCACGGAATCAGCAGCTGTGAGGGCGTTAATCGTAATTAGACCCAACGAAGGACTGCAATCGATGATGATGAAATCGAAGTCACCGGAAATCTTATCGAGTACATGCTTCATCATTTTCTCCCGATTCGGTAACTGAATCATTTCGATTTCAGCACCTACCAGATCGATATGAGATGGAAGAAGGTAAAGATTCGGAGTTTTGGTTTCAAGAATGATGTCTCTCGGAGAAACTTCATTGATGATACATTCATAAATGGAGGTCTTTACGGTACGAGGATCAAATCCAACGCCCGACGTTCCATTCGCCTGGGGATCGGCATCCACCAGCAAGGTTTTATATTCCAATACTGCCAGACTAGCAGCCAGATTAATCGCAGTTGTGGTTTTACCTACACCGCCTTTCTGATTGGCAATCGCAATTATTTTTGCCATATTCTATTAACACTTCAAGTGTCGGTTAAAACTATTTGATTTACAATTCTATACTATCGCCAATAGGCAGAAGAGTTAACTCTTTTCCTGCGTTATTAAATTTATCTATGGCTTCTTTTTGATCTATTTTAATATACCCGAAAGTATCGTAATGCATTCCGATGATCTTATCACAACGGATAAAATCAGCAGCAATTATTGCATTATCGATCCCCATCGTAAAGTTATTACCTATCGGGAGAAATGCAAGGTCAATGTTCTTATAATCACCGATGAGCTTCATATCCAAGGTTAAAGCGGTATCTCCAGCATAATAGATATTTCCTTCTTTAGATTCAATCAAGAATCCCATTGGATTTCCGCCATAAGTGCCATCCGGCATTGAACTACTATGGACTGCCGTAACACACTTCACTTTCCCGAAATCAAAGAACCAATGTCCCCCAATATTCATGGGGTGAGTGTTTTTAACTCCTTGCTTTTCAATCCATTGAATTATTTCCCAGTTGGAAACTACAGTTGCACCTGTTCGAGTAGCGATACTCACCGCATCGGCAATATGATCGATATGACCATGAGAAATCAAGATGAAATCTGGGCTAATCTTCTCAGGATCAATATTTTTTGCTAGTTCATTACTGCTTATGAAGGGGTCAAACAGAACATTTTTCCCATTGATTTCGATATTAAAACAGGAATGCCCGTAATAGGTAATTTTCATGCTGAAGAATAAACGCGGTGGAAATACAAAGATAGTAAGCTCTGCCTGCTGTTACACCTAAAAGTAGAGGGAGAGAGTCAATACTATGAGTTGTTAACACTTAACTTTTCAACACGGATAGGTGGATTGTTAATAACTACGAAGTCATTTTCCGATATTGTTTTTGGGAATAGAGCTATCAGAATTGTAAATCTTTTATGATGAATATTTTAGGCTTTTATTATTTATAAATACGGTCGCGCCTTAAAATTAGATTTATCAACTAATTTTCTCGTGGAGGGTCGTGATTTAAGCCTGATTTGGAAGTTTGTTTTTTATCTAAATCCCGTTTAGGGTTAGATCTAGAGGAATCGTTCAGGATAGAAGTACTTTATATGAAGATAGTGGAGGTATTTTGATGCAAATGGTAATCGACATTTCCCCCAAGAAAAAAAGCTCGTTTTAATGGCAAGAAGCAAATCAAGAGCAATGGAAATACAATTTTAGGACTTAACGAATCAGTGAAAAGGTACCCCGTTTAGTTTCATCGGCATATTTTCCATCATCATATCCTTTGTATTTCAATTCGTACAAATACACTCCTTCCGTGGCCGGTTTATTTTCATAAGTACCATCCCATCCAATATTAGGGTCGCTACTTTCAAAAATCAATTGCCCAATCCGGTTATACACTTTTAAGACTGCAAAAAACTCTGTGCATTCATATTGATAATTGAAAATCTCATTGTGCGTATCCCGATTGGGAGTAAATGCATTGGGAAGATATACGTTACAGTTGCAAAGAATAGTAGTCACCTGAACTGTATCAGCAGAAACTCCACATTGATTGACTGCGGTACAAAAATATTTTCCTGTGAATCCGGGATAAAAAACAGAATCTGTTGAACCATCTTGCCAGAGATAAGTAGCTCCGTAATTATAGGCACTGAGCACTAAGGGCTGTCCCGCACAAAATACTGTGTCTTCTCCTAAAAATACATTGGGTTTATCTTGTTGATCAATCACAACAGTATCTGTAGCAGTACAAACTCCACTGAAAACAATAACCGTATAAATTCCAGGATCAGAAACGAAGTAAGCAGAATTAGTAGTACCATCTTGCCATACATAAGTCGAGTTCGGATTTGTGGCATCTAAAAAGATCTGAAATCCTTTACATATTGTCGTGTCATTGCCCAAGTAAGCTACAGGTTTCGGATCGATGGTAACCAGTATAGCGTCTGTCCCAGAACAGCCGTTAGCGGTAACCGTTACAACGTAATTTCCTGAGGTGAGCACATCGTAGGTTTGAGTAGTAGTTCCATCTTGCCACAAATAAGTTGCACCCGCATTTCCTGCATCAAGGATGACAGGATTATCTTCACAAGCAGTGATATCGCTCCCTAAAGCAACAGCTGGAACGGGGAAGTAATTCGCCTGCAGTGTATCCCTTCCAATGCAACCCGTAAGTGTGACTTCCACAAAAACCTGTTCCGTAGTATCAGATAAGTAGGTAGTACCAGAACTACCATCATTCCATAAGAAAGTTGCGCCTGGAAAACTTCCCGGATTAAGGAGTAGTGATCCTCCTTCACAGTCAGAAATATCATTTCCTAAAAAGGGATCAGGAGTAGGTAGGATCTGAATTGTTTTGGTAGCAACATCCGCTAATCCACCTTGATAAACAGTAACACTTACATCATAAGAGCCTGGTGTAGTATAGGTATGTGTTGGATTATTTAGCGTACTGGTATTCTGCGCTCCACTAGGGATATCATCAAAATCCCACCGTACCGAATCAGGATTAATGAAAATCAACTGAAAATTTGTGAGACTATTTGCACAAGTATCACCGTAATTGAAATTCGCTACAATCACAAAACTCTGCAGGAAATTAGGAAGCCCATACTGTGCGATCCTCCCTGATAAAAATACTGCATTAGAAATAAAATTACAGGAAGTTCCGGCGAGGTCGGGATTATTAATGATAGCTAAATTGCCTGACTGAAATTGACAAACATAAATTTTACCATCTGATCCAGATTGTAATGCACCAATGAAACCAGGGTAATTAGCAATCACTTGGCCTGACGCAATAATAGCAGCATTTGATCCTGCTTGTAAATCATACTGCGTAATCGTACCTGGATTATTGGTTGTTCCAATATACAAAAAGCGGTTATTGGGTGAAAATTCAACACCATATACTTGCATGGTAAATGGCAAAGAAACAGGATTGGAAATTACGCCAGTTGAATTATTAAAGTCAAATACTTCCGCAAGATTAGAACCTCGAATGGCACACGCAATTTTTTGTGCATTCGGAGATGCTTTCAGATAGCCGTGAGCGTTAGTGAAACTGCCACCATGAAAAGCGCCAGTAGCACTCGTAACTGCAGTAGTATTTACACCTGCGGCTGTTATCTCAAAAGATTGAAAGAAACTATCATTCCATCCATGAACAATAACCCATGCATCAATGCCATTGGAATGTCGTACTGCAGTTAGTTTTTCAGTAACCGGAGTAAGCAAGGTAACATTCTTTACAGTAACATCACCTAGTCCTCCATTTAAGGTCATATCCACTTCCGAATAACATAATCCTCTAGGACCGCCATTGGTATCCACTGTAAAAATGTAATACAGATTAATATTTCCTGGGGCAGGAACTATAATTGCCGTTTGAGTAGCTGCTCCGTCACCATTGAGTCCGCTTCCTGAAGGCATCGGAAGATGATTCCGGTTCCAAACCATGTTTCCATTGGTATAGAACTGTAGGATTCCTGAATTATCAGAAATTGTTGCACATCCTTCAAAAGCATTTAAGGCTCCATTTGTTAAGGCAGTGGGAGGATTTGACCCAAAATCCAGTCCTGCTCCGTTTCCAAAATACCAAAACCGCCCAGATTGTTGGGATTGGACTCCCAAGTAGGAAAGTAAGAAACAGGTGGACAGGAAGAAATAGATTCGGTTGAGGCTCACTTTACAAAAATCAAAAAAATAGCGAGGCAGAGCAAGGATTCTGCAAGTCTTTCTTAAACTTTATATTTGTAATCCCTTAAAAATCCTGATAAACATGTCACTAAGCCTAAAAAAAATTCTGTTCCTGCTGTTATTTCTACCGTATTTCGGTTTTTCACAGGTTCAGATCAAGAAGCAATATAGTTATGATAGTATTCCCGGTGATCCCTTAAAAGCTAGAATTTACACCCTTGACAACGGTTTAAAGGTTTATTTATCAGTTTATAAAGATGAACCCCGCTTTTATTCCATGATTGGTGTGAAGGCTGGCAGCAAAAATGATCCTTCTGATCATACTGGTTTGGCGCATTACCTGGAACACATGCTATTCAAAGGAACCGATAAGTATGGTTCACTCGATTATGCCAAAGAAGCTCCACTGTTGGATTCGATTTCCAATTTTTATGAAGCCTACGGTGCCACAACTGACAGTTTAAAACGATCGAAGATCTATCATAAGATCGATTCTGTTTCCGGTGAAGCAGCAAAATTTGCTATTCCGAATGAGTTTGATAAGTTAATGGCAGCGATGGGAGTTACAGGAACAAATGCTTATACATCCGTAGAAGAAACAGTGTACATCAATAATGTTCCCTCCAATCAAATCGAAAATTTCTTTAAGGTTGAAGGAGAAAGATTCCGGAAACCAGTCATGCGAATTTTTCATACGGAGTTGGAAGCAGTTTACGAAGAAAAAAACCGTGGACTTGATAATGACGGACGCAAATCATACGAGGCATTATTGAGTGGAATGTTTCAAAATCATCAGTACGGAACTCAATCTACTATTGGCACTGTAGAACATTTAAAGAGTCCTTCGTTAGTTGCCATCAAAAAATTTCTAGACACTTATTATGTACCGAATAATATGGTGATTGCTGTTAGTGGAGATTTTGATCCAGATAAAATGATTGCGGTAATAGATGCGAATTTTGGTGGATTGACTTCAAAGCCAATTCCGGATTTTCGTCCTGCAAGTGAACGTTTGATTAAACAACCGATCGTAAAAGAAGTATATGGTCCTGATGCTGAAAATATCTTGATGGGTTTCCGTTTCGGAGGTGCCAATAGTGAGGATGCAGATTTGTTAACGATCGTAGATTATATTCTTGCCAATGGTCAGGCTGGATTACTGGATTTGAATTTGAATAATTCTCAGAAAGTACTTAGTTCAGGATCGAGTACCAGTATCATGAAAGATTATAGCATGCATATATTTTCTGGTCGCCCCCGCGAAGGACAATCACTAGAAGATGTTAGGGATTTACTTTTAGGGCAGATCATGGAAATGAAGAATGGTAATTTCCCTGATTGGCTGATTCCTGCCATTATCACCAATTTGAAATTAGAACAGGCCAGAAGTTTTGAAGATAATTCCCAACGCGCATCAACGATGTTAGGAGCAGAAACTGATGGTGAAAAATATGCAAGGGTTACTGAGAGAATTAACCGCCTTAGTAAAATCACCAAACAGCAAGTGATCGAATTTGTGCGTACATGGTATGGTGAAAATTATGTGATCGTATATAAGAGAGTAGGAGAGGATCCTAATGTTGTGAAAGTAGTAAAGCCACAAATCACTCCGGTAACGATGAACCGTGAGCAGCAATCGGATTTTGTGAAATCAGTATTAACAGCAAAAACTTCAGCTATTCAACCTGTATTTTTGGATTTCAATACCGCTATTAAAACTACTAAATTGAAGAATGGAATTCCTGTTTATATGGTACAAAATACGGAGAACAATTTGTTCGACCTGAATTATGTGCTGGAAATGGGTGCAAATAACAACAAGAAAATTAATCTCGCACTTCAATACCTGAATTATATCGGTAACAATAAGTACACTTCGGAACAACTTAAACAAGAATTTTATAAGATAGGATGTGATTATTCTGCTTCAGCTTCAGAGGACGAAGTGAGGATTAATATTTCTGGGATCCATGAAAACTTTACCCAGGCTATTATTCTTCTTGAAAGTTTATTAGCAGCACCTTCTTCAGATACAACAGCATTATCGAATCTTGTGGAGGATCTATTGAAGAAGAGAGAAAATGCAAAGTTGAATAAGAATATCATTTTAGGAGCTATGCAGAACTATGGGAAGTTCGGAGCTAAATCTCCTCAAACAAATGTTCTTACTGAAGCTGAATTGAAGTCAACAACCACCAGTGAGTTGTGTGTGATGCTGCGGAACTTGAATGGATTTGCTCACCGTGTGGATTATTATGGTCCTGCTGATAGCACTGTATTGGTATCGATCTTGAATAAATATCACAAAACTCCACGTTTGTTACAAGCGATTCCAGCTCCTGTTAAGTATGTTGAGCAAAGCACCGATAGCGGAAAAGTTTTTATAGTGGACTATGATATGAAGCAATCAGAAATTGTTTTTCTTTCAAAAGGAATGAAGTATGATAAAACCATGGTTCCATTGATCAGTATGTATAATCGTTATTTTGGTGGAAGTATGGCATCACCAGTATTTCAAACTATGCGTGAAAGTAAGGCACTTGCTTATTCTGTGAGCTCGAGGTATTCATCACCAATAAATAAAGATCGTTCGTACTATAATTTCGCTTATATCGGAACTCAGGTGGATAAACTTCCTGAAGCAATGATTGGCATGATGGAATTATTAAAGGAGTTTCCGGAATCAGAAAAAGGATTTGAAGGCGCTAAAGAAGGAGCGTTACAGCAGATTCAAGCGGAAAGAATTACTAAAAGCGATATCATCAATACCTATCATAACAACATGAAGTTTGGAGTGAATTACGATTTACGTAAAGACTTATACGATCGTTTTCCTTCAATGACTTTACAAGATTTGAAATCCTTTCAGGAGAAAAATCTGAAGAGTGGTAACTACCGGATTATGGTTTTAGGAAAAAGAGATAAGCTCGATATGAAAGCACTCGGGACCTATGGTACGATTACAGAATTGGAATTAAAAGATCTTTTCGGATACTAAGATTTAAGGAAAATAATAGAGAAACGGGATGAGCGCATTGGCGTTAATCCCGTTTCTCTATTTAAGGTGTATTTCCAGTCGTATCCTGATTCGCTTTTTTAGCGTCTTCTTTCTTTTTATTTTTAAAGTACCTCCGGAAAAGGAAGTTCTTCTGAAGTGCCTTCATATTTTCATCTAATGAAGCGCTACTCGTTTTCAGAGTATGAATTGTTCCTTTGAGATCATTCGCCATTGCAGTATCTCTCGCCAATACCCCTAAAGGACCAGGCGTTATATTGAGATCTTTCATAAATTCATGCATATGATGTAGTGCTAGCTTAGCGGTATCGGTTGCTTGTTGGAGATTGATAATCGTTTTTTTCAATTCCAAAGCTGTAGAATCATCATAAAATAACTGACCGGCTACCCCTTTGCCAGCTTGAATATCATTCATCATGCTTTCTAGATCGCCCGAAAAATTATTGGCATGTTCAGTGGTGCGTTGCAAATTTGTAAGTGTAGTATGAACCTGATCTGCAATAGCAGAATCAGCTAATAAGCTCCACAAAGAATTGCTCTCATTAATTCTTTTAGTCGTTACCTTCAGATCACTAGTAATATCTAGGACATTGTTATTGGTCTGGCTCAATGTGCGCATCATGTCATCAGTAGCAACTGCAACTAATGATGGAATGGTATCTCCATCGTTAACATTCTCGCCTGTTGTAGATGGAGTGGAAATATTAATGAGTTTATTCCCCATCAATCCATCGGAACCGATATCTGCAACCGAGTTAATCCGGATAAACTTTTTAGCATCCGTTTCAACAATCATCTCCACAATAACGGTAGTGTCATTGACGATATTTACTTTTTTTACGGTCCCCACATTTATCCCGGCGAAACGGACATTATTACCTGCCATCAATCCATTTACATTATGGAAAAGGGCATTGACTGTAAAAGTTTTGCTAAACAAATTTTGTTTAGCTCCGATCAAATACAATGCGACCACCAGAAGTGCAGTTCCAGCTAAAACAAAGCCGCCTAATTTAAAATTCTGATTGTTTTTTTTCATCTGTTTTTACTGAAAGAATTCCCTTACACTTGGGTCTTCTGATTTTTCTAATTCTTCATAAGTGCCCATTGCAGCACACTTACCATTAATCAATACAAGAATCCGGTTAGCAACTATTTTAGCACAACCCATATCATGCGTGATGATAATGGATGAGGTCTGATATTTAGCTTGAATATCATTGATGAGTTTACTGATTTCTTTTCCAGTAATGGGATCTAGACCTGTAGTTGGTTCATCGTACAACATAATATCAGGCTTGAGGATAAGTGTCCTAGCTAGACCAATTCTCTTACGCATTCCACCAGATAGTTCGGCGGGCATAAGATCAATGGCATCTGCAAGTCCTACGTTTTCCAACGCTTCCACTACAAGTTGTTCAACATCTTCTTTGTTTTTATCGATCCAGTGACGACGCAAAGGGAATTCTAGATTTTCTCTAACTGTCATTGAATCGTAGAGTGCGCTGCTCTGAAAGAGAAAACCCATTTTCACTCGGATTCTATCTATTTCATCTTGATCCAAATTTTTGATATCCTGTCCTAGTACTTCAACGTCCCCTTGATCAGGAACAAGTAATCCTACCAAACACTTTATCAACACAGATTTTCCGGAACCTGATTTTCCAAGTACAACTAGATTTTCACCTTTAAATAGATTAAAGCTAAAACCTTGCAACACGTGATTTTCATTGAATGATTTATACAAATCTTTCACTTCAACTACGACTTCTTTTCCGGAATTTGCCCGGGTAGTAAGCGTTGATAAGGAGGTTTGAATTTTCATGATCAGGTGAGTCCAAATAAGTCTGCAATCTGAACTGCAATTAAATCAATTACAAAGATCATCAGGGAAGAAACGACCACTGCTGAATTTGCAGCAAGTCCAACACCTTCAGTGCCCTTTTCAGAGAAGTATCCTTTGAAACATCCGATGATGCCTATCGCAAAACCAAAGAAAAAAGATTTGATAAATGCAGGAAGGAAGTCAGCGAAGATCAAAGCATCAAACACTTTTGTGTAATATAAATTCCAGCTTACAACACCTTTAATGTTCACCCCGATATAAGAAGCATAAAGTGAGATGGAATCTGAAATGACAACTAGCAAGGGGAGCATGAAGGTACACGCTAAAACTCTTGTCACCACTAGGTACTTGAAAGGATTTGTACCCGATACTTCCATCGCATCAATCTGTTCAGTAACTCTCATGGAACCCAACTCAGCACCTATTGATGATCCAATTTTACCAGCACAAATAAGCGCCGTAATTACTGGACCAATCTCTCTCACGATAGAAACTGCCACCATTGCAGGTAGGTAAGATTCTGCGCCAAATTCCTCCAACGTTGGTCGTGATTGAACGGTGAGTACAAGTCCCATGATAAATGCAGTTATGCCTACCAATGGGAGGGAGGTATATCCAATGATATAACATTGCCTCAACAGTTCTGCAAATTCATAGCGGGGTTTAAATCCATCTTTGAAAAAACGGCCTGTGAAATTGGCGATATTCCCAACTTCCTGTATAAAATCTTTAAAACCGCCTTTCTCACTCATCTTGAAAATTATGTGCTTACTGTTAGTGGATATCGATTGCTTCAGCGATAAGTTCTGCAAGATCTTTCACTTTCACTTCGGTTTCTTTATTGAAATTTTTCACTCCATCGGTCATCATCGTCATACAAAAAGGACAACCAACTGCAATAATATCTGGACTTGATTCAAGCGCTTCTTCGGTACGTTCAATATTAATATCCTTGGTTCCATTTTCTGGCTCCTTAAACATCTGAGCTCCGCCAGCGCCACAACATAATCCATTTGCCCGACTCCTTTTCATCTCCGTAAAATAGATGTCAAGTTTATTGATTAGGGAACGTGGAGCTTCATATTCTCCATTCGCTCTTCCAAGATAACATGGATCATGAAATGTTATTTTCTGACCTTTAAACGTACCACCTTCAACTTTCAATTTTCCGGCATCAATCAATTGTTGTAAAAGTTGTGAATGATGAATCACTTCATAATTTCCACCCAAGCTTGGATATTCGTTTTTCAAGGTGTTGAAGCAATGTGGACAAGCCGTTACAATTTTCGTTACTTCGTAACCGTTAAGAACCGCAATATTATTCATGGCTTGCATCTGAAAGAGAAATTCATTGCCAGCACGCTTTGCAGGATCACCGGTACAACTTTCTTCTGTTCCTAACACTGCAAATGGTACGTTGGTATGATGAAGAATTTTCGCAACTGCTTTAGTCACTTTCTTAGCACGATCATCAAAACTCCCTGCGCAACCAACCCAGAATAACACTTCAGGTTTTTCGCCACGGGCAGCCATATCGGCCATGGTATTTATTTTAAAATCATTCATAGAAACTGTATAAACAAGTCAATTGAACAGTACGTAATTTTAATTATTTTCTTCAGTGGCCCAATTTAGACGATCAACAGGAGAAAATTGCCATGGTGCTCCGTTGTTTTCAATCTTACTAAACATTCCATTTAGTTCGGTGGGTGCACTACTTTGTTCCATCACGAGATATCTCCTCATATCCACAATAATCGAAAGCGGATCTATATTTACAGGACAAGCTTCCGTACATGCATTACAAGTAGTACATGCCCAAAGCTCTTCGGGAGAGATATAATCGTTAAGTAAAGATTTACCATCATCAAAATCCTTTCCATGTTGATTGATACTTTTTCCGGTTTCCTCCAGACGATCTCTCGTATCCATCATAATTTTTCGTGGCGACAATAATTTTCCTGTGATATTTGCTGGACACACAGAAGTACATCTTCCACACTCCGTACAAGAATAAGCATCCATCAATTGTTTCCAGCTAAGATCTTTCACATCTTTTGCACCAAATCGTTGCGGCTGATCTGGGGCAGGAGGAGCAATAGCTGTTGGATCCATCATCAACTTAACTTCGTTGGTAACAGATTCCATATTCGTGAATTCACCTTTAGGATTGAGGTTGCTGTAATAGGTATTTGGAAATGCCAAGAGAATATGAAAATGCTTCGAATAAGGAACGTAATTGAGGAAAGCTAAAATACCGATGATGTGAAACCACCAACAAAATCGCTCTAAGAACAACAAACTATCTGTATTCATTCCGTTAATCATGGGTTGAAGCATACTACTTACTGGAAATGCTCCTGCAGAAATATAATGTTCAGGTCCACGTGTTTGTAAAATCGCATCAGAGGCATTCATAAGTAAGAATGCAGTCATTAGAAATATTTCAACAATGAGAATAATATTGGCATCTGATCGTGGCCAGCTAGTCATTTCACGCATTGTGAAACGTTTTAATTTTAAAATATTTCGACGAGCAAGAAATACAACGCAAGCTGCAAGAACACCAACTGCAAGCCATTCGAAAGATCCAATTAAGAAATTATAAAAACCTCCCATGAACGCCAAAACACGATGTGTTCCAAAAACTCCATCAATGATAATTTCCAACACTTCAATATTGATGATTACGAATCCTACGTAAATCAGCAGATGAAAAAATGCAGGTACTGGTCGGCTAAGCATTTTTGATTGGCCTAGGGCAACTCTCGCCATCGTTTTCCATCGCTCTGCAGGATGATCATTTCTATTGATATCCTGACCCAATTGAATATTCCGGATAATTTCCTTGATTTTCCGAGTGAAAAGATAAATCCCTGTCCCAAGACAGATCGTGAAGATGATGTTACTGATCATAGAGCTGATTTAAAGGTACTTTATCGGGATCATACTTTCTGATCACAACAAAAACAAAGGCTGAAAGATACTTCTTACAATGGAAAACTTAAAGCAGTTCGCCCTAAACTCTTCAACAATCAGTTTCAGAGGTGAATTTTACTGAAAATCCCTATTGGACTTTGTCTTTCTTACCGAAAACGGAAAAATGAACATATCGTTTAGGATTCGCCTTCAGGTCTTTCAGGAGCTCATCGAGATCTTTAGCGGTAGTATTGGCATTATTATACAGTATCGGGTCATTAATTAACATTCCCATAGATCCCTGTCCACTGTTGATTTTCTTCAATAATTCAGCACTCTGGAATAACACCTGATCTGCATTGGCAATAGTGCTGGCAAAATGAGCTTTAGCTAGTGTATCACTTACTTGTGCCAAATTGTCGATGATCTTATTGATCTGCTCGTTATTGTTTTTCAGATTCGTTGTTATAGAGGATAAATTACTGATCATGATATTTAGTTTACCTTGATCATTACCTAGAGAATGATCTAAAGTAGACAGTGTTCCATTCAGATGTGAAATTCCAGAACGTAAATTATTCTTGGTGCTCGGATCAAAGAGCGTGTAAAGCATATTCACCACAGAGTCGATACTCACGATTAATCGTTCTGTTTTGTCTTTGATCGGACCTACTTCTTTACCTAATTGCTGTGCTAGACTGGATTCAAGTTCTGAATGTAAAGTGTCTTCATCTTTTAGACTTTCAGAATCCGTTCCCAAGTCTATTCTCATGGCTTTAGTTCCAATCAAATCAGCATTGAAAATTTTTGCAATGGAATTTTTCGGTATGAAAACATCCTTTTGAATTAGCATGGTTACTAGTAATCGCCCCGATTTATCCGGCATGAAGTCAATATCATTGATAATACCGATACGATATCCACTCAGGAAAACCGGATTAGAAGTCACCAGATTATCCACATTGTCATACACAGCGAAATACTTATTTCTACTGGTAAACAGATCTTTACCTTTCAAATAATTAAGCCCCCATAGTAAAGCAGCCAATGAGGCTGTAACCAGAATGCCAACTTTAGCTTCGTTTGATAGTTTCACAGGCAGTTTTAGAAAGTACGAAATTACGGTCTTTTAAGCATTTGCTCGGCTTCGTTTACAGTAATTCGTTGTTCTGCCTTAAAAGCAGTAAGAAATGCATCTTTAAAACCATTGGCTTTGAGTTCATTCAGTTTGATTCTAGCGGACGCTGCATCTTTAAAAGTACCAACTACAAATCGGGTGTAGCCATCAACACCAACTATACCTCGAACGCCTTTAACTTTTAAGAATTTAGGCGCATCAGTTTTAGCATTCGTAGAAGCTCCAATTTGCACGGCAATATAAACTGATGGAATGTTAGATTCTATTGAAATAGGTTTTGGCTCAGGCTTATTTTCCTTTACCTGAACTGGCTGAGGTTTAATGACAGTTGGGGAAACCACTTTAGGAATAGGTTTTTCTTCTGGTTTTGAAGGTTTCACCTCTTCTAACTTCGGCTGATCTTCTGGTGGAGTATCTTTTTTGATTTCCGGTTTTGGTTGAGGAATAGTAGCCACCGCTTTTGAGCCTGTATCTGGATCAACTTTCAGAACAGGTACTGCAGGCTTTTCTTCCGTACTTCCCGATTCCATATCCAACTTATAAGCCTTGAATGCGCGAAAAATTGAAGTAGCCATTGTAGACTGACCTTTTTCCGCATTGAGGAATTTCTCTTCTAAATCATGAGATAAAAATCCACATTCAATTAACACTGATGGCATTGCCGTTTTATACAATACCAAAAATCCTGCTTGTTTAACCCCTCTGTTATATCGCCCTGCATATTCTTCAAATTCTTCTTGAACATTGGCTGCAAAAGATAAACTCTGATGCATAAACTGATTTTGATACAATGAGAAAATAATATTTGCTTCTGGTGAGTTCGGATCAAAACCATCATATTGGGTTTTGTAGTCATCCTCTAAAAGGACGGAGGCATTCTCTCTTTTCGCAACATTCAGATTATCTTCCGATTTGTGAAGACCCATCACATAGGTTTCTGATCCATAAGCTCCTTTGCCTCCTGAATTCAAGTGTATACAGATAAAGAGGTCAGCCTTAGCTCTATTAGCAATATTTGCACGTTCGTGAAGTGGAACAAAAACATCCGTTTTACGTGTATAGATAACTTTAATATCAGGGTAATTCTGTTCAATTTGCTTTCCTAGCTTCAAGGCAATATCCAACGCAACCATTTTTTCACGGGCACTAGAACCTAGGCAACCGGTATCATGTCCACCGTGACCGGCATCTATTACAACCGTTTTAATATGATAACCATCCCGGCGATGCCCCCCTGAAATTACATTGGGAGTTGCCAGAAGAATTGATATAAAAATTAGGAGGAGCCGTTTCACGTTGTTTCGTAGCTTTGCGTTTTCAAATTTAGGTGTATCACAGGGATAATGAAGGATGTAGAGAACCCGCTTACAGGTAACTTATTAACGGCGAATTGTTGGTGGATGGTGTGCACTTTCATTTTACTTTTTCTGAGTTCATTCACAATAGCTCAAACGCCCGACAGTAGCCGTGTAGCGCCTCCTGACAGCATGCGCATTTCTGCGGATACTTTAACGGCTGATTCCTTAATTTTAAGCGATGAATTGAAGTCGAAAGTAAAGTATCATGCTCGAGATTCTACCGTTTATGACATCGAAGGGGAACGTGTTTTCCTATATGGTGAAGCACAAATCACTTATGATGACATAGAACTGAATGCTGATTACATTGAATTGAATTTCGGAAACAAAAATATTTACGCTAAAGGATTACCTGATAGCAGTGGTGCAATTGCAGGTCTTCCTGTTTTTAAGCAAGGTAAGGAAGAGTTCAAGTCCAACGAGATTAAGTATAATTTCGAAAGTAAAAGAGGGAAAATTACAGATATTACCACTAAAGATGGTGATAGTTTTATTCATGGTGAAACAGTAAAGAAAGATCCCGATAATACTACTTATATCAAGAACGGTTATTATACAACATGTGACTTGCCGCATCCACATTATTATATTGCCGCTCAGAAAATTAAAGTGATCCCTAATAATAAGGTGGTAACAGGACCTGCAGAAATGTATATTGCGGATGTTCCGACACCCTTTGCAATTCCTTTTGGATTTTTTCCGAATCGTCAAGGAAGAGCTTCAGGAATTATCTTTCCTACTTATGGAGAGTCGACGCAGTTAGGTTTCTTTTTAAGCAACGGAGGATATTATTTTGGTCTTAGTGATCATTTTGATCTCGCATTAACTGGAGATATTTATTCTCGAGGTAGCTGGAGGGCAAATGCTACCTCAGTATATGCAACAAAGTATCGTTACAATGGAAACTTCTCTCTGAATTATTCATTAACAAAAACTAGCCAGCAAGAACTGCCTGATTATTCAGAGGAGAAAGGATTCTTCATCCGATGGACCCATGTTCAAGATCCGAAGGCTCGTCCGAATAGTAATTTCGCAGCATCTGTAAATGCAGGTACAAGCTCATTCTATAGAAACAATCTGAGTAGTTCCAATAACTATCTCACGAATACTTTCAGCTCTTCCGTTTCTTACTCTAAATCATGGCCTGGAAAACCATATTCTTTCAGTTCAAGTTTAACCCATTCTCAGAATACAATTACAAGAGAGATTAATCTTAGTCTTCCTTCAGCTAATTTTAGTGTGAGTCGTCAAACACCTTTTAAACGAAAAGAACTAGTTGGACAGGAAAGATGGTATGAGAAAATTGGAGTGAGTTATAATAGTAGCTTGCAAAATAGTATATCTACTTATGACACTTTGTTGTTCAAGAAGGAAAGTTTGGATAAGTTCAGGTATGGAATTCAACATAGCATTCCCGTAAGCACCTCTTTTAATGTGTTAAAGTTTTTTACAGTAAGTCCTTCGATTGCTTATAATGAAAGATGGTATCTCCAAACCATTAATAAAAAATATTTGGTGGCAGAAGATAGCTTAGTCACGGATACGATTGCTGGGTTTAAAGCGGCTCGGGATTTTGGTTTTGCTACCACAATAAATACTCGGGTTTATGGAATGTTGCAGTTTAAAAAGGGGAAGATTGCTGCGATCCGCCACGTGATGACCCCAGCCATCGGATATTCATGGAGACCGGATTTTAGTGAAAGTAAATGGGGATCTTACAAAACCGTACAAGTTGATTCAACAGGTAAGACAGCACTGTACTCTATTTATGAATCTTCTATTTATGGCGGACCATCAGCAGGAAAAGTTTCTGCAATAAGTTTTAGTCTCGATAATAATTTAGAGATGAAAACTCGTCAATACACCGATACAGCTGTAGTGATGAAGAAAGTAAAGTTATTGGAAAGTTTATCCGCTAATGCTAGTTATAATTTCGCAGCAGATTCATTGAAGCTCTCCAATATTTCGCTCAGCGGAAGAACAACTATTGCGGATAAACTAGGATTAAGTTTCAGCGGTTCATTTGATCCCTATGTGGTGAATGATTCAGGAGTACGGATTAACACCTATGAATTCGAACAGAATAATCGTTTAGCACGATTGACCAATGGAAACATATCCGTTAATTATACGATTATCGGCAAGAAAAAAGAGTACAAAAGTGATAAAGGTACTACTGCAGAATTGAATTCCATTAATAATAATCCAGAGGAATTTCTGGATTTCAATGTTCCATTTAATCTTGCAATAGGTTATAATCTTTATTACTCCAAATCACCGAATACAGAAAAACAGATTTCTCAGACAGTTAATTTTGTCGGAGATATTCAATTTACCCAAAATTGGAAAGTGAATTTCAACTCCGGTTATGATTTTAAACAGAAAGATCTTTCCTATACTTCTGTTGGAGTAGTACGCGATTTGCATTGTTGGGAAATGAGAATAAATTGGGTTCCTTTTGGATTTCAGGCGAATTATTATTTCCAAATCAACGTGAAGTCGAGCGTCCTTCAGGATCTTAAACTTTCCAAGAAGAACGACCGCTTTGATACCCGTTAAGGATTCTCTGTAATTTGTCCTGATCTGGAATAAAATGCAATTCTGATATTTTCAGATCTTCGCCAATCTTTTATCTTCTTCATTTTCAAGTTGTTTATCTGATAAAAAGGTAACTTAGTTAGAGCCGTTTAACCCTCTTTTTTCGTACTTTTGTGGCTCTTAATTCAGGTTATGTTCGAAAGTTTAAGTGAGAAGCTCGACAGAGCATTTAAGGTCCTAAAAGGGCAAGGAAGCATCAGCGAAATCAACGTTGCGGAAACACTGAAAGAAGTGCGAAAAGCATTGCTTGACGCCGACGTGAATTATAAAGTTGCAAAACAATTTACGGATACAGTTAAAGAAAAGGCACTGGGTCGTGATGTATTGCTTTCGGTTTCTCCAGGCCAGTTAATGGTGAAAATCACGCATGAAGAGTTAACGGCTCTGATGGGTGGTCAGGCAGCAGACATTAATCTGAAAGAAAATCCTTCTGTAATTCTGATGTCAGGATTACAGGGTTCAGGTAAAACAACACTTTCTGGAAAACTGGCTAATTTCTTAAAAAATAAGAGAAGCCGGAATGTATTGTTGGTAGCATGCGATGTGTATCGACCTGCAGCGATTGATCAACTTAAAGTAATTGCGGAGCAAATCGGAGTTGAAGTTTACAGCGAAGTTGAAAATAAAAATCCCGTACAGATTGCAACTAACGCTGTCGCCTATGCGAAAACAAATGGCTTCAATACCGTTATTGTTGATACTGCTGGTCGTTTAGCGATCGATGCGCAGATGATGGATGAGATTGCAAAAATCAAAAGTGCAATTAATCCTCAGGAGACCTTGTTCGTGGTAGACTCCATGACCGGACAAGATGCTGTGAACACGGCTAAAGCTTTTAATGATCGCCTTAATTTTGATGGTGTGGTACTCACTAAATTAGATGGGGATACACGTGGTGGAGCTGCACTTTCTATTAAATCAGTAGTCAATAAGCCGATCAAATTTGTTGGGACAGGTGAAAAGATGGATGCGCTGGATATTTTTTATCCAGAAAGGATGGCAGATAGGATTTTGGGAATGGGAGATATCGTTTCTCTCGTAGAAAAAGCTCAGGAACAATTCGACTCCAAGCAAGCTGCTGAATTACAAAAGAAAATTGCGAAGAATCAATTCAGTTTTAATGATTTTCTGGGACAGCTGCAGCAGATCAAAAAAATGGGTAATATCAAAGACCTCATGGGAATGATTCCTGGAATGGGGAAAATGGTAAAGGATATTGATATCGATGATAATTCTTTCAAATCTATTGAAGCCATTATTCATTCTATGACTATGGAAGAAAGAGAAAACCCTGAAGTTTTAAATGGTGGTCGTAGAAAACGTATTGCAATGGGCAGTGGCACTAGTATTCAGGAAGTAAACCGTTTGATTAAGCAGTTTGAAGATATGCGTAAAATGATGAAAATGTTCACGACTGGACAAGCTCAGAAAATGATGCGCAATATGCCAGCAAAGCGGTAATTATAAATTGAGTAAGAAACTTATAAAGAGCAAGTACAATTGATACTAATCGACGGAAAACTAACGGCTGAGAATATCCGCAAAGAGATCAAAAGTGTTGTGGAGCAAATGGTAGCTTCAGGCGCGAGAGCACCGCATCTCTCTGCTATATTGGTAGGAAATGATGGCGCTTCTGAAACTTACGTAAATAATAAAATTAAAGCGTGTCATGAAGTTGGTTTTGAATCTTCCCTCATTCGCTTTGATTCCTTTGTTACTGAAGAAACATTGCTGAATAAAATCGAAGAACTTAATCAGAATGAAAACATTGATGGATTTATTGTTCAACTTCCATTACCTGCACAAATCAACGTGCATAAAGTAACTGAAGGTATCCGTCCGGAAAAAGATGTAGATGGTTTTCACCCGATAAATATCGGCAGGATGACGCAGCAGATGCCGTGTTATATTCCCGCTACTCCGAAAGGAATTATGCAATTGTTAGAACAATATAATATCGATACAGCAGGTAAACATTGTGTGGTGCTTGGTCGAAGTAATATTGTGGGTACTCCAATGTCGATTTTACTTTCTAGAAATAGTTATCCTGGAAACTGCACAGTTACTATTTGTCATAGTCATACAAAAGATCTTAAATCTATTATACTGCAAGCAGATATTTTGATTGCAGCAATAGGTAAGGCATTGTTTGTAAAAGAGGATATGGTGAAAGAAGGTGCTGTGGTGATTGATGTAGGCATGACTCGTATTTTATCTGCAACAACTAAGAGTGGGTTTAAATTAGTAGGTGATGTCGATTTTCAAGACGTCGCTTCAAAATGTAGTTATATTACTCCGGTACCAGGTGGTGTCGGACCCATGACGATTATTGGTTTACTTCAAAACACACTGCTTGCAGCACGCAAGGCAATCTATTCCCATGAAAGTAGTTTCACACAGTAGCCTTGCTGATTTGAAATTGCCCGTAATGGAATCTTTTTACACCATTCAGGGGGAAGGAATTAATTCAGGTAAAGCCGCTTATTTTATTCGACTAGGAGGTTGTGATGTGGGCTGCGTTTGGTGTGATGTAAAAGAATCTTGGGATGCTGCAGCTCATCCCTTAAAATCTATTGCTGACCTCATTGCGGAAGCGTCAGCATTCACCTCTAAATTCATCGTGATTACTGGGGGTGAACCTTTAATGTATGATCTGAATGAACTTACTACAGCTTTTCATGATGCAGGATTTAATTTAGCAATTGAAACCTCTGGAGCTTATCCGCTAAGCGGTGAATGGGATTGGATCTGCGTTTCTCCTAAAAAGTTCAAAGCTCCACTCAAAAGTGTTTTGCTGGAAGCAGATGAATTGAAAGTCGTGATTTATCATTCTTCAGATTTTGAATGGGCCATGAGCCATGCTGAACAAGTATCCGAAAATTGTGCATTATTATTGCAACCAGAATATAGTAAGTTCAATAAAATGACCCCGGAAATCGTTGAGTATGTGAAATTGCATCCTGAATGGAGGATTTCTCTCCAAACACATAAGATTATTCAAGTTCCTTAAAAGACTTAATTACTTAGTTGGTCTTCGCTCCAAATTCTTGTTTATACGCTCCCCATCATGCTTAATCGTTTTATTTATTGTTGCGTTTTCTTTACTGTTTTTTTATTGTTGGGGAATGCCACACAAGCGCAGGATCCAAAATATAGTACTACCTCAAAAGGTGCAATCCGAGAATTTGAAGAAGGAATAAAATACTACGATAGTAAAAATTCTGAAAAAGCCCTCGCTGCTTTTGAAAAAGCAATTTCCAAAGACAGTAGTTTCATCGAAGCACATATGTTGAAAGGAGATGTGCTTGCCGAGATGCAGAAATTTCCCGAAGCAGTAGCATCTTATCTGCGAGCAGTCCGCATTAATCCTGTTTTCTTTCCTAAAAATTTGTATCAATTAGGAAAGTTGGAGTTTAAAATAGCTAGGTATGCAGATGCTAAAAGTCATTTGTTACAGTTTCTTTCACTCTCAAAAGGAGCCCCCGAAGAAATGATTGAGAAATCGAAATCAATTGTACGGAGTTGTGATTTCGCCATCATTGCCATGCGAAATCCTGTGCCATTTGATCCTGTTAATTTAGGTGCAGCGATAAATACCGATGCAGGAGAATATTATCCTTCGTTTACAGTGGATCAGAATGAAGTCATTTTTACACGAGATGTGAAAGACAGTAGATCGTATGCTGGTCATCAGGAAGATTTTTATATCAGCCGTTTGAAAGATACCGTTTGGCAAATGGCACGTAATGCTGGAGCTCCATTGAATAGTGCAAACAATGAAGGTGCACCGAGCATATCATCCGATGGTAGAATATTATTTTATACTGCATGCGATAGAGAAGGTGGACAGGGAAGTTGTGATATTTATTTATCACAACGAATGAATGATGGTAGTTGGACGCGTCCTTTGAATCTTGGACCTCCTATCAATACCGGAGCGTGGGAAACTCAACCTAGCTTTAGTTCTGATGGTAAAACAATTTATTTTATCCGTGGTGTATATGATAGAAATCGGAGAATGGTGCAGGATATTTACTCAAGCACCTTTCAAGAAGATATGACATGGTCAGAGCCAGTTCCATTAAATAGTTTGATTAATAGTCCGGGGAAAGAAGAGTCTGTTTTTATTCATCCTGATAATCAAACCTTGTATTTTAGTTCTGATGGTTTGGTTGGAATGGGGGGATTAGATATTTATGTAAGTCGCAAAAATGCAGAGGGAGAATGGGGAGAACCCGTTAATCTGGGTTATCCGATAAATACAGCAGCAGATGAAAATAGTTTGGTAGTAAGTGCTGATGGTATGACAGCATATTTTGCTAGTGATAGAGCAGGAGGATTTGGTGATCTAGACCTGTATAAATTTAATTTGTACCCGGCAGTTCGTCCACTACTCGTAAGTTATCTTAAAGCAAGAGTGATTGATGCTGTTACAGGAATGCCGCTTGCCGCCAAATTTGAAATTATTGATGTAGAAAGCGGTAAAGTAGTATTGTCAAATACAACCGATAAAAAGAGAGGTGAGTTTCTGGCCTGTCTACCTTCAGGAAAAAACTATATGTTGAATGTAAATAAAGAGGGATATTTATTTTATTCTGATTATTTTGAATGCAAGAACGCTACGGATAAACAACATGCTTTTGAACAAATCATTAAATTACAAATTCCAAAATCTGGTGAAGGTGTGGTCTTAAAAAATATATTTTTTGAGACTAGTCAGTTTGCGTTAAAACCGGAGTCCAATGCGGAGTTAAATAAGCTCAGCGCCTTTTTAAAAGCTAATCCAAATTTGAAAATAGAAATTAGCGGACATACTGATAGTAAAGGTGATGTCAAAGCGAATCAGCTGCTTTCTGAGAACAGGGCAAAATCAGTTTATGATTTTATGGTAACAGCTGGTATCCCTGCGGCCCGTTTGACGTATAAAGGGTATGGTGATCAGAAACCTGTAGCTTCCAATGACACGGAAACTGGCAGGGCACTGAATCGTCGTACTGAATTTACGATCCTGTAATATGCCCTTTACACCGGCTCATCCCGCCATTCTCTTTCCGTTTCGTTGGTTAAAGCCAGATCAGATTTCCTGGACAGCCCTCATCATTGGGAGTCTAGCTCCTGATATGGAATATTTTCTTTGGATGAATCCCGGCGCACATGTGAGCCATACTTTACTCGGTATTCTGGTGTTTAATTTACCGGTAACGATATTACTCGCATTTGTCTGGCATGGATTCCTACGGGAGGTGATGATGCGTCAGATTCCATTTATTAAAACCAAGTATCGAAATTTAAAAAATCCTGATTTTCAGTTATGGATGCAAAAACATTGGATGGTGTTTTTCATTTCTGCCTTAATTGGAATCATCAGTCATCTGGTCTGGGATTCTTTCTGTCATGCTAAAGGATATATGACCTTGCATATCCCGTTGCTAATTGAACATGTAAATCTTGCAGGACATCAGATCCGATTGTGTTATGTGCTTTGGTATATATTCAGTGCAATTGGATTTGCAGGAATAATCATAACGGTGATCGATTACCGATCTTTTACAAAAGCAGAAGTGTGGAAACAATTCTGGGGAACAACATCGTTCTGGGCGAAGGTGTTGTTCGTGTCTTCGTTACTCGCAATCACTAGAATGGCGTTCGGCTTAGGATGGAACTGGTTCCGCCATTTGGTAATCATCTCGATAGCAGGACTAATTTACGGAATCATTATCGTATCCTGGCTCGAATTCCGTAAATCAAGGCTTCTTGTCAGTAGGTAATTCTAGTTCTTTATCCAGAATTTTTTCCAAAGTATCTTCATCAATTTTCTTTGCTAAAATTTTCTTGTCTTTATCAAGAATGAAAATCTGAGGAGTTGTTTTTACATCGAATTCATTACGGAAGTTATTCTGCAATTTAGGATCAGCAACATTAATCCAGTTAAGATTATTTTCCTGAATATAGTTTTTCCATTTCTCCATTTCAACTTCTGTACAAACAGCATACACTTCAACACCTTTAGATTTTACTTTATCATAATAGGCTTTTACTTTAGGTGTAGCTTTTTTGCAATGTCCGCAATCTGGATCCCAGAAATAAAGGATGGTAAACTTCGCTTTTACATCATGCAGTGCTTTATAGACACCCATCGAATCGGCAAGAATTAAATTTTTGACAGTTTTCCCTAAAAGGATGGGTTCAAGTACTTGAGCACGATCTTGAATTTTATAGAGCGTAGCATCATCAACCCAATATGCTTTTTCCTTGGTGTAATATTTTTTTACCAATGCTACAAACACAGCATCCATCCCCATAATATTCGAGGTTTCATAAGTATTAGTCATGTACCAAACCATGTACTTAAAAGTCTCTTTATTTATTGCAGCTTTATCAATCAACATTTCAGCTTCAGGAATTACAGAATCTGGCATCTGTAGCACTAAATTTTTCATGTAATAAGAAACTTTGTTGTGGTAAACTGGGGTACGTAACAATCGTTCATCCGACAGATCCATACTATCAAAATAATGAGCTCTGTAATACCGCAATGCAAATGTAGAATCAATTCCACTGCTCGCTAGTTTTGGTGCTTCAGGAATAATTGGATCTTCAGAAGATTTGAAAATGGTAGCCAGAAAACTTCCAGGATGATCAATGATAAATTTCATTTTGTAATCAATAACACTTTGATCAACTCCCTTAATTTTCTTATCGAGTTCATCGGTACTCTCTTTAGCCTCCGATTTTACCTGACGCTGTGATTTGTATCCTTCTACCTCTTTTGATCTGTCCTGAATGAAACGCAGATAGGCATAAAATAAATCATTGTCTTCCGACCCTTTGATGGTCATGGAAGAAATCACTTCCGCCTGATCGCATTCCATAGAGAAAAACTGCTGCTTATCAACAAGTAGCTCGAAATAAGTTTTATTGGGAAAAACGAAAAGATAGATTCCACCGGGCAAAGCTTCTTTTCCTTTAAAAACTAGGAGTCCGTTTTTATCGGCTCTAACAGAATCTTTAAGATACTGTTTCTCTCCATAGTAATTGGCCAAATAACAGAGGGTGTCCTTCAGTCCATTGATTTTAAATTTCATCTCATAGCCGGTAGCAGGAGCAGCTGATTTTGCCTGAAAAGTGAAGAAACTAAAGCAAATAATAACAAGTATTCTGAATCGCATAAGTTGAATTCTATTTTGGATGGCACTAAATTAAAGCTACTTCCTGAGTGAATGATGAAAGTTTAAGGGAGTTTTCAGATTAATTTGTTGAATAAGTTAGAGTAGGGCAAAGAGATCACTACCTCTTAAATGTATCATTTTGTTTTTCAATGATATACGTTGAATATTGAAATTTTTAGTTGAATAAGCTCTTACCCTTTTTCAATCGTATTAAATGGTAGAAAAACGATGATTTCCGAGCTAAATTGCATTTATCAAATAATTGCTTGCATTTACACCTCTGAGATGATACTTAATTCACCGTCCCTTTTAAATTTGTTAAAACAAGATTTTTTTCGCTCTTGCACTTGTTTGACTTTCAGAACAATCTATTAGCAGTATTGACAACAAACCCTTGAAGGAGATTTGCTAAAAACGGTGTCTGATATGGTAATTAAATCGAAGTTCTACTTCCACGACAAAGGTAAATTCTTTGAGTATGGAGGAATTCTAGAATTGAGCAAAAGGCAGATTGTGAAGCTGGGTAGAGTGATGTTGGATTCCGGCCATAAAACATTCTGTTATGATGATACGAACTTCACCATCACGTGTGAAGACAGTGAGCGTAAGTATAAAGTTGCGGTAAATAGAATTATTACTGACGCTTCTGATCGTACTGTGCAGAAAGAATATTTAACGAAGCTAGGATGGTGGCAACAGCAAAAGTTGCTATGGATGTTTAAGCGGCACTGGCTCCAGCAGCAGAGTACGAAAAAACATTTCGTTATCCTGTTGATGATAATATCAGTTGGATATTTCTTAGTAAACCTTGTAGTTAGCTCTTAAATTGTCGATATCAACAGCTGTTGTTAATAAAATGACAATAATCTGAATTAACCATAGACGATTATCTATATCAAATCGTTAAATTTGAGATAATCAACCAGCCAAAACTATGATTAAAGACCAGAAAAGCATGATTGAATTGGTTCGTCGTGACGATCAAATTCACTTATCTGCATTCGAAAGATTTAGTATAGGAATGATGTTAGTTTTCTTTGTTTCCATGATGTTTATGTTTTTCATTTTCCCAAAACTCTGATCATTTCCTTTTAATATTACGCTTTTCTTATTATTTATTAATTAATATAAGACTGCAAATACATATTGCGGTGTTAATCTGTTTTTGGTTGAATTTTGTAAAACAACCCGAATTTAACTGTGTTTGTTGCTTCGATCCATTGACCTTTAAGAGGGATCTGATAAGCAGTGAAAATACCGAACCCTGATTTGTGCTTCCATGAAACCTCAGGTTCAAAAGCTATCAGGCCAGAATTATTGCTATACGATCCTAATTGATTGAAATGAGATTCGTCACCGTTTTCCAGCGGTTGAAATCCACCAAATGAAAGGGAGATCCATAATTCTTTTTCGAGCTGAATACCTGCTTCTATCTTTCCAGTAATGGCGTCTCCAAATCCTTGATGATGTAGTTGACCGCCACCACTTATCACTGCATAAAACTTATCATTCTTTTTATACTCGAAGTCCATATTTATACTTTGATAGGAATCACCATAACCCGTATTTCGTTCATATTCTCCTTTCTGATGATCGCTTGTCGCAAGTGACTGCAAGAATGAAATACTAATGGCGTAAGGTTGTTGAATAGTAAATGCATAACGAAAACCCAACTGTAGATCACCTAAAGCAGCCTTGCTGTCAGATTTGCCATCCGCCTTTATCGTATTGTTCAAATATGGGATTTCAGCCAGAAAATTAAAATGCTTACTTATCCCGTATTGTCCTTTCAAATTCACTAAAAAATGACGCTGATCAAAACGATCTTTCTTCTCTCCGTCATTATCATAGATTTTTTTAGAACTCCATGAACTCATATTTAGTTTGACTGTCCCATAACCTTTTCCTTCATGAAAATCACCAGCTATTGTTGCGTGTGACAGTACGAGTAGGGAAAGGATTGAAATTGCAATAGCTTTTATCATCATGTGGTGAAGTACATATCGTTATTGCAAATATCACTTAAATCAAGGTTCAAATAAAGGCTTATTCCGCAGATTGATGCTGAAACAGGGTGAATTTTGAGATTTACGAAGCTGCAATCAACAAAAGAACCTAAGCGTGCTTCGACTTTAAGTTATGTAACTTTTGATAATCGAGATAATAAAGCACTTTAATACTAAAGGTATTGGTTGAAGGTGCATGCATCAAATCTGAAAAATTTTCTTTGAAGTTCCGATTGAAAGAATTCGTTTCTTGTTGGATTCCGTTTTTGTATATGATATTTAAAACACTTCCTGGCGCAAATCTCCATTCATAAACTAAATCTATATTAAATACGTTAAAACTAAAATTATTATTCTCGTGATAAGTTAGATTGTCGGATAATTCGCCATCAAGAAGTAATGTGAAATATTTTTTATAGGCTCCAGTACTCCAATAATGTCGTGCATTCAAAATAAAACTCATATCATTTACGAAAATGTAAGTCCCATTCAGTTCGTTGACAAAAGTCTCGAGTTTTCTGCCTCCAAATATAATATCCCCGTTTACATCATTATTTGCATACCCGAGATTAAAAGGATCGGTATCATAGCTGAATTTATAAATCAAGAATAAATGATCTGAAGGTCGAATGCGGAAACTTATACTGTTATTGAATCCTTCGGATTTGTATTCATCTTGAAAATTGGAGACATTAAATTCATAGTCTATCGCTACTCTTTTTCTATAATCGCTGCTCACTCCAGTGAAAAAATAGTAATACCTTAATTGATGATAAACTCTCCCTTCAGTACGGGATTCATAGTAATCATAAGGCCGAATTTCCTGAGCTCCACCTCCTAAAAATAATGCATTGTAACTTAATAACGTTCCGAAAAAATTAAATTTTATTTCATTACTGCCAGGTTTACCAGTGGTGTAATCTGTATTGTAAGAAAGATTTAAAGTATTATAAGTCTCTCTGAAAATTTTACCAGGTTTATAAGTGTTGTATTTGAAGAAGGCATTATTTTCAATCTGTCCCGGAATAATATAATAGCCTAGGTCGGAAGTGTTAAAATTTCGATCGGTAACAATTCTCACTGCACCATACAAGAATGAACCACCAAGTTTTTCCGCTCCTAATTCATATTTATAACCTTGTATAGTTTCATGTTGATTTTCGTTTTCCTTTTCTACGGTAGTATATTGATTATTCATCCATCCTTTACCAATGATGGCAAATCTGTTTTTCTTATTACTGATTGAAAAACCTCCGGCAGTAACCATAGCATCATCATAGCCTTTGGATCTAAGTGTACTTGTATTTACCAAAAAAACACTTGAATTATTTTTAAACTGATGATCGGCAACAAGGATATTGTAATTCGTCATTGGTTCTGTTAAAATTTTTCTGGATTTACCTTCAGTATTTTCGACAACCGCATACATATTATCAGTTACTGCATTAAAGAATCCTAATCCAGTTCCTCCATCTGTTCTTCCAGAAATTTTTATGGCATTCAATAATTTTGCCTGCGCAGGATTTTTTCTTACTGTTTCTCCATCCTGAAGATTATCAAATACAGTATAAAATCCACCTGGCGTTCTTCCAATACGACGTGAGTAAAATAAATCTCCTGTAGAAAACAATTCTGTTCCTTCTTGAAAAAATGGTCGAGCCTCATCATATACTACTTCAACATAACTTAGATTTTTAACGGTTTTGTCAGATTGCACCTGACCAAAATCAGGGAAGAGGGTCATGTCGAGGGTAAAGCGATCGTCGATTCCGTACTTTATATCTGCCCCAGCATTGTAGGAGAGCGTATTGCTGTAACTGTAGTCACCGTTATCTTTAAACTGAGGTGCATTTTCATACCCTGCAGATAAATATGGAGTTAATGAAAGTCGAAGTGGAGTTTCAATATTTTTTATTCCTTCTAAATGTCCCCAATATAATTGAGCATTGGTAGCAATAGAAGGTACATAAGCCCAGAAGTCCAACTCTCTTGTTCTTCTTATCGAACGGTTAAATTGAAGTCCCCATCTTTGAATTTCGTTTTTCGGGAAACGAATTGCAGAAAAGGGGATTTCCATTTCTACCACCCAACCATCTTGATTTATGGTTACAGCACTTTTCCAAACAGCATCATAAGTTACATCACTGAATCTAGAATCGTATTGAACCCCGGAAGCAGAAACACCAAATACATAAGCATCTTGATGTTTATCGTAAGTATCTAGTTTTATAAAAAAGTTATCTGCATTTAAATCTTCAGCATCTCGTTTTCCTAATTGTTTGCAGATGCTATCCGGCTCAGCATCGAAGAGTTGAGCTAAGACATATACGGCATAATCTGTATAAACAATTCTAATTTCTGTACGAAGTGTGGATGGCTGTCCTTCATTGGGACGAACCTGAATAAAATCACCGAAAGGAGTTGCAGATTGCCATAGTTCATCGGAAGCTTTTCCATCTACATTTGGTAGATGATCAACTCTAACAGCATATGCAACACGTGAAGTATCTTGAGCATTGATAGATACCGTTAGTAGATTCAGAAAAAATAAGAAGAAGCAGATTTTGTTCATGTTAGGCAGAACAAATATAAGGTTCCCTGAAAATCATAATATTCGTTTAACCGTATTTTAACCAAATATATTAAAAGTCAAGATAATTTATATCCTAGAATTAAAATGAAAAATTAAATTTCAAGCATCAAGGCAAGGAAGTGATAAAAAAAATCCGAGAACTACTTAGCATTTTTCATTTTCTAATAGTTCTCGGATCTTAATTTTAGATTTTACTTTACCGTTTCCTGCAGGTTCGGAATATCTTCTGCAGTTAGTTCAAAAGTGTCCTCTTCATCTTTATACTTCATTACTCTGTCGAGTGCATCAGGGACAACATCACTGCAAATGATAATGAAGGATCCTTTCTTAGCATGTTTAAAGGCAAAGTCAATGGCTTCAGGCTCACTTGGGATCACCGTATATTTTTTATTTGGATCAACTCCATGAACTCCTTTTAACATCAGGTCGATGATTTCTTTTTCAGATCGTCCTCTTAAATTGCGATCTTGACGAACAATAATCTCATCAAACATTCTTGCCGCAAGTGTACCTAATAATACAATGTCTTCATCACGACGATCACCAACACCAGCTATAATGCCGATTTTTGGTTTCGCCTCTATTTTTTCTAGGAATCTTGCTATTGCCTGGAAGCCTGCTGGATTATGTGCATAATCCACCATCACATTGAATTTTTTAAATTCAAACATATTCATCCTTCCAGGAGTTTGCACAGGAGAAGGAATAAAAGTTTCTAAGGCCAGACGAATGTCTTCAATTTTGAAATTGCGAATAAATCCAGTAAGTACAGCAGGTAAAATATTCTGAATCATAAAGACCGCTTTTCCTCTGAAAGTAAGAGGGATATTAACGATTTTATCGATTCTGATTTTCCAACTTCCTTTACAAATAGTGATATATCCATTTTCAGCAATAGCAGCCAATCCACCTTTCTCACAATGTTCTTTTATCAATGGATTTTTTTCATCCATACTGAAGTAAGCAATCTTGCAATTCAAACCACGCGCCATTCCAGCTACCAGTTCATCATCAGCATTTAGGATGGCAGTCCCACTTGGCATTACAGCTTCTATCACCACTGATTTTACTCTTGCCATATCATCAAGATTATTAATATCCTTCAATCCAAGATGATCAGCAGCAACATTAGTAACAATACCAATATCACATTGTCCGAATCCTAATCCTGCTCTCAAGATACCACCTCTTGCACACTCCAAAACGGCAAAATCAACTGTTGGATCTTTCAAAACAAATTCCGCACTCTGAGGACCTGTACAATCGCCACGTTGCATCATGATGTTCTGAATATAAATTCCATCTGTTGTGGTAAACCCAACTTTATGTCCAACTGTTTTAGCCATATGCGCCAGCAGTCGGGTAGTGGTGGTTTTGCCATTCGTTCCGGTAACAGCTACAATAGGAATCCGCCATGAACTTCCGGGAGGAAAAAGCATTTCTACTACTGGATCTGCAACGTTTCTAGGTAATCCTTCCGTTGGAGCCAGATGCATCCTGAATCCGGGTGCTGCATTCACTTCCAGAATCGCACCACCACCATCACTGATTGGCTCACTGATATCATCGGTCATGATGTCAATTCCACAGATATCTAATCCTACAATTCTTGCAATACGTTCTGCCATAAAAACATTATGCGGATGTACTAAATCCGTAACATCTGTTGCTGTTCCACCTGTTGAAATATTAGCAGTAGACTTTAAAAATAAAATTTCACCTGCGGGCAATACAGAACTTAGCGTAAGATTTTTTTCTGCAAGTATATTGTTCGTGTTGTCATCAACTTTAATTGCAGTTAAAACTTTTTCATGACCATAACCTCTGCGTGGATCTTTATTCACCTGATCAATTAACTCCTGAATTGATAGTGTACCATCACCAGTAACCATAGCAGGTGTTCTTTTTGCTGCAGCAACAAATTTGTAATTGATGACCAACACACGATGATCAAATCCGGTAATGTATTTTTCACAAATTACAGAACGCGAAATTTTCTTTGCAATCCCAAGTGCTTCAACGGCTTCTTCCCATGAACGAATATTAATTGTAGCACCTCGGCCATGATTACCATTAATCGGTTTAATAACGATCGGGTAATTGATGGTTTCAATAGCAACTTTCAAATCGTCTTCATCAAAAATGATCCTACCTTTAGGAACGGGAATGTTAGCGGCTTCTAGTAGATTCTTAGTATCCTCCTTATCGCAGGCTATTTCAACGGCAATACTACTTGTTTGGGAAGTAATCGTAGCTTGAATTCTTCTTTGGTTAACTCCATAACCCAGCATCACGAGCGAATGTCGGTTGAGCCGAATCCATGGAATTCCGCGATTTTCTGCTTCATGAACAATTGAACCAGTACTCGGTCCTAAACGGTCATTTTCTCTGATCTCTCTCATTTTTTGGATATCATCCTCAAGATCATAGACTTGATTATCTGCAATTGCCTGAGCAATCCGCACTGCAGCACGGGCCGCAAAAATTCCCGCTTTTTCTTCCATGTAGGAAAAAACGACATTATAAACTCCAGGTTCTGAAGCACCACGCGTTCTGCCAAATCCAACATCCATTCCCGCAAGGGTTTGAATTTCCAATGCAATATGCTCAACTACATGCCCCATCCACGTTCCTTCTTTTACTCGTTCAAAAAAGCCACCTGGGTGACCCTCAGAGCATTCGTGAGAGTACATTGTTGGAAACATGGCTTCCAGCCGTTCCGAAAAACCATCAATTAGATTGCTGGGTTTTTCTTCCATGTCTTCCAGATCGAGCTTCATCACAATGAGTTTATGCCTTCTGATCGACCAGTAATTGGGACCCCTCATTGCTCTTATTTCGCGTATTTTCATAGGTGGAAACTGTATTTTATGTTATTCAGTAAATTTTGTTGATAAAACCGAGCACTCATGCCGATTGATCGCTGAAAATAGGAATAGTTTCGTAATTGCCCAAGTGCAGTAATTAAGGATTTCACTTGACCGGTATGTTACCGAAGGCTTAAATTTGCAGAATTAAATAAACAGCATGACATTTATTAAAGGGAAACTGATCGCTATAGGCGGTAACGAAGATAAGGGAACTGAACCGGAACCAAATTTCCAACAGAAAAATAATCTGAACTTTTTCGAATTACAAATCCTCAGTAAAATAGTTCACGAATCCAAAAATCTCAAGGATTCACATATTGAAGTCATCACTAGCGCATCCAGCATTCCTGAGGAAGTGGGTGAAAATTATCTTCATGCATTCACTAAAATTGGATGTACTCATATCCGAATTATGGATATCCGTAACCGTGAGGATTGCTTAAACCCTGATTACATCGATCGTATTAAGAAATGTGATGTGGTCATGCTTACTGGTGGAAACCAATTGCGGTTGAGTACAATTTTCGGTGGGACTGAAATTTTAAGTATACTTCATCAACGTTATCATAATGATGAATTCTTGATTGCTGGTACTAGTGCAGGAGCGATGGCGATGAGTAATACCATGATTTATCAAGGAAGTAGTGCCGGTGCTTTGATTAAAGGCGAAGTGAAAATTACTACTGGTTTAGCTTTCATCAAGGATGTAATTATCGATTCGCATTTTGATAAAAGAGGAAGATTCGGTCGTTTGGCACAGGCAGTAGCATCTAATCCTTCTTGTATCGGAATTGGATTAGGAGAAGATACTGGCGTATTGATCAAAGGCAATAACCACTTTGAGGCAATTGGTTCAGGATTAATTATTGTTGTTGATGGTCATCTTATCCGTCATTCCAATATCGCTGATTTGAAAGAAGGTTCACCAATAAGTATTGAAAATATTATTGTGCATGTTATGACTAAAGGCAATGCATATAATCTTCAAGAAAAAAAATTCCTGATCGAAGAAGGTGTTCGATAGATGAAATCTGAATAGAAATATAAAGAACCGCTGATAGAAATGTCAGCGGTTCTTTTTTGTTTGAAAATAATATTGATCTCTGCAATACATTTCTTTTAGCTGAAATTTTTTATTGATAATTCAGGGTGTGAGAAACGTCTTTTTTTAATTTCCTAAGTTAGTCTAACACCACTTTTTTCTGAATGCTATTAGCACCTTGCTTAACATTTAGTATATATATCCCTTCACTCCTTTCTGCTAATTCGATATTCTTTTGATAGTCTCCAGTGAAATTAAGTAAAAGCTCACTGAATACCATTTTTCCATGGGCATCCACGATAGTTATTTCTGTATCTCCTTTAGATGCAAGATTAAATTTCAGTGTGAAAATCCCTTTACTTGGATTTGGAAATATTTGGAAATTGTCGGGGTTGATATCGTGACTAATTTTTTCCGCATCGGAATTTGAAGATCTCCTGACTTCGGTGATTGTTTTTGTATTCATATCTGAGGAATGTTCGGATTTATCACCTTTCAGTTCTTTACAAATCACCATAGTCTTGTTATCGATTGAACTACCAACGTCTTTTTTGGTGATGCAGATAATTTTTGTTCCGTCGTCTGAATTAAGATCCTTTGTTGAATAGGAATAACTATAGGCTAAATTCTGATCATCACTTGAACCCATACTTCCGGTTTTTCGAATGATCATTCGCTTTTGGTTTCCTTTGGCCCTTTCCATTTCACGCAAAGATTTCTCCATTTCTGCAATTGCTTTTTTAATTTCTTTCTTGGAAAGATTTGTTTTCTCCAAAGACATTTGCATAGCTTCTTTCGCAAGTTCCATGGCCTCTATAGAATTATCAAATTCGAAATCCATTCCATCATCTAACAACTGAATACTGATATCTTCATCATTGGGGTCTGGCGGCATTGGTGGCATAGGAGGGGCCGGACTTCCAGGTGCAAGTGGCGCTGCCGGTGGAGATGGTGGGTTTGGCGGTGGTTGTAACTTTTTCACTCCCTTACTTTCAAGGAAAGCATTTACCGTTTCCATATTCTCTCCTTTAAATACCGTATCAATCACCATTTTCTTTCCGTTTTCCTCGGTGATTATAGAAATATGAATTTCTTTAGTTTTTTTAGCCCTGCCATTTTCATCTTGAGCTTTTACTTTCAAGCAACTGGAGAATAGTATTGCTACAGCAGTTATTTTTAATAGATTTTTCATAGGAATTGTTTTAAGTTAGTGTTACAAATGTATGGTCGATTTGAGGTTAACTGAGTTAATAAGCAGTTAACTCAAGTTAATGTCTGGTTAATGGTTGGTAAATGATGTAATCTCTTGGTGCATTCTATTAATTTAGCAGCATGAATACTGGGAAATTCCGCCTTACTGTATTGTTGATGAGTAGTTCATTGATTGGCCTAATTTTTCTTCAGGTGTATTGGATTCGTCATGATCTTAATGTAAAAGCCCAACAATTTGATCAGAGCGTAATGCAAGCGATGAATACTATGGTTGATCAGATTGAGCAAAAGGAGAACCTTAGGTTTGCAGTTCAGCATATTTCTTCCAGTGGCGATTCCCTTTTGATCTCAGATTATGCGAATGATAGTATCTTGATGGCGTTAGCAAAAGTTACTGGTGCGATTCAGCCTCCTGAACCTCCTCCAGCTCCGCCCGAGCCTCCTGTTCAGGCAACAGAACTATACCAAGAATTACAGGATCGCATAGATGAAATCCGTGATCAACACAGGGAAGCAAGGAGGATGAATGCAGATGGGTTACGAATTGATTTCGATACCACTCTTGACATCCGCATTGAGAAAGATGTTCAACAAAAAGAAGTGATTGCGTTCCGTCTGGCGGAAGAATCTGCCCTGATTGATTCAGTAGCGCAGGAAACTGAAAAAAGGATGGAATCAAGGCTCAAAAGGCTCAATACGATGATTCAAAAATTGACTTTTCAAATTGGAGAAAGACATAGAAATCTATTCGACAGAATTAACGCAAAAGATCTCGATACGATCATCCGTTCTGAATTTAAACGACGTGATATTGGATTGAATTTTAATTTTGGAGTAAGGGAGTTTAAGAGTAATAAAATTATTTATGCTAAGAGCGCTGCGGATTCTGGTTCGTTGGCAGAAAGTAAATATTCTTTGACACTTTTTCCTAATGATATCATCAAAAGAAATGATCAGTTGGTGATAAGTTTTCAGGATAAATTGAATTATTTGGTTTGGGGGATGTGGCCCATGTTATTGAGTTCACTTTTATTTACGTTAGTTATTGTTTTAGGATTTGCTTACACAGTGCATGTTATTCTAAAGCAAAAACGTCTGGCAAGTATTAAAAATGATTTCATCAACAACATGACACATGAATTCAAAACTCCGATTGCAACTATAGCGATCGCGAATGAATCAGTACGAGATCCTAGAATATATAGTAATGCTGATAAAATGGAGTATTATACTGCTATTATTAGAGATGAAAATCTTAGAATGCTGAATCAAGTAGAAAATGTTTTGCAAATGGCTCAGATCGATAAAGGAGAACTTACGTTAAGGAAAACTGAAACAGATATCAAAGACGTTATTCTGCAGGCTATTTCATCTTCAAAATTAGTTATTGAACAGCGTGAAGGGAAAGTTATCCTTGCTGCTGAGTCTACTAAATCTTTGGTCTTTGGAGATGGGAATCATTTAATGAATGTATTTACGAATCTACTAGATAATGCTAATAAATATTCTCCGGAAAATCCTGATATTGCAATCAAGGTTTGGAATGATGCCAACCAAATTATGATTAGTGTAACCGATAAAGGTATTGGTATGTCGAAGGAAACTCAAAAGCATGTCTTTGAAACCTTTTATAGAGCGACTACAGGAAATATCCATGACGTAAAAGGATTTGGTCTGGGATTGAGTTATGTAAAAGCGATTGTAGAAGCTCATCATGGAAAAATCGCTGTGAATAGTGAATATGGTGCTGGCAGTACTTTTACCATTTCCTTACCACTTATATAGCCTATTTATGAATGCTATCAAAGCTAAAATTCTTCTTGTAGAAGATGACGTTAATTTCGGAAATGTTCTCAAAGACTTTCTCGAATTGAATAATTATGATGTTACTCTTGCACGAGATGGAGTGGCTGGTGTAGAAGTATTTTCTACTAAAAGTTTTGATTTATGTTTGCTGGATGTGATGATGCCAAAACTAGATGGTTTTTCGGTGGCCGCGAAAATTAGAGAGAGTAATAAAATGATTCCGCTTATTTTTCTGACAGCAAAAGGAATGAAGGAAGATATGCTTAAGGGTTATAAAACAGGTGCTGATGATTATCTCACAAAGCCCTTCGATACGGATGTATTGTTGCATAAGATCAATGTTATCCTCAGGCGATCAATGGGGATTACTGAAATGGAGGATCTCACCGATTTTAAAATTGGGATCTATACTTTTGATTATAAACTGAGAGTGGTTGCGGATGGAGATGAAAAAGTAACTTTATCACCTAAAGAAGCTGATTTACTCCGTCTGCTTTGCACCCATAAAAATGATTTGTTACCACGACAAAAAGCATTAAAGTTGATCTGGGGAGATGATAATTATTTTAATGGAAGGAGCATGGATGTTTTTATTACGAGGATCAGAAAATACCTTAAGAAAGATCCTTCCATTGAAATCGTCACCTTACATGGAAAAGGAGTAAGGTTGTTAATTCATAATTAAGTAGTTGCTAAAAATGCAAGTAGATAGGATACTATTGCAATTAACGATATCATTTTAACAGCAAGTTTCTTTTCAAAATCACGGAACCTATATATTAAACTTAGGATAGATAAAAGCAGTACAACCGCTGCAAGTGGGATATAATCAATCATGGATTGAGCAGGTGTATAGCTGTTTCTAAAGCCTTCATTACCCATTCGATATTCTTTAATAAATTTTAGCAGAGGTGTTGTTTTTAAAATAACAATCCGTTCATAATCTTCTGGGTTTTGCTGTAAATCACGCTGGTAAAAATCCAAATCCTTTTGATCAAGTACTACACTGTTTTGATCTACTTTTGCACGTGGAATATACACCGGTTTGGAAATAGAAATTTGTCGATAAATACTCTTAGAAAAATTATCATAGAGTAGGAAACAGGAGATTAAGATCAATAAACAAGTTGTTTTTCTTCCCCAGAACAAGCGATGTATGGATAAACGGTCAAAGGCCTTGTTCCGTTGAATAAACTCTTCATAACGCATCCTTGCGTATGCTTTTGCCTTTTCACGCGCGGGATCAATTAGTTCTTCGTGGACAAACGGTGACGAAAAAATTCCATGTTTAGCATTGATTAAATAATCATAAGCAGTGTTTAATTCAATAAATTGATCTTCGGCATCTGCAGCTGAATTACGGTCGGGGTGCAACAACATGGCTTTCTTCCGGAAAGCTTTTTTGATGGTGATTTCATCGGATCCTTCCGGCACACCTAGAATTTCATAATAGTGCTGCATAGGAATTATGACTATTCTGTTGGAAACTAAAAACGACCAAAACCTAGTGGCTTTGGTCGTTCAATTATAGTAATAATTCAACAATTATCTAAAGAAATACTTAAAGTGCTTTTGTAATTGCGCTATCCATTGGTTTCGTTGCTGAGCGATACCTGTGAATCAATTTGCCATTTTCATCAATCAAAAATTTCTCGAAGTTCCAACGAATATCACCTGTGAAATCTGGGTTCTCCTGTGTTGTTAACCATTTAAATAGTTCATTCATATCTCCACCTTTAACAGAAACTTTACCTGCCATTGGGAAACTAATATCATATTTTCCGGTACAGAATGTCTGGATTTCTGCATTTGTTCCAGGCTCTTGTCCGCCGAAATTATTAGCTGGAAAACCAATGATCACTAATTTACTTCCGTATTGTTTGTACAGTTTTTCAAGTTCAGCATACTGGGGAGTATAACCACATTCAGATGCTGTGTTGACGATGAGGATTTTCTTGCCTTTGAATTTAGTGAGATCGATGGATTTACCATTGATGTCGTTAACTTTGAAAGAATAGATATTATCCGGTTGACCCAGAAACATCAGAAGAGATAAAATAATAGTTAGCATAGTATGATTATTTAGTATATTTTTTAATCTTCATTTTCATTTTTCATGTTGAAAATACTTCCAACAAGATCGCTGAACTTTACCGTATTTTCAAGCTTACGTTTACTGATTTGAGAGTACTCTGATAAGCCATGTAATAAAAATTCAGCAATTAAGAGTTGCTCACCTTTGGGAATATCTTTCATGTAATTTTTTACTACCTCCTGCAATCCTGTTACTTTACGGATCGACTCATCGTAGTGCTTTTGAGTGGAATTGTGCATAATGTCAACTTCATTCCCTTCTGAAAACCAAGTCAGAATCTCTTGATACGGGTTTTTCTGTTTCGACTTTTTCATCCTTTCCGGATCTGGAAAAAACTGGATGAATTCTGTGCGGATAGCTTTGCCAATTAAAGTATAAGCAACATTCGAAATTCCTTCGACCTCTCCTTCGTAAACCAATTCCACTTTTCCCGTTATTGCAGGGACAATGCCATACAAATCACTGATTCTTGCTGTCCCTGATTTCTCGCCATTTAATAAAACTCTCCTTTGTACTACACTATAGAGATTTTCATAAGCAGAAATGGTTAATCGTGCCGACACTCCACTTTTCTGATCTATGTATTCACTTTTCCGAGCTTCAAACGAAATCTGTTCTATTAATTTTTCTAGTAATGGCGGAATTGTAATGATTTCTTTTTGGTCCGCAGGAATTTTTGCTTCCTGTTTAGTGATAGACTGAGAGATTTCCAGCGTTTTAGGATAATGGGTAAGAATCTGACTTCCTATCCTGTCTTTGAGAGGTGTCACAATCGATCCTCTATTTGTATAGTCTTCCGGATTGGCTGTGAATACAAATTGGAGATCAAGTGGAAGACGTAATCTGAAACCACGAATTTGTATATCTCCTTCTTGGAGAATATTAAATAGCGCAACTTGAATTCTTGCCTGTAAATCGGGGAGCTCGTTGATGACAAAGATGCAACGATGGGAGCGAGGGATTAATCCATAATGAATTACTCTTTCATCAGCATAACTTAATTTCATTGATGCTGCCTTAATCGGATCTAGATCACCAATTAAATCTGCAACCGATACATCAGGAGTTGCAAGTTTCTCAACATAACGTTCATCACGATGCATCCAACTTACCGGAGTTTCATCTCCCATTTTTTCGATCAGATCTTTGCCATATCGAGAGAGTGGCTGCAATGGATCATCATTGAGTTCTGAACCCGTGATCACTGGCATGTATTCATCTAATAAATCTGTCATCAATCGAGAAAGTCGTGTTTTCGCTTGACCTCTTAATCCCAATAACAGAATATTGTGCTTCGACAAAATTGCAGTTTCCAATTGTGGAATAACAGTGTCTTCATACCCTTGTACCGGTTTGAATAATGGAGTATTGGTTCTTAAGGCATGAATCAAATTGTCACGCATTTCTTCCTTAACACTTCTGGCTACATAACCACTTTTTTTAAGGCTACCCAGCGTTTGGATCTTATCAATATCTAATTTTGATTTATTCACTTAGCGTACGTTTTTTTTACGGTTCTTAATATAATCTTCAAACATAAATTCACCAAGCCCGTTCAGAGAACTATAGAAGGCACGGCCATTATTTATTTTGGTGAAATCTCGAATGAATTGTTGTAAATATGGATCTTGTGCGATCATGAAAGTAGTGATGGGAATATTCAATTTCCGACATTGACCCGCTAAATTGAAAACATCATTCATGATTTTACGATCAAGACCAAAACTATTTTTATAATAACGATTCCCAACCTTCATACAACTTGGCTTTCCATCGGTAATCATAAAGATTTGTTTATTCGGAGTCTTTCTTCGGCGTAGCAAATCCATCGCAAGCTGCAAACCTGCAGAAGTATTGGTATGATAGGGTCCTACTTGTAAATAGGGAAGATCTTTAATAGCAATGGGCCAAGCATCATCTCCAAACACAACAATGTCGAGTAAATCTTTTGGGTATTTGGTACGGATCAATTCCGCTAATGCCATGGCAGTTTTTTTTGCTGGAGTAATCCGATCTTCTCCATACAAAATCATTGAATGTGAAATATCAATCATCAATACTGTTGCGTTGATAGATTTATGTTCACGTTCCTGAACTTCAAAATCTTCTTCAGTCATGGAGAAATCTTCGATGCCATGATTGATCTGTGCATTACGAAGCGAATTAGTAAGATTCACCATATCGGAAGTATCTCCAAACTGCCAAGGCCTAAGATCGGATGAAGTTTCATCACCAGATCCGGTTTTTGTAGTTTTATGCGTTCCTCGGCCTGCCTTTTTTAGCTTGCCAAAAATTTCTTCCAGCGATTGAGTACGAATAGTTTGTTCCGTTTTGGGTGTGATCTGATAATTCTGATCTTCATTTTCTTTGATGAATCCCTGCTTTTTTAAATCGTCAACAAAATCTCCCATCCCATATTGAGGGTTGGTAAAACCATACTGCCTGTCGAGCTCAGTCAACCAACTAATAGCTTCATTAGCATCACCGGCGGTATATTGTAGTAATTCAGTAAAGACCTTCAGTAATTTATCAAAATCACTGCCTTCTTCAGGGGGAGTAAACTTACTGAAACGTAGTCCTTTCATGCGTATATGCTATAACATAAAGATAAAGGATAAGTTTACTCATCCTCCTTAAAATTCTCAAAAGGTAACAAATAGATAATCTGAAAAAAGAATAAAATATTTTAAGTTTTACGAGTTATTTTCATACCGTTCTGTTAATGAATCAATCAAAGAAGTAGTCATAGATAAAACGATACTGAATAACATCGCTACCCAGAAGCCATCTACTTTAAATCCTTCTTTCAGTAAATAGGAAGCAAGTAAAATAATAATGGCGTTTATTACCAACAAAAACAACCCTAGCGTGACCACTGTGATCGGTAAAGTGAGGAAGATGAGAATGGGTTTTATAAATACATTGAGGATGATTAATAAAATGGAAACTAATATGGCGGATGAAATGCTCTTAACTTCTACTCCTGGCATGAGCGTAGCGATCAAGAAAATTGCAAGGGCTGTAGAGAATACTTTTACGAGAAATTGCATCAGACAAAATTAACGAAACAGAATCTGGAATATTGGAATTCTTTATAAAATTCTAAGGCTTTAACCCATTCGATTACACAGACCTTTGAAGTCACAATATACACATCGTTCAATATCAGTAGTTTGCGAAAACGGAATTTTTGAATTAAAAATTTCTATAATCATGGTTTTTAATCCCAATTCTAGCGATTCTAGAATTTCTGAACTAACAGGAGCTTTTTTATTTAGATAATTAATTTCTTCACTGAATTGCTTGAGTTGGAAAAGTCCGGCAACCATCGGAATTTCTGCAGCCTGTTTTTTATATAGATAAACATAGAATAAGAGCTGGAATGTGGTTTTGAAAGCGGGATCTGCAAATAGCTGCATAAAATCTTCTGGAAACTTTAAATCATCATTCCCGGTTTTATAATCTAGGATTCTAATCAGTCCATTTTTTTCATCTACGCGATCTAGCGTTCCTTTTAAACCGATCTCACCAATATTTTCAATGGCAAAACTGTTTTGAATAACTACTTCAAGACCTTTAATCAGTAAAGGAGCTTCTGATAAATCAAAGCGCAGGATTCGTTTTGCAAGTTCTACTAGTACGCCTTGCATCAGAAAATCTAATCCACTTAAAGGTCCAGCAGTAAATTCATTTTTGATAGCCGTATTGATAAATTCTTCGACCTGCGGTATTAAATTTTCAATCTGAAGAGCGGATAACTGTTCATGATCTTTGTACAGATCATGCATCGCTGCATGAAACACTTTTCCAAACTCATTCGTTTCTAAACCTTGTTGTTCATCACGAGGACGGATACCCGCAATTTGATCCAAATAAAATCGAAGCGGACAAGCAATATAAGAATTGAGCACTGAAGCAGAAAAACCAGGTCTTTTAAGATTTTGTGGATCATAGAGAAATTTGGCTTTTAAAGCATTAATTACGGCTTCTGACTTTTCAATGATGATTGGTTGATGAGTAGGAGGTTCAGGCTTTTGCTCAATCTGGAAGAAGCTAAAGGTGGCATTTGCATTTGCATCTTTGAGTTCGTGGTATAGCTGATATAAATACCTGCTCCGTTCACCACCACCCATATCATTTAGATCACTGTTATAAAACAAACGGATTTCACTAGGACGTTGTAATAAACGATAGAAGTGATAAGCAGTAACGGCATCTTGTTCTTCTTTGCAAGGTAATCGAAAGGCTTTTCGTAATGAATATGGAATTAGTGATGAGGAAACATTACCCGACGGCAATGTACCTTCATTGAGTGAAGCAATAAAAACATGGGAATAATCGAGTACACGAGTTTCCAAAAATCCCATTATTTGTATTCCTCCTTCACGATTGCTGCGGAATGGAATTCTGACTTTTGCGAGTGCCGACATTAATAATTTCCACCATGCATTAAGATTTAATTCTTGAACAAATGGACGTAATGAACTCATCAATTGTTCAATCGTATTTTTTAATGCGGGATAAAGTCCAGGAAAACTATCCTTTGCTTGATCATCAAAACAGTGGAGAAAACCTACTAGCATTTTTTCTTCTTGCTCAATGGAGAGTGGTGGTAATAAAAGTAAATCGGCAATTGGAGCACTTCCGTTCACACCTTCAGATCCATCTATCAGAGCTTTTAATAATCTTTCATCATCACTCGAAAGTCTTGGTTGTAAGAGTGGATGAACCAACATCCAAGAAGCTTGTTCTTTCAAAAACCAAGATCCAGATACTTCTGCAATTTGCTTGCGTATCAATTTAAAGGTTTGTAAGAGATGAACTATTGGATGATGAGCTAAAGGAAACCCCATAGAAGGATTTACGGGTATGCCTAACCGTGAGCAATGATCGAGTAATGGAAACAACAAACCATCATCAGGCAATACCACTAAAGTTTTATTGATTGCTGAAGGCTCTATGGTAAGTAATTCTTGATGCAAAGAGATTGCTAGTTCTCTTGCCATGGAAGCTCTTCCGTTCACTCCAGTAATTCGGATATCTTTTTTTTCTACTGCTAGATGAGGTTCTTTCCAGAGAAAAGAATTGTTGGCAAGAAAGCCTTTTCGAAAAAATAATCCTGCCTCTTGAAATTTCGGATCTGCATACCAAGGATCTGCATCTCTGAAGATCACCGCTTTTCCTGTTTTTTCCAAGCCACGCATGATGGCTTCTTCCGATTGTGTTAACGCATAAAATCCGGCGAATACTACTTTTTCAAATCGTTCGAAGAACGGGTGTTTAGCATTTATTTCTGCAGCTAATTTCCACGCTAATCCTTCGTATGCAATTTCCTTGCTTAATAAATGTTTTTTATATAGATCATATAATACGGGTAACA
>JBBQED010000020.1:0-50619 GCA_038320345.1 Bacteroidia bacterium
ATCTCATAGAAAAAGATACCCAGAGCACTAAAAAAATGGAAGCAGAAATTCGTGAACGTATTGCTCCTTTTGAAGATGTGCCTATTATTTTTACTTCTGTAACAACTAAGCAAAGAGTTCATAAAGCACTCGAAACTGCACTAGCAGTTTATAAAAATAAAACTAAAAAAATCCCTACGTCGAAATTAAACAGTGTTTTGTTGCCTTTTATTGATCATACTCCACCACCTGCAACAAAAGGAAAAACTATTAGTATTAAATATGTAACTCAATTACCGGGTCACACTCCTGCATTCGCGTTTTTCGCCAATCACCCTCAGTATATTAAAGATTCTTACCGACGATTTATTGAAAATAAAATCAGAGATAACTTTGACTTCAGTGGAGTGCCTATTGCTGTTTACTTCAGAAATAAAGATAAAGCTAAGGACGATGAGTAAAAGTATTTGTTAATTCTTGCTGAAGCCATTCAGCCAGTTCACCATTCTGAGTAACCTTTTCTCTTTTATTTTATCGATCCCTTTTTCAAGTTGCTCGAAACAAAGTGGTTTGTAAAGTACATGGTCAATATATGAATTTTCAGCTACAGTGAACATTCTTTTCTGGTCATAACTACTAGTGAGCAACATCAAATGACTGTTTTTCTTGATCGCAGGCTCGAATAAATCAAATACTTCTATGAAATCGTTCCCATCTAATAGTGGCATATTCATATCCAAAATGATAATATCTGGAAACGGAACTTTTTTCTGTACACACTCTTGCAAATAAAAAACTGCGCTGATCACCGATTTTTGTTTTACCACTTCGTTGGAAATCTGCATACATTTGATGAGATTCCCTGATAGTTCAATATCTGATTCTGAATCATCAACCAGCATGATTGAATGAAATACTTTTGATTTTGTTGTTCCCATTATTTTTTTAAAAATTGAACTGTTTGAATATTTCTTTCTACGTATCTGCTTTTATTTAAGATAGTAGCTAAACAGTGCTAAATGTTGTAGTACAGTAATTGTTTTATTTGTAGTGCTAATTACTATACGCTCTTTATTTTATTTCAAATATTAACTAAAATTGATTTTCATGAGATTTCATTCTTTTTAGACCTGATTATTGTCAGGGAATGAGCATCAGTGTGAAGCAGAAGTGGCTTATTTAGGATGATTTCTATTTCTGGGAATTTCTCAAGTTCGATTGCTCTAGAATTTTCTTGCTTTACTTTCATTAAGATAAGACGGCTGTTTTTTCTAAATCTACTTTCAAAAATTTTGAATGCCGTTAAAAAGTCTTCTCCCTTTATATCTTTTAAGTCGAGGCTAAAAAAGATCAAATTGGGAAACTTTTGATGTAGAGCAACTTTCTCTTGGAGATAGCAGATAGCTTCCAATCCTGAACTGAAGCAAACTATCTCTTTTGAAACACCGAAATTTTTCAGAAATTCATAGGAGGAATACAGATCCGCTGTATTGCTATCGATAATTATTGAACAATTAATTGAATTTAATGTGGCAGTGTCTGACATTTGGAAAGGGACGATTCTTTACTATTGGGGAAGTTGTAAATGCAAGACTAATTCTCTGTTAAAGAAGTTGTATTTGTAGGACTTTCAGAATAGTGCAAAGTTCCTGTATATGAATACTTTAAAAAATAGTGGAAATTGCGTATGTAGTGTCGTTATATCACCACACTTGTCATTGTTTCTACTACATGTTTAAGTAGAGATAATAAGCAATATGGTCTAACTGAGCATACGGATTAGGGTAGTTTGCTAAATTGTGCATTCGAAAAATATTCGATTATAAAACAAATTATTCTAGGCAGTTAACTACGTTACTTTATATGCCGATAAAAAACAGGTTATAGTAGGTTATTGGAAAATGCGTAATGCGTTAGTTCGGCATTTGTTTTCATGTGCATTTTTTCTAGTATTCTTGCACGATAGGTACTAATGGTATTGACACTTAATGAAAGTTGACTCGCAATTTCAGTTACAGTTTTACCGGAAGCTATCAAGATAAAAACATCGTTTTCTCGATCAGATAATATGGAATGTGGAAATTCATGATTTTTTACGCCAATATGATCCGCCAATTTTTCAGCAATACTTATTGGAATATATTTCTTGCCATTTAATATAGACTTAACTGCAAGTATCAATTCGTCAGGGGCACTTTCCTTTGTCAAATATCCTGAGGCGCCAGATTTAAGTGAACGGATTGCATATTGCTCCTCTGGATGCATGCTGAGCATTAATACCGGAAGGTCTGGGTAGATTTCTTTTATTTGCTTCAACGTTTCAATTCCACTTCTTCCAGGCATACTAATATCGCTGATGAGTAGGCTCCATTTTCCATCCCGCATCAGTTCTATAATTTCCATACTGTTAGAAGCTTCACAGATTTCTATCTCAGGATATTCTTCTCTGAGTATTTGAATAATTCCTTTTCGAACAATACTATGATCGTCGGCAACAGCTATTCTTAACATTTGGTTTAGGCTAAAAAGATGAATTTACATTTACCAATCTTTTAGAGGCTTGATTTTTATTCTTAGAGGAACATTTAAATGTTTAAGTAGAATGAATTGCATCTAAAATTTTTAACTTAAAAGGTGCCTTTAATTCAATAACTGAACCTTGTCCTGGCAAGCTTTTAATTTCAAAAACACCATTGATCATTTTCGCTCGCTCATTCATCCCCATTAATCCCAATGTTTTTTTTATCTGTATTTCGTTTACATTAAATCCTTTTCCATTGTCAGATATACGTAAGCACAGCAAATCATTAAGTTTGAAAAGTACTGCATTCACTTCAGTAGCTTCCGAATGCCTAGCTACATTAGTTAGCGATTCCTGAAAAATTCTAAAAAAACCTGTAGCAGTTTCTCTGTCGATATCTGCTTCTTGTAAATCCCCAAGGAAATTACACCGGATATTCGTTCTTTTTTCAAACTCAGTACACTGCCAGTCCAGTGCGGCATTTAATCCTAAATCATCCAGCATCCCTGGTCGAAGTTCAGTGGATATTCTTCGAATTGTTTTGACAGTTTCATCTATCATTTGCATAACGCTTTGAATCCGTTCTTGCAAAATTTCTTCGGATTCTGGAATTTTCTTCTTCACCCAAGAAACATCCATTTTGATACCCGTGAGTTGCTGGCCTAATTCATCATGTACTTCTCGTGCAATACGCGTTCTTTCTTCTTCTCTGATTGTTTCAAGGTGTTTTGTGAGGAGACTTAATTGTTCGTGCGATTGTTGAAAATCAGCTTGTGCTTTCACTTGTTCTGTAATGTCATTACTTAATACTAGTCGGGCATTACTAAATCCGAAAGGAATATCATGGCTGAAAATATTGACGTCGATAATTTGACCGTTTTTCTTACGATGTTTCCAGATCTGTGGTAAACTATTGGCAGGGTTGAAATGCTTGAAGTAATCAAAAAGTTTTTGTTTATCCGCTGGGACCCGGATTTGCAGTATTGTCATTGCCAAAAATTCTTCGCGCTTATACCCGTAATGCAGTAGTGCTGCTTCATTAACATCAAGAAACTGCAAAGTATCTAAAGAGTACACCCACATCGGTAATGGATTGTTGTCAAATAATAACCTGTACTTCATTTCAGAGGTCGATAACAATGACTCCTGATATTTTCGTTCAGTAATCTCCTGAAAAAACACAGATAAACCATCACTAGAAGGGTAAAAGTGCTTATTGAACCATTGTTTAGTTGCTGAATTATAAATCTCAACATGCGTGGGATACTGACTTTTCATCGCTTTTTCATACAATGCTTTTAACTGACTTGAGTGTTCCTCTGGTAACATCTTCCAGATATTTTTACCGATGAGTTCAGACCTGTTTTTCCCTGTGGGTAATGCTCCAAGGTCATTCACGTAAGTGTAATTCCAACTATTGTCAAGTGCAACAAAAGCATCTGAAACTCGATCAAATATTCTAGAAATTTCTTTGGATTTATTAATGATCTCCGATTCTAGATTCCGGTTAAAGGTAATTAGCTTCTCTTCTAGTGTTTTTTGTTTGGTAAGATCCTGAGCTATGGAAATTACACCCGTAGGAATTCCATTACTATCTTTTACAATTGTTGTAGAGTTTAAAATATGGAAAATTTCACCCTTCGAGTTCGTCCTAGTAAATTCACCAATCCAATTTCCTCCTTCCATTAATTTTTTCAGAGCATTATCTACCATCGTCTCATCCCATCGTGTAATATTAAGTTCAAAAATCAACTTTCCTATTGCATCAGCGGCTCGGATCTCATAGAGTATTTCTGCCCCATAATTCCAATTGGTAACTTTAAACTGCAAATCTGTAGCGATGATCGCATTGGTAGATTGATTGATCTGTATATTCAATGCACTGATTCTTTCTTCTGATCTTTTGATGTCAGAAAGATCGATAAGCATAGAACGACTCATTCGAAATTGACCGTCATCATTATATATTGCTGAAGCATTGAGTAGAACAGGAAAGGTTGTGCCGTCTTTCCTGAGCATCTCATATTCTGCATCCTTCAAAATTCCTTCCTTTTTAAATTGATTGAAACGATCTTTAAATGCGAATGCGCTTTCAGGAGTAATAAGGTCGATGAAATTTTTAATTCCGATGATTTCCTCTCTCTTATATCCCAACCATTTTAATTCGGTCTCATTCATCCGCTGTACAATACCTTTTTCATCAATGGAATGATACCCGCAGGGTGCGTCATTATAAAGTCCTAAAATTAATTCAGCTTGTTGTGAATTTTCTGCTTCAATGCGGATTCTTTTAGAAAAGTCAAGATTAATCATATAAAAAACTATAGATAAAAAAACCAGTAGCAATGCTGAAAATATCATAAGTAAATTCAACGTTTTCTGCGCTGATAAACTCAATTGATAGTTTGCGGCATTTAAAATACTGCGTCCGTCATTTTCCATTTCAATGATCGACGTTTCGATAGAAAAGGATAGCATTTCATTCTGATTTGCTATTTCATCTGGAAGAACTAGTCTAAGCGATTTTTGAGTTTTTTGAATGATAATTTGATGTTGCTTTAACCTTGTTTCAATTTTGGTATTTAGATTAGTAATTTTGGACTTAACTTTATCTATGGATTTTACACTTTCATTTAATAATTGTAAGTTTGATTCTATTCTCACTCTTGCATTGCTCATCATAGTGAGGTAAGCTTGATTTTTATTTAACAAATAAGCTTTTTCATTATTTTCCAGATCACGAACATCATTTAATAGTTCTTCCAGTTGTACCATTAACTTTAGTGCATTCTGTAAGTGATTTGTGTTTTGAAGAGTAAGACCAGCATTATAGTTAGTTACTCCCAAGAATGTACTGATCCCGGTGATCGCTAAAAGAAAAGCTAAAATCAGCTTCACTTTAATAGGAGCTATCTGTTTTGATGATTTCATGAAAATCCCAAAAAATTAGAGTACTTTAGACCTTTCAAATATACTGAATCTCAAGTTAGTAAACAAGTAAAAATGCAGTTATTCTCATATATAGTTTAATATTGCCTAAACTTATTGCAAGGCCTTCCTATTAAAAAGGACAAAACCTAGATGAAACATCAGGGATAATGGCTTATCTCTTTTTGCGTAATAGTTTAACGAAAGGCTAATGGGTCCTATTGGGCTATAATATACTGGATTCAAACTGCCAATGAAATATCTCCGATTAAAGGCATCTCCATAGGTAGAAGTATAATCGGTTGAGGCAAGAATCTCTTGAAATGGCTGAAATATATATCCTTCAATGCGGACATTAAAATGAGTGCTGACATTGACAATACTCTTTAATCCAAACCCGATATAATTATGTGCCCGGTACGACTCAAGAAATTGGATCTGCATATCAGGAATAGGCTGAAAGGAGGGTGCTGCGGACAAAGTCGCTATATTATTAGAAAAGAATGGTTGACTGCTGAACATCATTTCAGTATATATTCCTAACCTTACCAGTCCGATTTTTGTGAAATAATTATCGTAAGCTACCCTCAGTTGTAGCCATTCATGGTCATCTTTAATGGTATCTCGAATGATACCTGTACTGCCCGGTTCTGTTTTTTCTTCTCCGGTAACATACCTCACTCTAACATTAAAAAAACTTCCTTTGTTCGCATACATTTTCCGGTTTAATGTACTTCTTTCATATTCGAGATTGGCGGATAGGCCTTCAAATGATGTTTGATCAGCAGTGTCGGCTTGTGCAAAATCTCGGGTTATATAGTATCGGTCTTTTGTTTTAAACCAGTTACCACCGAGGATTAGTTTTCCTTTGTTTCTAGTTGGAATCCCAATATTAATCCCAGCATTTCGATCAAATTGAACCAGAAAAGAAGGATTGATATCTTCAAAAAATGCGGTGCTGCTTTTGTAATAATCCCATTGATTCACAGTAAATACCGGCTCTACATAAAAGGGAAGCGTACCTGGATAATCAAGTCGCAATCTAACTTGACCTGAGGTATAGAATTTCCCAAAATATATATTTGAATTCAGATGTAAACTTTGCTTTCCCCAGAAATTATGTTGAAATCCAACAAATCCAGTATTGATTGGTTTAGAGGAAACATTACCTCCAAAATCAAGTTGTACTCCTTTGTTCTTTTTTACATCTAGATGCAAATCATAGTTGCCAGATGTGGGGTTATACATCAAGCGAGGAAATAAGTAACGCTGATTATCATCTGAAACAAGCTTAAACCAGGCTTTTCTTAATTGCTGAATATTGATACATTGATTTTTTGGATTCAGTGTTTTTCTGATGTAGTTTGCCTGATCTTCATTTACTCCATAAACATAGATTTGGTCGATTGAAATTGCAAAGGATGAATTTTTAATTTTCATGCGTTTCAAATTCAATGAATCTACACTTATACTTCTACTTAGGCTCGCTTTTATTTTCGGGATCATTCTTAATCCTGCGGCATATCCACTGTCGATGGCCATTCGTGCTAGCTGGAAATCGAAAGTCCCCATTCCTTGAATGTTAGGCTCTATAAGAAAGTCTTCTGGACGAGGAACAGTGTATGCCGTAGTATGAGTGATCATGGTCTTCAGCTGACTCAAGAAATTTCCCTCCGTCGGTATTTCAGGTAGCCCCGCTGCACTTACCCCAATCATAATATCCGGATTGAAATCATTTTTCATAATGTCGGTGGGGAAATTATTATAAATACCTCCATCATATAAAATATTGTCTCCAATAATTACCGGTGAATAATAAAATGGAAAAGCCATTGATGCTCTTACCGCAAGTGCAAGATCCCCACTTTTAAATATCACTGGTTTCTTTGCTGTAATATCCGCTGCAATGCAACGAAATGGAACCATCAAACTATCAAAATTGTAATTCGCATAAGCAATAGGTGCTGCCATCGACTGCATGAGTTCAAAATCAATTTCTGCAGGATTAACGACGTTACTAGGCAATTGAGTTTTTAAAATCGAATCTATGATCAACTTTATCTTTACCCATGATGCATCATCAGGGTTTTTGTGGAAATAATATAAATTTTCTTCATCGAATTCCCCACTTGCCCATCGGGTGAAATTACTGCTAGCAGCAATTTTTTCGATCTCTGCCGGACTTAATCCCATTGCGTAAAAACTACCAATAAGCGCTCCGGATGAGGTTCCAGTAATGTAGTCAATAGGAATATTGTTTTCTTCTAGCGCCTTAATAACTCCAATGTGAGCTAAACCCCGGATTCCGCCTCCACTTAAAACTAACCCTACAGACTGTGCCTGGACCGTCTCCATTTGGAGAAATCCTAAAATTAGCATCAGGGAATATCTTAAAACTAATCTCATCATTGTGCTGTCCGACAAAAATAGAACAATTAAGACCTGGTTTTAAGAGATTCCAGCAGACTTATGAAATAGGAGGGAGCAGTAACTAGTCTCGATCCGTACCAGGAGAAAAATTCCCCGTCAACAAACTTAATGATGGCCTCTGGAAAGATTGCTTTCACTTCTACTGAGTGCTTTTCTTGAAAGGGGAAGGGTTCCGACGATAAGAATACCAGCTCCGCCTCTGCGTTTTTAGCCTCTTCAATTGATATTTCAGGATAGCGTTGTCGCCTTTCCGTTACGGAACTGAAACCACAATTTACCAATTGATTATAAATGAAAGTATCTTCTCCAATACTCATCCAGGGTTTGTACCATATATAATACACGCAACGGTTGTTTATCGGTGGAGAGAGCACCAAATATTCAGCAAGTCGTTGATATTCGGTTTTTATTTTGGAAATAATGTCATTTGCTGAATCATTTGTGCCGGTCATTGCTCCAATTGAACTGATCATACGGAGCGCATCATCCAAATTACTAACATCACTGATCCAAACCGGAAACTCATTCATGAGTGGTAATAATCCTTCGAGATTATTCTCTTCCTTATTTGCAATGATCAGATCTGGCTTTAACATTCTGATCATTTCAAGCTTGAAATCTTTTGTTCCGCCAACTCTGGTTTTGGTTTCGAACCATTGCTCAGGATGAATGCAAAATCGGGTGATGCCTATCACTGTTTCATCCAAGCCTAAATCAAAAAGAAGCTCAGTCTGCGATGGTACCAAGGAGATAATACGCTTAGGAATTTCAGAAAGAAAAACCTCTCTGCCTAATTGGTCTTTAAACACAGTCATGACAGAGAGGTTGAATAGTTCCTAGTATTATTTTGCTAAAATCTGCGCAACATCAAAGCGAGTAATGATATAATTTTTGTCTTGCTTGAAGTCTTTCACGAGCACCGCTTCATTATCACTACTTACCATTTTTGATAAGGTATCTATCGAAGTAGTGATATCAATGAAAGGCAACGCTTCCTGCATGATACTCTCTACAGGGTTGGCTTTGCTTTCAGGATTAGTAAGGATCGCATTCATGACTAATTTTTCATTTACAGATCCTATGATTCTATTGTCGATCGTTACAGGTATCTGTGAAAAATTATTATCGGTGATCAGTTTCATGGCTTGTGCAATACTATCTTTCTTATCAATAGTAATCAACTCAATATTTTTTCTGGAAGAAACAATATCAGCGGCAGTGATTCCTTTTTTATCGAAGTACCCCATTTTCATCATCCATTCATCGTTGAAAATCTTTCCAATGTATCGTGTTCCATGATCATGAAAAATAATAACTACTACATCATCTTTTTTCAACTGATCTTTCATTTGTAGTAATCCTGCAACAGCAGTACCGGCAGAATAACCTACCCAGATACCTTCCTTCCTGCATAATTCACGGGTCATCACTGCTCCATCTTTATCAGTCACTTTTTCAAAATGGTCGATTACACTGAAATCATAATTTTCAGGGATAAAATCTTCCCCGATACCTTCCGTAACATAGGGGTAAATTTCACTGTTATCCAGTTTGCCCGTTTCATGAAATTTCTTCAATACAGAACCATAAGTATCGATGGCCCAAACTTTAATGGCTGGATTTTTTTCTTTTAGAAATTTCCCGGTTCCCGTTACTGTTCCACCCGTTCCTGCACCAACGATCAAGTGTGTGATTTTACCTTCTGTTTGTTCCCAGATTTCAGGACCCGTTTGTTCGTAATGTGCCTGACGGTTGGAAAGATTATCGTATTGATTGGTATGAAAAGAATTTGGAATTTCACGGGCTAATCGTGCAGCAACTGAATAGTAGGATCGTGGATCTTCTGGTTCAACATTGGTAGGGCAAACTACAACTTCAGCACCAAATGCTCTTAAGGCATCTACTTTTTCTTTGGATTGCTTATCGGTGGTTGCGAAAATACATTTGTACCCTTTCACAATTCCTGCAATAGCAAGACCCATTCCGGTATTTCCTGAAGTGCCTTCAATGATAGTTCCACCTGGCTTTAGTTTCCCTGACTTTTCAGCATCTTCAATCATCTTTAAAGCCATACGGTCTTTGATGGAATTTCCAGGATTGAATGTTTCGATTTTCGCTAAAACCAAAGCAGGTATATCGCCAATTACATTATTTAATTTTACCAATGGGGTATTTCCAATGGTGCCAAGCACATTTTCAGAGTAATTCATTTGAATAATTGAAGTTTTGTAAGCCGATTAAAACAGGATGCGAAGGTAGGAAGAATCATGAGGAATTCTGAGTCTAAATGCCGACTTATTTCAAGATTTAAACCTTAATTAAAACTTGAAACAGTTTAAAAATCAAGAAGTTTTGAAAATAACTCTGGAATCTGTTTTTGGATGGATTTTAAGGCATTGTTTAGACGTTGAACTCCCATCCCACTTACCACCTCAAATTTGACATCTTTAGCTAGGAGTGCATCATAGTATCTTGAAAAAAGAGCTTCCCTCATAGTGGGATGTTCCCTTTGTGGGTCGTCTTCCCAAGGAAGATCTATGTTGGTGAGTAAAAAGAAATCGTATTCCCGAGAATTTTCTTCTTGAAGAATCCATTTTTCGCACCTCTCGTATTTCACTTCACTCCAGATCCTTATTACAAGTAATGTAGTATCACATATTAATACCTTTTGCTGTTGTGATAATAATGCATCTTCCTTTTCTACTTGAATTTTTGCAATTGCTAATAAATCATCTTCAACATAGGGTCTTTTGATCGTATTCAAATATTCTCTCGCCACTTCCGGAACATATGCACACTGAAAATAGGAGGCAAGTTCTGCAGATAAAACAGATTTACCTGTGCTCTCCGGACCGACAACTGCAATTTTATACGGACGCTTCATGTGCTTCATATTGTTTTCTCCATGCTGCAAAACCCCAAAATGAAAATACTAAATAAACAAAAAATAAAATTGCATACAGATGAAGATCCTTATAGAGATAAATTCCAATGTAAGTAATATTAACTCCAATCCAGACCAACCAGTTTTCAATTTTTTTACGAGCTATTAGATACTGTGCGATAAATGCAGCTGAAGTTGCAGCCGAATCTATCCATGGGAAACTAGCATTCGTAAAATGATGTAATAAAGAGCCAAGGAGAAGTGTAAATACTATCCCTGAAAAAAGGCAAGCGTACATTAATCGAGGATTGCTTTTACTAATTTTTAAATGTAGACTACCTTGATCTCCTCTCCACCATTTTATCCAACCATAACTCAACAAAATAATATAAACGATTTGCTGTAATGCATCGGCATACAAATGCTGGAAATAAAATAAGTAAAGAGAAAGTATCACGTTCACTAAACCGATTGGAAAACACCATACGTTTTCTTTCATCGTTAAATAAACACCGATAATTCCAGTAATGAATCCGATGATTTCTACCCAGGTCATTTTCCAAAACTAGTTCATTCAGGAATTAAGAGTAGGATGTTGAAAATGATTCTAATTTGTGGAGGTGATCAGGCAAACCCCCGATTTCCTTGAAAAACTAGCCGCTTTTTCTCCAATAGTTAAATTCCCCAATTATTATTTATCAAAGATGCCCTTATTTTTCATTGATCTAATGTATTATAAATCATATATTTGTATTACTTGGACATAACTAAGATTTGTACTTAGCTAAGTTTTCAACTTGTTTTATATGTAATTGAAAACTAAATTTGCTTGTAACATTGTATGAATACACGCGACGAAATATTTAACAGGATCATAGACGCCATTCAGGTGAAGTACTATCGTTGCTCCCTCCGCGAAATCGTAAAACCTGTTGAATTGAATGGCTCTATTGAATCTAGAAATATTCTGGTGCAAGTGAATTCAGGTTATTGTTATGGGGAGCGCAATTTTACTAGAATTGAACCAGGAAGTTTTTATTTTATGCCAGTAGGGAGTGATATCTATTTCCGTCATGGTAAAAGTCAAAAGTATCCCACTTTCGGTCGACAAGGTTTCGCGTCTCCAGAGCAAAGAGAAGAATATGTTAAATCAAGAAGTATCGCAGACGGTTACGACGATAAAAAAGATATTTTTTCTATCATCGGATTTGATGTAAATATTTATGGGGCAATTCCATTTTTTTCGATTTTGGAATTACCTTGTTTTATTCTTCCCTTTCAAGAGGAAATGAATTTTTTAATGCGTGCATTGATAGAAGAGGATGAGTCACGAATTCTGGGAAGAGATCGATTACTAAGAAATTTCACGGAAGAATTAGTTGTACACCTTTGCCGTTTTATTCATGACAAACCAGAGTATCAGAAAAATTTTGAAAAAGTAAATTATCTCCTTGATAAACGGCTGGTAAATATTATTCAATTTATTCAGAATAATCTGAAAGATGATCTTTCTAATAATAAAATCGCTGAACTAGCTTACGTGTCTAAAGATTATGTTGGTCAGTTTTTCAAATCACTAACCAATACAAATCTTCAGGATTATATCGAAGATCAGCGTCTTGAAAAAGCACATTATTTATTAAGAACAACAAAAGATAACGTTCAGGAAATTGCTCATGGAATTGGCTTTAAAGACCCGGCCTATTTTAGTCGGAGATTTAAAATTAAATTCAAAAAAAATGCAAATCAAGTGCGTAGAGAAAGTGTATTGCAAATCATTAACCAGCCATAGATTTTAGCCTTTCTTGATCAGCGAAATTTTAGCTTTCATCCCTTCCATTTCATAACCTAATAACAATGAAAAAAATCCTGTTTATCATTATGCTTGCCTGTACTTCGGTGTTAAATGCTCAGGACAAAGCACCCGTTTTAGCACCGGGAGAAAACCTCATTACCGATGGATTAAGTCCAATCCCAATGTCTTTAGTAAAAGAACTAACCCGATATACGAATGTGAGGAGTGCAGGATTTCTGGATTGGAATCCGATGAAGCGAGAAATGATTATGACTACTCGTTTCGGTAATACGAATCAGTTGCATTCGCTAAAAATGCCAATGGGAGTAAGAACGCAAATTACATTTTTTGATGAGCCTGTTGGTTCAGCAACTTTCGAGCCTGTGAAAGGAAATTATTTTATTTTTTCACGAGATGCAGGGGGTAATGAATTTGCGCAGCTCTATCGCTATGATGTAACCGACGGAAATATTACTTTGATCACTGATGGAGGTAGAAGTCAGAATGGCGGCATTTCCTGGAGTACCAAAGGTGATAGAATTGCCTATGGTTCCACTCGCAGAAATGGAGGAGATCGTGATATCTATGTGATGGATCCGTTGAATCCTAAAAGTGATAAGCTAGTTTTTACTGCAAAAGGTGGTGGTTGGGGAGTTGAAGACTGGTCGCCTGATGATACGCATATAATTATCAATGAAGAATTATCTGTAAATGAAAGTCACTTATATCTGCTCGATATTAATACTGGTTTAAAAGAAGAAATCAGTCCGAAAACCAAAGAACAATCCATTTTTCAAGGAGCTACATTTAGTAATGATGGTAAATCAGTATACATGTTAACAGATCAGGATTTTGAATTTCAGTATTTGGCAAAAATGGATCTGGCGACACGAAAAATTACCCCATTAACGAAGACTATAAAATGGGATGTTGGAACTTATGATTTATCACCTGATGGTGCTAATTTAATTTTTACGACTAATGAAGCTGGAGTATCGAAAGTTTATTTGATGAATACAACTACTAATCAGTTTCAGCAAATCAAAGAAATTCCTGATGGACAAATTGGATCTTTAAAATGGCATCCTAATAATAAGGATGTTGCGTTTTCCTATTCATCAGCTCGTTCTTCGTCGGATATTTACGTTTGGAATTTATCTTCAACTAAAGTGGAGCGCTGGACAGAAAGCGAAATGGGTGGATTGATTTCTAGTCAGCTGAGTGACGCACAACTTGTAAAATGGAAGAGTTTCGATGGTCAAGAGATCTCAGGATTTTTGTATAAGCCTGCTGCTAAATTTACAGGCAAACGTCCTGTAATTATCGTGATTCATGGTGGACCCGAAGGACAATCCTTTCCAAGTTTCCAAGGACGAAATAATTATTATCTGAATGAATTAGGAATAGCATTATTTTATCCAAATGTGAGAGGATCTACAGGTTATGGAAAATCATTTGTGAAAATGGATAATGGAATGCTCCGTGAAAATTCAGTAAAAGATATAGGTACTTTGTTGGATTGGATAGCAACTCAGCCTGATCTCGATGCCAGTAAAGTTATGACGATGGGTGGAAGTTATGGAGGATATATGGCGCTGGCTTGTGCCACTTTCTATAGCGATCGTTTAAAATGTTCCAATGATATTGTTGGTATTTCGCATTTCAATACTTTCTTGAAAAACACAGAAAGTTACCGCCGTGATTTGCGTCGCGTAGAATATGGTAACGAAGAAGATGTTGAAATGGCTAAATTTCTTGAAAAAATTTCTCCTGTAAATAACGTGAGTAAAATCAAAATCCCGATGTTTATTGTGCAGGGTGGAAATGATCCTCGTGTTCCTCGTACGGAAGCCACCCAAATGGCGGAGGCCCTGAAAAAGAATAATATTCCTGTTTGGTATTTAGAGGCGAAAGATGAAGGACATGGCTTCCGCAAAAAAAATAATACCGATTTCCAGTTCTACACTACAATTCTTTTCGTGAAAAAATATTTGTTGGGGGAAAACTAGATTTTAATTAATAGATCTATAATTGATCGGGGTGAAAAATAATCTTTTCACCCCGATTTTTTATTTGAAGGCTCAAGTTTAAAATTATTTTAAAAATGTTGTAAATCTTAAATCATCTCGATTTTGCAATATCCGCTATCAAAGTTGGATCTTTCTCCAAAATATTTCCAATCACTATCAAATCAGCACCAGCATCAAAACTTTCTTTAGCTTGTTCTGCTGTTTTAATTCCTCCTCCCACAATTAGTGGAATCTGAATTTCATTTTTAATAGCACGAATCATTTCTGGTGATACCGCATTTGTTGCCCCAGAGCCTGCTTCTGCAAAAATCAACTTCATCCCCAATTGTTCTCCTGCTAAAGCAGTACAAGCGGCGATTTCAGGTTTGTTAACGGGAATAGGAGGAGTGCCACTTACATATTGTACGGTTGTCATGTTGCCACCATCAATCAACACATACCCTGTTGGGATTATTTCTAATCCGGAAGCTCTTAAACGAGGAGCCGCCATCACATGCTGACCGATCAATAAATCAGCATTTCTTCCTGAAATCAGGGAAAGCAATAAAATCGCATCTGCATTAGCATCGATCTGTTGATGACTTCCTGGAAAAATCATAACCGGAATGCTACATCTTTCTCGGATACCTTTAATGGTTGCGCCTAAATCTCCATTCGTTAAAAGACTTCCTCCCACAAAAATAAAGTCCACATGATGATCCATACACAGATGGCAAAGGAGATCCAACGACGAAGAAGTAGTCTTGTCGGGATCAACCAAAACGGCTAATTGCTTGCGGCCATTTAGTTTGTTTTCACAAATTCGGGAGTAAATACCCATAGATGAAAGGCCTTTCTAGGCAGAAGTTGGAATAATAGGTTTCAATGCAATAGTATAAACCAGAAGATAGTCCTCCAAATAACGATAGTAATACCTAAAGGGTTGCATTTCTAATGATTTGGTAAATAATACAGTACCTGTTCCCTCTAAATTATCCCGACTTTCCGGTTTTCCTACTTTTAGATGATTTTTAAAGTCGATGCCCCCGCCGCCAATTGCCTTAAAAGCACATTCTTTAACCCCCCAAATCAGGTAATAGTCCTTTTCAGGATTTTCAAAGTTCAGCCATTTTTGCTCTTCTTCGTTTATAAATCGTCCTGCAATATTTAAGATTCTCCCATCGGGCTCTTCTAAATCAATCCCTGTTTTAAGCTCAGTATGGTGAATCAAGCCAACATGATGAGGGCTGTGGGAAATAGAAATTGATCCACAATGGTTCAATAATTCCGGTTTCCCTAACGCATTATAGGTAATCTGGAATCCCTTTCCTTCAGTTAAGTGGTTTATTAAGAGATGAGTAGCAAGTTTCTGCTTTCTTCTAAGTAGATGTTTTATGGAAAAGTACCCTTCAGGAATAGAAATAGTATGGGTATTCAAAAACATTAAGAGCTCTTCTTCTGTTTCAGTGAGGTTCCAGATCAAGATTTGATATCCTGAACCTGTAATGGTATGTTGATGCAATAAGGGCATAGCCTAATAATGGGTGAAAATAGCAATTGTAGTCCTCAGACCTATTCCTTAACTTTGACAAAAATTTCTAAAAAATGATAAAGACTCAAACTGAGAAGTATGTGCAATATAAAGTTAAAGATATTTCTTTAGCTGAATGGGGACGTAAAGAGATCAAACTTGCTGAAGTAGAGATGCCAGGTTTGATGGCATTACGTGCAGAATACGGTGCAGCAAAACCTTTGAAAGGTGCTCGTGTTGCAGGTTGTTTACACATGACTATCCAAACTGCTGTATTAATCGAAACGTTGGTTGAACTTGGCGCGGAAGTGACTTGGTCATCTTGCAACATTTTTTCTACTCAGGATCATGCAGCAGCAGCAGTAGCGGCAGCAGGAATTTCTGTGTATGCATGGAAAGGAATGAATGCTGAAGAATTTGACTGGTGTATTGAGCAAACACTTTTCTTCGGAGAAGATCGTAAGCCTATTAATATGATATTGGATGATGGTGGAGATTTAACCAATATGGTTTTTGATAAATACCCTGAACTCATTGCTAATATTAAAGGCCTTTCTGAAGAAACAACTACAGGTGTTCACAGATTATATGAGCGCATGAAAAATGGTACTTTGCCAATTCCTGCAATTAATATTAATGACTCGGTTACTAAAAGTAAATTCGATAACAAATACGGTTGCCGTGAATCATTAGTAGATGCAATTCGTCGTGCAACAGATTTAATGATGGCTGGTAAAGTAGCTGTTGTTGCTGGTTTCGGTGACGTTGGTAAAGGTTCTGCTGATTCACTTCGCGATTCTAAAGTACGTGTAATTGTGACTGAAATTGATCCTATCTGTGCATTACAAGCTGCCATGGAAGGTTATGAAGTGAAGAAGATGGCTGATGCTGTGAAAGAAGCTGATCTCGTGGTTACAGCTACTGGTAATTATAATATCATTACCGAAAATCATTTCCGTTCAATGAAACATAATGCCGTAGTTTGTAATATCGGTCACTTCGATAATGAAATCGATATGGCTTGGTTGAATAAAAATTATGGTTCTACTAAAGATACCATTAAGCCACAAGTTGATAAATATTCTATCGAAGGTAAAGATGTGATCATCCTTGCTGAAGGTCGCTTGGTGAATTTAGGATGTGCAATGGGTCACCCATCATTTGTAATGTCTAACTCCTTTACCAACCAAACTATCGCTCAGTTGGAATTGTGGACTAACCACAAAAACTATGAGAACAAAGTATATACATTGCCTAAGCATTTGGATGAGAAAGTTGCTCGTTTGCACCTCGCTAAAGTAGGAGTTGAACTGGATGAATTAACACCAACTCAAGCAGAATATATCGGTGTTGCCGTTGCCGGTCCTTACAAACCAGAGTACTATCGTTACTAATATTTTCGGAGTATCGATTTGATATTTCAAAGGCTGTTGCAGAATGCAACAGCCTTTGCTGTTTTAGAACCCATCTTACCTAAAATTTTTCCCAGAAAACCGATTAATTGTAGACATGCAGCACATTATTCGGAAGGTAATCGGCATTATACCTGACCAATGGTCTGCTGGAAGGCCCGCTTACATTAGAACCATCTAAAATGCTGTATTTGCTCAAGCAACAAGTATCTGTAGCAAAACTCTGATTGCTTTGATCTACATAAATGGTAGCACAAGCTTCATTAGGATCATACGTACAAGTGCGGTCGAAAACGGCAAACTCAGATCCAGATAACCTATAGATAATCAACCCTTTATTTCCTGCTGGGTAATAAATCCATTCTCCGTTATTTAAGTCGAAATAGGAGGGCAGGTTTAGGTCTAAATATTCATTCACCTGAACCGATGGAAAGACCTCATTGTTCTTTTGGCAGGAAAAACCAACGATGGTCAGAAGGAAAACAAGGAGAATTATTTGTCGCATACACTACAAAGATAGAATTATGCAAAAAAAAATGTTGAATTTTCCAAAATTTGATATTATCTTTGAAAAAAACCTATAAGCATGAGAAAGAATTTCCTCTGTCTGTTCGTCCTTCTAGCAGCACTATCATTGCCAGTTATCACTCAGGCACAAACTGATAAATCCACTCCTCAAGGATCTCATGGAGGCATGATTATCGGAGAAGGAACCCTTCGCTTTGAAATGGTTGAAAAAGGAACTCAAGTTTCTTTCTATCCTGTAGATGCCAAAGGGAAAGCTATTACCGCTATGGATGTCACTGCTGATGTGGTGATTACCACCCCTGACCGATCAAATTCTATCGAATTAACGAGTATTCCCTTCACCGAAGGTGCTTATACTGTTGATGCTCACAAAAGCGCTATGCCGGTAGCCTATTCGATCAGCTGCCAGTATAAAGGTGAAACCAGCTATTCTAAAATGATGACGGGCGTTATTGGCCGTTAATCCAAATACACTTACATTTTACGAAGCCTCGTCAGAAAGACGGGGCTTTTGTATTTTTTTCCGGCTTCTCTACGTTATGTTTGTAAATTAGTAATACTCGGTAGCTCATGAAACGTCTCATTTTAATTTTCTTTCTGATTTTCGGCGCATCGTTAAGTGGAGTTTACGCTCAAACGGAAGGCACATCGGCCACCAAGGCACAAAAAACTGCCAAGAAAAAGAAGGAGCAACAGTTTAAGAATTCAGCAAAAGCGCAGAAAGAAGGTCGTAAAAAACACGAAGCATTACAAACTAAAGAAGTTAGAAAGAGAATGAAAAAAAATAGACATCGTTATCAGCATGTCGATTCATTCGATAACCGCCCGAATTTTATACAACGCATTTTTCATCGTAAACCTCCAGCTGGATCAGGAGGATAAGTGAATTAGTTTTATTTGCAGCTATGCATAATTAATTAATCAGCATACGCTCTTAAATCAACAGGTACTACCGTGGTAACTCCTGGTTCCGCCATCGTAATGCCATACATCAAATCAGTGGCAGCCATCGTTTTCTTATTATGGGTGATGATGATGAACTGAGATTCGGAACTGAAAGTCTTGATGATGTTATTGAACTTATCAATATTGTTATCATCCAATGGCGCATCAACCTCATCGAAGATACAAAATGGTGCAGGCTTTAACAGATAAATACCGAAGAGTAAGGCAGTAGCGGTCAGGGTTTTTTCTCCTCCCGATAACTGATGAATACTTAAAGGTTTTTTCCCTTTTGGTTGTGCAATGATATTGATATCGGATTCTAATGGATTACTATTATCAGAAATAATGAGATCCACATTATCATCATCCGTAAATAAGGAACGGAACACACGAATGAAGTTCGCTCGTACAGCAGTGAATGCATCCATGAAAACTGTTTTTGCAGTATCATCAATCTCACTGATCGTTTTTAATAATGCTTCTTTGGCATTGGCAAGATCGGTCTTCTCTTTTTCAATGAAATCATAACGCTCTTTGATTTCTTTATACTGCTCAAGAGCCATTGGATTAATCGGTCCGAATTCACTCACACGTTTACGGAGTTGTTCAGCCTTCGGACGAAGTTCTGCTTCGTTAAGTTCAGGATCAGGCTCCTGTCCTGCGAGTTCATCAATTTCAATATTGAATTCGATATTCAAACGTTCTTTCAAAGAGTTCATCTGTAACTTTAGTTCATTGAGTTCATCATGAACATTCTGTAATACAGAATCCGTTTGTTCTTTATTACGGCGTAATTCATAAAGACGTTTGTCTTCACTTTCAATTTCTGTTTTAGATGTTGCATAAGCCAACTCTACTTCACGGAAAGAAACATCCATGACTTCACGCTCACTGAGTAATTTTTTTAATGCTTCATCAGTACTTTCCATCCCACTTAATAACTGCTCCGTCTGTTGACGAACAGATTCTAAATCGGTATGATATTGCTCTTTGTTTTTTATTAAAGTGGTTCGATGATTATTTTTATATCCTTGATCCCGAGCAATGTTTTGAATCCTGTTTTGTTGTTGAAGTAAAACAATATTCTGCTGATTGAAAACTTGAGATTTCTCTCCGGATTCTTTTTGTAGATTGAAAGAGTGTTCCTGTTGTACGTTCAACTGCTGGATCATATTTTCCAATCGGTCTTTTAACATTTCAGGACTCAGATCAGGATTTTGTTTTTCCTCATCAATCACTCGATTTATTGTTGCCAACTCTTCTTCGAGTTTTCCAGTACCCTTTTTCGATTGTTCGAAAGCAGAAAGTAAAAAGTCGCGGTTACTTTGCATGGAATTAACTTGTCCGCTGAGACGCATAAATTCACTTTCCTGCTTACTTGTTTGATGCTGTATTTGTTGAACTTGATTTTTTATCTCGGTCAACTCTAGCTCCGCTTCACGGATCTGTTCCCGAAACTGTGCAATCTCTGTTTCATGCTGTTTCACTTCTTCAGCAAGCTTCTCCAGATTCCGGAATTTCCCTGTTCGTTTTCCATCAAACATTCCAATAGAACCTCCACCAATCGCATATTTCTGACGTAAGAAATTACCACTTTGTGAGAGGACTACCAGCGATTGATCTCCATTAACATGAAAATCTTTCAAGTCCTGATTGTTGTTCAGAATCTGTACATGACCTAATAGTAGATCGAATAATTTTTCATAACGAGCATTCTTCTCCACCACATCAAGGGCAGGAGTACATCCGTTTAATGCAGCAAGTTTTTTAGGATCGTAATTATTTAACGTTTCTAATACAAAGAAGTGCGCACGACCTTTTGACGATTCACTCAATACTTGCAAGGCCTGCCATGCATCTGCCATTGTTTCAACAACGAAATGGTTGAGATATGGATCAAGAAAATTCTCGATAGCTACTTTATAAGCATCCTCACACACTATAATTTCAGAAAGTAGGGGAGTTTGTTTCGATGCTTCATTATTCTTTTTAAGATAACGGATCGATTCAGGATATCCCTCCATTTGTTCCAGCAGATTTTTGGTAAGCTGATACTCATTATGACGAGCATCCATCTTTCTGGATTCTGCTTGCAACACTTGATTCAGTTCACGAATTCTTGCATCAGAACTTTTGATTTTTTCATCAAGCTCAAGACGTGTTTGTTTGAGTTTACGTAATTCCTGATCTGCCTGATCTTTTTGCGGAAGTAAATCCGTTAACTGCGTCTCTAAATTCTCAAGCTTGAGACGATTTTCTTCTTGTTGTGCCATCAAGCGTTTTAACTCTTCCTGAATAGAGTTATAACGGGTATGCCTTACCGCTTGTTTAGTTTCAAATTCATTGATGGAAGATCTTAATTGATAAATCTGCTGATTAAGATTTTTTATACTCACCAGCGACTCTTCGTAATCCTTTTTACTCTGTTCCGCTTCTTCACGATGACGAGTAACTTCTACCTCAAGTTGTTTTAAATGTTCTTCTTCTCTTATTTTTTCATCATTCAGTTGCTCAATCCCTGCATTTACTTCGATCAGCGTTTTTTCATCTTGTTCAGATTGTTGCTGTAATTGCTTTTGTTTTTCTAGCAAGTAATTCAACCGCTCATTTCTGCTCTTCTCTTCATTTTCAAAGCGCGTGATCTCCAGCATCTTTTCATTCAATGCTTTTTGAACCGTTTGAAGCTGAATTTCTTTTTCTGAACTGGTGATTTTAATCTCCTGTAGTTTTAATTCCAGTTTCTCTAACTCTTCTTGTAACTTGGTTTTTGAGCCATGCTTATCTACCTCCCTTTCCTGTAATTCTTTTAAGCGAATGCTATGATGACGAATACTGAACACTGCAAGTTGAGTGCTTAATGTTTTATATTCTTCCCTCAAACGGTAATAACGGTCGGTTTTTTTGGCTTGAGATTCAAGTTGCTTCAAACTTTTTTCGATCTCAAACATCAAATCATTTACTCGGTTGAGATCAGCATCTGTCTCTTCAAGTTTTTGAAAAGTCTGTCGTTTGCGTATTTTGTATTTTGAAATACCCGCCGCTTCTTCCAGTAATGTTTTAATGGTGTTGTTTCTATCTTTCAGAATATCATCCACCATGTTTAATTCGATGATGGCGTAAGAGTCAGGACCAATCCCCGTATCTAGAAAAAGATCATTGATATCTTTCAGTCGGCAAGTAATTCCATTGAGTTGATATTCACTCTCACCAGAACGGTATAAACGACGCGTTATAGTAACAGTGGTGTATTCTGTTGGAAGTACACCTTTATTATTTTCGAACGATAAACTTACTTCAGCTAGATTGGCAGGCTTTCTTGTTTTGGTACCATTGAAAATGATATTCTCCATCTTCTCCGAACGGAGCATTCTGGTTTTCTGTTCTCCCAAAACCCATCGCATCGCATCAACTACATTTGATTTACCGGAACCATTGGGTCCAACAATAGCGGTAACGCCTTCGTCAAAGTGAATAGTAACTTTATCTCCAAAACTTTTGAAGCCTTTTATTTCAAGTGATTTCAGTCTCATCTGCCAAACTTTCCGTTAATATTTTGTTGTTTCTTCGATTTTAAGCCAACGAAGAAAATGTACGCTTGTAATTATTCTTGAATGATATTCCTTGCAAGTACAATCTTGTTTTTTTACAAAATCATTTTGCCAAATTTTTCAAACGATTCCCTTAGAGAAAATAAATGCCACGATGTTATTCCACCGTAGCCTAAATTAATTTTCATACAGGATGCCTTCTTTTGGTTCATGTTGATGAATATACCAGAAATTTCCTGATAACAATCATCATTACATCAACTTTAGTATCCTTTCAGACGCCCGAAAGCAATGCAAATGTAAAAAATGCGACCTTGTGATGGTTAAATGACGGGGTTCTTGTTTAAAAATAACTACTTTCATGGCATGGTATTCAAAACCCTGTTTTATGTAGTTGGTGCTATTCTCTGGTTTATATACAATGCCAGAGATGGATGGAAAAAACATCAGGAAGCACGACCAGTTGTTAAAACATCTGATCTTCAACCTGAACCAATAAAATCAAATCCATCAAAACCAGTCTCTCAAACTTTAAAACCCCAATATAAGGCAGTAAACCAAAAACAAACAGTTACTGGAAACAAGACCATCCGGACACCTTTGGTTCCGGTTCAGCGCATCAGTAAATCAAGAAAATCTGAATCAGCTTCTATTATCCCAGGATTTGTGGAAGGTGGAAGTACTAAAGTCTTATTTAATGAAGAGGAGTTGAAAAGAAATTTAATCGACATTAATGTTGAAAAATTTCCTTCAGAAGGACAATTAATCGGAGATGATTTGAGAGGGGAATCAATGAACTGGAGGCGCGCAGTGATAATCAATGAATTACTTAGACCTGTTTACTTTTGAGCAAATTTATCCTAACATGTGCATTAAAAAGAACTCCCATATTTGGAATTTTGTTTCAAATGTTTCTATTTTTACCCACCACCTGAATTAACAAAACATTAACAACAGCTGACATAAACTTAACCCTATGATAAGGAACGTCTACTTAACCCTTACGCTTTTACTTCTAACAAGCCTCAGTGCATTCGCACAATCAGGAGCTATTAAAGGAAAAGTCGTAAACAAGGCTACCAAAGAACCTATTCCATTTGCTGTTGTTGTAGCAGAAATGAATGGTTCTCAGGTTGGTGGCTCACAGTCTGATTTTGATGGTGAATACACAATCAAACCTTTACAACCCGGTAAATACACGATCAAAGTAAAGAGCGTGGGATTTAATGATCTCGTGATCAACGATGTTGTAGTTGGAATCGATCGTATCACCTTCACTGATTTGACAGTTAGTCCTAAAGTGATAGAGACCCAAGTTGTCGATATCATTGAATACAAAGTGCCTTTGATCGATAAAGGGAATACCCAAACTGGTGCTACCGTTACGCGCGAAGACATTCAAGCAGCTCCAACCCGTGACGTTCGCGCCGTAGCAACTAATGCTGCTGGTGTGTTCCAAAAGGATGAAGGTGATGATGTTACAGTTCGTGGATCACGGAAAGAAGCTACCGACTACTACGTAGATGGTATCCGTATCAGAGGTAGTACTAAGCTCCCTCAAGGTGGTGTTGAGCAGGTTACTGCTATCGTTGGTGGTACTCCAGCACAATATGGTGATGCTACCGGTGGTATTATTTCTGTAACTACTCGCGGACCGTCAAAAGATTTTTCTGGTGGTCTTGAACTTGCTACTTCCGAACTCTTTGATAAATACGGGTATAATCTCGTGTCTGCGAATCTTTCAGGTCCAATTCTGAAGAAAAAAATGGAGAGTGGAGGAGAAAAAGCAATCCTTGGATTCTTTGTGAGCGGTGAAGCTGAACTTGAAAAAGATCCTGATCCTTCGGCGATTGGCATGTATCAGTTAAAAGGAAGCTTGTATGATCAACTGAAGAAGAATCCAATTGCTCCTTATCAAACAGGTGCAAATACATTCGGTTCATTTAATAATGCAATCTATTATACAGATAAGGATTTCGAAAAGTCAACCATTAAATCTAATATAGCTCAATCTGCTTATCGATTTACAGCGAAAATTGATTTCCAACCCGTTGATAATACTTCGGTTTCATTTGGTGGCAGCTTCAACGTGAATGATCGGAGTAGCTTCGCTTTAAATCGATCAACCTATAATTTTGCAGAAAACCCACAAATTAAAGACACCGATTACCGGATTTTTGGTCGTTTGACACAACGTATTGGTTCTACTTATAAAGCTGAGCAAGATAAATCAGCATCCGTTTTCAAAAATGTGTACTTCTCTTTACAAGCAGAATATTCTAAGAATAAGCAAGTAAATCAGGATGATGCTCAAAAAGGAAACTTATGGAACTATGGTTACTATGGAAAACTTGCATTGCAAAGTCCAAAGGATACCTTGTCCGGTACCGTTTTCGGTGGAACTGCTGATACCTCTTATATTATCACTAGTAATAGTGGATACGTATTTACTCCAGGTACCATCAATGAAATTCAATCGAACTATGGAATTGCAGCCGATGCCTTTTATCAAGATGCAACTGGCTCAAATCAATATGGTTCAATCGGTACTTTCAGAAGTGTAGGTGGATTAGCAAATGGTGATGCTGTTGGAAGCATCATGGGAATTTGGGAAGGTATCGGAAATCAGAGAAACTTGTACCAAGATTTCGATAATGACCAGTTTCGTTTTGTACTGAGTGGAAATGCTGATGTGAAAAAACATGCATTATCTATCGGTTTCGAATATGAGCAACGTTTCGATCGTGGCTATAGTATCGCTCCTCGTGGATTATGGACTATAGGTCGTTTGTTTGCAAATGATCCTAATAAATTTACCCGTAATGCAGGTCAAGATCTAACGGCTATTTCAGGTACTACTGTTGATGGTAATACCACTTACTTACAGCTGACAGATTTTTACACGCCGATCACTGATGAAAATTTAAATACTACGGGCTTCCATGAGAATTTGCGTAACTCACTAGGCCTGGCGAATAATCAGTATGTTGATTTTGATGCTCTTTCACCAGATCAACTTAATATGAGTATGTTTAATTCTGATGAGTTAACAATTAATGGTGTTCTTGGATACTATTATGGTTATGACTACACTGGAAAGAAAACTAAAGGCACTCAAGATTACGCCTCAGCATTTAAGAAGTTCTTTAATGATAAAACCAACGGTGTTTACGATCGTCTGGTTCCAGCATGGCAGCCTACATACATGGCCGCTTATATCCAAGATCAGTTCGCAATCGATAACCTGAATTTTAATGTTGGTTTACGTATCGATCGTTTTGATGCTAATCAAAAAGCACTGAAGGATAAATATCTGTTATTGGATTCATATAGAGTGGGAGATTATCCTGTTGCCATCGTTAATCGTCCTGGTAATATCGGTGATGATTATGTACCTTATATTGCCAATGCAAGTGACCTTACTTCAATCGTAGGTTACCGTAATGAAAATGTTTGGTATGATCAAAATGGTCAGGTTGTTTCTGATCCAGATATCATCGCGCAACAGTCTAGTTCAAGTACCATCCTTCCTGCTTTGAAAGAATCAGCAGGTAAATTGGCATCTTCTACTTGGGATATTGATAATGTGTTCCAAGATTATGAGCCTCAGATTTCAATCATGCCACGTGTGGCTTTTGCTTTCTCGATCACCGATCAGGCTCAGTTCTTCGCACACTATGATGTACTTACTCAGCGTCCTTCTTCTAACTTAAGAAATGACCCTATAGAGTACCTTGCCTTGACAACAAATCCTGATGGAACATTGAACAATTCAAATCTGAAGCCTGAGAAGACAACAGATTATGAACTTGGATTCAAACAAGTATTAGGAAGAACTTCTTCTTTGACGATCTCTGCATTTTATCGTGAACTGAATAATAACATTCAGATTACTAAAGTGAATTTCGCTTATCCGAACACTTACACTTCTTATGATAATATCGATTTCGGAACGGTTAAAGGATTGTCTTTAAGTTATGATTTGCGTCGTACAGGAAATATTCGTGTATTAGCAAGTTATACCCTTCAGTTTGCTGATGGAACAGGTTCTGGTGCTAACTCTAACGTTGAGTTAACAGATACAGATCAACCGAACATACGCTTTATCATTCCTTTGGATTTTGATCAACGTCATACTGTTACTGCTTCTATCGATTACCGTTATGGTGATGGTGCTGATTATAATGGACCTACATTATGGGGCAAACCAATCTTGGCAAACTTCGGTGCGAACTTCGTATTCAAAGCTAACTCCGGTACTCCTTACTCTCGTCAGTCACGTCCTACTCAGGAAGGTGCTGCAATCGGATGGCAGGATAATGGTCAGCGTGCAATCGAAGGTGTTATCAACGGTGCACGTACTCCATGGCAGTTCAGAGTAGATATGAGAATTGATAAAGACTTCGCTATTAAAATGGGTGAGAAGAAAAAAACAAGTATCAATGTCTATCTGCAAATCCAGAATATCTTCGATATCAGAAACGTAGTTGGTGTATATCGTGCAACAGGTAACCCTGATGATGATGGATTTATCTACTCTCCTGATGGGCAGCAGCTCTCTGCTTCTCAACAAGACCCTCAGGCATTTATTGATCAATATCAGATCAAAATCAGAAACCCTGATAACTATAGCCTGCCACGTCGCGCACGTCTGGGTGTTAGCTTCCAGTTTTAAATTGATCCATCCAAAACAGAATAAACGCTATGAAAATGTTTAGATATAAAATAGTACTGAGTCTTGCGCTGCTGATTGGCTGGGCGACCTCTTCTTCTGCAAAGGAGAATGTCGGAGTGAGAACGGCCTCGACCAACAATTCCGGTGCTAAGACCGCTGCAAATTGTGTGATTACAGCTTCACAAACTGACCTTGATGTGAATGGTGTGCGTGCCCGTATTCTTGTGGGTGGCGATTTATGGTGGGATCCAGTTGGACAAACACCTTATTATGAAGTGCCTATTGGAAGTGGTAAAACTTGTATCTACGCCGGATCAATATGGATCGGTGGTTTTGATAAACAAGGTCAGCTGAAAGTAGCAGGCCAGACTTATCGTCAACAAGGTGCAAATGATTTCTGGGGCGGACCAATTAGCAAAGATCCTGCAAATAATACTTTAAATATTTCTGCAGATCGTTGTGCTGAATTTGATCGCTTCTGGACGATTACCAAAAAAGAAGTTGAAGATTTCACAAATGGAGGAGAAGCAACTCAGGTAATTAAAGAATGGCCAGGTAACGGAAATGTTGCTGCTGGTGAATTGCCTCAATTGGCACCTTTCTATGATGCCGATAATGATGGCGTTTACGATTATACAAAAGGTGATTATCCTTATTATCTGATAAGTGGAGATTATGCTATCGATCCAAACTCTAATCGCCCAGTTTGTAATGATTACCTCTTTGGTGACAAAACAATCTGGTGGGTATTTAATGATGTTGGAAATGTTAAGACAGAAACGAACTCCGATCCAATTGGACTTGAAATTCGTGCTCAAGCATTTGCTTTTAAAACAGCGGATGAAATTAACTTCATGACTTTCTACAAATACCAAATCATTAACCGTTCAAGTGACTCTTTGCTCCAAACTTATATGGGCGTATGGTGTGATCCAGATCTTGGAAATGCTTCAGATGATTATGTGGGTTGTGATGTTGGTCTTGGATTAGGTTATGTATATAACGGAGATCCAGATGATGATGGTGCTGGTGGTTACGGAACTAATCCTCCTGCTGTGGGTATCGACTTCTTCCAAGGTCCGCTTGCGGATGCCAATGATGGAATCGATAATAACAAAGATGGTGTTACTGATGAGCCGGGTGAGCAAATCATCATGTCTAAATTCGTTTACTATACAAATACTAATAATGTTCCTAATGGTAATCCATTCGTAACGGATGATTATTATGATTACCTCACTGGAACATGGTTAGATGGTTTACCGATTACCTATGGTGGTGATGGTCGTGGAAATGGTACAAACCCTACAACTACTCCATGTAACTATATGTTCCCTGGAACAACTGATCCTTTATTTACGACTAACTGGACTATGGCAACTGGTGGAATTCAACCTACTGATATGCGTTGGTTGCAATCAGCAGGTCAGTTCTCTCTAGCTCCAGGTGCAATTAACTATATAACTACAGGTGTTATATGGAACCGTACTACTAGTGGAGGACCTTTAGCTTCTGTATCTCTTGTTAAACTTGGAGATAATAAAGCACAAGCCTTATTTGATAATTGCTTTAAAGTATTGGATGGTCCAAATGCTCCTGATATTGCTGTTCGCGAATTAGATCAACAAATTATTCTTGCATTGGAGAATACCCGTAATGAAAAAGTAGAGAAGTATCAACAGATCGATCCTACTATACCTGCTTATGTTCCTGTAGATTCAACGTTTGATACTCTGGCAACAGATGAAAGAGAATATAGATTCCAAGGATACCGCCTTTATCAAGTTTCAGATGCAACGGTTTCAGATGCGGATCTTGCTGATCCTGCTAAAGCAAAATTAATTGCGCAAATAGATCTGAAAGATACGATCAGTCAAATTGTAAATTTCAATTTTGATGCAACATTAAATGCATACGTTCCTATTGAAAAAGCATCTGGTGACGCTTCATGGAACAAAGGAATCTATCATACATTCGTGATTGATCTAGATTATTTCACGCAGAAAAAACTGGCGAATTATAAAGCTTATTATTATCTGTGTGTCTCTTATGCCTATAATAATTTCCGTCCTTTTGATCCTAATAATGGTTCATTTACACAGAGCCGTCCTTATGTTCAAGGTCGTAACAATATCAAAATTTATTCTGCAATTCCTCATAAACCTCAGGTTGAAAATTCTGGAACTGTATTCAATACCTTCTATGGTGGTGGCGTACAGATTACACGTATCGAAGGTCAGGGTAATGGTGGTGTAGTATTAGATATGTCGGAAGCAAGTGTAAATGAAGCATTAACAAGTGCTGAATCACGTGCATTGCATCCTTCTTATGAATTAGGAGCAGGTCCTCTGAACATTAGCGTTTATGATCCTATGGCCGTTAAAGCAGGTGGATTTAAACTTGCTTTCAATGGCATTACCGATACCGATAATTGGGATTTATTTGATAAAACGAGTGGAACTAAAATCGACTCTAGTTTATTCCCAATTGGTATTCCTTATGAGCAACTTGTTGAATCTAATAAAATTGCTATCAAAGCGAGTAAAATTACCGGTAACGAACCTGGTGATGTTGCTACAGCGGAAAGAAATGGATTCCAAGAAGCAACTCAAGAATTTGCTGGTACCGAATGGCTCACTGGTGTTGTTGATGTAGATGGTACAACTTCTTCAGATTGGATATTATCTGGTATTGCAGCCGGTGATCTTGGTAGTGGTAGCGGAAAGTTTGATCCAACCGAAGTTTATGAAGGTGTATTAAGTGGAACTTGGGCTCCTTTTAAAATGGTAGATAAATTAAAAGTAGGTGCACCTAAATTTAATAATGCTGCAATTGAAGCACAGTTAAACTGGTTGTCATTGGCTAGCGTGGACGTTGTTATTACGAATGATAAGAGCAAATGGACCCGTTGTATAGTATTTGAAACTGGTGAAGATGGATTTGTAAACGAAGGCGCAGCAAAGAAATTTGATAAGCGTAAACATGAATCAGTTGACAAAGATGGAAAAGGCGTAAGTGATCCTTCAGCAAATGCTGCCGATGCAACGCTTACAAGTTCTACAGGAATGGGTTGGTTCCCAGGTTATGCTATCAATATCGAAACTGGTGAAAGATTGAATATGGCTTTCGGTGAAAATTCTTCTGCTACTAGTGAAAACGGTGCAGATATGATCTGGAATCCAACAAGCTCAACAGATAATGTAAATGGTAATGTAAATTTTGGTGGCGGACATTATATATATGTCTTTAACCGTGGAATTACAGGTACTGCTACTGATCAACCGAATTACGATCGTGGATTCAAAATGGATTCTCTGATGACATTCGTTGCTTCACCTACTACAGCAAAACGTAGTGTATTCAAAGATTGTATCTGGACATCGCTCGCATTATTGAAACCTGGTGCATCGCTGTTGGCTTCTGATGTGAAAATTAGACTTCGTGTAAATAGAGATTACCGTCAGTTCCTTTCTATTGGTGACGTTGCTGTGAACGGTTCAAACCCACTGTATGAATTCGAAATTCCAGCTTCTCTTGAGCCTTCGAAGAATGTTCAAGCAACAGCAAATTCTGCGCTGGATCTGATAAGAGTAGTTCCTAATCCTTATTATGCCTATTCTTCTTACGAGAAAACCAGAATCGATCAGTTAGATAATCGTGTACGCATCGTAAATCTTCCATCAAAATGTAAGATCTCGATTTATACGATAAACGGAACCTTGGTTCGTCAGTTTAAACGTGATATCATCGCAGATGCCTCAGAAGGACAAGCGGTAACAGAAGGTCAGGATTATAATCTCGCGACTACCCTCGACTGGGATATGAAAAATACTGCTGGTATCACAGTAGCTAGTGGTGTTTACCTGATTCATATTAATGCAGGTGCTATTGGAGAAAAAGTAGTTAAGTGGTTCGGAATAATGCGTCCGATTGATCTTGATTCATTCTAATTCCTGACTTACTAAACAACAATCTGACCTGATATGAAAAAAATTCTAAAATATATATTCAGTGTTTCTACGATTCTGATAATCCCTGCAACGGTTGTTCTTGCAGGTAATGAAGATCGCGCCGGACAAGCAGGAGCTAGTGAATTGCTCATCAATCCATGGGCGCGTAGCTCTGGATGGGGTGGTGCTAATTCAGCAATGGTTCAAGGTATCGAAGCCATGAATATTAACGTTGCCGGATTATCCTACGTGAAAGGAACCGAAATTCTTTTCTGTAATACCCAATGGTTAAAAGGATCTGATGTAAAAATCAACTCCTTCGGTCTTGCTCAAAAAGTTGGGGAATCCGGAGCAATGGGCTTAAGCATTATGTCTGTCGGTTTTGGTGATATCGAAAGAACCACTGAAACTCAACCGGATGGTGGATCTGGAACATTTAGTCCTCAGTTCCTGAATATCGGTCTGAGCTATTCTAAAGAGTTCAGTAATAGTATTCACGGAGGTATGACCTTACGATTGATTTCTGAATCCATCAGTGATGTAAAATCTCAAGGTGTTGCTGTTGATGCCGGTATTCAATATGTAACAGGTTTCAATGAAGCAAAAGATAACCTCAAATTTGGGATCGCACTGCGTAATGTAGGAACACCTATGAAGTTCAGTGGTGAAGGTTTAGCATTCCGTAATGATAATCAGACTACTAATATCAATGTGCTTCAGGAGCAACGTACACAGGATTATGAATTACCTTCACTGGTAAGCATTGGATTATCTTACGATTTCAAACTAGCCGTTGATCATCGCTTAACTGCTGCTGGTAACTTCACTTCTAATTCTTTTATCCGTGATCAGTTCGCTGTTGGTGTTGAATATGGATTCAAAAACATGTTCATGATCAGAGGTGGATATACGTTCGATAAAAAGGATAAAAATGCTATTACCGATCAACGTATTAGTGCCATGTTAGGTGCTAGCGCAGGTATAACACTTCAGGTGCCACTTGGAAAATCTGGTAAAATGTTTGGTATTGATTATTCCTATCGTGCTACTGAAACATTCGATGGAACGCATTCCTTCGGAGTTCGTTTAACACTCTAATAATTCATTACGCATACCGGAAGACCCCCGCTGATGAAGCAGGGGTCTTCCTCGTTTTTCTTACCTTTGTCGAATATTGAAATAACTTTTAGCTAGACCATGTCGAAGATTACTTACCTGACTGAAGAAGGATTGCGTAAGCTCCAGGCAGATTTAAATTACCTGAAGACGATCGAACGTCCGAATATCTCACGCCAGATCGCTGAAGCTCGCGATAAAGGGGACCTTTCTGAAAATGCCGAATACGATGCAGCTAAAGATGCTCAAGGGCTTCTGGAATTAAAAATTTCTAAAATGGAAGATCTGGTAGCTACTTCCAGATTGATCGATGAATCGAAACTGGATATCTCCAAAGTTTCTGTTTTGTGTAAAGTGAAAATTAGAAATGTGAGTAATAAAGCTGAAATGACCTATATGCTCGTTGCTGAAAATGAAGCTGATCTTAAAGCAGGAAGAATTTCAGTAGGCTCTCCAATAGGAAAAGGACTCTTAGGAAAAAGAATCGGTGAAATTGCCGATATCACTACGCCGAATGGTACCTTGAAATTTGAAGTGCTTGATATTGCACTAGGATAATTCTGTAATTTCCGATTATGGCTTCCATTTTTACACGAATAGTGAATGGGGAAATCCCAGCTTATAAAATTGCAGAGAACGAACATTTTCTGGCTTTTCTCGATGTGATGCCACTCGTCCCAGGTCATACGCTGGTGATCCCGAAGAAAGAAATAGATTATATTTTCAGTCTGGACGATGAGACCTATCAACAACTGTGGTTGTTTGCTAAGCAGATCTCTAATGCTGTACAGCAAGCCATTCCTTGTAAACGGATAGGCATTGCCGTTATAGGACTCGAAGTACCTCATGCTCATATCCACCTTGTACCGCTTAACCATGTAGGCGATATTAATTTTACCCAACCTAAAATGAAACCTTCTCCGGAAGAACTAGCGGCTGTTGCTGAAAAAATCAGATCTTTTTGCTGATTTAAAAATTACCTTTATTTCTTTTTTAATCGATCTGGATTGTCTGTTAAAAATGCTCCCCATCCTCCGTAACTTTTCTTGCTTCCTTTCACTGCTGGATTAATACTCTTCTTTTTTGAGGCGATTATATTATTCTGAAATGAATGGCAAACCGCAACTCCTAAGGCATCGGTGGCATCCAAAAATTTAGGCTGCTCTTCAAAATTTAATAATCCTTGTAACATGATCGCTACTTGTTCTTTGCTAGCCGCTCCCCTTCCTGTAATCGATTGTTTTATTCTTCTTGGGGAATAACCGAATACTGGAATTTGTCGGTACAACGCAGCAGCAATAGCAACACCTTGCGCCCTTCCCAGCTTCAACATGGATTGCACATTCTTTCCAAAGAAGGGCTCTTCAATGGCCATCTCATCCGGAATATGTTCTTCAATGAGTTGTAAAATGGTGTCGAATATTTTTTTCAATCGATCATAATGCTCCGTTTCGGTATTCAACTTTAAAACACCCGCTGCAACCAATCTTATTTCCTTGCCTTTCACCGCTATTACTCCATAACCCATTACCACAGTGCCTGGATCAATGCCTAAAATCACGCGCTCTTTGTTCATCTTACTTTACTTGCTGCTCAAGATACTGACGATAAACTTCCCAGCAAATAATACCTCCACAAACGGAAACATTCAAGGAGTGTTTGATTCCTTCTTGCGGAATTTCGATACATCCATCACAAGCATCAATCACCTCCTGACTAACTCCATCCATTTCATGTCCAAGGATAAGTGCAACAGGTCCTGAACTTGCTTTAAACGCATTTAAGGGGATACTTCCTCTTACCTGTTCAATAGCATACACTTTATACCCGCCTGTTCGTAAATTTTTTATCGACTCAAGAGTGTCTTCAAAATGGATCCATTTTACGGAAGAGGTAGCTCCTAAAGCGGTCTTTAAAACCTCTTTATTGGGAGGGCAAGCAGTGATGCCACAGAGATGAATCTCCTTGATCCTGAATGCATCAGCAGTCCGGAATATAGAGCCTGTATTGAGGGCGCTGCGTACATTGTCCAGTACAATTATAAGTGGGAGTTTATCCCCGGTCAAGTAATCTTGGAGGCTTGGCCTTTCCAGTTCGTCGTTACGTAGCTTCTGCACCTTTGGTATCTTTATCCGGCAAAGTTAGACATGGCAGCGAAAGAAGAAACACCCCTGATGCAACAGTATAACAGCATCAAGGCAAAATACCCTGATGCCCTACTTCTATTTAGAGTAGGTGATTTTTATGAAACTTTTGGTCAGGATGCGATTAAAGCTTCGCGTGTGCTCGGAATCGTACTCACGAAAAGGAGTAATGGAGCAGCGTCAGATATGGAACTCGCAGGCTTTCCTCACCATTCGCTCGATACCTACCTTCCTAAATTGGTAAGAGCGGGGATGCGGGTTGCAATTTGTGATCAGCTAGAAGATCCTAAAACAACTAAAAAAATTGTTAAGCGTGGGGTCACTGAAGTAATAACTCCTGGTGTAACTTTCAGCGATAAAATTCTAGATCATAAGTCTAATAATTTTCTGGCAGCTTTATATCAACAGGAAGATCGTGCTGGTCTTGCATTGATTGATGCAAGTACAGGTGAGTTCTTAGTTGCTCAAGGTGGGAAAGATTATATCGATAAATTATTGCAGAGTTTTTCTCCAACTGAAGTATTGGTATCTCGTCAGCGTTTACAGCATTTCGAAGAGCAATACGGAAATAAATTTTATACATACGGTCTCGAAGATTGGGTATTTCAATCGCTCTTCGCACGAGAAACTTTACTGAAACATTTCGGTACCACTTCGCTGAAAGGTTTTGGTGTGGAGGAAATGAATTTAGGAATTGTAGCTGCAGGCGCTACGTTGCATTATCTGCAACAAACACAACAACAATACCTGTGTCATATTCAGGCATTATCTCGAATAGAAGAAGATAAATTTGTTTCCTTAGATCGATTTACCATTCGTAATCTAGAGCTGGTAAATAGTCCGCATGAGCAAGCCCGAACATTATTAGATGTAATGGATTTTACGGTTTCTCCAATGGGAGCAAGGCTCTTGAAAAGATGGTTACTTATGCCCTTGAAAGAATTGCATCCGGTGCAGGATCGTCTCGAGATGGTAGATTATTTTACCCGTCATCAGGAATGGTGTGATTTGTTGGAAAAACAATTGAAGCTAATTGGCGATCTCGAAAGGATCACTTCTCGAATCGCCATTCGGAAACTTACTCCTCGTGAAGCAGTGCAGTTGCGCAGAGCTTTGCAGGCTATTCAACCCGTAAAAGAATTATGTGCCCAAGCGGATAATAAATCTCTCCTTTCAACCGCAGAGATGATTAATCCTTGTCATACATTATTGAATAATATCAGCGAAGCATTGATGGAGGAACCTCCAACACTTATTGCTAAAGGAAATACTATTCGTCAGGGATATAATGCCGAGCTGGATGAATTGCGTTCGATTGCCTACGAAGGAAAAGATTACCTCCTTCGAATCCAGCGTGAAGAAATTGAGAAAACCGGAATTACTTCTTTGAAGATTGCTTTTAATAATGTTTTCGGTTACTATATTGAAGTTACAAATTCACATAAGCATAAAGTTCCTGCTGATTGGATTCGTAAGCAAACACTCGCCAATGCAGAGCGTTACATTACGGATGAATTAAAACAATACGAAGAAAAAATTCTTGGCGCTGAAGAAAAAATCCTTGCCATTGAAGAGCGTTTGTATAGTGATCTCGTGATTGCTATGACTGAGTACATTCCTGCACTTCAACATAATGCCGCACAAATTGCACGTCTCGATTGTCTTTTATCATTTTCGAAAGCGGCTTTGAAAAATAATTATGTGCGTCCACAGTTAAATGATGGATATGCCATCAATATTAAAAGTGGTCGTCACCCGGTATTAGAACAACAGCTCCCACTCGGCGAAGCTTATATTCCGAATGATGTATTTCTAGATACCGATCAGCAACAAATCATCATGATTACCGGCCCTAATATGGCGGGTAAGTCTGCGCTGTTACGTCAAACGGCTTTGATCGTGCTTCTTGCACAAGCAGGATCCTTTATTCCCGCCGCAGCCGCAGAAATTGGCATGGTGGATAAAATATTTACTAGAGTAGGAGCATCTGATAATATCTCACAAGGGGAATCTACCTTTATGGTGGAGATGAATGAAACAGCAAGTATCCTGCATAATATTTCTCCAAGAAGTTTACTCTTGCTCGATGAAATTGGTAGAGGCACTAGTACCTATGATGGGATTTCGATTGCATGGGCTATTGCAGAATACCTGCATGAGCATCCAACTGCTCGGCCTAAAACCCTTTTCGCAACACACTATCATGAGTTAAATGAAATGAGTTCCCGATATCATCGAATCCGTAATTTTAATATTGCGATTAAAGAGAGTGGTAATCAAGTGCTCTTTTTGCGCAAATTGATTCCAGGTGGTAGTGAGCACAGTTTCGGGATTCATGTTGCCCGGATGGCTGGAATGCCTAATCAGGTTATTAAAAAGGCGCAAGAGATGCTCGAAACACTCGAAAACGCGCATAGCGATACAGGATTGTCACAAGCAGCAGCAGCTCATTCCAAACAGAAAACGGATGAGTTTCAACTCAGTTTTTTCCAACTTGATGATCCTCTCTTGGAGCAGATTCGTGATGAAATTACCAATACCGACATCAATACACTCACCCCAGTAGAGGCATTACTGAAATTAAATGAAATTAAGAAGTTGATTTCTAGAGAGAAACTCAAAATGAACAGTTGAACATTTGGTTGGTAACTGCTTCCCGATGTATTTTTGCCCTCCCGCTAAAAAGGTGTGAATGAATTTTCACTGGAAAAGCAGGAATTATTACGAGTAGTTCTTAAGTATATCAGCGAAAGTAGCTCATCTCGATAGCTATCGGGAGGTAGATCGCAACCTCAGATTTAAATTAGTTCTTAAAGTATACAGTATTGCGAAAGTAGCTCATCCCGATAGCTATCGGGAGGTAGATCGAAACCTCAGATTTAAATTAGTTCTTAAAGTATACAGTATTGCGAAAGTAGCTCAGTTGGTAGAGCGCGACCTTGCCAAGGTCGAGGTCGCCGGTTCGAACCCGGTCTTTCGCTCTCAAGCCTCCGTAACACGGAGGCTTTCTTTTTTTAATGCAGAATCAAAAATAATTTCGGTACTCCGCATTGATATTCAGCATTCTGAGAAGTTCTTTCAATTTTACCTTCATTTTATGAATGTTAGGCTTTCCAATCTCCTAAAATCCGGTACTTTTGCGCCTCCGGTTTAAAGATCGGCGATTCAGATTCACAGGTACCCACCCATCTGATGGAAATTTGCCCGGGTGGTGGAACTGGTAGACACGCAGGACTTAAAATCCTGTGGCCTTACAGCTGTACGGGTTCGACTCCCGTCCCGGGTACGCTGATAATGAATGAGTTACAAGTTCATTATTAAGAAGTAACAATTTTAGTAACACCTTAAAATGACCAAGGTGCTGAATCAGGGTGCTGAAATTTCGATTTCGCACCCTGATTTCTTTTAAGGCAATGTCGATTGTTTTCATTTTTCTATTGAGTTTGATTGTTCTTTGTTGGTGGAATCATTGCGAACTTTTTCTATTTCTTCTTTCCTTTTTTCTTCTCCTGGAAAAATTTCAAAGGTTTGATTTGCTTTTGCGATCATTGTTTGATCGATATAAAATTTGTCTAGTACATCGTTATTGGAATGACCTGAAATGGATTTCGGATTGCCTTGCGTGAATAGTTGCAGTTCTGTTAAGTACGCCTTTCTAATTGACTTTAATGTAAGGGGGCGATCCGTAACTTGTTTGGCAAAATGCGTAAATCCTCTGCTTAGTGTATCTGTCATTATTTTTGTTCGATCCATTTTGATTTCATCTGCAATAATGAACTTGTCTGAATCTTTGTTTTCTTCATAGCCTAATTCATTCAGTAGATTTTTTAGTTGAGCAGTTACTGGAACGAAGTTGTATTTCTTTTCTTCGTTAGTTCTCCTGTTTTGAATTCGATTAACTTTTATATCCGGTACTTTAATAATCTGTATTCCGTTAATTTCTTGAATGTCGGAGAATTTCATATTGAGAATTTCTTCGCGTCTCCTGCCGCTATACAAGCAAAGCTTAAATGCTGAAACCAGCCAGGGACGGAATAAATTTCTGATTCTTTTTACCCCATGCGAGTAGTGCTTAATTCCGTTTTCTGGCTTTACCTGTTGGATGATTGCTTCAAATTCTACTGCTGTTATTGCTACTGGTTTTGGATTAATCCTTTTGCGTTCTACTCTTTCAAACCAGTTTCGCATCGGGGTATTAAACTCATTGATATACCACCCAAAAAAACTTGTATAGTATCCAAAATGTTTGTTGAGAGATCTTGCGGAATAGTTCTTTTCTTCTATGAAATACTGATACACGACTCCAACCGTTTGGTCGTTGATATCTTCAAGGCCAAAAGTTGTAAGATCAAACTTATTATTGGTAAGAATCTGGACTAACATTTCAAATGAGGTTTCTAAATCTTTTAAGTATTCTTTGCTACGTTCTCTTTTCCTATGTTGAGGAACATTTTCGTTGTGAAGCCAAGCAACGTATCGAGATAGTGCTTCCGTTAATAAAACAGGCTCATCAATATGATGAGTTTGCGGTTTTGTTCCTTTCGACTTATTGCTATCATTTGTGATTCCCTGCTTTACTTCTTTTTGAAAAGTGATGGCCTCTTTAATTGCTTCATTCAGATCTCTACTTTCTAGCTTTTTTGTCTTTCTTTTATTTTTTGAATTCGCTTCATATATATACACCTTAAAGACGTGCCGATCTCCAAATGGACATCGTTGGATAGGCCTCCCTGTTTCTTTGCAAATATCTGAGACATTTCTAGCACATTTATAGCAATACACGGTCAATCCATCCCACTTTTTTGAATCCGGTATATACAGTGGCTTTTCCATCGGTGCGATTATAGCGTGGTTGTAATATTCTGCAATCTTGCCAGAAATGATTTTTCGTGTTCTCCCGATGGGATATACGAATGATTTTCTTTTTTTGAAGTATCAAGAGCGGATTGTATTTGGACAAATAACTTCATTTGGGCTGATAACACATCCGGGAATGCGTTTTTTCCATGCTTTTTTACTAAATACTCAATTCCTGCCTTATTCTTTGCGCATTCGAATTCGTTATACAGAATGTATTGTTTGCGAGAACCTAAATCGCAGAGAATTTTTATACCATGCGTTTTGCACCATTTGCGAAATGTTCTTGTTGTATATTTAAGTTCTTTAGCTCCATCGGAAATGTAAACACGCTCCATGCTTTTACAGTTAAATTTCGATGTAAAAGTACGTGGCCTAATAGACGTAAAAGTTTGTTAATTGTTTGGAAAAAATTTGCAAGGAGTTTATTTAGATTCAGTCCTATTTTCATAGGTTAATAATTTCCAATATTATTAAAAATGGAAGTTAGTATAATTTCTATTTTATTTTTTAAAAAGAATAGTAATTAAATCGAGGCATAAAAGTTTGTACCTTTTTACTCTATTTTTCAATAATTGTAAAAGCCCCCTTTTTAAGAAGGGGGCTTTGAAAGATCAATACCTTTTAAACTTTTTGCTTGTCAACAGAATTTGAAGTCAAATTACGTTTTTGTTTTTTTGAAAAAGGAACATCATTGTTTTTGCCATATTTATTTTCAAATCCAACTAATCGATTATTAATAAATACTTGTTTCATTAATTCACTTTCTAATTCTTTTTGTGACATTTTTTGCAACTTGTCAAGGTAAGCTTTCTCGGGCTTAGTAAGTCTTTGCATTGCATACTTCTTTTGTTGAAAATACTCAATATTTAGGGGATTTTACTGAGTATAATACGAATTTATGAACATAGTCAAGTTAATTCTTTAACTCTTCAATATATTCCATTAATTTATTTCTTACACGTAACTTTAGTAGCCTTAGATACCCTTTCGTAATTTTAAATTCTTTACACAAACTATCTTCGATTTCATCGGGTAAATCGCACTTGAATTCTTTATAATCATACATATATTCAGCATATGTCCGTATAATTGTTTCTTCTCGATAGCTTAGTTTACTCAAAGCATATGCCATTATACGTTGTTCTGGAGAAAGTAGTAACTCGCTTTCAGTGGTATTTAAATTGCTTTCATTTAGTTCTGAATTTTCTTGCAAACTTAAATCTCCAAAAAGGATTTCTTTGGCTTTTTTTGAACATTTTTTTATATTATCTAAATGGCAATTTTTCAGGATAACCAAATGTAGACCTAAGATTTTGTTTTTGTAATCACCTTCGGTTTCAACTGAACTATTGAATTCATGGATTGTTGGAATTTTTAAATAAAATTTACAACATGATTCCTGAATTAAGTCTTGGATCTCCTGTTTAAGGTTTTTTTTGTATGTTCTTTTGCAATGGATAGTAGAGCATTGCAATAGAACACCCTTTACCTCTTTCAGGTATACCTCAAAAAGATAATTGAATTCTCTACTTCCTTGCTTGAACTTTTTTAAGTTCATGATTATCTCTACAAATGAAGAAGTCTTTTTCATTTAATTGCGGTTTGGTGTGGTACTGCATAAATGATAAATTTCCGGTCATTTTTTAAAACCTTTAGCCAGTTTTCTATGTAAGCAACACTGTTTTTCTCCACCTTTTCAGCAATTCCTGTAATTGAGCATAAGAAGCAAGCTGCAATTTCTGCTGTCAATTCTTCCTTGGAGTAGGCAGGAGTTCCAAATGAGGTACTCTGCGCAACCTCAGGTCTATTGAGCCTGTATTCATGACCTGTGGCATGAACTGTTTCGTGATAGAGCGTGTTGTAATACGCCTCACTAGATTCAAATTTACCAATTTCTGGAATATTGATAATATCCTCTATTCGGTCGTAATATGCCTGATTATGGTCATTTCTAATTACTGGAGGATTCGGCATTCCTTTAATAGTCTCTTCACAAGCTTCTATCGGGTTATTAGGGCGGTTTATAGCGGGAATCATGTCTTTGGGTATTCCTTCACATTGAGACACGTTAAACACGCGGTAATAGCGCAATAGAGGCCTGGTATTTTGTTTCGCTTGTGTAGTTTCCGATTCCCCTTCTTCAGCTTTTCCGTTTGGTTGCCAATTCCAAAACACAACAATATGCGGTTTCTCCTTTTCTTTAATCGTTGCTCCCAATTCCTGAATTTGTTTTTCTGTGAGGAAGTAATTCTTTGCATACCCAAGAGATGCCAGAAGCATAATGTTAATGCCTTTGTAGAATTTACCGGAATACAAGTTGCAAGGTTGTCCTGCTTCAGTCCAGGGTTGTCTCCATGGTACAGTTCCCTTTTCCAATAAGTTAATGATTCTGTCTGTGACGATTGCATACACGTCCTTTTTCGTTTTGGTGTTTTCCATAGTGTTTGTTTTTAAGGATGAACATTGACCACGCATTATACTGTGGGGTTCTAAAAAGCCCAGTGGAAAACTCATGATTGAATTATTGTAGGTAGGACATTGCGGTATTTTCAAATTCTTTGTCGTTGTATTGTTGATATACAAAAGTTGAAATCGGATTGCTGTGCCCTAGTCCTTTTTGGATGAAAGCAAGGGATGCATTTTGATCCCTACGTATATGCGCCCAACCATGCCGGAATGAATGCGGTGTGACTTTTTCTATAATACCCGCATGGTGCGCATTTTGTTTGATGATTCTTTGGATACTTCTACTGCACAAGCGAGAACTCCATCCTTTCCCGAATTCCCATCCCAAAAATAATGCAGACGCCTTTTGAATATGTTCCAGTTGTGTACGGAGTGATATGTATTTAACAAGGATTTCGTGCGTGGATTTAGACCACATGATTATCCGTTTCTTTCCGGTCTTTTTGGTGGCGATCACGGTTGAACATTTGGCCTCATCTATCTGACTTATATCCAAATCTCCAAGTTCCGATACTCGCACACCAGTATCCCAAAGCATGCGGATGAGTAACGTGTCGCGTATTTCGGTGAAAGTGTTGGTTGAGCTATTTGCAATCATGAGTTTGTATTCTTTTTCGGTGATTGCACGATGTGATTTTGCATGAACTCGTGGCAATCGGATTAGAGTAGGGGGAAGGCATTTGTTTCCTTGAGTGATGCAGAACTGGAAAAAGTTTTTGATCACAATCATTGCAAACTGGATCGAGTAGGAGCCATAGTGCTTTTCAAGCCACGCTCTGTATTTCACTATGTCTGATACGGTATAAGATTCAATCGGTTTTTCTCCGCAAATTTCAATGAATCGAAAAAGCCAGATTCTATATGCGATGCTTGCACGATGAGCGTAGGTGCCTTTCCATTCAAGATACTGCACGATAAGATTTTTCATAAAATATATAAGACCCGCCTGGAACGAACCTGGCGGGTCTTATAATTCACTTCTCTGTACATAAATGTCCAGTTAAGCTTCAGTTCCTACAATTTCTCATAGGAACACTAAGAGAATAGCATACCTCAAAAATGAAGTAAAGTTCTTTTAGTATTGACTCGTTCGTTGTTCGTTCCAATCCTTTCGGATGTCCCCTTTCGGGGCAACGTTTCTTTCAATTAAGTTTTTAATGCTATAGCAAAGAGAGTATATATAACTTGAATAATAATGTCAAGCAAAAAGTGATGTTCTTTAAAAGAAAATCGACCGTCTATTAGGACAGTCGATAGTAAATAAGCCTATTTAGTGTTTTTAGAACATAAATTCTCTAAAAAAACGCAAAGAAAGATGGTTAAACATCCAATAAATACAGCAGATGCGACCCTATATTCGTCCCAAGTAATTATTGATCCGAATATTGCCAGGGCTAAACTTAGTTTGGTGATTGTTGGATATGACATGATTTTTCTTTTATCATATCATATAATTTAAATTTTGTCAATAGTCGTTAATTTGAAAAGATAGGTGCCATTCTAATCACTAGGCAATATTGATTATAATACCAATTATTTAAATGATTGGATCTGTCAAGCGCAGGAGCATTTGAAAGGTAAATCGCATAATCTGAATTAAAACAAAAGGTTTCTGAGTAATTATAAATTGTCAATGGTTTTTTATTGACTGTACTATTTTGTGAATCAAAAACATAAATTTTAAATACTTTAAAGCAAAATAATGCGGACACTACGGAATTGGCAATTGATTCTGGTTCATATGATAAAAAAGCTGAACCAAATTCACTGTAGTTTGAATTAGTTGCGGAGAGTCGTGCAGTGAAACTTATTAAGTTCCCTTTTGTTTTTTTTTACAGTCAAATTTATTATTGGATTGACAGCCTCATTATAACTGGTATTATGAAGCCATAAAAAGAGCGTTAAAGAATCATTCGGACTCGCTTGTGCTTCATAATTGTAATCTAAATTGGAGTTTGGAAAACGCGAGTAATTTGAAATTTGAAGTAAGGGTCGATCCATCTCTAAAGTGTTAAAATAAGATGTAACAGTGTCGGGTAATAACCTTGTTTGATTGGCTGTCTCTAAAATGTAATCCATTTTCTCAATAAATTTCTCATTTACAAGTTGATTTTTCTCTATAAAATTTTTTGACTCCAAGTCATTTAACTCCTTAATATGACCTCGAAGTTGCATTAGTGATTGTGTGTCATAATAATGTACCAGCGAATCACGAAGGTTGTTTCGACTTTTTATTAATTCATCTTTCTCATTTTTGTGAATTGAGATTAATGTATTCATGCCGTCTCCATACAATTTGTTGTAGCCCATAAGTACTAGAAACCCCAGTCCAAATCCTAGCATAAAAAATAATGTGATTAAAATAAGTATTTGGATTGGTGACGGATTAGAGTTGACTTTCTCATCGACTAATTTGTATAATTCAATTAATTTTTCCAATTTATATATTATTTATATTGGCTAATATAGAATAAAAATACTATCAAGTTCAAAATCAAAAATGTCTTTCATTGCAACAGAAGCTTTTCTGGCTTTCTATGCAGGTTTCGTAATGCAAAAGTAGAGCAACATTTCAGCATCCTTCGTACCCTCCGGGATTCCAAAAGTTTTCCCGGCATATCCTCATTTAATTCCGGTATTCCAGTTTCCTTTTGGAATTCCTTTCATGTCACTCTTTCATGCTGGCATTACATTAAAAGCCAGAAAAATGAAAAATATACTAGCGGAAATCAAAGTTAATTATCAGTCTAAGGTGAAATTCTCCGAAATGCCATTTATTAGTTCCTCCAAGGACGCAGAGAAACTTCTCCGATCCATGTGGAGTGACTCTATGGAGTTCAAGGAAGAGTTTTATATACTAATTCTTAACAGAGCAAATAGAGTTAAAGGTTACTACAAAGTATCTGAAGGTGGAACAGCTGGAACCGTAGTTGATCCGAAGATTGTTTTTTCAGTTGCACTAAAATGTCAGGCAAGTGGAATTATACTTGCGCATAACCACCCTTCGGGAAATTCACAACCGAGTGAATCTGATAGGCAATTGACCAAAAAGATCAAAGAAGGGGGAAAGCTGTTAGAAATACAGATATTGGATCATATCATTATTACTGCTGAATCTTACTATTCTTTTGCGGATGAGGAAGATATGTGATGGCTGGTTTTATTTAATTTTAATTAAATATATTTGCTATAATTATTAAAAGAAAGTTTAAGCCATTCCTTGGCGAATAAACTGCTCTTATTCTTAACCGAAACCGGTTTTATGCCTGGGCAACGATTGATGACTCCTTTGCAGGTAGGGTTGATTTGGGAGTATTTGGGTAGGCCGTAATCTGAATGTATTACGGCTTTACAAACTTCCTAACCAATTTCTCCTTTTCTGTTGTAAGCGAAATAATATACAAACCTGAAGTGTAACCACTCATGTCCATATCTCTGGTAAAACTCCGATAACCATCAGCACCGGAATCTAAATTGCCGCTTTCCTGAATTATTTCCCTTCCTGAAATATCATAAATTTTTAATTCATACTTACTGCCTGTTAACTTATCAGCATTTATAAAAGCTATTTTCCATTGTGCATCATAGTAAACGAACAGATTAGAATAATTGCTAATTAGTTCATTTAACCCAACACTTAAAGTATCACAAATACTTCCACTATCTTTTGCAAGTTCGTAATTGGGATTGTTGGGAAGACCTACATAGGTTCTATGCCCACCTAAATTAAAGCTGAAAGGTTGAAAATTACAGGCCGCTCCTAAACTATCCGGTGAATTGATGACCGAAATATTAGAATTTGTAGTAGACCAACTTGTATCACAGTAAAAATAATTCCAAGCACAATCAGGTGAATAATCAACACAGCTTAAATAAATTTTATTATCTGGGCCTATCTGCAGTAAACCAGCTTCAGTTGGTCTTGAAAAAATCTGCAAGGTATCCGCACTCGCCAATACATTACTTGCATTTAGGTCATACTGCGTTAAAAAAGAAGTGTCTTTATTTGCTCCCAATTCAATAGATGTTGCATATAATTTACTTGCATCAGGTGATAGTGCAAAACTCCAGTATTTTTTATATGGGGGTGTTACATTGCTAATATGAATTGTATTGGTATTTGACAAAAGTCCGGTACATCGATCAAAATCGTATGATTCAAATAAATTACCAGCTGACATTGCATAAAGTTTACTTCCATTCGAAGTAAACTTTAATCTTAAAATACTGCCATACTGTACTGGTGATCCGATATGTTGAATAAATGGACCAGAAACGCCTGATGGGCTGATAAGATAGGAATAAAAAGCATCAAGTGCTGCTGTATTACTATATGGTTTCATAAATACCCACCAATCACGTCCGTTACCATGTTTTACTGCGGCAAGTCCATCACCAACTTCGAAAGATTGAAGCTGAATATTTTTTTGAGTAACTTTTCCTAAACCATTATTATATGAAAGATCAATAACTGAATAAAAAATTCCTGCAGGCATACTAACTACTCCGATTGTAAACAAATAGAACCGTTCACTATTTCCAGGATCGGGAACAATAATCATTTCCTGATACCAAAGTAAAGACTTTAGCCTTTCACCATTCTGCATTTTTTGATGACTCTTATTAATTACATATCCATAATCATCATTTCCAGACGTTAGCCATGAAAGACTATCCGGTGATCCTGCATAAAAAAGTAAATTGCCCACACTATCGCAAATACTTGCACAGGTCCCTCGCACTCTTAATATACTATGACCCGGTACTGGATTGCTCAAATTGCTAAAGTCAATACCGGCACTATCACCAAAGCACCAGTATCTATCGGTGAACTGCCCATGTACTTTTGAGCAATTCACCGATAATAACAACAGGAATAAATAAAATACTATTCTCAAATCTATTTAATTAAACTGATTTTCCAGCGCATTTTTTTACTAGTGGATGTTTCGACAATAAGTGAATAAATACCACTCGAATTTGAACTCAAATCAAATATACGGAAATTTGAGTCTTGATCCAACTCACCTTGATTAATCAACTTCCCTAATGTATTGTAAATTAACCATTTAGCCGATTCGTTTTTTGACAATAAGTAATGAATTTTAAATTGTCCGGAAGTTGGATTTGGCTCAACAATGAAGTTCGATTCTGAATTGTTCTCGGTACTTGCTAGGCGAAAGGCTATTTCTGTGTCGTCTAAGTATATTCCAAGAATAGCACGTGCTCTATAAACTGCTTCACCTCCAAACGCTGGTAATTGATACGCAATTGCTAATAAATCTGAACGTTGCTGTTCGTTGTATTCAAGTGTATCGTTTACTATTCCGGCGCATATTTCATTTACTTTAACTGTATTAACATCCATCAAATAATCAGGGTTGATATTTTGATTTTGCAGATATGCATTTGCCCGATCATCATCACTTAATAGTTCGTTGATTTCTGTTATTGTTCCAATATTGTTCAATGCCATTAAAGTAAAGAAGTTTTGGAGTTCTACATCGTATGTTGACCCCGAATACATAAGCTGTAAACTATCTTTTAAACTTCTATAAACATACATTCTGTTATAGTATGCAATTTCGTCCGAATGGGCATTTAAGATACTATCTGAAATAATATTATACAATCGATCAGGCCAGCAATTTATACAACCGGGTGTAACACAGTCAGTAAATCCAAACGTAGAAGGAACATCAGCAATCACACTGCTAATAAAGGGAGCAGCAGTTGGATCTTCGTCCGTATTGGGGTTTGGATAATACCATTTAACAAGTGATGGCGGTATTAAGCCATCATCAATAATCCTTGAATTTCCGGGCCATGTGCCTCCTGAGAGATAAGATTTCCAAGAATTATGATTGGGAAGATTGCCTGAAGCACCTGTAATCTGATCGTCCATTTGGAAGTTCGCACCTCTCAATTTAAATCCTTCTTGTCCGTCAATTAATTCGTTGCATTGAAATACTGATCCTAAACAATGTCCACCAACAACAATAGATGTAGGCATATTTGAAATTATATTATGAGAAATCAGATTATGGCTATCATAATTACTAATACCAACAGCGAGATCACCTTGTAAACCTCCAACCATACTAGGAACGGTTTGAAAAATATCAGTGTTATTAATAGTACGGAGAATTGAGTTGTTCTCAACATCGATAGACGTTGTAGATTGGAGGAAGATTCCCCGTCTGGCTGAAAGTCTACCTGTTGAATAGCTAATTTTATTATTAGGTACAAAGTAATTAATTATATTATTTCTGATCTGTCCTTCAACTTGATTCAAAACATGGATGCCAAATTTGCAATTTGCTATCATGTTGTCGCGAATATTTAAACTTTCAGAATAGAATGAAGACATACTAGGTTGGAAATTATGCACATAAATACCTACCCTTGATTCAATTGCTTCATCAAATCCGCCTGTTGAAAAATCTGGATTAATTAAATTAGAATCAATTGAGATTGGTCTCAATAAATCATTAGCCAACTCAACCGCGTATGCACCAAAACCGTCCATGAAGTTTTCACTAATTACAACAGGTTGCTGGTTTACATTCCAAACTTTTACATCAACTGTCGGTAAATCTGGAGGAATTGGATATTCCGTATGCTTAAAATAATTATGAATTATTTTTGTATCATAATTATGATATACCTCAATTTGCGTATCATAGTTGTAAAACTTATTCTTTGCATTTACAACTCCATTCAAATCATCAATTATTTTTGAGTTCGCAGGATCATAATCACCAATTATAATGGAATAATTTCCATAGGTAGTAGCACCACTTGGCTTGTTCCCACTTGCTCTGATTCCAGTTGTTTTAAAATAAGGATTAGAGCCTTTGTCAAAACTACATTCAACTGGAATATTCAAATTAGTTCTAAGAACATCAATTCCTATACTAGCATCATCGAAAACACATTGATTGCCAATATTTACAGAACCAGCATCAACAGCCCAAATGTGACTAACTGATTTATCTAAATGAATATTAGATGGATATATCTTCAAATTTTTGGAACAAGTGAAAGTCGTCCTGGATATATTAAAAAAGTGTTCAAAATCTCCATCGTGCAAATAAATTCCTACTTTATTATTGTTAAAGGTAACCCATTCACCAACAGTTACTGATGTGTAATATATAGAAGCACTCATAGTTGCATCTATAGCATAATCTGCATCTTCTATCTTAGTTTGATCAACTAGATTATTTCCTGTAATAATTAATTCACCTCCAGGTTCGACAATTATTCCATGCCACATTTCTGAACCACAACTCTTTAAATGAGCCTTGTTCTCTATTGTTAGTTTTCCTCCATCTTCAATAGTAATTGATTTGCCACGAGCAATTGAAATAGTAGAGCCATCAATTGTAATATCATCTGTGGACTTTATTACAATATCTATATTTAAATTATATTCATTTTGGGTACTACCAGCTGATGTATTTATTATATTAGTTCCACTAAAATCCGATAATTTCAATTCATTTGTAAGGTCACAACAATTAGTTGGATCCGATATTTCTACTGTTGTATTTGCTATTACAATAATGAGGCGATCGAGAATAGAAAATGCAGTAATCGGTATAAGGCTCAGCCGAGATAATAAATCCTACTTTATCGTTGATCAAAGTACTTTTGATCAGAATCACATAGACATACAAGCTAAGAAAGCTAGAAGTTATGGAGATTATTCATCGATAAAAAAATCAACCTTTACATGTACTCAAACCTTGAAACATCCTTACATAGGAAAGTTAACGGATATACATATAGAATTAGAGCGGTTTGATTTGGATAATGCAATCACTGAGAATTTAAGTGGTAATTATATTACAAAAGGAAATTATGGTATTAAAGCTTATAACGGTTGCTTAGTAAACTCATACCAGAATACTTACTACTCCTTGGATAAAGGGTTTGATCTTTCATATAATTGTGAACTATTGGCGGTAGATCGAAATCACTTTTCTTTTTGTACTACAGGCATCAGAGCTAATGATGGTTGTGTGTTAACTGTGGAAGAAGAAAATATTTTTGATTATTGTACAAATGGAATATGGGCATCGGTCAGTTCCGCTCTGTATGTTGGTACTTGGGGAAATCCTAATTACTTCACTAACTGTTGGAATTCCATAACTGCATCGACAAATTGCGATCCAATTCAAATTGAGAATAACGACATTAAAGACTTAGGATACAAAGGAATTTACAGCACAGCCAATCCGGGATGTACACAGATGATCCGGAACAACTACATCCATAATTCTAGTACATTAACTAATAAGTGCCATGGCGTCTTTATGGATAATAATGTAAGTACAACCGGGTACAATATTTCAATACTAAAAAATACCATAGAAAACATTGGTATCGGAATCTACGTGAACGTTTCCAATTCTTTCTATGTCCACGAAAACACAATTACCTTACCGGATAACTCATTGCATTATGGACTAAACGGAATTCTAATTACTGGAGCTGATAACGGTTCAATAAAATTAAATGAAGTTTCTGGGAATAGCACCACCATATTTGATTCGCTTTCTGCTTCAATAAATATAAGTTTGAGTACGAAACCGATATTATCTTGTAATAAGGTTGAATATACTTATCGAGGGATTACTTTACAGGGAAACACGAGTGGTGCAAAACTTTATTCTAATGATATGACGGGCTGTTTCTATCAGTTTCATCTTTACGACAACTTTAATGGAATTGGACATCAAGGTACTTCTTCTAGTTGCGATTTGACATATAACAATCGATGGTTTACTCATGCAAGTGGTGGAGCGGATTTATGTGCAGAAAAAGTTTCAAATTAAAATTTTTTTTCGGAATTTTTTTCTATACTCCCATTTTTATTTTTTTCTATCCTAT
>JBBQED010000021.1:0-50424 GCA_038320345.1 Bacteroidia bacterium
AAGATAAAGGTAATACTAAATCCTGTTTAATAAATTAGCAATTAAAAATATAATTTCCGCGCCAGGGATTGAAGCGGATACCCCGCAGGCCGGCTTTTTCCGGGCGAGGAGTATGAGCGAAAAGCCCAGTGACCGAGTGCAGCGAAGGGCAGGCGCCATAATTAATTTGAAAATTTGAAAATTACCAATTTGAAAACACCGAGGCAAGCTCGGGACAATTTGGGCTGACGCACGCATTTCAATTTGAAAATTTGATGATTTGAAAATTTGAAAGTGGGCTTGCGCGAGCTTTTTGAAATGACAATTTTTTCTCTGTGATCCTTTGTATTCTTCGTATCTCCGTTGTAATTCATGTAAACATCCTCCGAAGCAAAAATTTTCGAACAGCACATATCTAAAATCTAATTCCGATAGCTATCGGAACCAAAAATTAAAATTACTTTCACCACATGCATCGTCGTAATTTCATCAAAAATACTGCTCTCGCTACTGCCGCTATGTTAACCATCAATGAATTTGAATCCACCGCTCGTAGTTTGACCGGAGAAGCAGATCGGATGCCGGTCCTGTTTGTTGGACATGGTAGCCCGATGAATGCAATTGAAGAAAATGCGTTTACTAAAAGTTGGCAATAGGTCGGAACGACTTTACCTCGCCCCAAGGCTATTCTTTGTGTTTCTGCGCATTGGATGACAAAAGGCACTTTCGTTACATCGATGGCACATCCAAAAACCATTCATGATTTTTATGGATTTCCGAAAGCACTTTTTGATGTGGAATATCCTGCGCCTGGAGCTGTTGATCTGGCTGCCGCTACCATCAATATGATTCCTGGAAATCTGGTTAAACCTAACCATGATTGGGGTTTGGATCATGGATGCTGGTCGGTGCTGTTACCCATGTTTCCTAAGGCCGAGATCCCTGTTTATCAGCTCAGTCTGGATTTATCAAAGCCTCCTTCTTTTCATCACGACCTTGGAAAACAGCTGAAGAAACTCCGGAATATGGGAGTGTTAATAGTAGGTAGTGGCAATATTGTGCATAATCTGGGGATGATGGAATGGAATGATGATGCTTTTCCTTGGGCGCAGGAGTTCGATGCCTGGGCAAAAAACCGAATAGAAGCAGGTGATGATGAGGCACTTGTGCAATATGAAAAGAAAGGTAAAATTGCCACTTTAGCCGTTCCTACCAATGAGCATTATTTGCCGTTATTATATACGCTGGGACTGAAAGAGAAGGGCGAAGAGATTAGTTTTTTCAATGAGAAAACAACGATGGGTTCTATCTCTATGCGTTCGTTAAAAATTGGTGGCTGAAAATTAAGTAGTAGACTGCTCGTAATTCCTTTTTAAAAAATTTCAGGAGCGTCCGTCCTGAATACAATTTGGGATAACTTTGGCGTTCATCATACTATGAGTTCCTGGTTAAAAATTCCTCCCGCTTTCCGTAAGCCTGTTTTGTGGCTTTGGATATTGTTACTTGGTCCGATACTCTTCCTTTTTCTATTGGTAGGAGGAGTCGCTATGTTCGGCGATCTGCCTACATTCCAGCAACTAGAAGATCCAAACAGTAATCTCGCAAGTGAAGTTTATTCGTCCGACATGAAAGTGTTGGGGAAGTACTACAAAGAGAACAGAGTTAATGTTCATTACAAAGATCTTTCGCCAAATTTGGTGAATGCCTTAAAGGCAACTGAAGATGTTCGTTTTGAAGAACATTCTGGTGTCGACATTCGCGGGTTAGTTCGGGTATTTGTAAAGACAATAATACTGCAACAAGATGCTGGTGGTGGAAGTACGATTTCACAACAGCTTGCGAAAAATCTTTTTCCTCGAGGTGAACAGATGAATAAGATGCAACTGATCATTCGAAAATTGAAAGAGTGGATTATTGCAGTGAAGTTGGAACGGAGTTACACGAAGCATGAAATTCTTGCTATGTATCTCAATACTGTTGAGTTTGGAAATAATGCTTTCGGAATTAAATCGGCATCAAGTACCTATTTCAAAAAAGATCCAAAAGATGTTTCGATTCAAGAAGCTGCGATGCTGATTGGATTGTTACAAGCACCTACAAAATACAATCCCAATAAAAATCCTAAGATCGCAATGATCCGTAGGAATACTGTTATTGGTCAGTTGGAGAAATATACTTTCATCACTCCTGCTCAGTCGGATTCCTTACAGAAACTTCCGATCAAACTCGATTTTTTAGCAGAAGGACATACCTCAGGATTAGCACAATATTTTCGTGAGGTGTTACGTCAGGAATTATTGAAATGGTGCAAGGATCATAAAAAGTCGGACGGCACTCCTTATAATCTTTACCGCGACGGATTAAGAATTTATACAACAATCGATACAAGGATGCAGTTGTATGCCGAACAGTCCGTGCATGATCAGATGAAAGAATTGCAGAAGACTTTTATCGATCATTGGAAAGGCAGAGTTGCTTGGGCCGATCATCCGGAAATTATTACTGATGCGATGAAACGTTCGGAACGATATTCGGCAATGAAAGATAGTGGCGCATCAGATGCTCAGATTAAAAAAGCATTCGACAAAAAAATTCCGATGAAAATTTTCACTTGGAATGGTGAACGTGATACGATGTTATCTCCTCTTGATTCTATTAAATATTATAAGATGTTTTTACGTACCGGTTTTATGTCGATGGAACCGCAAACTGGTTTTGTACGGGCATGGGTAGGAGGGAATGATTACAAATATTTCCAGTATGATCAAGTGCAAGAAGGAAAGCGTCAAGTGGGTTCCACATTTAAACCATTCCTCTATACATTGGCGATGCAAGAAGGATACTCACCTTGCTATGAAGTGCCCAATGTTCCGGTAACAATTATTGATGGAAATGGAACTGCATGGACACCTTCGAACTCTGATGGGAAATACGGCGGCATGCTTTCATTGAAAGAAGCGCTGGCAAATTCTGTGAATTGTATTTCGGCATATCTCATGAAGCAGTTCGGACCTGAAGCAGTGATTCAAGTGGCAAGGAAGATGGGGATCACTGGTCCTATTGATGCAGTTCCATCAATTGCACTGGGTACTGCCGATGTTTCTGTGTTTGAAATGGTAGGAGCATATAGCACATTTGCTAACAAAGGCGTATGGACTGAGCCAACGTATATTCTGCGTATCGAAGATAAAAACGGAGTGGTATTACAAGATTTTGTTCCGCGGAAAGTAGAAGCTATCAGCGAAGAAACTGCTTACTTGATGTTGAATCTCATGCAAGGTGTTGTGCAGTTCGGAACGGGTTCACGATTGCGTGGAAGTAAGATCGGTCTCTCCAATCCCATTGCAGGGAAAACTGGAACCACACAGAATAATAGTGATGGTTGGTTTATGGGAATCACGCCTGAATTAGTTTCCGGTTGTTGGGTAGGATGTGAAGATCGTTCCGTACATTTCAGAACAACGCAATTGGGCCAAGGAGCAAATACTGCATTACCGATTTGGGGTCATTACATGAAAAAAGTTTTTGCAGATGGGGATTTGAATTATTCTCAAGGGGCATTTGATTTACCTGAGAAACCACTAAGTGTAGAACTCGATTGTTCTAAGTATCATAAGCCAGGAAGTAATGGAAATCTTGATATTGATTTTGATTTGAATAAGTAAAGTCGCTGTTCAGTCCTGCATATGAATTAGTAAATGAAAATACCGACTGTTAAATCAGGTTCCTTCAGTTCATTTGTTGTTGTTTGGTTGATATGCACTGTATTCATCATTTTAATGATCCCTTCAAGATCTTTTGATGGTGATATGCGTTGGTGGAAAGAGTGGGCTTCCTATATTCTGTATCATCCCATTGGAGAGGCTTACAACAATCCGTTGATTAACTATCAACCAGGTTTTGTTTACTTGCTTAAACTTTACGGGAATTTATGTCAAGGGCATTTCAGTAATAATTCTATTCTGATCAAGCAGTTGATTTTTATTTTCGATGGACTTGCAGTTTTACTGGCAGGATATTTACTTCATAAGATTAATCGTTCTCCTTTTCTAGCATTGATTATCCTCTTTAATCCTGCCTATTGGTACACAACAATTTTGTGGGGTCAATGCGATAGTATGTATGTGTTTTTTTGTCTGCTTTCCGTAGTAGCCCTCATCATGAATTACAGAATTTTTGCAGTAAGTGCATTTGCACTCTCACTCTGCGTCAAGCCTCAGGCAGTATTTATAGCACCTGTACTATTTATGTTGATGTTACCAGAATTTTGGAAGAAGCCCCTTAGGATTTTGAGATATGCTTTAGTTTTTATCGCCACTGTTTTTCTCGTTTCATTGCCATTCGTACTGCGTGGTAATGGTCGGCGGTTGTTGGATTTAACTTTTACAGCAGTAGATCGATTACCATCAATTAGTATGCATGCTTTTAACAGTTGGTATTTGCTGATCCCTGGAAAAGATTTGGTATGGGCTCCCGACACTCAATTATTTTTAGGAGTGAGTTTAAAGCTAATTGGATTAATCATGTTTATCATTGCAATGAGCATCACATTAGTTCCAATGGGAAAACAGGTTAGAAAAGGAATTGATTTTGGAAACACAATTAAAACAGAACATGTTTTACTGATATATCTGACAGTTGCATTATTGAATTTGGATCTCTTTTTCTTTGCTACTCAGATGCATGAACGTTATATTCATGCGGCAATTATTTTTTCAGGGATTGCAGCAATGATCTCAGGACGCTACGTAGTATTTAGTTTGATTTCCTTAGGCTATCTGCTGAATTTAGATTTCTTAATTCGGAATTTCCAATTGCCAGAATCTGTTTATCGTGCTCCACTTCCTTTTAATGAGATTTTTATTGCGTTACTTTTTCTTGGAGCTTTAATCATTGGTCATGTGGAAATATACCGTAGTGCTACTTTTAGAGAGGAGAAGGAAGCAAAGAAAAACATGCTTAATCCCCATTTTGTAAAGTAAGCAACAGTAAATCAATGAAGAACAAAATTCCGTGATTTCATGTAATTTAGCAGGATAATAATTGTACGGTTATGAATAAAGTAGTTCAGAATGCGGATTTCGCCATTCAAGATATTCAGGATGGAGCAGTAATGATGCTTGGGGGTTTTGGGTTATGTGGAATTCCTGAAAATTGTATCAACGCATTAGTTAAGAAAGGCGTTAAAGACCTCACCTGTATCTCCAATAATGCCGGAGTGGATGATTTCGGAATTGGATTGATGTTGAAAACACGTCAGGTAAAAAAAATGATCTCTTCCTATGTAGGTGAGAATGCAGAATTCGAACGTCAACTCTTGAGCGGTGAACTTGAAGTGGAATTGATTCCTCAAGGAACATTAGCTACTCGATGCATGGCTGCTGCCTACGGGATGCCTGCTGTATGGGTGAAAGCAGGTGTAGGTACTGAAGTTGCGATTGGTAAAGAAACTCGCATGTTCAATGGAGAAGAATTTCTGATGGAGTATGCATTTGATGCAGCATTTGCTATTGTGAAAGCTTGGAAAGGCGATACACATGGTAATTTAATTTTCCGTAAGACTACACGGAACTTCAATATGCCAATGGCCATGGCTGGAAAAATTACCATTGTTGAAGTAGAACATCTTGTTGAAGCAGGCGAACTGGATCCGGATCATATTCATGTTCCAGGTATTTACGTTCACCGCATCTTTGAAGGAAAGAATTACGAGAAGAGGATAGAGCAGAGAACGGTAACTAAATAATGTGCTAATTTTTTAATTTGCTAATTCCGAACTTGCCTCGGAATTTAAAAATTAGCACGTTAGTGTATTAGCACAACTTGTTCCGAACTTGCTTCGGAATTAGTTAATTAGCACAACTTGTTCCGAACTTGCTTCGGAATTAATAAAATAGCACATAAAAAAAATGCTTGACAAAAACGGAATCGCGAAACGTATCGCACAGGAAGTAAAAGATGGAAGTTATGTGAATCTTGGAATCGGGATTCCTACACTTGTTGCTAATTATTTACCTCAAGGGGTAAATGTTACTTTGCAATCGGAAAATGGAATGCTGGGCATGGGACCTTTTCCTATGGACGGCGATGTAGATCCTGATCTTATCAATGCCGGAAAACAAACTATTACGGAAGTTCCGGGAACGGCTTATTTTGATTCAGCTTTAAGCTTTGGGATGATCCGTGCTGGGAAAGTTGATCTTACCATTTTGGGTGCTATGGAAGTTAGTGAAAACGGAGATATCGCCAACTGGAAGATTCCAGGAAAGATGGTGAAAGGAATGGGCGGAGCTATGGATCTCGTTGCAGCAGCAAAAAATATTATCGTGGCCATGCAACATGTGAATAAGGCGGGCGAATCAAAATTACTTCCTGCTTGTACCTTACCATTAACCGGAGTAAGATGTGTGAAGAAAATTGTTACTGAACTGGCTGTTCTCGAAGTAGTTCCCGGTGTTGGTTTTGTACTACTTGAACGAGCTCCCGGTGTAACGGTGGAGGATATCCGAAAAGCTACCGCAGGTAAGCTGATTGTTGAAGGTGAAATTCCGGAGATGATTATAGATTAGCAATAAAATTAAATGTACTGTACGTATTGAATGCAGTTGCCTAGCAGTGGAGTACTCATTGCCATTTCGGTTTTGCAATTAGCATAATCAACATAAAAACTAAGAAGATTAAACCCGGCGCGGCAATGATTCCTAAAAAGATTTTTGCAAGATGTTGGTAGTCGTTGTTATTGAGCCAATATCCGAGAACTGGAATCCCTAAAGTGAGCATCAACAAGTTCATCCAGATTCCCATATTAAAGGACGAGACAGATCCATCCATTAATCCAACAAAGAAACCAAGCACTACAATTGCTATCAGCATATCAAATCCTAAGAGCCACCAGAACATATCATTCATTTCGTTGGAGTATTGATTTTATTTTCTTGCATAAAACATTCCTATCCCTTTTAATCTCCAGATGATCTCATCATCTATCCAGGAATATTTCATTTTTACGACGCCGAATATTTGATTTTCGGTAATTTCTCCATTCAGTTCTTTTTCGCACATCTGGTAGATATAACTTTCAGCCGCCCTGCCATATTTAATAATATCTGTAATCTCTTTTACTGTTAAATGTGGAAATTTCTTTGATAATCGATCATTAATGGGCTTGCAATAATTTTCTCCCCATTCGGTTAAGAGGGTCAGCGCATTGTTTAATATTTCACTGGTAAATTGTTGCCCATTGTCTCCTGTGGGTATAGGTAAATGACTGTTTTTTGTGCAAGTATTGACATTGTTTTGAATTTTAATTTCTTCTTTCGCATTTAATTTCTTGCGGATCGCCTTATTTAAAAATTCTTCATAACGATGGTTATAGGATTCAGGATAAAACTTAATACAATTTAGCATCAGCTTTTCATTAGCTTCATTCATCAATTGAAGTTGATAAAAGCCCGGAGGAATATGTGAAATTTCTACACTTATTATTTTCTGACCTTCTAAATTTTCTAGAGTAGGATTTGTAAGTTCATAATGATCGAATCCTTTTAATCGGTCGCTGAAAGTTAGAAATTTGATTTCTTGAAAATCTTCTGGTAAGGAAATTCTAATTCGTTGAAAATGGATCGATTTGAAAATACTGATTCCTGATTGTGGTGATACTTCTATTCCTTCAATCTTTCCTGTTTTATTCACGCGATAGCACTGTGTGATACTTACCATACAGTTTGCAGGCGGAATATTCTCACTGAGATCAGCGCAAATAAAAACCTGTTCTTTTTGTAAAAAGCCTGAAGTTCCGTTGCCAATATCCGGTATAAAATATCCCAACGGATCAGGATCTGTTCTCAGCTGTACTAAAACTCCCCTTTCAAAATAGGGATTTTCTTTCAGAACATATAAAGTGTAGGGCTTTACTGTTTCCATATTTCACCCGATACAATTACTTGATCCTTGTCAGAAGGAGGGAGTCTTTCAAAATTTTTCTCTCCCCTTTAATATCTGGCAACTCTGGACTTAATGGATATAACACTAATGCCATTTTTATGGAGTCGGATAAAATTTTCCAGACAAAGAAATCACCAGCTTCTCCATTACTTAGGTTAATGATGTTTGCAGGTTCTTCGCTCATGGAAGTACAATCTCCGGCAATACAGATCTCATATTTTTTCCAAGAATTCCAATTTTCTATATCTCCTTTGTTGGTGAAGATTATCGTATCTCGCGTTTTTCCTGTAGCTAAAAAATACTTTCCACTAATGATTTTTTCATTCACAAGTTCAATAAATCCTTTTTCACTTTTTGTGAAAGTACTTCCATTAGCTTGATGTAAATATCCGGTATCTTTCAACAATAAATTTTCATTGTCCATTGAGAATGGGAACTGATACTTATCAGAAAAATCAAGAATGAAATTATTTTGCCCGTTATTAGAATAATGCACCATCGATGTTTCAAAACCATCATTCATTTCCAAGGTATCATCCGAAATAAATCTTATTTCTTCGCATAATCTTGGCAAGTCGCTGATTAATTTTTCTCCATCTATCGAATCCAATAATGTTTTGTTGATGTACACTCCCGTAGGACGATCACTTGTTTCCTGTTTAACAGGCGATTTACAAGCAGAATATGCAAATAAAACGAGGCTATAAAGCAGTATTTTTTTCATTTTAAAAAGGATTGCAAATTAGAGTACCTCAAATGTAAAGAAATCTAGACCTAATTACCTGCTTACTTAGAATGAAAAGTAGTTGCAAATAAGAAATTTAAGATCCTAGAGTATGAATCGATCACACCAAGAGTATAAGATCCATAATGAGGGTGTAGATTAAGTAGATGCTGAGTAGAGCAAGCCTTATATTATTGATAATTAATGCAGTTTAAGTATTAGTCGGGATTATTATCTTTGCCATAATCTGACCAAATAGTGCCGAAAAGGTGTTTATGATTTATAATTCTGTTATCATCTCGAATTGGAGCAAAGTGCAGAATATGACCGTTCGTAGACTTGTTGCAGAAACAGCCTTAAATGCAGAATGCCTTTTAATCTTCGATCCAAATGAAATTTTTGATCACTCCTTTCATTTAGCAAAAGATTAATCGGATGAAATATGTACCCCGTGAAAAGTATCAATCGATTATTGTAATCTTTTGTATTGCGGTTCTGCATATCTCCTTGGGCATGTATAAAATTTTGCCATTACGACCACAATCAATTCATCAATGGGCACAATGTGATCGTGCTTCTGTGGCACTCAACTATTACCATGATGGAATGGATTTTTTCCATCCTGCCGTACACAACTTGGATAATGGTACTGGAGTTACAGGCATGGAATTTCCTTTCGTTAATTATACAGCAGCCATGCTGTATAAAATATTTGGATTTCATGAATGGCTCTATCGCTTACTCACACTTTTGATTTATAGTATAGGGTTGTATTGTGCTTTTAAGATAGCAAATTGGTGGTTGAAAAATTATTGGCAAAGCATTGGAGTGATGTTGCTCTTTGGATGCTCACCGCTACTTGCTTTCTATTCAGCAAATTTTCTACCTGAACCTTCAACATTAGGATTTTCTATGCTAGCGTGGTTTTTTCTAACACGTTTCATTGATACAAATGTGCAAAGATGGCTTTGGTGGTGTACTGCGGCAATGACACTAGCATGTCTGATTAAACTTTCTGCTTTAATAAATATGCCGGCAATGGCTGTCTTGATTTGGATGAATACTGAACAAGCAAATCGTAAGACGGTGTTTTTAAATTTATTTTTAAAATCAGTAATCATCGTCGGACTTACATTTTCTTGGTACCGATATGCAATGTTGCTGAGTATAAAAACGCACTCAGAAATATTTTTGTTGAAATCAATGTTTCCACAGAACTGGAATAACTTTAAAGATGTATGGAACGAAATGCGAGCCGTTTGGTTTATGCGGATTTATAATGATTTTTTATTGGTACTAATGTTAATCAGTTTGTTCGTTGGAGTTTTAGCGAGAAAAATTATTTCAAAGCAAATATTTGTTATAGGGGGTGTTCTATTATTTTCTGTTCTGGCTTTCTTACTTTCTATGTGGACACAACTCAGGCATCATGATTATTATATGATTCCAATGTATCCCTTGTTTCTGTTTGGCCTAATAATGATCGTGAGTTTGATTAATACCACAAAGCAAAAAGTTGCTCCTTTGTTATTTTTAGTATTTTTTATTGGATTTACTTCCTTTCAATATTATGAAGCTAAAACGCACATCAGAACATGTTATCGAAAGGATTCTTGGAAATATAGCCCCATACAATTTGATCAGTTCTTTGACTTTAAAGCACAGCTTGTCAACTGCGGAGTAAAACCTTCTGATCGAATAATTAGTGTTTTTGATCATACTCCCGATAATTCACTTTATTTGATGGATCAAAAAGGGGTAACTGTTTCAGACCATGACTTCGATGAATTTACCAATAAATACCTAAATACTGGAATATTTACTTATTTGATCTATAATGCAGCTAGTGAAATAGAAGGTTATCGATTTCAACCTGCAAAATATCAACTTCAATTTGTGTATAGGTATGGTTATATTTCTATTTATCATATAACTTTGAAGCTTACACCATCTCAAAAATCAGCAATAGCTCCTCCCTGTCTATCACCATGGAATTAACGATTATCATTCCAATTTTTAACGAAGAAAAAAACATTCCCGTTTTATATCCACGGTTGAAAAAAGTGGTGGATGGAATGAATTTATCCTACGAGTTTATTTTTATTAATGATGGAAGTAAAGATGCTTCGATGGCATTAATTAAACAATTAGCATCAAATGACTCTTGTGTTCGTTATATCAATTTTAGTCGGAATTTTGGTCACCAAATTGCAGTTACTGCTGGTATTGATGCAGCTAGAGGTAATGGAGTTGTAATTATCGATGCTGATTTGCAAGATCCCCCAGAATTAATTGTATCGATGTATGCTAAGATGCAAGAAGGTTACCAGGTGGTTTATGCAAGAAGACGAAAGCGTGCCGGCGAGACCGCAATGAAACGTTGGACTGCTAAAATGTTTTACAGGACTTTAGCGAAAATCACGTCCATTAATATCCCACTCGATACCGGAGACTTCAGAATAATGGATCGAAAGATTGTAGATGTTTTGAAAGAAATGCCTGAACAGCAGAAATTTTTGCGAGGGCAAATTGCATGGGCAGGATTTAAACAAACTTACATCGAATACGATCGTGATGAACGCTATGCCGGTGAAACAGGATATACTTATAAGAAAATGATCCGTTTTGCTATTGATGGCATTACAGCATTTTCTAATTTCCCTTTGAAATTCGCGACTATCGCAGGTTTCTTTGTTTCCGGAATAACTTTTCTAATCAGCTTATATGCATTGTATGCCAGGTTTATCAGTAAAGATTATGTTCCCGGGTGGACTTCATTAATTCTTGCTGTATTATTCATTGGCGGTGTGCAACTGATCAGTATTGGAATTATTGGTGAGTATATGAGTCGTTTAAGTGCCAATGTCAGGAAAAGACCACTTTATATTATTCAAGATTCAAATTTACAACGTGAAGGAATATAAATACGAAGAAAAGATTTGTAGTAATTTCCTGTTTTTTAGTTTGATGTATGATTGCATTAACCCAGAAATCTAAGTTTAGAATCACTTTTGATGGATCGATGACCCATAATATGAATGTATATATTTGGTGAAATTATATCAGTGGACAAAACAACAAATATTACAAGTTTAATGAGGAGCGTTATCAGGGTGCAATATCTGAGATTTTAACTATACACTTGAGATTACTTTTCAGCACCACCGATCATTTTGAGTTGGATTTTATTGAAAACTTTGTTTGTGAATTTCTTTTAAGTACTTTTAGCCAACTTAATTAAAAATTCAGGTTCTAACGTTGAACGTTAGTTCAATTGAATTATTGAAATTTAATTCTGGCTATGACTATTGAGACGAAACAAAACCATCGACTATCATTTTATACTGCAACTGTTATCGTTGTCTTGATTTTTGTCATGCATTTCTGGAATCGGTATTATAATTATTCTAATTTTTCAAATATGATCGGATGGGATGTTTTGTCCTATTATCTTTATTTGCCCTTTACTTTCATTTATCATGATATTGGAATGAAAGATCATGAAGTAATAAAATACATTTTTGATAATTATCACCCTTCAGGAACATTTTACCAAGCGTATAAACTTGATACAGGAAACTGGGTTCCTGCCTATACAATGGGCTTTGCGATTTTGTATTTACCTTTCTTTCTGATTGCACATCTCTGGGCATATTTCAGTTCTTATCCTGCAGATGGATTTTCCTATCCATATCAATTTTGTCTTGAAAATGGTGTTATGTTGTATATTCTCCCAGGAATTTTTCTGGTACGGAAAATTCTGTTAAAATTTTTTAACGATAAAGTAACCACACTAACGCTAATTACAATTTTACTTGGCACAAATTTCTGGCATGAAAGTATCAATGATAGTTTAATGCCGCATGGAGTGATGTTTACGGCTTTTGCTTTGTTTTTGCTCTTACTCATGAATTGGCTAGAAAATCCTTCAAACAGAAATTCATTAAGTTTAGGCCTACTTACTGGCATTACCCTTCTTGCAAGGGGGAGTGAAGTTGTTCTGATTTTCCTAGTACTTTTCTGGGGCGTTCAGAATAAGAATGATATGGTCAATAGATTTAGATTTTTTCTTGTGAAGTGGAAGATGGTATTATTAGTCTTGCTCGGAATCTTTTTAGTCTTTCTTCCGCAAATTATTCATTGGAAACTAATGACAGGTCATTTTATTTTTAATAGTTATAAAAATACAGAAGGGGTTGATTGGGCCAATCCAAACTTGGGTAAAGTTCTTTTTAGCTTTAAGAAAAGTTTACTGATATATACTCCTGTTTACGCTCTTATGTTCTTTGGAATATTGCTCATGCGTAAACGGATGCCTTACTATTTTCTTGCCATGTTCACTTTTTTTATAGGTAACCTTTACCTACTTTCTTGTTGGGCCGCGTGGTGGAACGGTTATAGTTTTGGGATGCGTTATTTCGTTGAATCTTATTCCTTAATGGTCATTCCAATTGCCTGCTTTATTGAATGGTTGTTAGAAAGGAAAGTCTTACTGAAAGTGTTCCTTTTTCCACTTATTGCTTTCCTGATTTTTCTTAACCTCTTTCAGACTTGGCAATACATGCATTATATCTGGGATGGTGAAAGGATGACTGCTAAATATTATATAGCCACATTCCTGAAAACTAAAGTTCCAGAAGGCGCTGAGAAACTGATGGAAATTAAACGCAATTATGGAGAAACCGAAGAATTTTCTAATCCGCAGGATTATGATAAACGTACTATCGCATACTATGATTTCGATTCAATAAATTCGAGTATTATCGATCCAATATTCTTGGATTCTTCTGTTCATTTTAGTGGGACATATTCCTGTAAACTTGATGCAAACCATATTTATTCGCCTACATTCCGACTTCCTTTTAATGTGCTAACGAATTCAGATCATGCCTGGGTTCGTACATCGCTTCATTATTTTCCTGTTTTTGATCTGAAAAAAAATCCTGCAAGTCTGGTTGTGCAGATGTCTCGCGCAGGGAAAGGAGGACGTGAAACTAATAAATACCGCGTAGTTGATCTTGACGCTCTGCCATATAAAGTTGGTGAATGGAACGAAATTACTTTTGATTACCTTACTCCATATCCTTTATCTTATAAAGATCAACTAACGGTGTACGTTTGGCATCGAGGCCAACAAGCTTTTTACTATGATAATTTGAAAATAGATGCTTTTACACCTAAAGTTCAAAATTGAAAGGATGAAAAGTTTGATAGAATTTATGCATAAAAACTGGCCAATTTTACTTACTTGTTTTGCTGGAATTCTATTTTTTACCCTTCAAGTTACTGGTTATAATCTGCAATATTTTCCTGGCGATTTAGGAGATGCTCGTTTTAATACGTATTTACTCGAACATTCTTTTCAATATTTTACAGGTAAACAGAATTCCTTCTGGAATGCTCCGTTTATGTTTCCAGAAAAAAATGTATTGAGCTATTCAGATACATTAGTTGGAGTAGCACCATTGTATATTTTAATTCGGCTCTTTATTTCAGATCCTTTAACTGCTTTTCAATGGTTTTATATTTTGATCACTATATTGAATTTAGTAGCTTGTTATGCTTTTTTGTATTGGACCTTTAAAAATAAATATGGTGCAGCTGTAGGTGCATTTGTTTTTACATTTTCAATTGCTTTACAGTCACAAATGACTCATGCTCAGACCTTCAGTCGGTTCGCGGTTCCGATAGCATTCTGGATGGCTTTATTATTTTATAAATCGTTACAGCCTCGATATTTTTTTGCTGCGATTTTTTGTGTAGTTTATGAAATCTATGCAGGTATTTATCTAGGTTTTATGCTGTTAATACCTGTATCTATTCTCATGGTATTAATTTTGGTAATTTGCAGAAAAGACTACCTGCAATCTATAAAGAGTAAAATATTTTTCTCGAAACTAACCTTTTCCCTAATTTTCAATTTGCTTTTATTGGTTCCACTTTTCGTCCCTTATTTAAAACGTTCGAATATGCTCGAGGTGAATAGTTATGCTGGAATAGCAAATACAATTCCTTCATTTCATTCTTTTCTCACGAGCAAGGATGGCAGCTTTAGTTGGTCAGTATTGAAAGATGTGAAAAGAGATTATCCTGCGTATTGGGATCATCAGTTATTCCCAGGAGGAATAGCTTTGTTGAGTCTGATATTTTTTCTTTTTGCTGCCTTTATTGCAATAAAACAGAAAAGTACAACTACGGGAAATAATTTTTACAAAAACACTTTTTCAGGGATAATAGCTTTATGTACAGTTATCACGTTTTTACTTTATCTACGTGTGGGCAACTTTTCATTGTATCAGTTTATATTTGCACTTCCAGGATTTAGTTCAATGCGTTCTATGGGAAGAATTATCAATATCGAACTTATTTTCTATGCTTTTGCTACTGGATTTGTTTGGACTTTAATTTTCAGGAAAAACACAAGATTTCAACCTCTTATTTTTGTCTTTTTTCTTGCATTGTTAATTGCCGATAATTATCTCAGTCCTGAATTTATTTACCACTATAATAAAAGTGAAGCTCAGCAAAGAAACATTTCTTTAATGCAAAAGTTGAAATCAATCCCCCCGAATACAGTGATTTCATATGAGCCGGAAAATAAGGAAGATTACAGTGTGCCATATCAATTGGATGCAATGTTGTCAACACAGCAGGCACAGTTAAAATGTATTAATGGGTATACAGCTACTTCTCCTCAGGAATTTACTTATTATTGGAATCATCCCAATGAAGGAAATCGATTGAGATGGCTGCGTTTTAAAGAGGATTCTTTAACTACAATAATGGTTATTCATTAAACAATAGAAAATAATGACAATAGTCAGGCTTAATTGAATTCTATAGTAACATCATCCATGTAAGATTTCTGTTTATTGGTTACCCACCCATAAACTTTTAATACAGCTCCTTTTTCTTTTACTTCCGGTAGTTCAAGTTCATTTGTAATTTCTGTCCACTCGTTAATTTTAAAGATATATTTTGAGTAGGCAATTGCACTGTAAGCCCTGTTACCCTCAGGGGAATTAACTGAAATCACCAGATTGGCTTTGGCATTAACATCGGGAACCATGCCCCATGCACTTACCTTAACATGGGTAAATCCTTTCTTTTTTATTTCTTCGTAATTCACTTCATAAGTGCTGCTGAATTCATGAGTGGAATCCATGAATGTGGAGATTTTTCCAGAATGCGCTTGTTCATTTGTTAGTGTTGGAACTTCTTTATACCAATCATTGATATTGTCAAAATTCTGATTTATTTTATTTTCATAACCGGATCCGGAACATGCTGAGAGTAATATTGCAATAGCAACTAGCAAGACAAATTGTAATTTTATCATATTCTTTGATTGGTATATAAATGCAAATATATTAAGCCTTAGCTGAATATCCTATTATGAATTTATCTTCTTCATTAGACTTGATTTGCCTATCATTGTCCCTGCAAAGTGAATTTTATGGAAATTAAACAAACGACAGGTCATCTATCGATCAAAGTCGCATGGATCCTTGCCGTCCTTCTTTTTTTACTGCAATTTATTCACAAGATGAAACTGCTGCAGGCTGGAGGTAATTTTTTTTCTTGGGATATTTTCGGGTATTACCTTTATTTACCTTTTACTTTTATTTATAAAGATATTGCATTACAAAATCAGGAAGTAATTGCAAATATTTTTAAATTATATGATCCTTCTACAGCATTTTATCAGGCGTTTCAATTACCCAATCATAACTGGATGCCGGGATATACAATCGGATTATCATTATTGTATGCTCCATTTTTTTTGATAGCACATCTATGGGCTTCCTTCACTAATTATCCTCAGGATGGATTTTCATTTCCTTATCAGTTTTGTGTGAGTAATGGAATGATCGTTTATATTATTGCCGGCATATTTTTATTGAGAAAAGTATTATTGAATTTTTTTTCTGATAAGGTAACTGCAATAACCTTAATCATCATGTATTTTGGAACTAATAATTATCAGGAGATCATGCATGATTCCCTGGAACCTCATGCAGCTTTGTTTGCTTTTTATGCATTATTATTTTACTTATTGATCAAGTGGTATAAGGAACCTAACTATAAAAAATCCATCATGCTTGGTCTAACTGGCGGACTTATGGTGGAAATCAGAGGAAGTGAAATCTTACTTGTTTTCATCACTTTGTTGTGGGATGTAAAAAACAAAACCGATTTCATTGCCAGATTAAAGTTCTATCTTTTTCATTATAAAAAAATTATAATTCTATTTGTTTCTGCTTTATTTATTTTTCTACCACAGTTCCTACACTGGAAATATGTTTCCGGAGATTGGTATTTTGATAATTACCAATCAGCAGAAGGATTTAATTTCCTCCGTCCACATTTAGTGGAAGTGTTATTTAGTTTTAAAAAGAGTCTCTTTGTTTATACTCCTGTTCTTTTATTTGCAGTTGCAGGATTATTCCTGATGCGAAAAAGAACTCCTGGCTTGTTTCTTCCCGTTACAATTTTTCTAGTCTTAAATACATATCTTCTTTCCTGTTGGTTATTATGGTGGAACGCAACCAGCTTTGGCTTGAGGTACATGGTGGAATCTTATGCGGTTTTTAGTATCCCCATGGCCGTTAGTGTTGAGCGTATTTTATATTCCGACAAAAGAATCAAATACGGATTATTGCTGCTGATTTCATTTTTGATTTTCTTAAACATCTTTCAAACATGGCAAGCGGATAAAGGCATCATTCATCAAGAGCGTATGACTGCTAAGTATTATGCTGCCGTTTTTCTAAAAACTAAAATTCCAACTGGAGCTGCTTCTTTTCTTGAATTGGATAGAAATACTAGTTTCAAAGGGAAACCTTTCAACGAAATATTGTATTCGCACAAGACGATTGGTTATTTCAATTTCGATGATATAAATTCTATTCCAATAAATTCGGAAATTCTTGATACTTCAGTTTCATTAAGTTCGCCTAATTCTTGTAGGCTCGACATAAATAATATTTATTCTCCTACATTACGATTGCCCTATTCTTCGATCACTAAAAATGATTTTGCATGGTTACGACTTACTCTTCATTATTATTGCGATGTTGATTTGACTGAAAATCCTGCTAGTTTAGTCTTACACGCCGAGTTAGATGGTACCGGTCGTGCTACAGATAAGTATGAGGCAGTTGATCTTGAAAAAAGACCATTTAAAAAAGGAGCATGGAATACATTGATTTACGATTATCAAACACCTTATCCCTTTTCAAGAAGTGAACCCATTGTGATTTATGTTTGGTTGAGGGGAAATCATCCTTTTTATATCGATGATTTTAAAATCGATGCATACGAGTTAAAATAGTCTGTAAAAATTTTATAAATACTTGAAATATAAGGAATTATGATTGCTTTTGATAGGTCTTCATTGTTCTACTACTTGATTTGATAGGTATTTTTAACTTTGCACTCCCTAAAAATGATGCAAGTAGAAAAATTCTTCGAGTTGTTCCTTTTGGAATTGAAAGTCGATCAAGATCTATGGTCTTACTATAAATTCCATTCTGATACAGATAGTTTTGAGTTTCGTAAGGCTTATTTCTGCCAGCGATTAGAGTACATTGAAAAGCATATCACAAAAAAGGATTCAATTACTTGGGATCTGGGCTGTGGGTATGGAACAACTGCAATTTTTCTGGCCCTCAATGGATATAAGGTTCATGGTACAACACTCGAATTTTATTACAAAGAAATTCCAGAACGTCTTGCATATTGGAAGCAGTTCGGGGATGTGAGTGGATTTACTTTCGATTATGAAGATCTTTTTGATACTTCAGTGCAGCGTGAAAAATTCGATTACATCATTGTTCAAGACACTTTGCATCATCTGGAACCCCTAGATAATGCCCTGCAGATTTTACATGATCACCTGAAACCGAAAGGAGAGATGGTAGTGATTGAAGAGAATGGAAATAATATTATACAATGTGCAAAACTCTATAAGCAGAGAGGTAATAAGCGTATCATTGAAATTTACGATGAACGCTTGAAGAAAAATATTTTATTGGGTAATGAAAATATCCGTTCGCTTATGCAATGGAAATTAGCAATGCAAGAAAAAGGTCTTTCAATTGAACAGCAAAGCGTGCAATATATACGTGCTTACCCTCCCTCATTTTTTCGAAAATGGGGGTATGAGAAAGCGATCGGTAAAGAACAAAGTCTATGGAAGAAAAACAGTTTTGCACGCGAATATTTTTTCTTCGGTATTAATTTCATTGCAAAGCCTCAATAAGCTCTTTAAGGATCTTTAATTTAATCATCGCATTATAATTTTGCATATGACCTTCCAAAAACTATCGATCGTTATTCCCTGCTTTAATGAAGGTCCAACGGTGCATCGTATTCTGGATCGAGTGCGTGATGTAAAACTAGATTTCGGGATCTCAAAAGAGATTGTTCTAGTGAACGATTGTTCTACTGATAATACCCGTAGTGTTTTGGAAGCTTATGCATTACAATATCCGGATAGTGGGATTCGCATTTATCATCATCCAATAAATAAAGGTAAAGGCGCTGCTTTACATACGGGTATTAAAGAAGCAACCGGAGATTATATCATCATCCAAGATGCAGATTTAGAATATGATCCTCGGGAATTTAATCTCTTGATAAAACCTGCCGTTGAAGCCGAAGCTGATGTAGTTTATGGTTCTCGTTTCAGCGGGGGAAATCCACATCGTATTCTTTTCTTTTGGCATACCCTCGGAAATACATTTTTAACTTTTCTGTCAAACCTGTTTACCAATCTGAATCTTACAGATATGGAAACTTGTTATAAGATGTTTCGAAGGGAGATCGTTCAAAAAATCGAATTGAAAGAACAGCGTTTTGGTTTTGAACCGGAAATAACGGCAAAGCTTGCAAGAGTTCCTAAAATCCGGATTTATGAAGTAGGTATCTCTTATTACGGTCGTACGTATGAAGAAGGAAAAAAGATTAATTGGAAAGATGGATTCAGGGCGATCTATTGCATTTTGCGCTATAATTTATTCAGATAATTTTATGATTCTCTCCTAATTAATGGAATCTTCTTTTACATTTCGCGAACTGGATCCTGAAGGTTTTGAAACTCTTGAGGCGATTAGCAAAGCTGGTCACTTCAATCGTTGGATGTATGCGAAGGTAAGTCCTCATTTAGAAGGTAATATCCTTGAGATAGGTTCCGGCATAGGAAATCTCTCTTCTTTTTTTCTGGCGGATGGAAAAAAAATCACTCTTAGCGATGTCAGAGCCAACTACTGCGATCAACTGCGATTTCGCTTTGGAAAAGAAAAGAGCTTGCAGTCTATTCAGTTGCTAGATCTGGTAGATCCTGATTTTACTTCCCGTCATGCAGCTTTATTGGGAACGTTTGATAGTGCGTTTGCTCTCAATGTGATAGAACATATTGAAAATGATAAACTTGCATTACAGAACTTAAAATCGCTGCTTAAGCCCGGTGGAAAATTGCTGATTCTAGTGCCTGCCGGTCAGTGGCTTTATAATGGAATTGATAAAAAACTCATGCATTTTAGAAGGTATTCAAAGCACTCTTTGAAGTCCTTATTTATAGAAACGGGTTTTTCTGTCCGACGAACTTGTTTTTTTAATGCTTTAGGCGTTCCAGCTTGGTGGTGGAGTGGCTCAATCATGAAAAACGACATGATTAAAGGCGGACAAATGAACACCTTTGATCATTTAATTCCAATTGCCAGGGTTATCGATTTCTTTGTTTCACGGATTTTCGGATTATCAGTGATTACCATTGGAATAAAGTAAGTTTTCAACCCTCATTGCTGAAAATCAGTACGTTGATTTGTAAATCATGGTGCCATCTATTTATTTTCGCGGCCATTTTGAGGGAGAAAATCTCAGGAATCAAGAAATTAACAAAGCTGTTACAGAGGCAGTTTATAAGCCTTTGTCAAAATCTGTTAATAAGTTTTGCAATTCAGGATAAATCACCTACTTTTGCATCCCCTTAGTAAAATTACCTCTAAATCAATAGCAAAGTGAATACGCTGAGTTACAAAACCATTTCGGCCAACGCTAAAACCGTAAAAAAAGAGTGGGTAATACTGGATGCAAAAGATCAGGTTTTAGGTCGTTTCGCCTCACAGGTTGCCATGATTCTTCGCGGTAAGACGAAGGCTAGCTTCACACCTCACGTAGATTGTGGTGACAACGTTATCATTATCAACGCGGATAAAATCAAACTTACCGGACGTAAAAAGTCGGAGAAGGAATACGTATCCCATACAGGTTACCCTGGTGGACAACGTTTTGATACTCCTGAAAAACTGTTGGTGAAGAAGCCTACTGCAGTGCTAGAAAGAGCAATCTACGGTATGATTCCGAAAAATCGCTTAGGAAATGCAGTTAAAGGAAATCTGTACCTGTACACAGGAACCGACCATCCACACACTGCTCAACAACCAAAAGCAGTAACTCTAAAATACTGATTCAATTATTCCAATGGAAATCACTCATACCATCGGTCGTAGGAAAACTGCCATTGCACGTGTATATGTGCAGCCGGGCAACGGAGCAATCCTCGTAAATAACCGCGACTACAAAATTTATTTCCCTACTCTTCCTTTACAAAATCTGCTGGTTCAGGCATTTGATTTATCAAAAACCCGTGATCAGTATGATGTAAAAGTAAATGTGAATGGTGGTGGTTACAATGGTCAGGCAGAAGCAATTCGCATGGCTATTTCCCGCGCTCTTTGCAAAATCAATCTGGAGCATCGTCCGGTTTTGAAGTCACACGGACTTCTTACTCGTGATCCTCGTATGGTTGAGCGTAAGAAATACGGTCAGCGTAAAGCTCGTCGTCGCTTCCAGTTCAGCAAACGTTAATAGTAGAATTCTTTATAATAGATCCAGCGTAATGATTAATGTAACGCAAGAAGACCTCCTTAATGCAGGCGTGCATTTCGGCCACCTAAAGCGCAAGTGGAATCCGAAAATGGCTCCGTATATCTTTATGGAGCGCAATGGTATTCATATTATCGATCTGAATAAAACACATGCTCGTCTTGAAGAAGCCGCTGCTGCTGTAAAACAGATTGCGAAATCAGGTAAGAAAATCCTTTTTGTAGCCACAAAAAAGCAAGCGAAAGAAATCGTTGCGAGTGCTGCAAAATCGGTTAACATGCCTTATATCACTGAGCGTTGGCCCGGTGGCATGCTCACTAATTTCGCTACTCAGCGTAAATCAGTGAAGAAAATGACTTCGTTGGATAAAATGATGACTGACGGTACACTCGACGTAGTTTCTAAACGTGAGCGTCTTCAGATCTCTCGCCAAAAAGCAAAGCTTGAAAAAATTCTTGGCTCTATCGCTGATTTGAACCGCCTCCCAGCGGCTCTCTTTATCGTTGATGCCGTGAAAGAACATATCGCAGTTGCTGAAGCTATCAATCTAGGAATTCCTACGATTGCTATCAACGATACGAATTCTGATCCTTCTATCATCGATTTTCCAATCCCAGCAAATGATGATGCTACCAAATCTATTGAACTGATCATGCAATACATGGTGAGCGCTATTGAAGATGGTTTGTCAGAACGTAAAGTGGATAAAGAACAGGAACGTGAAAAAGAATCTGCTACTGATGAAGAAGCAGAAGATCGTCGCCTTGTAAACGTTGGTGGTGATGATGAAGCAGATGGTGAAAAACCTAAAGCTCCAGGTGCTGGTAAACCGGCCTCCAATCGTCCTCGCAAAAGTGGCCCCCCTCGCAGATAATTATTGATCAGGGCTTAATAAATTAAATACTACGCGGGATGAAATTTCATCCCGCTCTCTTTAAATAGTAATCTCAATACACCTATAATCATGTCAAGTACCACCACTATATCAGCTGCAGATGTAAATAAACTGCGCCAGATGACCGGTGCAGGAATGATGGACTGCAAAAAGGCTCTTACTGAAGCAAACGGCGATTTCGAAGCCGCTATTGATAACCTTCGTAAGAAAGGTCAAAAAGTTGCTGCCAATCGTGCCGACCGTGAAGCAAAAGAAGGATATATCCTTGCTAAAACAAATGACGCTGGTAATCGCGGTTACCTCGTTGCTATCAGTTGCGAAACCGATTTCGTAGCTAAAAATCAAGACTTCGTAACCTTCGTTGAAGGAGTGCTGAATGTTGCGATGACCAATGACGCTAAAGATGCTGAATCATTAAAAGCAATGTCAATGGATGGAGTTACCATCAATGATAAATTGTTTGATATGATTGGTAAAATTGGTGAGAAAATTGAACTCTCCCGCTATGAAGTGATCGATGCTCCTAAAGTGGTTTCTTATATTCACCCAGGAAATCGTTTGGCTGCTGTAGTAGGTTTAAGTTCTGCTTCTGCTCCTGAGTCTGCTGGAAGAGATGTTGCGATGCAAATTGCAGCAATGAATCCTGTAGCTATCGATAAAGATGATGTAAGTACGGAAATGATCGAGCGTGAACTTGAAATCGCTAAAGATCAAATTCGTGCTGAAGGAAAAGCAGAAGAGATGATTGAGAAAATTGCTCAAGGTAAATTGAATAAATTCTATCAGGAGAATACTTTACTCAACCAAGGGTTTATTAAAGAAGATAAAAAAACAGTTCGTCAATATCTCGACAGTGTTGAAAAAGGCCTTACGATCACGGTCTTCAAACGTGTTCAGTTAGGTTAATCCCTTTATAAAAATCCCGGCTCATGAGTCGGGATTTTTTTTGCCCTATCGGATTTTGCAAGTGCAAAAATCAGCGCTGAAAAATGTATTTCTATCCGTCATCAAATTTCTGCCCTATCGTTAATTTATATATTTGTCTTCTTTAATTCCTGACTTCCAACTAATGAAATACAAACGCATTCTTCTCAAACTTAGTGGTGAAGCCCTTATGGGTGATAAGCAATTCGGTATTGATAACAACCGCCTAGCTCAATATGCTGCCGATATACATGTAGCAGTTGGTTTAGGTGTGGAGGTGGCTATTGTGATTGGTGGTGGAAATATTTTTCGTGGGATTCAAGCTGCTGAAGGCGGAATGGATAGAGTGCAAGGTGATTATATGGGAATGTTGGCCACTGTGATTAATTCAATGGCTTTACAGGCAGCTTTAGAAGGAATTGGTGTGATGACTCGCCTGCAGAGTGCGATTAAGATGGAAGCCATCTGCGAGCCTTTTATCCGTCGTCGTGCTGTTCGTCACCTGGAAAAAGGTAGAGTAGTAATTTTTGGCGCAGGTACCGGTAATCCGTATTTCACTACCGATACTGCTGCTTCTCTTCGTGCTATTGAAATTGAAGCGGATGTAATTCTTAAAGGCACTCGCGTAGATGGAATCTATACCGCAGATCCAGAGAAAGATAAATCTGCAACGCGTTATTCTAAATTGTCGTTTCAGGAAGTGTATGATAAAGATCTAAAAGTGATGGATCGTACTGCCTTTACACTGTGCCATGAAAATAATCTCCCCATTATCGTTTTTGATATGAATAAAGAAGGAAATCTCGCTCGACTTGTAAAAGGCGAAGAAATTGGAACGCTGGTAGAAGTATAAGTCCGCAGAATTTTCTCTTAATTATCGTATTTGTATCTTCGTAGTACCTGAAAAAAGTAGCATTATGGATGAAGTAAAAAAGATTCTGGACCTGATGCAGGATCAGATGAACAAAGTGATTTCTCACCTCGAAACTGAACTGACCAAAGTCCGTGCAGGAAAAGCAAATCCAAGTATGCTGGAAGGTATCAACGTGGATTACTACGGAACAATGACTCCTTTGAGTCAGGTTGCTAACGTAAACTCTCCTGATGCTAGAACGCTTGTGATTCAACCTTGGGAAAAGTCGCTCATAAAAGCCATCGAAAAGTCAGTAATCGATTCTAATTTAGGCTTCACTCCTCAGAACGATGGAATGATGATTCGTTTGAATATCCCTCCGATGAGTGAAGAGCGTAGGAAGAGTTTGGTGAAAATTGCACGTGCTGAAGGAGAACATGCGAAAGTGGGAATCCGTAATCTTCGTCGCGATACCAATGAGCTTATTAAGAAAGCACAGAAAGGTGGATTGCCAGAAGATGTTGCAAAAGATGCAGAATCAAAAACTCAAATTATTACTGATGATTTCATCAAAAAGGTAGATAAGCACCTAGATACGAAGGAAAAGGAAATCATGACCGTGTAATCCTAATTACGATAGGTAATTGTGAGTGTAAATTACATTTTTTTTTCTTGATCACAATTCCAAATTACATTAATTGCTATTCGCAATCGCATTTAAATGCGGTGTCCAGATCTATTACCGTGATAATACTCGCTTGAGAGTCGCAATCTCCAACAATAATTCTTACATGTTGCTTATCATGTGTAATCCCTTCTAGAGCAAACTTCGGACAGGGCTGAGCGTTAGTCTCGCTTTTCGCATAATTAATTTCACCAATCTCTAGAATTTCTTTTATTTCTGATTCATCTATATGTCGGCAATCCATCCTGCAACGGGCATGTTTGGTATAATAAACACGGTTATGGCGGAAAGCTTTCTCGCGCTTATCAATCTTATGCCTTTTATCAACTACATTATTTTCTTCTTTTCTGAAAAATAGAAGGTATAGAATTACCAATACTACAAGAATAACAAAGGAGGTAAGTTGCTTTCGTTGCTTCGGCGTTTTCATCTAGATAGGCTCATTCAAAAAATTAACTCGCAAATTAATTAACTCATTAAAGTGATCCAGTTCTTCCTCCATCAACAGGTAAATTTATTCCATTAATGTAACCTGCTGCAGGACTCGCCAGAAATGCGATTGCCGCGGCAATTTCTTCGGGTTTTGCAAATCTACCTGCGGGAATTTCGTGCAACATTTCTTGTTCTAAGATTTCGTAAGATCGTCCGCTCTGAGTGGATTTGTTTTCAAGAATTGAGCTCAGCCGTCCCGTTGCAGTTGCTCCCGGTAAAACATTATTTACAGTAATTCCGAAAGGACCTAATTCAATGGAAAGTGTTTTAGACCAATTAGCAACAGCAGCACGGATCGTATTACTTACTCCTAATCCTTTCAACGGAATTTTAACAGAGGTAGAAATCACATTGATGATCCGCCCGTATTTTTCTTGCTTCATGCCATTCATTACAGCTTGTGCGAGGAGATGATTGCAAAGGAGATGTTGTTGAAAAGCAGCCTCAAAAGCTTCAACCGTTGCATTGGCAATTGGGCCTCCGGGAGGACCGCCAGTATTATTTACAAGAATATGGATAAGATTACCCTCAGCAATAAAAGATTTCACCGCTTGATCTACTTCTGCAGGTCGGCTGAAATCGGCAACGATAGCATGATGTGCTTTATTTCCGGGTAATGTAGCCTTCACACTAGCGAGTTCTTCTTTATTTCTGGCGAGGAGCACTATGCGAGCTCCTAATGTAGCCAGTTCGGTAGCGGCAGCTTTTCCGATTCCTTGAGTGCTTCCGCAAACAAGAGCGGTATATGGATCTAATGCTAAGTTCATTTGGAGTAATTTAACGTCGTGGTAAAGATCAGTATTTTGATCCCTGTTTAACCGATCGAATTCTGTTTATATTTGCTTCGGGCACCAAAAATACACGCTATGGCAATTCTTGCACCGTTTAATCTAAAAAAGTGGATCGATGAAAATCGTCACTTGTTGAAACCTCCTGTGGGAAATCAACAAATCATTAAAGGAAATGATGACTATATCATCATGATTGTGGGCGGGCCCAATGCCCGGAAAGATTATCACTGGGAAGAAGGAGAAGAGTTGTTCTATCAACTGGAAGGAGATATTACTGTACGTACCGTTCAGGATGGGAAACAAGTAGATGTTCAGGTGAAAGAAGGGGAGATGTTTTTACTTCCTCCTAGAGTGCCTCATTCGCCTCAACGCCCCGCTAATACAATCGGTCTCGTTATAGAACGTTATCGTACAAAAGACGAAAAAGATGCCTGCATGTGGTTTTGTGAAAAGTGTGATCATAAACTCTATGAAGAATTTTTCGGACTAGAAGATATTGTTGTGCAATTACCAGTGCTGATGAATAATTTTTATGCAGATCTAAATTTACGGACCTGCAAAAATTGTGGTGCGGTAATGCAACCTCCGGTACAACCTTAATCCTTGAAAAAAAACAATTCGTGTTCCTCTTCTTTGCAGGTTAGTGCCTGTGAGAAGAGGGATTTTTTATTTTTGTCAATCAGAATTTCATCATGAAAACCTTACTCCTAAAAGTTGAATTACTACTGCTGATTGTAGTATTGAGTGTTTCCTTAACTCATGCGCAGAAGGCAGATAGTTTAAAATACCATCGAGTGCTTATCATGCCTTTTAATCCCGATATGTATCTGAGTGATTCGGAGCAAGACATCATAAGTGCTACACGAAAAAGCCCAAATGTGTATCGCGAGAATTTTAGGAAAGTACTGAGTTTAAAAATAGCTGCTGAATTGGAAACGATAATTCCTTGCATCAGTTTAGTACAGGATAGCGGGAAGCAGGCTAAGGAGGATATTATGCGCTTCTACGGACAGTCAGGCTATGTATATAAGAATCCAGTCGGTTCAAAAGCAGTTCGTCCAGATGATCCAAGTAAAAAAGAAAAGAAAACTCCTGATCTCAATAACCAGCATTCAGCACCTACTTATTTAACAACGAAAGGGGATACTAAATTTATGGACGCTGAAATTGGGGATTCTGTAGAGACTTCGGCTATAGCTCACCGTTATGACGCAGACCTGATTTTATCGATCAATCAATTTGAAATTAAAACAAATTATAATTCGTGTATCGATATTGCGAATAAAGTATATCGTCGTGAGTTGATCATCCATTATTCTTTGATGACACCTAGTGGAAAGTTACTTGTCGGAAATTATGCCATTGCTTTCTTTCCTTCCAATACAAACCGTGATGTAGATATTATGGAAAAAACATTTCCGGATATAGCTCAATGGATAAAGGAACAACTAAGAGGGGAGGTTTTGAAAAAGAGCAACTGAAATTGTACTATATTTTATTTTCGCTGCTGTAGAAGTCTAATATTATAGGTTTCGGATAAATGTTAGGTTATTTAATTTTTAATAAAATTTTATCAGTAGATACTTTTTCCAACGGTCGAATCCTTTTTTATTCAATTAATTCATTGAATAATAATATTTTAGGATATATGTTTTTTTTGTTTCTAAACATATCCATCTCCCCAAATTAAACCCTTTAAAAAGCTTGTAGAATATATTTTTAGTAATATTGCAGCGTTAATTCAAGTTACGTTAAAAAGATTCTAAAAGTTAACTAAAAACAAACAAAATGAAAAAAAGCCTTACAATCCTTGCCGGCTTATTAGTGATCGGATTTGGTTCTGCAGATGCACAAATTAAAAACGATCGTGGTACCTTTAACAAACCAACTACTGGTGAATGGTCTTTTGAAACTCAAATGACTTTGAACGTAGTAGGCGGTGGACTTTTTAATTTAAACGATGGCTTTCTGCAAAAATTAAGCGGTGGTTTAGACAGAGGAAATGTTTATCCTTCAAGTGTTGATCCAATAACTGGAGAAACTTCTGGTGCTGGTTCTTTAGGAGCTACTTTACCATTAATTCGTGCACGTAAATTTGTTAGCGAGACTGAAGCGCGTCGTTTCCTTGTGAACTTATCTATTGCTTCTGAAAATCAAAAGAGCGGTTCTATAAAATCGAGCAAGTCTGAGTTTGGTATTGCTTTAGGTTATGGAATTGAAAAGCATCAAGCTGGAGCTGAGCGTCTTTCTACTTACTTAGGTGCTGATGCATTACTTGGTTTTGCGCGCATTGGTGCTAAAGAAGATGATGCAAAAAATTCACAAAGTGGATTTGGTGTAGGTCTTCGTGCTTTCACTGGTATGGATTACTATATCGTTCCTAAAGTTTACTTAGGAATTGAATTAGGTTGGGGAATTGGTTTCAATGCTTATGGAGAAGTTAAAATTGATGGAAATGGATCTGATTCAAAAAGCTCAGATTTCACATTAACACCTTATATCCTTCCTTCTTTCCGTTTAGGTTACCGTTTGTAATCTAAGTCAAGTCGGATTATCCGAATATTTCAAAAGGGAATTCATGAAAATGAGTTCCCTTTTTTGCGTTTAATATATTGCCCGTACTTATCCTATTCGGTTTATCAACTATTAAACTTGCCGACAATCCTTTATTTAATAATTCAATCTAGGCGATGGATAAACATTAAATCTCATTGATAAATAAAATCATTTTTCCTAGGCAGAACTAATCATCCGGAAGCAGTTAATTTGTTGAATTGTATTTTTTGAATTAAAATATTGAAATTCAAATGTTTATAACTAATTAATTATATTTTATGGTAGATAATTTAAAACTATACATTGTGGATATTAACATTGAACTGTTGGTTTAACGAATCTACCTGCCGATTAAGGGTTCTGATTAGGATTAAATTTGAAAAACTTAAAACCTTAAACTCATGAAAAGAACAATGAAGGTAATTTTAACAATGGCGGCTGCTTTGCTGCTTTCTGTTAACACCTATGCACAAACAGAACAAGGACATTGGTTAGTAGGAGCAAGCTCGAATCTTGGTTTCAGCTCTGGGAAAGTTGATAAAGATCAGGACGATGCAACTACAAACTTCAACATCACCCCAACTATTGGTTATTTCTTAATTGATAACTTGGCTGCAGGGATCGCATTAGATTTCAATAGCTCTAAGACTGGTGATTACAAGTCTTCAACTTTCGGACTTGGACCATTCGTACGTTACTATTTACCAATGAAAGTATTCGGACAGTTGAGTTATGCCTTCGGAAGTTCAACATCAAACGACGGTTCTGGTTCTGGAGATGTAAAAGCTAACACTGGCGATTTAGGTATTGCTGTTGGTTATGCTTGGATGTTAAATGACAATATCAGCCTTGAGCCTAGCATTCGTTACGACTTGACAAGCTACAAACCTGATGGAGCGGATGAGTCAATAAAAGGTTCTACTTTCGGAATTAATGTTGGATTCACCCTGTATTTTGGTGGGAATTAATTTACTCCATTAAGCTATTATAGTAAAGAAAGCCCTGGCCTTGGTGCCGGGGTTTTTTTGTGCTTTTCATCCTTCAGGATATTTTGTTCCTTTGTACAAGACAGATCCTACATATCCGTCCTCATAAATAAACCTGCAATCTTCCTGTGAGCGAGAGTTTCGAAATAAAATTACCCCAATTTGAAGGGCCATTTGACTTGTTACTGTTCTTTATTGAGCGGGATGAGTTAGATATTCATGATATTCCTATTGCTGGCATCACCAATGAGTTCATGGAGTATATGCATCAAATGCAGTCGATGAATATAGAACTCGCCAGTGAATTCATCTTGGTTGCTGCAACCCTCATGCGCATTAAAGCGAGAATGCTCCTTCCTCGCTATGAAAAGGATGAAGCAGGGAATGAAATTGATCCAAGACAAGATCTTGTTCGTCAGCTGCTTGATTACAAGCAATTTAAGGCCGCGGCGGAAGATCTTCGGAGTTTGGAAGATGATCGGATGCAGCGCTTTGCTAGAGGAAATATCCAACAGGAAATCAGCCGATTGTCTGGAAATTTGGAACAGGGCTATGCAGGTGAATTAAATCAGCTGACCCTCTACAAGCTCATTGCCACCTTCGAAAAGGTGATGAACCGCTTCGAAGACAATCAAAATAAAGTAGTGCACACGGTTGTCCAAAGTCGTTTTACAATTGATAATCAGAAAGACTATATCACTACCCGATTGAGAAGAAGTCCTCAACAGAATTTCACGGAACTTTTTGAAGAATGCACTACACGATTACACGCTGTATTTACTTTCCTTGCTTTATTGGAACTTTTACAAAACGGAACACTTTTGATTTTTATGGATGAAGGCTATAATAATTTTGTAGTCTGCACACCTGAAGCTGCACCGAAGATTACCCCACCAACCGAGGATGCAGACTGATCATCGGGAACTCTTAAAACACTTGTCACCTAAACGTATTATGTGGCCGGTGCTTATTGGTGTTCTCGTTGCGGGCTGGCTTTTTTTGAAAGAATTTGATATTCGTGCTTTTGATACTATTCATTGGACTTCCACATCCACATTATGGTTCAGTCTCGCAATAATTTCGGTAGTCATCCGTGATTTTGCTTACATGATACGGATTCGAATTCTCACCGATCAGCAGATTAATTGGTATCGTTCCTTTATTGTGATTATGCTCTGGGAATTTAGTTCTGCGTTAGCTCCTGGAATGTTAGGTGGAGGTTTTCTGTTCGCAATTCTGATCCTCAATAAAGAGGGAGTGAACATGGGGAAAAGTATTACTGCCATCATGAACTCATCTTTCTTAGATGGAATCTTTTTAGTGGTGATGGCACCATTGGTTTATTGGATTGCTGGTAAGGAGGCATTGTTTTCTGGCATCCATCTCAATACTGGATTTGGTAGCAGTATCTTCTATACTTTCTGGACTGTTTACTTTTTGATTCTTGCTTATAAATTATTTATCGCTTATGCACTTTTTGTAAATCCACATTTAATCCGAAGAGCATTAATTGGATTGTTTTCCTTTAAACTTTTGCGCAGGTGGAAAAGTGGAGCACGTGAAACTGGAGATCAATTGGTGATCGCATCGAATGGCTTACGTGAGAAAAACTGGAAGTATTGGTCGACATCAATGGCAGCTACTTTTGCATCTTGGACGGCACGTTATTCCATCGTAAATTGTATTATTCATGCCTTTCATGGAGAAAAAGAACTTAGTGATTTTGTGATCTATGGAAAACAAGTAGTAATGGGAATCATTATCCTGTTGAGTCCAACTCCTGGTGGAAGTGGTCTTGCGGAATTCATGTTCAATGATTTTCTTGGCGAATTTATTATCAAAGGTCTCGCTCCTACATTGGGTGTTTTGTGGAGGATGCTAAGTTATTACCCTTATCTCTTTATAGGCGCAATCATACTCCCGAGATGGATTAGAGGGCATATCAAGATAGATAAACTTAAATTGTAAAGAGGTGATGCAAGGCATGCAAAGTCACAGAGTTTCAGCTCGTAAAGGAGCTGAATTTTTCGAGAGAAAATGAATGTTCTAGGTACCTGGTATGAATTAATTTTGAGGATACCGATTACAAGAAATAGTTAAGTAGTTCTTCGAGTGAAATTTTCATCGAACGAATTGAGTTCAAGATTTCAAATTCCCTTACCAACGCAATAAATTTTTTTTTTTCAAAAGTACACTCCAATATTATCACCAGCGCACATTAAAAAAATCAATGAAGAATATATTTCCAAACATCATTGCCAATTGCAAATACCATCAGTGATAACAGGATAACCATTCCTACAACCTGTGCGCGTTCCATGAATTTATCGCTGAATTTTTTTCCGCTAATGCTCTCAACTGTTAGGAAAATTACATGACCTCCATCGAGCGCAGGAATTGGTAACATATTCATAAAGGCAAGTACCATAGAAAGTAATCCTGTGATGGCCCAGAAGCGAGCCCAGTCCCAAGTACCTCCATAAATCTGTGCAATGCCGATAGGTCCTTGAACGGAATCTTGTGCTTTTTCTTCTCCGGTAAATATTTTACGCAGGCCTTTTACATTCGAAACTAAAGCCTCCATAGCATCGCTACTTCCATAGGATAATGCGGAACCCAATGTGTAAGGAGTCATTTTATAATCCTTATTTTGAATGACACCCGCTTGAAATCCAATACCGATCTTACCAGCTTTGTTTACTCCACAAACAATATCTAAAGATTTACCATCGCGATCAATTGTTAATCGTGTTGTAGAGTCTTTTAATGTTGCTAATTTGTTTTTCAAATCATCGAGATCTAAAATTGGTGATCCGTCGATAGCGGTAATTTTATCACCTATTTTAACACCTGCTTTCGCTGCGGGTTCGTTGTCGTCGGCAAGTGTTACTTCGTAATGGAGAGGTCCGGCACCAATGAAATTTCCTCTTCCTCCCGCACTAGTAATGGTCCGGTAAAAATTATCGGGTACAATAATTTCACGAGTTTGTCCAGCACGTTCTATTGTTAATGCAGCACCGAATATTACCCGTGTAGAAAGTACATCATCAAAACGTTCAAACTTTTTTCCATTGATCGCAATTAGTTTATCGCCATTCTGCAAACCAAGATCATGTCCTAATTTGTACACATAGATGCCTTGGCCATTATTCACTTCCGTTACCGGAAGATAATCCTGTTTGTAATGCATAAGGCTGTACGAAAAAATCGCGATTCCTAAAATTACATTCATCGTTACGCCAGCTACCATTACAATCAAGCGCTGCCATGCTGGTTTAGCACGAAACTCCCAAGGCTGTGGTTCTGATGCCATCGCGTCAGTATCTAGGCTCTCGTCGATCATCCCAGAGATTTTTACATAGCCACCTAAAGGAAGCCAGCCGATCCCATATTCAGTATCACCCTTTTTGAAACTGAAGAGTTTGATGTTCCAGGCATCAAAAAAGAGAAAGAACTTTTCTACTCTTATGCCAAATGCTCTTGCTGCCAGGAAATGTCCTAATTCATGCAAGGTAACTAGTATTGATAAGCCCAGAATCAGCTGAGCAGCCATTGTTAATCCGTTCATTAGTGCAAAAGTATCTTTAATTTTTTAGGCAGAGGATATAACCCCCTACTGAAGTTGTCTTATTAGGAGGTGAATTATTGCGTCTTATTTTAGGATTGTGCTATAAATCACCTATTTACAACTTTATTTGAAAGCATCGCTTCTTTACAATGTTCTCGGGCTTCCTGATCACTTAGTTGATAATCGTTCAGATCAGGAGTAGAGATATAACGTACCTTTTGCATGGTTGTTTCAATTACTTCTGCAATTTGTAAGAATCCAATTTTTCCTTTGAGAAAAGCAGCAACTGCTTCTTCATTAGCGGCATTCATGATACAAGGCATATTACCTCCTTTTTCCATCGCTAATCGCGCTAAAGTCAGACAACGGAAGGTTTCTTCATCGGCTTTTTCGAAAGTGAACTGAGGATATTTTATGAAATCAAATCGAGGGAAATCTGAATTCAGTCGGAACGGATAAGCTAACGCTACCTGTATCGGGAGTTTCATATCCGGTAAACCCATCTGGGCTTTCATCGATCCATCCATAAACTGCACCATGCTATGAATGATAGATTGAGGATGAACAATGACATCAATCTGACTTCCTGCCAAATCAAAAAGCCATTTGGCTTCTATCATTTCTAGGCCTTTATTCATGAGTGTTGCTGAATCAATAGTGATCTTTGCACCCATCGTCCAATTAGGATGTTTCAAGGCTTGTTCTGGACCAATATGTATTAATTCACTAGATTTTTTTCCGCGAAACGGTCCTCCTGAAGCAGTCAGAATAATTTTTTCTATCGGATTTTTTTCTTCTCCTGCCAGACATTGGAAAATTGCACTGTGTTCAGAATCGACAGGCAGAATGCGTACTCCATTTTCTTTCGCTAGGTTTGTTACCAGTTCACCAGCAACTACCAACGTTTCTTTATTCGCTAGTGCAATATGTTTTTTATTTCGGATAGCCGCTAACGTTGGTTCGAGTCCTGCGAAGCCTACCATTGCCGTTAATACCATATCGATGGTTTCCATCTCCATCAATTGTGAAATAGCGGCTATGCCAGCATATACTTTAACAGGTTCACTTGACAATGCATCTTTGACTTCAGCGTAACGCGACTCATCCGCAATAACTACTGCATTCGGTTTAAATTGTAAGGCTTGTTGAATTAATAGCGCAGCATTGCTATTGGCAGTGAGTACTTCTACTTCAAATGCTTCAGGATGCGAAGCAATCACTTCAAGTGCTTGAGTACCGATTGATCCTGTAGATCCTAAGATGGCTATTCGTCTTTTCAAGGGAAGAAATATTTACAAGGATAATTTATTAAAAATTAATATAGTCGAGAGGATTAACAGGATTACCATTGTACCAGAGTTCAAAATGCAAATGCGGACCGCTGCTATATTCACCTGTATTTCCGATGATAGCAATTACTTCTCCTGCTTTCACATAATCACCAGCACTTTTCAGCAATGCCGAATTATGTTTATAGAAGGTAAATAGATTATTACTATGTTGAACTCCTATAACATATCCAGTTTCAGACGTCCAGTTGGCGATGACTACAGTTCCATCGAGTGCACTTTTAATTACTTCATCAGGCCCCGCCACAATATCAATCCCGAAATGCTTCTGCGTAGTATTAAACTTTGTGGTGATACTTCCTTTTAGTGGAGTAAAGAAAGAGTAACTCCCAATTCCGGAGGAGAATGCTTTATCTCTTCCCGCAAGTTCGAAACGATCACGAGCTTCCATTTGAGCACGGAGTATTGAATCTTCGGCTCCACGACTCAGATTGCGGATACTATCATATAACGTGACTTCCACGGTACCTCTTTCAGGGCGAGTATTATCGGATTTGTCATTTATCACATTCAGCAAATTACTCAGGTAAAGTTCCTGAGCATTCATCTGACTGGTGAGGGAATCTGTTTTGAGGGTCATGTTGACGAGCGATCGCCTCATGTTCACATCGGCATATCCTGGAATATACTCTCGGATCGGCGTGAAAGCAATGATATAAAGCGTAACTGTTATGAGGCTCAAGGCAATAGTACCACCAAAAACCAGCATATTCATCGGGGAGAGTCGCAAGGAAAAACGCTCTTCGAATGTCTGATCGTTCATAACCACCAGCCGAAACTTACTTCTGAGCTTCCTGACGATCCTTTTACTTTTGGCCTTTGGCATGGGCATACCGACAAATATCGGAAATCAATAGAAGCAGAGGCTTTTTTAAAGTGCCCTGATTAGTGCTATAAATGCCGAGGGGAGCAAGAAAGGCTTTATTTTTATCCCGATATTTGCTTGTTGACACTAAATCACACGGATTTCAGTTATTATTAAACCAAATTATTTCCAGTTCTGCGATTAACCGTGAAAAAACTGCGCTTCAATACCCTGTTCTTAACAGGCATACTTCTTTGGTCCTCTTGCAGTGTCAATAAGAATACTGTATTTAGCCGTGCCTATCACGGTACCACCACACACTATAATTACTTTTTCAACGCCCGTGAGCGGATGAAACAAGGTGCGCAAACATTAGCCGATGCGCATGAGGATAAATATGACCGGGTGCTTTCTATCTTCAAATATGGAGATCTCAATCAGGCAAAAGCAGTTTTTCCAGATATGGATGAAGCTATTAAAAAGGCTTCCGTGGCAATTACCCGTCACTCCATCAATGTAAAAGGGAAACATGATAGCAGAGTTGCAGAAAGAAATAAGTGGATTGACGACTGCTGGCTGGTGATTGGGAAAAGTCAGTTTTATAAGCACGATTACTGGAGTTCTATCGAAACTTTTCAATATGCTTCCAATGAATATAAAGAGATGGATTCGCGTCCCGAAGCTTTGCTCTGGCTTACAAAATCTTATCTTGAGTTAGGGAAAACAGTTGATGCTGAATACCTCCTCGACTTCTTAAAAGCGGATAAAAAATTCCCTGTTGAACTTAAGGGTTTATATAATGCTACTCTTGCTCAATATCATTTGATAAAAAATGATATTCCACGTGCTATTGAAGCATTGGAAGCTGCATCGGCAACAGCAAAGAAAAGAGATGACCGTGCGCGTTACACTTTTATCTTAGGTCAACTTTTACAAAAGCAAGGAGATCTCAATAAAGCATACACGGTGTACGACAGGGTGATTAAACTTCATCCACCTTATGAGATGGCGTTATATGCAAGATTTAACCGAGCTAGTTGTTATGACATCAGCAGTGGTAATGCAGAGGCGGTGAAGAAAGAGCTGAATAAAATGCTCAAAGACGAAAAGAACAAAGAATACCGTGACCGTATTTATTTTGCACTTGCCGGAATTGCGCGTCGTGAAAATCAAGAAGAAAAAGCAATTGAATATCTGAATTTATCATTGCATTCTGGTCCATCAGAAAACACACAGAAAGCCAGTGGTTATATGGTGTTGGGTGATATTTATTTAAAGCGACCAGAATATATTCCAGCTGCAGCATACTATGATAGTTGTCTTACAAATCTTGGAACCGATCATCCAGATTATTTAGATGTTCAAGCAAAAAGAAATAGTCTTGATCGTTTAGTAAAAAATCTGAAAGTCATCATGCAAGAAGATAGCTTGCAAACACTATCTAAGATGACGCAGTCGGAAAGAGAGGCCATGGTTGATAAGGTAATCAGCAGAGAAAACGAAGAAAAAGAAAGACTGAAGATAGAGCAGGAAGAAGCGCAGAAGTTAGAAGAACAAGCGGTATTAGAAGAGAAAGATCTGAAAAGTCAGCCTAAAAATTTAACGCAGCCTGCAACAGCGCAAGGATCATGGTATTTTTATAATCAAGCTGCCATGAGTTTTGGTTTTAATGAATTCCTTAAGAAATGGGGAACACGTAAATTGGAAGATGATTGGAGACGTAGTGATAAAGAATTGATTGTTGCGGGTAACAATGAACTAGAAGAAGTAGACTCGTCGTTAGCTACGCCAGGACTCAATACCGATTCTATTTCAAAACTGGAATCAACAGCACGGAAAGAAGCATATCTAAAGATGATTCCATCCTCAGAAACGGCCATTAAAGAATCTAATATAAGAATTACAGAAGCTTATTATAATGTGGGAGTGATTTATCGAGAACAACTCAATAATCTTCCAGAAAGTGTAAAGAGTTTCGAAACACTTGATCAGCGTTATCCAGAAAATAAATACAAACAACCTTCGTATTATAATCTCTATCGTACTTGGGCTACATTGGGAGATTCAGTGAAATCGGATTATTATAAGAATTACCTCCTCGCTAATTATCCAGAATCGGAGTACAGCAAACTGATTCTTAATCCTAATTATTTTAAGGAGCTAAAGAAAAAGACAGCAGTACTAGAAGTGTTTTATGAAAATACTTACCGGGCTTATGAAAACCGTCAGTATGCAGAAGTGATCGAGCGTAAACTGGATGCTGAAACGATGTATCCCGGAAATAAGCTCATGCCTAAATTTACGTTGCTAAAAGCGATGGCCATAGGTAAAACAAAAACACTTCCTGAATTCGAACTCGCTCTCGAGGAAGTTGTTCGAAATTATCCAAAAGATACTGCAGCAACGAGAGCAAAAGAAATCTTAGATTATATCCACGGAACAAGCATAACATCAACGGTAATTGATACCGGTAAGGCAACAGAGATTCAAGAGGAGATTGATAATTCCGTGAAGTTTGTAAAAGCAAATGATCAACCTCAGATGTTTCTCGTACTCTCTAAAAAGGGAGCTATCAATACTGCTGAGCTGATCGGAAAACTGAATTCCTATAATAATCGAGATCATACGGATGAAAATCTTGAAGTGGTAAATGGAAATATTGATCTGCAATACCAATATATACTTATTAAAAGCTTTGCAGATAAGAACGCTTCGATGGTCTATTATGAACAGATTATGGAGGAGGCGGGATTGTTAACAGAATTTGATCCAGCTTCCGTCCAGTTCTATTCTATCACCCAGGAAAATTTGACGGAACTTGTGAGAAGTAAAAACTATCCTGCATATTCTCAATTCTTCCAGAAGAACTATCTTCAGTAACCTCTAGTTCAGATTTCGAAAAAACTTAAGTTTTTTAAGCTTAAATTTTCAGATGTCGGAGAAATAACTTAACTAGCAGTACTTTCCGGAATCAAACCGGGCAGACTTCTTTAATGAATCCGGTATCTCGTTTCCTACAACAGCCTTACCCACTCTCAGATTCCAGGCCACGAAAAATAGTAATAGCTATTGGAATGGGCATCTTTGTATTCCTTTTTCTTTTGCTCTTTCGTCCCTTCGGGTTATATACTTTACCCGCTAATGATGTCATATCGATACTCCTCGGCTATGGATTACTTTGTATGTTAATATTATTTTTTAATTTAATGGTATTAACGGTTTTCTTCCCTCGATTCTTCTCAGAAGAAAGCTGGACTGTTTGGAAACAAATCCTCTTTACCTTATGGAATATAGTGAGCATTGGTTTGGGAAATCTGATGTATTCCATCAGTATTTTTCATCAGCAACCTAGTCTTTTACTGCTGTTCAATTTCCAAGTGATTACCTTATTAGTGGCTGTTTTACCAGTAACTATCATTGTATTGTTTCAACAGATAAGGCTGATGCGTAAAAATCTGGGAGAAGCTAAAAAGATCTCCAGTCGGATGCATCATAAGAAAAGGTTAGGCATTGAACCGGAATTAAAAATCACCTTGCGTTCTGAGAATCCAAAAGATAACCTAGAACTTTTTGCTATGGAGTTACTATTTATTTCTGCTGCGGATAATTATATTGATGTTCACTTTTTAGAAGGAGAACTGGAACGGTCGAAATTGATTCGGTCAACCTTAAAAAATGCAAAGGAAGATCTCCGAAATCAAAATGCTTTTTATCGCTGCCATAGAGGTTGGATCGTAAATCTCGATCACGTGTATGGAGTAACGGGAAATTCTCAAGGCTATCGTCTCAAGGTTAGAAATTCAGAAATTCTGGTTCCTGTTTCTCGGAATCTGAATAACGAACTAAGCAACAGGCTTTCCAAATAGCCCGCAAATTCCCCATTCACCCCTAAAGCCTACTTTCTATCCCTCAAAGATTCAGTTTGACCCTTTGTGGTTGTCTTGGTTGAGTGTTACAGCTTTCTTTGCAGCATTCATAAATACAACTATGCAATACTTCTTCGATATTTTAAGAATCCTCCACATCCTTGCTGGTAGCCTTGCGCTGGTGGCTGGTCCTATTGCGATGATGAATCAAAACGGTGGTAAACTGCACCGTGCCGCAGGTAAAATTTATTTCTACGCAATGCTGTTCATCGTAGGATCTGCTTTATATATGTCCATCTATCATCAAAATTTTTTCTTGTTGATGATCGCCATCTTTACTTTACATGCTGTCAGCACAGGTGTAAGATCCTTGAAATTAAAAAAACTTCACCGTGGACAAAAACCGGCAGTAATCGACTGGACCATACAATGGGTTGCAGCAGCTTTCAATGTGTGCCTCATACTTTGGGGGATCTGGATGCTATATCATAATAATAGTTTTGGGGTGTTGGGTATCGTATTCGGTTTCATTATGAGCAGAGCCGTAATCAGCGATTATAAAAGATTTACGGTTCCCTCCCAGGAAAAAAACGAGTGGCTTTTTATCCATATCGGTAGAATGATGGGCGGATATATCGCAACTATGACTGCATTTTTAGTGCAAAACGTTCATACTAATCCAGCATTTATTGCATGGTTATTACCAACTGTAGTATTCGTTCCGTTTCTAATTTATACGGTTAATAAATTTAAAGGAAAGGTTAAACGACAAGAGCCCGTGCCTGCTCAAGTAGAAGATTAAACCACGAAAATAAAGGTTACTTCCCTTGTAAGTACCACTGAAAAAGATTTTCCGAAATGGATAAATTACGGTCCTTAAAATAAAATACACCGCCCCAGTTGTAATTTACTTTTTTAATATCAACAGATTGCTTTCCATCCGAAATATGAAAAATAGTAATTGTTCTATTCGCCTCCACCAGATGTTCAGTGGTTATAGAAGGAGTAGGGGTTTCTACCGCATTCGTTACAGGGAAATCAGCTCCCGCATCTTTCAGGAGAACCGTTTTCGGAACATCGTCACCGTTAGTATTTGATGATCCACTTGGAGTGTCATTTCCAGATTCAACATCTGCAAAATTTTTGTTTTCTTCTGATGCAGCAACTGGTGCAGGGATAGGAATATTCTCAGCTCCTTGATTAAGTTGAATCTTATTTTCTGAATCGGATAAAGGCGAATTTACTTTTGAATGTTCACTCGTAACAGATGGTGTTTCTAACTCCGGATTGGCTTGAGTAAGTGAGACGGGTGGAGGGATAACTGCAACAGTAACTCTTTCAGGAATCGGGTGTTCTACTACAGGTGCCGGATTTATTTTTTGTACCGACAAAGAGGGCGCTGGTTCCTTGGGATCTGATTTGAATTTTATTCCAGCATGTTTTAATGATAAGCGTTCTTCTTCTGCCTTTTTAGCTAAAACATCTTCTGTAAAACTTAATATCGATAAAATCGATTTTGTATAATCAACATCATAACCAAATTCATCAAGTTCATTATGGAAGCGGATAAAAGCTACAGGTTGATTGTAGATTACAATATTTACTCCTTCATATTGTTTGAATAAACGAACTCCGATTTTATAAGGCTCGAAACCGTTCTCTGTTCTTTCCATCGGAACGGAAGTATTGACACGAATCGATTTGGTAATATATCCAGGTTTACTAAACAACAACATATACTCGTTGCCATATTCTAATTTAAGATTGGAATTTCGGTTTCCTTGAAACGTGTTTACCGTTTCTCCGTTTTTTTTAATCGTAATAATACTTTGAGCGTAATTACCATTTTCAATAGTAAATTGAATTGGTAAACGTAAGGCAACGGCCGCCATCAAGCAACTGCTTGCCATTAACAGCAATATCGCAGAAAGTAAAATTTTGAAGGAAGTTCCGGGGTACATCAATTTCAAAGTTACTGATTTCATTTGTGGCTAAAAAGCTTCTTCTCACTTTTATGTGCTTTTGGTGCAAATGGACCAGGGAGAGGCCGGGACAATGGCTTGATTGAAAATTAGTTATCCGGCAAACTCGTACTGCTAAGGGGCAGTAACAATTGTTCGTTTAAGGGTTTTAGGTCTTATCCGGGCATTCATATTAATCGCCGGCCTCTACTTAGAATTTCCTGGTGATCAAGAGTACGTAAGTTTTCGGCATTCGGGAAATGGGATTTACTGAAACGGTGTAAGTTTCGATTGAACCCGTAGATAATTCAATTAAAAAATTAGAAACTTCTGTTTTGACTATTGATTCTCATGACTACATTTAGACTTTCTTATTTTAATGTGTCCATCTTCAACCAAAGGAATCTCTTATGAAAAAGCCAATTCTGATATTAAGCAGTGTCATGATGTTACTGTTGAATTCATGTTCCTACAAGAACTCTCCATTTACTGCGGAAGTAAAGCGTGAAAAAAGAGGAGAAGGAATGGAAGATGATGTGAGGGATCGTATGGAATGGGATCGACAGCGATTATCAGATCCAAAAACAGGAAAGATTCCTGCACGAATGAGAGAACGTGAACTTGCTTTTTCTGCAACCTTACCGGGAGGATCGGGAAACACAATGAGCCGAACTTCAGCAATTACCTCATTTGATTTCAGAGGTCCCTCTAATGTAGGTGGACGCACTCGTGCTTTTGCAATTGACATTACTAATGAAGATGTATTGTTTGCGGGGGCTGTTTCAGGTGGATTATGGAGGAGTGCAGATAATGGCCAATCATGGACGAGAGTAAGTTCCGAAAACGGATATCAAGGCGTCAATGCAGTCATTCAAGATACGCGTGTTGGACATACAAATACATGGTACTATCTCACCGGTGAAGCATATGGTACTTCTGCAAGTGGAGGATCGGCATTTTATCTAGGTAATGGGATGTATAAATCTATTGATGGTGGATTAACTTGGTCGTCTATAACCAGTACAGTTTCCGGAACACCTCAAACATTTGATAATATATGGGATGTTACATGGGGACTTGCTGTAGATTCTTCTAATGCAGCTCAGGATATTATTTATGCCGCAGTTTACGATGGTGTTTTCAGGAGCGTAAACGGTGGAACAGCATGGACTCTGGTAAAAGGCGGTGGTGGCACAGGTCCAACGCAAGCATATTTTTCGGATGTTGCAGTGTCTCCAACAGGTGTAGTTTACATTTCTATTAGCAGCGATGGAGCAGCAGCGCAAAAAGGAATCTGGAGAAGTACTAACGGTACCGCCTATACGAATATTTTGCCCGTCAATTTTCCAGTGAATTACGATCGTCAGGTAATTGGTATTGATCCCAATAATGAAAACACAGTTTATTTCTTCGGACCCACACCCGGGGCGGGAAAAATAAGTACCGATTTTCAAGGTGATACTTTATATAATAGTTTATGGAAGTATGAATACCTCAGTGGAAACGGATCAGGAGCAGGTGGAGTTTGGACAGATTTATCGCAAAATTTGCCGGGAAATATTAATGTATTTAATGGGATGAATACACAAGGTGGATATGATTTAGTTGTGAAAGTAAAACCCGGCAATGCTAACGTCCTCTTTCTTGGTGGTACTAATATTTTCCGTTCTACTTCAGCCTTTAGTGATTCGTTGAATACTTCAGTAATTGGTGGCTATGCATTGGGTGCAGCACTTCCATTTGTTGAAGAATATCCTGGACATCATCCTGATCAACATATGATAGTGTTTCGTCCTTCTAATCCTGATATTATGTATTCGGCTTGCGATGGTGGGGTGTCAATTACGAATGACAATACAGCAACGCCAGTAAGCTGGACAGAAATTAATAATGGATATATCAGTGCTCAGTTTTATACTGTTACTGTAGATCATGGCAGTACGAATGATATCATCATCGGAGGCTTGCAGGATAATGGTACTTATTACACCAACTCAACTGATCCTTCTGTTCCTTGGTTTCATTCTTTTGATGGAGATGGTTCTTATTGTCAGATCAGTGATGGAGGAGCATTTTATTATTTCTCCAAGCAACAAGGAAAGATGACAAAAACTTCTGTTGATGCGAATGGTACCGTTACAGCTTACCGAAGATTTGATCCTATCGGCGCAACTGGATATCAGTTCATCAATCCATTCGTTTTAGATCCAAACAATAACAACATTATGTATCTCTGTGCCGGAACACGCATGTGGAGAAATGATGACTTATCAGGAATTGCTTTAACCAATGTGTATGATAGTATCTCTACCAACTGGACGCTCTTGCCTGATTCTGTTCCATTGGCAGGAGAAGAAATAACGGCTATTGCAGTTTCAAAAACTCCTGCAAACAGATTATATTATGGAACGAATAAAAGAAAAATATATAAAATCGATAATGCAAATACTGGTCTCCCGAATGCTACTCAGATAACAGGAACTTTGTTCCCGGGTACCGGATATGTAAGTTGTATTGCCGTAAATCCGAATGATGCAGATAAAGTAATGGTGGTATTTTCTAACTACAATGTCTATAGTATTTTTTATACTTCAGATGCTGGTGTAACATGGCAAAAGGCAGGAGGAAATCTAGAGCAAACAAGTACCGGTTCAGGCAACGGACCTTCGTGCAGATGGGCAAGTATATTGCCCGTGAGTGATGGGAACATTTATCTTGTTGGAACTAGTACAGGCTTGTATGCTACGGATACGCTCAATGGAACAGCAACAGTGTGGGTGAAACAAGGAGCGGATAATATCGGAACATCGGTTGTGGATATGATCGATACCAGAGTTTCCGACGGACTCGTAGTGGTGGGAACACACGGAAACGGATTGTATTCTACACATATTACGAGTATTCAAAATATCACAAGCATAAAAAACAATTCTTATGAAGCCATCGGATTCGATTTGTATCCTAATCCTGTGGGTAATGAATTGTATATTAAAATCCCGGAAGAACTGCGGACAGAAAACTGGAAAGCTGATATTCTCAACGAATTGGGTCAATCCTCCAAAGATGTGACTATGAATCCTTCCAACGGAGAGGCGATGATGGTGAATGTTTCAGGATTAGCAAAAGGGTTTTATTATCTGAGGCTTCAATCTTCGGGAAAATCAATAGCGCGAGGTTTTGTAAAACGGTAATCATTCCATCAAATAAGAAGCCCCCTACCGGTCAACAAATGCTCTGGTAAGGGGCTTTTCTTTGTCCTTAAAAGAAACGGAATCGGTCGTTACTTATTCTTTATCAGTAAATTGCGAAAGGATAACTTGCCAAGAAGTTGGTTTTCAATTTATACGTAGGGCGATTATTGTGAAGTTTTGGTCATATTCTTCTGCAAACTTCGAGAGAGTCTTGCATTCTACTGTTTTTCTGATGATCTTTAACCACTCAAAACCTAAAATCAACTTAACAACACAAATAAAAATGAGGAAAAACCTTACGCTATTAGTATTACTAGTATTGCTCGGAAGTGCTGCTTCTGCACAATACTATTATCTGCCTTTCACATCACCAGGTCAAAATCCAGGAAATCTAAACACCGATTTGGAATACCCTGTAGGTGGTGGATTAGATGCAAGTTGGACTCCAATCAAAGGATCAAGTGCAACGCCAGCATGGTCAAACGTTCAAACACTTCCTTTTACTTTTAATTTCGATGGAGTTAACGTAACAGATTTCAAAGTTTCTACAACTGGAATTTTGACTTTTGATACAGGATCAGCAATGGCTCCTCCGTCATCATCTAATCAAGTGCTTCCTAACGCAGCTATTCCTGATAAGTCGATTTGTATCTGGGGAATTCAAGGAACTGGAACCAATGATAGTATCGTTGTAAAAGAGTTCGGAACTGCACCTAATCGTCAGTACTGGGTATTGTTTTCTTCATACAGTCTGGGTGGTGCTGCTGCAACGGCTTTCACTTATTTCTCAATTGTATTAGAAGAAACAACGAACAATATTTATATCGTTGATCAGCGCAGTTCACAAACTTCTACCTTGACACTTGGAGTGCAAATTAATAGCACTACAGCATTTGATGTTGCTGGAGCGCCTTCAACAGGAATCTTGGCAGGAACAGATCCTTCATCTGCTGATAATGCTTATTATCAGTTTATACAAGGTGTACAGGTAGCTGAAGAAGCAGAACTTACTTCACTCAATGTAACGCAGTTCGTAACCGTACCGGGATCAAGTAACATCGCTGGAAGTATTACAAACTATGGTGCTAATCCTATCAATACAATTACTATTAAATGGGAAAATGCAGGAAATGTTTATAGCGATACAAAAACAGGATTGAATATTCCATTCGCTAGTTCATATTCTTTTACGCATGCAACTCCATTGAGTGTTCCCAACGCAATAACATATCCTGTGAAAGTTTGGATTGAACTTGCTGGTGATGCGAATCAAAATAATGATACATTAAATGCAGTAGTATCTGGCTTGACTTTCCTTCCTAATAAAAAGGTAGTTTTTGAAGAAGCTACTGGTACATGGTGTGGATGGTGCCCAAGAGGTGCTGTGTTTATGGATTCACTGAGTAATGTTCATCCGAATGATGCATTGCTAATTGCTGTGCACAATGCAGATCCAATGACCAATGTAATTTATGATGCAGGTATTGGTGGATTGATCGGTGGTTACCCAAGTGGTTTAGTTGATCGTTACAATATTGATGTAGATCCATCTTCTTTCTTCGTTCATTATGCAAACCGTATCAACGACGTTGCTCCAATGGATGTAAATGTTGGCGTAACATATGATGCTAATACTACTGTAATGACAATTGAACTATCAGCTACGTTGGCTTCTGACCTTGCTGGTGATTACCGTTTCAATGCGGTAGTTGTAGAAGAAGATGTAACAGGTACTGCAAGTAATTATAATCAAACAAACTATTATGCAAATAATGCACAAGGAGTAATGGGTGGTTATGAAGTATTACCTAATCCAGTTCCTGCAGCGCAAATGCATTACGACCACGTTGGTCGTGAAATTCTTGGCGGTTGGGACGGACAAGCGGGAAGTATGCCTGCAACTATGACGGCTAACGGAGTGTATACTTATACTTTCAACTATACGGTTCCTGTTAGTTACGATATTTCACAAATGCACGTCATCGGTTGGGTAACTGATCCAAACGGAAGAATTCTGAATGCTAACCGTGGTGATTTAGCGGTAGGTATTGCACAACCTGCAGCTTCAACATTTACTGCTGATCTTTTCCCTAACCCTACAACCTCTGCCAATAGCAATCTAGTAATCAATCTTCAGAAAAGCGCTCCAGTTACTGTTGAAATCTACGATATGACCGGTAAAATGGTACGTAGTAATAGCAGTACACTGAGTGCAGGAGAATACCAGTACTCCTTGAATCTTGCAGGATTGCAAGCAGGTGTGTACAACGTAAATATCCTTGCGAATGGTGAAAAACTGAACAAGCGTTTAGTGATTGCTGAATAATACTAAAAGTATATTTTAGAAAAGAGCTGATCCCTTGGGGTCAGCTCTTTTTTTATGCTTTTTACGAGTAAAAATGCCCAAATGCTGCTGCTTTTCTCCAATGTTAAGCTATGGTTATTCCTAATTCACTAATAATTAAGTGCCTAGCAAAATTAAATTTGCCTGCTTTAATCAAAAAGGCTACCTTCGCAGCCCTTAAAAATAGAGTAGTATGGAAAAATTTGTGTACGTCATACCGGTATTAGGTATTCTCGGACTAATCACTATGTATTTGAAAGCCAGATGGGTAACCCGCCAAGACGCAGGTGATTCCAATATGGCAGAACTGGCAGGTTATATCGCTGATGGCGCTATGGCCTTCCTAAAAGCAGAATGGAAGATCCTTTCTTATTTTGTGGTGATAGCCGGAGTGCTATTGGCCTATTCAGGAACTACAGTAGCGACTTCTAGTCCTGTCATTGCCATTTCCTTTATTATCGGAGCTGTTTTTTCAGCAACTGCCGGTTATATTGGGATGAATATCGCTACAAAAGCTAACGTCCGTACCACTCAGGCGGCACGTACCAGTCTTAGTCAGGCTCTTAAAGTCTCCTTTACTGGAGGTTCCGTTATGGGATTAGGAGTAGCCGGACTTGCGGTTTTGGGTATCGGATCCTTATTTATCTTATTCTATAATATGTATGTTGTAGGAAAAGGGGGTGGTGTAAATGGTGTGGAGATGGAAAAAGCACTGGAAGTGTTAGCAGGATTCTCCTTAGGTGCTGAATCCATTGCTCTCTTTGCTCGTGTGGGTGGAGGTATCTATACCAAAGCTGCCGATGTAGGTGCTGATCTGGTAGGTAAAGTGGAAGCAGGAATTCCTGAAGATGATGTACGTAATCCTGCAACGATCGCAGATAACGTAGGTGATAACGTGGGTGATGTTGCAGGTATGGGTGCCGATCTTTTCGGTTCATATGTAGCAACTATTCTGGCGACAATGGTTTTAGGTCGTGAAGTAATTTCTGTAGATAATTTTGGAGGTATTGCGCCTATCCTTTTACCAATGGTAATTGCTGGTCTCGGAATTGTTTTTTCGATCTTAGGTATGCTCTTCGTAAAAGTTGATGGTGAAGATGGTAATGTGCAGAAAGCATTAAACATGGGGAATTGGTCGTCGATCGTTTTTACTGCTATCGCATCTTATTTCTTGGTGAATTGGATGCTTCCTGAGCATCTGGACTGGACCTCTGCCACTCGTGGTGAAAGTTTTACCCGCATGGGAGTGTTTTATGCAATTATTGTAGGTCTTGTTGTGGGAACACTCATGAGCATCATCACTGAATATTATACAGCTATGGGCAAACGTCCTGTGCAATCTATCGTGAATCAAAGTTCAACCGGACATGCTACTAATATTATTGGTGGACTTGCAGTAGGAATGGAATCAACGGTATTACCTATGATTGTTTTGGCCGCTGGTATTTATGGTTCACATTATTTTGCTGGATTATATGGTGTAGCAATTGCCGCTGCAGGAATGATGGCTACTACTGCTATGCAGTTAGCGATTGATGCTTTCGGACCGATTGCAGATAATGCAGGTGGTATAGCAGAAATGAGCGGACTACCTAAAGAAGTACGTAATCGTACTGATAATCTGGATGCTGTAGGGAATACAACCGCAGCAACAGGAAAAGGATTTGCCATTGCATCTGCAGCCTTAACATCATTGGCATTATTCGCTGCATTCGTGGGTATTGCAGGAATTCATAGCATCGATATTTATAAAGCAAATGTGCTTGCAGGTTTGTTTATTGGTGGAATGATTCCATTTATTTTTTCTTCGCTTTGTATTGCTGCTGTAGGTCGTGCAGCGATGGATATGGTGAATGAAGTTCGTCGCCAGTTTCGTGAAATTCCAGGAATCATGGAATACAAAGCAAAACCGGAATACGAAAAATGTGTTGCTATTTCTACTCAAGCATCAATTCGTGAAATGATAGCTCCCGGAGCTATAGCGTTGTTAGTTCCAATTTTTGTTGGGTTCCTCTTCGGTCCTGAAGTGTTAGGTGGTTTACTCGCAGGTGTTACTGTTTCTGGTGTGCTGATGGGAATGTTCCAAAGTAATGCTGGCGGTGCTTGGGATAATGCAAAAAAATCATTTGAGAAAGGTGCTGTCATTAACGGCGAAACTTTCTACAAAGGTTCTGAACCACATAAAGCTTCCGTTACTGGTGATACTGTTGGTGATCCGTTTAAAGATACATCTGGTCCTTCAATGAACATCTTAATTAAATTAATGAGCATCGTTTCTTTAGTTATTGCCCCTTACATTGTTGGTATTGGTGGTGGTTCTTCTGAAATGAAAGAAGTTAGAAAAGAAATAATAAAAATTAATATTAACGGTACTGAATACAATTTCACTAGCAAAGCTCAAGTGGATAGTATGATGAATGCTAATGTAAAAGATGTAAATGAATTAACCGGTAATTTTGAAGTTGACGGAGCACACAGTTCTGTTGGATTCAGTGTTCGCCATTTAGTTACGGATACAAAAGGTACTATTAATATTGACAGCGGTTATGTAAACATGCAAAACGCAAGCGGACCAAAATTATTTATTCAGTTAGACATGACTTCTTTGAATACACACAGCAGCATGCGTGACGGACATTTAAAAGATAAAGCTGAATTTTTTGATGTAGCTAAATTTAAAAAAGCAAGTTTCGAAGCTTCTGAAATTGTTAAGGATACTGCAGCAGGTGTTGAATACCATTACATTGCTAAAGGTAAATTAACTATGAAAGGTGTTACTAAAGAGGCTGAATTATACTTTAATTATTTAGGAGTTCAACTTCAAGATAATGGTGAGTATGGAAAATCTAATGTTGCAGGTTTCGAAGGCCGTTGCGTTATTAATCGTGTTGAATATGGAGTTGGAGATGCCGGTGGAATTGGTGACAATGTAAAAATTGTTTTCACCATCGAGGCAGGGCAAGCGGTTAAATAATTTTTAAATTTGAAATTTTGAGAGGGCTCTTTTTGAGCCCTTTCTTTTTATCTTAATATGATGAGCAAAGAACAGTTTTTTACACAGGAATATATTCCTCATTTAAAAAAGTTAAAAGGGGATGAGAAGGGAAACTTTGGGGTTTTATCGCCACAAGGAATGATAGAGCACATGACCGATAGTATTGGATTGGCATGGGAAAGAGTAAAAGAACCGATGCAAACCGCAGAAATTCATTTAGAAAAAGTAAGAGCCTTTGCTTTGAGCGACAAAGATTTCAGGCCAGGAGTAAAAAACTCATTGATGACTGAAACTCCTGCAGCTTTAAGACATGCAAACATTGAAGAGGCAGTAAAAGAGATAGAGAATGAAATCAAAAGTTTTGTGAGTTATTATAAAGCAAATCCAAATGCTGTAGTTATGAATCCTTTTTTTGGTGATTTTAATTATGAGCAATGGTTGCATTTGTTGCATAAGCATGCTAATCATCATTTAAAACAGTTTAATTTAATATAAAGTCATGCTGAACTTGTTTCAGCATCCAATAGATTCCGAACCAAGTTCGGAATGACATGAAATTATGATAGAAGAGAATTTAATATTTGGAATGCGTGCGGTAATTGAAGCTATCGAGGCGGATAAGACC
>JBBQED010000022.1:0-48944 GCA_038320345.1 Bacteroidia bacterium
GGTTCGGCTGTTCGCCGATTAAAGTGGCACGCGAGCTGGGTTCAGAACGTCGTGAGACAGTTCGGTCCCTATCTGTTGTGGGCGTTAGAAATTTGAGAGGGCCTGACTCTAGTACGAGAGGACCGAGTCGGACGAACCTCTAGTGTGCCTGTTGTGTCGCCAGATGCAGCGCAGGGTAGCTACGTTCGGTTAAGATAAGCGCTGAAAGCATCTAAGCACGAAACTTGCCTCAAGATGAGCTTTCTTTATAAGGGTCGTCAGAGACTATGACGTTGATAGGCTATAGGTGTAAAGCTAGTAATAGCAAAGCCGAGTAGTACTAATTACCCGTAGACTTTCCGCGTAAGGCTTTTACTTACAAATGTATTTTCTTTCAATCCCTGTCTACCACAATTCGTGGTTATGATATTTATGGTGATTCTAGCGATGGTGTCCACCTCTTCCCTTTCCGAACAGAGTAGTTAAGCCCATCAGCGCAAATGGTACTGGAGTAACATCTGGGAGAGTATGTCGTTGCCATAATCTTGAAAATGCCCCGCCTGTCGGGGCATTTTCTTTTTTATTCGGTCTCACTTTCATCGAAATTCAATTCCTTTGACCTCCCGTACTTCCGGAATCACCCGATGATCAAATACTATCTGTCTTTCCTGCTGTTTTCATTTTCCGTTTTTTCGGCTCCTTCCCTTTTTGCTCAGGTTCAGGATTCTACTGTTTCAACGGTCCCAATGGTTATTCAATCTCAAAAAGATTCAAGTGGCGTGAATCCTTATCAAATTCCCTACGAAAAAAATGTAAACCTGCATCCAGAGGAGTACACCATCAATATCTTTCATTCGGATCATCATTACTACGATAATTTCATTTCCCGGTTTAATCTAAATGATGAATTTATTTATGCTGATGATTACCAGTCGGGATTTAATTTGTTTCGGAACTATCTGAATATTTCTTCCAATGATCTCACAGTGGCGGATACTCTTAAAAGCATTTCTCGCTTGAATATTTTACTGGGTTCAAAAAGAGAACAACTCCTTTTTCTCGATCATCAACAGAACCTCGGCAGAAAATTTGGATTTAACTTTTCTTATAATTCAGCCACTTCTCCAGGCTTCATATCCGAACAGTTTGCCACCTACCGCGCCTTTGATTTAGGCGTTCGCTTTTTAACTAACCGATATCAAGCCAGTCTTCAGTATAATTACCATAAAGTCGAATCTAAAGAAAGTGGAGGTATTGTTGACAGCCTCGTCATTGATGGTTTATCGAAATCTGATATCCTTGCATTACCCGTTAAGCTTTCGGATGCTGACAATAAAATCCGGAGACACAATGTATCCTTCTCTCAATCTATTTTTCTTGTGAAAAATTACAGTCTAGATTCTGCACTGAATTCATTTGCTGTTAAGACGTTCTCATCCTATGATCAAAAGGGATGGGTCTATTCTGATGCCGGAATATCAGACTATTATAAAAACATTTATTTTGATAGTACAGCCACTTTTGATAGTTCCTTTGTGAAGGAATTTAAAAATCAAGCTTCCCTAGTGTTCGATTATCACCAACAAAAAAGTATTGTATCTGGCCTTGTATTATCTGCAGGCTTTAGCAGACATGATATAGAACAGAAAATTACTATTGCTACTTCAAATGTGAATTACACTTCAGCTATAGCTGAGGCTGACTTATCAATCGCCGGTTTCAAAATCAATGCAGATCTCGATTATGTTTTGGAAGGAAATCAAAAAAAGAATGATTATTCAGTAGAATTGAATCTTCAGAAAAGAATTCATTCTTTCTGGATCAGTGAGATTAACTTCAGCTGGAATACGAACAGTATTTCTCCAGGTGCAGTAATCCAACACTATGTCTCCAATCATTTTATCTGGGAAAATAATTCCTTTGAAAAAGAGAAAATCAATCAGATCAAAGGTGATATCACACTCTTTAAAAATATGCTTGCTTTAACTGGAAGTGTTTCTAGTTATACCAACAAACTTTATTTCAATAATGAAGCACTTCCTGCTCAAGTCAATCGTGAAGTTAAAGTGATCAAAAGCGGAGTTAAGCTGAATAAGGATATTTATAAGTTTAATATCTATGGAGAATTGAATTGGCAGAATGCAGATAATGACATTATTCGTATCCCGGATTTTGAATGCTTTGCTAGATTATCCTATAAAAACCAATTCTTCAAAAGTGCCCTGAAAGCAGAAGTGGGAATGAGTGTGATCTATTTTACTGGATATAAAGCCCTAGATTTTATGCCTGCAACAGGTCAATTATTCCTCCAAAATAAAACAAGTATTGGAAATGACCCTTGTTTCAATCTTTTCGCTAACCTTGGAATTGGAACTGCAACACTTTACCTGAAACTGGAGCAGGTAAATTATAATATTTTCGGTGACCCATATTTCGCAGGACCTGGTTATCCTTCGCCGTCACGAACATTGAAGTTCGGAGTGAAATGGTTGTTGAAAAATTAACCAAAGTGTTTTCTGTATCGCACAGCACAATAATAATATCAGTTTAATATGAATAAGTACTCATGTTCATTCGCTGATCAATTAATTTCCACATAAGATCGTTAATAGCATCTGTTGAATTCAACCCAGATCACTCTTCTAAAGTTTTTGAATCTTAGGCCGATATTTTTCTAACTAGATCGACAAGTCGTGCACTGTAACCAGATTCATTGTCATACCAACCTACTACTTTGATCATTTTGCCATCGCCCAAAACTGAAGTGAGTAGTGAATCAAAAATGCAACTGTGATTATTGCCGATGATATCCACTGACACGATTGGATCGGTTGTAAACTCTATAATTCCTTTATAAGCTCCTTCAGCTGCATTCTTGAAGAGTTGATTAATTTCTTCAACAGTAGTACCCTTTTTTATGATACAGGTAATATCTGTTAATGATCCATCAATTACAGGAACTCTAATTCCCGCACCACCTATTTTACCTCGGAGATTCGGAAATACATCGGAGATTGCTTTTGCAGCTCCTGTGGTTGTAGGAATGATAGATTGAGCTGCTGCCCTTGCTCTTCTAAGATCTTTGTGAGGAGCATCATGCAAATTCTGATCCCCAGTATAAGCATGGATCGTTGTTACGTAAGCAGATTCTACCCCGAAGTTTTCATCTAAAATTTTAACCATCGGCGCAGCATTATTCGTGGTGCAGGAAGCGTTAGAAATCACTTGCTCAGTTCCATCTAGAATATCGTCATTCACTCCAAGTACAATGGTTTTTAAATCTCCTGAACCTGGAGCAGAAATGATTACTTTTTTCGCACCTGCCTCAATATGTTTTAATGCTAATTCTGCTTTTGTGAAGTGGCCTGTTGATTCAATTACGACATCTACATTCATAGATTTCCATGGTAACTTCGCTGGATCCATTTCCGCACTTACCGGAATTGAAATTCCATCAATAACTATGGCGTGTTCTGTTGCTGCAACATCACCTATAAATCTCCCGTGAATGGAATCATACTTTAATAAGTGTGCAAGTGTTGAAGGAACCGTTAGGTCATTAATGCCTACCAGTTGTATGTCTTTATTCACATATAGTTTTCTGAAAAAAGTACGGCCTATTCTACCGAATCCATTGATTGCAACTCTGATCATGATTATTTAGGAATTAATTAAAAAAATTATATTGACGAATTTTAAAAACCAAGTTAAATTAGAACATATGTTTTTCTGCATGATAAGAAGAACGAACTAGAGGTCCACTTTCTACATATTTCAAACCTCTTCTTAACCCTTCTTCTTTATAGAATGCAAACTTTTCAGGTGTGATAAATTCCGCTACTGCAAGATGTGATTTAGTGGGTTGTAAATATTGTCCTAAAGTCATTATTGCAACTCCAGCATTTACTAAATCATCCATCGTTTCTAAAACTTCTGCTTCTGTTTCACCAAGTCCAAGCATCACTCCAGATTTAGCCCGTACGCCCGATGCACTGATACGTTTAAGGACTTCTAAGGAACGGTCATATTTAGCCTGAATTCTTACCTGCTTCGTAAGACGACGAACCGTTTCTAAATTGTGAGAAATAATTTCAGGTCTTTCATCAATTACTCTTTGTAGATTTTCCCAAATGCCTTGAAAATCCGGGATCAAAGTTTCTAGAGTTGTGCCTTTACTAACTTCTCGAATTGCACGAATAGTTTCGACCCAAATAACAGACCCTCCATCTTTCAGGTCATCTCGATCAACAGAAGTTACTACACAATGCTTTACACCCATCACTTTTACAGAATTCGCAACACGCATGGGTTCCTGTAAATCAACAGCAGAAGGTCGTCCAGTTGCTACAGCACAAAATCCACAAGATCGGGTACAAACATTCCCCAGGATCATAAAAGTTGCAGTGCCTGCACCCCAGCATTCACCCATATTCGGGCAGTTTCCGCTCTCACAAATGGTATGTAATTTATTCTCCGTAACTAGTTGACGGACCTTTCGGTATTCTTCACCAGTTGGGAGTTTAACCTTTAGCCATTTAGGCTTTTGCGGTTTATTAATTTCCGTTTGGACTTGTGTAATTATTGAATCGCTCATAAATTATTTAAACGGGTCTACCACTTGCGACCGAACATAATGTTAATATAAAAACTCAGAAAGATTTGTTTGTTTTTATTATCGGCGAGTAACGCCATAATTGGAATTTCTTTAGAATAACCTTCGAGGATAGTACCAATTTCCAATGCTTTTACATCTTCAAAGATCGGTGCATATTCAAAGTTAAATCCAAGTTTAGTGTATAAGCCAGGATGGAATTTAATTTCACCTAATCCCTCCGTGAATGGAGCTCTTCCATAAATATTATCCAGAAAATGTTCTTGAGGATTATATTTTTCAGTCACTACATCGAACTCTCCGAAATTTCCAGTAGGTTTTAAGATATTCAAATAGACGGGCTTTGTTATGCCTAAAGAAAGTCCTCCTGAAAATATCATTCGAATTTCAACACCATGCCGATCTGCTTTGCTGTATATTGTTTTCTGTATTCCAGTTCCTAACCTTAAAATGTGAAAAGTATTTAGCTTTCCATAGATGTAAGATTTAGCATTATCAAAGTAGGGATTTACAGTTTTTGTTTCTTTGGGATGCTTCATTCCTACAAAATCGCCTTCGAAAATCCATTTTTTGTATCCTGTCAGATTTATTCCTCTCCGAAAGGCAATCCCCCAACCGTTAGAATGAAAATCAATTGCAAAAGTTGCTTCATTCTTCATCAGAACTGGCTTATCTTCTACGTATTCATTAGGGTTTTCTTGGGCATAAAGCGTATGGGTTCCCGAAGCCAGGAACAGCAGAAAGAGTAACAAAAATTTAATGAGCTTCATTCCTACAAATATACGATTAAACGGCTTTTCTTGAGGATTATTGATGGTAAGACGTATTTTTGACTTTATGGTAACAATTGAAACGAACTATTTAGGAAACCTTCGCACCCAAGCTAAGCATTTACTGTCAGGTAATGAGTTAATTACCGATGCTCCGCTTGACAATCAAGGGCAGGGTGAAGCTTTTTCTCCTACCGATCTGATGTCGGCTTCCTTGGGAAGCTGCATGCTAACGATCATGGGAATAGCAGCCAGAACTCATGATTTCAATATTGATGGAACTAAAGTCAATATCACTAAAATTATGGCTTCTAATCCAAGAAGAGTGGCCGAAATTAAAATAGATTTTATGATGCCTGATAATAACTATTCCGATCACCATAAATTAATTTTGATGAAAGCTGCTCATACATGTCCTGTTGCACTGAGCTTGCATCCTGATTTGTTACAATCAATTAGCTTCACTTGGGCTGAATAAATTCATTGGGTATAAATCTGGTTTCCTGAAATAATTTCAATCAACAATCATTCTGTTTTTCAGAAGATGTTTTGTGCATTAACAATTGATGTTTAAAAAGTGCTTAAAAGAAAAATGGAATTGTTCCGATATCAGATTCTCATGAATAGATAAACCTGACTTTCAGTCAAATCTTAAAACTTTAATAGGATCAATTTTTGAAATTAATCTTGAAGGTAGCAATAGCATTAGTAAGCACACTACAATTGTACAGGCATTGATCAGTAAGATTCCGGAAAGTGTAAAATTTACAGGGACTTTACTGATATAATAGGACTCCACAGGTAAACTAATCAATCCGAATTTCAATTGAAGCCAACCTAAGGTAATTCCAAGAATATTTCCGATTAGTAATCCTTTGATTAAAATATTTAAAGCAACAAGTCCGAATGTTTTACCAACCAAATTATCAGAAGCACCCATTGCTTTTAATAATCCAATTTGCCTTGTATTTTCTAACACTAGAATCAGTAAAGTAGAGATCATCGTTATTCCTGCAACTAAAGTGATAAGCGTAATGATCACCATTACATTCAGATTTTGTAACTCTAGCCAATTAAAAATCTGGGGATACAATTCTTTCACTGTTTGTGTATTAAGCTGGTATCCTGTTTCTTTGTAAACTAAGGGAGTCATTTTCTCCAGTTTATCAAAATCTTTCAGGAAAATTTCAAATCCTCCAACTTGATCTTGTTCCCAGTTATTGATTTTACGAATGAAGCGGATATCGCAGAGCAGATATAAGTTATCGAAATCATCACTCAAGCCTGTTTGATATATTCCGGATATTTTCAACTTTCTTACTTTTCGATCTTTCTGGATAAAAAATACGAGAAAGTGATCGCCACATTTCAATTGAAGTTTTTCCGAAATATTTTTTGATATCAGCACTTCGTCCGACACTGAATCATTAAGATTAGGTAATCGGCCTTCCGTAATTTTATCTCTAAAAAAACTCCAGTCAAATTCTTTACTCACTCCCTTTAAAACTACGCCCTGAATTTCATCTTTAGCTTTGAGAATGCAAGCTTTATAGGCATACGGCTGTATCGTTTTTATCTGAGGTAATGCTTTAAGCACTTTGATGAATTCCTGATGTTCACTTATAGGGCTATCTTCGAATGAATTGTTGGTATCAAACTTGTGTATCCGGTAATGAGCCATAAATCCAGTAACCTTATTGGCGATTTCATTCCTGAAACCTGTTACAATCATCACCGAAAGTAGCATTGCCATTACCCCTAATGCAATACCTGCAACTGCAACGGTTACCAATGGCCTAGCTGTGGTAGAACTCCTGCCGGAGGCTCTGATTATTCTGCTAGAAAGAAATCCGGCTAAACTCAAAGTAGGTAGTATAGGATTAAAGCGACTAAATTTACCGAATCTATAATTGATTGATGAATGACAGGTCGCATGAATTACAAAACTAAGTGTTCTGTTCCGGAAAAAAACAACACACTGGATTTTCTGAAGCAAATACCTGTATTTCTGTTTTTTATTGCTGCATTTCTGGCGCCAATGTCAAGGGCGTACAGCGCAACAGGAAAAATAATCGTAGGTGCTGAGCAATTGAGTGAATATTTACCACTGTTAAAAGGTAAAGGCGTAGGAATTATTGCTAATCCAACTTCTCAAGTTGGAAAACGTCATTTGGTAGACACTTTGAAAAGCCTTGGTGTTCAGATTAAAGTTGTATTCGCTCCTGAACACGGTTTTAGGGGAGAAGCAGAAGCAGGCGAGGATGTGAAAGGCGGAGTTGATAAAAAGTCGGGACTCAAAGTGATTTCTTTATATGGTGATCATAAAAAGCCAAGGCCGGAAGACCTTGATGATGTTGATATTTTACTTTTTGATATTCAAGATGTGGGAGCGCGTTTTTACACTTATATTTCAACCCTCCAATATGTAATGGAAGCGGCAGCTCAGAAAAATATTCCACTCCTAATTCTCGACAGACCGAATCCGCATGGCTATTATATAGATGGACCAGTTTTGAAACCTGAGTTTAAATCATTTGTTGGAATGCAGCCTGTCCCCGTTGTACATGGGATGACCATGTGTGAATATGCATCGATGCTAAATGGGGAAAAATGGCTGGAAGGAGGTGTTCAATGTGAATTGATTTGTATAAAAATGAAAGGTTGGGATCATCATTCCTATTATTCATTACCGGTCAAGCCCTCTCCTAATCTTCCAAATATGACTTCAATACATTTGTATCCTTCTCTTTGTTTTTTTGAAGGTACTGTTGTATCAATTGGTCGTGGAACAAAGTATCCATTTCAGATTATTGGTTATCCGGATAAGCCTACAGGGGATTTTGTATTTACGCCTAAAAGCATTGCCGGACTTTCGAAAAACCCTCCGTATGAAGGCAAAGCGTGCAAAGGATTTAATTTAAATGATTTTGGAAATGATGTCGCAAAAGATGCTGGCCAAATATTTATAAACTGGTTGATTCAGTCTTATCAGGAAGCTCCTGACAGTGCTCATTTTTTTAATGATTTCTTCGATAAATTGGCTGGAACGGATCAATTAAGAGCACAAATACGAGCGGGGTGGCCAGAAGAGCAAATTCGTAATTCATGGGGAGAAGATCTTGAGCAGTTTACAAAAATTAGGAAAAAGTATTTATTATATAAAGATTTTCAATAACACTGAAGTCAAAATAAAAAAGAGTTCCGGATTTCCGGAACTCTTTTTTGTGAGTAGAGAACTAAAACCCTACCTACTTTTTTTATTTTTTTGCAAGTATTGGTTTTTATAAATGTACCTATTGTACAGAGAATCTAAATCTACTAGTTACTGTTCCTTTTTGAACAATTAACAGATATATTCCTTTAGCATAAGTACTCACAGGAATCTCTCCAACATTTTCTCCATCTTCAGCATATCTGACCTGCTGCATCAATTCACGACCCGATAAGTCTGAAACTTTGACAACATAATCACTATTTTCATCAGAAGTGAAAGAGAAGAATAACAGATCACTTGCTGGATTTGGATATCCTGTCAATGACAATGGATCGACATCATTTTCACGTGCATTGATTCCTAGTGTGGTAAATGACACTGCTTGAGTCCATGTTCCTAGTGCACCGCTGCTACATCTTCCTTTGGCTTCTGCTGTATAGGTTCTGTTCGGTTTGAGATTACGAACCAAGAAAGTTCCATTAGCAGGATTCCCAGCTACATAAATTGTTCTTTGAATACCATTCGTAGTATCTGTAATCCGTACTCTAATTGTATCCATGTTAGAAGTATTACTCCATTGAACCGTAGCAGTAGAAGGCGTAACGGTAATTACAGATAATGTTCCTAAGTAACCGCAGGTGTCGATGGTGGTAAAGTAATCCGGCTGTGAGTAGGAAGAAGTATATCCTCCGCAAGTTGTTCTCACTTGCCATTCGTAAGGCGTTGCAGGTAATAAATTCGTGACTTTGCCTCCAGAAAGATATTGTGCTCCGGTGAACAGTCTGAATTTATAACTGGTTGCTCCTAATGGACGATATTTCACCAAATAAGTATCTGCAGTAGTAGCATACCACTTAAGTTCTGCTTTTGTGGTATTGATATTTACAGCTCTTGTATACTGTGGTATTGAACCGCAACTCAATGCACCTCCAAGCGTTTTGAAACTTCCAGTAGCGCTCACATTTGAACCAGAAGTACAGATGATTTCTGCATTCCAATTGTATTCAGTTCCAGGATTCAAATTATTGATAAATACATTTGAAAAGTTTCCGGCCATTCTTCTTTCTGAAATTGTTGTTGATCCAATTTCCCAAAATTTAATAACATATACTTCTCCAGTTATCCCAGGATTCCAGCCAAGTATAGCAGACGTATCACTGATGTTATATGCCGTCAACATATTTGGATTGGTACAACTTTGAGCTTGAATAGAAACAACCGTCATTGAACCGACATCTGATTTACAACCAAAATTATCGCTGGCAGTAACCGTTAAAATTTGTGGTTGCGTAACTGTTATTGTTGAATTCGATTGACCATTAGACCACTGATAGGAAGTAGCAGAAGGAGCGAATGCGGTTAACTGATAAGCAGTATTAGGAATGTACGTAATCGAAATCCAAGGTTTAAGTGGCTTCTGATTTACTTTCACAGTCATTGAATCTGTTGAAACAACCTGACCACTTGCATTACGAGAATATAAGTAATAGATGCCAGAAGTAGTCGCAGTTATTGACGCTGTTGTTGCACCACCTGGGGCCCACAAATAGTTCCCAGCACCATTGGCACTCAATAGAACAGATCCTCCTTCACAGAATGTGGTAGGACCGTTTGATTGGATGGTAACTGTTGGAGTGATTACAACTTGAGATACTACGATTGGAGCTGTTGTTCCTGTACAGCCATTGGCATCTGTCAAGGTTGCCGAATAAGTTCCAGAACTAGTAACAACGATAGAAGATGTAGTTTCTCCACCTGGTTGCCAAACATAACTGTTAGCGACACTTGCTGCTAAAACAACATATTCTCCAGGATTCAGATTGGTTGAACCGCTCGCAGCACTTAACGCAACTGGAGTAGGGAACGCAATGATACTAATGGCTGAAGTAGTTGCAGAACATCCACCTGGGTTGGAAACTACCGCAGAGTATGTTCCATTCTGACTAACTGTAATTGAATTTGTAGTAGCGCCATTTGACCAGAGGTAATTAGCGCCACCAGAAGCAACAATTGTAACACTTCCACCCGGACAGAAGCCAGTAGCGCCGTTAGCATTAATAGCAGCTACTGGAATTTGATTTACAGAAACCGGAGTTGATCCTGAAACAGCAGAACAACCATTACTATTAGTAACCGTTACGCTAAATGATCCTGAATTATTTACTGTGATGGATTGTGCAGTACTGCCGTTTGACCAATTGTAATTGTATCCAGTTGGAGCAGAAAGCAGAACAGATCCTCCTTGACAGAATGTTGTATTCCCGCCTGCAGTAATTGTTGCAACAGGAGTTGGAAAAACAGTTACTGATTTTGTAGGAGAAATTGATGAACATCCTGATGTGTTAGTAACGGTAACCTGATAGTTCCCACTTGCACTTACAGTAACCGATTGCGTAGTTGCACCATTTGACCAGAGGTAATTCGCTCCAGTGCTTGAAGTTAAAGTAACTGTTTGTCCACTACAGAAATTAGTACTTCCGCTAGTGTTTATTGCCGCTGGAGGATTAGTGTTAACGATAACGGCTACTGGAGTTGATGTTGCATTACAACCGGTGCCATTACCAACAGTTACTACATAATTTCCTGCATTAGCAACAGTGATCGATTGACTAGTTGCACCATTCGACCATTGATAAGTTGAACCTGTTCCAGCAGTAAGTGTAACAGATCCACCTTGACAGAAGTTGGTATTTCCGCTACTCGTAATTGTAGCAACTGCATTATTAGATACGGTTACATTTTGTGCTGCTGACACAGCTGAACAGCTAGTTCCATTACTAACTGTAACTACAAAACTTCCTGCACTATTTACGTTGATTGTTTGTGTGGTAGCACCATTAGACCACAAGTAAGAAGATCCTGTTGAAGCAGAAAGTATAACAGATCCGCCCTGACAAAATGTAGTTGCCCCGCTTGGAGTAATTGTAGCAACTGGTTGTGCAGTTACATTGATGGCAACAGCAGTAGCGGATCCTGTGCAACCACTCGTATTGGTAACAGTTACATTATAATTTCCGGAAGTTGTTACTGTAATACTTTGTGTGGTGGCACCATTCGACCATGCGTATGCGTTGGATGTAGGTGCAGTTAAGATTACGTTTTGTCCACTACAGAAAGCAGTAGGTCCACTAGGAGTAATTGTTGGAACCGGACGACTCATTACAATCACAGGAACTGGATTTGAAATAGATGCACATCCTGTTCCTGTACCTACAGAAACAGTATAATTACCAGATGCTGATACCGTAATACTTTGCGTAGTTGCACCTGTTGACCATGCATATGAAGCGCCAGTTGCTGCAGTCAATGTTACATTTCCACCTTGGCAGAAAACAGTTGGCCCAGAATTTGTAACAGATGCAACAGATGTCCCACAAGCCGACTGATTTGCATTTAAATTAATAGCAGGATCCAAAGTAAGTAACATGCGATCAATTTCTAAAAATGCAGAATTAGGAGAAATGAATAACGAATATTCCTGTGTATTTAAACTTTGAAAACGAATAGCCTGGGCACTACAAGCATCGATACTATACCAGTTCCAAGCAGTATCAGTTATACATCCAATTGATTTTTGAAACTGTCCGCTTAAACTTACTGACAATCCAGCAGGAGAACCATTTCTGCTTCTCGCTCTAACCCAAACATAATAAGTTGAATTGGCAATGCGGGGCGTGAAGTTGTACTCAAATGTACTGAAAGTTGTAGCCGTATTCGGATGTGTGATATACGTGGTAAAGTTTCTGAAGTCTCCTGCAGCTGCATTGGAAGGACGTTCAGTTTTCATTTGAGAAATTGTACTTATGTTATCATATAATTCTGATTCGATATTAAAATCTTTTGACCAACGAAAAGGATGTGTTGCTTCATGCCATCCATCAACCTGATAAAATATAGGTGCTGATGCATTTGTTGCATCATAAACATAAGTGCTTCCTTGACGGCGGATTTTAAATTGCAGAGGTTGACCATTTAGCATAATATTGGCATCACCTTCAAGTTCTGCATTACCCATCATATTAGAATTGGGTTGAATAGAACCTGTAATTGCATATTTATTTTGTGTATCATGCTTGCGGATCACAACAAGTTTACGTGAATCACCTGCGTTAAATGAATAACCAGGTTGTGTCGGAGTGACTGGATTGTAGGGAACATCTCCAGGTAATAATGATCCGTTTCTGAGAATATCTTCATAGCGACTGAGTGTTGCTTGTGCATATGAAGGAACCACAGCCTGCCATGCATATCCAGCAGGATTTGCTGGTGCAGGATTTGGAGGTGTATAAGAAGATGCTTCATTGAAAAATCCGGTATAAAAGAACTCGGCTCCTGTCATGTTCATAGCTTTTAACAAGCCAAGCCACTGCGCAGGGCAGATATTTCTTTCTTGATCTTCATTCCAACCGGCAGCAATAAATGGTGAATACAATTTATCATTTTGTCCAAGTTCATAGTACCTTCCTTCAATCATCTGTTTCCAACCATGCCAAGCACTTACTCCCGTTAACCAATTCGAGGGCCAACGAGGATAAAAGTCAGGAGTTGCATATTGCATACCATTGATAGTTTTCTGAATAAGTCTTGTCTCACTATACTTATGACTATATAAAGAACCTGCAATCTGGTATTCTGCATATTTAGTATTTGCTAATCCACTCAATGTAAAAAACTGATCCCGGTATCCTTTAGCAACCAACTTTTTTCTGTTTCCAAGATACGTTTCCCAATCTAAACCAGAAGCATTCTTATCTGCTGTAACCAATGGGTCATTCTGCATAGCAGTTGTAGAAGGCTTAGGGATTACTTCTCCATTTTCACAGATAAAGTTTAGGGGACGATTTAAGGAAGTCAAAAGTTGTTGCATGTAATATTTCTGAGTCAAACCATCTTTCATAAAAGAATCAATTGGTGCAGCAGGACTCCAGTATTTAGTAGTAGAAGCGCTACCATTTAAAGCTAAAAATTGACCTGATGCATTTTTCAGATAATGATTTGCAGGTAAATTTTTATTTTCTATATAACCTATATTAGATGCAAATCCTGCATTTTGAGGATTCAGTTGTGCCCAGAAAGAAATCGCACCGGTAGGCCATTGTGGATTTTGATTTGCAAGTTGAACCCATGCACCATGAAATTTTGTGGTATTGGTATATTGACTAGAATTGCTAGTATTGGAAGATACAAGAATTGAATAATTAAAATTTTTCGCAAGTTCCCTTTGCATCGTAACTGAGTTGGTTACAGCTTGAGCGTAACTTACATTCGGTTGAAAGTACCCTGCAAAATAATCCATACCTAACCAGTTGAAGTTTGCTAGTAAAGTATGTCCTTTTTTGTAACGTGGAGTAGGGAACGATTGTAATTGATCACTCGCACTTACAGTGTAGTTAGGATGACCAGGAGCATATTCATTTAAATCAACTCCTGCAGACACAGGCGCAGCAACTGGCGGCGTAGTAGTAACATTCGCAAATGAGTAATGTGCTCCTGCTTTGAAGTCTTGGTAGTGTTTATAAATTGAACCATCAGGTAGTTCAATATTATATAAAGCAACTTCATCTAAGGTTCCATTTAAGCGGTAATATGAAGTGTTGGTATTTAAGTCGATGATGTTATTGTTAGGGGTGCTAGTATTCAAATTAAAACGACCAGTTGCGGTAGTACTTGAAAATCCTGATGGATTCTGACCATCAATCCAAATTGATTTTTCTCCTGTCTTAGTATTGTATTTAAATACGAAATGATGGTAATTACCATCAACATAATACGAGTAAGAAGCTCTTCCAATGGCTTCTAATGAGACATTAAGATTATCGTTTATGGTAGTTCCGGAAGGAGAAAGAATGTTGGTGATAAACTGAATATATGGATAGCCCATTTTAATTAGCATTGCACCATCTCTTCTAGTTAGAAAAGTAGAGGTGCTGAAATCTCCAGCGGGTTTAAACAGAAATTCAATTGTAAGTAAGGAGTCGACGTTGACAACTCCAGATGCTACAATTGTTTTACCTCCCGAACCAAGGCTAATTCCTTTGCCAACAGCACCATTCAAAATGGTGTATGTTGAGCCATAATATGCAGGATTCAATGGGGAGTTATTCATTGAATCTTTCATTGGCGTTGTACCTTCAAATGTCCAGTAATTTCTAGGTAGGATTTGCTGAGCATTTGATCTTAAGATGCCGCCCCACACCATAACTATGCATAGCATAATCCGCAAGCCTTTAATTGCGATGTTGCTATTGATTGTAGCATTTGTTTTTTTCATCTTCTCCAATTTTGGCACAACCTTTGTTTTACAGTCGGTTTGTTTGTGTTGTGCGATGGAGGCAATGTAAGTCACTATCGTTTTTTAATAGTGTATATTCTATCCATACATAAAATGTGTAAGGTTTAGTTGTTTTTACTAAGCATTCTCGGACTCCTTTGAACTTCTTTAGAGGGGAATTTGCTTGAATTTATTTATGCTATTGATTTTTACACTAAAACGCCTTGTAATGTAAAGCCAAGATTGCATGTGTTTTTATTACATAAAGCGCTATGAGTAGCAGATTGCTAATTTCTACTTACAGAATTACAATCACTTAAAAACGCCTTTTATGCGAAACGCCGCAGGGAAATTTCCCTGCGGCGTTTCGCATAATGAAGCCTCAAATGAAGATTTTTATTTTACCGATACAATCCTGATTCTCTGTGTAAATGTATCAGTAAAGATCTCAGCAATATAGACACCCTGAGAAAGTTCAGAAGTATTATATTCAATTCGCGTTTCACCTTCATGGATCATTGCTTTATCCAGTAAGGTATTGATCAGTTTTCCCGACATATCATAAATACGAATAGTTGTAGGCGTTGCTTCAGGCAATTCGAATGCAAACGTTGTTTGATCAGTGAATGGATTCGGGTAAGCAATAAAATTCCCTGTGGTAGCCGCAGTATTCATATCACCTTCACGACAAGGGATAGTAACAGTGTAGGGGTTCGAAAATGTTCCGCAACTTCCTAATTGAACACGTACTTTATAAGTTCCTGCTTGACTAGCAATATAACTTGGTCCAGACGCATTAGAAATTACGACATTGTTTTTATACCATACATAAGTTGGTCCAGTCGAATTCAATACCGTCATAACAACCGTTTTGCCAGCACAGAAGGTTAAAGGTCCACTGAGTGAAACCGTAAAGGTTGCTGCGGGGCTTACACTGATTGGCATTGGAGACGATACTGCGCTACATCCCCCCGTTTGAGATACAGTTACTAGATAATTTCCAGCGCTTGAAGCAGTTATTGAAGATGTAGTAGCTCCCGTCGACCAGAGGTATGAATTTCCGCTATTCGCTGTAAGGGTTACGCTACCGCCATTACAGAATGATGTTGAACCACCGGCCGTAATTGTTGCTGTTGCATTTCCTGTACCTACAGTAACGGTTGCTGGAGCAGATGTTGCAGTGCAACCATTTGCATTAGTAATAGTCACAGAGTAATTTCCTGCTGTACTTACAGTGATAGTTCTGGACGAAGATCCATTTGACCAAAGGTAAGGTCCTGTAATCGCATTAGCGGTAAAAGATACAGATCCACCTGTACAGAATGAGGTTGAACCAGAAGCGGTAAAGCCAGACACGGGTAATGCATTTACATTGATATTAGTTGGAAGAGAAGTACCTGCACATCCACCCGATTGTGTAACTGTAACCAAGTAAACTCCACCTACAGAAGTAGAAATAGTTTTTGTGTTAGCACCATTCGACCATAAATAAGAAGCACCTGTACTAGCTGTAAGTGATACACTTCCACCTTGACAGAATGTTGTTGATCCGCCTGGAGTGATTGTAGGAATAATATTAGTACCAGTAGCGATAGTTACTGTTGTAGCAGGAGATACTGCCACACAACCGGTTGTAGCGGTAACGGTAAGCATGAAGGAGCCTGCAGTACTTACAGTAATTGATTTACTAGTTGCACCATTCGACCAAAGATAAGATCCAGTAGCACTGTTTGCTGTAAATGTAACAGAACTTCCTTGGCATAAAGTAGTAGAACCGGAAGCCGTAAATCCATTTGTAGGTAAGCTATTTACGATAACAACTGTTGGTGCTGATACTGCTGAACTTGTACCATTACTAACTGTTACAACATAATTTCCAGAAACCGATGCAACGATCGATTTTGTAGTAGCACCAGTTGACCATAAATAAGTAGCTCCTGTATTTGCTGTTAATGTTACAGCGCCTCCTTGGCAGAATGTTGTCGCACTTCCGGGAGTGATTGTAGCAGTAGCAGTTCCTCCACCAGCACAAGGCTGTGCAAATGTTGCATAGAAGGCACCTGCGGTAGGAGTCAATGTGATCATATCGATTTCAAGTGCAATAGAAGTAGCACTGATAGTGATTTTATGATTACCTACTGATAATGAATTATAAGTTAAAATTCCTCCCGTAGTACCATCATAACGATACCAATTCCAAACAGTATCACGAATACAATTAACACTGTTATTAATTACTCCGTCAAGTGTGGCAGTGAAGCCTGTTTGAGATCCATCTTTACTTCTTGCACGAACCCACAAGTAGTGAGTTGTTCCTGAAGTACCACGAGTAGTGAGATTATAATCTACGCTAGAGGCAGTTTTGAAACTAACATAAGAAGTATAATTTGTATAGTTACCAACAGCTGTCCCTGCAGGAACTTTAGTTTTGATTTCTACGTTAGAGTTTACATTGTCAAACAATTCAGCTTCTATTTCAAAAGTCTTACTCCATCCATAAGGATGTTTTGCTTCATGCCATTTATCTAATTGGTAGAATACAGGTGCACTAGGATTAGTGCGATCATAAATATAAGTACTTCCCTGACGGCGAACCTGGAACGTAAGTGTATTGCCATCTAATTTAATAGTTGCATTACCTTCAATTTCTGCATTGCCAATCATATTGGAATTAGGTTGTATCGTACCAACGATCGCATATTTAGCTAGCGTATTATGTTTACGGACTACAACGAGTTTGCGAACGTCACCAGCATAAAAAGAATAACCTGGTTGATTTGGATTAGATGCAGCATCATTAGGAACATCACCTGGCATTAAGTAACCATTTCGCAAAATATCTTCATAGCGACTTGTAATCGACTGAACATATCCAGGTATTGCCATCTGCCAAACATAATTATCAGGATTCTGATAAGGTGCTTTAGTGATGAAATAGCCTGTCTGGAAATATTCTGCACCAGTCATACTAACTGCTTTAAGGAATCCCATCCATTGGGCAGGACGAGGAATTTGAGTTTCATCAATATTCCATCCTGGTGCAACAGTAGGTGCAAAGAGTTTATCTCCTAAACTAATTTCAACAAATCGGGAATCAACAAGAAACTGCCATCCATGTGCAGCACCCTGCCAGTATCTCCAAACGCTTGGTAATTGCATATAAATATCTCCAGAAGATAAACGCTGACCGTTTACTAAAGAATTCAAAGTTCTTGTTTCTTGATAATTCCATGCATACAAGGGATGTCCAGTAATTTGATATTGAACATATCTTGTATTAACTAAAGAAGGTAAAGTTCTGAATTCGTTGGAATAGGCATTTGTGAGTTTGTTCATTGCACGACCTTTATAACGTGCCCAGTCATTTAATCCGCTTGCGTTATAAGCTGCCAGAGTGGTAGGGTCAGCTTGTAATCCTGTAGTTTGCCAGTGTGGCATTCCTTCTCCATTTTCAAATATGAGATCTAAAGGACGCGTCATTTTTTTTGTCAATTGATCAAAATAATAACGTTGCGCTTTTCCATCAAGTTTCAAAGAATCAAGTGGTGATTCAGGACTGAGTGTTTTTGAGGAGGTAATTACATTTCCATAAATATCAAGAAACTGACCTGATGCATTTCTTAAATAAGAATTATTTGGTAAGCAACCACATTGAATATATGCTCTTGTAGAAGCGGCACCACCAACACTTGGATCGATTTGAGTCAAATATGAATTAGCAGAAGTTTTCCAAGATGGATTGAGATTAGCAAGTTTAACCCATGAACCATCGAAAGTGGTAGTATCACCGAAATTAGAAGAATTGTGACTGTTGCTTGTAACCTGTAATGCATAGTTGAAATTGGTTACTAATTCTCTTTGTACATCTTTAGCTCGTTGTACTAATACTGGCATAGAATAAGAAGTTGTAACTAAACCTGCAATATTAGCAGGATCAAAAATGGCAACGTTTGGAAATAAAGTATTACCTGGCTTAACTCGAGCAGCAGGGAAATTTTTTAATTGTGTTAGCGCATCTACTGTTGGAGTTGGATGACCAGGAGCATATTCTGTAATATCAATACCTGCTGTTACTGGTGAAGCTGCAGGAGGAGCTACTGTTGAATTACTAAAGCTATAATGCTGATGGGAAACAGATTCATTATAATGTTTGTAAATCATATTCGGAGAAAGCGGAAATGTGTAAACCGCGAACTCATCCAGATCACCACCATATTTATAATAGGTAGTATTCGTATTCAGATCACAAATATTGGAATTTGGATTAGAACTATTCGGAGGTACTTGACCTTTGCCTAAAGTTTTACTGAATCCAGCAGGTAATTGTCCGTCAACCCATAATTCTTTTATACCATTTTTTGCATCGTATCTGAAAACAAGATGGTGCCAATTACGATCAACATAATAGCCATATGTTCCCCGACCGATTCCATTCAAGTCAATATCCCATGTATCAGACACGGTAGAACCTGAGCCCGTTGGAATACATTTAGTAGTAAAACGGAAATAAGGAAAAGCAAAACGAATTCCGATTGCACCATCTCTACGACCAAAGATCTGAACGATTTGATTCATATCAGCACCGGCTCTGAATAAGAACTCCACTGTAAAACCAGTATCTGCAGGAAAAGGTGAAGAAGCAACAATTGTTTTAATTCCTGAATTAAAACTCAAGTATTTTCCAACTCCTGTATTTGCTTGAGTAGGAGATACTACATAAGACGATTGAAAATAATTAGGATCTAAAGCATCCCGGCCCATTGAATCAGCTAACGGATTTGTTCCGTCCATAGTCCAGTAATTAAAAGGGAGCCATGTTTGAGCAGTTGAAATGAATGGGGTGAATAATGAAGCAAAAATCAGGAAGAGACCTGTTACAATACCTTTTCGAAGTGATTTTTTTAGTTTCATGCTTTTTAGCCATGTTTACGTCAGGACAAAATATATCCTGATCCGTGCGTGCGGATTTTTTGATTATAAAGAAGTAGAAAGGATATGGTTGCGTTAGCCTTCCAAATGTAACTAAAACATTTGGTTAGACAAGCGCCTTTAGCGAAGTTTAATGTAAAACATTGATTATCAGTAAGAAAAAATGTAATCTAGAATGATGAAAAACCCGTTAACCAATATTTTGTAAACGTTCGCCATAGTTAAATTGATATTCACCCACATCAAATTGGGTGTTTCGCCCATCGGTAAGGCTGTTTTTAAAAATGAAAAGTGTTTAGAATATTCCCATTCTGACAGCCATCCTTGTAAGTTGAATTTTGTACGGTAAATGGATCTGAATGCCTTTTTGTTTAAGCTTACGTGTAAGCCATGCTGCTAAAAGGAAGGTCATAATCAGAGTATTACATTGAGATTGCCTTCTTTTAATTTCCGGTTTCCTTTAGGTCCTTGAGCAAACACCTTATACACATAGCATCCTTCTGGAACCAGTTTACCTCTAAAAGTTCCGTCCCAGCGCTGATTGGGATTAGAAGTTTCGAAAATCATTTGCCCCCAACGATTATAGATTTGTAGCTGGAAATTCTGTACAGCTTCCCCCGCAATTCCGAAAGTATCATTGAGCCCATCACCATTTGGTGTGAAGGTGTTGGGAACGTAAAACGACATTGCCGGGATAATTTCTACTTCATTGGATACACTGAAAACTTGCGGACTTCCAAGCTTATAGGCAGTAACCCGATACTTTCTAGAGAGTTGAACTTGAGCATTAGAATCTTGAGAGATTCCAGCTAAGAGCAAACTAAATAATATTATTTTTGAAAATAGCTTCATATACCTGTTGGATTGAATAGGTGCAAACTACAACCAGTGGAATCTAGAAGCAGACGGAATTCACGTCAATTGAACGGAAGTAAGATTTCTTTGAATTACACACCATTTGAAGAGCAAGATTTTCCTAACTAATTAAAATACTGATGCTTATAAAGTATCAGACGGGTTTTTGGATGGCTTTTAATTGTAAGAATGGCAGTAACTAATAGACGAAAAGCTCTAGTTTCGGGGTGTGAATAGTGTAACCTTCGTTAAAATCATGCGAAACAATAACCGCTAAAAACTTTGAGAAACTGATTTTTGATCACTCCATTTGAAAGGTTTTAATTTACAGGGAAATGAAATGAACCTTCACTTTTGACATTATTAACTTGAGAAAAATAATATTGAAGATTCTATTTTGGAATATTCTTGGAATCCATGCGTTTGCACAATAATCAAAAGTTAATGGAGTAGTTACACTAGAGCATTTTTGCTCATGGCTAGCTGGAACTTATTCGAGCGAATTGCAATCTAAAGGAGACACTTCCAATTACGATATCCGTCTTCAGATTATCCCCATCTGGACTAAAAGAGCGGATGGATATTGGTTTTATGTAGAGCATGTAATGGCAAAGATGATTGATAAGCCTTACCGGCAAAGAGTTTATCATGTTACCACTCATGGGGCTAATGAATTTGAGAGTGCAATTTTCACTCTTAAAGCCCCCTTGAGATTTGCTGGAAATTCGACAGAAGTAGAATAATTGGATCCTTACAGTATCCAATTAAAGGAAGGTTGTTCCGTAATTCTGCATTCGGATATGGACGGAAACTATTATGAGGCAGCAACTAAAAAAGATCAATGTCCAAGCGATCTTCGTGGAGCTTCTTATGCGACTTCAGAAGTAAAAATAACTGCTGAAATGCAATTAAGCTGGGATCGAGGATATAATAAGGAATTAAAACAGGTTTGTTGAGCTGAAAAAGGAGGGTATCATTTCATGCGACTAAATGATGCATTGGAAAAATAATTTTAGGGCTATCGGTATCAAATGCCTTAGGTTGGATGTATATTTGGTATACAGAAACCTAATGAAATGAAACTGCTGATCTTTTTTAAGTATTCTTCATACTTCGGCAGATATTATTATGATATCACAAGGCTGTCTCCCTGAGACAGCCTTGTTTGCTTGTTGCCTAACCATAAAACTTAAAAACATGCACACGAAACAACAATTAGTGGCCATGAAATCAGAACATGACAATTGGCAGAACAGAATAAGGTTCTACCGCGAAGAAATTAATCTTTTCAATAGTCATCTCAGTAAAGTTGCCGTCACGCAAGTTCCTTCAGACTTAATGCCTAATGTGGAGCATTTTCAAAATCAGTTTATCCGACAGAAAGAAGTACTGGATATTATCCGACATGATTTCAAACAACATGAAAATTTAATTGAATCGCTGGAAGTAGAAAAGACAAAGGAGCCAATAGAAGGAATACAGACTATTCATTCAGTCCAGCGAGAAAAATTAGATCAGTTTGAGAAAATATTTCATGATATCAGAAATGAATTCAATGTATTTCTGAATCAAGTAGAGCACTGAAATTTTTCAGTGTTATTTCATCATCATCAGCATTGCAATTAAGAAAGCTATTGCCATTGATTCTTCTGCTAGAATAAGAATCAGCGATAGCTTTCTTTTTTTATTGTTGATTTCATTCTCATGATTGGTGTCATATTCATCTTCCAGATGATTATAAGCAACATGTGATTCTTTAACCCCCATCTTTTTTCTCTTAAAAATAAGGCAGTGTCAAAATTTAGATGGAGTCAATAGTTCGTACCACAACAGTAGTAAGGAAAATTCAAAAATGATCAGGAAACGGTGCTGAAACTAAGCAATTTTAAAGGAGTTGATGTCTAGATTTAGCGTGCAAAATGCAATTTCATCCGGCTGATTATTGGAACAAACTACAATAGTTTTTTGCATCGCAAAGCGAGCTATCATTTGAGTATACCAGTTAACACCATTCTTATCGAGATTGGAAAGTGGTTCATCCAACAACAACATCGGAGTATCTGATAAAATTGCAAGTGCCAATCGCACTCTTTGCTTCATCCCAGAGGAAAAAAACTTCACTTGTTTATCCATGAACTGATCCAGCTCCGCAATTTCTCCAATTTCGTTTGCTGAAAGTCCTTGCTGTATTTTCTTGAAAGACTGGAAGAATTCAATGTTTTCTTTAAGTGATAATTCTTCAGGAAGATCTAGATATGGAGTGCCGCATGAAATATACTGATACCAGTGTTCGGGAAGCACACTTTTTTCCTGATGATAAAATTCGATAGCTCCTTCACTCGGCGTCTGGAAGGCTGCAAGAATTTGCAGAAATGTTGATTTTCCAGAACCATTATATCCCGTTACAGCAATTTTATCGGAATTCTTAAGATCTAGATTAATACCACGGAAGACCCATTGGCGCTGATATTTTTTGCCAACCTTACTGAGATTAATGCGGATCAAGGTGTCTTTTTTTTAATTAATCTTCATCAATGACATTAAATCCTTTGATGATTCCTTTTTCCGAGGAACGAATGAAAGAAAGAATCATTTCCCGATGTGGAGTGGAAGGTACTTCTTCTTCGACGATTGAAATTGCCTTTGTAATAGCATAACCTTTTTGAAAAATGATATGATACGTATTTTGAATTTCTTGGACTGCTTCAGCAGTCATCCCTCTTCGCCGAAGACCCACAGCATTAATACCAGCATAACAAAGTGGTTCTCTCGCTGCCTTTACAAATGGAGGTACATCTTTCCTTATACCTGTTTGACCAGCAATAAAACTATGCGCACCTACAGTCATGAATTGAGATACGCCAACATACCCTTCCAGAATAGCCCAATCGTGTATGATAACATGCCCAGCAAGATTTACTGAATTTGCAAGTATCACATTATTGCCCAGTGAGCAATCATGTGCGATATGAACATAAGCCATCAATAAACAGTCTGAACCGATTTCAGTTTTGCCCAATGCATTGGTGCCACGGTTAATCGTTACACACTCTCGGATGATAGAATTATCACCAATGATCGTAACTGTTTTTTCGCCTTTATATTTTAAATCTTGTGGGATCGCTGAGATAACAGCTCCGGGAAAAATTTTACAGTTTTTACCGATTCGTGCTCCTTCGAATATAGTCACATTCGATCCTATCCAAGTACCTTCACCAATTACCACATCGGCATGTATCGTTGCAAAAGGATCAATTTTAACATTGATTCCTATTTGAGCATCAGAATGAATACAGGATAGATTCGAGATCATAGTATCAACTCTTCTTTACAATTTGTGCCATCATTTCTGCTTCCATCACTATTTTATCGCCAACAATTGCTTGACCACGCATATGACAAATTCCTCTTCTGATCGGCGTAATTAATTCAAGATAAAAAACAATAGTATCTCCTGGCATTACCTTTTGCTTGAAACGCGCTTCAGTAATTTTCATGAAGTAAGTCCAGTAATTTTCGGGATCGGGAACGGTATTCAACACTAGGATTCCACCTGTTTGAGCCATCGCTTCAATAATCAACACTCCAGGCATTACAGGGTTTCCAGGGAAGTGTCCTTGGAAATACCATTCATTCATGGTTACATTCTTTACTCCTACAACATGTTGTTCATCCAGTTCAATGATTTTATCAATCAGTAAAAAAGGAAAACGGTGAGGGAGCATCGTCGTTACTTTATTGATATCATATACCGGAATAGTATTGAGATCATATTGACGAACTTTTTGTTTGTCACGCTTAATGAGTCCTTTTATTTTTCTTGCCAGTTCAATATTCGCAGCATGTCCGGGACGAGCTGCTAAGACGTGACCTCTAATCGGTTGGCCGATAAGCGCAAGATCTCCGATGATATCAAGTAATTTATGACGTGCAGGTTCATTCTGAAAATGCAATTTCACATTATTCAGAATTCCTTTTTCTTTTACTTCTACGTTAGGGCGATTGAATAAACGCGAAAGCTCATTCAGTTTTTCCTGACTTACCTCACGATCAACAACAACAATTGCATTATTTAAATCACCGCCTTTAATGAGATTATGTTTAACGAGCATTTCTAATTCATGCAGGAAAACGAAAGTACGGCAGGAGGAAAATTCTTCTTTAAATTCGGAGAGATGATGCAACTGTGCATGTTGTGTACCTAATACTGGACTATTATAATCCACCATCACAGTAATCCTGTATTCCGGACTAGGAACAGCGAGCATTTCTACTTTTCTGGTTGGTTCTTCGTAGTCAATATTTTCACGTAGTTCATAAATATCACGCTGTGCGTTCTGTTCAACGATACCAGCTTCTTCAAGCGCATCTATAAATGGACGTGAACTTCCATCTAGAATAGGAACTTCAGGTCCATCAACTTCAATTAGTACATTATCAATTTGTAAACCTACTAATGCGGCAAGAGCATGTTCAGTAGTACTTACTCTTGCGCCATTTTGTTGAAGCGTAGTTCCTCTAGAGGTGTCTACAACATTCTCAACATCCACATCGATAACAGGCTGACCAGGAAGATCAATCCTTTTGAATTTATACCAGTGGTTTTCCGGTGCAGGTTTAAAAGTAAGAGTTGCAGTTACGCCTGTATGGAGTCCCACTCCGGAAACAGTAACGGGCTTGCGAATAGTAGTTTGTTTCAGCGACATTCCAGTATCATCATGACGTTGCAGTATCCCGCATTGCGTCCATCTTTTTTTGTAATTCTTGTATTTTTTTCTCGAGATCCGGAAGTTTTCTGAAAACTACATAAGTGCGTTTATAATCACCAATGCGGAATGCAGGTGAACCCTGCAGAACATCTCCCGGTTTATCAATACTATTTCCAACACCTGACTGTGCTGCAATTTTTACATTATCAGCAATAGTAATGTGTCCAACTATTCCAACCTGTCCTCCGATCATACAGTTCTTCCCGATTTTAGTTGAACCTGCGACTCCCGTTTGCGCAATAATGATAGTGTTTTCTCCAATTTCTACATTATGCGCTATCTGAATAAGATTATCCAGTTTTACTCCTTTATGAATAACCGTAGAACCTAAAGTAGCACGATCAATAGTGGTGTTAGCTCCAATTTCAACATCATCATGAATAATCACATTTCCAATCTGTGCAATTTTTTTGTAATTGTTAGTTGCATCAGGAGTGAAGCCAAATCCATCAGCACCAATTACAACCCCACCATGAAATGAACAGTTATTTCCGATCACACAATCAGAATAAACTTTTACTCCGGGAAAAAAAGTGGTGTCGTTTCCAATTGTGCAATTATCGCCGATATAAACATTCGGATATACTTTGACACGATCACCCAGTTTTACATTTTTTCCAATGTAGGCAAAGGATCCCAAGTAAATATCTGCTCCATAAGTTGCAGATGGATCAATGAATGCCATGGGTTCGATCCCTGTTTTATTTCTTTGGATAGTATTGTAAATTTCGAGCAGCTTTGCAAAACTCTCATAGGCGTTTTCCACACGGATCAGAGTAGTTTCAAAAGGCTGTTCCGCAACAAAATCTTTACCGATAATCACAATAGAAGCCTTGGTAGAATACAAATGATGATTGTAAGCCGGATTCGCAAGAAAGGAGAGTTCGCCAGAGCGACCTTCTTCAATTTTAGCGAGGCGGTTTACTTTAACATCCGGATTACCTTCAACGGTACCCTGAAGTAATTCAGAAATCTGCTGGGCTGTGAATTCCATATCGGCTTGCAAAGGTAACAATTAAGAAGATCGGTAAAAGGCTGTGGCACAACAATAGAATTCTGTTATTCAATCAGTTCTGGAAGTACGCATAGGAAGTATTTCTGAACTGGTGAAGAGAGGATCGCAACATCTAACTGATCACTTGCTGCCGTTAAATCGAGTAGGGAGCCATCCCGGTACAAAATTCTAATTTGTTCATCTTTAGGATCATAGGCGCTATTTGAAATAGATCCTAAAAATGCAAAATAGGAAAGTTCATCATTTTTCAATCTATATCGGTCTTTGATTCTTTCTTGATAGAGCACAAGATCGGTATCAAAAAATGGTTCTTTTCGAAGTTTTATTTTAAACAAACTTCTGTCAACCATTCCCGAACAAAGCCGAGACAAGACTGTATCTTCATGATCCGCCCACACTTTTATGGATGCATAAATATCGTAATCGTCCAGCTTCGCATATTTATCTAGGATCGTTGGATCTTTTATAAAATCAATTTCGTGAACCTCATTTTTAAGAAAAAAATGAAAAATAGGGGTGGCAAATAATTCGGCTCCTTGCTGACTAAGATATTTTGCACGATTCAGAATACACACTAACATCTGCTCTGCAGCTAGAACAGTTTTATGTAGATAAACTTGCCAATACATTAACCTTCTAGCAATGATGAATTTTTCAATCGAATAAATTCCTTTTTCTTCAACAACTAAACGGTCATTATTAATATCAAGCATCTTAATAATGCGTTGAGCCCCTATGCGACCTTCAAGAACTCCTGTATAAAAACTATCTCTGTTGAGGTAATCCAGACGGTCCATGTCGAGTTGACTTGAAACCAATTGATGGAGAAATTTTTTTGGATATTCATTTTTAAAAATCCGGATTCCCGTACTTAGTTTACCCTTAAAAATAATATTCAGGCGATCCATAAAAAGCAAAGAAACTTTCTCGTGGCTAATGCCGGTTACAATGGAGTGCTCTAATGCATGTGAATAAGGGCTATGACCAATATCGTGGAGGAGAATAGCTACTTGTGCACCAAGCGCTTCATCTTCAGTAATTTCATGACCTTTCGAGCGGATGGTTTCAATAGCCTGCCCCATCAGATGTAATGCACCTAGTGCATGGTGGAAACGTGTGTGAAGTGCTCCCGGATAAACAAGATGACTTAATCCCAGCTGCCTTATCCTTCTAAGTCGTTGAAACCATGGATGTTCAATCAGATCAAAGATTAAAGGATCTGGAATAGTAATAAACCCGTAAACGGGATCGTTAAAGATTTTCTTCTTATTGATAGCCACGAGAGTAATTCTGCTTTACCGATTAATATCAGATGGAGGTAATGATTAAAATATTTCTAGAACCTTATTTCAACCTAATTGAGAAGAGCATGTTTAAAAACTAATTGGCCAGCAATTTGAGTTGTTTCGCTCTAATTATTTGTTTATCAAATAGTTACTTCATTTAAAAACTTGATTATAGGTTGTTGATTTTGCAGTATGATCATTCGGTTTATCTCTATAATAGGTTTTAAATTGTTCCTTAAGATTACTCATACAAAGATGGTAATTCTGAATTAGGCTGCACTAAATTAAACGTTTAATACCTATACAGCGAGTCCCTAATGAGTAAGAATTTCCTTATGATCAGGAAGTCGAATGACGATTTCATTAATTGTAATATAATCTAAAAAGGATTTCCGGATTTAAGTCAGGAATTCCTAAAAGTCAACGAACTTTGAACCCTGAAGAATAAATAATGGTCTACCTTCAAAAATCTCATGTTGCTCATAGGAGTAACGTTTAATATCAACACAATAAAACAGATCTTCAGAAGCTTAAAATTAAATATGGATAAAATCAGAATTTTGTGGGCCGATGATGAAATCGACCTTTTAAAGCCTCATATTATGTTTCTTGAAAACAAGGGATATGAAGTGGTGACCGCCACAAATGGAAGAGATGCTCTTGATCTTGTTCAGAAAAACGAATACGACATAATTTTTCTAGATGAAAATATGCCAGGATTAAGTGGATTAGAAACATTGGTGCAGATAAAAAGTATTCGTTCGGCTGTGCCTATCGTTATGATCACGAAGAATGAAGAAGAATCGATTATGGAAGAGGCGATTGGAAGTAAGATTACGGACTATCTTATTAAGCCTGTCAACCCCAATCAGATTTTATTGGCCATCAAAAAAAATCTAGATAATAAGCGTTTAATTTCCGAGAAAACTAGCCAAGGATATCAGCAACAATTTCGACAAATTGGAATGAGCATGAGTGATAAACTCACTTGGGACGAGTGGGTGGAGATGTATAAAAAATTGGTGTTTTGGGAGATAGAATTAGAAACAACGCAAGATCCTGGAATGTACGATATTTTAACGATGCAGAAGGGAGAAGCGAATCAGCTATTCAGCAAATTTGTAGAGAATAATTATCTCGGTTGGTTGAAGAATCCTGAGCAAGCACCTCTACTTTCGCATTATCTTTTAAGAAGAAAAGTTTTCCCATTAGTGGATCAGTCGGAGGATCCGGTATTTTTTATTCTAATCGATAACCTGCGTTATGATCAATGGAAAGTTCTCCAGCCAATTTTTCTGGAATTATTCAAAACCATAGAAGAAGATACGTATTGCAGTATCCTGCCAACAGCAACGCAATATGCACGTAACGCTATTTTTGCTGGAATGATGCCATCTGGAATCCAAAAACGTTTTCCGGATAAATGGAGTAATGAAGAAGACGAAGGGGGAAAGAATAATTTCGAGGAAGATTTTCTTGCGGATCAATTGCAACGACTCAGAAAAACGTACAAATTTTCTTATACGAAAGTCACCAATCTGGATGCCGGAAAAGATTTAGTAGAAGAGATTCCAGGATTATTTGCCAACAAGCTCAACGTGATCGTCTATAATTTTGTGGATATGCTTTCACATGCACGAACGGATATGCAAGTAATCCGCGAACTAGCAGAAGATGAGAAGGCATACCGTTCGATTACTAAATCTTGGTTCGAGCATTCTCCATTGTTTGAAGCCTTTAAACGAATTGCTGAGCGTCCTGCAAAAATTATTATTACCACCGATCACGGTACCATCAGAGTAAAGGAGCCTTCAAAAATTATCGGCGACCGGAATACCAATACTAACCTTCGATATAAGTTAGGTAAGAATCTCAACTATGAAAAAAGAGATGTGTTGGAGATCCGTAATCCTTCAGATGCATTTCTGCCGAAAACGAATGTGAGTACGGCGTATGTGTTTGTAAAAGGCGATAAGTTTTTCGCCTATCCCAATAACTTCATTTATTAGGTGAACTTTTATATGGACTCATTCCAGCATGGCGGAATTTCGCCAGAGGAGATGATCATACCTGTAATGACTTTGCAGAGTAAAGTTTGATGATTAGCCGTGAAATATATATTCCCACAGAATTAGGGGAGTTTGCAAAAGAGATTCTTTCCAGATTACCGGATCAGCGGATTTTTTGTTTTCACGGTGACTTAGGTGCTGGTAAAACAACATTTATAAAATCATTCTGTAAAGAGCTGGGGGTGGAGGATTCGGTGCATAGCCCCACATTTTCCATCGTGAATGAGTATAGGTCGAAATCAGGATCGCCAGTGTATCATTTTGACTTTTATCGTCTGAAAAATGAAACAGAAGCTTTTGATTTGGGGTATGAAGAATATTTGTTTTCAGGGAATTACTGCTTCATCGAATGGCCTGAAAAAATCGAAAGCTTGTTAGATATCGAAAAAGCAGATATATTTATCACAGTTGAACCAAACTCACGTTTAATCACGTGCCGCTATGAGTAAAAGGATAACAGGAATGAGTGCACTTGCACAACAAGGGGTGATGATGCCTCAGGAAAGTGTACTTGAAGTAAGTCGTTTGAAAAAAGAACTATTTATTGGGATCCCGAAAGAGACTTCTTTTCAGGAAAACCGGATTCCACTGGTACCTGAGTCAGTAGAGGTATTAGTAAATAACGGTCATCAGATATTGGTAGAGACTGGAGCTGGAAACAATGCGAATTTTACAGATTCCGATTATAGTGAAGCGGGAGCTCAGATTGCCTATTCAGCACAGGAAGTCTATAAATCTGATCTGATTTTAAAAGTTGCTCCACCATCAATGGAAGAGCTTGAATTTTTTAAAGATAAACAAGCTTTGATGTCGATTCTTCAAATTGCAATGCAACCCGAAGGATATGTACAGAGGCTCAGTACGAAAAAAGTGACTGCGCTTGCTTATGAGTACATCAAAGATGAAACGGATGTGTATCCTGTAATTCAAGCAATGAGTGAAATTGTTGGAAGTGCTGCTATTTTGATTGCATCCGAGCTAATGAGTAATACTACTCATGGTAAGGGTGAATTATTGGGCGGTGTACCAGGTATTCCACCCACTGAAGTGGTGATTCTGGGTGCAGGAACAGTAGGAGAATATGCAGCAAGAGCAGCACTCGGATTAGGAGCTAGCGTGAAAGTGTTCGATAATTCTATCTATAAACTCCGTCGACTCCAACGAAATCTTGGAAGTACTCGTGTTTATACTTCCACCTTAAATCCAGCAAACTTATTGAAGGCGCTCAAAACATGCGATGTTGCCATTGGTGCTATCCTTGGAAAAGAGGGAAGGTCGCCGGTAGTTGTGACCGAAGAGATGGTGAGTGAAATGCGTTTCGGATCAGTAATTATAGATGTAAGTATTGATCAGGGTGGATGTTTTGAAACATCAGAAGTTACGAATCACTCGAATCCGGTTTTTAGAAAGTATGGAGTTATTCATTATTGTGTTCCGAACATTGCAAGCCGAGTGGCACGTACTGCTTCTTATGCACTTAGTAATATTTTCACACCGATTTTATTGAGTATGGGAGATGAAGGTGGTATGGATCCTTTACTTTGGCAGGATGAATTTGTAAGGCATGCTGCTTATTTATATAGAGGAACAGTAACGCATCAATACGTAGCTGATATTTGCAAATTACCTTTCCGCGATTTAAATCTATTGATGGCAACTCGATTTTAATAATAAAATAAAATCCGAAAAAATTATTTCACTAACCTTTTCTTAGGTTTAACAAGTAGATTTTTCTTGAATTTCATTTCGTAGTATTTGCATACTTCGGTGATTCCACATGACTCGCATTTAGGAGTTCTAGCAATACAAACATATCTTCCATGTAAAATCAACCAATGATGTGCAAGTGGAATTATATTTTCTGGAAAATATTTCACCAATTGTTTTTCTGTAGCCAAAGGTGTTTTGGCATTTGAGGTAAGTCCAATTCTTGCCGCTACTCTAAATACATGTGTATCTACTGCCATAGCAGGTTGTTGATAGATTACGGAGACAATTACATTGGCTGTTTTTCTTCCTACACCGGGTAATTCTTGTAGCTCTTCAATAGTTGATGGTACAGCACCTGTGAATTTATGATGTAGTATGTGAGCCATGCCTGCAAGATGTTTGGCTTTATTATTCGGGTAACTTACACTTTTGATAAATGGAAAAATATCTTCTGGCTTGGCCGTTGCTAAATGTTTTACATCCGGATAAGCTTCAAACAATGCAGGTGTTACAAGGTTTACTCTTTTATCAGTACATTGAGCAGATAAAATAACAGAAACGAGTAACTCATATGGATTACTATAGTGTAATTCTGTAGCAGCATCCGGTTGATGTTTGCTGAAATAATCAATAATAAATTCAAATCTTTCTTTTCTGGTCATATAAATTAAAAATGCAGTTACAAATGTCGGTAATCAGCAGAAGTACTTTTAATTTCCCGAAAAACAAATCACTGAAAAAATAAAAAAGCCCTGAATTTACATTCAAGGCTTTTCGTTTCGATTTCCTCTTATGCTCTCACCGATAGTGGAGCAGTTAGTTTTGCATAGCTGAGAATAGATTCTCTGGCTGATTTGCCGGGCGACAGGAGGCTGTTTTCAATCAGCTCTTTTATTGTTACCAGGTCTTGGAAGGTTTCTGCAGTTTCCCAATCCGTGTCAATAGCACGTTGCACCATCACGGATTCGGTCATTTCAGTTTCATTGTAGAGGTAAAGAACGAGGGTATTCAAAGTAGTATTTACGTCCATAGGCTATATAAGAGGTTTATGCTCCAATAACGCCACACACTAAATAGATATTGCGTTTCCCTTTATTTTGTCAGTTGCATTTTATTTTCATCGATGAGCTTCCTCAAGTTGATCAATGCGTAGCGCATCCTTCCTAAAGAAGTATTAATACTAACTTGGGTAGCTTCGGCGATTTCTTTGAAACTCATATTGCCGAAATGCCTCATAATAACCACTTCTCGCTGGTCGAATGGAAGCTCTTCAATGAGTCGTCTAACCTGAGCATGAATTTGTTCAGTGATCATTTTATCTTCCACATTCTCATCCATGAGAGGTAGGGTGTCAAATACACTGTATTCATCGGTATCATGAACCATTGGCATCCTTTTCAGGCTTCTGAAATAATCAATAACTAGATTATGTCCAATACGCAATACCCAAGAAAGGAATTTCCCTTCTTCATTGTAGTTGCCAGAACGTAACGTATTGATTACCTTGATGAAAGTCTCCTGAAACAGGTCATCAGATAGTTCGCGATCTTTCACGAGCAGGTAAATGCTAGTAAAGACTTTGCGCTCATGGCGCACGATTAAAGTTTGTAGGGCGTCTTCTTCTCCGTTAAGGAAACGAGAAACCAGTTCATGGTCGGTTATTTGAACCTTACACATAAGTCCTCCTTTTGGGGTTGTTAATATTCAGATCGACAAAAGGCGTCGTAAGTGTAGATGTTTTATCCGATAGGGTACTGGTTTAAGTTAGAGTTAAGACAGACTTCGATAAGTAAACGAACAAAATTGAGCGATATTGTATATGGCTTACTTATCAATCAAATGTACGGCTTTTGGCAGGGCTGGTCAAGAGGATTAACAATTATTTAGCTAAAAACAGTTTCTTTTACGTTCATATTACGCAATTGATGGCTAAAAGTTAAAATCTGAATGATTTCATTCAAGATCTGAGCTTTTCCAAATCGAGAGTAAAAGGCAGGAAGTGGATTCTGAAAGAATGCTTTGTTAATAAACTGGTTGATTTTATCTTGAAAAGACCCTGTTTTGTCCTTGCAAATAGTTGATTGGCAAGGTTATATTTGCGTAAGTCAAAAGTATGCATTTTTAACCCACTTAAATCCCCAAGGCCATGAACAAAGGCGATCTTATTAAGAAAATTGCAACAGAAGCTAAAATCAGTAAGACTCAGGCAACCGCAGCTTTAAATTCCTTTATAAGTACTACGTCCATAGCATTGAAGAAAGGGGAGAAAGTAACATTGGTTGGTTTTGGCACTTTTGGGATTTCCGAAAGATCGGCTCGAAAGGGAAGAAATCCTCAAACCGGAAAAGTGATTCAGATCGCTGCAAGAAAAGTTGTTCGTTTTAGAGCAGGCTCTGATTTGTCGACCAAAATTAAATAGTGAAAATGGTGATTAATATCAGCCTCGTCGAAAGACGGGGTTTTTTTACGCCTTGCTGACTTTATAGGAACGAATACCATTTACTTTTGTGCCTCCATTAAAAAAAGATAGAAAATATGTTCAGGTATTTATCTGTAATCCTGTTGTCCAGTAGTTTGTCAATTTCATTAGCTCAAACTACTCCCGTTTTCAATGCTAGTACTTTGCTTTATGAGGGAGAAGAAAAACACCTTAGTAATGTACGTCAACTTACATTCGGAGGTGATAATGCAGAAGCTTATTTTAGTTTTGACAGTCGATCAATAACATTTCAAGCCACTAACAAAGAGTGGGGTGATCAGTGTGATGAGATTTATTATTTCAATCTTTCAGACGGCAGTATGAAAGAGAAGAAACCACAATTAATCAGTACAGGTAAGGGACGTACTACCTGTTCTTATTTTTTGCCGGGCGACTCTCTCGTATTGTATGCTTCTACACATATTGCTTCAGATTTATGTCCACCAGTACCTGCAAAAAGATCCGATGGGAAATATGTTTGGGCGATCTATCCAGGTTTTGATATATTCATTACTGATCTTAAAGGAAATATTAAGAAGCAACTAACCGATACACCGGGTTATGATGCTGAGGGAACAGTTTCTCCTGATGGTAAGAAAATTGTTTTTACAAGTCTTCGTTCTGGCGATCTCGAATTGTATACCATGGATATTGATGGCGAAAATGTAAAGCAAATTACCAATCAACTTGGGTACGACGGTGGAGCTTTCTTTTCACCTGATAGTAAAAAAATAATTTTCCGAGCATCGCGACCTAAAACTCCTGAAGAAATTGAAGAGTATAAAATGTTGTTGAGTGAAGGTTTAGTAATGCCAACACATATGGAATTATATACCTGTGATATTAATGGGATGAATCTTTTTAAGATTACCGATCTGCCAAATGCAAGTTGGGCTCCTTTCTTTCACCCATCTGGAAAAAAAGTAATCTTCGCTTCCAATTTTGAGGCAACACGGGGTTTGCCTTTTAATCTTTATATGATCGGTCTCGATGGAAAAAATAGGGAGAAGATTACATTTGATACTATGTTTGATGCATTCCCAATGTTTTCTCCAGATGGAAAGCAACTCATTTTTTCTTCCAATAGGAATAACAATGGAACGCATGAAACCAATCTGTTTATTGCCGATTGGAAAGATTAATACATCACAAAAAATAATATGAACGAAAGGAGGATAGCTACTGTTATTCTCCTTTTTTGTTAATCAATAATTTTTCCTAACGGTTTTTAGGTTGAGTAAATTCAATGGATTTATTCTTAATCCTTCTATATTATTTTGAGTTAATCGTAACACTCTATCGTAATATAATATAACAACAGGGGACTGATCCATCACCAATTTATCCATTTGACGATATACAATCCATCGGAGTGAGTCATTTGTGAGGTGCATCGCCTTTTCATAAAGCTGGTCATAATCTTTGTGTGAAAAATGAGTGTAATTAGGACCTGCTGGGGCTTTATTTTTGGAGTAAAAGAGCGATAGGTAGTTCTCTGCATCTGCATAATCTGCAATCCATGATCCTCTAAAAAAACTTAGTTGCTGACGAGCTACCATTTGACGATGTTGTGCAGCTTGATTAATTTCTAGATTAATTTTAATTCCTGATTCTGCAAGTTGGCCCTGCATATATTCACATAGATCTTGGTATGAATTTGTTGTACTTAATGTAATTGTCGGTAATCCCTTGCCGTTAGGATATCCGGCATCACTTAGTAATTGCGCAGTCTTGGCAGGATCATAATGATATCCGTAATCTGCCATCAATTCAAAGCCTGGAGTCCCTACTGGAACCATGCCTGCTTCGCCGGGAGTAGCCATGTTATTTCTAAGGTAAGTGATCATCTTCCTCCGATCGAATCCATAGTTGATGGCTTGTCTAATTTTCGGGTTATTGAGCGGATTGCCTTTCATCAGAGGTAATGTAGAATCAGCCAACATACCTAGGTATTCAGTATTGAGGTAAGGAGCAGTTTCCATACGAAATTTCCCTTTGTATTTGGGACGAAGTAGGCCAGTAGGCGTAAGAAGATCATCTTTGTAGCTCACATCCAATCCCGAAATGAAATCAAGTTTTCCTTTTAAAAATTCCAAGAATGCACTTTGCTTATCACTGATGAAACTAATCATCACGGCATCTAAATAAGGAAGCGATTTTCCATTGATATCTTTTTCGAAGTAATCCGAATTTTTATGCAGGATCAAAGCACTTCTTTCAATCCATCGATCAAATTTAAATGGGCCAGTACCAACAGGATTTTTTCTGAAGTCTTTACCAAATTTATTCACCACTTCAAAAGGTACTACTGCACCATAAGCAGAGCCCAATAAGCCTAAAAAAGGAGGAAAAGGTGAAGCTAAGGTAATTTGCAGTGTACTATCATTTAAAGCTAGAAAGCCATTTACTTTTTGATGGATGTCGCGGCTAACGGCACCAAAGATCCATGAACCCGGTGAAGCTAGTTTGTCATCTGTAATTCTGTTGAAGCTAAAAACAAAATCACCGGCTGAAATATAGCGAGTGCCTTTAAAAAGTTGGTTTTTATGAAATTGAATATTCGTAAGTAGATGGAATAGATATACGGTGCCATCTGGGCTTATCTCCCAAGATTTAGCGATACAAGGTTGAGGTTCAAGTTTTTGATTTAGTTGAACCAGTCCATTATAAAGTTGGTTACATGCCCAGATATTGGCTTGGTTGTTTGCAAAGGCAGGATCTAAGGAGGTGATTCCTGCGGATTCATTATAGCGGAATACTGTTTTTCCAGATGAATCAATCGTGGACTGCTGGCAGGCGGAAACAAGAATTAAGAGCAAGAGAACAGATAATTGACGAACCATAGGACAAATGTATCTGAAAACCCATATTCAAAGGAAAGTAACATGAACCGAATCATTACCTTTGCATTCCAATGAAATCAGTTGCCTTTCATACGCTTGGATGCAAACTTAATTTTGCGGAAACCTCCACTTTAGCCCGTCAATTTAAAGATGCTGGATGGAATCGGGTAGATTATCCAGGCGCTGCTGATATTTTTGTAATTAATACTTGCTCAGTTACTGAAAATGCCGATCGTGAATGCCGTCAGATAGTAAATCGTGCGATGACATCGAATCCGGAGGGGAAAGTAATTATTGTGGGATGTTTTGCGCAGCTCAAACCAGAGGCTATTTCACAAATTCCTGGAGTTAGTCTTGTACTTGGGGCCAGTGAAAAATTTAATATACTTCATTATTTGAATCGGTTGCAAGAAAATGCTTCAGCAGAAATTGCGGCATGTGAGATTTCTGAAGTGCATGAGTTTGTTAGTGCGCATTCATCAGGCGACCGCACACGAGTCTTTCTTAAAGTTCAAGATGGCTGTGATTATTCCTGCTCTTTCTGTACGATTCCATTAGCCCGAGGAGCATCAAGAAGTGATACCATTGCAAATGCTGTATTGAAGGCAACGGAAATTGCCGCTGAAGGCGTAAAAGAAATTGTATTAACGGGAGTCAATCTAGGAGATTTTGGAATTCGGGATCCAACAGGTAAACATCAAGATAAGTTTATTGATTTAATACAAGCGTTAGATGAAGTAGAAGGAATCGAGCGATTCAGGATTTCATCAATCGAACCTAATTTACTTACCGATGAAGTAATTCGTTTTGTTGCCCAATCTCAGAAGTTTGTTCCCCATTTCCACATTCCATTGCAAAGTGGATCTGATGAAATATTAAAGGCTATGCGTCGCCGTTATAAGCGGGAATTGTATTCGGAGCGGATTGCAACAATTAAAAATCTAATACCTCATTGTGGAATTGGAGTGGATGTAATTGTTGGATTTCCAGGAGAAACAGAGGAACATTTTCTCGAGACTTACAATTATTTACAAGAGTTAGACATTTCCTATCTCCATGTATTTACTTACTCTGAACGCCCCAATACCTTAGCAGCTGAGATGAAAACTATCATACCTATATCTGTTAGGAAGCAGAGAAATAGTATGCTAAGAAATTTATCACAGAAAAAACTACGTGCGTTTTATCAGGCTGATGCAGGCAACATAAGACCTGTTTTGTTTGAAGCAGAAATGGACGGAGGGGTGATGTATGGTTATACTTCCAACTATATTCGTGTAGCGCATCCATATTCCGAACATCTGATAAATCAAGTTGTTCAATGTAAAATCGAAAAAATTAATCCTGAAGGATATGCTGAAGTTGTCCTTTCACAGGAAGAGTTACTAATTAATTCCTGATAGCTAAATTATGTATCCAACGATCTCTGACCTGATCAAGGACTTATTCGGAGTAAATATTCCCTTACCTGTACAGAGTTTTGGGTTCATGATGGCCATTTCATTTTTACTTGCAGCAATTTTATTGCAGATGGAATTGAAGAGGAAAGAAAAACTCGGATTGATGTTGCCTGTTACGGTAAAAGTAATGAGAGGACTTCCTGCTAGCCCTTTTGATTTATTGTCTTCTTTTCTGATTGGCTTTTTGCTTGGATTCAAACTAGTATATGTAATTTTTAATTATTCGCATTTTGTGAATGATACCCAGGGTGTGTTGCTTTCCAGAATAGGGAACTTACCCGCAGGAATTATCTTCGGAGTGATAAGTGCGTATATGCGTTACCGTGAGAAAGAAAAAGAAAAGCTAACACCTCCCGTGGAGGTTGATGAAATTGTACATCCCTACCAGCTCATTGGAAATATAACAATGATTGCTGCGGTAGCAGGAATTTTAGGAGCTAAAATTTTTCATAACCTCGAGAATCTAGATGATTTCCGGAGAGATCCTATTGACGCACTGCTATCTTTTAGCGGCTTAACGATGTATGGGGGATTAATTCTTGCGGCAATTTCAGTGATCTGGTACGGAAAAAAATATGGACTCAAACCGTTAATACTATCAGATGCTGCAGCTCCTTCACTGATGCTTTCCTATGGTACCGGACGAATTGGTTGTCATATTGCAGGTGATGGTGATTGGGGAATTGTAAATCTGAATCCTAAGCCCGATTGGCTCAGTTGGATGCCGGATTGGTGCTGGGCATATAATTATCCGAATAACGTAATCAACGAAGGGATTCCAATTCCAGGTTGTGAGGGCAAACATTGTATGATGTTGCCAGATGCTGTTTTTCCTACTGCATTTTATGAAGCGGTGGCTTGTATACTTTTGTTTTTATTCATCTGGAATTTCAGAAAAAAAATAACTACTCCTGGAAAAATTTTCGCACTTTATCTGCTGCTAAATGGAATAGAGCGTTTGTTTATTGAACAGATCCGAGTAAATAATAAGTTTGAATTCTTGACACTACAAATTACTCAAGCGGAGTTTATTGCAAGTATTTTTATTTTGCTTGGAGCAGCCGGATTAATATTCTTAAAGCCCGAGAAAACAACTAGCTTATGATAGATCTGGAATCAGTTTGTAAAGATGCTATAGCAATCGTAAAACAAGCCGGTGATTTTATTCGTCAACAGCGAAAATCATTTACGCAGGAGCGCGTTGAGTATAAAGGATTCAATGACTTAGTTTCTTATGTTGACAAAACGGCGGAGGAAATATTGGTAAAAGGATTGAAACCATTAATTCAAGATGCTGGATTTATCACTGAAGAGAACACTATTACTATTTTAGATAAAGATTATCAATGGATCATTGATCCGCTGGATGGTACTACTAATTTTGTGCACGGACTACCCTGTTATTGCGTAAGTGTTGGCCTCACTCATCAAGGTAAATTAGTTCTCGGAATAATTTATGAAATAAATCAGGATGAGTGTTTTTATGGATGGAAGGGTGGAGGTGTCTGGTTAAATAACGTGAAGACTAATGTGTCGTCCATAAAATCTTTAAAGCAGTCCTTACTCGCCACTGGATTTCCTTATACCAATTATACCAGATTGGGTCCTTATATGGATGTATTTGATTACTGTATGCGCAATACTCATGGACTACGCCGACTAGGATCAGCTGCCGTGGATTTGGCTTACGTAGCTTGTGGACGTATTGAAGGATTTTATGAATACGGATTGAATGCCTGGGATGTTGCTGCAGGAGCTTTTTTGGTTCAAGAAGCAGGAGGGAAGGTTGGTGATTTTAATGGAGAAGAAAATTTCCTTTTCGGAAAAGAAATTATTGCTTGCAATGCAGGTGTTTATGATGAGTTTCTGGAAGTAGTCAAAGAAAAGTTTGCTGAAGCAAAATAAAATATCACGTTTTTAATTTTCCTGTTCGCTTTCACCCATATCTTGTTTTTGGGCTCGTGATTTGTGTTTCAGAACTTTTGCTTCGATGTAAAAAATAATTTCTTCTGCAATATTTTTACACTGATCACCCACTCTTTCCAATTTGCGGATAGCACTTAATAAGTAAAGACTTTGGTTAATCCTATCGGTATTTGATCTAATAAATTCGGCCACTGCTTGGTTCGCATTTAAGTTGATTTCGTCGAGAATTTCATCTTTTTGGAACACACTTCTGGCAAGTCGAGTATCTTCCTTTTCAAAAGCCGTCATCACATCATTAAGAATGATGCTACTCGTTTCAAACATCTCAACTAAGCGAGTAACTTCCAGAAGTTTTTTTTCAGGTTCCAGTTTTATATTCAAAACAAACTGACAAATACCTTCAGCAATATCACCTATTCTTTCCAGATTGGAATTTATTTTCATACAAGCTAAAACAAAGCGAAGATCTATAGCAACCGGATTTAAGAGTGCAATAATATTTTCGCAATCACGATCTAATTTCAACTCAAAACCATTTACTCTTTTTTCATTCACCAAAACTTCTCTTGCAAGATCTTTGTCAAGTTGAATCAAGGCATCTTTTGATTTGTCCAGTTGCGTCAGTACGAGACGGAACATTTCAAGCATATCCGTCTTAAGGTTTTTTAATTCGGCATCTAGATGTGTCATTATAAAAGAGTATTTATCAGTTAAAATAAAGGTTATTAAGAACAGGTAATTAGATCATCCGAAACGCCCAGTGATATAGTTCTGGGTTCGGATATCAGTAGGATTGGTAAATATTTTTTTAGTCAAGCCGCATTCTACTAATTCTCCAAGGTAAAAGAAAGCAGTATGATCACTAACACGACCGGCTTGCTGCATATTATGTGTTACGATGATAATGGTATATTGACTTTTAAGTTCGTAAATCAACTCTTCAATTTTCGCTGTTGAGATGGGGTCAAGCGCTGAAGCGGGCTCATCCATCAGCAAAACCGAAGGTTCAATGGCTAGGGCACGTGCAATACACAAACGTTGTTGCTGACCACCGGATAATTCCATTGCGGATTTTTTCAACTTGTCTTTTACTTCATCCCAGAGAGCAGCTTGTTTTAATGATCGTTCAACTCTTTCTTCGATAAAAGTTCCATGTGTTATCCCGTTAACACGCAGTCCGTATGCAACATTTTCGAATATCGTTTTAGGGAAAGGATTAGGTTTTTGAAACACCATTCCAACTCTTTTTCTCAGATCATCAATCTTTACTTCTTTACTGTAAATATTTTTTCCATCAATTAAACATTCTCCTTCTATTCTTACACCATCAATCAAATCATTCATTCTATTGAACAAACGTAAGTAAGTGGATTTACCACAACCACTTGGGCCGATCAAAGCAGTAACTGTATTTTTCTCCATCGACATATTAATGCCTTTGAGGGCATGGAAGGAGCCATAATACAAGTGAACGTCTTTACTATCTATTTTATTCATAATACTAACAAATGAACATTAATTGATCTTATATTTTTTGCCGAGATATTTACGGATGGCATTTGCAATTAGGTTTAAGATCAATACGATCATAATTAAAACCACCGCTGTACCGAATGCCATTGCTCTAGACTCCTGAATATTTGTCCCACTGGTTGAAATCACATATAAGTGATAAGGCAGGGCCATTACTTGATCGTGAATACTAGTAGGCAATTTAGGGAGAAAATAGGCTGCAACAGTAAATAGGATTGGAGCAGTTTCTCCAGAGACTCTACCAATACTTAGAATTAATCCAGTAATAATATTTGGAAGTGCAATTGGCAGCGTAACTCTTTTTATTGTAGATAATTTTGATGCTCCTAGTGCTAAGCTTGCATGACGGAATGAATCATCAACGGCTTTAAGCGCTTCTTCTGTAGTGCGGATGATAATTGGAAGAACCAGTAATCCTAGTGTAAGTGAACCCGCAATGATTGAGTCTCCAAATCCGAGACCGTTTACGAAGAATGCCATTCCGAATAAACCGAAAACGATTGAAGGAATTCCTGCAAGGTTGGAGGTCATCAGTTGCACAATTCTTCTAAAAGTACCGGCCTTCGTGTATTCGTTGATATAAATCGCACTCATCACTCCGATTGGGAATGCAAAAATCATTGAGCCTGCAATGAGACAAAGGGTACCAATAATAGCAGGATAAATTCCTCCTTTGGTCATGCCGTCTTTTGGCATAGCAGTAATAAATTCCCAGCTTAAAACGCTGAATCCTTTTACTAAGATAAAGCCCAAGATGGTAAAAAGAATACCGATCACCAACAAGCTCAGAATTCTGAAAGTCCAGAATGCTGTATTCTCTGCTAATTGTTTACGTTCACTGATATCCATCTTAAATTATTTGGAATAACGTTGTTTGCGGGAGATGAATTCAACCCAAAGGTTAATGATCAATGTAATGATAAAAAGTATGCAGCCTAGGGCAAACAATGCTTTGTAATGTACACCACCATGTGGGGCTTCACCTAATTCAGCAGCAATAGTTGCTGGAATAGTTCTAACAGGTTGAAGTATAGAATGCGGAATTACCGCAGCATTACCTGTTACCATAAGTACAGCCATTGTTTCCCCAATTGCTCTACCAATACCAAGAATTGCAGCGGCTGAAATTCCAGAAGCAGAATTAGGAAGAACAACTCTTACAATTGTTTGCCAGCGATTTGCGCCAAGTGCAAGGCTAGCTTCTTTCATGCTACGCGGTGTATTTCTTATCGCATCTTCAGAAACGGTGATGATAGTAGGAAGCGCCATTATCGCTAGAACGATTGATCCTGCTAATGCAGTTTCTCCAACTGGCAATTCGAAAACTTGTTGAATTAAAGGAACGATTACAATCAATCCAAAAAAACCATACACTACAGAAGGAATTCCTGCTAGCAATTCGATGACAGGTTTCAGAAAACTTCGCATTTTGTTACTTGCTACTTCTGCTATATATATTGATGTTGCAAGTCCAATGGGTAGCGCAATTAATATTGCCACCAAACTAACCCAAAGCGTACCTAGAATTAAAGGAAATACACCTAGCTGAACAGCGGGACTAGCAGTAGGAAACCATTCATTGCCGAGCATAAACTGCCCGATTGAAATTTTATCGACCGGAATAATTTTTAGTCCGGATTTTTTCTGCAAATATTTTTGAGAGAATACAGCAATGATTCCCGGTTCAGCAAGAACAAGAGAATCCAATTTTGCTGGCAGATCTTCAAAATTACTTCCGATTTCTTCTTCTGAAAAATATTCACTCAGATCGTTAAAGGTGAAAAGAATGATAGAGTCTTTTTTCCCACCGAGTGAATCCCAATGTGTAATTTTCTGATCGAAAATATTTTTTATTTGAACTGATGAAATATGATTAACCGGATTCGCAGGGTTTACTACTATTACATTTCCCGCTTCAAGTGGTGATTCATTAAAAACAGAAATTCCTTCCTTAAACAGGAAAATAGTAATCAGCAATACGGTTATGGTAGTGACCGTACTGCTGATTGCCAATAAGGATTCAATAAATTTTTCTAGAAACTTCTTCACTAGCTTACTTTGGGAGTGTGAAAATAGTTTATTTTTTCAAAGGGACATACCCTGTTTCAAGAACTCCTTTCTGACCTTCGTCTGATAGGATATAATCTACTAAAGGCTTTACAGAGGACTCTTTATCAGCCGAGTAATAGAAGTATAAAGGTCTGGAAATAGGATATGTGCCATCCTGAGCGGCAGTGATTCCCGGTTCAACGAATGTTTTACCATTGTCATAAGATACTGCGAGTTGCTTCACTTCTTTGGTTTCATAAGCAAGGCCAATATACCCTATTGCACCTTCAGTTTGACCAACTGACTGAACAATCGCGCCGGTAGCAGGCATATTCAATACTGTAGCCGCATAATTCTTTTTGTCCATCACGTGTTCTTTAAAGAACTCATAAGTACCTGAAGAAGTTTCACGGGAGTAAGCAATGATTTTCATATCGGCACCACCAACTTCTTTCCAGTTGTTGATTTTACCAGTATAGATATCTGAAATTTGTTGTTGCGTTAATTTCGAAATTTTATTTTTCGGATTCACAATAACAGTAAGTGCATCCATTGCAATGATAACTTCTTTCAAGTTAAGTTTTTTTTCTTCGAATTTAACTTTCTCTTCCATTTTAAGTGGACGTGACGACATTGCAATATCCGTTGTGCCATCCATCAATGCAGTAATTCCTACACCAGAACCGCCACCTACAATAGTAATAGCTGCTTCTGGGTGTAACTTCATATATTCTTCTGATTCTTTTTGAGATAATGGAAGAACAGTATCACTTCCTTTAATCGTGAGTGTTATTTTATTTGTGTTAGTAGTAGAATCAGCAGAACCTGAATCTGCTTTTTGTTCTTTATTACCACCACACGAAGTCAAGAGTGCAATTGAAAGCAGGGCAATTAATTTATTCATCATTTTCATAAGAAACAGTGTTTAAAATTATTTAAGTGTAATATAGCCAATCTGTGCAATTACTGCCTGTCCTGTTGTAGAAAGTATGAAGTCAATATAAGGTTTCACTGTTTTCTCCACTTTAACTGGGTAGTAATAATACAAAGGACGGACTATTGGATAGGTTTTATTTTTTGCTGATTCAACTGAAGGTTTAATAAATGTTTTGCCTTTGTCATAAGAAACAGCCAATGATTTTACTTCTTTTTCAGCATATGCAAGTCCGATGTAACCAATTGCTCCTTTAGTCTGACTTACAGATTGAACAATAGCACCTGTAGCAGGCATATTTAATACACTGGAAGAATAGTTCTTACGGTTCATTACATGTTCCTTGAAGAATTCATATGTTCCAGACGAAGTCTCACGTGAGTAGACTACAATTTTTAGATCTGCACCACCAACTTCTTTCCAATTTGTAATTTTTCCTGTGTATATTCCTTCGATTTGTTCACGTGTTAACTGGCTTACTTTATTTTCGGGATTCACGATTACGGATAATGCATCGAAAGCAATAGTTACTTCTTTGTAAGCACGACCAGCTTCTTGAAGTTTTAAACGTTCTTCCATTTTAATTGGTCGCGAAGACATAGCAATATCGGTATTCCCATCAATGAGTGCCGCAATTCCAACTCCTGAACCACCACCAACAACAGAAATAGAAGTATTCTTATTCGTCTTCATGTAAACTTCTGCTTCTTTCTGAGAAAGAGGCAATACAGTATCACTTCCTTTTACTACAATTTTTTGTGCATTAACAAGAATGGAAATGCTTACAAAGAAACCAATAAGGAACAGTTTAAGGTGATGTTTCATATTATCTTAATTTTATATTGTTGCTAAGTTTTCGTGATTAAAATTTGTATTGCAGGCGGGCCGTGAAAACGTTATCATGCAGATCAGTAGTGTATCCACTAAGATTTGCTGAAGTTTCATTTTTAATGTAATCATAATATAACAGGATTTTAGTATTTGAATTAAATAAATACGCTAATCCAAATCCCCAAGTATCATATCTTAAATCTGTTGAAGTGGTTGTCTCAACATCAGTGCTAGTTGATTTTTTACCGATTTCATCTCCTTTTACTTCTTTATTCGGATCATACCAGTCATATTTTATCATTGCCTGTAATTTCAATCGAGTAATATTTTGAACTAAATAGAAGTAAGCTCCATCGAAGTTGCGTTGATGTACAAATACTGGAGCAGTAGGGGCATCGCCCGGACTTCTGTTACTCTTTAAAGTACCGGGTTGATCACCGAATATATATTCTGCTCTTAATGTTAGGGCACCGGGAGTTAAATCTATTTGAATTTGACCATCAACACCATAGTACTGTCTTTTACTATAATCATAAGGATCTACAATATTGACTTTAAAACCTTTCACGCCATCGGCTCCTGTGGTTTTCTCGTAGTCAGAGTCGTTCAAAAAGATCCATCCACCACTGTACATAGAGACACCGAATCCATATTTTATATTTTCTTTTTTGTTATTTCTATTCGCTGAGAGATGAGCAATGAAATCTTTTTTCTTATCGAAATCATTAATTCCAACATTTGCATTTTCAGATCCAACACCCGTAAACATTCCGGCTTCTAATTTTAACCAATTCCAGTTTCCACCTTTAGGACCCTGAATAATTACTTCAGCTCCTAAATCTCTTTCGTTTGGAAAAAGAGCAGGAGACATCCTTCCACGTTCAGGAGTTTCTCTAACCGACGAACTTAAGCCGATTTCATAGCCGAATGGTCGATTGAAAATACCAGCTTGAAGACTAAACCAGTTAATTTTTGTTTCTGATATTCTTGCGTATGCTTCCACAACTCGTAGTCCTTTTTCTGTCATGTCAGTTTGAAAAACCAACATACCAGGACCCTTATCGTAGGTGAATTTTATGCGACCACGACGAATTGAAAATCGTTTGTCAACACCTCCAGGAAAATTTCCACCGTAATATTCAATACCGGAAGAATCTGCATTTTGCCAATTAAATTGAAAGTAACCTGTGATCTTAATCCTCTTAAGAATTTCAAGATCACTGTACATTTTTGAGATAGTGGCTTGGGTTGAATCCTCCTGTTCTGGATCCGGGGCTTGGGCGTGAGCGGTAGGGCTCAATAGAAGCGTGTTAAGTCCGATTATAAGACTTAACAAATTGATTTTTAGGTGTTTCAATTTATTATTTTATTAGTTTCCGGAGCAAAGAGATTAAGAAATTGTTAAGCCAATTTTACCTCGATGTTAACTTAATGTTAAGAGACATAAAAAAAGCCCCTGCGTTATTCAGCAGAGGCCTTTCGGAAACAAATAAAATATTAGTAATCAGTATTTTGTGGATTGAAATTTGTCCAACCGCTTGTCCAATTGGTAGTTCCAAAGGCGCCTCTGTAAGTAACCGTTTCAAAACCAGTTAGGCCAGTGAAATCAGCTCCGCTCAATAATGGAGATCCAGTTTTTGGAAGGAAATCTGGGGTTGTAGTGTTGAAGGGGTCATTTGCAAGGTTGCTATTATCATACTGGATCGTGTTATTGTATCCACTTGTTGTGAACCACGCGTTGATATCGAAAGTACTTCCGCTTGCAACTGCGAGTGGGGTATTACAACCAGAAATAATATTATTTCTGAATTGTAAAAGATTATTTGTTGCATTTCCTTCTGTAGAAGTTCCATCCACAAGCAGACCAACAGGGAAACCAGCGATTACTGAATTATAAATGCTACACTGACTATTTCTGCGAATATGAGCAGCACGTTTAAAATTACTGTTAACAGCAGTGGAAGTATCTGCTTTTGGTCCATAGATACTGATGTTACTAAATTTCACTGCAGTAAATGGAGAATTAGCAGATCCTGCAGCATCATTATCAGATTCAAAACCATTTGAACCAGACGCATCGGCAATATTAGGATCACGTTGAGCAACTGCAAACTGAATATGTCCAGAGAAACCATTATCAGTATCGTAATCATCATCCTGACCTTTATAGGTAACTAGATATTTAGCATTTACAGTACCACCAAAAAATTCAAAACTATCATCTCCAGAATAACTTACCTGAACGTGATCGATCTGTGTTCCTGTTCCAACTGCACCTAAAGTTAAACCATTAATTTCCTGATTCGGTTGGAATGCAATACCTGCAAATTCAATTCTAACATAAGATATAATTCCTGAATTATCAGCAGCATCATTTCCACCGTAATAAGCATCAGGACCACCTTCAACAAGACCTTCTCCACCGGCGAGATTAACTGGAGCATTACCACAAACAATAATTCCACCCCAATCACCAGGAGCACGTGATCCCATTGCGAGATTTGATGTAAATACAATCGGATCGGCAACTGTTCCTGCTGCAATAATTTTTGAACCGCGTTTAATAATTAAAGAACCTTTCGATGCTTTATCACCAGTAATCAATGTTCCAGCTTCGATAGTTAAAGTCGCACCGTTGGTCACATAAACAAATCCATTTAAAATATATTTGTTGTTTGCAGTCCAAGTAGTGTTGGAAGTGATACTATCCTGAATATTAATGTCTACTCCAGGTGTTGGCGTTGTATTATTATTGTCATCTTTTTTGCAACCTGTTGAGATAGATGCAATAATTCCTGCGGCAAGGATCAGCTTCCCGATTCCTTGTACCGAATCTGATAAGCGACTTACCAGTGTTGTTGTTGTTTTCATTTCTTTTATTTTGTTTAGCTGATGCAATAGTAGACTAGTAACTTAACCTCCATGTTAAGGAAAACTGAAGTTAATGTTAACGCCACAGATTTCTTAATACAGAAAAGATATTAAGACCATACTGTGGATTGATTTCCTCATAAAAATTTGGAAATGTTAATCAAAGCTTAGATTATTGTTAATGTGTACCTTTAAATAATTATTCAAAACTGATCATCAACTTTTTAACTCTATTATGAGGATCACAAGCATAAATGACTGTTTCAATAAATCAAGTTGTTGATTAGAAGAGGAAGGCTCTAAAAAGAAAACAATTTTCATACCCACTCATGTAAGATCATCACCAATTTCTAGTATTAAAAAAGTCTCCCTGCAAATGGCAGAGAGACTAGACTAATAAGAGATATTTTAGGTTTGCTATTTAGTATTTCAAAATCACTCCCAAAGAATACACAGAACCTCTTTTAAATGAAAGAATTGTTTCATCATTTGATTTTACTTTACCATCACCATTTGAATCTTGGCGAAGGATTGTAGAT
>JBBQED010000023.1:0-43378 GCA_038320345.1 Bacteroidia bacterium
CTGAATGTAACGGGATGTGGAAACAACTCGATTCCGCAATGGTATTCAATAGGAGTAGAAGGAAATGTTTTAGTTCATGAAGGTGGAGTATATGATGCGCAGCCACAACAAACAACTTGTTACATGGTAATTTGTTGCAATACTCCAGCATGTTGCGATACCGATACAGTTTGTGTAACAGTGCATCAGCCAATAATTATTCAGTGGATGGTCAGCTTTGTTCCAGTTTGTTTGAATGGAACTCCGATGATATTGAGTGCTGGAAATATCTTCCAAGTACCTTACATCGGCGGACCTCCGTCACCGTTAGTTGGTGGTAGTGGTGTATTCAGCGGACCGGGTGTAGTAGGAAATGTCTTTACTCCGTCCACATTAGGACCTAAGGTGATCACCTATACCTATACGGATATTTACGGGTGTATTTCTACCTGTACGAATACGATAAATGTGATTAGCTGTGGATGTGGCCCATGCTATCATCCAGGAGTTAATGTGGTAGCAAACGGAGGATTTGAATTAGGTAATACCGGATTTACGACTCAGTTACTGCAAGCATGTTTCTGTTCAGCAGGTACCTATTGTATCACTGATGATGCCCACAATAAATGTTCTTCTTATCCGAATATTTTCGCTCCTGTTCAACAGGGTGGTAGTAATTATTTAGTAGTGGAAGGCAGCGAATCTGGTCCTAAAACAATTTGGCAACAGAACGTTCAAATGGACAGCACCATGGATTATGTATTTACTTTCTGGTTAAAACCTGAGCTAACGAATGTGGCGGATAGTCTACGTCCAAATTTGGATGTGGTTATCGATAATCATGTTGTACTGAGTTTGCAAGGTTCAACCCTTGATGATAACTGGGTAGAATATTCTGCAGTAATTTCAGGATTTACAGGAACTAGTTTAGAAATCCATCAAACTAATTTCAGTATCATCGGTCATCATTATGGAATAGATCAGATTTCTCTTATTCCATGTATTCCGAATGTAGTGGTCAACTTATCCAATATACATCATGTGAATTGTGCAGGCTTGAATAACGGTACTGTAACAGCAACAGGAAGTGGTGCAACTGCTCCATATTCATATCAATGGAGTAATGGTGCAACAACAGCGGGAATTACCGGTTTAGCACCAGGTGTTTATACGGTAACCGTAACAGATGCGAATGGTTGTACCAACAAAGCAACGATTACAATTCTGGTATTACCAACGGTTACTCCTGGACCAATCACTGGTGGCATATTCACTGCTTGTCTTCCTGCTATTGCGGGTAGCACAACTTATAGTATTCCAGCAATTGCAGGTGCAACCTATTCTTGGTCGTTGCCAAATGGTATGTATATCACTTCTGGTCAAGGAACAAATACACTCGTGGTGAACTGGCCTGGAACAAGTTTAAGTGCAGGAATTATTGGACAAGTATGTATTGAAGTATATTCTCCTTGTGGAAATCAAATCCTATGCAAAGCAATTGATATCAATGCAGTAAAACCTGTGACTCCTCCGTCAATAAGCGGTCCAGCTAAAGTTTGTCCAGGTGATATCGTGGTCTATTCTATTGCTCCTGTAGCTCGCGCATCTTATTACACATGGACTTTACCAACAGGAATGAGTTTTGTTTCCGGTGCTGGTACTAACGTGATAACGGTAAGTGTAGGACCTTCATTTATTGGTGGAAATATTGGGGTAGTTGCTGGCAATGCTTGCGGAGTAAGTCCGATAAGAATAAAAGCTGTTGCACTCAATACCGCACTCACACCATTAGCGATATCTGGACCAGTAAATGGATTGTGTGGAATAGTTGGAGCAACGTATTCGATCGTTGCAGTCACTAATGCTACTAGTTATTTGTGGACGGTAACCAATGGAACTATTATAGGTTCAAACGTTGGAACCAGTATCGTAGTTAATTGGAATACTTCTTTCACTAACGGTATTGTTTCTGTTGCTGCAGTGAATGGATGTGGTGTTGGTGCCATAAGAAGTCTGAATGTAAAAGGCGCACCTGCAGCACCTGGACCTATCACAGGAGCAACGTTGGTTTGCTTGGGTACAACATATCCATATCAAATTGCTACGGTATTAGGAACTACTAATTATCAATGGACCGTTCCTGGTACAATCACGAATGGACAAGGAACCAAAACTGTTTCCGTGCTCTTTAATGTAACTAGCGGAAGTAATCAGGTAGTGAGTGTTCGATCTCAGAATAATTGTGGTAGTTCTGCATACAGTGCATTAACTGGTATCACTGTGAATTTCTGTGCTAGAATTGCTGGAGCTGATTATGATATATTCTCTGTGTATCCAAATCCTGCAGATGATGAAATTGAAATTACTTATTTGAGTAAGGAAGATGATCATTATCGAATTGAAATTCTCGATACCCAAGGTAAATTGTTGTATAATGTAATGGAAACTGGAAATGGAGAATTACTTAAACGTAAAATCGATGTAAGTCTCTTCGCCACTGGATTATACCTCATTAACATTACAGATAAAACAGGAGTACATCAACAAAAAGTAATAATTCATTAATTTTTCCTTCCCTTTTCCTTGGAGAGCTACCTGAGCGAGGTGGCTCTCCTTTTTTTATGACCTGAATTGTAACACGTTAGCTGGTCTAGAAATGAGGATGTTTATTTTTGACAGATGCTGATTACATTTGTAGTTGCAATTATTATTTCCTTTCAATTATGAGAAAAATAGCTATCATTTCTGCAAGCGTTCGTACCGGTCGTAAAAGTAATCGAGTTGCTTTGTTTTTTAATAAGTATATTCAAGATCAGAAAATTGCTGAAACAGATTTAATTGATCTTGCAGATTATGATTTTCCAATTTTTCATGAACGATTAAGATTACTAAAAGATCCTTCGCCAGCTTTGGTTGAATATGCCAAGAGAATTATAGCAGCCGACGGGGTAATTATCGTAACTCCAGAATACAATGGGGGGTATCCAGCAAGTTTGAAAAATGCTATTGATGTTCTGTATGAGGAATGGCATCGAAAACCTGTATCCATTTCCACCGTTTCTGATGGAATTTTCGGGGGTTCTCAAGTAATTACCTCCATTCAGTTTTCACTCTGGAAAATTAGAGCGTGGACAGTACCTGCATTGTTTCCAGTTCCCAAGATTAATGATGCGTTTAGTGAAGAAGGAGTACCTGTAGATCAACCAGGAACGGAAAAAAGAGCAGCTGCTTTTATTGCCGAATTGTTATGGTGTATCGAAGCGAAAAGTAAAATGAGTTAAAGTGTATTGTTGACTTTTTAGTTTGCAAAATTTTCTATTTAAGTAAACAACCTATTGGTGGAAGTTGCTTTTGATTGGTACTGCTTATTGTGTCTCATCTAGATTTGTAGAAATATGTGAAAAATATTTTATGTGGATTTTTTAATTTCATTTTATTTGACTTTTTATGTCTTCAATACTAATAACAGAGTTCGTAAAAAATCAGAAGCTGATGTTTAATTCAACATATCCAATTTTCTTTATTGGGATGTTTTTCATTTTTGCTTTGGTTACTTAATCTATTGATCTGCTGGCTAATGAGTGGTTTTAAGCACATTAAGTATTTAAAGCATATCAAATGATGTAAATCATACAACACAAATCTGTAACTCTGTAAGTATCTTTGGTAGCGTTGCGTAATTTTGTTAAACGAAGTTTTTTTGTTGAGGAATAATCCTTTCACTATTAAAAATTAAAATGATGAAACAATTTAAATTTATTCTAAAGTCAGTTCCTGCCATTTTTATTATTCTTATTTCTTTCGGATCTCTTGAGGTATTTGCTCAGGAAGGTTCAGCGAAAATCAAAGATTGCTGTATCATGAAAGATGGTAAAATGGTTAGCATGAAGGAAGGAATAGCAGTGCCGATGGAAAATAGTATGACCATGGCAAATGGTACCATCTGCATGGCTAATGGAGATTGTATGATGATGGATGGCTCCGTTGTTAAACTTAAAGAAGGACAATGTGTGGATATGAGTGGAGAAATTGGTAAGTGTGATGAAGTGGTTAAAAAGTCTAATCCCGAAATGAAACCTGATTTCTATACTTGTAGCATGCATCCTGAAGTGACGTCTACTAAACCCGGAAAATGTCCGAAATGTGGTATGACCCTTATTAAAAAAGAAAAGTAAAAGATTTTAAGTTTGTTAATTGCTAAAATTAAAAGAGGCTGTTGTATGATTTCACAACAGCCTCTTTTTTATTGGGATTAGGTTTTTATTTTCTATAAAAATTACCATTTCTTCCACTTCTTTTTTTTCAATATTCATTCCTTGCAATGCAGAGTTGAAAAACATGATTTTCCCATTCGAGGGGATCTACCACAATCCATGATTTGTTTAAAGTAATACCAGGTTGAAGTTAGTAATAGTCTTTACTTTGATTCGTAATTGCTTTTTCAATTTTACTTCTTTGACAAACTTCTATTTTGAAAAGATATACAGCTGGAATTTCTGCTATAATGAATTTCCTTTCCATTGAAGTTTTGGTAACAAGCAATGTTTTCATATTTATTTCTGAAGATTTCTTGTATAATCTGAAAGTCAAATCGATTTAGTGATCATACATGATTTTAAAAGATAGTGTACCTCCTTACAATTCTTTCTTTTTTTCTTTTAAGATTATTTCGTCAAGATCTGCATTGACCTTCTCTTTTTTCATTCCTACTCTGATAAAACCAAACAAGCTCATATAGACATTTGCAATCCAGACTAGCGAAAATCCACCTATCAAATAGCCTCTCCAATCATTAAAGAGCAAATGATATTTGGTAATGTATAAAAAGAATAGTGCTATGTAGTGACTGAAACAATACTCGCAGGTAAACAAGTAAAAAATTTTCCGCTGAAATAATGTTTTGCAAGTTTTAGATTTTTTAACACAATAATTCCGCGGTTCAGCAAATATCTCTTCATGAGTAACTGTCCAAGCAATACATGCAATGGGTAGCGCTAAAAGAAAAAGGTTGAGTACAGGATCGACATTAAACATAAGCGTTATAAATTAGTAATTGAAAATTATGAAGTCACTAAAAAATCTATTAGACAAAAAATGTTCCTCGCTGATCCCCGAATAAAAAGAGGCTGTCTCTTAAATGGAGACAGCCTCTTTTCGTAATTACTTGTGATCCCGCTGGGATTCGAACCCAGGACCCATACATTAAAAGTGTATTGCTCTACCAACTGAGCTACGGAATCGGTTTTGGTCAGCTTTCAGTACTTAGGTTAAAAGCGGCTGCAAATTTATGATTTACATATTACCTAGACCAGAATAATGAAGAGTTTTTTTACACACAGGTCAAAGGGTTGATAATCAAACATAATACCTTTCATTCAACATTTTTTGCACGCTCAAATGGTCGTGTTCTGTCGAATTGATAGCGATATGTGATGAAACTTCTCCAGATTGTAGCGCCTAAATTGCTTGCAACTTTCATCATCTTAGGATTAAAATCACCGATCCATGTAAGAACAGTGTCTTTATATTGCGCTCTTTTCCCAATTGTTTTCTCACCATAAACGATCATAGCCGCTTCTAGTCCTTTTCCCTGCCATTCTTTGATTACGCCGAATGCAATTCCAGTCATGCGGGTAGTCACGCGTTTAATCTTGGTATAATACAGAAATTTTATTTTATCAATAATTCCCATTGTGCCATCCATATACCGAAATACTTGATTGAGTTCAGGTAGATTGACATAGAATGCAACTGGAACATCATCATGATACAAGAAAATTACAATTTCCGGATCGATAATTTTTTTCATGGATCGAAAAATTTTCCTTGCCGCTTCCTGTGTCATTGGCTTGAAATGAGAATGACCGCCCCAAGCTCCATTATACACTGTTGCGAAATGATCTGCTACCATATCGATATGCATCCCTTTAATATCTCTAAAACGGAACCCAGGTTGATCTTTCATCTGATTATACTTGCGATGAAAAATTTCTTGGGCTGGGATACTTACATCTCTCCAATACATGTACTGGTTGAAATAAACGCCAAAACCATAAGCCTCAAATAATTCCCGGTGATAAGGGCGACTGTAATTCATCTGGTAAATTGGCGGCTCATCGAAGTTACTGATCTGACATCCCCAGAACTGGTTGCGATCGCCGAAATTGATCGGACCATCCATCGCCTCCATTCCATTATTTTTCAGCCAGTTGCGGCAAGTGTCGAACATGAAATTCGCTACTTTCTGATCATTTACACTTTCAAAAAAACCAATTCCTCCGGTTTTGAAATTGGTGGTATCCATCACTCGCGGATTAATAAAAGCCGCAATTCGACCTAGAGGATTACCTTTTTCATCCTCAATCACCCAACGAATGGCTTTGCCACCTTCCTTAAAAATCTTATAATGTTCAACATCAAAGATCTTTTCAATATCATTATGAATGTAGGGAACCCATTGGGGATCATCATGATTCAGGATCGCTGACACCTTGTGGAATAGGCGAATCGTTGCCGGGCTATTTACTTCGATCAACTTCATAGGCTTGACTTTGCTGCAAAAGTAACCTAATCTCTACATTTGCTTCCGCTATGGATAGAAAGGTAATTGTCATTACAGGAGCTTCTTCGGGAATCGGGAAGGCATGCGCCGAAGTTTTCGCTTCACACAACTATGCTGTGGTGATCAGTGGGCGCTCGGCAGATCGTTTGCAGCTAGTCGCTTCGGAATTAAAGGATCAGGGCAGAGAAGTGCTTGCAGTGCCTACGGATGTGAGTAAAGAAGAAGATTGTCATAACCTGATTCAAAAAACAGTTGAGAAATACGGTCGCATTGATGTGTTAATTAATAATGCGGGTTTATCGATGCGTGCTGTTTTTGAAGATGTAGATTTATCGGTGTTAAAAACATTGATGGATACTAATTTTTGGGGTACTGTTTATTGTACCAAGTTTGCACTACCATTTTTACTCAAACAAAAAGGTAGTGTGGTGGGCGTTTCTTCGATTGCAGGAAAAAAAGGGCTGCCCGGAAGAACAGGTTATTCAGCATCTAAATTTGCAATGGAAGGATTTCTGGAAACTGTCCGTACTGAGAATATTAAAAAAGAGTTACATGTTCTTGTCGCATGTCCAGGATTCACAGCTACAGAGATCCGAAATACTGCGCTAGCGGCCGATGGTAGTAAACAAGGTGAATCTCCTCGTGATGAACAGAAAATGATGAGCGCAGCTGAAGTAGCTGAAGAAATATATCAGGCAGTTGTGAAGAGAAAAAGAGACTTGGTACTTACAGGAAATGGAAAATTGACCGTGTTTCTGAATAAATTTATCCCAGGTTTTCTAGACAAAATGGTGTACAACCATATGGCTAAAGAACCAGGCTCACCGTTTAAATAAATTAACAAGTATATGAAGTCATGTTTTAATCTTGCATTAATCAGTTGCACATTCTTAGTAATTGTTTCTTGTAATAGCCGCCCTCAAGTAAAAGATCAAGAAACTATTACAAAAGCAGAAGCAGGACTGTTTCAGGATTCTTCGCGAATTCCAATTCCTGCGAAAGCAGATTCAGTGATCAATATGTATCTCGCTTACGCAGATTCTTATCAGGATGATACGCTCTCAGCAGAGTATCTTTTTAGAGCTGGTGATCTGGCTCAAGGAATCGGTCGCTTTAAGAAGGCGATTGAATACTACGGAAGAATTCAGCGCTATCCGAATTATAGGAAATCTCCCGAAGCTTTATTCTTGCAAGGGTTTGTTTCCGAAACAGGCTTAGCAGATACTTCTTCCGCCCGTCAGTTTTATGAGAAGTTTTTGAAATTATATCCTAAGCATGAGATGGTAAAAGATGCGAAAGCTTCGCTCGATAATATGGGGAAGACACCAGAGGAACTGATCCGACAATTTGAATCTAAATTAAGTGGAGATTCTTCCGCTTTGAACTAATAGGATATGGCTCGCCAAAAACCTACCCGTAAAGAAAAGTTTTCTGCAGTTCCGAATCGTGAAACTGTAGTCGCCAAAGTAAATCCATATCAGCAGTTTAAATGGATGGCATGGGTGATTCCGGTACTTGCATTTGTATTGTATGCTGCTACTTTCGGCTATTCCTATACGTTAGATGATTATTCTATCATCCTCGAAAATAAACTCACCATGAAAGGCTTTGCTGGAATTGGTGAAATTCTTCGTACCAGTTATCGTCACGGATATATTTTTACTGCGGATGAATTGTATCGCCCTGTTACAAAAATAATTCTAGCGATTCAGTGGGGTTTGTCTCCTAAAAATCCTGCTTTAGGTCATATCTTGAATGTGCTTTTATATGCTGTTACAGGATGGACACTCTATCATTTATTACTCGAATGGTTCAAGGGAAAAGTAATGATTCCATTTATAGCAACAATTTTATTTATTGTTTTACCGATCCACACAGAAGTGGTTTCTAATATTAAAAGTCTGGATGAAATACTCGGATTGCTTTTTGGTCTATTGGCACTTCGATCATCATTTCATTATGCCCAAAATGGTAAGTGTAGTAATCTAATTAAAACAGCGATTTGGTTTTTGCTTTCAATCAGTTCAAAAGAATCTTCATTGACTCTTATCGCGTTGATGCCATTAGCAGTGTGGTATTTCACAGAAGAAAAAGATAAGCAACGGATTTTTTTACCAATGGGAGTTAGCCTAGGAGTGGGTTTAATTTTTATTATGATTCGTGCTAAAATTTTAGGACCCTTAGCATTTTCCCTCACTCCTTCAGTGGTTGATAATGCCTTGATGGCAGCGCCTGATTTCATGGGTAAATTCGCTTCCGCTATTTATTACCTGGGTTTGTATTTGCAAGCGATGCTCTTCCCCATTAATCTTAGTTTTGATAATTCATATCCACAGTTGCCGATTTTAAAAGTGGGGGATTTGAGATTTGTTATTTCGTTGATGCTTTTATTGGCGTTGTTTAGCATGGCTTTGAAAGGTTTTAAAAAGAAAGAACCATGGTCGTTTGCACTGCTGATGTTTTTCATTACAGCATCTATCTCCTGTAATATTTTTGTAACGATAGGAACTCATTGGGGAGAACGATTAATGTACACACCAAGTCTTGGGATCGTCCTGGCTATTGCGGTACTCCTGAACCGTTATGTAGCCAAGGAAGAGCATTCGAATTCCGGTTTGAAATCTTCACAAAAAACAGCTTTGGCTATTGTTGCTGGTATGGCGGTGATTTATGGAGGAATGACTCTTGCTCGTGAAAGTGTATGGAAAAATAATGGAACCTTGTATGCATCTGGATTGATTTCAGCTCCCAACAGTAGCAGAGTACAATATTACAATGGGAATCATTTGGTAAAAGACGAACAACTAGGAGGGAAGACTACTCAAGAAAAAGATTCCATGCTCAAAGCAAGTATCGTATTTCTAAAACGAAGCACTGCATTATATCCACCATTTACGGATGCTTGGAATCAAATGGGATTAGCTTACTATAAGTTAAATGATCTGCCCGAATCGATTCAATGTTATCGGGAAGCGATGAAAGGAAATCCGAATGATGCTACCGTTCATAACAACTTGGGAACATCGCTTTTTTTAATGCAACAGTATAGTGAAGCGATGAGTGAGTTTCAATCTGCCGTTCGTTTAAATCCCAATTATGCTGATGCATGGAATAATATTGGTTCTACCTACGGCACAATGAATGATTTTGATGCTGCTATTACTGCATTTGAAAAAGCTGTAGCTTCAGATCCCATGAATGCTCAAGCATATTTATTTTTAGGGATGACCTGGAGATATAAAGGCAATGAGATGCTTGCAAATAAATTTACGGAAGAAGCTTATAAGTTGAATCCGGCTTTGAGGAAGTAATTTGCTGTTTCACTAACAAAATCTCTGAATGAGAGAATGTGAGAATTCTGGAACTAGAAAGTAATTTAATAATTCAGAGTAAGTTCGGAATAAGTAATGTAGATTTGAAAATACGAACGTTTTATTTTAGAGTTCTTTCATCAGCAATCTTTCCAGTTCATCAGTGGTTAGATTAGAATGAATTTTCCCATCTATTGCCAATGATATTGATCCTGTTTCTTCTGAAACGATAATAGAGATGGCATCACTTTGCTCAGTGATGCCTAATGCAGCTCGGTGGCGCATTCCGTAATGTGCAGGGAGATCTGTATTTTCAGTTACAGGTAAAACACAACGTGCTGCTCTGATTTTATTATTCTCGATGATCACCGCTCCATCATGCATGGGGCTATTTTTAAAAAAAATACTTTCTAGTAATCGCTTAGAAACGTCTGCATCCATGAGATCTCCCGTGCTCTCATAAAATTTCAAATCTGTGGATCGTGCAATAACTATAATTGCTCCTGTCTTATTTTTCGACATACTTTGACAAGCCTTAACTACAGGTGCAAGATTAGGTGGTGTTTTAGGTTGTACTTTCCAGTTCCAAGGCATTATTTTTCTAGTTATACTGTCTTTGCCAGTAAAACTATTGCTCCCTAAGATCAACAGAAATCGTCTTACTTCCTGTTGGAAAACGATGATTAATGCCAATACCCCAACACTCATGAATTGTCCGAGAATTGCTCCTAGTAATTGCATATCTAGGATCTTAACAAACAACCACCACAGTACATAAATAGCTACAATACCAATGAAGATATTCATAGCAGTACCACCTTTCAATAACTGGTAAATCTTGAACAGCAGGAAAGCTACAATCAGGATATCGAGGATATCGAGAAGGCGTATGCTTAAAAATCCAAGGTGAAATAATTCCATTTTTCCGACTTAATGATCCAAAACTACTCAATAGGATGTTATTTCTGAAGGTATCTCCGAATAGATACGCACAGGTTTTTCAGCTAAATTGATACTTGGGCGACACATAAAAGCGATAGGGGAGTTTGGCATCCTCACCCGCATAATCTACACCAATCCGTGGTCCTGATTTGATCTCCGACTTAGGAAATTTATAACCATGATCTTCCAGATAAATGTCCTTTCCGTTTAAGGATAACCCTGAATGAGAAAAATGAATTCCAAGTGCTTGCGAAACTGTGCCCGGTCCTCCCGTGAAATTGGCTGACTTTGCACTTTTATTCCTTCTTTTTTCCATGTGCTCAATGCCTTCCAATGGTTTTATTGCCCTGATCAGTACAGCATGTGGAACATCGCCAGCGTTAGTGACGATATTGAACAAGGAATGAATACCATAGCAGAGATAGACATAAGCAGTTCCTCCCCTGGCATACATGGTTTCAGTTCTCGCAGTTCTTCGCCCTCCGAATGCATGTGAAGCTTTATCACTCACTCCAGCATAAGCCTCCGTTTCAGTGATGATCCCCGAGGTTAAAATGCCATCGATAGTGGTGATTAAAACTTTTCCAATGAGATCTTTTGCAAGGGCAACAACATCTTCTTGCAGATAATAACTCTGCTTAATTTTTTTACTCAAAGAAGTTATTTCAATCGTTTTTCACTACTACTACTGCAGTTCCATAAGCAAGCACTTCGGTCAATCCGCTCATCACTTCATTTGCATCATAACGCATATTGATGATGGCATTTGCTCCCATCGTCCTACCATGTTCCATCATGAGTTGATAAGCTTCTTCGCGTGCTTTTTCACAGAGCTGTGTGTAGATTTCACTCTTGCCTCCAAAGATGGTCATAAAACCTCCAGCCATGTTACCGAGGATACTTCTAGATCGTACCGTAATGCCTCTAACTAATCCAAGTTGTTTAATTACTCGATAGCCTTCGAGTCCGTTACTCGTTGTAATGAATAGTGAATGGTCCATAATTTATTTTTTAGTATAGGTTATATTTTAGTCTCTCTTCAGAAAAATTCTACCAAGCGCATCACTGCCTAGAACATCATTATCGATAAGCCAACGAATTACTGCGGTAATTTTATCTTTAGTAAATCCTTGAATTTTGTCTGTAATTTCAGTGGCTGCAACCGGACCTTCATTCAGAATATTTTTTAGTTCTCTCGTAAGCTCTTCTACTTCGAGATCATTCAATTCTAATTTATTTCGCTCTCTGCAATAGTCGCAAGTCCCGCAGCGTTGCAAGTTTCCTTCACCGAAATAACCAAGGAGGATCATACTTCTGCAATGATGTTTATCAGTGATATAATGCTTGAAAGCATTAGCACGAATCACGAATCGCTGTTTCCGATCTTCTAAATTCTCTGCACTGATTTTTAAATAGCGAGTATCAATTCTCCCTTGATTAAAGGTTAACCGTGGTTGCTCTGTGGCTGGCAGATAATTGATAACTTCCATCTCATGCAATTTAGTGAGATCTGTTTTTAATGCAGAGAGTTCAATCGCAGCTCGTTTTGCCAATTCCGACTCACTAAATCGGACATATTCATCAAACAATCCAGAATAACTTCTAAGCATTGTTTTTATCAGATGATCATATTTCACATTTTCCACCTGAAATTTATAGAGTTCCATACTTTTCAGATTCAGATGAATTCGAGAAGGCAGATATACGGATTCAGAAAGGGTAATGATGTTTTCCAATTCCAGTACTTTGAATGAATTGTAAGCCTTAACCGGATCGAAATCATAATGCTGACAGAAACTAATAAGATCAAATCCCCACGTTAATCCTTCTCCCGAATTAATTGGAATCTGGAGATAATTACAGAGTGCCTGATAGATTTTTTTTATTTCTTCGATCTCTGGAAAATTCTGCTGCATGCGTTGTTCTAGCTGCAAAATATCGGATTGATTATATAGCACTACAGCATAAGCAGGTTTTTCATCTCTACCTCCTCGACCAGCTTCCTGATAATAACTTTCAGGGTCATCGGGTAAGTCAATATGAACAACAGATCTCACATCTGGTTTATTAATTCCCATGCCGAAAGCATTTGTTGAAACGATGACTCTAGTGGTTCCATTCATCCAGCGTTTCTGTTTTTCGGTACGCGATTGATGATCTAATCCAGCATGATAAAAATCGGCTTTGATTCCACTCTTCAAAAGGAAATTTGCGGTTTCTTGTGTTTTCCTTCTGTTGCGAACATATACAATACTTGTTCCTGGTACATTCTTCAAAACACGTAGTAGATGTTCGTTTTTATTGTCCTCATGTCGTACGATATACGAAAGATTCGATCTTGCAAAACTTTTAACAAACACTTTCGGATTTTTCAATTCCAGCTTATCGCAAATATCCTTGCGCACTTCGGGGGTAGCCGATGCCGTTAGTGCCATCACGGGTACTTTTGGAAATAACGCTCTGATCTTTGCAATTTGCAAGTAAGGCGGTCTGAAATCATACCCCCACTGAGAAATACAATGCGCTTCATCAACAGCGATCAGATTAACATTCATCTGTTCAAATCTTGCCTTGAAAAGTTCTGTTTCTAAACGCTCTGGAGAAACATATAAAAATTTATAATTACCGTTGATACAATTGTCAAGTGCAATATCCACTTCCGATTTTTTCATTCCTGAAATTATCGCTACTGCACGAATTTGTTTTTCTTTGAGTTGTTCTTCCTGGTCCTTCATCAAAGCGATTAGTGGAGAAATGACCAAGCATATTCCTTCTTTTGCCATTGCAGGAACTTGAAAGCACAGCGATTTTCCTCCTCCCGTTGGAAGCAATGCAAGTGTATCATTCCCATCCATAATGGACTGAATAATTTCCTCCTGCATCGGACGGAAATTGCTGTATCCCCAATATTGAGTAAGTACCTGGTGGATTAAACTCATTCTTTAAAAATACTGATTTAAACAAAAACACCGGACAACAATTTTACATTGTTTCCGATGTTTGAATATATAGAGGTGAGCAGTCAGAATTGAACTGAACTCCGCACGAATTTAAAATGAAACGGTAATTCGATCAGGATCAATTTCCGCAGGACGAACTGTCATCACCGGAATTTTTGATCCATTGATCACTTTACTCGCATAATTACCCATCAATAAGCCCGCGATTCCAGCATCTTGTTCGGTCATGATAACAACAAGATCCGCATCTACTTCTTCAACAAGTTTAAGCGTTGCTTTCGCCCGATCATCTTGTTGAATGAATTTTGATTCTGCTGTAATTCCATGCTGAGAAAGGAACTCTTCTACCTGTTCAATTTTAATACGGAATTTGCGCTGATAATCTTCATTTCCGCTCTGCATAATGCCGCAAACGTAAACATGGGAATTGTAATGACGTGCAACTTCTAGGGCGAAATTTACTTTCTGACGAGACTCTGCTGAATCATCAATGGGCAATACCATTTTAGTAAATCCAATTTTCTTTGCGTGTGACTGCACTGAAATAACTGGACATGGAGATTCCTGAACTACTCTCGTGGTATTGCTACCAATCAGGTAACCACTACTTCCGCTAGACCCATGTGTTCCCATAACGATAAGGTCAATATGAGCCTGTTTAGCAGTTTGTACAATCTTCTTGTAAATTTTTCCAACTTCGGTCAGGATACTCACTTGTACTCCGTTTTCAAGGTGGAGCTTATCGGCGAGTTCTCTTAAACGGTCGTTACTTGCAGATTCAACTTTCTTCTCAAATCCCGAAAAAGCATGGCTGAGAGCACTCGGTAAAGTGAGAGTCTCAACAATATGTAATAAAACGATTTCTGCTTTAAGCAGTTTCGCCATAAAAACTGCATGTTCAAGACTTAGATCAGCAGTTTCCGAGAAATCGTAAGGGATGAGGATCTTCTTGATGTGGAAATCCTTTTGCATAGCTTCGTGTTTTTAGTTCTAAGATAGGATAGAGTCTGAAGTATCTTTTCTTTCTATTGGCCGGATACTACAAACCGGTATATTGGACCCGTTAATTATTTTCTGTGATTCTGTTCCGATGAAATATTCTGTCCACACCTCTTCTTGTTGCGTCATGATGATAATCAAGTCTGCATTCACTTGAACACTATAGTCGATAATACTTTCTGAAATATCGTGATCTTTTATGAATTCTCCTGTACAATTAATGTCATTTGACGAAATAAATTCAACAACTTGATCCATTTGACGATTTAATCGATTTACGAGAAACTCATCCTCAGAATTCACTATTGATACTACCTTAACTTGAGAGTTGAAGAATTTAGCAATTTCAACACATTCATTGGTTTTCTCTTTTGTTTCTTTGGAGAGATCCAGAGGTAATACTATGGTTTTGCATCCTAGATTATGGTCTTTTCCTTTGATGGTAATTACCGGGCAATGCGCCTCGCTGATCACTCTAACTGAATTTGATCCTATAAATTTCTTTTTTAAAGTCGATTCACCAGAAGTGCCCATCACGATGAACGAAGCATTCAATTTCTCGGCTACACTCGTAACTTGTTCATAAATTTTTCCTTTTTCGATTCTGAAATTAATATCGAGCCCCGATTTTGCTTTCGCCCCTGAACATAACGTTTTCAGTTTACTCGAAATTCCTTCTCTTAACAATTCTTCGTGCTTATCTTTATCACTGAAGATATGTAACATTGAAGTAAATACTGCCTCATCAATTACATAAACCATAGTGATGTCTGCATTACTATGTCGGGCTAAATTATAGGACTGATTTAATGCTATTAATGATTGTTCACTAAAATCAATTGGAACTACAATATTATTCTTAACGCTGCTCATCGCTCTGTATGGGTTATTTTTGTTCTTTAGCAAAAATATTCCTTTTCAACCATATGTCACAAATTCCTGAATCTGAACTCATTCTAAATAAGGATGGGAGTGTCTATCACTTGAATCTTCTGCCCGAGGATTTGGCCGATATTGTTATTAACGTCGGTGATCCTGACCGTGTTGCTATGGTAAGCGACTATTTTGATCATATTGAGGTAAAAAAACAAAAACGCGAGTTCGTTACGCATACCGGAGTGTATAAAGGTAAGCGAATGACTGTATTATCGACCGGAATTGGCACCGATAATATTGATATTGTTTATAATGAACTTGATGCCTTGGTTAATATCGACCTGAAAACTAGGCAGATAAAGGATCAGTTAAAGGCATTGAACTTAGTCAGGATTGGTACTTCCGGATCCCTTCAAGCCGATATTTCTGTGGATAGTTTTGTGTGTTCAACGTTTGGATTAGGCCTGGATGGCTTGCTGAATTTCTATAATTTGGTAAATGATGAGGAAGAAGAACAGCTAATTCAGGTGTTTAGAAACCATTTCCCTAACCAGGGTGTCTTTCCTCAATCTTATCTATCTCGGGCATCTTCCAAATTAGTAGAATTATTGTCGCCAGGGATGTCAACAGGAATTACAGCTTCTTGTTCTGGATTTTATGCCCCCCAAATGCGTCAACTCCGTCTGGCTCCTTCCCGCACCGACCTTATCGAAAAATTAAATTCTTTCCAATACGGAGAACTACGGATTACTAATTTCGAAATGGAGACCGGAGCAATGTTTGGTCTTGCAAAACTGTTGGGTCATCATTGTTGCGCCGTAAACTTGATCGTTGCTAATCGCATTGTGCAAAAATATTCTGAAAAACATGAACAGTCGATGCATGTATTAATAGATACCGTGCTTGACAGACTTGCAACCTTGTAAGATTCACTTCACTTTAATTGGTTTTTCAGTAGGGTTCAGCACAGAATTATTTTTTGATGGACAGTGTATTTTTTGATTTACATCGAAGAGTACATATTTTAAAACCCCGAATTTTAGATGTAAGATTTGCGTTTTTTTATACCTACAAATTTTGTATGTGGAATGTTTTTAGATATCAACATTTCATAACAATAGTTTGTGAAATGAGAAACTTACAACACTTTAAAGTATTTGGATTGATTTTAATTGCAGGTGTATTAGTAGTGCACGCTGCTAATGCTACTACCTATTATTCCAGAGTGAGTGGCGGAAATTGGAATGATGCTAATTCATGGTCCACGGTTACGTATGGCGATGCCACCAATACTGGAACTTATCCTCGGTCTTCTGCCGACATTGCGAATATCGGTGATGGCTATACGCATTATTTGAATCTCACTGTTACCGTTGGGTCAGTGAATGTTGGTCAAGGGACTTCCGGTTTAGTAGAGTTTGCTAACGGTAGTGCATATACGCTATCTGTAATTAATAATATGGTAATTAATACTGGTGGTAAGCTGTGGTATAATTCTAACAGTAGCCGTACTCATCTTATACAAATCGGAGGGAATCTAACTAATAACGGTACACTCGATTTGTACTCGGATGCTGATGATGTGGTTAATCTTACATTTAACCGTTCAGCAAATAGCGTAGTCTCCGGTGCAGGTACTTACGACCTGAATACAGTAACCATGAGTAAGCTTACTTCAACAGGGTATTATGTTGATGTAACGAGTAGCCAATTTGAATCCGCCATCAGAGATTTGGTAACCACATTCGGTACTTATATTCATCATAATACTGGAACTTATAGTGTGAATTCTTCTGGAGGTTCTGCTTATACTATTGGTTCTGATGTAGTATTTAAAGTACAACAAGGCACCTTACATCTTTCAGAAAATTATGACGAGGTAACGTTACAAGGTTCAATTATTGTTAATGGAGGAACTTTAAAAATTGGATCTACTGCAGGAGTAGGAGGGTTGCGTTATGATAAAAACGGAAGCTTCGTTCCTAAAGTGGATCTTCAATCAGGAACAATGAGAATTTATGGAGGTGTTAATTATAAAACCGGAAATTCGACTGATCCTTTTTCATTTAGTATGAGTGGTGGTACCTTGCTTTTGAATGAAGGTTCTACTGGAACTGCCATATCACCATTTCAAATTAATGATGTTACAGGAAGTGTATTTTTAATGACAGATGGAATTGTACAACTCTTCAAACCAAATACTACCGGTAATACTATCAGCGATTTTTCGTTATGCGGCATCAACGGAAACATCACCTCTGGAGGCGGAACAATAGTTTTTGGAGATGTTAGTACTCCCGATGCGTCCATCTTCAGTTTTACTCCGTTTACTGGTAAGACATTACCTAACTTGAAAATCACTGGCGATAATAGTAAAACAATAACACTAGCTCCAGAAAATAATTCCACATCCGATATTAAATGCCTTGGACTTTATATCGATTATAATAAAACATTTGACCTGCGTGCAGTAGCTGGATCTACTGGTGATTCTCGATCACTTTTTATCACGGCAAATTTAGATGGTATCAATGCGATTTATAATGATGGCACTTTGATTTCAAGAACTTCTACTCTTGTTCTGCAAGGTGGGGAAGGTCAGCAACTCTCTGGTAATTCGGCTTTTGATCTCTATAATTTTACCATTAGTAATACTTCCGGCGCAACGCTCGCAACAATGTTAAATATCTCTGGAAATTTAGTATTGACGGATGGTGTCATTTTTGCAAATTCATCTGCGTATATAGTGATGCAACCAGGAAGTGTGAATGATGTAGGTTCAGCTTCTTCATTTATAGATGGACCATTTAAAGTGGAAGTTACCACATCGGGTAATGCCGTACTCAATTTTCCGATTGGCAAGGATTTGATTTATCGTCCTCTCACATTAAATGTCAATCACACTTCCGCAGCTCTTGCAGGATATCAGTTTGAAATGATGAATAACGCCGCAACTGGGTTGAATTATAGTTTACCACCATCACTAGAAAGAGTTTCTTCCATCAGATATTATGCGGTTGCCAGAACAGGGAGTTCAAACTTGACCGATGCTCAGTTGGATCTCAGTTATGATGCCGATGATGTTGTGAATGATTTTTCTAACCTCAGAATTGCAATTGATAATGGCGCTTCTTCTTGGATGGATCTTGGCGGAAGCGGTTCTAGCAACCTCAGTGGAACTATAGCTTCTGGTAGTTTTAATGCTTTCTATTCGCAAATTGCAATAGCAAATTCGACAGGTGGAGTGAATCAACTTCCAGTTTCTTTTATTGGTTTTGATGCAATCATTAAAAATGATGGAGTGTATTTAAAATGGTCTACAGCAAGCGAGAATAACAGTGATTATTTTACTTTGGAGCGAAGTGCTGATGGTGTTCACTTTGAGAAAATTAGTGAAGTTAATGCAGCAGGCAATTCCAATGTACTTAAACAATATTCAAGTGTTGACCGATCTAATTTCTCAGGCTTGATGTATTATAGGATTCGTGAAACCGACTTTGATGGATCGGAAATGTTGAGTGCAGTGCGTTCTGTAAAAGGATCGAATAGGGCTTCGGTTTTAATGTATCCTAATCCTGCGCAATCTTCTGGATTCAATCTAAGTAATATAGAAAATCATGGAGCAAGTAAGGTGGAGATGATCAATCTTAATGGACAGCTTGTTTTGGAAGAAAATCTACCAGTAGGAGTAAAGAATTATCATGTACAACCGAAACATCAATTGATACCTGGTCAATATCTGATTAAAATCATAGATGATCGAAACGTTATCTATTCAGAACTGCTGATAGTAAGTGCTGAATAAGTGATACAATAAATTTAGTTTAGAGAGTTATAAACAATTTTATCGTGTAAGACTATTTCGGATTTGATTAAATTTTTATTTTTTCCAATGATTTTTATTCTAGTTTGAGTTTCCAAATTTCTCAATAGGTAATTAAATTCTCCTGGATAACTTGAAATTAACAGGAAACTGTCCATTCTTTAGGCTAGAACTCTTTTGTTATCAGGCTTACTTCACGTTATTTATTGCAGTTGTAAGAAACACCTTAAAATGGTTACTTTTTATCTGTGCTTGCATGCATATTTGACTCACCAACAATACAGTCTAATAATTTATCGCATGAGAACAATCTCGTTGCATTACCCGAAAGCCATTTTTATGGCCTTACTGTTTACCCTGATATCAGTGGTGCAGAGTTTTGCTGTTACTTATTACTCAAGAACGAATGGGGGTCTCTGGAATGTAAATTCCACATGGTCTACCTTTGGTTATGGGAGTCCGATTAATTCCGGAACGTATCCACAGAAAGGTGATGTAGTAAGAATAGGTGATGGATATTTGATTTATATGAACATGAATGCAGTATGCGCTAGTGTTACTGTAGGTCAGGGAACATCTGGAAGACTCGAATTTTCCAATTACTTATCTTTTACGATGACACTGGCAGGTACGCTAACCATCAACAACGGTGCTTCGGTTACTTATACAGGTAATTCTTCTAGAATTCATAGTTTGTTTATTTCAGGAAGTATTGTAAACAACGGAATCATGGATGTATATGCTGATCCGAATGATCTCGTAAATATTACGTTTAATTCAAAAGTGAATTCTGTTATTAGTGGTACAGGAACATTTGATCTGAATCGTGTGCGAGTGAGTAAGTCAACAACTACGGCGTATACCTTAGATGTGCTTACTAATACATTTGAAACTGGAACGCGTCAACTAGATGTTTCATACGGTACTTATATTCATAATAATCTGGGTACCTATAATGTGAATCCTACTTTAGGTGCATTCACTCTTGGACCTGATGGGATTATTAAAGTTCCAATGGGGACAATGCATTTGAGCCCAACCAATCAATTCTTTTTTCTAGAAGGATCATTGATTGTGAATGGTGGCAATTTACAAGTAGGTTTCAATTCGGGAGTTCAGGGATTGCGATATGCTAAAAATGGAACTTTTACACCTTCGATCAATATTACATCAGGTACTTTGGAAGTTTATGGTGGAATAACTTATAAAAGCGGAGCTTCTACCGATCCAATTAACATTAATATTAGTGGTGGCACATTACTTCTCAATTCAGGAAGTACAGGAACCGCATTAGAACTTTTAAAAGTGAATGATGTTGCAGGAAGTTCTTTTATTATGTCCGCAGGTAGTATCGTGATGCAAAAGCCTACTTCAAATATCTTGATGCCGGATCTTGATTTAAATGGTAGCACTGGTACAAGTACAATCACAGGTGGATATGTAGAATTTGGAAATGCATCAACACCCAATAATGCAGTTTTTAGTTTCATGCCTTATGCCGGCCGACCTTATCCTTATTTTAAAGTTACAGGACCGGCAGCTAATACGGTTACAGTTGCTCCTTCTGCAAATAGCACTAGCGATTTTCAAACTATGGGGGTGTATATCGAAGCAAATAAAAAGTTTGATGTAAGATCAATTTCAGGAACTCCTGGAGATACCAGAACAATGCGATTGACTGATACTTATGATGGCGTAAGTGCATTGATCAACGACGGTAATTTTATTGCGCGTCAGGGAACAGTGTTGCTTCAGGCTGGTGAAGGTCAGTGGCTAAGTGGTCTTACTACAACTGCTTTTTATAATCTAACGGTGAATAATATTTTCGGAATTAGTTTAGGTTCCCCAGTTGATGTCACTGGAAATTTATTTATGCAGGTTGGAATCATGTATACTGATCTTACTAATATTATTACTTGCAGAGCGAATGGAAGTTCAAATATTGGATCAACTGTTTCTTATGTTGAAGGTCCTTTTGCTCAAGAAGTAGCAAGTATTTCCCCAATCACCTTTAGTATTCCAGTGGGTAAAACAGGAATTTTCCGACCTATGATTCTTTCCGTGATTCATACTACCGCTGCTCCTGTAGTGTATACGTCAGAGCAATTTAATTCTTCTGCATTTGCACTTTCTTATACATTGCCTGGGACTTTAAGATGGGTTTCACATATCCGATATTATACCATTAATCGTACTTCAGTTGCAAACCTAAGTAGTGCTCGTGTAACTCTTTCTTATGGAGCTGATGATGTGGTCAATGATTTCAACGGACTGCGTGTTGCAAGAGACAATGGAGCTTCCGGTTGGTTGGATATTGGTGGAACTGGAACTGCCAATGGTACTGGAAGCATAACGTCAGCTAGCTTCACCGGTTTCAATACCATTTTTACACTTGGAAATGCAATGGGTGGAATAAATTGGTTACCTGTAGAACTGGTTGATTTTACTGCCATCAAAAAAACTGCGGTTACTGATTTAAAATGGTCAACTGCTTCTGAAAATAATAGCAGCTATTATGAAATTCAACGGAGTGCTAACGGTCTTGATTTTGTTCCGATTGGGAAAGTAAATGCCGCTGGCGAATCTAATGTATTATTAAATTATCGGTTTACAGATAATTTACCGTTAAAAGGAATTAATTATTATCGCCTCAAACAAATTGATCTCGATGGCGCATTTACATATACCGATACTAGAGCAGTTCGTTTCGCTGTTGTGGGGGAGGTTTCAATTTATCCTAACCCTTCTGTAAATGGGCGTCTTAATGTCGTAATTCCTGAAGCATTTAGTGGTAATTGGGTGGTTCAGATGTTTGATCTCACAGGAAAAATGGTGTTTACACAAACCGGCAATTCTTTAGATTCAAAATCATTTCAAATTGACGCTCAAGAAGTGCTTCAGGCAGGTATATATTCCTTTCATCTGATTTCTGATAATGGCCAGCAATGGGATGATAAAATTGCGATTATCAATGAATAAATGTTAAAATTACGATAAGTATGAAAAGGGGTATCTGAAAAGATATCCTTTTTTTTTGTTTTGTCTTTCTTGAATGGATAGTCCGTTATTAAAGAAATAGTATACTTGTACTGTCAATTAGCATCCTATGTTTACCATTCAAAAATTTACTACCAAAGACGAAGAATTAGCAAAGATCGCTTTTGCTATCCGACAAAAAGTTTTTGTAGAAGAACAAAAAGTTTCCAGAGAAGAAGAATACGATGAATTCGAAGAGGAAGCTAATCATTACCTGATATCTATCGACGGTGAACCTGCAGGTACCTGCAGATGGAGATTTACAGCTAAGGGTATTAAGTTAGAGCGATTTGCAGTGTTGCCACAATTCAGAGGTAATGGAACAGGATCATTTCTAGTCAAACATGTATTGTCGGAAGTCAAGCCGCTGAATAAACTCATCTATTTACATGCTCAAGTAGCTGCTATGAATCTCTATCTCAGAGCTGGGTTTAACGCAGAGGGTCAACTATTTTACGAAGCTAATATTCCTCATTATCGAATGACGTACAGTAACTGATTGATCAGTATTTTTCTGGTGTAAAGTATTGCATATCTTCTGAATTCAGACATTTTTACTGACCTTTGCGGAAGATTATGAAAGTAGAAAGTACGTATTCCGATATCTGGAGAATTTCCTGGCCTATAATGTTGAGTAGTCTGGCGAATACGGTAATTAATTTTACGGATGTTGCTTTCGTTTCTAGAGTTGGCGAAAAACAACTCGCAGCATCTGCCTTAGGTGGAGTGTTTTATTTTATTTTGGTGATGATCGGAATTGCAGTCGGTATCGGATCACAAATTCTGATTGCACGCAAAGCAGGAGAGGATAATCACAACGCTATTGGTAAAGTTTTCGATCATAGTATTCTCATCATGCTGAGTATGGGTGTGGTGATGTTGTTATTGTTATATGGATTAATGCCGGGATTGATGCACCTCATTGTGAATGATCGTCAGGTGGCAGATTATTGCATAGAGTACTTGAATGCCAGAGGATGGGGTTTGTTTTTTATGCTGATTTTAATTGCTCTGCGATCTTTTTATACCGGTATCGCCATGACGCGTATCATCACTTATACTACCGTTGTAATGATGGTGCTAAATGTAATTCTGAACTATTTTTTGACATTAGGTCATGGAGGAATTCCTGCCATGGGGATTTTTGGAACTGGCCTAGCTTCTGCAATTTCAGAAACTGTAGCCGCAATTTATGCGATCGCTTATACTATTCTCCGCCCTTCATTGAAAGTGTTTGGATTATTTCGATTTAAGCAAATGAAAAAGGCAATTGCTTCTGAGATTATTTCCTTATCCGCTCCAATTGTTTTACAGCATTTTTTATCGATGGGAGCATGGTTCATTTTCTTTGTTTTGATTGAAAAATTGGGATCCCGAAGTCTGGCGGTTTCTAATGTTGTACGGAGTATATATATGGTTTTAATGACTCCCATTTGGGGTTTCTCGCAGTCTTGTAATAGTATGGTGAGTAATCTGATCGGGCAGAAAAAAGAAAATGAACTCATGTCTTTCGTAGGAAAAATAGTTTCCTTGAGTTTTATTACTGGTGTTGTAGCAACGATTTTCTGGGTGATATTTCCTGATTTTCTATTTGGATTAACAACTCCTGATCCTACTTTAACTGCTGACGCTATGGGAAGTTTTTATGTGATCTGCTTCGCAACGATTATTTTTAGTGTGGCTATGATTTTATTAAGTGCAGTATCGGGAACTGGAAATACAAGAATAGCTATGCTTATTGAAGTTTTCAATATCGCCGTTTATCTGATTTATATTTTCTTGGGTACAATGTACTTTCATACTTCAGTGGAAATTGTATGGGGAGCAGAAATTATATATTGGTTTTTAATGGGTGCCTTGAGTTTATGGTACCTGAAAAGTAATCGTTGGAAAAATATGCCGGAACTATTGCCTGTAAACTGATTTACATGATGAAAATAAACCTCCTTTTAGCTATTTTAATCCTTGTAGCATCCTGCAAAAACCACACTGCAAAGATGGAGGATGCCAGTATTTCTGAATCGGAGGTTATGCTTAGAGCAAAGTATATTTCCGCAACAATCGTAGATAAATCAGGTCTTGATGGATGTGGATTCTTGGTTGCTTTAGCTGATGGTAGTAATTTAGAAGTATTCAATCTTCCAGACTCAGTGAAAAAAGATCAACTTAAAGTTTGGATAAAATATATTCCAGATGCTGGAGCTAGTAGTATCTGTATGGCAGGAAAAATTGTTAAATTGACTGATCTAAAATTGCGAAGTAAATAATGAAAATTGTATTCCTCGGAACACCCGGTTTCGCCGTTCCTTCTTTAGATATTTTAGTTAAGAATAATTATGAGGTCGTTGGCGTCATTACTGCTCCTGACAAACCTGCTGGACGAGGTCAGTCCTTGCAGATTTCAGAAGTAAAGAAATACGCCTTTGATCATCATCTCAATGTAATGCAACCAGAAAAGTTGAGCGATCCGAATTTTATTGAAGAACTAAAAAAGTTAAATGCTGATTTGCAAATTGTAGTGGCATTCCGGATGCTTCCTGAAAAAGTGTGGATGATGCCTCCGCTAGGAACTTTCAATTTGCATGGTTCATTATTACCTCAATACCGAGGGGCAGCTCCCATCAATCGCGCTATTATGAATGGGGAAGTGGAAACTGGTGTTACTACATTTTTCTTACAGCACGAAATTGATACAGGTAAAATAATTTTCCGTCAAGCATTGCCAATTCTTTCTGATGAAAATGCTGGCGAAGTTCATGATAAAATGATGATCGCTGGTGCTGAATTGGTATTAAAAACGGTGAAAGCAATTGAACAAAATGAAGTAAAAGAAATACCACAATCTGATTTCATTACTTCAACAACTTTTTTAAAGTCAGCACCAAAGATTTTTAGAGAAGATTGTAAACTGGATTTCTCAAAAACTATTCTTGACTTGCATAACCAGGTTCGCGGACTATCCCCTTTTCCTGGTGCATTTTTTGAAATTCGCCGAGAAGATGGGACAGTGTTTCCTGTGAAAGTTTTTAAGACGGCCATAGAACCAGCTGGGACAGTCCTGAGTCATGAAATAATTATTACAGATAAAAATAGCATCAAGGTTAGTGTTGCTGATGGATTTCTTCATTTGCTGGAACTTCAAATACCTGGCAAAAAAAGAATGACGGCAGCTGATTTACTGCGAGGCTTTAAGTTTGATGCTAGTTGGGTAGTAATTTGATTTCAACTATCATCGGTTAAAATCATTGTTCAAGTGAGTAGATTCCATATTCGTATTTCAGTCATTTTTGTAAGATGAAACGAATTGTGGTGTTTACTGGTGCGGGCGTGAGTGCGGAAAGCGGAATTCAGACATTTCGAGATAGTAACGGACTTTGGGAGCAGTATAAAATTGAAGATGTGGCGACTCCCGAAGCTTGGAGAAAAAATCCTCACCTGGTACAAGATTTTTATAACCAACGCAGAAAGCGTTTACTCGAAGTTGAACCAAATGCTGCGCATTATGCACTGGTTGAATTAGAAGAAAAATTTATTGTTCAGATTATCACTCAAAATATTGATGATTTGCATGAAAGAGCAGGTTCAACGAACGTCATGCATCTTCATGGTGAATTACGGAAATCTAGAAGCACTGCTGATCCTTCTTTGATTTATCCGGTGAATGGATGGGAATTAAAGATCGGTGATACTTGTAATAAAGGTAGTCAATTGCGTCCGCATATCGTTTGGTTTGGGGAGAGCGTTCCTGCTATGGAAGAAGCTATTGAATGGACTCAAGATGCGGATATCTTTATAGTGATAGGAACTTCTCTCGAAGTATATCCCGCAGCTAGTTTATTGATGTATGCTAGCGACGCATCTGAAAAATTTCTAGTGGATCCTTATGCTAAACATCCTGCAGACATTAAGGGGTTAAGAATTATTCGTGATACAGCCGGTAATGGCGTTCCTTTAATTGTAAATGATTTATTGAAAAGATATGTTTAGTCAAACTTTTATGGATTCCAGTGTTTATACATGGGGTGTACTTCCTTTTTTAATTTTCTTGGCTCGTATGAGTGATGTGACTTTGGCGACGCTTCGAAATATCTTGCTGTCAAAATCTGTAAAATATGTCGTTCCAATTCTCGGATTTTTTGAAGTGCTGATTTGGTTGTTGGCGATCAGTCAGATTATGAAAAATCTCCAGAATCCAGTTTGTTTTCTGGCCTATGCATTCGGGTACTCCATGGGGATACTAGTCGGGATAAAAATTGAAGAACGTTTGGCTCTAGGATTACAAGTGATGCGGATCATCACCAGTAATGATCATGATGAATTAATTTCTAGCCTCGTTCAAAAAAATTACGGTGTAACCGTGATCGACGGGCAAGGTAGTAAAGGTCCGGTTAAGATTATACTGACCGTAGTAAAGCGAAAAGATATTCTAATTGTTCGAAATTTGATTCATCAAAAAAATCCTGCTGCTTTTTATTCCATTGAAGATATTAGAACAGTTTCAAAAGGTGTTTTTCCGGAAAGAAATTCTGAAGGTCGATTAGATTACCTGAAAAAAGTTTTCCCTTACGGTGGTTCCAGATAGAAAATTATTGTTCTTCACTAATATATCTACTTAGGAGTCGATATATTTTTAAAAGCTCAGGAGATTCATCTAATAATGCCTGATGTTTTTTAAGAACCTTCAAATCGTTTCGCTTGGCGGGTCCAGTTTGTACTTTTACAGGTGATGTTTGTTGAACATTCAATGCTGTACTAAGAATTAAAGGACGGAGTAAGTCGAATGGTAATCCAGATGCTTTTGTGATTTCTTCCGACATCGAAAAACAAGCATTGCTAAAATTATTAGCAAATACTGCAGCTAGATGCAGGTTCAATCGCTGTTCACTGTTCAAAGGATATATTTTTTTGCTGATACTGGCGGCAATAAGCTGTAGCGTTTTGAGGGATTGTCGATCATTGGCTTCAATACAAACCGGAGTGTTCTTCCAATCAGGAGTGATATCTTTTTTTATAGTTTGTACAGGATAAAACACCCCGAAATCTCCTTCGTAATTTTTAAATACATCAATAGAAATACTTCCTGATGTATGGATAAGCATTTTGAATTTAACTGGAAACTCAGTAATGACCGATGCTATGGCATTATCCTGCAGACATACAAAATAGCAATCAGCATTACCTTCCATCTGATGGAGATCTGATTTCCATTTAGCATGAAGTAAATGCGAAAGTTTCTTTCCTTCTTTGGGATTACGAGCTATGATTTCATGAACGATATAACCAGCATCCATCAGGGCAGTTCCTAGGCAAAATGCCATGTTTCCTGAACCTAGGATTCCGATGGTTAGTTTTTTCATGCTGATTCCAAAAAAATTAATTGTCTTTCAGATCGAGAATTCTTTTTCTAACCGCAATAAATGATCCTAACATCATCAGGATACATCCAGTCCAGAGAATGTTTATCTGTGGGAAAATGATGGCTTTCATTATCACAAATTCTTTACTATTAGTTTTCTTTTCAGCAATAGAAATCAGAATTTTATTTTCTTCCGGAATAATTTTACTGAAAGCGAATTTTAATCCCAGCTCTTTGATTTCACTTTCTTTGGTGAATGTAGAAGTGCCTTTGATGATAAATACAGGTTGAGTAGTATAGTTCTTTTTATTTACATCAATTACTCTAAACTGAGCCCCAACCGCTAGATCTTCATCTCCAAGGAAGAGTTCTTTTTTATCGATCGTTTTATTTAACCCTTCATAAACTACCAGACTATTGCTGGTGGTTAAGGTGTCTCCAGTTTTAATCGTGTATTCTTTTGGTTTTTTATACTCTTCAGACTCTTCTGTTGTGGGTTTTTCATCTAGATCAGCATATGTGATATGCGTGTAAATATCTTTATTGAAGAAATGGGCAGTTGCGGGTTCACTAACATTTCCCATGCGTTCATTTATTTGAACTATCGGCTTTAGACTAAATACTTTTTCTAGTTGACCTGTGGTGTGATTGGCTTTGAAATATTCAATTTCATAATAAATATTCACACCGTCTTTTTCTTTGCCTTTATAGGAAAGATAGTATTCTCCCATCGCGAGTGTATCATGTTGATACAGTAGAATATTTTCCGCATTCGGAAAGTCTTTACCTAAATCAATATTCAAAACGTTACGACTGATAACTTGTTTCTCTGCATTGGAGATAAGCGCTCCTAATAGAATTAATGCAATTCCCATGTGAGCAATGGAGGACCCGGAATAATTAATTTTACCTTTAATTACTCTGATCAGATAATCGAGGTTAGAGGTAAATGCCCAGATCGAAGAGAATAGTAAAAACACATGCTGGAATCTTGGAAATCGAAAGATGTATTCAAAAACTCCTGCAATAATTATGGCTATTATAAATGATAAGGAAAGTTTCTTCAACACCACTTTCATATCGCTCTCACGCCATTTAAAATATTGTCCGATAGCAATAAGGATCGAAATAACAACTGCTAGTGGTAATTGCCAGGAGTTGTAAAAATCAATAGCATCAGCAGGAGGTGCCATCTTAGTGTCGAACATTTTATTGATCACAGGGATGGATGTGGTGATAGTAATCTGTACCGCTGAAATAACAAGTACTAGCATTCCCATGAAGATCCAAAATTCTCTGCTGCTTACTTTTTCATCTTCTTCAGGTGCTTTAAGTTTTTTCCAGTTGTAAATGATTAGTACAAGTGATAACACCAAGAAATAAACCATATACAATATCAATTGTCCGGTCATACCGAGGTCGGTAAATGCGTGCACAGAAGTTTCTCCAAGAATACCACTTCTAGTGAGGAACGTTGAATATAAAACAAGGACAAAAGATACTGTAGTAAGAATGAAAGTACTCAATAGAGAAGTCCCGTTCTTTTTATTGATCAGCATTACGTGTGCCGCACCTACCATTGTTAGCCAAGGTACAAGACTTGCATTTTCTACCGGATCCCACGCCCAGAATCCACCAAAGCTAAGTGCCTCATACGCCCATGCACCACCCATTAGAATTCCTACACCTAAAATACCTACACTGAAATAAGCCCAAGGTAGAGCTGGTTTTACCCATTCTTTTACTTTACCAGTAACTAAGCCAGCCATAGCAAACGCAAAAGGAATTGCCGTTGATGCGAATCCAAGGAAGAGAGTAGGAGGGTGGATCACCATCCAATAGTTTTGAAGAAGTGGATTCAATCCTCTCCCATCTTTTATCTTACTCAGATAATCTGGCATATGAATAAAAGGAAGGTTTGCAAAACTTTCATGATTTCTCAAAAGAATAAATGGATTCGATCCAATTTTTATATGACCAAATTCAAGTCCTAAAAGCATCGATGCCAGAAACACCTGAATCATCATCATGAATAACATCACCGGCGCTTCCCATTCACCGCCTTTCCAACGAATAACAGAACATAATACTACATGCCAAAAAGTCCAGATTAAAAAACTTCCTTCTTGTCCTTCCCACAAACAAGCCCACATGTATTTAGTAGGCAAAATAGAACTGGAATGTTGCCATACATAATGATATTCGAAATAGTGAAGTTGAATCAAATAGTAAATCAACGCAACAATTCCGATAACTGCTACTCCATGAAAAGCGAATGCAATTCTACCTAATCGAAGCCACGCATCTTGGTCCGCTTTGCGAATGACTTTGAAGAGATAAGCAAATGCAGATAATAGAGAAGCTACAAATGATATGATCAGTAGAATATTCCCAAACTGTCCAAATCCTAGATGTTCTCCTAAATATTGAGTTTCCATATATTTTAATAAGACTCCTGCCTTAAGTCTACAACATTGAAGATTTTAATTGAAGAAAAAAAAGCATTCATGCCAAGATGCTTATTATAAAATCTTTAACTGGCAGAGCCAATAGTTTTCATTTGATCTTGAGCGTTGCCGTTATATTTAGAAGGACATTTCATGAGTACCTGTGAAGCATGAAATTCGTCGCCATCCATTTTGCCAACAACAACAATCTGTTCTGATCTTTCAAAATCCTGAGGTTTAGTCCCGTTATACATTACTTTTTTTTCGGCTCCTTCATTATCGATCAGATAAAAGCCAAAGACATTCGCATTTATCTCAGGATTGTAAATAAACTCTTTCTTCAAATTTACTTTCCCCACTACATGATATGTTTTTCCGCTATGCTGTAGTGCTGTACTGAATGGCGCATAGGTGCTTGAGCTACTGATGGTGCTTACAATGACAGCTAGTGCTACTGCAATCACGACAATTCCGATGATGTGTATCTTTTTCATTTTTCCGCTCTTATTCAACAAATAATACTCATTAGTGTTTCTTTTCTTTGATCATCTTTTCCAATCGGGAAACTTTAAAATCCAATCGGACCATGTAAACCGCAATAAATGTGATAACAATTGCTGCAACAAATACTACCACATAAATTTTTCCATCTGCTCTGAATCGATCAGCCATTTCTACGGATTGGGCATTTAATACCACAGAAAATAATAAGAAAATAAATGTGCAGATGTATTTTAATAGTTTCATAATTTTTCGAGGTATGACTGTTCAACTAAACGGAAGCGAATTCTTAAACTCATAATCCAAACTCCTATTAATGTCCACCCAATAACTGCAGGGTAAAATACCATACGCATATTGGAGTCGAGATCGTATTTGTTAAAGCCTGGATTTCCGCCCTTACCGGGGTGAAGTGAATCGGTGAGTTTAGGTAAAACCATGATAAACACCATCATCATGGCAAAGGCAAAAATGCTGTAGATCGCAGCGAGTTTACTTTTTTTAGCTTCATCATTTACTGCATTTCTGAGGATAAAATATGCTGCATATAAAAGCATAGTAGCTGCAGTACCATTCAATTGTGGATCATTTACCCATGGCGCACCCCATGTAAAATTTGCCCAAACCATTCCCGTTACTAGGCCTGCAATTCCAAATACCATCGACGCTCTTGCAGCTTCTTCAGCTACTAGATCATCATAACTATTATTGGTTGAGAGATAACGAATTCCATAAACTACATTCACCGTCATGAGCACAAACATGCTCATCCACATACAGACATGAAAAAATAAATTCCTGATAGTTTCATTGAGAATCGGCATTGCAGGTACCGTACCTAAAAAACCAGCAATATAGGTGTACAGTAAACAAACAAGTGCAATTACTTTCCACCACCATGAATGTGAAATCGGTCTGGTTTTTTTCATGTGATTTATTCGCGCCAAAGGTAGGGAAACAACAGGTAGGACAAGGCTATTATTAATACGTTCAACGCTGATAAAATTATGAAGTATGGTTGGTTTATACTCCAGTCCAGACCATCAATTGCGTTTTTTGAAAAACGAATTGTTGTAAGTAGTAGAGGAAACAGCAATGGGAAGCCAAGAATGGCCACCAAAGAGGCATTGTTATTCGCCCTTGAAACTATTCCGGAAACTAACGTTAGTGTCGCTGAAAGACCCATACTACCCAATACCAAACCGATTAAAAACTGATATAAATCACCAATAGGAATCTCAAAAAGAATGGCATAGCAAGCGAAGTTGATCATCCCTAATATTACTAACAATAAGACATTATAGATAGTTTTAGATAGAATAACAGCTCTCGGATTAAGGAGTGTATAATAGTAGAACTGAAGTCCGCGACTTTCTTGTAGAAAGCTCTTAGCCACAGCATTAGTTGCCGCAAAGAGTAGGATAATCCAGAACAAGGCGTTCCAAGTTATAGGGTCAATTCCTTGTCGAAAACACAAGTAAGTGATATAGATAGACGCAAGAGAGTAAACAATTATACTTGTGAAAGCCTGGCGGCTTTTCCATTCAATTCTTATCTCATGAAGAATCAATTTATTGACTTGACTGCTCAGTTGCTTCATTTTGCAAAGTTGCCATTTTTCTGACTAACCAGATCATCTACCTTTGTGAACTCAAATATTCAAAATATGAAACTCGATATCCTAGCGTTTGGTGCTCATCCCGATGATGTAGAACTTGGAGCAGGCGGAATGATAGCTAAAGAAGTTGCACTGGGTCGTCGCGTAGGGATTATCGACCTCACAAGGGGAGAATTAGGATCCAGAGGCACGGCGGAAGACCGAGATCAAGAGGCGTATGACAGTGCTGAAATTCTGGGAATTGAATTGAGAGCAAATCTGGGTTTTAGGGATGGTTTTTTCAGTAATGATGAATTCCATCAACGAGAAATTGTTCGCTATATCCGTCTTTATCAGCCTGACTTGGTGATCTGTAATGCCGTTACTGACCGTCATCCTGATCATGGCAGAGGAAGTGAGTTAGTATCAACTGCTTGCTTTCTTTCAGGTCTGGCAAAAATAAAAACAGAGTGGGAAGGTTTAATTCAGGGATCTTGGAGACCAAAAGCGGTGTATCATTATAATCAGGACCGATATTTAAAGCCTGATGTAGTGGTGGATATCACAGATTTCATGGAAACTAAAATGAAAGCAGTAAAAGCTTTTAAAACTCAATTTTATAATCCGGAGTCCAACGAACCGGAAACAGCTATTTCGACGAGGGAGTTTTTAGATTTTCTTTATGGTAGGGCAATGGAATTTGGACGCCCTGCTGGATTTAAATATGCGGAATCTTTTACGGTAGAGCGAACTATTGGGATAAAATCATTGATGGATTTAACATAATCTTAAAAAAATAACTTCAATAAAAAACCCCGACTTTTCAGCCGGGGTTTTTTATTAAGGAGATTATCTTAAAGATTAACGTTGAACGCTAAGTTTCTGAGTAATAGTTTCAGAACCAATAGTAATGTTCACGAGGTATAATCCTGTTTGTAAATCAGCAACATCGAAAGAGAATGCGTGTTTACCAGCATCTGTACTACCGATAGTTACTGTTTTAACAACCTGACCAACTGCATTCATAACGTTAATAGAAACAGAAGCACTTTGTTTCATAGTAACAGCTACTGTTGCATTATTAGTTGCAGGGTTAGGATAAACTAAAGTTGAATTAGGAACGATAACTTCATTGATTCCAACTGAAGCACAATTTGTAGCAACTGCTGTTGCAGAAATTGCATTGATATAATCTGCAGCAGCAAACTGGATTCCAGAAACGAATTGGTGCATCCATGGGTCAGTATCTAAGCCACCTGAATTTAGCTGAGTTGAAGTAACAACAGGAACAACAAAGTCACCTGCATTATCCCAACCTTTTACAGAAACATATTCCCAATAGTTATTTGCTTCATAAGCTGAACCTAAAGTGAAGTTAATAGGATCTGTTGATTGACCAGTAACAAAGTCACAAGAAGAACCAAATAGATCAGGGAACTCATTGTTTGTAGTTACAGCAGGATCAGTATCTGACCAGATGTAAGCAGCTTTTGTTCCGTCAGCAGATACACAGATTTGTGCACGAGCATCCCAGTTAACAGCCCAACCTAAGGAGTTTGGATTTGTAGTACCTGCATTGTCTTGCGGAGGATCAGTTTGAACCTGACCAGCAAATACAGTTCCCCACTCGCCGTTAGCGGCTTCGTAAGTATCAAACAAGAATCCGCCGAATGCACCGAAGTTTAAAGAGTCAGGATCATTAGAGGTAGCTTGCGCAACTTCACAAAGAATGTGTAATTTGTTATTTGCATCTACTGCAACATCAAAACCATTTTGTGAAGTAAAGAAAGGACGAGTACCAGCACCGTTTGCAGTATAAATACTAGCAAATACTGGACTGAAATCTTTTACACAATATAAAGACCATGAAGCTCCTGCATCGGTAGTACGATAAACAATTGGCATTGGTGATAAATAATCACAAACTGAATCACGACCTAAAGTTACTACATAACCTGTAACGCCATCAGGAGAAAATGCAAGATTTCCTAGTGTAGAGAAATTTTGACTATCATCCAAAGGATCATGAGAGAATGCATGATAAATAAGTGTCTGATCCCAATCGAGGTTATTGTTTACTGCATTCCAAACGCCACGGTTTACAACGAAACCATCCATGTAAGGAGTAGCTGCATTGAAATCATAATCGTCAGCTAATGCATAAGCATTTCCATTAGTACCTGAACACATCCCTAAACGTGGCATGAATTGACGAACTGTAGCTGATGCATTTACAATGTTAGTTACACTTGCGTTAGCGCCATTCAATTGGATAGAACCAAAAGAACCACCATCCCACAAAGTACCATCCAATAATGGAGCAGCAGCTGCTGCGTATGCATTAAGTACAGTGGTATTTCCTGGAGGGTTGACGATTGTTCCTTGCGGGTAACGGTTAACAGGAGCAAGGTTAGAGAATACAACTAAAGTAGTATCCCATGTTGCACCATTGTCAGCAGAAAAACGCGTTTGAACTGTACCGCTATTGTAATTAGCACCAGTTACTCCAATTGATTTTCTATTGGTATAAGATACAACGTTCAAATCTGAATTGTAATTTAACAATCCGCCTTCAGAAATAAGATTTCCATAGGCATTCGCACTAGTTGAAATGTCAATTTTCCCAACTGCAGCAACTTTAGCCGCATGTGGATTAACAGCAGAACTTTTTGGGTGACTTACAGAAGGACGTGCAGCTGAAGGAGTTGAAGTTGCAGCATCGCGGTATGCATTGCGCATCAATTCTGCTTTCGGTTTTACTTCACGGATTTTAGGTGCTTTTCCTGCAACTTGAGCTGAAGCAGATGAAGCAACTAATCCTGCTGCCATAATGCAGAGTAGTAGTTTTTTCATTTTTAGTGGTTTTTTGATTATGATGTTTTTGAGCATTATTGCTTTGGTCTGGTAAAAGTACAAAATGGCGATTAAATGTTCACTGGCCTTATGCTCGATTTTACTAGACTGTGACAAAGCTAATTGATTTCAATATTTCCTTAATGTAAAATTGAAGATTTTTATCTTCCAAAGTTATTAACAAATACCCAGCAAATCAGAAGTAATATAGAATATCCTAACCAGATTTTTAAATTTGTATAAAGACCCGGTTGGATTCCTTCCTTTTTGTGTAAATGCCATATTAATAGCGCCTTCTCACTATAGAATGCTAAAAGCGTACCATAGGCCACTCCAAGCATTCCGAATTTCAACATTAATACATAACTAGCTGATATATTGATCAGAATCTCAAAAATCGCTATTTTGAAAATTATTGCCGTATTCCCCAATGCCATCAAAATGGATTGGGGAAATACCATTCTGCTGATAATTAGCAACAGAAAAACATTGAAAACAACCGCACTTTGACTGAATTCTGGCCTGAATACTAGCGGATACAGCCATTTACTGCTAATTAAAAGTATAATAGTGAGGGGAAATAACAGATGCATTAATTTGCTGCCTTCTGATTTTAAATCTCTGATCCCTTCCGAAAAGCCGGACTGCTGTGATAATCTTGGAACCATCGCTGAACTTAAGGCATTTGCCATCAGCAATGAAAACGGTAGTTCTCTGGCTCCATAACGGAAGATGGCAAAAGCATCTGCACCGAAATGCGAACTCACTAATAAACCATCAATATATTCTGCCGATCCGCTAATTAATAAGCTTAATATCAGAGGCGTAGAAAATTGTAGTTGTGCTGACCATATTTTGGATTCTATTTTAACTTTCGCGAAAATAGTAAGTAAATATCCTAAGAAACATAGTTTCAAAACTGAAACCAATAGTAAGGATACCAGCACAACTTCTAATCCATAGCCTAGGTAAACTGGAACGATGACTGCGATAATGTTAGCAAGAAAACTAAGTATTCCGTATATAACTAACGTTAGTGATTTTTCTTTTAGTAATAGAATGTACTCATTGATAAATGTCGGGTTATTAATGAGTATATACATTAAAAGCAAATTGTAATATTGAATTCCGGCATCTGGAAGGAGTTGAGTAAGGCTGTTTTTAAAAATGAATAAAATCAGAATCAACAGAAGATTAAATGCAGCAATTTGAGCAGCAACATTAAATAGATAAGTTCCTTGATGATCTTCCTGTTCTTTAGAAAAACGAATAAGCATCGCATTTAGAAATCCGGAGATCCAGAAGAAACTAAAGGCTCCAGAGAGAAACATCAAACTTTCATAAATCCCAATCTGCTCAATGCTGACGGGCCCTTTCGCCAGTAAAATTCCTGTCAAAAAGAATCCTCCGAATCTTAGCAATTGAAAGATCTGCAACCCTCGTATGGTTCCAGTTTTTCTGATGAGTTCTAAGATTTTTTTCACCGTAAACCGAAAATAGATTTAACTCTCAAACGCAGTGAATTTCCAATTACAACGACGTCAGAAAATGCCATAGATAATGATGCAATCATCGGATTGAGAAATCCTAGAGCTGCTACAGGAATAGCAACTATATTATATAATAATGCCCATACTAAATTCTGTTTTATCGTCTTTAGCGTTTGAATTGATAATGAATGTGCATTTTGAAGAGTCGTCAGATTTTGATGATTCAATAATACGATATCTGCAGATTGTATTGCAATTTGAGTTCCACTCCCCATGGAAATACCTACCCATGCTTCTGCTAATGCAGGCGCATCATTGATTCCATCACCAACCATCGCTACTTTGTTTTTTTGCTGCATTTCTCTGATAAACGTAGTTTTTGCTGTGGGCAGAAAACCAGCATGGAATTCATCTATCCCTAACTCAACTGCAATCTTTTTGCAATTAATAAGATTATCTCCGCTTAATAAAATTGAACGAATGCCTTTCTCTTTGAAATACTGTATGGTTTCTTTGGATCCATCTCGTAGTACATCTTTAAAATTAATAGTTGCTAATAATTGGTTGTTCATCATCAGATAAACTTGATGGGTATCATCATTACAATATTCTGATACTGCATTGAAAGATCCTGCAATGTATTTGTTTCCCGATTTGTCAGTAGCATAAATTCCTTTGCCTTTTACTTCTTTGATATCTGAAAATTGTAAACCAGCAGGAGGAACGCTGTTACTAAATTTTTGCGTCAATGTTTTAGCAATAGGGTGGGTAGAATGCTGCTCTAAAGTTCCCAATAAGTAATGAACAAGTTGTTGATCGCCATGATAATTGATGTCACTGATTTCTAGGTTTCCTTTAGTAAGTGTACCTGTTTTATCAAATACCACAATGTTGATTTCACTAAGGCGTTCTAATGTATCCCCTCCTTTAATCAATATTCCATTGCGTGCTGCTCTTCCAATACCTACAGCAACAGCAGTAGGAGTGGCTAAGCCCATTGCACATGGACAAGAAATTACCAACACAGCAATACTACTCATTAATGATTGCGTTAAAGAAATATGGGCAATCCAAAATGAAATGATAAATGTTAATGCAGCTATTCCAATAACCGCAGGAACAAATTTAGCACTGAACTGATCACCGGCTCGCTGAATAGCAGGTTTACGTTGGGATGATTTTTTTACCATCTCAATCATCGTTGACAGAACTGTGGTTGTACCCGCTTGTTGAACAATAAATTTGAGACTTCCATCTATGATAACAGTTCCTGCTAAAATTTGACTGTTTTCTAATACCTCCACCGGCATACTTTCTCCAGTCATCGATGATTGATCTATCACAGCAGTTCCCCAATACACTAATCCATCTGCCGGAATTTTTTCACCGTTATTTACTAATACCAGATCATTGGTTTGAAGACTAGATGCTGCAATTTCTTTGGTATGTTCTTTATCGGTTAAAGCATCAAATATTTTTGTGGCAGTCTGCGCTTGCATCCTCGTAAGTTCCTCTAATGCTGACTGCGTTTTTTTTAAACTTCTTTGTTCAATGATATTACCCAACAACAACAAAGTAATGATCGTTGCAGCGGTTTCAAAAAACAAATAATGACCACCAGTATTTTTCAAAAAAAGCCAGCCAGCAAGTGAATAGAAAAACGCCGTGAGGGATCCTAAAGAAATTAAAACATCCATATTAGGCATTCCGTGTTTTAATGATCCCCATGCACTTTTTCCAAAATGGATCATACCCGTAATAATAACTGGTAAACAAAGTAAAAACTGTACAAATGGTTGATGTAAAAAAGCAAACGGGATAAACATATGTAAAAACAAAGGGACTGTGAATACTACACAAATCAGAAAATGCCATTGTAATTTACTTAAACCAGAACCTTCTTTTTTGAGTTCAGTCTTAAGTTTATCAGAAGCTTTATAACCTAAACTATTGATTTCCTGAATAACATTTGTGAGTGGAATTTTTTCATTGAGTTCCATTTCAACTTCACCATCTTCATAACTTACATGAACATGATGATAGCCTTTCTTCTCTAGATGTCGCGATATTCCCTGAGCGCAACTGCTACAGGTCATTCCTTCAACAGAGAGAATTGTTTTTGTTGACATGGTACAAAGTTAATCTTAATGATTTGCAAGAAATAATTTATCCTGAATTATCAGGAAGTAGATCACTATGAAGCAGTAAGCCCTGTTTTTAGCACAAATACCTTTTGCGATTCAATTCTTGTTTGGGAACGTCCACAATTAATTCTACTTTTGCGCCTCCAAACGGTGATTGTAGCTCAGTTGGTTAGAGCGCCTGATTGTGGTTCAGGAGGTCGCGGGTTCGAGCCCCGTCTTTCACCCGGTATTATAAAGGCTGTCCTTCAGGATGGCCTTTTTTGTTTTTAATCCAATTTTCAATTCTCGTATTCTACCTAAGTCCAGTCGTTTAGGTTTTTATCTTCTATAAAACAGTCGGAATGTCAGAAAATCCGATTTTGCATTTTCTAGTGGACTTTTTGCTATCTATATTTGCAATTCTAATTTATAACCTTTCGAATGTCAACATCCTCTCAGAACACTTCCGGCCAGCTTACTTATGAAAAACAGCTCGGCGACTGGATTGAACAAGAAAAATCAGCAGTAGAACTCATTCACATCGCTGGCGATTTATGGTTTGATAAATCCGTAGAACTTATCATTTTCAGAAATCAGCTTGTTGATAGAAGCGCGAGCCAGATTCTGAATCTGCATCAGTACGCAAAGGAATTTGTAAAAAAACCAATTTCTGTGGCCGACACCTTGGATATTGCTAGATTTTTAAAAGACCTCGATTTAGCACCTTCTCGTATTGACATTGGTAGGTTAGGTGCTGAGTGGCATAGTGAGAAAACTGATTTCCAAAATGACTTAGGGAAATTTCTGACTACTAAACTTGCTGATTTCATCGGTGCAGGAAAACGTGTGATGATTCCAAGAGATGTTATTCTTTATGGTTTTGGTCGTATCGGACGGATTCTCGCTCGTGAATTAGTAGGGCAAGCAGGAAAGGGAGAACAATTGCGTTTACGCGCTATAGTTGTTCGTAGCCGCTCTGAAGATGATCTCACTAAGCGTGCAGAATTACTTCGTAACGATTCAGTACACGGACCTTTTCCAGGAACTGTAATTGAAGATCACGAGAAAAAAGCACTCATCGTAAACGGTCATACAATTTATGTAATTGATGCGAAGAATCCTGAAGATGTAGATTATTCGTCTTATGGAATTAATAATGCGTTGTTGATCGACAATACAGGTGTGGCTAGAGATCGTGCTGGATTAAGTCGTCATCTGAATGCAAAAGGCGTTGATAAAGTATTATTAACGGCTCCTGGTAAAGGCGACATTCCAAATGTAGTTTACGGAGTGAATGAACGGAATCATGCTGCTGACGAGAAAATTTTCTCTGCCGCTTCTTGTACAACTAATGCTATTGTACCTGTTCTTGAGGTCATCGAAAAGACATTAGGAATTGAAAGAGGACATATCGAAACGATTCACTCTTATACGAATGATCAGAATCTGTTGGATAACTATCACAATAAATATCGCCGTGGAAGATCTGCCGCTATGAATATGGTGATCACAGAAACCGGTGCCGATAAAGCAGTGGCTAAAGTGATTCCAGTATTAGAAGGCAAATTAACGGGTAATTCAGTAAGGGTTCCAACCCCCGATGTTTCTCTTGCGATCCTGAATTTAACTGTTAAAAAAGATGTTACCAAAGACGGAGTTAATGAAATCCTAAAGGATGCTGCTTTAAGAGGCGCTCTTGTGGAGCAGATTCAATATTCTAGTTCCAACGAACTTGTTTCAAGTGATCTGATCGGAAATCCTTGCGCATCGATTGTTGATAGTCCCGCAACTATCGTATCAAAAGATAATAAGAGTATGGTGTTGTATATCTGGTACGATAACGAATATGGATATAGTCGTCAATGTGTTCGTTTCGCTAAATATTTGGCTGATGTAATCCGCTTGACTTATTACTAAACACATCCAAATTTAAAATTCAAAAGGGACTGATTCTGGTTAGAGTCAGTCCCTTTTTTTATGGGAATTAATTTTATTGTGTTGGTTTTCTTTTCACGTCAACTTATTATTGACCCAAATAAGATTTCAATAATTTGCTTTTGTTTTTGTTTCTTAATCTTCGGATTGCTTTTTCTTTGATCTGCCGAACTCTTTCGCGAGTAAGATCAAATTTATCTCCAATTTCTTCTAGGGTTAATCCGTGAGTAAATCCAATTCCGAAAAATAATTTAATGACTTCTCTTTCTCTTTCACTCAATGTTCCAAGTGACCGATCTATTTCTTTCATCAAGGATTCATTCATTAGATGCAGATCAGCACGAGGCGATTCTGCATTTTCAATAACATCGAGTAAAGTACTTTCTTCCCCCTGAATAAAAGGAGCATCCATAGAGACGTGACGCCCTGAGATTCGCAATGCATCAGAAATTTTATCAATAGAAATTTCAGTGATCGCTGCTAGCTCTTCATAAGAAGGTTCTCGCTCAAATTCCTGTTCTAGTTTACTGAATGCTTTACTAATTCTGCTGAGCGATCCCACTTGATTTAAGGGCAATCTAACAATGCGAGATTGTTCTGCAATTGCTTGCAAAATACTTTGTCGAATCCACCATACAGCATAGGAAATAAACTTAAATCCTCTAGTTTCATCAAAGCGTTTTGCTGCTTTAATTAATCCAAGATTTCCTTCGTTGATTAGGTCGGGTAAACTTAAACCTTGGTTTTGATATTGCTTGGAAACAGAAACTACAAAACGAAGATTTGCACGTGTGAGTTTATCTAAAGCAGATTCATCACCATCTCGGATGAGACGTGCTAACCGTACTTCTTCGGCTGCATCTATCATACCTTCCTTGCCGATTTCAGCAAGGTACTTTTCCAGAGAAGCACTTTCTCTGTTAGTGATCGATTTACTGATTTTCAGCTGACGCATATTGATAATATTTATTTCAGGTATGCAAACTGAATTGGCTAAGCGGACTCTGTGTATTACAAATTTAAACGATTATTGTCAGCATCAAAGGAATCTGGAACATTTATTTTAAATAAAAAACTAATCTCCTAGGATTTCATGAAGAATCTTTAAAGAAACCGCATAAAAAAGGCAGGACCAATTTCATTAGTCCTGCCAAGGCTTTAATCGTTGATACGTTAATCTTTCATTCCAAAGCCATAATAGGCTCGCATACCATTTGGGTAAATTCCCTCAATGAGTACACCATCTTTTTTCTGCTCTAAGTAATTACTTACATCGTCAACACCAGTAACTGGTTTATTATCGATCGATGTAATAATAAAGCCTTCTTTAATTCCAGCATTTCTTAGTTTACCGGAATTGAGTTCCTTCACTTTTACTCCTCCACCAATTCCTAATTTCTTGAGATCGGTAGTTGATAAAGGTTCGAGTTTTGCACCCAACATATCAACGGCTTCGTTTTTTACGATCATCGTGTTGCCGTTTTTATTTCGCAGTGTAACATCAAGTGTTCGTTCTTTATCATCTCTTAAAAGAGTAACTTGAATTTTATCTCCAGGTCTATAACGACTTACTTGTTCCTGTAATTCTGGAGAACTTTTAATATCCACACTGTTGATTTTTGTAATAACATCTCCTTCTTTAATCCCTGCTATTGATGCGGCACCACCTTCGTTCAATCCACTTACATAAACTCCATTAAGGGTGTTGAGATCTTTTTCCTTCACAAAATCCGCATCCAGATCTCTGATGCTAACACCAATAAATCCACGTTGAACAGTTCCGAATTTTACAAGATCATCCACTACTTTTTTTACGATGTTTACCGGTATAGCAAATGAATATCCTGAGTAAGATCCTGTATTGGATGCTATCGCTGAATTAATTCCAATCAGTTCTCCGTTGGTGTTGACAAGCGCACCTCCACTGTTTCCTGGATTAACTGCAGCATCTGTTTGTATAAAGGATTCAATCGGGAAATTTTTATCAAGGATGTTAATGTTTCTTGCTTTTGCACTTACGATTCCAGCAGTTACAGTTGAAGTAAGATTAAATGGATTGCCAACGGCAAGTACCCATTCACCAACTTTTACTTCATCAGAATTTCCATACACAGCATAAGGTAAATTCTTAGCATCTACTTTAAGCAATGCTAAATCTGTAGAAGGATCTGTACCGATCACTTTTGCTAAAAAGGTATGCTTGTCATCAAGGGTTACACTTACTTCTTCTGCATTTTCTACAACGTGATTATTCGTTACTATATAACCATCATCTGAAATGATAACACCTGAACCTGTTGACTGTGGTTTCTTACTATTTTGTTGATTTGGTGGTACACCAAAAAAACCAAAGGGGTCAAAAAACTGTGGTGCATTCGAAACTTGATTGGCATAAGTAGTGGTCACATGGACTACTGAAGGTACCGAACTTGAGGCCGCATCCACAAAGTCTGCCGGCGTTCCGGGGGCAAACCCGGTAAATTTGACTTTGCTTACTGGTGATTGTCCTAAGTTACCCTGATAAACATAGGTGTCGGACGATGAATAATAATTGTACAATGCAGCTCCCGCAATACTGCCGCTCATTG
>JBBQED010000024.1:0-40947 GCA_038320345.1 Bacteroidia bacterium
GACACCCCTTTCACCCTTAAGCATTAAAGAAGGATCAAAGTATATTTAAAGGTGAAATGGAGGTGATTACTTACGTTCCAAACTATCTAGGAGTTTACCTTCCAGTTCCTCTGCAAACGATCGCTTATTTTTTTGGGAAGAAAGATGAATCCCATACAGCCAATCGGAATTTTTCATACTAGCAGATAGTACATTTTGCATAGCAGAATCTTTGAGTATTGTTTCATTTTTTAATGCTAAAGCTTGCAATACGAAATTCAGATCGTGTTTATATTTTCCACTGCGATCATATGGTGGATGTCTGAGTAATAATCGATAGGAACTATCTGGTAAATTCATATTATAAAATGCAGCGGAAGCATTTAATAAAGCATCTGGATAATAATTGTTTATACTTAAGGCTCTGTTGAAATACTGAATTGCTGTGAAATGGTCGCCTTGTTTTTCATATCCGGAACCAATATCATTGAGTAATTGAATATGATAGGGGTTATGTGCTTCAGCTAATCTGAATTGCTCTGCAGCAGTATTAAGATCTCCCTGGTAAAAAAATCCAAGCCCTTCATACCATTTCAAAGGAGTACCGGAATTATCTACGGAATAAAACCAAGATTCAGCCTTTAATGATTCACTGATCATCTCTTGCCATTTGGTACGATGTTGGGCAACCAGCACTTTAAATAAATGACCCTCACCATTGAATCGTTTTGCTATTATAAAAAAGGAAAACAGTGAAAGTATGAATGCACCCCAGTAAAAAGATACGGTATTATTAGAAGGAGTATTAGTGGGTTGATGGAATAACTTTACGTAGGTACTATTAATTATTCCCAGCATCAGGATGAAAAGGATAAATGGATAAAACAAACTTGCTGGGTAAGCAAATAGGGCATCAACAGAAAAGGCACTGACACCGGCGAGCATGAGTAGCATCAATGTTTGGGTTGATCTATCATTGCTTTTTTTGAGGATACGTATTCCATAATAAAAACTAATTACTAGCATTGATAAAAATGCTAGTAAGCCTATTATTCCTTGTTCCGTAAGTAGTAGCAGAAATTCATTGTGTGGATGTTCATAATGCATGATGCCAAAATTCAAAAAGCTTGTTCCTCCAATTCCATATTTCGCAACTTCAATTTTCCAATTATCTGCATCGGCACCTGTCCAATGATGTGCTCGGTTCATTGCTAGTGAATTTTTAATCATGAGTAACCGTTCATAGCTACTATTATTATTGAGGGAAGTGGTCTCTTCAATAAGCTCAGGATGCTGAAAATAATTAATGAGAATGTGAGCTTTTGTTTTAAGAGGCGCAGCATTCTCGGTATTAAATGCAAAAACTCCAACTATAAAAATGATCACCACGGTGAGTATGGCGGTAATACTTTTTTTTCGACTAAAAAATGGGTTGGAAGAATGATATTTCTGTGTAAGGATCCTACCAGTAAAATATACTATAGTGCCGATGATTATTGCCGTTAAAACAGAAAGTGATTGTAAGATAATAATGAGCACTACGGACAGGATAATGGTGCAGCAACAAATTATCCTGACCCAGCTTTTTTCAGTCCATGCAGAATAGAGGAGAAAAGGTAATGAAAGCATGAGTGTTTCGGCAAAGAAATTTTTATTTCCTAGAATTGATGTAATGGAATTAACGTCAAATAAAAATCGACCTTTCAAAAAAATATCAGGAATCGCAAATGCTATAAAAATAAATAAGGATACATTTATTCCCATCATGATGGTTCGTAGCATTTTCTGATTTACACAGATCCATGTTGTTATCAGGAAAAGAAAAAGAAAGGCTACAGTGTAATTTGCTAATGTGCAAATAGCGTCGCCCAAATTAATACTCAAGCGGAGAGCTATACAATGAGTTATCCATACTGCAATTACAGAAAGGCAAAGCTTTGATTTTAATGGAGAATAAGAAGTTAGAGATTTAGCTTTTTTTAAAGCAATGGCGTTTATTAGTGTAGCGATTATGAGGAACAGGGCTAATGCCAAAAAACGGCTGCTAACTCCTGGTTCTATAGAATATGGAAAATAGGTCAATGGAAAAATAAATGCGAGAAATACGAATACAAGTCCTGAAACTCCTAATGGGAGATGGCTTTCTTGCTTTTCAGAAAGATCAAGATTATTTACTTCTTGTCTTTTTGTCGGATCCTCTTTCAAGCTTGCCATATTATAATAGGTAGGTGCTTCATTGATTTATTTTATCGATGCAATGTATAGAGAATATAAGATTGCACTATGCAAAATTAAGTTCAATTATTATTAATACTATTTCAAAACTCTCTTAACTGTTTTAACTTATTTGACCCTATTTCATTCCTCATCTATCAGAATCTTTTCTTCTTTAGCTTTCAGGCTCATTTCTTGATGATCAAAATATGCATGAAATGCGAACGCCACTTCAGGTTAGTAGATGCCCTCTAAAAATACTAACGGAAATTGATACTTTTGCGCAACATTCATAAATAATATAGATTTTTTTCGATATTCGGAAAGTATTCTTATTTTTATCTAAAGATTCGACTGTTGGACATCCCGCATAGGTGATACTTTCAATATCAGTGCTATTAGATAGATAGCTACATTGAACGGAGAAAACTTGAAATCTTGTAACTGAACTTCAGCCTTATTTTAAATTTATTTTATGTCAACAAAAGAATTTTTTGATGAATTGAAAAGCGGAAGGAACTGGTTGTTGATTTTAGTAACAGGAGCATTAATTATACCCTTCGCTCTTTATTTTTTCAAACCTTTTCTTTTTCAGTCAGAAGCAGTATTTATTGTAATGAATAACGATGCTCTTGGGCAGGTATTAACTGAAACTTCGAATACTCAAGTTTCTACCTCTCCGGAAATAGAAGTAAATCGATTATATTACCTTGCGAATTCAACGGAAATGCTTCGATACCTCATAGATCATTTTAATTTGCAGGAGCATTATCAGACTGAAAGCAATTCTGTACTTGATATTAACCTCTCTATTTCCATATTGAAATCAAGAATTTTTGTAAAAAAACTAGATCATGATGCAATCAAGGTTACGGTTAACGACAAGAATCAATTATTATCAGCAGATATAGCTAACGAATTAGTACGTCATTTGGAAGTCATCAATAGAAGTTTTATAGTAGAAGGAATTCGTCAGAAAATATGGATTTATGATCAGGTGATTTCTGGAATCGAAGAGGAATCCGCAAAATCAAAAAGTGAATTAAAAAATTTACTCGACACGTTTAATCATTCCGTCAATAGAGTTTATCCCGCAACCGGCAAAGAATTAAGTGACCTTAAATTAGAGCTAGCAGAATTGACAGATAAGATCACGCACACTGGAGAAAATGAATTGAAGTTTAAACAAATTTATAATAAAGCGGCAGCAGAAATGGATAAGGGAAATATCCAATCTATTAAATTAGTAAGTGAAGCAATGCCTGATCGGAGATCGCCATTAATCCCGCTATTTCAGGTGCTATTAGCGGCAATTTCTACTTCAATAGTCTTGGGGATTTTTATAATTTACCTGATTCACGAATATAAGCCTTACCTCAGGAAAGTAGTTAGTTGAAAGACTTATTATACAAGATTTACATACTAATTTAGCCTCGGAAAGCGAGATTTTTGATAAAAATCAGTTCTTTTAATACTACCTGAGCCGTATCTTTGTCGCCAGTATGATACTTCATAATAAATACGACAAACAAACCCTCCGTAAGAAGTTGGAGGCAGAACCTTTTACTAGGACTACATTATCATTTTATCGCTACGTAAATATTGCTAATCCCGTAGCTTACCGCGACGATCTGTATCAAAGATGCGAAGATCTTGGAATTCTAGGAAGAATCTACGTTGCGCATGAAGGAATCAATAGCCAAATTAGTATTCCTGATCCCCATTTCGAGAAGTTTAAAGCCTTGCTGGAAGCAGATCATCATCTGTCCGGTGTCCCATTAAAAATTGCTGTGGAGGATAATGGTAAATCCTTTATTAAATTAATTGTCAGGGTCAGAAATAAAATAGTGGCAGATGGATTAAAGGATGATTCATTTGATGTCAATAATGTTGGAAACCATCTCAATGCAAAGGAATTTAACGAAGCGCTCGAACAACCTGGAACTATTGTAATCGATATGCGCAATCACTATGAGAGTGAAGTAGGGCGGTTTGAAGGTGCTTTATGTCCTGATGCTGATACTTTTCGTGAAGCCATGATGCAAGGAATGGACATGGTGAAGGATAAAAAAGATGATAAAATTTTGCTTTATTGTACCGGAGGCATCCGCTGTGAAAAAGCCAGCGCATGGTTTAAACATCATGGTTTTAATGATGTGAATCAATTGTATGGTGGAATTATTGAGTACGCAAGAGAAATTCGTCAGGAGGGAGAAGCCTCTAAATTCATTGGGAAAAACTTTGTATTCGATGATCGTATGGGTGAGCGCATCACCGAAGATATCATCAGTGTTTGTCATCAGTGCGGAGCAACTTGCGATACCCATGTAAATTGTGCTAACGATGATTGCCATCTGCTTTTTATTCAATGTCCTAAATGTGCTGAGCAATACGAAGGATGCTGTAGTCCAGAGTGTATTGCCATTTTTCAGCTTCCTATTGATGAACAGAGGAAAATTCGAAAGGGAAAGACAAAAGTCGACTCATTATCGGTCTATAAAAGCCGCCTTCGTCCTAATCTCCGGAATGTGATTGCAAGAAACCAGGGCTTGAGTATTGATAGGGCTTAGCCTACAGTAGTCGTTTTCAAATACTTTTCATCTTCTTTAGTCAAGAGTCCACCCCAATTTGTCAATAACTTACGTAGTTCTATTAGGATCATGGGGTAGGTCCGATGTATATTTGTTTTTTACAATTCTTAAACAGTAATTTTCGCTCATGCAAAAAAGATGGGTACTTAAGTCCCAGGGTAATCAGGATGTGGTTACCAGTCTTGCTGCGGAATTACGTGTTAATCGTATTCTTGTCAACTTATTGGTTCAGAGAGGCATAGATACTTATGAAGAAGCTCGTCGATTTTTCAGACCTTCCCTAGATCATCTCCATGATCCTTTTTTAATGAAGGATATGGACAAAGCCATAGAGCGTATTGGAGAAGCGATCCGCAATAAGGAGCATATTCTGATTTATGGCGATTACGATGTTGATGGAACTACAGCTGTGTCGTTGGTATATACGTTTCTAAAGTCGATTTCTGGAAACATCGGCCATTATATTCCTGACCGTTATAAAGAAGGTTACGGCATTTCCAAAATGGGAATTGATTTCGCAAAAGAGAACGGTTATCAATTGATCATCGCACTAGATTGTGGTATTAAGTCCAATGATAAAATTGCATATGCCAACGAAATCGGTGTCGATTTCATCATCTGTGATCACCATCGACCAGGTAATGAAATTCCAGATGCTGTTGCTGTTCTTGATCCGAAACGAAGTGATTGTGAATATCCCTATAAAGAACTTTCAGGGTGTGGAATCGGCTTTAAATTGATTCAGGCATTTGCACAGTTAAATCATATTCCTTTCAGTCAACTTGAACAGTATCTCGATTTGGTTGCTATCAGTATCGCTGCTGATATCGTTCCGATTACTGGTGAAAATAGAATCCTTGCGTACTACGGATTACAAAAATTAAATCGTGAACCTCGTCCAGGAGTAAAAGCAATTTTGGATTTAGGAGGCTTCAAAAAGGAACTTACCATTAATGATATTGTTTTTGCCATCGCTCCCCGCATTAACGCTGCAGGAAGAATTGAACATGGTTCGAAAGCGGTAGAACTTCTGATTTCCAAAAATGAAGACCTTGCTAATTTTCTTGGTGATGATATTGATGAAAATAATACTACACGTAAAAATCTCGATTCACTCATTACCGATCAAGCTTTACAACAGATTGTTGATGATCCAGGATTTGTGAATCGTAAAAGTACAGTCGTGTATAATCCTGAATGGCATAAAGGAGTGATCGGAATTGTGGCGTCACGACTAACGGATAGGTATTACCGACCAACGATTGTTCTGACCAGAAGCAATGGTATGGTTTCAGGATCGGCACGTTCAGTGAAAGATTTTGATGTGTATAATGCCATCGAAAGGTGTAGTGATCTGTTGGAGCAATTTGGTGGACATATGTACGCTGCTGGATTAACGATGAAAGAAGAAAATGTAGATCAATTTATTGCTCGTTTTGAAGATATTGTTGCTGCTACCATCACCGATAAAATGTTGGTACGCGAAATTGAAATCGATGCAGAGTTAAGTCTGAAAGAGATCTCCCCAAGCTTCTTTAGAATCTTGAAACAATTCGCACCTTTTGGTCCGGGTAATATGGCGCCTATCTTTAGAACTAATCTAGTGCATGATAATGGCAGAGGAAAAGTTGTTGGAAATAATCACTTGAAATTAACCCTCACTCAAGACGGACTTCAGCCTGGATTTTTTGATGGCATCGCTTTTCAATTAGGTCATCATCATCCGATGGTGGAGCAAAATGAATCTTTTGATATTGTTTATCATGTCGAAGAGAATACCTTTAACAATCGTACAACACTTCAGCTGAATATTAAAGATCTGCGTTTTGCTAAAGAGCAGGTTTCCGTGGCGTCATAAATTCTTTATTGGTAACAAAACGGAATGCAAGTGCGGTTCTAAAGACCATGCTCTCGGCAGGTTTAAATTTATTATCACTTACCACATTGTCTTCTTCTGAATGGATGGTGTACTCACGTCCTACGGTATTTCCTACTTCCACAGAGAGTACAAGTGGAGTTCGTGGAATGTACCAATCGACAAAAAATTTAAGTAAACCTTCTGATAAACGGGAGTAGCTATTTACACCTTGCTGTTTGTAGGATTCTTCAAATCCAAGGTAATTGATACCACCATGTAAAGCTGGGCAGAAGGTATAGTCAAGCACAGCATTTTGTGGTAAGGTTCCGAAAATAAAAATCTTTTCTGAGGGATGCCATTCGCAGCCCAACAAGGGTAAAAAATAATTACCGAAGAATTCCCGGTTATAATAAACTCCCAGCTTCCCAATAAATTTTTTAGAAACTGTTTTATTGAAGAGCACTGCACCGCCAAGCATATCTACTTTAGAACCCATTTTGAAATCCGTAGATGCATTATATCGATAAATCCCAACCGTCACAATTTTATTAGTGGTATCCTCAAAAGTATGCGCCAATGCCAGTGGAAAGTATAAAGTATAAAAATTCGTTTTAGTATCATTTTGAAAATAGGAGCGGTAGCGGTAGCCCGGACTAAAAAGAAGAACATTTCTTTGATTCAGGATGATCGGAATATTCAGCTGAATACCTTTAAGATTATTATCGATGCGAGCTTCATCGGCTCCCTTGTAAAATTCTGAAACAGGCATATCTGCCAACTGAACTGCCGCTAGATCTAGGTAAGGTTGAGCTAATGCATGCTGCCAAAAGCACATCGTAAAAACGAAGAATAGGAGTACTGGCTTTCTCATTGATGGAATTAATCTTCTGGCGGGACTTGCAGGTAAAAGTATACAGGATTGCTGATCCGACAAATCTTCTAAGGAATGATCTTGCTTAGAAACATTTTTAGGGGATTAATTTAGATTTCATAAACAATTGTGTATGCTTGCAGAATGAAGCAATATATGATCACCTGGGTTTGCCTGATTACTTTATTAGCGGGTTCTATGCACGGCGGAGAATCGGCATTAACAGATTATAAAGGCGAACCTCGCGATACAGTCAGAATTGGAAATCAGGTATGGATGGCGAAGAATCTGAGTATTCCTGCTCCTAACTCCTTCTGGTACGAACGCGATTCTGTAGGCAATGTTGAGAATGGACAACTTTATTTCTTCTCCGGAGCGTTGATGGCTTGTCCCAAAGGCTGGCATCTGCCGAGTGATGAAGAGTGGCAGCAAATGGTGGATTTTCTTGGTGGTAAAGTGGATGCAAAAGATAAGCTGATGAAAGGTGGTTCTTCCGGTTTGAATCTAACGTATGCGGGTTACCGAAGTTCGAATAGTTCCAATGATTTGTTTGGGAGAAAAGGACAAACAGGGTTTTACTGGACCTCAACCGTAAAGGCAGAACAAACTGCATACGCAAGGACTGTTTCCTCCGATTCACTCCATGTCTCTTCGAATTTCTATCGTAGAGCAAATGCATTTTCTGTGAGGTTTGTGAAAGATTAACAATCTGTTTTATTTAGTTTTGCAGGACGTGAATTTTAAAAAGCCTCCAGTCCTGACAAAAGGTGTAAAGCATATGCTGATCGCCACTTTCTGGTTTTCACTCATGAATGTCTTTGTGAAACTGCTGGCTCATCTTCCTACGATGGAGTTGGTGTTCTTCCGTTGTTTTGTTGCGGTGATACTAGGCGTAATCGGATTAAAACATGCGAATGTATCTTGGAAAGGCTCTAATCGTAAATTATTATTTCTCAGAGGCCTTTTCGGAACCACCGCATTGTATTTTTTCTTTCTCACTATTAAGAAAATGCCCTTAGGCACTGCAGTAACGATCCAATATATTTCACCATTCTTTTCTGCATTACTCGCAGTATTTCTCTTAAAAGAATCCGTTAAACCTATTCAATGGTTTTACTTCATCCTCTCTTTTGTTGGAGTAATGCTGATCAAAGGTTTTGACGACCGTGTGAGCTGGCAAATGCTCCTCATTGGATTGTTTTCATCGTTCTTCTCTGCATTGGCGTACAATATGGTCAGAACCCTCAAAGAGCGGGAGCATCCTCTTGTGATAGTGTTACATTTTCAATTTCTAGGAGCTGCAATCGGGCTAATCTTCACTATTTTTCAATGGCAGTTACCCGACCCAATTGATTGGATCTATATCTTGCTTTTAGGAATCTTCACCCAACTAGGACAAGTCAATTTGACCCGATCGTTACAGGCCGAAAATGTGGCTAGGGTCTCTATTTTGAATTATATCGGAGTAATTTATGCTTTGGGATTTGGTTGGCTACTTTTTGGAGAAGTATATGGATGGCCGCAATTCATTGGTATCTTGCTGGTTATATCGGGAGTAGTATTTAATGTACTGCTTACAAGGGCTCCAGAAACACCAATACCGGAAGTCAAGTAACGTGTAACTCCTGCCTTTCTTTATAGTTCCCGATCCATTTTCCTCTCTGGAAATTTGGTACTTTTGCAGCCTAAATTATGGGAAAAAGATACCCCGAATACAAGCAATTAAACCTGCCTCAGGTTGCCGATCAAATTCTCCAACAATGGCAGGATCGCAAAATCTTTGAACGTTCCATATTAGAACGCGAAGGTTGCCCAGGTTTTACCTTTTATGAAGGACCTCCATCAGCGAATGGTTTGCCGGGCATTCATCATGTGATGGCTCGTTCCATTAAAGATATTTTCTGTCGTTATAAAACACAGAAAGGATTTCAAGTGAAACGCAAAGGGGGATGGGATACACACGGACTCCCGATTGAAATTAGTGTTGAAAAAACGTTGGGAATTACGAAGGAAGATATTGGCAATAAAATTTCCATTGAAGATTACAACAAAGCCTGTCGTCATGAAGTGATGAAATACAAAGGGGTTTGGGATGATCTTACTCGCAAGATGGGGTATTGGGTAGATCTGGAAAATCCCTATATCACTTTTGAAAATAAATATATTGAGACTTGCTGGTATCTGCTCAAAGAGCTTTACAACAAAAATCTTCTTTACAAAGGTTACACCATTCAGCCCTATTCTCCAGCTGCAGGTACGGGGTTAAGTTCACATGAATTGAATCAACCGGGTACTTATAAAATCGTAAAGGACACTACCGTTGTAGCGCAGTTTAAAACGATACGCAATGCATCGAGTGAATTTTTATTTGCGGCTACTGATGCATCGGTATATTTTTTAGCATGGACTACCACTCCTTGGACATTACCATCGAATGCTGCATTAGCAATTGGTGTAGACATTACTTATGTCTTGGTACGAACTTTTAATCCTTATACGTTCCTACCGGTAAGTGTTATACTCGCCAAGGATTTGCTAGGAAAACATTTTCCTGCAAAAAATGCAGAATTAGAAATTGAGAACTATCATGACGGCGATAAAGCAATTCCATATCGAATCGAGAAAGAATTTAAAGGAAGTGAATTGATTGGAATTTATTTCGAACAGCTCATGCCTTATATTCAGCCCGAAGGGGATGCTTTCAGAGTAATTTCGGGGGATTTCGTTTCTACTGAAGACGGAACAGGAATCGTACATATTGCTCCTACATTCGGAGCAGATGACTTCCGCGTCGCGAAGCAGCATTTGGTGCCCCCTATTATGATCAATGATGAAAACGGTAAGCCAATGCCGTTAGTTGATAAGCAAGGGAGGTTTGTAAAGGAAGTAACCGATTTTTCACACGAGTATGTGAAAGAAGAATATCTGACTGAACCTGAAAAGGCAGCGGCCAAGGCTCAGCAAGGAAGAGATAAATATTTATCGGTTGATGAACGTATTTCAATTAAGCTGAAGCAAGAAAACAAAGCTTTTAAAGTAGAAAAGTACGAGCATAGTTATCCGCATTGCTGGAGAACTGATAAGCCTGTGCTATATTATCCACTAGATTCTTGGTTTATCCGCACTACGGCGTGTAAGGATAGAATGATTGCCTTAAATAAAACGATCAATTGGAAACCCGAGAGTACAGGCACAGGCCGTTTCGGTAATTGGCTTGAAAATCTGGTAGACTGGAATCTTTCACGTTCTCGTTATTGGGGTATTCCATTGCCGATCTGGCGTACGGAAGATGGAGAAGAGAAATGTATCGGTTCCATTGAAGAACTTTCATTAGAAATCAAGAAATCAGTAGCAGCAGGATTAATGGATGCTGCCCATATGGAACATATTGATGCAGCTGGAACTGACTTTGATCTGCACCGTCCTTATGTCGACAATGTGATTCTGATTTCGGATTCTGGAAAATCAATGACCCGTGAAACGGATCTTATCGATGTATGGTTTGATTCAGGTGCTATGCCTTATGCACAATGGCACTATCCTTTTGAAAATAATGAAGTATTTGCCGGCGCATATCCCGCAGATTTTATTGCTGAAGGTGTTGATCAAACTCGTGGTTGGTTTTTCACCTTGCATGCAATTTCTGTAATGCTGTTTGATAAAGTGGCCTTTAAAAATGTTGTATCGAACGGATTAGTGTTGGATAAAAACGGCAATAAAATGTCGAAGCGTTTGGGGAATGCTGCGGATCCATTTAAGACACTTGAAGATTATGGTCCGGATGCTACACGTTGGTACATGATCAGCAATGCGCAGCCTTGGGATAATCTGAAATTTAATACAGAAGGTATTGCAGAAATCCAGCGGAAGTTTTTTGGAACCCTCTACAATACTTATAATTTCTTTGCGCTCTATGCAAATATCGATGGATTTACTTTTGAAGAAAAAGAGATTCCGGTACCTGAACGCCCTGAGTTAGATCGCTGGGTATTATCATTATTGAATTCGCTGATCAAAGACGTTGACATTTGTTATGCGGAATATGAACCTACAAAAGCAGCACGTCTAATTCAAGATTTCGTTTCTGAACATCTCAGTAATTGGTATGTTCGTTTAAGTCGACGTAGATTCTGGAAAGGAGAATATACGGGAGATAAGATTGCAGCATATCAGACGTTGTATACTTGTCTGGATACCATTTCTCGACTGATGGCACCGGTGGCACCATTTTTTGCTGATCAGTTATTTGCAGATTTAAATGCGAGTAGCGGAAGGGATAAAAATGAATCAGTACATCTGGCATTATTTCCAGAAGTAAATGAATCTGCGATCGATAAGGAGCTGGAAGAACGAATGCAAATTGCCCAAGAAATATCTTCCATGGTATTATCGTTGCGTAAGAAAGTAAATATCAGAGTTCGTCAGCCTTTGCAAAAAATATTAATTCCGGTGACGGATGAACATTTCAAAAATCAAATTGAGGCAATCCGTCAGTTGATCCTTGCAGAAGTGAATGTAGAAGCGATCGAGTATTTGCACGATGCTTCTGGGATCTTAGTCAAAAGAGTTAAACCTAATTTTAAGGCGCTAGGTCCTAAAATTGGAGGGTTGATGAAACAACTAACGGTGCGGGTATCCGAACTTAATCAGGAAGAGATTTCTATTCTGGAACAGCAAGGTACGTTGCCCCTACAATTTGGAAGTGTTCATTTTGATCTCTTACTGGAAGATGTGGAGGTAATGAGTGAGGATATTCCAGGCTGGCAAGTTGCCAATCAAGGTCGATTAACAGTGGCTTTAGACATAACATTAACGGAAGAGTTGAAAGACAAGGGATTAGCCCGTGAATTGGTGAATAGGATTCAAAATATACGTAAGGACAAGGGATTTGAAATTACAGATAAAATCACTGTTAAGATTCAAGGACCTGAGGAAGTTCATCGTTCAGTAAAGAACAATTTAGATTATATTCGCACCGAAATTTTAGCAACTTCGCTCGAATTGGTAGATAACTTAACGGGTACTGAAATTATCTCGGTGGACGTAGAAGAAGGAATTCAGGTTTTAACCGCAGTAAACAAATACGTCAATGGCCACTAAGAAACCCATCGCAAAAGGCAAGAAAGCTGCTCCTGCCAAGACTGTAAAGAAAGCTCCTGCCAAAAAAGCAGCAGTAAAAGCTAAGCCCGCTGTTAAAAAAGTTCCTGTAAAGGCAAAGCCGGCTACAAAAACGAAGGCTGTGAAAGCATTCCCGGTTACTAAAAAACCAGCAGTTAAAGCTCCAGCAAAAAAGGGGGCTCCAGTGAAAGTAGTACCTAAGAAAGCAAGTCCTGCTCCCAAAAAAGCAGTTCCTGTAAAAGCAGTAGTAAAATCATCAACTGTTAAAACAAAGAAAGCAGTACCAGCTCCTAAGCCAGCATCCGTAAAAGCAGTTAAGCCTGCGGCTCCTGCTCCTAAGCCTGTAACTGTTTCCAAACCTGTTTCAACTGTAAAATCAATTTCGAAACCAGTAATTTCAACAACACCCACAAAACCGACGATGAGTAACGTGCAGAAGAATACACCACCAGAAAAAGCCCGCTTTAGTGATGCAGAACTGAAAGAGTTCAAAGAATTAATTGTAGGTAAATTATCAGATGCGCGCACAGAGTTGATCAACTTACAAGCGCAAATTATTAATGCAAATGAAAACGGAACAGATGATACCAGCGCTAGTTTCAAAATGCTAGAAGATGGATCTGATACGCTTGCTAAAGAAGAAGCAGCAAACCTCGCAGCTCGTCAGAAAAAATTCATTGAGCAGTTAGAAGCTGCGCTCATCCGCATCGAAAACAAGACTTATGGAATTTGTCGTGTTACCGGTCGTTTGATTCCTAAAGAACGTTTGAAAGCAGTGCCTCATACCACGCAAAGTATGGAAGCTAAATTGCAACAATACCGCGATTAAAAATCATAGGCTGTAGTTCAGCATCAGATTGCCCGGGACAGTGAATACTATCAATTCATTTCCCGGGCTCTCTTGTCAAAACAACGGCGTTATCAATTTTTATAATTTATTATTTTATCTCCAACAACTATTCATTGAAGCGCCCTCTTATCATCATTTTCGGAATCCTGATTGCCGATCAGCTCTTGAAATTCTGGATCAAGACTACCATGTATCTTGGACAGGAATATCATATTGCCGATTGGTTTATCCTGCACTTTACCGAGAATAATGGAATGGCTTTCGGAATGGAGTTCGGAGGAAATTATGGTAAGTTGGCACTAAGTTTATTTCGGATCATTTTTATTGCTGGAATAAGTATTTACTTGCGTCGTTTGGTTAAAGAAAAATCAGATCCTCTGTATATTACTTGTATTGCAATGGTTATTGCCGGAGCAGCAGGAAATATAATTGATAGCGCATTGTATGGAATTCTGTTTAGTAGTAGTGAATTTCAGATCGCACAGTTTTTACCTGCCGGCGGAGGTTATTCTACTTTTCTGCATGGTAAAGTAGTCGATATGTTTTATTTTCCTGTTTTACATGGAACCTATCCCTCGTGGTTTCCATTATGGGGAAATGAAGATTTCTTATTTTTTCGACCCGTGTTCAATTTGGCTGATGCAAGTATTTCAATCGGAGTAATCTTGATGGTGATCTTTCAGAAAAGATTTTTTACGGAACATAATGTGGAGAAAATCAATGATCCACTGATCGCTGGATCTGAATCAGGAGATCCAGAAAGTACACAATAAGAAATTGAAAATATAGGTTGCGCATTGAATAATTAAAATACCATTCATGCTTACAATAGCTCAGGTTGATAAAATTATTTACGCGATTTCAGTAGTCTTATCCCGATCTATCAACCGGAAGCGAAATGCATCTACAGAGATCATTGAAAAAATCTTGATTATTCGTCTCGATGAAATCGGTGATCTATGTTATACCTCTCCTGTTTTTGAGTTGCTTCGAAAACGTTATCCCAAATCTCATATTACGTTATGGTGTCGTGAATTCGCGTATAGCCTCGTATCTGAAGATCCACATTTGAATAAAATTATTACCGATAAAAAAGAACTTGATCAGAAGTATGATTTGATTGTTGATCTGAGAGGTAAGTGGGAAGGTTTGTATTATGCTATGAAGCACCGTCCCCAGGTAAGAGTTGACCGCGGAACTGTTCGCTTGAAGAATAAACGAAAAGGTGCTCATCCGCATGAAGCCATCACTAATTTTGAAATCATTCAGCCGCTACTAGCAGAAGGAACTCAACTTCCACCTGCTAAAATTTATATTGCAGAGAAGGATAAATTAACTGCGGATAAATTTTTGAGTGATCATCAATTGACTCGTTTCGCTGTATTTCATACCGGTGCTCGTCGTGAACTTAGGAAGTGGCCCGCTGATCGCTTTGCTGCAATTGCTTCAATGCTGAAAAATCAATATGACTTGGATATTGTTTTTAGTGGAGATAAATCGGACGTAAACGAGATTCAAGAAATACAACAACTGCTTCCTTTTAAAACGTTTTCTATTGCTGATGTTTTAAATTTGGGAAGCTTTGCAGCATTCGTTTCCAAAGCCGCATTTTATATCGGCAATGAAAGTGGCCCATTGCATATTGCAAGCGTAAGTGGTACTCGATGTATAGGATTATTTGGTCCCGGTGAACCTTTTGTTTTTTACCCTCGTGGTGAACAAAGCGCTGTGCTGCATCATATTTTGTCTTGTAATCCTTGCGACCAGATCCATTGTGTTCATCCTTCTCATCCATGCATTCAACGTATTACTGTGACAGAAGTGGAGGAAAAAATAAAGTCGATGTTGGATTGAAAATCTCCGTTATCAGGAATCAATTTTTTTCAATCTGCTTTTAAAAAAGTTTCTTATATTCGATTCTCCAATTGATCAAATATCATGAAATCTCATTCAAGGTTATTTCCGAATCTGAGTAAACTATTCATTTTGATTTCCATTTTTTTATCTTTTTCTGGATTTTCACAACAGGCAGTAACTTATACCGTGTACGGAGATTCCAGTAATGTGTATGAAATTAGTGGCCTAGAAACTCAAAATGGACATCTCTTAACAGCGATATATGATTTTCTTAATGGAGTTGATATCGTGGTCGTTTTTAGAAGTGATAACGGTGGTATGACCTGGGATTCGATTACCACTTTTGGGATTGACTCTGCCTATCATGGATATATTGATCCATATTTAACAATGGATAGTGTTGGAACAATTTCTTTGATCGCTATGCGCGGAGTGCTTCAACCGGGGATTCTTTATAACGGACATAATTGCTGGATTCAACAATCAACTGATGATGGATTAACATGGAACCTGCATGGATTTTCTCCGAATATAGGATCAGGTTCAGGTACAGATTTTCCTAGGACTTCAGCATGGTCGGTCGATCAAATGCTCTTGACTTATCAGGAAATTATAAATTCACCACCTGTTATCGTTGCTTGTACTTCATCAGACGGGGGAATTTCGTGGTCGAATTTAATTTCATTTCCTTCGGTAAATGGGCACTGGATAGGAGGATCTAGTATCAAGAAGGGATTTGGATCAAAGGCTTACGTAACTTACTCGGATCTGAATGATAAACAATTATATTTTTCAGAGAGCTATAACAATGGGATAACATGGTCATTAATGGATACTATTGGCCATTATAATTCGCTAGGATATTTTTACCTCACTTCAATAATTACGAATCAAAATATTAGTGGTTATGGAGTGTTAAGTCATGCCGCACATCATTTTGAAAATCTTTATTATTATCAGAAAAATTCAGGAACCTGGTCGAAAACATTAATCGATTCAATCTCCGGATATGCTGAAGGGTTTATGGATTCAAGTGGTATCATTTACGTAGCTTACTGTAAAATTGGTAACCAAATGGTTTATCTGAATTATTGTTATAGCATCGACGGAGGAATAACTTTCACACCTCCATTTACGGCAGACTCAATTCAAGCATCTGTTCCAATCACTATGAGTATGATCGGCGATTACAGTGCAATTTATAAAACTTCGGATGGCAAAATACATATTTCTTGGGTTGCAAATTATGGAGATAAGGTAAGAGCAAAGCATACTATCATTTCCAATCCGGTTTCTATAAAAGAACTACCAATTAGTTCAGATGGAATTAATGTTAGTTACCATCCATCCCTGCAACAGATATTGGTAAAACATCCATCATCATTACAATACTCATTGATCTTAATGGATATCTCTGGAAAGGTGATCAAAAAGCGAACTGCGGAGTCTGGAAATCAAGTCATCAATACCAATGGACTTACGAGTGGAATTTATATTGTCACTATTCGAGAAGGAAACGTTGAAACTTCGGCTAAAGTGAATATTTATTGATACTCTTGAGCTTAAGAATCACCCTCTTAAATCTTCCTGGCTGTGGAAATAACCAGATTCTTGGGATCCGCTACCTTTTAGTGCCCTTTTTCATTCTTTTTATGTAGGCTGATCAGGCTCTTGTGGAATTTTCCGAATAATGCGTATATTTGCACCGTAGATAGGCGATGAGGGGACCAAGAGTCCCCTCATTCAGTAAATACACATGACGGACAAAGCAAAAATTAAAGAGCTGGTAGCGCAGCATCTAGCAGGAACAGACCAGTTTCTGGTGGATATTAAGCTGTCGCCCAATCGTTTATCAGTTTCTATTGATAAGCCGGCGGGCATTACGTTAGAAGAGTGTTCTTCCTTAAGCAGATTTCTAGCAAATGAGCTTGAAGCGGATGGAATGCTTGAATCGCATGAAATGGAAGTAGGCAGTCCGGGAATGGATAGTTCCCTGATGGTACCCCAGCAGTATTTTCGCCGGATAGGACGGGAGCTAAAGGTGGTCACTACGGAAGGGCGAGAGATTAAAGGTCTTTTGCAGCTTGCCAACGAAGAAGGAATAGAATTGCAGGAAACTGTGAGTCGCAAGGAGAATAAAAAAAAGATCGTAACTGAAGTGCTGCATAATTTACCATATAGCATGATCAAGGACGCGAAAATTGTCTTAAATTTCAAATTAAAATAGGTTAGTCAAATGGACCATCAGGTATTGATTGAATCCTTCTCGGAGTTCAAAGAAGTTAAAAATATCGACCGGGCAACGATGATGAGTATCCTCGAAGATGTAATTCGTGGAATGCTTCGCAAGCGGTACGGTACTTCCGATAATTTTGATGTGATTATCAACATCGACAAAGGCGATCTTGAGATTTATCGTAACCGAACAATCGTTGAAGATGGAATGGTTGAAGATCCGGTAACACAAGTCGCTTATGCGGAAGCTGTGAAAGTTGAACCTGACTTCGAAGTCGGTGAGGATCTCACTGAAACTGTTCGTCTAGGTGATTTCGGTCGTCGTGCAGTTTTGGCATTGCGTCAGAATCTCGTTTCACGCATCACAGAACTTGAGAAAGATGGTCTTTACAGAAAATATAAAGATCGTGTGGGTGAAATTCTTGCCGGTGAAGTGTATCAGATCTGGAAAAAAGAAATTCTTGTGCTGGATGATGAAGGTAACGAACTCGTCTTGCCAAAGAATGAAACGATCCCTGCTGATTTCTTCAAAAAAGGCGATGCCTGTCGTGCGGTAATCCTGCGTGTAGAAATGCTGAATAGTAGTCCTAGAATTATTCTGTCGCGTACTTCACCAGTATTCCTTGAGCGTTTATTCGAACAAGAAGTACCGGAAGTATTTGATGGATTAATTACCATCAAAAATATTGTTCGCGAACCAGGTGAACGTGCAAAAGTAGCTGTAGAAAGTTACGATGACCGTATCGATCCTGTAGGTGCTTGTGTAGGAATGAAAGGTTCCCGTATTCATGGTATCGTTCGTGAACTACGCAATGAAAATATCGACGTTATCAATTATACGAATAACCTTACCCTTTATATCACGCGTGCTTTAAGTCCTGCAAAAATCACATCGATTAAACTGGATGAAGAAACACGTCGTGCTGCAGTGTTCATGAAGCCAGATCAGGTTTCATTGGCAATTGGTAAAGGCGGACATAACATTAAACTAGCCGGACGATTAACCGGATATGAAATTGATGTATATCGCGACAGTGAAGACGAAGAGGAAGATGTTGATCTCGAAGAATTCTCTGATGAAATTGATGAGTGGATCATCCTTGAGCTGAAAGGTATTGGATGTGATACTGCGAAGAGCGTACTCAATTTAAATGTGGAAGAGTTAGTGAGTCGTACAGATCTTGAAGAAGAAACGATCCGTGAAGTAATCAGAATTCTTCGTACGGAATTTGAATAAGTTTATTAATAAAAAGATCAGTACTACACCCTATCTCTGATCAGGATAAAAAAAAGAACCGAACCCGAAAGGAATGGCCGAAGACAAAGCAATACGCCTCAGCAAGGTAGCCAAAGAGTTCAACGTTGGCTTGCAGCATGTGGTAGAATATCTTGAATCGAAAGGTGTGAAGGTTGATAGCAACCCGAACGCTAAAATTTCGAACGAGATCTACTCGCTGTTGCAGGATAAATACCAACCAGATCGCTTGGCTAAACTCGATGCGCAAGAAGTAACACGAGAGAAGCTGAAGCGTGATACTATCGTGATTGAAGCTAAACCACATCAGGGAGAACCGAAGTCGATTGAACAAGAGCAGGACAATGATGATTCACTCAAAAAGAGTTTGGATGAAATCAAACTGTCTGCGGTTTCCGATAAAGCAAAGCCAGCGAAAGCTAAAAAGACGGAAGAGCCTGTGCAAGCAGCCGCTCCTGAAGTTGTTGTGCCTGAAGTAAAGGTATCAGAAGTAAAAGCAGAAGCCAAACCGGAAGTACAAGCAGAGGTTACACCTGTTGAAGAAGAAAAACCGATAAAGAAAAATGCAGAGCCTGAAGTAATCAAGGCGAATGCAAGTATCGGAGAGTCGCCAAAGATTATTGGTAAGATTGATCTTTCTGCTGGTGCACCGAAGAAAAAAGGTGCTAAGAAGAAAGAAGAGGAAGAAGCTGCCGCCGCTGCTGTGAAAGAAGCAGAAGTTGCGAAAGCAAAATCTAAAGCTAAAGGCAAAGCAGATGCTGATGCTGCTTCCGCACAGATCGAAGAAGAGCATAGCAAAAAAAGAGCTGTAGCGAAGGCGAAGAAAGAAGCAGATGAAAAATCTGCAGTGAAAGAAGTACCCGTTACAAAATCTGAAACGAAAGAAAAACCTGTTCCAGTTGCAGAGAAGAAATCATCGCCAGAAGCGACAGAACCTCCACCTTCAACGGAATCACCTGCAGCACCTGATGCTCCAGTAGGTCCAGAACATATCGGAATCCGTTTTGAAAAATTAAGCGGACCAAATATCATCGGAAAGATCGACCTTCCAGTTGATCCTCCAAAACGTAAACCGGTTGCTTCTTCTTCTGATTTTGAAGGCGACAAACGTAAACGTAAGCGTAAAGAAAAACCTCCTGTTGCCGGACAAGGTGGCGGTGCAGGTACTGGTCAACAAAATCGCGGACCAGCAGGACCAGGTGGACAAAACCGTGGACCAGGTGGGCCAGGTGGACCCAATCGCGGACCAGGTGGACCAAACAGAGGACCGGGCGGACCAAATCGTGGACCGGGTGGTCCAAACAGAGGACCAGGTGGACCAAACAGAGGGCCTAACAGAGGAGCGCCTCCGGGTCCTAAAGTGGAGCCAACAGAAAAAGAAATTCAAGATCAAATTAAAGCAACACTTGCCCGCTTAAGTGGAACGGGTAAATCGAGAGCTTCTAAATTCCGTAAGGAAAAACGTGAGTTGCATGCTCAACGTCAAGAAGCTATAACAGATGCACAAGCAGAAAAAGTAATTAAGGTTACTGAATTCGTTTCTGCAAATGAATTAGCAAAACTGATGAATGTTCAGGTAACGCAAGTTATCAGTACTTGTATGAGTCTTGGATTATTTGTGTCTATCAATCAACGTCTCGATGCCGAAACAATTACTGTTGTTGCAGAAGAATTCGGATTCAAAATTGAATTCGTTTCTGTAGAAGTACAGGAAGCCATCAATGATGATCCGGATACAGATGAAGATCTAACCTCACGTGCACCAATTGTAACTGTAATGGGTCACGTCGATCATGGTAAAACATCTTTGTTGGATTATATCCGCAAAGCAAATGTAATTGCCGGAGAAGCAGGAGGGATTACTCAACACATCGGTGCCTATGAAGTAACACTCGATGGCGGAAAGAAAATTACTTTCTTAGATACTCCCGGTCACGAAGCCTTTACTGCGATGCGTGCACGCGGAGCAAAAGTTACTGACGTTGCTATCATCGTTGTTTCTGCTGATGATAGTGTAATGCCTCAAACAATTGAAGCAATCAATCATGCTCAAGCAGCTGGTGTTCCAATTGTTTTTGCGATAAATAAAATTGATAAACCCGGTGCTAATCCTGAAAAGATTAAAGAGCAATTAGCTACTATGAATCTTTTAGTGGAAGAGTGGGGTGGAAAAATTCAGAGTCAAGATATCTCTGCAAAACAGGGATTGAATGTAGATAAATTGTTAGAGAAGGTATTGCTGGAAGCAGAATTACTGGATCTGAAAGCAAATTCTGAGCGTCTTGCAAAAGGAACTGTAATTGAATCTTCGTTGGATAAAGGAAGAGGTTATGTTACAACTATTCTTGTGCAAAATGGTACGTTGAAAATTGGTGATGTTGTTCTCGCAGGTTGTTACAGTGGTCGTGTGAAAGCGATGTTTAACGAGCGTGGAGGACGAGTTACTGAAGCCGGTCCCGCAACACCAGCAATGATTTTAGGGATGAGTGGCGCACCACAAGCGGGTGACCAGTTCAATGTGATGGAAGATGAACGAGAGGCTCGTGATATCGCTAATAAACGTCTGCAGTTGCAGCGTGAACAAGGTATCCGTACCCATAAACACATTACCCTTGATGAGATCGGTCGTCGTTTGGCAATCGGTAATTTCAAAGAGCTAAATGTGATTGTGAAAGGTGACGTGGATGGTTCTGTAGAAGCACTTGCTGATTCATTATTGAAACTTTCTAATCAGGAGATTCAAGTGAATGTAATTCATAAGAGCGTAGGACAAATTTCTGAGTCGGATGTAATGCTGGCTTCCGCATCGAATGCGATTATTATTGGATTCCAAGTTCGTCCTTCAGTAAGTGCACGTAAAATTGCAGAGAACGAACAAATTGATATTCGACTTTATTCTATCATCTACGATGCGATCAATGAAGTGAAAGCTGCGATGGAAGGAATGCTTGCTCCGGAATACGAAGAGAAGATTGTATGTAATGTTGAAGTACGTGATGTGTTCAAAATTCCTAAAGTTGGAACGATCGCAGGATGTATGGTGCTCGATGGTAAAATAACACGTAATACTAAAATCCGTGTTGTTCGTGATGGTATTGTAGTTTACGCAGGTGAACTGGCATCCTTAAAACGTTTTAAAGACGATGCACGTGAAGTAATTGCTGGAATGGAATGTGGACTGAACGTCAATAACTTTAATGATATCAGAGTGAGTGATATTATCGAAGGTTATGAAAACGTCGCTATAAAACGTACACTGGCTTAATTATTTTAAACAGATAGTAGAGAGGCTGCCCTAAAGGTGGCCTCTTTGCATTTTAATGCTCCCCATAAATTTTTTACGTTTTCAGATGCCATCAACTACTGGAATCTTTTTCTATATGCATCAGAAACGTATATTCGTAGCATAAATCATATTTATACTCTACACTACAGCTATGGAAAGATTTACAGGCTTGCTGGGAATGGCATTCATCTTCGGAATTGCATTTCTGTTATCCAATAATCGGAAAGCTATTAATTACAGACTTGTATTAAGTGGAGTAGGGTTACAGTTTGTAATTGCAATCCTAGTTTTGAAAATCCAACCGGTCACCGAATTTTTTCAAAAACTCGGACATGGAATGGAAAAGATTGAACAATTCGCACGACAAGGAGCTTCTTTTGTGTACGGCGGAATTGCAGTAGAACAATTTGACGGAACGATAAAAAATTATTTCGCCGGTGGATTTGTTTTTGCCTTCAATGTGACCTCCACTATTATTCTCGTTTGTGTTTTAGTAGCGATCTTTTATCACTTCGGAGTTATGCAACGCATCATTTCAGTGATTGCTACTGCTATGAATTTTATTATGAAAGTAAGTGGTGCGGAAGCACTGAGTAATGTTGCTAGTGCATTCGTAGGACAAGTTGAAGCACAGGTTATGATTCGTCCTTATCTCGCCGGTATGACTAAAAGTGAATTGCTCGCAAGTATGAGTGGAAGTCTGGCATGTATTGCAGGAGGAATTTTAGTAGTCTATGTGAATATGGGAGCGCAAGCAGGATTTGATCTCGCACCTAAATTGATTGCAGCAAGTTTAATGGCTGCACCGGGAGCATTGGTCATCTCAAAAATTGTTTATCCTGAAACAGAAGAAAGCCAAACGATGGGCAAAGTGAAACTCGAAGTAAAAAGTCCCTATATAAATGTGGTGGATGCAATTTCACATGGTGCAGGTGATGGATTTAAAATTGCGATGAATGTAATTGCCATGCTTATCGGATTCATTGCGTTGATCGCATTGGTGGATTGGAGCTTGATGCGCATCGGACATATTTTTGATCCTTCATTGAATTTAAGTCTGAATTATATTTTCAGTAAATTGTTTTATCCTATGGCATGGGCGATGGGTGTTCCTTCAGCAGATGTTGGAAATGTTGCAACACTACTCGGTCAGAAACTTACCATCAATGAGTTTGTCGCTTTTAAAAATATGGCGAGTAAGTCGGTTCCCATTGTGACAGAGAAAGGACTCCTGATTGTGTCTATTGCTATCTGCGGATTTGCAAATTTCTCCAGCGTAGGAATGCAGATCGGAGGGATTGGTGAATTGGCTCCATCACGCCGCGGCGATCTTGCCAGATTAGGTTTTAAAGCCTTGGTTTGTGGAACCCTCGCTTCTTATCTTTCTGCAACGATAGCAGGGATTCTGATGTAATTTCAACTTTTCGATGATGCTTCTAGATTTCAGGAATTCTGATTTTTATCATGGCTTTATAGCTTTTATGACTCAAAAATTAGACGAATCACCGATTTGCCTCGACAAATGAAGTGGTGTTTAACTGTCAAAAGAGTTTACTTTGTAATTCATTATAATCCATAAATCAATAGCAAATGTTTAAACGAATTCTTAGTGTTCTGTTAGTCCTGAGTGTGGGCTTCCTGAACCAGTCACGTGCCGATGAAGGTATGTGGTTACCCATGTTGATTAAACGCCTTAATGAGGTGGATATGCAGAAAGAAGGATTGAAACTTACTGCAGAAGAAATATATAGCGTAAACAATTCTTCGTTGAAAGATGCAATTGTATCATTAGGGGGATTTTGTACTGCTGAAATGGTTTCTTCAGAAGGATTAATGCTGACTAATCACCATTGTGGTTTTGATGCCGTACAAAGTCATAGCTCAGTAGAACATGATTATATCACGGATGGTTTCTGGGCTATGAGTCGTGATCAGGAACTTTCGAACGAAGGACTTTTTGTTTCATTTCTGGTTCGTATGGATGATGTGTCAGCTAGAATGAAATCAGCACTGAGTGATACGATGAGCGAAGCAAGTCGTGGTGCTGCGATTCAGAAAGTGATTGCAAAAATTCAAGAAGAGAATAGCGAGAATGGAAGATATAAAGTAGATGTAAAAAGTTTCTTTCAAGGAAATGAGTTTTACATGTTCGTGTACGAAGTGTTTAAAGATGTTCGTTTAGTTGGAGCGCCACCAAAATCAATTGGTAATTATGGCGGAGATACTGATAACTGGATGTGGCCTCGCCACACTGGAGATTTTTCTATGTTCCGTGTGTATATGTCGCCAGATGGCAAACCTGCTGAATATTCTAAAGATAATATTCCTTACAAGCCAAAACATTTTCTACCGGTAAATTTATCAGGAACCAATAAAGACGATTACGCAATGGTGATGGGTTATCCTGGACGTACCGATCGCTACCGTTATTCAGCAGGAGTACAGATGGATATTGATCAAGGTAATCCAGCTATCGTAAAAATCCGCACCAAGCGTTTAGATCTGATTAATGCAGATATGGAAGCAAGTGATAAAGTTAGAATTATGTACGCGGCTAAAGTGGCTAACGTAAGTAATTACTGGAAATATTTTATTGGTCAAACAAAAGGATTAAAAAGATTAGGAGTTGTAGCACAGAAGCAAGAGGAAGAATCTAAATTCAATGCATGGGTAAATGCCAAGCCTGAACTGAAAGCAAAGTATGGTAATGTTACCAGTGAGCTTACAAAAGCTTATGGTGATATGAAAGCATATAATCTCACGCGGATATATTTTTCAGAAGCCGTGATGGGTACTGAAATTCTTCCTTACGCTTATTCATATTCAGGTTTGCAAAAATTACTGTCTAATAAAGAGTCGAAGCCAGAAGAAATTAAAAAGGTGGCTGATCAATTGAAAGTTGCTGCAGGAGAATTTTACAAAGAATACAACCCTGCTACGGATCAGAAAGTTTTTGCATCATTAATAGAACTTTTTAGCAAAGATGTTCCGGAAGCACATCAGGCTCCGTATTTTATAGAGCTGAAGAAAAAATACAAAGGCGATTTCAATAAAATGGCTGCTGATGTGTTTGCGAAAAGTATGTTTACTAAAGAAGCATCCGCTATGGCATTCCTGAATGCACCAGCTTTGAAACAACTGGATAAAGATCCAGCTTATAAAATGGTGAGTGAGATCTATAATCATTACATCACCGCTGTTCGTACTCCAATTCGTGCAATTCAACCACGACTTGATAAAAACATGCGCTTGTTTGTAGAAGGACTTAGAGAAATGAATCCTAATAAAAATTACTATCCAGATGCGAATAGTACCATGCGTGTTTCTTATGGTAAGGTTGCTGATTATTATCCAATGGATGGAGTATACTACAATTTCTACACTACTATTGATGGTATCATGGAAAAAATGGATAATTCAAATGAAGAGTTTGTTGTTCCAGCTAAAATGGTGGAGTTGTATAAAAAGAAAGATTACGGAATGTACGGTCAAAATGGAACATTGCGCGTGAATTTCATCACCGATAATGATATCACTGGTGGTAATTCTGGATCACCTGTGATCAATGGAAAAGGTGAATTGATCGGACTTGCATTTGATGGTAACTGGGAAGCAATGAGTGGTGATATTGCTTATGATAAAGTGAAGCGAACTATTTGTGCAGATATCCGCTACGTATTATGGGTGGTTGATAAATTTGCGGGAGCAGGTTATCTCGTTAAAGAGATGAAAGTGGTGAATTAATAAATCGAAATATTGAGAAGCCTTGGTGGAAACACCGAGGCTTTTTTTATGCCGTGATTTTCTGAAATTGGTGTTAAGTGAAAAAAAATTTATTGAAGAGTGTAGAAATATTTTTCGGCTTTCGACAATAACATTGTTCGTCGTCCTGCCTCCATTTTGTTTAGTAAGGCACACATCATACTCATTCTCGGATTGCGAGCGAAAAGAGAGTTGTGTTTATCAATAAAATTCCAGTATAGCGCATCCCAAGTTTCACCCCATTCTCCTTTTGGATAATCACTCATTTTGTTTAAATAATTGGATCCGGAAATATAGGGCTTAGTCGTCATTAGTCCTCCATCAGCATATTGACTCATCCCATAAACATTGGGTACCATCACCCAATCATAAGCATCAATATACATTTCCATAAACCATTGGTACACTTCATCGGGATGGAATTCGGATAGTAACATGAAGTTGCCTAAAACCATTAGACGCTCTATGTGATGAGAGTAGGCATATTTCAATAATCTTTTGATAGAGGCATCAACAGGAACAATTCCAGTACTACCAGTATAAAATTGATGTGGAATTTTTCTGTCATGCGACCAATAATTTTTGGTTCTTATTTCAGTTCCTTTTAGCGTATACACTGCTCTTACAAATTCTCTCCATCCTATGAGCTGGCGGACGAATCCTTCTACTGCATTTAATGGGATGTCGAAATTTGTTTGCGCTTCTAATATTTTATGGAGCACCTCCAAAGGATCTAGTAGTCCGCAATTCAACAAGGGCGAGAGTATACTATGAAAAAGAAAATTTTCGTGCTCTACGATAGCATCTTGATAAATCCCGAAATTTATGAATCGTTGTTCGATAAATTGTTCCAGCCATTTATCAGCATCTGCATGAGTTACCGGATAGATAAAATCGGTGTCATCACCATAATTTTCTGAAAAATGTTTACTGATGTATTGCTTTGCTTCAGTGATATATTCATTGGGAACCGGAAGCGATAATTCAGGGATAGAAATATTTTTAGGAAGCTTCTTTCTATTTTCTACATCGTAGGTCCATTTACCACCAACTGGCTTTTCGTTCTGTATTAAAATTCCTAAACGTTTGCGCTGATCAATATAATAGTCGGTTTGAAAAAGTTTTTGTCCTTCACTAAAGTATTCAGCGTTGTACGCGGCGGTAGAAATAAAATTTGGGGTCTCTTCTTTTTTCAAGGCAATTTTTTCACGGGATGCATAGCGACGAATCCGGCGCTCGAGTAAATAATCTACCACATCGCAATAATGGATCGTTGTAACACCTTCATGATTTAGACGTCGGAATAAACTTTCATTTTCACATTCGGAGAATTCTAAATACTCCACTTGATATCCTAATTTTTGGAGCCTGGCGGTATAGTATTTCATTCCTGCTCGATGCAGAATGAGTTTCTGTTTATGAAATTTGAAGTGCGTGAAGAATATCGGGTCTTCTAAAACATAAACTTTCCGACTTTTATCTAAGGCCGGAGAATTTTTGAAGAGTTGATGCGGGAAGATGAGAGTAACCGATGACATAGCCTTAAAACAATTGAAATCCTTTTTTGTTATTACGGGATGGAAAAACTAAAGGAAAAAAACGTTCTAGTGGTGGGCGCTACTGGATCTATTGGCGCACATGCTGTTAAGTTGTTAAGTGCGAGTGGAGCAAGAGTGTTTATCACCAGCCGAGATACCGAAAAGTTATCCACGTTAATTACCGATGCTAATCTGTTGGAAGAAGATGGCTTCCTGATGGATCTTTGTCATGCTGACCAAATTGATAAGCTTTCGGATAGCATTCTGTCGAAAGTTCCTGCAATTGATATCCTCATCAACGCAAGTGGAATTGGAATTATCAAACCCTTTGATCAACTAACGGTGATGGATCTGAGAAATTCATTAGAAGTAAACCTTATCGGACCATTTCAGTTGATTCAGAAATTTCTTCCCGCGATGAAAGAACAAAAGAAAGGACTGATCATTCATATTCCTGGTGTATTGGGAAAAACTCCGATGGCAGGAGCAACGGCTTATGCGGCTTCTAAGTATGGATTGAATGGAATGTTGAAATCATTGCGTGAAGAATTAAAACGTACCGATATTCGGATTACTCAATTATTTTTAGGTGGAGTAGATTCTCAATTTTGGGATAGCATTGATTTGAAAGTACAACGGGATAAAATGATTCTTGCAGAAGAAGCTGGAAAAGCGATTTGGTTTTTGTGCCAGCAACCAGTTTCTGGTGTTGTTTCTGAAATGGTGATTCAGCCATTTAACCATCAAGTGATCTAACATGAAAAATGAGTTTATACCAGAGGATGTAAATCGCATCATCGAAATGGCATGGGAAGATCGTACTCCATTTGAAGCCATCAAAAAGCAGTTTGGATTGGCAGAAGCAGAAGTGATTAAGCTGATGCGAAGAGAATTAAAAGCTTCAGGGTTTAAGATGTGGAGAGAGCGAGTACAAAACCGTAAGACTAAGCATCTCGTGTTAAGAACGGATGAAGTAAGTCGTTTCAAGTGCAGTAGGCAACGCAGCATCAGCTTAAATAAGGTGAGCAAGCGTTAAGTGAAGTGAATGTGTAGTATTTTCGGGAGACAATAACTACAAGCATGGATCCTTACCTGAATATTGTTTTACGTACCGTAGCTGTTTATTTTTTTATCGTGGGTGCAATCCGTCTCTTCGGAAAGAAAGAACTCGCACAGCTCTCCGTTTTTGATCTGGTTTTTATTTTGCTGATTAGTAACGCCGTTCAAAATGCAATGGTGGGCCCAGATAGTAGTTTGCAAGGCGGACTTATTGCTGCGGGAAGTTTATTCTTGGTCAATTTTTTACTGAAGCGACTTACCTTTCGTCATAAATTACTGAATAAATTTTTACAAGGAGAACCCATCATGCTCGTGCATGAGGGTGAGATGCTCAAAGCGCATATGGACAAAGTGGGCATCACACAAGATGAGATTGAAGCGGCGATGCGGGAACATGGGGTTTCCAGTATCGCTAATATCAACCTTGCAGTTCTGGAAACGGATGGTAATATTTCAATTTTATCAGATGGGTATCAGAAAAGAACCGTTAAAAAGCGAAAAGCGCATAAAGCACTGATGACACATTAATAATCCGAAATTTTGTTCAAGGAAGTTTTACATCGTCCTGCACGATAAAAGCTGTGGTGTAACGGTCGCCCAGTTTTTTAAGAAACCCCTGCGCCTCCAAGCGAGTTCTGAAATCACCCACCCGAACTTTAAAATAAGGCTGATGATATACCAAGTACGCAGTTATTTCTGGGTAGGCTTGAATGAAATCGCTTCTGATTTCCTGAGCTTTGGAACGTTCTGATCCAAAATATACCTGAACACGGTAGCCGGGCATGCTCATTTTGGCAGCATTTACTTTTTTGTGACGTTCTACCAATGCATTTGCCAGACTATCAGTTTTCCGCATGCCAGTGTCCTGAGCAATTGAAGCTCTAGGAATCAAAGAAATAATCAGAAATAATGAAAACAAAATGGCTCTAGGTTGCATAGCGCCAAAGTTATAAATCCCAGCGATTTATGGCTGTGGAAGAAAAGACTACTTTTTGATCAAATCTTCTTATCAACTTAGAACGAATACAAATTTTGATTTTTCTCTGAATTTTTAGTTAAGCGATTGCAGATTGTACTAAATTTGGCGGCTGGAAAATAGGGCAATATTGTCATTCAATGGTAAAAAATAATTGCTCGAAACCGCAACAATTTAAATATAAAACTATGTCCCGTTACGTATACAGGCATCTGGCTCTCACGCTGTTAGTGATTGTCCTGAACGTAATTTCTCAGTCCGAAGTGATGGCTCAACCTAATGGAGAGGCCATCTTCAAAGCCAACTGTACATCCTGCCATCAGGTCAGCGATCAGACGGTTGTTGGGCCTGGATTGAAGAATGTTCACAAAAAAATGAGCGAAGAGTGGCTCATTAAATGGATTAAAAACTCTCAATCGCTAGTAAAAGCTGGGGATCCTGAAGCCGTTAAGATCTTTGAACAGTTCAATAAAGTGCCGATGCCGGCATTTGGACTCAAAGATGATGAGGTCAAAGCGGTACTCGCATACATTAAAACAGAAAGTGAGAAGGCACCACCTGCTCCTGCTGCCGGACAACCCGGTGCGGTTGCTGTAGATGGGGCTGCTCCTGCTGAGGATAACTCTCCGCTTACGCTAATTCTTGTAACCGTTTTGTTAGTAGGGCTTTATGTTATTCTGAACAAAGCGAAGAAAGGCCTTGAGCGTGTGATGCGTCAGCGCGAAGGTATTGCTGACCCAGTTCCTATTCATGGTAAAGCCGGTGTTAAATACTGGATCAGAGAACATAAGAAGCTGATAGCGTTGCTGATCATCATTAGTATTGTTATAGGAAGTGTACAAGGCTGGAATGCTTTAGCTGGAATCGGGATTTCTCAGGATTATGCTCCAGATCAACCGATTAAATTTTCCCATGCACTTCACGTAACGCAGAATAAAATCGATTGCCGTTATTGCCACTCCGGTGCTGAGAAATCTAAGAGCGCGGGAATTCCTTCTCCAAATCTTTGTATGAACTGTCATAAGTATGTGCAGTCAGGACCAAAATACGGTAAAGAAGAAATTGCGAAAATCTATTCTGCTATTGGTTGGGATCCTGCTTCACAGCAATATTCTAAGCCGCAGAAACCTATTGAGTGGGTTCGTATTCACAACCTTCCTGATCTGGCTTACTTCAATCATAGTCAGCATACCGTTGTAGGTAAGGTGGCTTGCGAAACTTGCCACGGTCCAGTAGGGGAAATGGAGGTGATGAAACAATTTTCACCTTTAACAATGGGATGGTGTATTAACTGTCACCGTGCTACAGAAGTGAAAGCAGAAGGTAATGCCTATTACACGAAGATTCACGAAGACTTTAAGAAAAAATACGGAGCAGAAGCTAAGATGACGGTTGATAAAATCGGCGGAATAGAATGTGCTCGTTGCCACTACTAATAGTTAAGGTGTCGTTCGCGCTAACTGTAAACAACTCCTAAATAAATAAATCCCTCCCATTAACGGTATGGAAAAACAATATTGGAAAGGTGTAGAAGAACTCAGGAATGATCCTGAATTTGTCCGCCTCCGCAACAATGAGTTCTTCGAACATTTGCCACTTGACGAGGCACTGAGTAATAAGGCGGAATCATCGTCTTCTACTTCGCGTCGCGACTTCCTGAAATTCTTAGGCTTCGGAGTAGCAGCAGCTTCTTTGGCGGCTTGTGAAGCTCCAGTTCGTAAGGCAATTCCTTATGTGGTAAAACCAGAAGAAATCACCTACGGTACTCCTGATTTTTACGCATCTACTTATTTTGATGGTACGGATTACGCAAGTATCTTGGTGAAAACCCGCGAAGGGCGTCCTATCAAAATTGAAGGGAATACACTTTCTTCAGTAAGTAAAGGCGGAACCAACGCACGCGTGCAAGCTTCTGTGCTGAGTTTATATGATAGCGCAAGATTGAAGCAGCCGTTAGCAGGAAAGAAAGCAGCCGACTGGGCTTCTGTTGATGCTGACATCACACGTAAATTGTCGGAAGCTTCAGCAGCAGGAAAGAAAATTGTGCTGCTGAGTTCTTCAGTGGCAAGTCCTTCATCCGCGAAAGTGGTTGCTGCATTTGTTGCTAAATATCCAACTGCTAAACACGTTGCTTATGATGCGGTATCGTACTACGGTATCCTCAAAGGGAATGAAATGTCATTCGGGAAATCTGCAATCCCTGCTTATCATTTTGATAAAGCGGAAGTGATTGTAAGTTTCGGTGCTGATTTCCTCGCTACTTGGTTAGCCCCGATTGAATATAGTCGTCAGTACGGAGTTACCCGTAAATTACGTGATGGCAAAAAAACAATGTCGCGTCATATCCAATTTGAATCACATCTTTCCTTGACGGGTTCAAATGCAGATAAACGTTATAAAATTCGTCCTAGTCATCAATCATCTGCAGTAGCATCTCTTTATAATAAGATTGCAGCACTTGCAGGTGGAGCAGCAGTAGCAACATCTACAACTCCCGTTGATAAAGGTATCGAAGCAACTGCAAAAGAACTCTGGGCTGCAAAAGGTAAGAGTTTAGTGGTGAGTGGATCTAATGATCCTAACGAGCAAACCCTGATTAATGGGATCAATGCAATGTTGGGTAACTATGAATCAACAGTGAGTCTGAATCAACCTTCTATGGTTCGCATGAGTAATGATGCGGGTGTTACGGAGTTGGTGAATGACATGAATAATGGAAGTGTTGGCGCATTGATTTTCTGGAACAGTAATCCTGTTTATACCTTACCTGATGGAAAAGGATTTCAAGCTGCATTGAGTAAAGTAGGACTGAAAGTTTCTTTTGCTGATCGTGAAGATGAAACTGCTCAATACTGTGATTTCGTTTGCCCGGATAATCACTTCCTCGAATCATGGGATGATTGCCAGCCTTACCAAGGAATGTTTAGCTTAACGCAACCAACTATCAGCCCTCTTTTCAAAACTCGTCAGGCGGCAGAAAGTCTGATGAAGTGGGCAGGATTACCACAAGCTGATTATTATACTTTCATCCAAGAAAACTGGAAGTCTAGCATGTATGCGATGCAATCCGGTATGACTTCAGCAGAAGCATTCTGGTCAAAATCATTACGTGATGGTGTGTTTGAAATGGCTGCTCCTGCAGGAACTACTACTGCCTTTATTGGTAATGTTCAGGACGCTGCATCTAAACTTGCAAAGCCTGCAAGTGGAGTAGAAGTGGTGTTGTATGAAAAAACGGGAATAGGAAATGGTAATCAAGGAAATAATCCATGGTTACATGAACTTCCCGATCCTATATCTAAAGTATGTTGGGATAATTACTTCTGTGTACTTCCTACTTATGCCGAGAAAATGGGCTATAAGCAAGGAACTGTTATTGAAGTTAAATCTGGAAATACTAGTATTAAAGGACCTGTTTATTTACAACCAGGTATGGCGGATGAAGTAATTGCAGTTGCAGTTGGTTATGGTCGTACTCATGTTGGAAAAGCAGGTAATAATGTTGGATTCAATGCGTATCCGTTCGTGTCTTTCATGAATGGTGCAATGAAATATTATACTACCGGAGTAACGGTAACTAAAACAGTGGATGATGAATATCCATTGGCTGCAACACAAACTCACCATACTATGATGGGTCGTGAGATTGTGAAAGAAACTTCAATTGCTGCATGGTTAAAAGATCCTAAGTCTGGTAATCCGGATGTATTGATCAATACACCTTATGGAGAGAAGAGTCCTCAATCTGTGGATCTATGGGCTTCCAAAAAAGAACCTGGTTTTGATCGTCCTGATCATCAGTGGGGATTAGGTATTGATCTCAATGCTTGTATCGGATGCGGAGCTTGTGTGGTGGCCTGTAATGCTGAGAATAATGTTGCCGTAGTGGGTAAAGATGAGATCATGCGTTCCCGTGAAATGCATTGGATTCGTATCGACCGTTATTATAGCAGCGACACTACTAAAGAGAATGCTAAGGAAAAAGGTCTTGGCAAACTTGATATGTATGGTGAAATGGAGAAGCCTGCACATGACAATCCGGAAGTATTCTTCCAGCCTGTAATGTGTCAGCATTGTAATAGTGCTCCATGTGAAACTGTTTGTCCGGTTGCTGCAACTACGCATAGTTCTGAAGGTTTAAACATGATGGCGTATAACCGTTGTGTTGGAACGCGTTACTGTGCAAATAACTGTCCTTATAAAGTTCGTCGTTATAATTGGTTTAAATATTCCGACAACGAACAGTTCCCTTTCAACATGAAAGATGATCTGGGTAAAATGGTCTTGAATCCTGATGTGGTAGTTCGTTCACGTGGGGTGATGGAAAAATGTTCGATGTGTGTACAACGTATTCAGTTCGGTAAACTGGATGCTAAGAAAGCAGGTCGTCGTCCTGTTGATGGTGAAATCAAAACTGCATGTGCACAATCATGTCCTACCAATGCAATCGTATTTGGAGATATGAATGATGCAGATGCTGAAGTAAATAAACTCTTAAAAGATCCACGTTCTTATCACCTTCTTGCTGAGTTGAAAGTGAAACCTTCGGTTTTCTATCAAACTAAAGTACGCAACATAGAAGTTGGAAAAGAAGCCTGATCAGAATCAATAATTAAATAACAAGCAAGCACTAGTTTCCTATGCATAAAGAATCGGAACTTCGGCCACCGTTGATCCTTGGTGACAAAACCTGGCACGATATCACAGAAGATGTATGTCGTCCTACGGAGTCTAAAGCCAACAAATGGTGGTGGCTCGCCTTCAGCGTTTCCGTTGCCGCCCTCATGTGGTGGATCGCAGCAGTTAGTTACACCTTAGGAACCGGACTCGGTGTCTGGGGTCTGAATAAAACAGTTGGATGGGCTTGGGATATCACCAATTTCGTATGGTGGGTCGGTATTGGTCACGCGGGTACGCTGATCTCCGCTATCTTATTACTGTTCCGTCAGAAATGGCGCCTGTCTATTAACCGCTCGGCTGAAGCAATGACGATCTTCGCCGTAATCTGCGCAGCATCGTTTATCGTTACGCACATGGGTCGTCCATGGGTTGCTTACTGGCCACTTCCATTACCTAATCAGTTCGGATCATTATGGGTGAATTTCAACTCGCCACTGGTATGGGACGTATTTGCGATCTCTACTTATTTCTCAGTATCGTTAGTGTTCTGGTATACGGGTTTGATTCCTGATTTTGCAGTGATCCGTGACCGTTCGAAGACTAAATGGAGAAAAAGAATTTATACACTGCTCAGTTTTGGCTGGGTAGGTAGTGCTAAAAACTGGCAGCGCTTTGAAGAAGTTTCATTGGTGCTCGCAGGTATTTCTACACCACTGGTACTTTCTGTACACTCAGTTGTATCTATGGACTTTGCTACATCCGTTGTTCCGGGATGGCATACTACGATCTTCCCTCCATACTTCGTTGCCGGTGCGATTTTCTCTGGATTTGCGATGGTACAAACGCTGTTGATCATCGTTCGTAAAGTGTTGAATCTGGAAGATTACATTACCATCTATCATATCGATATGATGAATCGTGTAATTTTAATTACTGGATCTATTGTAGGGGTTGCATATATTACTGAGTTCTTCATCGCATGGTATTCTGGAGTAGAATATGAGCAATATGCATTCATCAACAGAGCAACTGGACCTTATTGGTGGGCATACTGGAGTATGATGACCTGTAACGTAATTACACCGCAGTTATTCTGGTCGAAGAAACTGCGTGAAAGTGTATTCGCAACATTTGTGATTTCTATTTTCGTAAATATCGGGATGTGGTTTGAGCGATTTGTAATTATCGTGACCTCACTTCACCGTGATTATATTCCTTCCAGCTGGGTGATGTATCATCCAACATGGGTAGAGGCGGGGATCTTTATCGGATCACTCGGATTATTCTTTACATGCTTCTTACTCTTCGCAAGGGTATTCCCAGTTATTGCGATGAGTGAATTGAAAACGATTATCAAATCATCTTCACAAGGAGCAAAAGCGAAAGCCGCAAAAAAATCATCCACTTCAACGGAAGTACATATATGAGCGCCAAGGATAAAAAATTTGTATACGGCCTCTTCAATGATGATGAGGTTGTTCTGGATGCAGTGAGCACTCTTCGTCACAAAGGGCTGAGAGTAAAAGATGTGATTTCTCCATTTCCTATTCACGGAATGGACGAAGCATTAGGTTTGGATCGTACTCGCATTGCTATTTGCTGTTTCATCTATGGAATGCTAGGATGTAGTCTGGCATTACTGATGACATATTATATGAACATCTTCGATTGGCCGATGGATATCGGAGGCAAGCCTAGCTTTGCTTTCTATAAAAATCTTCCAGCATTTATTCCGGTAACCTTCGAGAGTACTGTATTATGTGCAGCTCACGGCATGGTGATTACCTTCTATCTCCGCAGTAAATTATTACCTGGCGTTGAACCGAATGTTATTCATCCCCGCATGGCGGATGATCACTTCGTGATGGCTGTTCAGGTAGCTGAAGATAGTGATAGAGCTAACGTTGAAGCACAGCTGAAGTCGGCTGGTGCTATTGAAATTATTAAGTAAAATTAGCGAAACCCCCGATTTCATTCCCGATACGGATATGAACAAAACCGCAGTCATCCTATTCTCTGGAATCCTAACAGCAGTAACGTTGTTAAGTTCCTGCAGCAAGGACCCTAAAAAGCCAGGATTGGAATACATGCCCGACATGTACCGGTCACCTTCTTATGAAGTGTATTCTTCGAACCCAAACTTCAAAGATAGCATCACGATGCGTCAGCCTGTAAAAGGGACTGTTGAGCGCAACTTTGCTTATTTTGAATATCCTTCAACGAATGAAGGCTATGAAGCTGCTGGTCGTGATGTGAAAAATCCGTTGGAAGCAGTTGCTGCCAATCTAGAAGAAGGAAAGCGTCAGTACAATATTTACTGCATTCACTGCCATGGCGAAAAAGGTCAAGGTGATGGAAGTATTGTTGCGATTGGTAAATTCCCTCCTCCACCTTCATATTCAAAAGGTAATTCTTCACGTGGAGGTGCAATGAAAGATCTTACCGATGGTAAAATTTATCATACCATTACTTATGGTATTAATCTGATGGGAGCACATGCAGCACAAATTCTTCCTGCCGAACGTTGGAAGATTGTTATGTACGTTCATGAACTTCAGAAAGACGGAGAAACAGCTGCTCCGACTGATAGTACTGCAGCTAACACAGACTCGACAAAGGCTACTGCGTCCAAATAACCAACCTACGATCGAAAAAATGGGACATCATTCACACGATATAGCCGTAACAAGCACAGCACCTTACGAATTCAAAAAACGTAATAGATGGATTGCAGGAACTATGATACTGATTGGTGTCATTTCCATCATCGCACAGTTTGCTACTCATCATGAGCAAGTCTGGGGAAATTTATTGATGAATAACTTCCAGTTCTTGGCTTTTGCTTTGGGTGCATTATTTTTTCTTGCCATTCAGTATGTTGCTGAAGTTGGTTGGAGCGCATCTATCAAACGTCCGATGGAAGCCATGAGTTTAATGCTTCCAGTTGCTGGAGGTATCATGATATTAATTATTCTTTTTGGCGGGTCTCATTTGTATCACTGGATGCAAGAAGGAATTATGGACGAAAAATCTGCTAACTACGATGAGATTATAGCAGGTAAAAGTGGATTCTTGAATTTACCATTCTTCTGGATTCGTATCGTATTGTACTTCTTTATCTGGTCATACTTTGCAAAGTTATTCCGCAAAAATTCTTTGCTGATGGATACTTCTGCTGATCCTGTTTCTTATTATTTATTGAACCGTCGTAGAGCAGCGGCATTCTTAGTACTCTTTGCAGTTACGGAATCAATGATGTCATGGGATTTTATCATGTCGATTGAAACACACTGGTATAGTACTTTGTTTGGATGGTACACTTTTGCAGGGATATTCATCACTGCATTAGCGGGCATTGCATTCACAGTAACCTATCTGAAATCTAAAGGATACCTTCAAGAAGTTTCTGAACATGTACTTCATGATATCGGTAAATTTATGTTTGCCTTCAGTATCTTCTGGACCTACCTCTGGTTCTGTCAGTTTATGCTGATATGGTATGCAAATATTCCTGAAGAAGTAACTTACTTCATCTTACGTCAGGATCATTACCGCGGATTATGGTTAGGATCCTTCTTCGTGAATTTTATTTGTCCGTTTATTATTCTGATGAGTCGTGATACTAAAAGAAAGCCTATGTTACTTATGGGAATGTCCATCTTGATCTTTATTGGTCATTGGATCGATACCTTCGTAATGGTGATTCCAGGATCAATGATTACTGCTAGTCATCATGCTGCAGAAGGTCATGCCGGAAATCATGAAATGATCTTCGGAAGTATAGGCCTGATGGAAATCGGTACTACTATCGGTTTCGTAGGACTCACCATGTATCTTGTTCAACATCATCTGAGCAAAGCACCTCTGGTTATTAAAAACCACCCAATGATGGAAGAAAGTCTCCATCATGCAATATGATTTCTGAAACAAAATAATTATTACTCTACAATATACCACTAGCTATGAATCTCGTGTTAATCTTAGCGGTCGTTTTTGCGATCCTGGTGCTGGTTCGCCTGGCCAATGTGGCCTCTCTGGCTTCTCAGTTGTCAGGTGAAAGTGAAGAAAACGAACAGGATAAAGACAATCAAATAAATGGCTGGCTGTTGCAGGTTTTCCTCTGGGGAGGATTAGCTGCGATGGTCTACATGATCATTCGTTACAGCTCCAAAATGTTGCCAGTATCTGCTTCTGAACATGGAGTAGAAATCGATAAACTAATGAACATTAACTGGGCAGTAGTGTTCGTGGTGTTCTTTATTACGCAAATCCTGCTGTTCTCTTTTGCTTTCAAATATCGCCATAATAAAAATCGCCGGTCATTCTTCTACCATGATAACAATAAGCTGGAAGCCATTTGGACATTGATTCCTACCATTGTACTTGCGGCATTGATCACAACTGGTTTAAGTGCATGGAACCGTATCACGGATATCGATAGTCAGAAAGACGGCATGGTAATTCAGTTATATGGAAAACAATTCGACTGGACGGCACGTTATTCAGGAAAGGATAATCATCTGGGAGCTTCTAATTTCAGAAAAATCACAGATTTTAATCCTCTTGGTGTAGATTCCATGGATGCAGCAGCTAATGATGATGTAATTGCTCGTGAATTGTATCTCCCGGCAGGTATTCCTGTTGAATTGGTGATTAATTCACGTGATGTGATTCACTCTGTTTTTCTTCCTCACTTCCGGGTACAGATGAATGCCGTACCAGGGATGACAACACGTTTCTACTTTAAGCCTACCATTACTACGGCAAAAATGCGTGAGCTGACCGGAAACCCTAAATTTGATTATGTACTTCTTTGCAATAAAATTTGTGGAGTAGCTCACTATAATATGAAGATGAGTGTTGTAGTTGTAGAGCCTGCAGATTTTAAAGAGTGGTTAAAAACAGGAAAACCGGTGTTTGAAAAAGCAACAGATGCTCCTGTAGTTCCAACAGTTGAAAATGCTGCTCCTGTAAAACCAGCAGTAGCGCTGAAGTAATAATAGTGTTGTTGAAATACGTGAATTAACTAATTAGAAAGTAGAAAAAACACTCCCATGGAAGTGAATCAACATAACAGTATGACCAACGTTGCACATGCCGACGAGCATGAGCATGGTCATGCAGATCATCACCATGATCATCATGATCATGACGATAATTTCTGGACCAAGTATGTGTTCAGTACCGATCATAAAATGATCGCAAAGCAGTTTCTTGTTACTGCAATGATGATGGCGTTTCTTGCGATGTTTATGTCGCTCATCATGCGTTTGCAGTTAGCATGGCCGGACTCTAAATTTCCATTTCTGGAACATGTGATTGGCAAATGGGGTAAAGATGGAAAACTGGATCCTGGTTTTTATCTGGCGCTCGTTACTATCCATGGAACGATCATGGTTTTCTTTGTACTTACAGGAGGATTGAGTGGAACATTCTCCAACTTACTCATTCCATTGCAGGTGGGAGCTAGAGATATGGCATCAGGATTCCTGAATGCATTATCATTCTGGTTCTTTTTCTCTTCTGTAATTGTAATGTGTGCTTCATTATTTATTGAATCAGGACCTGCCTCTGCAGGATGGACTGTTTATCCGCCTCTGAGTGCCTTGCCTCAAGCGATTCCTGGATCCGGTCTGGGGATGACGCTTTGGCTAGTCTCCATGGTATTGTTTATCGCATCTTCTCTGCTGGGTGGTATCAATTACATCTCTACAGTAATCAACTTGCGTACAAAAGGGCTTGCTATGACTCGCCTCCCTCTTACCATTTGGGCATTCTTCGTAACTGCAATTCTTGGAGTATTATCATTCCCGGTATTGTTCGCTGCTGCATTATTGCTGGTATTCGATCGTAGTTTTGGAACGAGTTTCTATCTGAGTGATATCTTCATTGATGGAGCACCTTTAGATCATGTAGGTGGTTCTCCTATTTTGTATCAACACTTATTCTGGTTCCTCGGTCACCCGGAAGTATATATCGTACTCTTACCGGCTTTAGGTCTGGCATCAGAAGTAATCTCTGTTAATGCACGTAAACCGATCTTCGGTTACAAAGCAATGATCGGGTCTATTCTTGTAATTGCATTCCTTTCCTTCATTGTTTGGGGTCATCATATGTTTATGACTGGAATGAATCCTTTCCTCGGTTCTGTATTCGTATTTACCACGCTCCTGATTGCAATTCCTTCTGCGGTAAAAGTGTTTAATTACATTACCACTTTATGGCGAGGAAATATTCAGTTCACTCCACAAATGCTTTTTGCTATTGGATTAGTGTCGTTCTTTATTTCTGGTGGATTAACAGGAATTATTCTTGGAGATTCTGCATTGGATATCAACGTTCATGATACTTACTTCGTAGTGGCCCACTTCCATATTGTAATGGGTGCATCAGCGATCTTCGGAATGTTTGCCGGAGTCTATCACTGGTTCCCTAAAATGTATGGCAGGATGATGAATAAGCGTTTGGGTTATGTTCACTTCTGGTTCACTATCATCGCCGTTTATGGAGTATTCTTCCCTATGCATTTCTTAGGTCTTGCAGGTGTTCCTCGTCGTTATTATGCGAACACTGGGTATGAAGGATTTGATCAATTGGTAAATATTAACGTATTAGTTTCTGTGTTTGCAATGATTGGCGGTATTGCTCAGTTAATCTTCGCATTTAACTTCTTCTACAGTATTTGGAATGGTAAGAAAGCTACTCAGAATCCATGGAAGTCGAATACACTGGAATGGACTACTCCAGTAGAACATGTGCACGGTAACTGGCCTGGTGAAATCCCAACTGTACACCGTTGGCCGTATGACTACAGCAAGCCTGGTGCAAAGGATGATTTCATTCCACAGAATGTTCCTTATTCTGAAACACCGGAAAGT
>JBBQED010000025.1:0-40274 GCA_038320345.1 Bacteroidia bacterium
AAGATAAAGGTAATACTAAATCCTGTTTAATAAATTAGCAATTAAAAATATAATTTCCGCGCCAGGGATTGAAGCGGATACCCCGCAGGCCGGCTTTTTCCGGGCGAGGAGTATGAGCGAAAAGCCCAGTGACCGAGTGCAACGAAGGGCAGGCGCCATAATTAATTTGAAAATTACCAATTTGAAAACACCGAGGCAAGCTCGGGATGAATGTGCTAATTTGCTAATTAATTATTTCCATAGCAAGTTCGGAACAGCTATGGTAAATCATGTAAATACCTTAAGCAGCAAAAAAATAATAAGCACAGAAACGTAAAAGAAAAACAATCCGAAGCCCTAAAGTAATCCCAGTAGTTTACACCCTTGTTCAGCTGCAATCTGTTCTGCTTTTTTCTTGACGAAATCAGTTCCGGTTGCTATTTCTTTATCATCAACAATCAGTCGGACTTTAATCAACCGTGATTTGGAATCTTCTTCAAGCACTTCAAAAACAACCGAGTGTTTTTCTTTTTGTCCCCAGTTAAGAATATGGCTCTTGAAATTATTTTCCGTTTGCTCTACTTCTTCTAGATCCACATGATTGCGGACAATTCGTTCTAGAATGAACTGCTGTGTTACACTATATCCTTTATCAATATATATAGCACCGATGAGCGCTTCGAAAGCATCACCGTACATTGATCGATAACTCCCGGGAACAGCATCACGCTGCAGAAGTTGATCAATTCCAATTTTCATTGCTAGTTGTTTCAGGTTCTCGCGACTTACTATTCGGCTACGCATCTCCGTTAGGAAACCTTCGTCTTTATAAGGAAATTTTTTAAAGAGGAGATCGGCAACGATTGCTCCTAAAACTGCATCTCCAAGATATTCGAGACGTTCATTACTTAGACGGATTCCACTTGGATTTTCACGAGCAAGTGAACGGTGACTAAATGCCAATTTATAGACAGCAAGGTTACCGGGATAAAATCCTAATAAGTTATGAAGAGAGCGGATCAGCTTTTTATCCTGCGGACCGGCAAAAAACAAACGCCTGATCAGGGAAGGAAGTAACAAAGCCTTAGGCGTTGAATTTTTTAATTACCACAGAAGCATTATGTCCTCCGAAGCCAAATGTGTTACTTACTGCTGCCCGAACAACACGTTTCTGAGCTTTATTAAAAGTAAAGTTGAGCCTGGAATCAAAAGCAGGATCATCAGTAAAGTGGTTAATTGTAGGAGGTACGATATCATTCTTCACTGCAAGGATAGAAGCAATCGCTTCGATAGCCCCAGCAGCACCCAGAAGATGACCCGTCATTGATTTGGTAGAGCTAATATTCAAGCGGAAGGCATTCTCTCCAAATACATGCATGATTGCTTTCGTTTCGCTGATATCACCCAGCGGAGTAGAAGTTCCGTGTACATTGATATAATCAATATCCTCTGGTTTCATTTCTGCATCACTCAAAGCGGCCGTCATTACATTTATTGCTCCCAGACCATCCGGATGAGGAGCAGTAAGGTGATGTGCATCAGCACTCATTCCTCCACCCACCATTTCGGCATAAATCTTTGCACCTCTTGCGAGGGCATGTTCTAATTCTTCTAGGATCACACAACCGGTACCTTCACCTAACACAAATCCATCACGATTCACATCAAAAGGACGAGAAGCAGATTCAGGATCATCGTTCCTTTCGGATAAGGCATGCATGGCATTAAAACCTCCAATCCCTGCTTCATTTACTGCGGCTTCGGATCCACCCGCCACGAAGGCATCGGCTTTCCCAAGACGGATATAATTATAAGCATCGATCAAGGCATTAGTACCTGAAGCACAAGCCGAAACTGTAGTGAAGTTCGGACCTCTAAACCCAAAACGCATAGAGACATGTCCGGAGGCGATATCCGCAATCATCTTTGGAATAAAGAAGGGATTGAAGCGTGGAGTACCATCACCTCTGGAGAAGCCACTTACTTCATCCAAGAAAGTTTTGATTCCACCGATACCAGATCCCCAAATGACACCTACACGATCGGGATTAAAAGAATTTAAAAGCCCGGAATCCTGAACTGCTTCTTCCGAGCTTGCAATCGCAAACTGAGAAAATCGATCAAGTTTCCGAGCTTCTTTACGGTCGAGGTACACGCCAGGGTCAAAATTTTTAACCTCACAGGCGAACCGAGTTTTGAATTTGGTAGCGTCAAACAGTGTAATAGGACCGGCTCCGGATTTTCCGGCGATTAGTCCTTGCCAGTAATCGGCCACGTTGTTTCCGAGCGGTGTAACCGCCCCTAAACCCGTGATTACTACGCGCTTAAGCTCCATTCAGCAAAATACGGCGTAAATGTTACTTTACGTTGGCTTGAATATAATCTACTGCTTGCCCTACAGTGCCGATTTTCTCAGCCTGATCATCAGGAATAGCAATATTGAATTCTTTTTCGAACTCCATGATTAACTCAACGGTGTCGAGAGAATCAGCACCAAGGTCGTTAGTAAAGCTTGATTCGTTTGTGATTTCGTTTTCGTCGACTCCTAATTTGTCTACGATGATCGCTTTTACGCGTGCTGCAATGTCTGACATTGAAGTATTGATTTGATTTAGATAGGGGGCAAAAGTATAAAAATTTGCATTGGCAAAGACTTCCAATGAGTTTACTAACAATTTGAGGGCAAAATTAGGGGTCTGGGAGTGTGATTCTTAGCGGTATATGTCTGAAAACAAATAGTTTAAATTCCGCTAGCGATTTAAAAATAATTATATGTTGCTGAAAATTAACTTGCTGAATAAGTACTAAGGGGTTATTTCCTTTAGCTGGAATGCCAGATCGCTAGTAAACAGCACTATAGGTAAATGTTTGAACTAGAAAAACCTGATCGATACAAAAGCTGAAATAAGAAGAATCAGCTTATTTTCAAGCAAACCACCTGCCTTGGATTTCAATTTAAAACCAACAACAGATTTCAGATCCACTTTAAATAACGCTAAAGCTTGAAGAGATAGGAGAAAAAAAAGAGGGGACCACCATGGCTCCCTCTTTTAATAAACTCATCAAAACAAACTTTTAATTACTTAGTAGCGGCCGGCTTGGGTGCTGGTTTAGCTGCTTCTTTTGTTGATGTTGCAGCTGTTTTAACAATATGATGATGTGAAGACTTAGCCGTACTGCTATGCGTCATGGTACCTTTGCTCGCAGTAGTACTCGTTGGTTGAAGAGTTGTTTTAGCCGGAGCCGTTTTCTCCATGGTTTTAGCTGGAGTTGCCTTAGTAGTTTGTTTTACTGGAGCTGCTTTAGCGGCTTCCTGAGCGTTTGCCTGCAAGAGTCCCAGACCTGCAAAGGCGAGAACAAGCATTACTTTTTTCATGATGATATAGATTTGTGCATTAGTGCGTGACAAATGTTCTATCTGCACAGTGATGTTAGAATGAATTTTAAAATCCCGAAAATCTTCATTCATAGTATTGTCATGTAGATGAAGATGTGAAATTAAAATCAGATCTGAAAAAAGAATTAACACCAAAAACAAAAGCCGTCTCTCTCTAAAATTACCTCATCAAAAAAGGCTGCAATCATCAGATTACAGCCTCGGCAAAATTATTTTTATAAGGGGAGAACTATGCTTTTACATGACTCCAATTTTCTCCACTCTTAATGCGATACAATTGCATTTCACTAATTTCAAAATGCTCTGCAATTTGCTTCAGGGTGAGTTTACGGTTTTTATCGCTCACCATCTGTTTGATTTTTTTCACCGTTGCATCCGTGAGTTTATGTCCTTTCTTTTTATTGATAGAACGATAGGCTAAAACTGCAGGACTCTTTTGTTGATGCTTTTCCATTTCTTCTTTGGTAGCCCAACGCAAGTTTTTCACTCCATTATTTTCTTTGTTGTAATCGAGATGTACAACGAATTCTTGTTTAGTGCTTTTTTTAGTCAGGAAAGCATCCGCTACTAAGCGATGAATAAAAAGAGTCATGTTCTTACCATCTGGTTTGAGCTTGAGTGTTGGATAACCACCCATCAATGTTCCTTTCAATAATGAGCCCTCTTGAATGGATTCGGTATAGCTCACCAAGCGACCTTGATCCGAAACCGCATAATTACAACGAAAAACTCCTTTGTTGAATTGAATAACTTTCCAAGACTCGTTCTTAACAGGCTTTACCATAGGGGTTAGATTTTATGATAGAACTAAATTATATAAAATAATGGTAGGGCATTACCGTTAGGACCAAGTTTCAGGCATTTTTCGAAGCCTTTTAAAAATCGTAGATTGAATTTCACCCAAGCAATCTGCAGTTCCCCCCATAGATTCCCATCCATTGCCGCTAAAAAAAGGGTAAGGTTTCCAAACCAACCTAAATTGCCATCCGGTTCACAACTACTATAGGTAATCAGAATTACATAGGAACCTCTGAAAAATATTTTAATTATTGAAAATCAAACACATACAAAAATAAAGATGACAAAAACAACCACTTTGAATTCAACAAACATGTTTATGAGATCCCTAAGGGCACTAATGATGATCGCTATTTTTAGCCTTCTATCTATTACTTCAAATGCTGCTGTTTTAAGCGTTACTACGGCAGTTGTTAAGCCAACATGTTTTGGTTCATGCGATGGAATTATCAATACCACTGTGAAAGGCGGAACACCTCCCTACACTTATGCTTGGTCAAACGGTCAAACGACTGCTTCTCTGACAGGCTTATGCATTGGAGCTTATACGGTAACCGTAACCGACGATAAGGGTGCACAGGTTATCAAAACTGCAAATGTAAGTCAGCCTTCACAGGTTCGCGCTACATTAACTGCTACTCCATTAAATTGTAATGGTGCTTGTGATGGCTCTATTTCAACGGTTCCCGGTGGAGGAACTCCTCCCTATACTTATTTATGGAGTAATGGAGCTACTTCAGCAAATATTTCTAGTTTATGTGCGGGAGTTTATTCGCTTACTATCACCGACTCTAAAGGTTGTGTAGGTTATTGCAATAAAAGTGTTACTCAACCAACTTTACTTCGTGGAAATTCTTCTTCAGTAAATGCTACTTGCTTTGGTGCATGCAACGGTTCTGCTGCTTCTGCTCCAAGCGGTGGTGTTCCTCCTTATGATTATAGTTGGTCGACTGGCGCAACTACATCTTCTATCAATGGATTATGCGCAGGATTTTATACCATCACCGTTACCGACTTCAGAAAATGTACACGTACATCCACAGTTGAAATCAAAGAAGCTGCAGCGTTAGTACTCACTCCTTCGTCTACTAATATCAGTTGTTTTGGTGCATGTAATGGAACTGCTGATGTATTTGTTTCTGGTGGAACAGGTGTTGTAACTTATTTATGGTCGAATGGTGCTACTACAGCAAACCTTAGTAATTTATGTGCTGGATCATTTACTGTAACAGTTACTGATGAAAATAATTGTCAGGCTCAGACTTCAATAAATATCATCGAACCAAAAGCGCTTTCGACTTTAATTAGTAAAGTAGATGTGACTTGTTTCAATGCTAGTAACGGTTCTGCTTTAGTTGTTGCTTCTGAAGGTACTGCTCCTTATACTTACCTATGGTCGAACGGTGCAACTACTGATGCGATCAATAGTATTGCTGCAGGGTCTTATACAGTTACTGTTATTGATTTCAATGGTTGTTCTAAAGTTGAATCTGTAACTATCATCGAACCAAAAGCACTTCATGTTGTTGTAAGTGGTTTCATTCATGCAAGTTGTTTGGGATCATGTAATGGATCAGCCAATGTTGTAGCAAATGAAGGTACTGCACCTTATACTTACTTATGGTCAAATGGTGCAACTTCTGATGCTATCGACAACTTATGTGCTGGAACTTATACTGTAACAGTAACTGATAAAAACGGATGTGTTGCAAATACTTCAGTTACTATTAGTCAACCTTCAGTACTTGTAGCAAGCAGTTGTAAATCAAATGTAAGTTGTAAAGGTGGTTGTAACGGATCTGCATTAGCAAGTGCAAATGGAGGAACTTCCCCTTATTCTTACTTATGGTCAAACAATGCAATATCGGCTTCAATCAATGCGCTTTGTGCAGGATGGTACTCCGTTACTATTACCGATGCTAATGGATGTACTTCTTCATCATCCGTTGAAGTAAAGCAACCAGCAAATGATCTTTCAGCAGTTGTAATTGTAGTGTCGAATTCAACAGGTGCAAATATTGCGAACGGTTCACTTTCAGTTACTGCTTCTGGTGGAACTTCTCCATACAGTTACTTATGGTCGAATGGTCAGACTTCAAACATAGCTACAAATTTACTTGCAGGAACTTATACTGTAACGGTTACTGATGCTAATGGTTGTACTACAATTGCACAAGGCACAATCACCGCCCCTACACTTTGCGGTGGATTTAGAACACAAACACAAGGAGGATGGGGTCAATGCCAACAAAATGGTAATAACCCAGGTTCATATCTGGCACAACATTTTGCTTCTTCATTCCCTAACGGAGTAACAGTTGGATGTGGTAACAAAACAATTTTATTAACTACCTACACCGCTGTATGTAACTTCCTTCCTTCTGGAACTACTCCACGTGCACTGACAACTAGTTATATTAATCCGGCACAGACTTACAGAAACGTATTCGCAGGTCAGGTAGTAACATTAGCTATCAATTTAGGATTCGATCAAACAATCCCGAGCTTCAGTAGTTCACAAACCTTATTAGGCGCTCAAGTGATTCAGTCAGGACCATATATTGGTTGGACAGTAAATCAACTTTTCGCTGCTGCGAATGCTGCCTTGGGTGGATGCTCTACCACTTACAGCATCAGTACACTGAACACTGCAGTAGATAATGTAAATAACAATTACGATAATGGTTACAGCAACAACGGATTTCTTGCTTGTCCAGGACAAGGTGGTTGTGGTGGTGGTGGAAACGGAGGTTGTGGTGGCGGAGGAAACGGTGGTTGTGGTGGTGGTGGACATAGAATTGCGAATGCAGGAAGTGATCTTGAAAACTTCGGAATGATAGCCTATCCTAACCCATTTGCTACGACCTTCTATGTTCAGTTACATGCTGAAACACCAGTTGAGATTTTTGTGATGGATATTTCTGGAAAAGTAGTTGCGCATTTCAATAACGTAACTAACGGAATTGAAGTTGGATCAGATCTACCTTCAGGAGTATACTTCCTAAAAGCTACTGACGAAAGCGGTGCAAGTCGTACTATTAAAATGGTAAAAGGAAATTAATCCTTCTTAAATATTTCAAAAAGCTGCCTCCGTTTCCGGAGGCAGCTTTTTTGCATTTTATAAACCTCAGAATAAATTTTTTTGGGGAAAGGAAGCGCTTAACTTTGCAACATGAATCACCGCTTAGCCATCTTCGCTTCAGGCTTCGGCAGTAATGCTGATGCTATCTGTGAATACTTTAAAGATCATTCAAGTGTTAAAGTGGAATTGATCCTTTGCGATCGTAAAGAAGCTGGAGTTTTTAAAGTAGCTCAAAACCATCAAGTACCCTCCATTTATTTAGATCCCTTGCTGATTAAAAATCCAGATGCAATTGTAAACATTCTCAAAGAACATCAAATTACTTTTATCATTTTAGCTGGATTCTTAAAACTCATTCCGAAAGAAATGGTAGAAGTTTACCGAGGAAGAATCATCAATATTCATCCTGCACTGTTACCTAAATTTGGTGGCAAAGGAATGTATGGTAGCAAGGTACACGAAGCCGTAGCTGCCGCTGGTGAAACTGAAACTGGTATCACCATCCATGAAGTAAATGAGCATTATGATGAAGGTGATATTATTTTTCAAGCAAAAACAGCAATCGAAGTGAGCGATTCCCCACAACGCATCGCCGAAAAAATTCATGCGTTAGAAAAAGATTTTTTTCCACGCATCATCGAACAACAATTACTGAAAGCTCAATAAACAAGACTAAATATTTTTTAGATCAAGAAACTGTTGCAACCGAAGATCCGATCAATTGCCGCACATTTTCTGCGATAGCTTTTGCATCAAAATGACATTCGTTATACAGTTCTTTCTGCTCTCCATGTTCTATCCAATGATCAGGAATTCCTAGGCGTACGATCTGTGCTGAATAATGATGATCCACCATAAATTCTGCTACTGCACTTCCAAATCCTCCCTGTAAACATCCATCCTCCACAGTAATAATTTTTCCGAACTCACTAAAAATTTCGTGCAACAAAGCAGTATCTAATGGTTTCACAAAACGCATATCATAATGTGCCGGATATAATCCTTCTATGGCCAGTTGATCGCAAGCGTCGACTGCAAAATTTCCCGGATGACCAATCGTCAAGATTGCAACTTTTTCTCCTCCACGTAACTTCCTTCCTTTCCCAACTGGAATTGCAGCAAATGGTTTTCTCCAATCGGTCATCACACCATTTCCTCTCGGATAACGGATCGAAAACGGACCCATGTTAGGATGTTGTGCTGTGTACATCAGATTTCTTAACTCCTGCTCATTCATCGGAGCAGAAACAATCATATTCGGAATACATCTGAAATAAGCAAGATCAAAAACACCATGATGTGTTGGTCCATCGGCACCCGCCAAACCTCCACGGTCTAAACAAAATACAACATTTAAATTCTGCAACGCAACATCATGCACTACTTGATCATAGGCACGCTGCATAAACGAAGAATAAATATTGCAAAACGGAATCATACCCTGTGTCGCCATTCCTGCAGAAAATGTTACAGCATGCTGTTCAGCAATCCCTACATCAAATGCGCGATCCGGCATAGCTTTCATCATAATGTTCAAGGAACATCCGGAAGGCATAGCTGGGGTCACTCCAACAATTTTATTATTCATCTCCGCCAGTTCCACTATCGTATGTCCGAAAACATCCTGATATTTTGGAGGCTGTGGTTTATCAATGATTGGCTTATAAATTTCTCCGGTAATTTTATCAAAGAGCCCGGGAGCATGCCATTTGGTCTGGTCTTTTTCTGCCAGCTCATAGCCTTTTCCTTTCACGGTTAAGCAATGTAAAATTTTCGGTCCAGGAATTTTTTTCAGATCATTGAGCACTTTCACCATGTGATTCACATCATGGCCATCGATAGGTCCGAAATACCGGAATTGCAACGACTCAAACATATTACTCTGCTTGAGCAAAGCACTCTTCATCGCATTCTCTACCTTCTGAGCAATTGCCTGAGCATTCGGTCCAAATTTGCTAATAAGTCCAAGCATCTTCCACACTTCATCCTTCACCTTATTATAGGTTTGGGAAGTGGTGATATCAGTGAGATATTCTTTCAGGGCACCGACGTTAGGGTCGATACTCATGCAATTATCGTTGAGCACTACCAGCAAATTGGAGTTCTCCACGCCGGCATGGTTCAAAGCTTCGAAGGCCATTCCAGCAGTCATGGCACCATCACCGATTACTGCAATATGCTGACGTTTTTTATCGCCCTTCAAACGGGAAGCCACCGACATCCCCAAAGCCGCTGAAATCGATGTCGAGGAATGCCCTACACCGAATGTATCATACTCACTCTCAGTACGTTTTGGAAAGCCACTGATCCCTTTATAAATTCGGTTGGTATGAAAAATTTCTCTTCTGCCAGTCAGGATTTTGTGACCATAAGCCTGATGACCCACATCCCAAACGAGCTGATCATAAGGAGTATTAAAAGCATAATGGAGGGCAACTGTTAGCTCCACCACTCCTAGGCTAGCCCCAAAATGACCACCGTTAACTGAAACGATATCAATGATATACTGACGCAACTCCTGACTAACTTGACGGAGTTGATCTTCGTTTAGTTTTCTTAGATCTGAAGGAAACTCAATTTTTTCGAGTAAAGGACCGGCTTGCACTTGCTGCATGAAGCGTTCTATTAAGAGGACAAAGTTAGGTATTCAGGAGGAAACGGCATTCATCGTTCCTTAGTGTTTTGTTAACTCCCATTTAACACATGAACCGATAAAATGTTTAATACACTCTTAACTCTTCTGAAATTCACTCTGATTTTCGAAATTTCAGGTTTGACAATCCACCCGAAAGCACTTCCTTTGCAGCCCTGATCCGGAGAGGTTCAGGTGGGAGAAATCCAGCTTGTCAACTCTCCTGATCGCTAAATATATACACTTCCGTTATGGAACATCAGTCCGTAAAATCATTACTTCAAGCTTCTGCAATTGGTTCAACTTCCACTGTAAAAGGGTGGGTGCGCACTAAACGCGGCAATAAAAACGTAGCCTTTATCGCCATTAACGATGGTAGCATCATTCATAATTTACAGGTAGTTGCAAATCCCGCCGACTTCGACGAAGACCTCCTCAAAAAAATAAATACGGGTGCTTGCATCCGAGCAAAAGGACTCATCGTTGCTTCTCAGGGATCGGGGCAAGCCACAGAAATGCAGGCTACTGAGTTGGAGTTGTATGGAGAAGCTGATCCTGAAACGTATCCTCTTCAGAAGAAAGGACATACCATGGAATTTCTTCGGGAAATTGCGCACTTACGTCCTAGGACGAACACCTTTGGTGCAGTATTCCGGATTCGCCATCACATGGCCTTTGCAGTACATAATTTTTTTAATGACCGTGGATTCTTTTATCTGCACACACCCATTATCACAGGTTCTGATGCAGAAGGTGCAGGGGAAATGTTCAGAGTAAGTACACTCGATGCGAAGAAGCCACCCTTAAATGAGGAAGGCAAGATTGATTACACTCAAGATTTCTTTGGCAAGGAAACTAACCTCACGGTATCCGGACAATTGGAAGGAGAGTTAGGAGCGATGGCCCTTGGGAAAATCTATACGTTTGGACCCACCTTCCGTGCAGAAAACTCCAATACTCCACGACATCTTGCGGAGTTTTGGATGATAGAACCTGAAGTAGCATTTAACGATCTAAATGATAACATGGATTTGGCAGAAGAGATGTTAAAATATCTCATCAATTATGCGCTAGAAAACTGTTATGATGATCTCGAATTTTTAAATAATCTCTACGACAAAGAGCTCCTTACGCGATTAAAATCAGTCACCGAAAATGCCTTCAAACGCATGACTTATACGGAAGCTATTGATGTGCTCGTTCCTTTCAATGAAAAGTTTGAATATAAAGTTGAATGGGGAACAGATTTACAAAAGGAGCATGAGAATTTTCTGGTAAGTCATTTTAAAGGACCAGTCATTCTTACTGATTATCCTCGAGGAATCAAGGCATTTTATATGAAGCAAAATGAGGATGGCAAAACAGTAAGAGCCATGGATGTTTTATTCCCATGGATTGGCGAAATCATAGGCGGATCACAACGAGAAGAGAACCATGATAAACTCTTAACCAGAATGCAGGAGATGCATATTCCCGAGAAGGATATGTGGTGGTATCTAGAAACTAGGAAGTTCGGAACTTGCCCTCATGCTGGTTTTGGATTAGGATTCGAGCGGCTCGTATTATTTGTGACTGGAATGGGAAATATCCGCGATGTAATTCCATTCCCACGAACTCCAAAAAATGCGGAATTCTAGCAATAATTTATCTTACAACGGTATTTGAAAATAAAAGTAAAAGATTATTCGAGATCAACTTCACGGCTTCGTAATCAGCATTCACTTGATTAAAATACCTGTTTGCGGGAATTAATTTGTTTTTAAGTGAGCTTCTTTTAATTTACATGAATTAGATTTGTGCAGATGCAACGACTAGGCCTACATCAAAAGCTCTTACAAAAGCTTTCTCCTCAACAGATTCAATTGATGAAACTGTTGCAGGTTCCTACGGCTGCACTTGAACAAAGGATCAAGGAAGAGTTGGAAATGAATCCTGCCCTTGAAGAAGGAAGTCCTGATGATATCGCAGAAGAAATTGAAACCCAGAACGAAGAAGATGATGAGGTTACTACCGAGGACGATCAGGTGGAGAAGGATGATTATGCAGATGAGGTAGAAACCGATAGCATTAAAAAAGAAGATGATGTAGATATTGCAGATTATATTGAAGACGATGATGTTCCTTACTATAAACTGAATGCCAATAATTCTTCGGCTGATGATGAACGACCAGAAACACCCATCACCGTAAGTGTTTCTTATCAGGATAATATGTTGGCGCTTTTAGGATTGTTGCCCTTCGACAATCACCATTATTTACTTGCACAACATCTTATTGGAAGTTTAGACGATGATGGCTATTTACGTCGTGATTTGGAAGCTATTGTTGATGATCTTGCCTTTACACAAAACATCACCACAACTCCTGAGGAGTTGGAAGAAACGTTAAAAGTAATCCAGACTTTAGATCCTCCTGGTATCGCAGCACGGGATCTTCGTGAGTGCTTGATGTTGCAACTCGAACGCAAGAAACATGAGCATCATCCCAATGATGTTGCTTATCTAATTGTGAAAGATTTCATGGAAGAATTTTCCAAGAAACATTACGAAAAGATCCAACGAACCATCAACCTTACTGACGAAGAACTCAAAGACGCTATTCATGAAATCCTGCTCCTGAATCCTCGTCCGGGAGGAGGATCTGCGGATGATACACGTACTTCACAACAGATCATACCTGATTTTATCATCACGGTTACAGATGGAGAAATAGAATTAAATCTGAACTCGAAAAATGATCCTGACCTCAGAATTAGTCGTTCTTTTCAGGAAATGTTGCAGAGTTATGCACGCGATAAAAAAAGCAAAGACACCAAGGAAGCTGTAGCCTTTATCCGATCAAAAATTGATGCGGCAAAGTGGTTCATCGATGCAATTCGTCAGCGGCAACATACTTTAATCACCACCATGACCGCCATTCTCAATTATCAGAAGGCTTATTTTATGGAAGGTGATGAAACGGAATTGAAGCCGATGATTCTGAAAGATATTGCGGATATGGTAGGTCTTGATATCTCAACAGTATCGAGAGTAGCGAACAGCAAATATGTAGAAACACCCTACGGCACCTTTCTTTTAAAATACTTTTTCTCAGAAGGATTGCAAACCGATAGTGGTGAAGAAGCTTCTAGTAGAGAAATAAAAAAAATACTTTCAGATGCTATTGGTGGCGAAGACAAACGCAAACCATTGCCGGATGAAAAGCTCGCAGAGATGCTTAATGCAAAAGGCTACAACATCGCTCGCCGCACGGTTGCCAAATACCGTGAACAGATGAACATTCCAGTAGCAAGGCTACGTAAAGAACTCTAACGGTATCCCTTACCGACAATATGCAACAGCGACTCTCTCAACTTATCGCAGTGCTTTTACATCCGCTTTTTATGCCATTATACGGTACTTGGATTTTATTGCATAGTGGTAGTTATTTATCCTATACTACCTCCCCTATATTACAAAGATTTATTTATCTCATTGTATTCGTGAGCACCTATTTGCTTCCTGCATTATCTGCATGGTTACTCTGGCAGAAGGGTTGGATTGGTTCCATGGAAATGAAAGAAAGAAAAGAACGAAGCGTTCCCTTTTTAGCAGCGTTGGTGTGTTATACAGCAGGCATTTATCTTCTCTTTAAGCTTCCTGTTCCCCGACTTTTCGGTATCATGGTAGGTGGAGGTGCGCTGGCAATCTTCTGGGCCTTTCTCGTAAATCTACGTTGGAAAATAAGTATCCACATGATTGGTATCGGAGGACTGATGGGATTAATGTACGGTTATGCAAGATATTTTCATGTCAGTATGATTTGGCCACTCGCAATTCTAGCCATACTTTCCGGATTACTTGGCACAGCAAGGTTGATACGCGAAGCGCATTCACCTGCTCAGATTTATACCGGTTTCGTAGGAGGATTTCTAATTGAATTTGTCTATATCTGGTATATTGTAAATGAAATTTTAGCAAATTGAAATAGATTTTAATACGCTAATTTGTTTCTTGTTGAAGGTTCAATTTTTTTTGTTTGTTGAAATGTACTGCAGGATGGGGATCATGGAATCTCAAGAAGCTAATGCCAATAAAAATTTATTCGTTACAACTTCAGCTTAAAAATCTAAACACTGCACTTTTTTGGGCCAGGGATAGTAGCGGTTACCCCACAGCGCAGCGAGGAGTATGAGCGGATAGCCAGGTGCTCCTGTTGCGAAGCGAACAGGAGCAGGCCCTGACGCAAAGATGGTCAGGGCAAGCTTTAACGCAAAGATGGTCAGGGCAAGTGTCCCAAAATAATTTGACGATTTTAAAATGGAAATAAAAAATTATTCTGCACACGAATGATGGCTAAAAATATTAGTAGACCCCGCCGCAATCCAGCCCAAAATCTCTTTCTTAGCAAGAACATTTAAATTATGCTTTTAATTATCTTTAAAAGATGAAAAATGCGCTTCTACTTTTAATTTTATTGGGAATATTTTCCAATGTAATGGCAACTGAGACTCCAGCAGTGGGGAGTGATCGGCAATTACTCGTGCAGTTATTGAATGAGAGAAAGGAGAAATTTTCTGACTTCACTAGCTCTTTAGATGAAGCCAGTGGATTTTTCGGGAATCAGACGAAAAAAGATGTGAAGAAAAGTAATGAAATCCTGAAGGATATTGTCAGGCTTGATAATAAAATGATTTCTATTTTGAATCGCAGAGTAGATTTTAAAACCTACGAAACCACCACTATGAATTATCAGCAATTGGATTGTGAAAACAAACTTGCTGAATCCAGAACAGCGTTGGATAATCTGATGAAAATTAAAAACTCATTAGCAATTGAACGCATTGAGTTGATTAAAAAGATTTGGTTTTATAAGATTCTCTCTTCGATCCTATTGTTAATACTAATAGGATTAATCCTTCGTAAAAAGTTTGCAGGAAGGTTTATTCTAAAACAAAGGAACAGAGAATAATTTGTTCTCGATACCTATTAGGATTTGCTCCCGCGCATTAGCACATTAAGTTCCGAGCTTACCTCGGAACGACCAATTAGCACCTTAGCAAATTAATTACAGCCCATATCTGCTTTCGACTGTGCGTCAGCATTTGGGTAACAATTTCCGGTGGGTAACATACTTGGCGCATAGCGATACAAATTTGCATCGTATAAACTTTTCTCGAGAAATAAAGTAATGTATCCAATTTCATCGCTACTTAAATTCAAAGGGACAAACGATGGATCCAATGCATTAGTTGGGACTTTAGTATTTTCTTTTACACCATTGTTGAAATACTCCACTACAGCACGTACCGTTTTAAACGAAGCACCATGTCCGTAGAATTTCGAATCTGTTAGGTTGTATAACTGTGGTGATTTGAAACGATAATATTCTGCCGAGTTGTGTGTAAATCCTCCACGACCTTTATGAATAGGATCATTAGGATCTACATTGATTACACCATCAGTTCCATTTACAAGATCTTTCATGCCTAAAGCATAAAACTCCATGTTCGCTAAGGCGGGACCGTTATGACAGGATACACAATTCGCTTTTCCGAAAAAGAGTACTGCGCCTTTTAATTCATCTTCGCTCATTGCAGTTGTTGTTCCATCCAGCCATTGTTGCCATGGAGATTGATTCGCTAATAATGTACGTTCATAAGCTGCAATTGCGAGTCCTATTGTAGTACGATTGACTCTTTGCCCTAGTGGCAAATTAGAGAAGGCGCGATTAAACAAATCCATGTAGATAGGACTACTTTGCAAGAAAACGGTATCTACTTCCAAATGATGAACATTTTGCCCGGCAATAGCTTGGGTTTCTATGCCCTGATAACCTAGAAAATTAAAATATAGAGGTGAACCCTGAGTCCATGAAGCTTGTGTACCAGCATTCAGTCCTGTTGCACCAAATTGACCATTCCACATAATATTTTCTTGGTAAGCCATATTCATGGACGAGGGGGATCGGATCATAGGAGCATCGATGGAATCCGTATTGGGATAACTCATATCCGGATGACGCGCTTCGCCTTTCACTCCGAAACCGATACCACCTTCGGCAAGTCCTTGGGCAACACCGGCTTGAAAACCTGCTTTTTCATGATGGCAAGAAGCACAAGAATAAGTACGCGCTCCTACCGCATAGCGAGGATTGAGAGAAAGACCGGTTTCATGATAAAGAAAGGCACCAAGATCGACTTTAGCATCCGACAAAGGATTATTAGGATCCTGAGGAATATTTGCATAATCACCAGAAGAAGGCATCTTATAAAAAGAGCGGCCTACTCCACCAGAACTTAACTTTAATACTTCATCCAGCTGGCTACCTGTGGTAGACTCATCAGCGGTAGATTCCTTCTTACAAGAACTCAGGAAGTAGGTGAAAGAAAACACTAATAATAAAGGGATCAGGTACTTCTTGAACATGACAATAAATTTTTTAAATGTTATCCTGGATATTGTTAGGAATAAATGAGCAGTAAAAGATTGATTTAGCTATATTTCTGCAAAGGTAAGGAGTCTGAAACCTTTTTGATGACATTTTTCTTACATCATTACAATCTTCATTTACGAATTTCACTTTATGACGGATCTTGAAAGCATTAATGCTTTTTATACCCCATTTCCCGATTCACTAAATTTCTGGGACTTCGACCTTCATTTTTACACTTTTTACCCCTTAAAGGTTTCAAATTTCAGGTTCAATTATCTCTTACCTTTGCAGACCTTTTAAAAAATACCAGCATAAACATGTCACAACACTTATCCGAACAGGAAGTCATTCGACGCCAAAGTCTTGATGAACTCATCAAAATGGGGATAAATCCTTATCCTGCTGAGCTCTATCCTGTGAATATGCAAAGTCACGTTATTCATGAGAGTTTTGATAAGAACCCGGAAGGATTCAAAGAAGTTGTGATTGCTGGAAGAATTATGAGTCGCCGGATTATGGGCAATGCTTCTTTTGCAGAGATTCAGGATAGTTCTGGAAGAATTCAGGTGTATTTGCGCCGTGATGATCTTTGTCCAGGTGAAGACAAATCATTTTACAATATCGTTTTCAAGAAACTACTTGATGTGGGTGATATTGTTGGTGTGAAAGGGTATGTTTTCCGCACACAGACAGGAGAATTATCGGTACATGTTACTGAACTTAATGTACTCACCAAATCCTTGCGTCCACTTCCATCCGTAAAAGAAAAAGACGGACAAGTTTACGATGCATTTAGTGATCCTGAAATGCGTTACCGTCAACGTTATGTTGATCTAATTGTAAATCCGCATGTGCGCGAAGCCTTTGTAAAACGATCACAATTGGTAAGTAGTATTCGACAGTATTTAGGAGGGAAAGGATACCTAGAAGTAGAAACACCGATTTTACAACCTTTGTATGGTGGAGCTGCTGCGCGACCGTTTAAAACGCATCACAATACCCTCGACATGACTTTGTATTTACGAATCGCAAATGAGCTTTATCTCAAGCGACTCATTGTTGGAGGTTATGATGGAGTGTATGAATTTGCAAAAGATTTTCGCAATGAAGGAATGTCACGTTTTCACAATCCTGAATTTACGCAGGTAGAACTGTACGTTGCTTATAAAGATTACTACTGGATGATGGAACTGGTAGAAGAAATGGTAGAAAAAGTTGCACTCGATTTACATGGAACCACTCAAGTACAAGTAGGCGAACATACTATTAATTTCGCACGACCATGGAAACGATTTACGATGTATGAAGCCATCGCACATTTTACTGGGGTCGATATTACCGACATGAATGAAGAGCAGATGCGTGTTGCAGCAAAAGCAATGGGTGTTGAGTTAAATGAAACGATGGGCAGAGGAAAAATCATTGATGAAATTTTTGGTGAGAAATGCGAAAGTAAACTCCTACAACCTACGTTCATCACGGATTATCCAGTGGAGATGAGTCCACTTGCAAAGAAACACCGCAGCAAGCCGGGTCTCGTTGAACGCTTTGAAGCGATTTGTAATGGAAAAGAAATCTGCAATGCCTTCTCTGAATTAAATGATCCTATTGATCAACGTGCGCGTTTTGAAGAACAACTGGAGTTAGGCAAACGAGGTGATGAAGAAGCCATGCAACTCGATGAAGATTTTCTTCGTGCTATTGAACATGGAATGCCTCCAACGGCAGGATTGGGCATTGGGATTGATCGGCTCTCGATGATCATGACTAACTCAGCATCCATTCAAGATGTTTTATTCTTTCCACAAATGCGACCTGAGACTAACATCTCCTCTTTTGAAGCAGAAAGTAATCAACTAGAGAGTGTACCTGCACCGTGGAACGATGTTTTGAAAAAGATGGGCATTACAAATGTGATTCAACTTAAGGAGCTTAATCCGAATAAATTATTTAATGATTTAGGTGGGATGAGGAAGAAACTTAAGTTAGAACAAACGCTACCTTCTTTAGAGGAAATTAAAGGCTGGATGAACTAATGCATTGAGGGCTTCAGGTAGGCTCTTCTTTTAGCCACCTAACCCACAAGAGTTACGATTTATACTCAGGAAGGTGTATTTTTACAGAAAATATCTTCTATGTCACTTTATTCCAAAGCTCTTCTGGCACTTGCCCTAGTGGGTGCTTCTAGTTCGGTACACGCGCAACTCGATTCCCGAATGGTAATTCCGAATCTGAAAAAGCATATCAGCACCTTAGCGTCAGATGCCTATCAAGGAAGAGAAACAGGAGAGCCTGGTGAACGAATGTCTTACATGTATATCCTCAAAGAATTTAAGGATGTAGGATTAGCACCATTAGGAACATCGTATTATTTGCAAGCGTTTCCTTTTACAAAATCTGTATCCGCCGGTCCCGCCACTAAGTTAAATATCGATGGAAAAATAATTGAGAAAGGGGATGATTTTTTTCCGCTTGCATTCACCATCAATGGAAAAGTTAATGCAGAAGCTATCCGTGTAGGTTACGGAATGGTTGCCCCGAAATTGGAGTACAATGATTACAAAGATCTGAAAGGATTAAAAGGTAAAATTTTTATCATCGAAACTTCAACACCTGATAAAGGCGGACCGCATAGCAAATATTCAGAATATACAGATTTCAGAATGCGTATTGACACTGCTATTTCCAGAGGAGCGGCAGGCGTAATTTTTATAAACAGTGATAAAGATGCTGAAAATCCAAAAGCTGACTATACCAATCGCATTACTCCTTCTACTATTCCAGTTGCATTTGTTGGCGATGCTTTTCGCAATCTGCTTATGAAAGACGGTAAGATGAAAGTTGAATTACAAACGGAATTAGTAAAGAAAGAAGGTACGGGATACAATGTTTTAGGATACATGAATAATTTTGCGCCAAGGACCATTGTTATTGGAGCACATTATGATCATTTAGGAATGGGAGGTGAAGGATCATTATATCGTGGGGAACCGGCAATACATAATGGGGCTGATGATAATGCAAGTGGAACAGCTGCATTAATTGAGTTAGCACGTTATCTTATTACGAAGGGCCCGAAGAATAATAACTATTTGTTCATGGCGTATTCCGGAGAGGAAAAAGGACTGTTAGGCTCTTCCTTCTGGGTAAAAAATCCAACGCAATCATTAGACAGCATCAACTACATGCTGAACATGGATATGGTAGGCCGCTTAAAGCCAGAAGATCCTCAGCTATTGGTAAACGGAACAGGAACTTCTGATGCTTGGAAGATCACGATGAATTATATTAAAGTAGATAGCTTAAGAATTAAAACTACAGAATCTGGAGTAGGTCCTTCGGATCATACTTCATTTTATCTGAAGGGAATTCCAGTACTCCATTTTTTCAGCGGAACGCATAATGATTATCATAAACCGAGTGATGATGAAAACTTGATTAACTACACTGGTGAAATCAGCATCATGAATTACATGATTAAATTAATTCAGAGCTTGGATGATAAAGGCAAACTTACTTTTCAGAAAACTAAAGATGATACTAACGAAGAAGCCCCTCGCTTTAAAGTTACTTTAGGAGTAGTTCCAGATTATGGCTTCGATGGTGAAGGGATGCGCATTGATGGAATCACAGAAGGCAGACCTGCTTCAAAAGCAGGACTTAAATCCGGAGATATTGTTACGGCTATCGGTGAACATAAAGTGTTGGACATGATGAGCTATATGAAAGCACTTGGTGCATATGCAAAAGGTGATAAAGCAGATGTGACTGTAAAAAGAGGAACGGAACAACTTAAAGTTAATGTAGAGTTTTAAGCAACCTTTTTCTTTTTCATGAAAGTGAAATTGAAGAGCGAATTACTTCGTAAATAGATCTATTTTGCATGTGTAAATTAACTGTGGAATAATCAACTCGTTTATATCTAAAATTGTTTAGATGTCGGATCCTGAAGTTATCAATAATAAAGAGCGACAACAGTTTGAAATTCGTATTGGGGAATATATTTCGAAAATCCCCTACACTTTCAAAGAAGATATGATTGCTTTATTTCATACTGAAGTTCCGGAAGAATTACGGAATAAAGGTTTGGCAACGAAGTTAACTTTGTATGCTTTGAATTTTGCTAAAGATCATGATTTGAAAATTCTTCCTTATTGTCCGTTTATTGCGCAATACATCAAGGACCATCCGCAATGGGAGAAGTATGTAAAATAAGCATCTTGATTAAGGATGTTAGTCAAAGGTTGATGCCGAATTGAATTTAACAAAAATCACTTCCAAAATAAAAATGCCGTGCACCTTTCGGTACACGGCATTTTATAAAGTAGGCTAATCGTTATTCTTTCACTAGTCTTAGTGTTTTCTGAATTCCTTCTTCTGATTGAATTTTTACGAAGTAAACACCCGCAACAATATTATTTAGTTGTAAGGTGAGTTGTTCTTGATCCGATTGCTTTGCAAATATTGACTTTCCTAAGATGTCAAATACTTCAACAGCATATTTGCCAGGGATGCCATCGAAAGAAAGAATGGTTTCTTCGGTAGCAGGATTTGGGAATAAATTCACGTTCATTGCCAGCATAGCTTCAACACGGCAGTTGATGGTTACTGCAAGAGAACGAACACTTGCAATTCCACAACTATTAACTGCTTTTACGCCGACATTGCCCGCTGTTGAACCCCAGTTCACCGAAATAGTTCCGGTGCCTTGTCCTGAAACAATTGTTGATCCAGCAGGAACAGTCCACGTATACGTAACTCCCGGTTGTGTAACACAACTAAATGCTACTCCCGTTTGTGAAGCACAAACAGTTGTTGCTCCTGATATTGCTGCTGGTCGAGCAGGTAATGTAGTAACACCTGTCTGACAACGAGAAGTAGAACTACCACAACTATTATCTGACGTTACACATATTGAACCTGCGGTAATATTAGTTGCAGGCCATTGAACAGAAATCGATGTTGTACCCTGACCCGATAAAATGATCGCGCCAGCAGGAACAGTCCAATTGTAACTAGTAGCTCCTGTTGAAGAGGCCACAATACTATACGATGAAGTGCTGCTACATAGATTATTGAACACTCCAGTAATTACACCCGGTTGAGCAGGTGTACTACGAACATTCGTAGAGCGAACAGTACCACTTGTACAGGCATTTACTCCATTTACAGTTACACTTCCTGTTAAAAATGGAATAGGGAATGTTACTGAAATACTAGTAGTACCTTGACCGCTATTAATTACAGCTCCGGCTGGAACTGTCCAGTTGTAAGATGTGGCATTCGCAGTTGTAGGACAAGAATAAACTTGTGTTGATCCTGCACATACCGCAGTTTTATTTCCAATGATTGAAGATGGTGTAGAAGGTTTAGATACCAACGCAAGAGTACGATTCGAACTAGTGCCTATGCAATTTGTTGCATTCACCGTTAATGTACCACTCACCCAAGCAGCATTAAAACTCACAGTTAACGAAGTTGTTCCCTGACCGCTTATAATACTTGCATTCACTGGTACTGTCCAGTTATAAGTTGTTGCGTTTACTACTGAAGGCGTAGTAAATATTTTTATAGAACTTGGGCAAGAAATTGTTCCACCGGCAATAGATGCAGGAGTTACAGGTCGTGCTGTAAGTCGAGTTAAATTTTGACAAGATGCAGTACTGTTTCCACAAGGACTCAATGCACTAACGCAGATATTTCCACCCATGTAGGTAGCGCCAAAATTTACAGTAATTGTATTGTTAGTGGAAGAACCGGTAGCCCCAGCAGGAAGCGTCCATGCATAAGAAGTAGCTCCTGCAACAGCAGCAACACCATATTGTACTCCTGACTGATTCTGACAAGCACTTGTTGGTCCGCTGATAGCACCTGGTGCCGCAACTGATCCACCTGAAGTACCTACTGTAGCAGTTGCAGTGCCTGAACATCCATTTCCACTAGTAACTGTTACCGTATATGTACCGCCAACCACTCCAGCGATATTTTGTGAAATGGCACCATTGCTCCATAGATAAGATACAGGGGCGACAGCTCCGGTTACGGTAATGTTAACAGCTCCGTTTGAACTTCCACAAGATGCATCCGTAACAATAGAAGAAACGAGCACCTGTCCAGTTTGATCAACTGCTACTGAGGAAGTAGCATTACATCCGTTTTGATCACTAACAGTTAGTGTATAATTTCCTGCACTTACATTAGTAAGATTCTGATTGAATGAATTATTGCTCCAGAAATAACTGTAAGCAGGAGAACCTCCACTCACCGTAACATTAACCCCTCCATTTGCAATTCCACAACTCGCACTAACGGGTGTTAATTGAGCAATCAGTTGAGTAGGTTGTGTTACTGATGCAGTTCCGTTTATTGTACATCCTCCTGCATCCGTTACTGAATAATTATAATTACCAGCACCTACTCCAATCAAACCAGAAGTGGTAGCACCATTCGACCAGTTAATAGTATAAGGAGTTGAGCCGCCATTGAGCAAGAGATTCACTACACCATTTAAACCATCGAAACAAGTTACATTAGTGATGGATGTAGAAGCAGAAACATTACTCACATTAACAGTTGTATTTGCAGAAGCCGTACATCCAGAATTATCCGTAACCGTAACGGTATAAGTAGTAGTTGAAGTTGGTGAAGCCACTGGATTAAATATAGCTGCATTGTTTAAGGTAGCAGGAGGAGTCCAGCTGTAGGAAGCAATAGCATTTCCTGGCAATACAATCGACCATTTATATAAGGTTCCAATATCCTGACCTGCAAGATCTGATATTTTTAATTTCCAAATTCCATTTGCTGAACCTGACAAACCAGAGAATGGAGTAGAAGGAAGGAAATTTCCTGTAAATGGAGCAGTGCCACTTGCGATTGCAGTAACCGCTGAAGTGATGAAATTTGTACGAATAAAATTATCTCCCGAGCCTCCTACTTGATTCGCAAGAATAATTGTTGAACCATTTGGTGCAATCAATTCAATTTTTAAATCTGCATCCCATGTATGAATTAAGGAATCAATTTTTACGGAGATCAGTGCATTCGCTGAAGAGCTTCCACTGATGGTGATATTTGAAGTAATTCCAGTGGCATTATTATCTGGGATTGCTACCGCTGTTGCATTAAAACCAGTGTTTCCGCCTTGACCTGGAACAGTAGCATTTGCAGTCAACTGAACTGGATTACCTTGACATCCACCAGTGCCTCCTGTAGCAGAAACTGTTGGCGATGCATTTAGTGCAACTACAACTGTAGGTGTTGAAGTACATCCTGTAGCAGTAGTTACCAAGCAAGTATATGTTCCTGCATTTCCAGCAGCAGCATTTGCGATCGTTGGGTTTTGCAGTGCAGATGTGAATCCACCTGGCCCTGACCACTGATAAGTATTTCCACCAGTTGCAGCAAGCTGAATTGTTCCACCAGTACATGATGAACCGCTTACAGAAGCAGTAGCATTTGCATTCAATGACAATCCATATATTCCAACAGCATCCCATGCATTTTTCACAGCATAGGCTTCAGGAGAACAAGGACCGTAGATATCTGTCGCTGATTTCAGCGAGTAAAATCCAGCATCAGCATATTGAGATCCTGAGGTGAGATAGAAAGTATTATTGCGATAAGCAATTAATCGTGCTTTCGCCATCGTGATATTTGCAACATTATAAACAAAACCACCATCGTTTGTTCCACTTCCTCCGGTACACAATAAATAGTACCAGAAATTTTGAACACCAGAGTTCGTATGTACACCACCGTTATCTGCAGTACCAGCATACCAACTCGTTCCGAGATAAGTATCAGGGTTACCTGCTGCATTTGGATTATTCATGTAACGAATTCCATCACCCGGAGTAGCAGGAGTATAACTCTGATCTGCTAAAGTCCAATTAGCAGTAGCTGGACGAGCGAAAAAATCAACACTTACCCCGAAAATATCCGAGAAGGATTCATTGAGTGCTCCAGATTCATTCGAATAAACCAGATTAGAACTAGAAGCAGTTACTCCATGTGAAAGTTCATGTCCGCAGATATCTAATTCAGTTAATGGAGAAAAAGTAGATCCATCTCCATCACCATAAGTCATTACAGAACCATTCCAGAATGCATTATTGTATGCAGTACTATAATGTACGTATGATTTTAAAATTCCACCCAAGTTATTCCAGCTGTTTCTTCCGTGCACCGACAAATAATAATCGTACGTTTTCTCAGCACCATAATGCGCATCAAGTGCGGCATTATCTTGATTGACTACGCTCGTCCAGTTATTATCCGCATCGGTAAAATCCACAGCTGCTCCATAATTGGTACCATTCAAAAGATTATACGTTTCTACACCACCACCACGAGTAGCGTCTCTAAGGCGGTAATTACCTGCTGAAACACTATCAGTAATGATCGATTGCGTTCCGCTATATTTAGTATTAGCAGATCCAGTTACTGCAATTGTACAGATCCGGTTCTCTTTAAATTCTATTTTTCCTGACTGCGCATTCACATAAATAAAATAACGCTCATGTGGTTCAGCTGCATAAACATCAAACTTCCAGCATAATGCAGATTGTTGTTGTTTCTCAAAACCCATTGATGGCAGAATCACCAATTCCCCTTTCGGGTAAGCAGCAGCGTGATCATGACCTAACCAAAGATCTTGAGCATTTTGAGATAAATCCCAGAGGTATTTATTTGCACCAATGTTACTCAATGCTTTTTGTAAGGCCGCCTTTTCGTTTAGTGAAGGTGTTGTTGAAATATTGAGATGAGTAAAAAACATCCCATTGGCAGCAACAATCCTACCCTGAGACTGATGGAGTATATATTCTCCGGTTTCTACTTTTATCTGATTGTAATACTGCTGAAATCGCTCATGGGTCATTCCCAGATCATCCTTATCACTACGGATGATTTGCCAGCTATCGCCTGAAGACATTTCAAGAACTTTCCGCAGTGATTCAAAACCACTTCCAGCGGAGATGAAACTATTCGGTTTGAATTCGATGTACAATGGAGCCGTTGAACGATGATCGTAACGGATTTGCTGTGCATCTTTCTGAATTGCAGCAGCTTCAGGTCCTGAGAGCAATTGGGCTTGGGAGCCGAAATACGTCAATAATAAGCCTAAGCAGAGAAGGGTTTTCTTCATAAATAGTTTGGGTATTGAGTGTCTGACACGACAGAATTCTCCAGAGATCTGGAGTTTCTATTATTATCGCTAAGTTACGTTTCAGATGAATATCAAGCTAGTTTTTTTTGATGAAATTTTAACCAGAAAGGCTAATCGGTAGCTAGACTAGAAAAATAAGAGACCAAGTGAGTTACCTATGATAGGTGGTTTAATGATAAATAGGAATCCTTCTTTATGATCTGATCTACGATTAGTCCACACTCCTATCTTTGCAATTCAGCTTCAAAAAATGGAATATAGAAAATTAGGAAAATCTGGTCTCCAGATTAGCGCATTATCGCTAGGATCATGGCTTACCTTTGGAAAACAAATTGAAGATCAAGTAGCAGAATCGCTCATGATAGCGGCTTATGATGCGGGAATCAATTTTTTCGATAATGCAGAGGTCTATGCGCGAGGAAAAAGTGAATTGGTAATGGGATCTATTTTGCATAAAGTAAAATGGCCACGCAGTTCTTATATGATTTCCAGTAAAGTATTTTTTGGTCACGAAGAAAATAAACCCAATCAACGGGGTTTAAGTAGAAAGCATATTATTGAGGGATGTGATGCTGCTTTGCAAAGGTTGCAGTTAAATTATCTGGATTTATATTTCTGTCATCGTCCTGATAAGCAAACGCCGATCTTGGAAACCGTGCAGGCGATGAATACGTTAATTCAACAAGGAAAGATTTTATATTGGGGAACTTCCGAATGGAGTGCCGCTGAAATCATGCAAGCCCATCTCGAGTGCGCGCGCTATCATCTGATTGCTCCCATTGTTGAACAACCCGAATACAATATGTTTGAGCGAAGAAAAATGGAAAAAGAATATCTTCATCTCTTTCAATACGAAGGCTTAGGAACAACAATTTGGTCACCACTTGCATCTGGAATTTTAAGTGGAAAATATCTTGATGAAATGCCAGAAGATACCCGTTTAGGAATTGCGGGATTGGAATGGTTGAAAGATAAAACACTCACAAACGATAAACTTGAAAAAGTAAGGAAGATAAAAATGATTGCCGATGCTATAGGTGTTTCACTGCCGAAATTTGGATTAGCATGGTGCCTTAAAAATCAACATGTAAGTACAGTAATCATTGGTGCCAGTAAGCTAAATCATTTAGCAGAAAATTTAAGTGCACTTGATATTCTTCCATTATTAACGGAAGATGTAATGCATGAAGTTGATGTAATTCTAGGTAACAAACCAGTAATCCCAGAATATTGATCATCATCGCTAGCATGCTGAAATTGCATTAACCTCATCAGGAATTTATGCTAGTGAAAATTGTATGACTGAAATAAACTCCTCTCCTATTATTCTTAGGCTTACTGCGATCTGGGCTTTTACAGAATGTGCATTAGGCGGAGCGATGCATGCACTTCATATTCCTTTCACTGGAATTGTAGCCGGTGGCTTTGCTGTGCTGATTATTGGATTACTAGCATACTTCAGCGATAACGATATGAAGGTGATGATAGGGAGTACTATCTTGGTAATGATTGTAAAATTAACAGTAAGTCCTCAAGCTCCTCCTCCTGCTTATCTTGCTGTTGCCTTTCAAGGATTTACTGGCGCATTAATATTTCGTTTGATTCCGTCTTTTAGCATCAGTGCTTTCATTTTTGCCATCCTCGCCATGGCTGAATCCGCATTGCAGAAACTGTTATTAGTCTGGGTATTTTTTGGTAAATCTTTATTTGAAGCAATGGATGCTTTTTATGTAGAAGTACTAAAAATATTTTCTTTGCAGCCTACGATTACGGGTTCCACATGGGTGATTGGAGGCTATTTACTCTTGTACTTAACCTGGGGTTTAATGCTGGGCATCTGGATTCCGCGTTTACCAAAACAATTAACGAGTAGAGCCGGGAAGTATGATCATCTACTCCAGCCCTTATCCAATTCAACGCTCGAAATCGAAGATGTTCGTCGTAAGAAAAATCGTATTTTTCTGTTTACCCTGCTCTTCATTACATTGGTGTTTTTGTATACTGGAAAAAATGCAGAAGGGTCGAAAAAGTTGATGTACATTTTTCTGAGAACGATATCAGCGGTGTTCATTTGGGTGACCGTTGCTGTACCTGTCTTTTCTTGGCTACTCGAAAAATTTCTAAAAAATAGTAGAAGCAATAATGCGTTGCAGCTAAAATCTATTATGAATTTATTACCAGAATTTTCAGCAAGAGCAATACCTCTTTATTTGGAAGTCGGTAAGAATTATAAAGGATGGAAAAGAATCCGTGAGTGGATGATTGGATTGATCGTCATCGGTATAAATATTCCGGGAAATGAGTGAAGAGCATATTTATCTATTCACAGGTGCTGTAAAATCCGGCAAGACTTCCACCTTAATGAAATGGATGGCAGGAAAATCAAATCTGTATGGTTTTCTTACGCCAGATCAAGATGGAATTCGTAAATTTTTAGATCTCCGTACTGGAAATATTTCTACCATGGAAGTCATTGAAGATTTCAGATCAAGTGATCTTCTAGTAGGAAAATTTCGCTTCAGCAATGCAATATTTCAACTCGGCAAAGAAATAATCCGTGAAGCGATTTCTACTACTTCTGAGTACATCATCATTGATGAACTGGGAAAATTGGAACTTGATGATAAAGGCTTCGAGCCAGAATTAAATGCGCTGATACAGTGGTTTAAATCCGAAAGAACTTCTTCGAGATTAATTATTGTAGTAAGGGGATCCTTACTTAACAAGGTACTTGAAAAGTATCAGCTAAAAAATGTAAAAATCGTAACCATTGATACCTTCCATGAAATCTAAACAGGGGTTGTATGGATTAATTCTCACTGGAGGAGAAAGTTCTAGGATGGGAGAACCCAAATATTTACTGGACTACCATGGAATGTCGCAAGTGAATTATTTATCCCAGCTTTTAGAAAAATATTGTGATGATGTTTTTATTTCTTGTAGTCCTGAACAATCTAAAGATCCGGCACTACCGAAAAAAGGGATCGTTGATGAAATCCAATTTCAGCATTGCGGACCTATGGGAGGATTACTTTCTGCTTTCAATAAAGTTGATGGAGCATTTCTGATGGTTGGCTGTGATTATCCCTATTTCCAAGAAATCGATTTAATGGAAATCCTCGACTCAAGAGACCCATCACATTGCGCAACAGTATTTTTAAATCCCGAACAACAACTTCCAGAGCCATTTCCTGGAATTTACGAGTTGAAATCTAAATTACTTTTGATGGAGCGTTTTGCTCAGAAGCAGTATTCATTACGTAGCTTTTTAACTACAGTAGAAACAAAATTGGTAATCCCAACTCGTCCTAACTGTCTCATCAGCGTTGATACGAGGGAGGCATTCGAAGAAGCAAAAAGGAAACTTAAAAATCCTTAACTTCACGCTTATGAAAAGTGTTGTTTTACAAGAGATCATCAGAATCGAAGAAGACTCCGTTTTTAGAATGTCGGATGCTGTAGCGGCGGAAGAGCCTCTTGAAATTAAAATCGAATATGGTGATGAGGATCATCGACAATTAAAGAATATCTCGATCACTATGCGAACTCCCGGAAGTGATCGGGAACTTTCTACTGGATTTTTACTTACTGAAGGAATCATTCATCATAAAAAAGAAATTCTTGAAATTAGTACTGATGCAATAGATGAAAATAAAATTACTGTAAAACTTAGTCCGGAGGCTACCTTTGATCTTACTAAACTGGATCGGCATTTTTACACCAGCTCAAGTTGCGGAGTTTGCGGGAAGTCGTCAATTAATTCGGTTAAAACGGTACTTCCTAACTATGATTTTAGTCAGGAAAGCTGGATGATAGCACCGGATTTAATTCAAAGTCTTCCTGAAAAACTAAGATCTGCACAGAAAATTTTTGAATCAACGGGTGGATTACATGCCAGCGCCCTATTCAATAAATCCGGCGACCTTTTGATGTTAAAAGAAGATGTAGGTCGTCATAATGCACTTGATAAATTAATTGGAGCTGCTCTTGAAAATGAACTATTACCCTTAGATCAACATCTCTTATTATTGAGCGGAAGGATCAGCTTTGAGTTGGTGCAAAAAGCTGCCATGGCCGGTGTAAGAGTAATCTTGGCAATCGGGGCACCTTCCGGATTAGCAATCCAATTAGCGGAAGAAGCAGGAATTACATTGTGTGGATTCATCAAAGCCGATCGTTTAAATTTGTATACCGTTCCGGCAAGAGTTAATTTTGCGAAGCAATCAGAAAATTATGAAAGTAAGAATTAAGGGTAACTTCATTCGGTATAGACTAACAAAATCAGAAGTGGAAAAAATTTCAAACGAAGGGTTGTTGGAAGAACAGACGCATTTTGGTTCGAACGCTGTTTTTTCATATGCCCTGAAAAGAAAAGAAGGAATATCCAATCTAGAAGCTGATTACAAAGAAAATAAAATCACCATTTACATGCCTGCCACTGATGCTGATGTATGGTTCAAAAATAATAAAGTAGGTTATCGTACGACCGTTCCCGTTTCTGGTGATACTATTTTAGTATTGCTGATCGAAAAAGATTTTCAGTGCCTCGATGAAGTAGAAGAAGATCAGTCGGATAATTATCCTAACCCTCAGGCCTAACCGAAATTGGAAAAAACAAAACAGGTTTCCGTAGTAGGTGCTGAAACACCAGAGAGATTTACAGGTCTCAAATTAAAACATCCGCTTAAAGTAGCTGGTGGAGCAAAGGCTGTAATCAATAGTATGCGCCATGTTTTTGGTGCTATGAATGTACCTCGTGGACTAAAAGCACTTGCTGCATTAAATCAAACTTACGGACCCGATTGCCCAGGATGTGCGTGGCCTGATCCTGAACATCGATCAAGTATAGCAGAGTATTGTGAGAATGGAGCAAAGGCAATTTCAGAAGAATCAACAACGGATAAAATAGGAGCAGCGTTTTTCTCAAAACATAGTGTTGCTGAACTTGCTGAACTTAGTGATTATGAGATTGGCAAAAAAGGACGATTGGCCGAGCCTATGTATTTACCCGAAGGGGGAACACATTATCAGCCGATTTCATGGGATAAGGCATTCCTAAAAATTGCCACCTATCTTAAAAATGTGAAGTCGCCCGATGATGCCGTTTTTTATACTTCAGGAAGAACTAGTAATGAAGCTGCATTCTTGTATCAGTTATTTGTTAGAGAATTTGGCACCAACAATCTTCCAGATTGTAGCAATATGTGTCACGAATCCAGCGGCGTTGCACTAACGGAATCGTTAGGCATAGGAAAAGGATCTGTGAAACTAGAAGACTTCTATGAAGCAGAAGTTATACTGGTACTCGGACAAAATCCAGGCACCAATCACCCTCGTATGCTCAGTGCGCTACAATCTGCTAAGGAAAATGGCGCAAAAATAATTGCGATAAATCCTTTAAAAGAAACGGGCTTACTTGCTTTCAGTCATCCTCAACAATTAGAAGGAGCCCTAGGTATTGCAACTTCACTTACTGATATTTATCTTCAAGTAAAAATTAATTCAGATCTTTCCTTATTAAAAGCAATTGCACTTTTGATGCTTCAAGCTGAAGATAAAAATGTAGGTGGTGTTTTTGACAGTGATTTTATTGAAGCACATACATCAGGATATACAGATTACAGCAATCATTTACGTAAGCAGAATTTAAAAACTCTCCTCGCAGCTACTGGTGTAGAAGAATCTCTTGTACGTAAAGCTGCCGATCTACTCATCCACAAAAAGAAAATTATCGCATGCTGGGCGATGGGATTAACGCAGCATAAAAATGCAGTGGATACGATACGAGAAATCGTTAATATTCTATTGCTGAAAGGGAGTATTGGGAAACCAGGTGCAGGCACTTGCCCTGTGCGAGGGCATAGTAATGTACAAGGTGACCGCACCATGGGGATTTACGAAAAGCCCTCAAAGAAATTTCTCGATGCTTTAAAAAATACGTATGGTTTTACCCCTCCTGAAAAGCATGGATATGATACTGTTGAAGCTATTCATGCTATGCACGAAGGGAAAGTTGATGTGTTTTTTGCGATGGGAGGTAACTTTTTATCTGCAACACCTGATACTAACTATACCGCGAAAGCAATTCAGCAATGTAAATTAACTGTACAGGTTTCTACAAAGCTCAATAGAAGTCATTTAATTACTGGTAAGGAAGCAATCATTCTTCCCTGCTTAGGTCGTACTGATAAGGATTTAGTGAATGGCGTAGAACAATTTGTAACGGTAGAAAACTCTATGGGCATCGTTCATAAATCTACCGGTAATTTAAATCCAATTTCTGAACACTTGTTGAGTGAGCCTGTTATTGTAGCAAAACTTGCAGTTACCTTTTTTGGAGATAAAAGTTTGGTGCCTTGGAAGTCTTACCTATTACATTATGATACTATCCGATCGCATATTGAAAAAACTATTCCCGGCTTCAATGATTACAACACCAGAGTAAGAAGAACAGGAGGATTTTATCTTCCGAATGGGAGTCGTGAGGGAACGTTTAATACTTTAAGTGGTACTGCTGAATTTAATGTGGCGGATGTTATTGAGCAAAAAATTGAAGACGACGAATTTATCATGATGACCATTCGCAGTCATGATCAGTTTAACACTACGATCTACGGACTCGATGATCGTTACCGCGGAATTTTCAATGAAAGACGAATCATTATGATGAATCCGAAGGATATTTATAAAGCAGGTCTATCTCCCGGTGAAGTGGTTGACCTCTACAATTTCCACGAGGACAGAGAGCGCGTTGCTCGAAAGTTTATTGTAGTTGCCTATGATATTCCTGAGCGGTGCACTGCAACTTACTTCCCTGAAACAAACATCTTAGTTCCTATAAATAGTACTGCTGATAAAAGCAATACGCCTACTTCTAAAATGGTAGTGATTCAGATACGCAAATCTGAACCTTCTTTGATAAATGACTGAACTTTTACCTTGATCCAAGATGATACAAAATGTAAATATTGGTGACAGTACACTTACTGTTTCAATAAAAGGAAATGGGAAACCCTTTTTGTTTGTTCATGGTGCCGCAGGAAGTTTTGAGCATTCTCATTTTCTCGAAAAATATCTCTTGCATGATTTTGAATTCATCAGTTATAGTCAGCGCTTCCATTTACCTAACGATCCTTGTGCTCCCGGCACCTACGGACCTGTATTACATGCTTCTGATTTAATTGCTTTACTGAATGTACTTAACCTAGAAGATGTAACTGCTTTAGGACATTCCTATGGTGGCAATGTACTGCTTACTGCTGCCATCCATGCTCCGCAGCGATTTAAAAGGATTTATCTAGCAGAGCCCAGCATTCCAAATCTAGTGTGTAATAAATTGGAATATGCAGGTTTATTGGAGCAGCGAACTCAAGCGATGATGAAAATCAGAGCAGCCTTTGAAACTGGATATGCTGCAAAGGCTGTTAAGGCATTGATGGATTATGCGATTGGTGAATCAGGATTTGAAATATTACCCGGAGAGATCAGAATGGATATGATTGCAAATGCCACCTCCCTTTATCATCTCGTTTACAAACAAGCTACCATCACTCTTGCTGAAGAAGAACTCAGAAATATGAATGTGCCAGTATGCATCCTGAACGGAGAAGATTGCACACCCATTTACAAAGCTATTGCTGATATCCTTTTGCAATTCCTTCCTAATGTTGAGATGCAAAATATTCCGGAAGCTGCTCATGATCTCATTTACAATGCAGCAAAAGAATGCTCCTTAATTATTAGATCGCATTTAGAATAGTAAAGTCGTTCAGTAAAAATCTATGGGTAATTGCTATCCATTTTTTGTAAGGAATCAGTTTGTATTGATTCCTTTTGCCGACTATTGATCTGCATCTTTGAGTATGCTACGATCATACCTCTTGTCAACCTTAGTGATATTAGCTCTGAACAATAGCATTGCTGATGCTCAAGTTACGCCTTGGCAAAATCGAGGTATCGGAGGAGGAGGAGCTTTATTTAGTCCTTCTATCAATCCTTATAACAGTCAGGAATTATGGGTTGCCTGCGACATGAGCGGTCTTTATAAGAGTAGTGATTGGGGATTGTCATGGTCGATTCAAAATGCACAAAAAATACAAGCTGGAACAAATACTTGTATTCAATATACTAGTAACCCTCAGGAAATTTTAGCCATAGACCATACGCCGCAGTCTGGAAACGATTATTCGCAACCTGTACGATCAACCGATGGTGGGAATAGCTGGAGTCCAATAGCCAATGATCCTACTAACGGAGAGGCCTATACGTTAATAACAGATCCTAATCGTACTGATCGAATACTGATTTCCAATTATGATCATCTCTGGTACTCTGATGATGGAGGCCAGACCTTTGTAATGCTGCTTACTTTCAATAATGGAGGAAATGGATTACATGTTGCTGGGGCGTTCTTTGATGGAAACAACATTTATATCGGCACATCTGCTGGAATGTTGGTTTCTACTAATGGTGGAAGTATTTTTATTCCCACAACACTTCCTGGTTGGCCTAATCTCTGTGGAATGAGTTCGTTTTGCGGAGCAAAAACAGGAAATACAACCAGACTATATGCAGTAGCGATGTTGCAAACCGATTTATATGGTGGAATCACCGGTGCGGATTTTGGAAGCAGCGTTGGTGTGTATACTTGCGATGGAGCAGGAACTACATGGACGGCACATAATTTTGGAATTAATCCCGATCATAAATTATTTTTTGTGGCGTGTGCACGCAATAATATTGATAAAGTATTTTTAGCGGGAGGAGATGTCGTTGCAGGAAATCCTGTAGTGTATCATTCTATTGATGGTGGAAATATATGGACCTCTGTTTTCAATACTACATTAAACAATAATATCATTACTGGATGGTGTGGTGTGGGTGGCGACCGAGGTTGGGGCTATGCAGAATATATCTTAGGTCTTGCTGTATCACCGTTAGATGCAGATATTGCTTCTATCAGTGATCTTGGTTTCGTGCATACTACAATCAATGGAGGATCGAATTGGAAGCAAGCATATGTTTCTTTCACGGATCAGAATGCGGCAGGTGCAAATACTCCTGCATTCAAATCCTATCATAGTTCAGGATTAGAAAACACTACTTGCTGGAGTATCGCTTGGAATAATTCCAATAGTGTTTTTGCAGGATTTTCAGACATCAATGGTATTAAAAGTGATGATGCAGGTGTATCTTGGAAAATGGCTGGAGCTACTACGCAGAACTCCACTTATCATTTCGTGAAACATCCTAGTAACGGAAATTTATACGTGAGCACTTCAACAGTGCATGATATCTACCAAACCACGCGATTAACGGATGCATTGTTAGATCCCGGTTTGGGGCAGATAAGATATTCGAGCAATGGTGGAAGTAGTTGGCAGTTGCTACATGATTTTAACCATCCTGTTATTTGGTTAGCCACGGATCCCGGCAATGCAAACCGTATGTATGCAAGTGTAATTCATTATGCAAATGGAATCGGAGAAGGTGATGTTTGGAAATGTGATAATATTCAAGCAGGAAGTTCTAGTACATGGACTCGATTAAATAGTCCTCCACGAACTCAAGGACATCCATTATCGATTAACGTACTCAATGATGGAAGTGTGGTAGCAAGTTATTGTGCACGAAGAAACGGTAGCGGGACGTTCACTGCTTCATCCGGCGTCTTTCTATTAAATGCAGGAAGCTCCAATTGGATTGACAGAAGTGATGCAGGAATGCAATACTATACGAAAGATCTGGTCGTTGATCCATCCGATGCTCAACAAAATACTTGGTACGCATGTGTGTGGAGTGGCTGGGGTGGTGCACCCAATGGTTTGGGAGGATTGTATAAAACAACCAACCGTGGCCTAAGCTGGACAAAAATATTTAGTGGAGCAGATCGAGTAAGTTCAATTACTTTCGATCCTCAGCATACTGGGGAGGCGTGGATGAGTACAGAAACAGAAGGACTCTGGAAATGTACAGGATTGAATACGGTATCTCCCACTTTTATTCGCGATAATAATTTTCCCTTTCGGCAGCCGGAACGAATTTTTTTCAATCCATATCAGTCTGGTGAAATATGGGTCACTACTTTCGGATCGGGATTATACAAAAGCGGAATCACCAGCACTGGAATAAATGAAATTGCTGCTACTAAAATTTCCGTTTATCCAAATCCATCATCAGGTACTTGCTTTGTAAGTGCGGCAGATGAAATTATTTCTTACTCTTTAAAAGATCTAACAGGTAGAACAATACTAGAAAAGAAAAATATTTTTTCCGAAAATCTAGAATTGGAAAACATGAAAAAAGGAGTGTACCTGCTGACAACTTTATTTAGAGAAAATAAAATGGAAGTACATAAAATTATCATCAACTGATAACGTATTGCTGTTAAATATCTCTGCATTCTTTTACTAACGTTATCGCCTATCCTAAATTAAAAAAAATTGGTATTAACTGTGATATAGTCACAATTTTCTAAAGAAAAAAATCTTTTATTACTTTTATTTCGTCTGCTTATCCCTATTTATCATTTTTTTTCTTCTTTCAAAGTTTTTCCGACACTTTATTTTACAACCCAGATTTTGTTGAAAAGTGTATCGTATTGTTAAAAATTAACCCTTGGGAACGAGCTTATCTTTAACTTGATTTGTAACCAGCCTAGCAGCTGTACTGTGTAAATACAATAAGCTGGTTTTCATAATCATCTGAAATAGTCGTTTAACATTGCAAGCAACAAAATCCGTTGCAGGGCAGATTGTCGCCTCAAACAGGCAAAAGTTCATTAATTAGTAACCTAACCATCCCATTTTTAACCCTTAGTTAATATCAAGCCAATATGTACGTAATAAAAAGAGACGGCAAGACCGAAACAGTGAAGTTCGACAAGATCACTGCTAGGATTCAGAAACTATGCTATGGCCTTTCTGCTGAGCATGTTAGCCCTGAAATTGTCGCTCAAAAGGTGATTGAAGGAGTTTATGACGGTGTTACCACCACTGAATTAGACAACCTGGCTGCCGAAACTGCTGCCTCTTTAACTACACGTCATCCGGATTTTGCCCTTTTGGCTTCTCGGATTGCGATTTCCAATCTTCATAAGAATACGAAGAAGTCGTTTAGCGAAACGATGCACGACCTCTTTATCTATATTGATCCCAAAACAGGAAAAAATGCTTCGCTTATCGCCGAAGAGGTGATTGAAGTAATTGAGGCGAATGCGGATCTGTTGGACTCTACTATTATATATGACCGTGATTTTGGTTATGATTACTTCGGCTTCAAGACTTTAGAGAAATCTTATCTTCTAAAGCTCGATGGAAAAGTGGTAGAACGTCCTCAGCATATGTTGATGCGTGTTTCTGTTGGGATTCACAAAACGGATGTCGCCTCAGCAATTGAGACTTATAACTTGATGAGTGAGCGTTGGTTTACACATGCAACTCCCACTCTTTTTAATGCGGGCACTCCTAAACCACAGCTTAGTTCCTGCTTCCTGTTGCAAATGCAAGATGATAGCATCGGTGGAATCTATAATACTTTGAAACAGTGTGCGCAGATTTCTCAATCGGCAGGTGGTATTGGATTAAGCATCCATAACGTTCGTGCTACTGGATCTTATATCCGTGGAACCAACGGAACTAGCAACGGAATTGTTCCGATGCTGAGAGTTTTCAATGATACTGCTCGTTATGTAGATCAAGGTGGTGGAAAACGTAAAGGTTCTTTCGCCATATATCTTGAGCCATGGCATGCCGATATTTTCGAATTCCTTGATTTGAAAAAGAATCATGGTAAAGAAGAAAACCGCGCGCGTGATTTATTCTTCGCACTCTGGGTTTCTGATTTATTTATGAAACGCGTGAAAGAAGAAGGAAACTGGAGTTTATTCTGTCCGAATGAAGCACCAGGACTTAGTGATTGTTACGGAATGGAGTTCGAATTACTCTATACTAAATACGAAGCAGAAGGTCGTGCGCGTAAATCAATTCCTGCACGTGAACTCTGGACTGCAATCCTTGAATCACAAATAGAAACAGGAACGCCTTATATGTTGTACAAAGATGCGTGCAACATAAAAAGCAATCAGAAAAATCTTGGAACGATTAAAAGTTCTAACCTCTGTACAGAAATTGTTGAATACACAGCGGATGATGAAGTTGCAGTTTGTAACCTTGCTTCTCTCGCATTACCACGTTTCGTTATCAATGGTAAATTCGATCATCAGCGTTTGTTCGATATTACTTATGTGGTAACTAAAAATTTGAATCGTATCATCGATGTAAATTATTACCCCATCATTGAAGCGAAGAATAGCAATATGCGTCACCGTCCGATAGGTATCGGTGTGCAAGGACTTGCAGATGCATTTATTCTGATGCGTTATCCTTTTGAAAGTGATGAAGCTCGTCAGTTGAACAAAGAAATTTTCGAGACGATCTATTATGCTGCAATGACTGCTTCTAAGGATCTTGCGAAAGTTGAAGGTCCTTACTCTACATACGAAGGTTCACCAGTTTCTAAAGGTGAGTTCCAATTTGATATGTGGGGAGTAAAACCTACTGATCGTTGGGAGTGGGATGTTCTACGTGAAGAAGTGAAAGAACACGGTGTACGTAATTCATTATTACTCGCTCCAATGCCTACGGCTTCTACTTCACAGATTTTAGGCAATAACGAATGTTTCGAACCTTACACTACTAATATTTACAACCGTCGTGTATTAAGCGGAGAGTTTATCGTTGTAAATAAGCACCTGTTAATCGACCTCGTACGTTTGAAACTGTGGAATAACGATATGAAGAATAAAGTCATCGCTGCTGGTGGTTCGGTTCAGAATATTCCAGAAATTCCTCAGGAAATTAAAGAACTTTATAAAACCGTATGGGAAATTAAACAGCGTACGGTAATTGATATGGCTGCCGATCGAGGTGCATTTATCTGTCAAAGTCAATCACTGAATCTCTTTATTGCAGAACCGAATTTTGCAAAGCTTACTTCGATGCATTTCTATGCATGGGAACGTGGATTGAAAACTGGAATGTATTACTTGCGTACTAAACCTGCTGCTACTGCCATTAAATTCACTGTAGATAAGCAATATGAAATGGTTCCTCAACAAATTGAGCCAGAACTAACGCCTACCCTTACCGCAACTACTGTTGTTACTGAAGTTACTACAGGATCATCAACAGTGAATGACGTTACTTCCAGTTTTGTAAGCGATCTACCGAGCGATCAAATTTCCTGTTCACTCGATAATCCTGAAGGATGTTTAATGTGTGGAAGTTAAATCAAACGCAATACTCTCTTAATAAAAAATCCCGCCATGTGCGGGATTTTTTATTGGAATACACTTTATTACTTTATCCGATTGCTTGATTCAGATCTGCTATCAAATCACGAATATCTTCGATACCTACACTTAATCGAATCAGTGATTCTGTAACTCCTGCTTTATCACGTTCTTCTTTTGGAATCGACGCATGCGTCATCGTTGCAGGATGATTCAATAATGATTCTACTCCACCCAATGATTCCGCCAGAGAAAAGACTCTCACTTTCGACGCCATTTCAAAAGTTTGCTCAACAGTTGCATTTTTGAGTGTGAAAGAAATCATTCCTCCAAAATCTTTCATTTGAGCTTTAGCGATCGCATGATTAGGATGATCGGTAAATCCAGGCCAATATACTTTATCCACTTTTGGATGAGCTCTCAGAAATTCAGCAATCGATTTTCCGTTTGAGCAATGCCGTTCCATGCGTACATGCAAAGTCTTTAATCCACGCATCACTAAAAAACTATCCATTGGTCCGGGTACAGCGCCGCAGGAATTATGAATAAACGCTAGTTGCTCATAATAATCTTTATTGTTGGTACAGATAGCTCCCATGATTACATCGCTATGTCCTCCAAGATATTTAGTAGCGGAATGCATCACGATATCGGCACCTAGATCTAAAGGGTTTTGCAAATATGGAGATGCGAAAGTATTATCCACTACGAGAATTAGATTCTTTGCTTTTGCTATGGCAGCACACGCTTTGATATCTATAATCTGCATGGTAGGATTAGTAGGAGTTTCCACCCATAACATCTTCGTATTGGCATTTACTGAATTACTGATATTGTTCGCATCATACATATTGATGAAATGGAATTTTATTCCGAAGTGCGCAAACACTTTAGTGAACATCCGGTAACTCCCGCCATATAAATCATTGGTAGCAATCACTTCATCACCGGGACGAAGCATTTTTATCAATGCATCGCTCGCACCTTGTCCGCTGCTGAAGCATAATCCATACGCTGCATTTTCTAATGCAGCAATACAGTTTTCTAAAGCCGATCTGGTAGGATTCTTACCACGAGCATATGCATAACCTTTATGCTTGCCAGGATATTCCTGAACATAGGTAGAGGTTTGATAAATAGGAGTCATAATTGCACCAGTCGTAGGATCGGGTTCCTGACCGGCATGAATTGCTAGGGTAGCAAAATGTTGTTTCTCTTTCATGATCATTTATTCGAGTTGCAAAGTTACCTAAAAGGAATACTCAAATAAAAAGAGCCCCTCTTTTGGAGGGGCTCTCATAACATCCACTAATTAATGACGCTTATGGGTGAGCTGAGAAGATAAACAACGTTGCGTTATTATCCACGATGGCTTGGTCGAATACATCCACAAACCCGTCTCCATTTACATCAGTACTGTAATATCCAAATGCAAATACTCCTGCATCATTATCTATTGTTGATTGATCAAATACATCGATAAACTCATCCTGTGGATCAATATCTCCGCTG
>JBBQED010000026.1:0-39333 GCA_038320345.1 Bacteroidia bacterium
TGTGAAAAAGAGCAGATTAAAAATAATGAAGAGTTAAGCGCAAAAGAAATTGCGGAATTATTAGAAGAAGAGAATTTAAGTGAAGAAGAATTAATTGGAGTATTAAAAAGCGTGAAGATATTTTGTAAAGTGGCGTATGAATTATTTGCAGCCCAGCAAAATAATCAGGAGTGCGAGATAGTAAACTTAAAAGAAGAAGTCCAAAACTATGAACTTAAAGAAGTAGCGTAATAAAAAAGATAGAAATAATAACCTAAAATCACACACCATGACAAACGACAATAAGTTGTTTAACAATTTCGCCAAGGGCAAAAAACAAATCAGAATCATCACCGATGATTGCGTTATCTACACCAGAGTTTCCGGTGCTAAACAAATGGATGGCTTAAGTTTAGAAACTCAACTCAAGGGTGCGCAGGAATATGCCAAGCGACACAAGCTCTTAATAAGAGAGCGATTTGGTGGAACTTATGAAAGCGCACAAACCGACGAGAGAAAGGAGTTTCAGAAAATGATTAAGTATCTGAAAACAACGAAGCACAAAATCTCAAAAATATTGGTGTATAGTTTAGAACGCTTTTCTCGAAGTGAAAATTCAATTTGGTTAAGCACCCAACTTCGGAACCTTGGAACAGAGATCGTATCGGTTACCCAACCGATTGATACTTCTAATCCGGCAGGAATCATGCAACAGAAAATGTTGTTCTTATTTGGAGAGTTTGATAACCAATTGAGGCGACAAAAAAGTATGGCAGGAGTTAAAGAACGTTTATTGAAAGGTGATTGGTGTGCAAAACCACCGGTAGGTTATGATATCATACGAATAAACGGAGAGCGGAAAATTGTTCTCAATGATACGAGCAAGATTATAAAAAAGATTTTCTTGTGGAAGGCTCAGGAGCGTTTGCCTAATGAACAGATTAGGCAACGCTTACTGAATTTAAAAGCCAATTATTGTTTACGAAGGGTAGCGGAAATTTTAACAAATCCTTTTTATTGCGGAATGATGGTTCATAAAGCTTTGGAAGGAGAGGTGTTGGAAGGCAGGCACGAGAAGTTAATTTCTAAGGATATGTTTTTACAGGTTAACGGAATTCTCGCCGAAAAAAAGCTCGGATTACAAACTAAAAAAGAACGCCCTGAAATTGCCTTAAAACGCTTTATGAAATGTGAGGTTTGTAATGAGCCGATGCGTGGATATATTGCAAAGGATACCGGCAAGCCTTATTACAAATGCAATACCCCGGGTTGTAAGTGCAACCGTAATGCCGATGTGTTAAACCATCAATTTCTTGAACGGTTAAACGCTTTTCAGGTAAATGAAAAATGTTATAAATTAATTGACCTTTATTTAAAACACACCTTCAAACAGATGAATAGCAGTCTTGCTGAAAATCAAGCGGCAGAAAGGGCAAGGATTGCGGAATTAAGCAAGAAAGTGGAACGACTTGAGGAACGGTATATTCTTGAAGAGATAGCGGGAGATCTTTACCAAAAGTATAAGCAAAAGTTTGAACTCGAACGGGATGAAATTGAGGCAAGAATGAAGAATAACACGATTGAACTGTCGAGGTTGGATGAGCTCATAAAGTTTAGTTTCAATATGGCTGCAACCTTACCTAAAATGTGGTCTTCAGGGGATTATCTGCAACGCCAAGAGTTACAAAATGCCTTCTTTTTTGAAGGTATTAGCTATAATCGGCAAAAAGATGAATGTCGATTAGATAAACCAAATTACTTCTTGAAACGTGTCGCTGATTTGTCGGGGGAAATAGCTAAATTTACCCCCGAACAAGTTAAAAACTTTGAACCTTGTGCGCTTGAGGCAGGACTATCGAAGTCGAAATCAGAAGCATCAAAATCTTCATCATCATCATTCCATCTCATCAAAAAACAAGGTATTAATTAGGTGAACCAAATATACTCTCCCTTAGGATACAAGTCAATACCCTGTTCATAATAAATCCCGAGCCCCCTGAAAGACAGGATATTCCACTGGAAAAAAGTTCCTGATTTCTTCCGAAATAACCGTAACTTTGCACCTCTGTAGCACACACCCTAAATATGTTAGATTTCGTTAATAATATCGTAAGAAAATTTTTCGGCAGTAAATCCGATCGTGACCTTAAAGAATTGGGGCCATTTGCAGGATTAGTAAATGCTGAATACTCCAAATTAACTTCCATTAGTAATGATGAATTACGTGGAATGACTTTTAGTTTCCGCAAACAAATCAATGAATATACTTCAGCGATTGAAGAAGAAATTACTGAACTCAATCAACGGGCGGAAGAAAATCCGGAAATGGATCTTCAGGAAAAAGAAGAATTATTCACGCGTGTTGATCAATTGAAGAAAGATCGTAATCAGAAGATCGAAGAAATCCTAATTGAAATTCTTCCTTCTGCATTTGCAGTGATTAAGGAAACAGCACGTCGTTTCAAAGAAAATACTTCACTAGAAGTTACTGCCAATGATCTTGATCGTGAGATTGCTATCAAACGCACTAGTGTTACGATTCAGCATGATAAAGCTAACTACTCCAGCACTTGGAAAGCAGCAGGCATTCCAGTAACTTGGGATATGTTGCATTATGATGTGCAATTGATTGGAGGTACCGTTTTGCATCAAGGTAAAATTGCGGAGATGGCAACGGGAGAAGGTAAAACCTTAGTAGCAACATTACCGATTTATCTCAATGCACTTGCAGGGCGCGGTGTACACGTTGTTACCGTGAATGATTATCTCGCTAAACGTGACTCGGAATGGAACGGACCAATTTTCGAATTCCTAGGTCTCAGTGTAGATTGTATCGATAAACATCAACCCAACTCACCGGAACGTCGCAAAGCGTATTGGGCAGATGTGACCTACGGAACTAACAATGAATTTGGTTTCGATTATCTCCGTGATAATATGGCGGGCACACCAGAAGATATGGTGCAACGTGAACATCATTATGCAATTGTGGATGAGGTCGATTCTGTATTGATTGATGATGCACGAACTCCTTTGATTATTTCTGGTCCTACACCAAAAGGTAACGATCAAGAATTCTTTGCCTTAAAACCAAAGGTTGAAATATTAGTTAATGCACAGCGTAATTATATCAATACTTTAATTGCGGATGCTAAGAAAAACTTTGGCAATAAAGATAAGGAAGATGAAACAGGACTCGCACTTTTAAGAGCGAACAGAGGATTCCCGCGTCATCGTGCGCTGATAAAATTCCTCAGTGAGTCAGGTGTGAAAGCACTCTTGCAAAAAACAGAAAATACTTATCTTGGAGAGCAAGGACGTTTGATGCGGGAGAAAGTAGATCCTGAATTGTATTTTATCATCGACGAAAAAAATCACTCGATTGAATTAACTGAAAAAGGAATTGATCTCATCAGTACCAATGCGGCAGATCCTACATTCTTCGAAATGCCCGACGTTGGTTCCGTGATTGCTGATCTTGAAAAATCAAGTCTGCCAGCATCAGAAAAACTCGAGAAGAAAGATGAATTGATGCGTGACTTCGCCATTAAAAGCGAACGTATCCATACCATCAATCAGTTGTTGCGCGCTTATGCGATGTACGAGAAAGATGTGGAATATATCATTCAAGATAGCAAAGTAAAAATTGTAGATGAGCAGACTGGTCGTGTACTCGACGGACGTCGTTATAGCGATGGTTTACATCAGGCAATAGAAGCTAAAGAAAATGTAAAAGTTGAAGCCGCTACACAAACGTATGCAACCGTGACACTGCAGAATTATTTCCGTATGTATCACAAGCTTGCGGGCATGACCGGTACTGCTGAAACGGAAGCGGGTGAATTCTGGGAGATCTATAAACTCGATGTTGTTGTAATTCCAACTCACCGGAATATCACGCGTAAAGACGACGAAGATCTCGTTTATAAAACGGTACGTGAGAAATTCAATGCAGTAATTGAAGAAATTGATAAAGTAACGAAAGCTGGACGACCAGTACTTGTAGGAACTACTTCGGTAGAAATTTCCGAGTTACTTAGTCGGATGCTTTCTCAACGTAAGATTGCACACAATGTACTGAACGCCAAACAGCATCAACGAGAAGCAGAAATTGTAGCTAGTGCCGGTCAAGCAGGAACAGTAACCATCGCTACCAATATGGCTGGTCGTGGAACAGATATTAAACTAGGACCTGGCGTAAAAGAGGCAGGAGGATTAGCCATCATCGGTACTGAGCGACATGAATCACGTCGTGTGGATCGTCAGTTACGTGGACGTTCAGGACGTCAGGGTGATCCGGGATCGTCACAATTTTTTGTGTCGTTGGAAGATAATCTGATGCGTTTATTTGGTTCCGATCGTATCGCTAAATTGATGGATCGTTTAGGTTTGAAAGAAGGTGAAGTGATTCAACATAGTATGATCACGAAATCTATTGAACGTGCGCAAAGAAAAGTAGAAGAAAATAACTTCGGAATTCGTAAACGTTTGCTCGAATACGATGATGTAATGAATGCTCAGCGCGAAGTAATTTACAAGAAACGTCGTCATGCTTTATATGGAGAACGACTTGCATTGGATCTTCAGAACATGTTATTTGATCTTGCAGATAGCGTAGTCACGCAGTTTACGGAAACTAGAGATTTCGATGGATTTACACTGGAGTTGATTCGCTTATTTGCAATGGATAGTCCAGTATCGCAGGAGGAATTTTTGAACTCCAAACCGGATGAGTTAAGTGATAAAGTTTTCCATGCACTGGATGAACATTATCGCACTAAATCAAAAACGATTGCGGAAAGATCTTTCCCTGTTATCAAAAACGTGTACGAACAACCGGGACAATCTTTTGAAAATGTGGTAGTACCATTTACTGATGGCATTCGGAATATTCAGGTGTTGGCCAATCTTAAAAAAGCCTACGAAACACATGGTAAAGAACTCATCAGTGCTTTCGAAAGAAATGTAAGTCTAGGATTGATTGATGATGCTTGGAAAGAGCATCTCCGTGAGATGGATGATTTGAAACAGAGTGTACAAAATGCTGTTTACGAACAAAAAGATCCCTTGCTGATTTATAAATTCGAGTCTTTTGAGCTCTTCAAAAAAATGCTGAGCGAAGTGAGTAAGGATACGATGTCATTCCTCTTTAAAGGAATTGTTGCCATTCAGGAACCACAACAAGTAAAGAATGCACCAACACCTCCAAAACAGGATTTGAGTCGGTTGAAAGCAACGCATGATGAATTCAACGAGAATGTTTCATCTACAGGAAATCCTCAGCAAGCAGGAGATCCGCAGGGTGCTCCACCACCAAAACCTCAGCCGGCAAGAGCAGAAGTAAAAGTTGGAAGAAATGATCCTTGTCCATGTGGTAGTGGCAAGAAGTTCAAAAATTGCCATGGAGCCATGGTTGAAAGCTGAAAAGAATTTACGAATTGACAATGACGAATTGACAATACCTAAATTTCGTTTCTCTTTTAAAAGTTTACTATAAATCTTGTAGATTGAAATATAAAATTCCATTCGCGATTAAAATTCGTGAATGGAATTTAACTTTACTTGCTGAGGGACTTCAATAATCCACTCGCAATTCAGTTAAATCAAGTTACCTGTTTTCAAACGGCTATTTACAATTAGAGGCTCTACATTTGTAGCTTCAACACGGGTAGTTTTTCTGCTCCCGGCAACAATTTTAAGGATGCTCGTAAAAGCTTATGGAAGTGCGCTCAATGGTGTTTCTGCAACAACCATTTCAATTGAAGTACATGCTGCAAAGGGAGTTAAAGTATTTATTGTAGGCCTCCCTGACAATGCCATTAAAGAAAGTCAGCAGCGGATAGAAGCAGCGCTTAAGACCAATAATTACCGTTGGCCCGGAAAGCGAATGGTCATAAATCTTGCTCCTGCAGACATCCGCAAAGAAGGATCTGCATATGATTTACCAATCGCATTGTGCATCTTATCGGCCTCTAAACAAATCAAGTGTCACGACTTCAGTCGCTATCAGATTATGGGAGAACTTTCCCTCGACGGGACACTACACCCTATCAAAGGTGCTCTTCCGATCGCTATTCAATGTCGTAATGAAGGATTTAAAGGATTGATTTTACCAGTGGGCAATGCTCGAGAAGCCGCTGTAGTGGAAGGCTTGGAAGTTTACGGATTAAATACCTTACAAGAAGTCATAGATTTTTTTGAAGGGATCGGTCACCCACAACTAACGGTGGTGGATATCCAAAAAGAATTTAGGCGACAACAAGATGATGTTGAATTCGATTTCTCCGATGTAAAAGGACAGGAAAATATTAAGCGTGCACTAGAAATTGCTGCTGCCGGTGGACATAATGTTATTTTGATTGGTCCGCCTGGAGCTGGAAAAACAATGTTGGCAAAACGTCTTCCAACAATATTACCACCACTCAGTTTAGAAGAAGCACTTGAGACCACCAAGATTCACTCGGTAGCAGGAAAGATTGCCCGCGACCATGGACTCATCACCTTGCGTCCATTCCGTTCCCCGCATCACACCATCAGCGATGTAGCGTTGGTTGGCGGAGGCGGGCATCCACAACCGGGAGAAATTTCATTAGCACATAACGGTGTTCTCTTCCTCGATGAATTACCTGAATTCAAACGGACGGTGCTAGAAGTGATGCGCCAACCGTTAGAAGAAAGAAAAGTAACTATCTCCCGTGCGAGATTCACTGTTGATTATCCTGCGAGTTTTATGTTAGTATCCAGCATGAATCCTTGTCCCTGCGGATTTTACAATCATCCCGATAAAGAATGTGTGTGTGGACCAGGCATCGTGCAGAAATATTTAAATCGCATCTCCGGCCCTCTCCTCGATCGTATTGATTTGCATGTTGAGGTGATCCCGGTTGCATTTTCTGAGCTTAGTAGTGAAAGGACTTCTGAAAAAAGTATTTCTATCCGTGAGCGAGTTGTATTTGCAAGAAATATTCAGACGGAGCGTTTTCTTGAAATGCCCGGCGTTTATAATAATGCGCAGATGAGTTCAAAAAGTCTTAGGACATTTTGCAAGATCAGCAAAGAAGGACAAGACCTTTTAAAAACTGCCATGGACCGACTTGGGTTAAGCGCACGCGCCTATGATCGCATTCTGAGAGTTAGTCGTACAATTGCAGATTTAGCAGGCTCGGCAAATATCGAAACGGAACATCTTTCAGAAGCGATAAATTACAGAAGCCTTGATAGAGATGGATGGGCGTCTTAGTATTCTGATTTGCAACTTACAAATGGAGGGACGCTTTCGATTTACACATGAATTCCAACACCGAATGTAATTCAACAAATGCATTGCTAAACTCTAAAATTTATCATTTACAGTTCAGTGTAAGCATAAAAAAAGCCCCGCAATTGCAGGGCTTTTGAGAACTGAATAAAGTTAAGTATTAGTAAACGAACTTACGGCTTACTACTTTTTCTGAGTTACGTAAAGTAATGAAGTATAATCCGCGACTGATTGACTGTGGTATGCGAAGTACATTTGTTCCAACAGTTGCAGCAAGATTTACCTGAGAGGCAACAATTCTACCAGCAGCATCCGTAATAGTTACTGTTAATGGCGAATTTGAATCATACGTGAATTCTACATTTACTGCTCCTACATTTGCTTCACTGAATACATTCGTGATTTCAAATGGTGCTTTAACACCGAAACGTACCGGTACTAAATCAGAATATGTAAAATCTCCGTTTAAATCAGTTTGCTTCAAACGATAATACTGTAATCCTTGAACTGGAGCATAATCGAACGCTTCGTAATTTAATGGAGTATTACTGTTATGGTAATAACTGTTCACTTTAGCGATATAGTCATACTCATTTTCGTTTACTGTACGCTCCACTGTGAAGTAATCATTATCTACTTCAGAAGCTGTCGACCAATACAAACGAACATATTTGTTGTCTTTGATTTCTGCATTGAAATTAATTAATTCAATAGGCAGCGGTTGTTGTCCTAAAGCAATCGCCCAAGGCATAGTGTTTCCGATAGGCCAACTGTAGTTTGGTACTGTACTAGAGTTTGTATTTGGACTTGCAGCAAACGATCCTGTTGTTCCGGCAAAGAAACTCATCCATGCAGCAGTTGCTGAATTCCACGGCTGTGCTTTTGGTTGATTTGTAATATTCATCGGTGCACCCGTTGGACGTTCTGCATCCGCAAAATAGAATTGCATTGTAGTACTTGGATTTGCAGCAACTCCAGTTTTAGTAAGATTCCAAAAACGATCGACTGTGAATGCGGAGTTATTAGCTCCTGGTACACCTGGTGCAGATGCTCCAGTTGCCGTATTTAATTGTAATACAGTTGGAGGCCATGGAGTATTAGCCGGAATAGTATTGTACGTATTGAGATTAATAGTACCCAAATCAACCCCAGTAATATTATTGATACGAACTGGGATATATTGTGTTACTGGATTAGCACCATAAGTTATTGTACCAAATGGAATTTCTCTTAATCCGGTTAAAGTTCCGAAGTTCCAATTCACTTTAGCAGCGAATGTATTGTCTTCGCAAATTATTGCTCCTGCAGTACGGTCGATGGCTTTGAGCGAAGTTGAGTTCGTAATATCAATCATCTTTTGATTCATAATCAACTGACCAACATATAAGGCTAGCGTATCATTCACGATCAGATTTTTACCAAGTGTTACGGTATTGGCTGCTGCTGATTTACTTAACTCCAATTCGTGGAATGTAGAGACTTGTGTACCACCAATTGTTTGAGCAACGGTACTATCTAAAATCGCACGACTACTTCCTGCAGAGAAATAGTTATTATTATTCCATTGTCCTTGCGCTCTGAAAGTATATTTCGTGTAAGGACGATCAATAATAAATGTAGTATTTGGTCTTGATGTAGCGAGTGAAGGGAAGAAGTTAGATGTTACTCCGGTACCCGGGAATAGCATGCTACATCCTGTGTTTGTACCCACTGCTGAACTTAGCAGTAATGTAGAGTTTCTTCCAGTGGTTTGAGTGATCAACAAACGATCATCTGTTGCTCCAATGGAAGCGGCATTATCAAAACAGTATTGAATTACGATATTGTTCGTTCCATCCCATACAATAGGTGCGGAAAGCGTAATTGTAAATGTTCCCGCAATGGTTGTAAGTGCTGCTGGGCCATACACAACAGTTGGTGTGGCTAAAGGTGCAGTTGTCGCAAATGCATTGGTTGCTGTTAATCCATAAGAAATTGTAAAATTATTAAAAGCAGCGGTTGAACCTTTCGAAGTAATATTGAATTTCAACCCAGTAATGCGGTCACCAGATTGCAATCCTTGAGCTGAAAGTTCAGCAGGAGTATAAATGATTTGTGTTCTTGCATCAGAGGATTGTGCTTTAAATGGTGTGATGATATTATTCACCAGTGTTCCATTACTATATGTAATCTCTGGATTAAATGCAGTGATTACTCTGAAACCTCCATTGATCGTAAGATCGCCCTTGATTTTAAATGTTCCTGGGATTGGAGCATTGATATCTAAAGTATCACCAGCTGCAATTGTTAAGTTTTTACAATTAGCAATTACAGAAGATTTGATAGTAGGGTTGAAATAAGGATATGTTGGATTAACAAGTACTTTATTAATCACCGCATCATCCGCAATAGTTGGAACACCACCACACCAGTTTGCAGGATTGTTCCAATCATTGGTATTTCCTAACCATAGTTTATAAGCAGGATTACAATTAGGAACGATAGTCGCTACATAATCTTCACACTCTCCGAAGGTATAAGTCTGACATGGCATTAAACTACTATTTGCAAATACTTCCCTTACGCGTAAACGAGTTGGTCCTACATAACCTGCTCCTGGAACAGTGAATGTCCAAGTTGTAGTTCCTAGAGCTGCAAGACTAGTTTCTCCAAGTTTTTCAGTCGGATCAAATGTTCCACTACGATCATAATCGATCCAAGCTGTAACAACGTTATTGCTGAACCATGTTCCGCAGCCTACAGTAATTGAATAGGTAGCTCCTTGCGTAAGAATTACAGTACGTCCGGGTACATTTGCCATGAACTCATAATCGGGAGGATGCATTACAAAGTGATTGGTTGGATAACCAGGAGCTGCAGCTGTTTGTAAAGCTAAGGTTTGAACACCTGTGTTAATCAGAGATCCTAATGCCCCACTCAAGAAAGTTGAATAGACATAATCATTATTGGTATAACCCGCCCAAGCTGTTCCGGTAGTATAAGTAGGAACGCAATATGGTAAATCTACCTGCGCACTTCCTGGAATCACAAATACTGTAGGAACAACTCCATAACCAGTACCCGCTAAAGCAACTGGACAACCAGTTCCACCCACGTTAGCACCACGGAAATCTGCATCGATCAAATTACCACCTGTTGCAGTTGCTTTAATATCATACGTCAACCAGAAATAAGTAGTATCATATTCCAGATAAAAACAGGGACCTGCACCAGGATTCACAAAATCCAAATTCGTAGCGATCACTGGAATAGTAGAACTAAAATTAGTTCGGGGGTAAGAAGTACCTGCAGGTAAGCCAACCGTAGGGAATGGACTTACATAAGCAGTACTAAAAATATTACTTCCTCCTGTATACCAGATTTTAGCATTTTGGATATCATTAACGTTAGTAGTTCCGTTGGAGTTCAACAATAAAGAATCCAGTTTTGCTGGAGGTATTAACATCGATGCATTTAAGTTTCCACAACCACTAGAGTTAGCTACCACACAACGAATTCCTACTACCCATTGGTTTGCTTGTCCTGTTCCTACCGATGCAAAATTCTGTTGAATAAGATCCATGGAAACATCCGAAGGAACCATAGCGGATGGATGTGTATTGGTATTGAATAAATCGAAGAACATATCCAGTCCAGGACCCGATGAAGCACGAATACAACGGATGATGAAATAATATTTCAATCCATTATAAGTAGCAGCAGGTAATGAATAAGTATATTGATTCCATGTATTAGCTGCAACAGCAGGTGCAAAAGTGTTGTTTCTAGAAATAGCAGTTGTCCCTACTGTATTTGTCAGCAATGTTGCTCCTGCAAGAAATGGTGTTGTATTGATCAATACTTCAATTCTATCATTGGACGATGCATTGAAACCATCTCTAAACATCCAAAAAGAAATGGTAGGATTAGTTCCAGAATTGTTACTGAAATCGTAAGGTTTTGTGAAAACATAGGTAGTATCACCATTCAAGGCAACGCCTGCATTATAAGACATTACATTAGAACCTCCACCTACTGGAACACCAACGTTTACCGGAAAGGCAGGGATTATTGGAGGAGGAGTCCGCTGAACGGATCCGTTCCCACCAATGGCAGGATTAACGTTTCCTTTTTGAGTCCTCCAGCCTGGTGCCGGAAAAATCGTACTCTCGAATGATTCAGTTTGTACAACCAGCGTCTGTGCTTTCGATAATTCAGGAAGCAGCATGCCGATTACTAAAAACAAGGCTAGCAATAGAGCTGGGCTGTTTTTCAGGATAATGTTGCTTTTGTAGGAGTTTTTCATGCTTAGTTTTGGTTTTACTATATTGTAGTTCAATATTTTACAATTGAAATACGCTAATTTTCCTAATCTTTTTGGTTGCCGGAGGATTACGTAAATTTCACCTTTCAATAACACGCAGTGATCAATTACTTAGGATAAAGGTAAAAATAATACTGGACTGTAAGGAAAAAGATAAAAAAGTATGCATTGTTTGTCCGCATTCCGACAAAAATCAGTCTAGTCCACCTAAATTATTTGATTTTCAGCTTAATGATGTAGAGTATCTACTACAATCTAGTTTTTCGCACAAATAAAAAAGAGACCCCTTTCGAAGTCTCTCTTATCAATACTATTACTTATAAATTAATATACAAATTTCCTACTGATTGCTTTTTCACTGTTCTGTAATGCAATAAAATAAAGTCCTCTGCTGATTGTTTGGGGAATCCTCAAAACATTGATTCCAGGTTGAGCAGCGAGTTTAGTTTGTCGTGCAATAATTTTTCCAGTAGCATCTGTAATAGTGACCGATAATGGGTCGGTAGAATCATACATGAATTCAACGTTTACTGCACCCGCATCTGCATCACTAAACACATTTGTAATCTCAAACGGAGTTTTGTTTCCTAGTCTTATTGGCACTAGTTCTGAATAAGTATAATCGCCGTTGAAATCAGTTTGCTTCAAACGATAATATTGTAATCCTTCCAATGGTGCATAATCCCATGCTTCGTAATTTAAAAGTATGTTACTGTTATGATATTGGCTATTTACTTTTGCGATATAATCGTATTCGCTTTCATCAGTAGTGCGTTCAACGGTAAAATAATTGTTGTCGATTTCAGATATAGTTGTCCATAACAAACGTACATATTTATTATCCATTAAATCCGCTTTAAAATTAATAAGCTCTATCGGTAATGGTTGTTGACCAAGTGCTATTGCCCAAGGCAATGTATTTCCAATTGGCCAGCTATACCCGGCAACAGTACTGGAATTTGTATTTGGTGAGGCTGCAAACGTACCTGTAGCGGGAACGATTACCCATCCTTTGTTGGTGTTATTCCAAGGTTGGGCTTTTGGCTGATTCGCAATGGTCATCGGTGCTCCTGTAGGTCGTTCGGTATCCGTAAACGTAAATACCAGAGTGGTAGATGGATTTGCCGCCACTGATGTTTTCGTGAGATTCCAGAATCTATCGACTACACAATTAGAATTATTCGTTCCTGGGATCGCAGGCAATGCAGCTGTTGCGCCAGCATTCAGTTGGGTAACTGTTGGAGGCCACGGAGTATTGGCAGGAATGGTATTGTAAGTATTTACACTTACTACACCTAAATCTACACCGGTAATATTTGTTATTCTAAAAGGGATATACTGTGTAACGGTATTCGCGGAATATGTTACTGTGGCAAAAGGTATTTCACGCAAACCATTCAGTGTTCCAAGATTCCAATTCACTTTTGCAGTAGCCGTATTGTCTTCACAAATCAGTGCACCTCCAGTTCGGTCAATTGCTTTTAAAGATGTTGCATTATTAATATCGATGGTCTTCTGATTCATGATTAACTGTCCAGCATAAAGTGCGAGCGTATCATCTACTACCAGATTTTTTCCTAGTGTAACCGTATTGGCAGCTGCCGTTTTACTAACTTCTAATTCATGGAAAGTAGATACTTGAGTTCCACCAATAATTTGCGCAACCGTACTATCTAATATTGCACGACTACTTCCTGCTGCAAAATAATTATTATTGGTCCATTGTCCTTGGGCTCTAAAAGTATATTTGGAATATGGACGATCAATCAGGAATGTGGTGTTCGGTCGTGATGTTGCTAATGCGGGAAAGAAATTGGATGTTACTCCGGCTGCAGGAAACGTTAAACTACATCCAATACTTGCTCCTGCTGCAGAACTCAACAGCAAGGTGGAATTCCTTCCTGTAGTTTGTGTGATCAGCAACCGATCATCTGTTAAACCAATGGAAGCAGCATTATCGAAACAATACTGAATCACTAAATTATTAATCCCATCCCAAACAATAGGGGTTACCAAATTGATGATAAATATTCCAGCAGTGGTAACAAGTGGCGATGGTCCATATACAACAGTAGGTGTTGCCAACGGGTTAGCTGCAGCGAATGCTGAAGTTGCTGTTAATCCATAAGAAACTGTAAAACCATTATACGGAGTGGCGAAAGCAGAACCTTTAGATGTAATATTAAATTTCAATCCAGTTATTTTATCGCCGGGTTGCAATCCTTGTCCAGAAAGTTCTGCTACTGTATAAATTATTTGTGTTCTTGCATCTGAAGATTGTGCCTTAAAAGGAGTAATGATATTATTTACCAGCGTTCCGTTGCTGTATGTCAGTTCAGGATTGTAAGCAGTGATCACTCTAAATCCTCCGTTAATGGCTAGGTTTCCTTTAATCTTAAAAGAACCTGGTATAGGAGCATTAATATCGAGTGTATCGCCTGCTGCAATTGATAAGTCTCTGCAGTTTGCAATCACAGTAGATTTGATCGACGGATTAAAATAGGGATATGTTGGATTCACCAGCGCTTTATTAATTACTGCATCATCATTGATGGTAGGAACACCACCACACCAATTCGCAGGATTATTCCAGTCATCAGTATTTCCCAGCCACAGCTTGAAGGCGGGATTACAATTCGGAACGATGGTTACAACATAATCTTCACATTCTCCAAACACATAAGTCTGACATGGAAGAATATTGGTATTCGCAAAAACTTCTCTTACTCTTAATCGAGTTGGACCTACATACCCAGCTAAGGGAAGTGTGAAATTCCAGGTAGTTATTCCCAATGCAGTAAGATTACTTTCACCCAGTTTTTCACCCGGATCAAAAGTTCCGCTACGGTCATAATCAATCCACGCCGCCACAATATTATTACTAAACCAAGTCCCTACTCCAACGGTAATCGAATAATTAGCACCTTGAGTTAAAATCACTGTTCGTCCTGGAACATTTTGCATGAATTCATAATCTGGAGGATGCGATACAAAATGATTGGTTGGATAACCAGGTGCTGCAACCGGCTGTAATGCTAGCGTCTGAACACCTGTATTAATCAGCGATCCGAGTGCTCCCACTAAAAATGTAGAGTAGACATAATCATTGAGTGTATATCCCGCAAATGATGTCCCTACGATATAAGTAGGAATACAATATGGAAGATCAACCTGTGAAGCTCCTGGCAATACAAATACTCCTGGAGTTATTGGATTTCCTGTACCCGCAAAAGCAATAGGACAGCCTACACCACCCACATTACTTCCTCTGAAATCTGCATCAATCAAATCACCACCAACAGCAGCCGGTTTAATATCATAAGTCAACCAGAAATATGTAGTATCATATTCTAAATAAAAGCAAGGACCAGCAGCAGGATTTACAAAATCCATATTCGTAGCAATCACCGGAATAGTAGATCCAAAATTTGGTCGTGGATACGAGGTACCTGCGGGGAGCCCAACAGTTGGAAAAGGAGTAATATAACCTGTACTAAACAAATTACTTCCGCCAGTGTACCAAACTTTCGCATTCTGAATATCATTTACATTGGTAGTCCCATTAGAGTTAAACAACAATGAATCTAATTTTAATGCCGATCCTAAAATAATATTTCCACAACCACTACTACCTCCTACTACACAACGTACGCCAACCACCCATTGATTGGCTTGTCCTGTACCTACAGACGCCATATTTTGCTGAATGAGATCCATGGATACATCTGTACCAATAGTTGCAGTAGGATATGTGGTAGTCACAAATAAATCATAGAACATATCGAGACCAACTCCTGCAGTTGCACGAATACATCGCACGATAAAATAATATTTCAATCCATTATAAGTTCCTGAAGGCAATGAATAGGTATACTGGTTCCAGCTGTTCGCTAATGCTACAGGAGCCAAAGTATTATTTCTAGAGATTGCTGTTGTTCCTATGTTATTGGTTAATAAAGTTGCACCCGCAAGTACAGGAGCCGTATTTATTAATATTTCAATGCGGTCATTGGAACCTGCATTGAATCCATCTCTGAACATCCAAAAAGTAAGTGTAGGATTTGTTCCTCCGTTATTACTAAAATCGAAGGGTTTAGTTAATACAAGTGTGGTATCTCCGGCTAGTGCAATACCAGAATTATACGCCATCACATTAGCGCTTCCACCCGGGCATGTAGGAACGTTCACTGGAAATGCGGGCATAACTGGAGGGGCCTGTCGCTGGACAGATCCATTCCCTCCTATTGCAGCATTTACATTTCCTTTTTTCACCTGCCATCCTGGAGCGGGAAAGATGGTACTTTCAAAGGACTCCGTCTGGATTACAGCCTGAGCATTTAGTAGAAGAGGAAGATTTAAAAATGTCAGCATCAGCAAGGATGCCAATAGCTTGAAATTACTTCTTGAAACGAATTGGGTAGGACAGTCGTTTTTCATAAAGGAAGGTTTTTAAAATTACTTTATCCAGAGGAAAAACACTGAATAAAATATGGGTTGTGGATTAGGAAGGGTTTAATATCAGCAAGCAGGTAATGGCACTGCAATAGGTGAATATTAGGGTTATCCCTATAAAGGTAAAAATAATTTTGAATTTACCTAATATATATGACCTTTTTTTGGCAGTACTTTGTTTCTGATGATGAAAAAAAAGGAGACTCAAGAATAGAAGTCTAAAATAAATTCTTTGCTATAAACAAAAAGACCCCCGAATCCGGAGGTCTTTATTGTACTTAACAAGGCTGATTGTCAGTAAACGAACTTACGGCTCACTACCTTCTCTGAGTTTTGCAGAGTGATGAAGTAGAGGCCACGGCTGATATTCTGTGGAATTCTAAGCACATTAATTCCCGGCTGAGCCGATAGTGAAGCTTTCGTAGCAATCACTCTACCTGCTGCATCCGTAATGATGACTGTTAATGGCTCACTTGAATCATAATTGAATTCAATATTTACAGCTCCAGCATTGGCTTCACTGTAAACACTGGTAATTACAAATGGATCTTTTAATCCAAATCTTACTGGGACCAAATCAGAGTAAGAGAAATCACCATTGAAATCGGTTTGCTTCAAACGATAGTATTGTAATCCTTGCAATGGAGTATAATCAAAAGCTTCGTAGTTGAGTAGAACATTGCTGTTATGCAAGTAACTATTTACTCTAGCGATGAAATCATATTCGCTGTTATCAGTAGTACGTTCTACGGTGAAATAATCATTATCTACTTCAGAAGCTGTTGTCCAGAACAAACGAACATATTTATTATCCTTAATCTCAGCTTTGAAATCTACGAGTTCAATGGGGAGCGGCTGCAGACTTAATGCAATAGCCCAAGGCAAAGTATTTCCAATTGGCCAACTGTAGTTGGGTACTATACTAGAGTTTGTATTTGGACTACCTGCAAACGTACCTGTTGTTCCAGTAAAGAAAGGTGTCCAGGCAGATAATGTAGAATTCCAAGGTTGAGCCTTTGGTTGATTTACAATATTCATCGTTGCTCCAGTTGGACGTTCAGCATCTGTAAAGTAGAACTGCATGGTAGTACTTGGACTTGCAGCCACTCCTGTTTTAGAAATATTCCAAAAACGATCTACTGTGAATGCGGAGTTATTCGCCCCCGGTACTCCAGGTGCAGAAGCTCCCGTGGCAGTATTTAATTGAGATACTGTTGGAGGCCATGGTGTATTAGCAGGTAAAGTATTGTAAGTATTCACGCTAATTACGCCCAAATCAACACCAGTAATATTAGTAATTCTCATCGGAATATACTGAGTAGTAACGTTGGTAGCGAAAGATACCGTAGCAAATGGAATCTCGTGAAGCCCTATAGTCGGACCGAAGTTCCATTTTACTTTAGCAGCAAAAGTATTGTCCTCACAAATCAATGCTCCGTTTGTACGGTCTATTGCTTTTAAAGAAGTTGAATTATTAATATCGATTGTTCTTTGGTTCATTACTAGCTGACCTTGATAAAGAGCAAGCGTATCATCAACAATCAGATTTTGACCCAGCGTCACAGTATTTGCAGCTGCCGCTTTATTTATTTCCAACTCATGGAAAGTAGAAATCTGAGTTCCACCTAATGTTTGAGCTACGGTGCTATCTAATACAGCACGACTACTTCCTGCAGAGAAATAATTATTGTTCAACCATTGACCTTGAGATCTGAAAGTATATTTTGTATAAGGACGATCAATCACGAAGGTAGTATTCGGACGAGAAGTAGCGAGTGAAGGGAAGAAGTTTGTTGTTACTCCCACGCCAGGAAACGTAAGTGAACATCCTGTATTCGTACCCACCGCAGTACTCAATAACAGCGTAGAATTACGGCCAGTGGTTTGTGTGATGAGCAAACGATCATCTGTTGCACCAATTGAAGATGCATTGTCAAAACAATACTGGATTACCAGATTGTTAGTACCATCCCAAACAATTGGAGTAGATAATGGAATAGAAAATACCCCAAGGTTGGTTGTCAAATTCCCAGAATAAACTGTAGTAGGTGTTGCCAAAGGAGTGGTAGTAGCAAACGCTGTACTTGCAGTTAATCCATAAGAAATGTTAAAGTTATTAAATGCAGCTGTAGAACCTTTGGCAGTAATATTAAACTTCAACGCTGTAATTTTGTCCCCACCTTGTAACCCTTGAGTTGTTAATTCAGCAGCAGTATAAATAATCTGGGTTCTAGCATCAGATGATTGTGCTTTAAATGGAGTGATAATATTATTTACCAGCGTACCGTTACTATAAGTGATTTCAGGATTGAAGGCAGTAATTACACGGAAACCACCATTGATCGTAAGATCGCCTTTGATTTTAAATGATCCTGGAATTGGAGCATTAATATTTACAGTATCTCCAGCAGCGATTGTTAAATTTTTACAATTCGCAATAACACTGGATTTAATAGTTGGATTGTAGTAAGTATAAGTTGGTAATACTAATGCCTTATTAATTACAGCATCATCAGTAATGGTAGGAACACCACCGCACCAGTTTGCAGGATTGCTCCAATCGTCGGTATTTCCTAACCAGAGTTTATACGCAGGATTACAGTTAGGTACTAATGTGATAACATAATCTTCACATTCTCCATAAGTGTATGTTTGGCAAGGCTGAATATTGCTGTTTGCAAATACTTCCCTTACACGTAGTCTTGTAGGTCCAACATAACCAGCAGCAGGAACCGTAAAATTAAATGTAGTGGTTCCCAAAGCTGCGAGTGGCACTTCACCCAATTTTTCAGTAGGATCAAATGTTCCACTACGATCATAATCAATCCAAGCTGTTACATAATTGGCACTGAACCATGTTCCGCAACCGATAGTAATAGAATAAGAAGCTCCTTTAGTCAGGATAGCAGTTCTACCAGCCACATTCGCCATGAATTCATAATCGGGAGGATGCATTACAAAATGATTATTCGGATATCCAGGAGCCGCGGCTGTTTGCAATGCTAAAGTTTGAACACCCGTGTTAATGAGTGATCCTAATGCACCGATCAAGAAAGTTGAATAGACATAATCATTATTGGTATATCCTGCCCATGCTGTACCTACAGTATACGTAGGGACGCAATAAGGAAGATCAACTTGCGCTGAACCGGGGAGTACAAAGACAATAGGATTAACTCCAGCACCTGTACCTGCAGTTGCAATAGGACAACCTATTCCTCCCACATTAGCACCACGGAAATCTCCATCAATTAAATTTCCTCCTGTAGCCGTTGCTTTAATATCGTAAGTCAACCAGAAATAAGTAGTATCATATTCTAGATAAAAACAAGGTCCTGCAGCAGGACTTATAAAATCAATATTAGTGGCTATCACAGAAATAGTAGAGCCGAAGTTCGGTCGAGGGTAGGATGTCCCTGCAGGAATACCTGCTGAGGGGAATGGACTAATATAACCTGTACTAAATAAATTACTTCCGCCGGTGTACCAGATTTTTGCATTCTGAACATCGTTAACGTTAGTTGTACCGTTGGAATTAAATAAAAGTGAATCTAGTTTAAGTGCAGAAGATAAAACATTTAGATTTCCGCATCCGCTTGTTCCGTTGATGATACAACGCATACCCACTACCCATTGATTAGCTTGTCCTGTTCCTACAGAGGCCATGTTTTGTTGAACAAGTTCCATAGTAACATCCCCTGAATTGGTTGGTGATGGATGTGTATTGGTAACGAACAAATCGAAGAACATATCTAAACCAGTACCGCTTGCAGCACGAATACATCGTACAATAAAATAATATTTTTTCCCTGTATAGGTTGCTGCATTCAAAGAATAGGTATACTGATTCCAAGTATTAGCAACTGCTGCTGGTGAACCTGTATTATTTCTGGAGATAGAAGTTGTAGCAAGTGTATTTGACAAGAGCGTTGCTCCGGCAATGGTTGGTGTAGTATTAACTAATACTTCAATGCGGTCATTCGAAGATGCATTAAATCCATCACGGAACATATAAAATGAAAATGTAGGATTTACGCCAGAGTTATTACTGAAATCAAAAGGCTTTGTGATGAGAAGCGTGGTATCTCCTACTAACGCAGTTCCAGAATTGTATGCCATCACATTGGAACCTCCGCCTGGGCATACGCCGACGTTTACCGGAAAGGCTGGAATTACTGGTGGAGTTTGTCTGGCAAGAGAACCATTCCCACCAATGGCAGGATTGACGTTACCTTTTTTTACCTGCCAGCCGGGGGATGGAAAGATTGTACTCTCAATACTTTCAGTTTGCACCACTAAGGTCTGCGCTTGTGACAGACTTGGCATCAAAAGTGAAATAGCGAATATCAACCAAAGGCCGGCTGGTATTTTGCTGTTAAAGAAACCTGATTTGCTGTAAGAGTTTTTCATGCGCTTAATGGGTTTTTACTGCACTAAAATGGATAATAGTAGTAGTTGCTTTCGGTTGTAAGATTTTGACACATTTTTACTGCGATTTCAATTCGAATCAGCAGCGACAACCAATCTGAACCTCTAAGTTAAGAAGAACATATTTAATGATCACTAAATTTTTAACCTTTTTAAGGATAAAGTTGCTGTAAGATCAGGAGCGCTGACCTATCATTTCACAGTAATTTCTTGCTAATATAAGACGAATGTCCCCTTTATTGCAAGTATTTTACGGGAAACTTGACCGGCAACACTCCAATGTCTTTTATTTCTGGGTGAAAAGACAATTTGCGTTGGCAAAAAACTGTTTTCGGAATTTAGAACCGATTTACCTCCGATACCAACCTCCTGAACTATCTTCGCCACTGTGAGTTGGAAATATTACGAATGGTCGCTTCCTACGATGTTTCAATCTTGGGTATTGAGCGATCTATCTTCTTTGTTTTCAAGGTTTTGCCTGTTGGAAACTGGTGGTGATTTCAAAGATCAGTTTGCTCGCGGGCCGCATCGTTATCAGCATCTTGCCGCTTACGGACTTATCAGAGAAAGTAACGGGGATCAAGATTCATTTGGCACTATTAGCGATTTCCTGCAAGCGCCCGACTGGTATTTTGGACATCTCAGTTATGAACTCAAGGATCAGCTAGAGCCTTCGCTGAGTTCTTCGAACCCTGCTTACAGTAATTTCCCGCTGTTTAGTTTTTTTGTTCCGGAAATCGTAATTGCGGTTAAAGAAGAAAAGTTCCTGATCTGGATTCATGAGAAAAGTGAATGGCAGCAGCAAACAGAAAAATTGCAAACTTTATTAAATCAATCCTCCCCAAAGATTGATGAAACGCCAACCAACATTCCTCCTACTCCAGTATTTTTAAAAATGGATGCTGCTGAATACGTTCAGACTTTTGAAATCATTCGCCAACATTTATTAAGAGGTGATATTTATGAATTGAATTACTGTATTCCGTTCATCGCTGAAAATTGTAGTATCAATCCTTATCTCACTTTAGCAAAAATCCGCACCACTTCCCCTGCTCCTTTTTCTTGCTTTTATCGACACGAGCATCAATGGTTAATTTCATCTAGTCCCGAGCGATTTCTCAGAAAAGAACAACAACGAATTTTTAGTCAGCCTATCAAAGGAACTATCAAAAGAGATGCGGATCCACAAAAAGATATTGCTTTAAAATCAGCATTAGCGAACAGTGAAAAAGAGAAAGCAGAAAATGTAATGATCGTAGATCTAGTAAGAAATGATCTCAGCAAAATTGCAATAAAAGGAAGTGTAAAGCCAGAAGAACTTTTCGGTATTTATGCGTTCCCGAAAGTATTTCAAATGATTTCTACCATCAGTGCAGAGCAAAAGCCAGGACTAAAATTTCAGGAGCTCATCAAAGCATTATTTCCGATGGGGTCGATGACAGGTGCACCCAAAATATCGGCCATGGAAATCATTGAGCAATCAGAAAAATTCCGCCGAGGATTATTCAGTGGTTCTGTGGGTTATATAAGTCCTGATGGAGATTTTGATTTTAATGTGGTCATTAGAAGTATTTTTTATGATGATGAAGCACGGCGAGTCCTCATTCCTGCGGGAAGTGCGATAACCGCGAAAAGCAATGCTGAAGATGAATATCAGGAGTGTTTATTAAAAGCAGAAGCAATGCTAGATGCAGTAAAAAATTCAGCCTCTTAAATAAAGAATACAAAGCCCAGATTTCTGTTGTAGCTTCGCCATATTAATTCATCTTTCCATAAAAATGGTTCAGGAAGTACTTCAATTTATTCGCCAGCATCGTCTCATTAAGAATGACGATCAGCTTTTGCTGGCAGTAAGTGGAGGATTGGATTCGATGGTGATGCTGCATATTTTACATCAACTAAAATATACACTTGCAGTTGCCCATTGCAATTTTAATTTGAGAGGAGAAGAATCTGACTTAGATGCGGAGTTGGTTGAAACGGCTTGTGCTGAAATGCAGATTCCGTTTTATAGTAAGCGTTTTGAAACCGAAGTCTATGCGGAGCAGCAAGAAATTTCGATCCAGATGGCCGCAAGAGATTTGCGATATGCTTGGTTTTACGAGCTAGCACAAAATCATGGTTATCATAAAATCTGTACCGCTCATCATGCCTCCGATCAGGCAGAAACGATACTCTTTAATTTGATTCGCGGAACTGGTGTCGTTGGTCTTAAAGGTATCCCCGTAAAAAATAATCTGATTGTTCGTCCCTTGTTGCATCAAACTAGGAAGCAGTTAGAAGACTACGTTAAAAAAAATAAACTCCGTTATAGAACTGATAGCAGTAACTTGGAAACGGATTATCATCGGAATTTTCTTCGGATCAATGTGATCCCTCAAGTAAAAAAAATCAATCCTGCTTTCGATCAATCGATGTTTCGTTTTAGTGAACTGATGACGGAAACTGCGATCTTGATGGAAGAAAGAATTATGCAGTTGCTGGAGGGTCTCGTACACTTTGAGCAGGAGAGCATTTTGCTGAACGTAGCAACGCTTAAAGATCATCCTGCCCTCAAAACCCTGATCTATCATTTTCTCAAAAACTACAATTTCAATGCTGATCAAAGCGCTATGATCGCTCAGTCGTTGAATGGCAGTTCTGGGAAGCAGTTTTATTCGGAAAGTCACCGATTGTTGATTGATCGCAACCAGCTGATCCTTCAAAATAATACGGTAAATACTGAGCAAGCTACCATTCAAATCGATGATACCGCTAAGCAAATCATCCTACCTGAAGGAACCCTTGAATTGACTTATTTCGATGCTGTGCGTCCTGAAATGCTTCAAAATAAAGATCCAGAAACTGCATTTTTAGATGCGGGCAAAATAAAGTTTCCGTTAAGTTGCAGAAAGTGGCAGAAAGGAGATTATTTTTATCCTCTCGGAATGGATCATCGCCGCAAACTAAGCGATTATTTCATAGATCAGAAATTGTCGTTGAACACTAAAAAGAACGTCCGCCTACTGTTAAATAACGATGAAATTATCTGGATCGCCGGATATCGCATCGACCAACGTTATCGAATTACCGATCTTACGACAGCTGTTCTGTCATTACACTGGAAATCCTATGGCTCCTCAGGTGCAATTTGAAGAAAAACAATTTCTGGGATTCAATACCTATTCCATTGTACGACGAATGGTACTGGCTATTTTCTGCTTCGTTTCGTTCTATTACACCGAAAACAGAATGGAAAACGCTGGGGTCCTATTCCTCACTGGAATTATTATTCTGGTAGGAAGCATCGTCTTGTTGTTTGTCAAATATCTTCAAATCAGAATAACCAGCGATCAGTTGATGCTTACTGGAATGTGGAAAAGCCAGCAGATTAATATTCCATTTATGGATATTGTGCAGGTAGAAAAAACCATTTACAGCAAGTATAACATGAATAATCCTGCATTTAATGTGCATGAAGAAAATGAGGTGAAATTTTATACCGCCGGAAAAGATGCGATTAGAGTCCGCTTAAAAAATGGCTCCGATTTACTCATCGGTACTTACCGTGCTGAAGAATTGAGTAGAGCCTTGCTTTCTGCTGTAAAGAAATAACAATCAAAGCTTTAACCTGAGATTTACGGAATTCAGCGGTTTTCACTTAGTGGTTCAGATCCTGGAATTAGAGTAAGACTATACTCTGTAATCGTTTACTTTTGCAATCCCGAAAACTCGATATAAAAATTAATTATGGAAAGAGGACCTATTTCCCAGTTCATGGAAACCCATTACCGACATTTCAATGCTGCTGCGCTTGTGGATGCGTCTAAAGGCTATGAGCAGCATTTGCTGGAAGGCGGAAAGATGATGATTACACTGGCAGGTGCAATGAGCACTGCTGAACTTGGTATTTCACTGGCAGAGATAATCCGTCAAGGAAAAGTAGATATTATCTCGTGTACTGGAGCTAACCTAGAAGAAGATATCATGAATCTGGTTGCGCACTCGCACTACAAAAGAGTTCCCAATTATAGAGATCTGAGTCCGCAGGATGAGTGGAACTTACTCGAAGGAGGATTTAACCGCGTTACAGATACTTGTATTCCAGAAGAAGAAGCTTTCCGCAGAATTCAGAAACATATTTTCAAGCAATGGAAAAATGCACAGGATGCTGGCGAACGTTATCTTCCTCATGAGTACATGTACAAAATGCTGCTGAGTAAAGAGATGGAGCAGTATTATGAAATTGACCCGAAAAATAGTTGGATGCTGGCTGCCGCAGAGCGCAACCTCCCGATTATCGTTCCCGGTTGGGAAGACAGTACCATGGGAAATATTTTTGCATCCTACTGCATCAAAGGCGAGTTAAATCCGTCTACCATAAAAAGCGGGATTGAATATATGACGTGGCTCTCGGACTGGTACATTAAAAATTCCGGAGGAAAAGGTGTTGGATTCTTCCAGATTGGCGGAGGTATTGCTGGCGATTTTCCAATCTGTGTAGTGCCGATGTTATACCAAGATATGGAGATGGAGACTATTCCTTTCTGGAGTTATTTCTGCCAAATCAGTGATTCTACCACGAGCTACGGATCCTATTCTGGAGCTGTACCGAATGAAAAAATCACTTGGGGAAAATTGGATATACATACTCCTAAATTTATCATTGAATCCGATGCTTCCATCGTTGCTCCGCTAGTATTTGCGTGGTTACTAAAATGGTAAGCTGAATAGATAACCGATTATCGGTGAAGGGAACATGAGAACAGGCGATCAGGCAATAAGAACTCCTGATTTCCTGTTTATCATAAAATTAATACTGTTAAGTTTACACATCGAATTACACGACTCCCGTGCCTGACTGTTTAGTAATCATTCCTACTTACAACGAGAAAGAGAATATCGGCCGGATGGTACGAACAGTGATGAATTTGCCTCATCCGTTTCATCTGCTAATTATCGATGATAACTCACAGGATGGAACAGCAGAGATCGTAAAAACTTTACAGGTAGAATTCCCCGACCGACTTTTCATGGAACAACGTGCGGGCAAATTAGGATTGGGAACTGCCTATATTCATGGATTCCGTTGGGCATTAAATCATCCTTATCAATATATATTTGAAATGGATGCTGATTTTTCACACAATCCTGATGACCTGGTAAAATTATATAAAGCCTGCGCTCTTGATGGTTTCGATATGAGCATTGGTTCCCGATATATTACCGGAGTGAATGTGGTGAATTGGCCGATGGGAAGAGTCATCATGTCGTATTATGCTTCAATGTATGTGCGATTGGTAACAGGGATGGAAATCCATGATACTACTGCAGGATTCAAATGTTATACACGAAAAGTCTTGGAGACGATCGATCTCAATAAAATCCGATTTACAGGTTATGCTTTCCAGATCGAGATGAAATTTGCAGCTTGGAAACTAGGATTTAAAATCAAAGAAGTTCCTATTATTTTCACAGATCGCAGTGAAGGGCAATCCAAAATGAGTGGATCGATCTTTAAAGAAGCAATTTTCGGAGTACTCAGTATGAAAATACAGAGCTGGTACTCTCATTATAAAAAAGCTTGAGCATCTGATTTCAGAATTTTTATCGACTGAAATGAATCCTTGTATTCGGCTTTCCTTTTAGACAAATCACCGATAATTTTATAGATTTGTTTGATAATACACTTAGCTTTACCCTAAACCACCAAAACTATCCGTTATGAAGATTAAATTGCCCTTGCTATCATTGATCATCATGATAGGAATTATTTCAGGACTCACCTCTTGTAGCGATGCAGGTGGCGGAGGTACGCCCTCAGGAGTGATGATTGCCCAAGTGGATGGAGTTGGATTTTCAGCATCTGATTCAGCAGGAGGGACAATCACAGCAGGTTTCTTGAATGTAACTGGTGTAGCTAGCAATGGGCGGACCATTTCAATTACCATTTTGAGTGATCAAAAAGGAACCTATGATTTAGGTCCGGCAGGCTTAGGAGCGGCAACTTATCAAGTAAGCCCAACAGCGAGTGTGACCTATACTTCCAATGCTAGTATTTTAACAGGAGGTACTGTAACGATTTCTAAAATTGATTTAGCAGCCCGTAAAATTTCAGGATCATTTCATTTTACCGCGGCTAATGCATCCTCTAATGCGGTTATCGATATAACAAATGGTGAGTTCAATGATTTACGACTCTCTACAACTGCAGTAACTCCCGCATCAGATTCATTGAGTGCAACTATCGACGGTGTTCCATTTCAGGGAGTACTTGTTTCAGGAGTTGAATCATTAGGTATGATATCATTGGTAGGATCCGCAGCATCAGGCTATCCATCTTTAGGAATTACTATTCCAGATACTACGAGTGTTGGTACTTATGCTATTGATGGCATTAGTTACTTCGGACAGTATAACACCAATGCTACAACATTTCTGAGTGCTGATTCTGGTTCTATTACTATTTCACTTCATGATAAAGTAGCAAAAAGAATAGAAGGTACTTTTAATTTTGTAGCCACCGACTTCGGACAAACGTTGAGTGATACAATTACTAATGGGAAGTTCAAGATTACTTATAATTGATAATTCATCCGCATATAAAAAAAAGCTGCTTCCCAACGAAGCAGCTTTTTTTGTTTTAGCAAGTTGAGGAATAAGATATTATGCCTCAAGATGATTTGTAACTTCATCTACGAACAATAGAAGTAGTAATTTATTTACTCTTAATAATTGCGAAGCCCACCACACCAGCAACAACGGACGTCATTAAGACTGCAAACTTCGCTAGGTTTTGGAATTCAGGTTGATGAAATGCAAGCATCGCAATAAAAATCGACATGGTAAATCCGATGCCGCCTAAGAATCCCGCTCCAAGGATATGGATCCAATCTGTACCCGATGGTAATACTGCCATTCCTGATCTTACTGCGATAAAACTGAACAACATAATTCCAATTGGCTTTCCTGCAAATAACCCAAAGATAATCCCAAGTGCAGGCGAAGAACTTAATCCTGACAAGAGTGAGCTATCAATTAGTAAAGCGGTATTTGCAAGTGCAAATAATGGAAGGATGAAATAATTTACTTTACCATGGAGTATATGTTCCAATCGCTCTAATGCAGATCTTTTATTTTTAATAGCCCCTTCTATCGGAATAAATAAAGCAATTAATACACCCGCAATAGTGGCGTGAACACCGGATTTTAAAATGAAATACCAAAGTAAAATCCCGGGAATTAAATACCATCTTAATTTTTGAATCCGTTTATAATTCAAATACGCCAAGAGCGCCAAGGAAATCACGGCTAATAACAAATACAAAAGTTGCATTCCATGTGTATAGAAAAAAGCAATCACGAGTACTGCTCCTAAATCATCAATAATTGCGAGCGCAGTCAGGAAAATTTTTAGTCCGAGAGGAACTCTGTTTCCCGCCATCGTAAGAATCGCCAATGCAAATGCAATATCTGTTGCCATCGGAATTCCCCAACCGGAAGCAGCAGGATGCCCGATGTTAAAAAAAGTATAAATCAATGCCGGAATCACCATCCCTCCTACTGCAGCCATCAGAGGCAGCATGGCTTTTTTTCGTGATGATAATTCTCCTTTTAATAATTCCCTTTTTATTTCTAATCCTACCAATAAAAAGAAAATCACCATCAAACCATCATTGATCCAATGCCCAAGAGTTTTATTTAAATCAACCACGCCCAATTGCGGACCTACTTTAATTTCCCACATCTCCCGATACGCATCACCGGATGAACTATTCGCGATCAACAATGAAATAATTGTCATTGCCAGCAGTAAAATTCCGCCGGAACTGAAAACATTTAAAATCCATTTGATCGTGCTCTTGCTCTTCGCTTTCATTTTCCGTGACCTTCTTCCGACGAAAATAAACAAATCCTATCAGTAAGATGAGATTTTAGTATCCATAAAAAAAAAGAGCCGTTTCAAATACAGAAACGGCTCGCAGATAGTATGGTAATTATTTAAACGAATTTCTCGCCTTTCTTTAGTTTCACATCATTCACAAACTGACGAATCTGTTGTTCATCGGTCTTCTTACAAACGAGGAGGATATTATCAGACTCCACAACAATATAATCATCGAGACCTTGCAATACTACCAGTTTATCTTTTGGCATATTCACAATACAATTATAGCTATCGTACATCATCACCTGCTTTCCTACCACTGCATTTTTATTTTCATCGTGATGCACATGTTCGTACAATGATCCGTAGGTTCCCAAATCACTCCATCCGAATTCAGAACTCATCACGTATACATTCCGTGCTTTTTCCATCACTCCGAAATCCACCGAAATATTCGTACACTGTTCGTAAGCTTTATGAATAAATTCTGTTTCTGCGGAAGTATCGTACAGATCTTTTCCTTCGCTAAAGATGGCATCCATTTCAGGCAGATGTTCTTTGATAGCACTGAGAATAGTTTGCACATTCCACACAAAAATTCCAGCATTCCAGAGGAATTCTCCCGTTTGCAAGAAGAAATTCGCCATCTCGAGATTTGGCTTCTCAGTGAAGGTTTTTACTTTGGAAATTTTATTTTCCTTTTCAATCTTATCATCGATAAACTGAATATACCCATAACCTGTATCGGGTCTACTAGGCTTAATTCCGAGTGTCAACAAACATTCTTTATCGTATGTAAAATCGAGGCATTTATTGATTGCTTCTACAAACGCATCTTCTTTCATGATCACATGATCACTCGGTGCCACTACCATATTGGCTTTAGGATTTCTTTTCAGAATCTTATAAGCGGCATAAGCGATACAAGGAGCAGTATTTCTGCGCAAGGGTTCTGCTAATACTTGATCGGGACGTAAATCCGGAAGTTGTTCCAGCACCAGTTGCGTATAATCTGCATTGGTAACGATGATGATATTTTCTTTCGGACAGACCTTGAGAAATCGTTCATAGGTTTGTTGGATCAGCGTTTTTCCAGTACCAAGGATATCTAGAAATTGTTTTGGGCGGGCATTCCGACTTAGGGGCCAGAAACGGCTTCCAATGCCGCCGGCCATGATAACACAGTAATTATTTGTCATAATAAAAATAGAATGGGATGCATACGTAAATACTACTCAAGAGGTTGCTAAATAGTATGCAGAGATCAATATATTTAGAGCGATTTCAATGATTAACGCAGCGATAAGAGCGCATCGCGCAGTGTACTGATCAGCGTTGGAATTTGTTCCGTTTTGCAGGTTCCAACTGATAAACGATACCAAGTAGAATCTTTAGAAGCTCCGAAAGCTGAGAAGGGAACAATGGCCAAATGCGCTTCATTCAAAATAAATGCTGTCACATCATCAGTGGTTTCCAAGCGCTTACCATCAGCAGTAGTTTTTCCTTTCAGATCAAATTGGACAGTAAGATAAATAGCAGCCATCGGTTCGATACACAGTACTTTGAACCCTTCGTTTTTAAGCGCTGTGAATCCCTCATATAATCCTTCGAGACGATCCAACACTTCTTTACGAAATACTTTCATGTAGGCTTCTACTGCAGTTGTATCTGCAAGAAATCTTCCAGCAGCAACCTGCTCCGCTTTCGGTGCCCACGCTCCCACATGCGAAAGAATAGATTTCATGCGGTCGATGATGAATGATGGTCCGAAAGCCCACCCTACACGAATACCAGTAGCGGCAAAAGATTTAGAAAGTCCATCCACGAAAATTGTATAAGGACGCAATTCAGGTCGCAATGAAACAGGATCGTAATGCTGATGTTCACCAAAAGTAAGTGCGCTGTAAATTTGATCATACATCAGATATAGCGGCTTCTCTTCAGGAGTCCGACTTGCATTTTCAGCAAGAACTAAATCGCAGATTTCTTCGAGTTGAGTTTTTCCGAAAACAGTACCTGTAGGATTTAAGGGCGAACACAATGCTAATAAACGAGCCCCTTTAAGTAATGGTTTCACTGCTTCTGCGGTCGGCATGAAATTATTTTCAGGCAATGCTTCCACAGGTACGCCAATTGCTTGCAAGAGATGACAATAGTGATTATTATTCCAAGAAGGAACAGGAAACACTACTTTATCCCCTGGATTGATGAGTGTACAATAGATGCCATAAATAATTGGACGAGCACCACCAGCGATCAGTACTTCATCAGCAGAATAAGTAAGCTCTTGGGTACGCTGAATATATGCAGCAACTTCTTTACGCAAGTCGGCCATACCATTAGCAACAGGGTAATTGGTATGACCTTCCATATAGGCCTTGATGATTTCATCTCTGAGCTTCGTCGGAATCGGGAAAACAGCAGGATCAAAATCACCAATGGTCATATTGGCAATCTTTTCTCCATTTTTAATCTTTTCATTTACCTCATTGGCGAGCTTGATGATTTCTGAACCGATCAAATGTTCGGCCATATGAGATACCGGTAAACTCACGGGTTGTTTTAGGGTTGTTGTTGACATTTTCTAAACTAAAAGGGTATGCAAACCTACGGAAAAGAATGTAGCCGCTTTCAGAAAATTGACTCTTAAATAGTCGGAAATCCATGATAAGCGACAGGTGCTGATAATTGACAGATTGAAAAAAAATACTTAGCTCCCTGAGTTGAGTCGAAGAGCCTGAATTCCAGCACTCAACAGCAAATATCTCTTGATTATAGGTGGAATTATACGCTCCGTTTTTCAACAAGATGTCTGATTCCGCATTTGCATTACTATTTTCGCAGGAATACTATGAGAACACTCATCCACCAATACCGGTTAACGTTCAGATTTTCTGGGCTGATCTCCTGTTTTTTACTGCTCCTCTCTGGCAATCTGTCGGCTCAAAATAACCCAATCCCCGATGAACAGCTTCGGGAACAACTTACACGTGCAGTGCAGCTGTGGCAACAAGGACAAGCATTTCAAGCGTATACAACTTTGGATAGTATTCAAATGCAAATCACAAGTCCGGAAAATGCAGGCAGCAAAGTAAAATCAGCGATCTGGACAGCCACGTATTTACAAGCTCAAAAGAAATTCAAACCTGCTGTAAAATTTTTAGATAGTGCTTTAACATGGGCAGAACAATATGCCAGAGGAGAAGAATTAAGAAGAGCTTACGATGCTTATGCGCAATACTACCAAGCTACAGGAAATGTTAAAGGCGCAAGCGCTGCACAACAGGCTTCGCTAAATATCAAGGATAGCCTAACGCAACTTCAACAACAGAAAATTGTGGATTCTTTGAATGTAATTATTAGTGCATCCAAAGCAGAAAATGAAAAATTAAATTCAGCTGTAAAAGCAAATGAAGGAGTAGAAACGGATGCCTTAAAAAAATCAGTAATGTGGAACTGGGTGTTGGGCATCATCATTGGTGTTTTACTGGTAATTGTTTTTCTGATGAATGGAAATCTGCAACGACTAAAAGCTGCTCCTCCTGCACCGGCACCTTACATTCCTTCCAGTAAAGTAGAAAAAGAATTAAAAGTAAATGCTCCTGTAACCGCATCTCCTAGTTCTGTTCCCCCTCTTAAAAAACCAGCAGTAGCTAAAACAGAAAGTAAGGAAACAGATGCTCGTGCTATTGAGATGAGTAAAGATATCAAAGATCTTACTGCGCGTCTTTCAAAAGTAGAACTCATTCTGATTCGTCCTGAAATGTTTTCCCAACAATCATCGGGTGATTCCAAACTTGCTGTAAAAACGTTGGAAGAATATGTCACCAATCTTCCTTCTATCATGCGATCATTGGACGATGCCATTGCAGAAAATAAAGCGGATGGTATTCTACTGTGTATCGGTCATATCAAACCCTTCCTCATTAAATTTGGAATGGAAGGAACTTTATTATGGATTACAGAAATTGAATCCGAAGCACCAGATGCTAAAGTCAATAAATTATTATCTAGAGTTTTTCAAGTGAGAAATCATGTACGAAGAGCTCAAGACGAAGCAAAAGCGATCTTGGAAAAAGTAAGTTTTTAATAGCGTAAAATCATTAAGTACTGGTAACTGCTTTTCGCATGCATACACTTTTCTCAACTCCTGCATATTGACCATAGTTATCGGTAATCTGATATCCAGCTTTAAGATAAAGGGCAATGGCTTCGGGTTGTGCTTTTCCAGTTTCTAAAATTAATTCCTCAAACCTAAGTTGAAAAGCCCATTCTTCAAGCTCTACAAGGATCAGTGTAGCGATTCTTTTTCCGCGATATGCTTTCAGCACAAACATTCTTTTTACTTCCACAATCCTTTCATCATATATTTTCAAGGCACCGCAGCCTACAGGGATCTCTCCATCAAAAGCTATTACGACACTTTGAATGTTATCTGGTTTATTATATTGGGCATAAAAAGCGTGATCCTCACCATCGCGTATTTTTAATTCCATATCCAACTGCGGATACAGTAATTTAAAAGCAGGATGGTCGGAGTCGGTACGAATGAATTGAAGGTCCATGAGAGCTGTTTAAATTTTCTGCAAAGATTATAAATTATCTTGGAGTTTCTGCTTAACAAATCTTAACATGCATCAACATTTCTGATCCATTTTGTAAAGAAGAAAATTCTTTTTACTTTTAGATGTGCACTTCAGCATAACCAAAACTATTTTTAAATGATGAAAACCACACTCACGCTCGCACTGACATTACTCTTACACTTATCGTTTGCACAGAATTTTAATTATCAATGGGGCCGAAGAATGGGTGCCGACAATACCATCGGCAATTCAAGCACCATAGGAACTATTATTTTGTCGGATGCAAATGGAAATGTTTACTCCGCAGGAATATTTTCGGATACGGTAGATTTTGATACCGGACCTGGATTAGAACTGTTGACTTCTTCCTCTAGTTCGGATATTTATATTCAAAAACTAGATGTCGCAGGAAATTATTTATGGACACGACAAATTAAAGGTCCTTCGCTTAAAATGCCGGTGGCCATTTCTGCTACTGGTGCAGGAGAAATCTGGATCTTAGGAACATTTAATGGAACTATTGATTTAGATCCTGATACAGGCAATGTTTCTACATTTACTTCATTGGGAGATAATGATATATTTCTTTTAAAACTTGATGCTAATGGAAACTACTTAACTGCAAAACAATTTGGGAACTCACTTGCGGATAATGCCGGTGGATTAGATATTGATGCTGTCGGAAATATTTATCTCACTGGAACCTTCCGTGGAACGTTTGATGCTGACCCCTCAGCGGGATCATTTCCTCTTGTCTCAAATGGATTGGATGATATTTTCTGGATGAAATTAAATGCTGCAGGAAATTTAATCTGGGCAAAAAGTCTTGGTGGACCAAGTGTAGAGATTGCTGCAGAAATAAAAGTTGATGGTGCAGGAAATGTATTTACTACAGGAACTACATTGTCTACGGTAGATCTCGATCCTGGCCCAGGAACAGATATTGTGACATTTCCATACTATGGAATTGCCACCTTCATCAATAAATTAGATCCTGCAGGAAATCAGATATGGACAAAATGTTTTCAGCCGCATACGCAGGTAAATTCCTGTATTGTTTCTGCCATGTATTTTGATGATGATGGAAATATTTATACAACGGGATACATCGAGTTCACGATTGATTTTAATCCCGATGATGTTGCTGTCAACGAACTTACTTCTGCAAGTGGAAGCAGAGACATCTTCATCTGTAAATTAGATTCTTCAGGAGGTTTCGTATGGGCCAAGGTTTTAGGAAGTTCGAATATTGAAAATGGCAATACGATACAAGTTGATCATGTGGGAAACAGTTATATCTCAGGAACGTATTCGGTGAGTGTTGATTTTGATCCCGACTCTGTATCCACTTATTATTTAACTCCCGCAGCCTCCTTGGGAAATTTCTTATTAAAATTAGATAGCAACGGTGATTTTGTTTGGGCCACCAATCTTTCCGGCATTCCCATTAATGGTAATTTTTCATACTTGGATAACAATATGAATTATTACATCACTGGACAATTCGGTGGAACCCTCGACTTTGATCCGGGACCAGCAACCGAATTACTGGCCTCCACTCCCGGGACAGGATCTGCCTATGTGGTAAAGATTAATCTTCCACTTGCAGTAGGCATTAAGGACAATATTTCCAATGAAGCTGTTACACTCTCTCCCAATCCAACTTCGGGAATGATTGCACTTCATAGTGATGAGAAACTAATGGATGCCACCATTACTATTTTTTCTGCAACAGGAAAAATCATTCAGCACGATGCTCATGTAAATGGACATGAGCTGCAATTTGATTTGCGCAACTCTGCAGCCGGAATTTATCTTCTGCAAATTACTATAGGAGGAAAATTGAAGACTTATAAAATAATCAAAGAGTAAAAGTCGCCTCTTGAAAATAAAAAACCCCCTGAAAAAAATCAGGGGGTTTTTTATTGACTTAATTTTTTGCCTAGTATTCAATTCTGAAATTCAACACTTCAGGACGTTCTGAGTAATCTGAAAAAGGAAATTTCAAAGTAACCGTTTTACGATCCTCGGATAATTTTGCATAGGGGTGACTTACTGTTTTAGCAGGGCGAGGAAGATGAACAATCGTATAAACATAAACACTACTCATCATCGGCATCATTTTCAAAAGTGTAGTATCAGTTGCCAGATAATTTTTAAGCTCTGCTTCATTCACTGTTTTCTCAAAAAAACCTTTTCCAGTTTGGATTTTAAAATAGGCATTGAGTTTCGCTGCATCATTAGTAGGACCTGTCGCCATTTTATTAGGATCAATTCCTGGTTTAATCAAATCTTCCATTTCTTCATCCTTATTTTTCTTACTCTTCTTTTTACCTTTTTCACTGGTATCCATCTCCTCTTTATCGTCTTTAAGATCCATTTTTATATGGGCCATTGCTTTCGGCGCTTTGTCATAAACTTCTTGTAGATCTGCTGACTTTTTGAAGGGGAAATTAAAGTTGAAATACATTTCTTTTTCTGCGAGATGCATTTTCACATGTGCATTTCCATCTCTGAACAAAGCCTTTTCTTCAGGAGTTAAATTATAGGCGGTATCAATATCGTTTTTGAAAAAAACCGTCGTATCTTTTATTTCATTAAACTCTTTATTCTGGGACATATCAGCATCTTTGCCACCCATGCCGGCCAACATTTCCACCATCTTGTACATATCGAGTTTCATACTATAGGATCCCGCACCATCGTCATTCACAGTAAACTCTTCTGTAATATCAAAACAAGAAGTAAAGAAGAGCAATACGAATGCGAAAAGATAATATCTAGGAAAATGCTTTTTCATACGAAATATGTTTTAAAGAATAGTTTCAGGTTGAGGGTAAATAATATGATTTTAAATTAGACTCAAAATTTTAGCTTCCACTTCGGGAGAGTCCCATTTATCTTTTATTCCGGGCATCGACAACACCTGTTGCATAATTTGCTCTTGGTGTTTTCCTTCGTGCAATGCTTCACTATAACGGATCTGCGGACTATAACTCACCATCGTATACAACGGTATCCATTTATCCGGGTGGTTAGCGCTGAACCATGCTTCAATCTTTTTCTGTAGCAGGAAACTTTCTTGACCTACTCTATCCCGCATCTCCACAAAATTGGTTAAAGCCAATTCAGCAATGGCATCAGCATCTGGTTTACGCAAATTCTGAAACTCTTCAAATATAGCATCCCAATTCTCTCCATGTTTTTCCATCAACTCATCCAGAACGGCACAGTCTTCAAATCCGCAATTCATACCTTGACCATAAAACGGTACAATAGCATGAGCAGCATCTCCTAGCAACAACACTTTGTCACTAAATTTCCAAGGGAAACAACGAACGGTAACTAATGATGAATTTGGATTAGCAAAAAATTCTTCTTTCAAGTTGGGCATTAAAGGAATTGTATCTGCAAAAGTAGTTTCGAAAAACTTCCACATTTTTTCTTTGCTATCCAGCGACTTAAACGAAGTTTCGCCTTCGAAAGGAAAGAATAAGGTACACGTAAAACTTTTATCAAGATTCGGCAATGCAATCAGCATAAATGTTCCGCGTGGCCAGATATGCAAAGCATTGGGATCCATCGCATACTCTCCTGCTGGAGTGGGAGGAATTGTTAATTCTTTATAGCCATGCTCTAAATAAGTTTGAGAATAATTAAATCGGTCTGTCGACAATTGCATTTGCAATCTCGCGGCGGAGAATGCACCATCAGTAGCTAATGCATGATCTGCATGAACCTCAATTTTTTCATGTGTAGTATTCTCTTCAAAAGTTGCGGTTGCAGTTTTCAAATCAACACCAGTACAGCGTTGATTAAAGAAAATTTCTACTCCATTCTTTTCTGCAATATCCATCAACTCACAATTCAATCCGCCCCGAGAAACAGAATTGATTGCCTGACCTTCTTTACCATAAGCTTGATACGTCAACTTGCCATCTGTAGCGTGCATCATTCTCCCTTTCATGGGGATGGCTACTTTGCGAATTTCAGGTTCAATACCCACTGCAGACAAACCTCTCCAACCACGATCGCTTAAGGCAAGATTAATTGAACGACCGGCACTAATCCGATTGGTACGCAAATCGGGGCGACGTTCATAAACTGAAACCTTATAACCACGCTTGGCAAGATAGATAGAGAGCAGTGAGCCAACTAATCCGGCTCCAATGAGAGTAAACTTTTTCATAGTGTTATTAGAGAGCCTAAAATTAAAAGAATTCTGTTAACAGAGAACAACTTATGCCAATAAATTAAGATAAAATCATCCTTAACAACTCATGAAAATTATGCTCATAAAAGGTGGAGTATTGTCAGTACTTGTTGGAACATTTTATCAGCGCTCTTACAAAAAAGTACGCTAACATTCAACAAGTGCTATTTTCTATATTCATATGGACTCCTGTTATTGCTTACATGATCCAAAGCTTTATCAATTCTTTTCATTCGAGTTTCTTCTCGTTTCGCATCATTAATCCAATGTACAAGTTCTTTGCGACGGTAAAACGCCATCATCTCAAAAACAGTAAGACTTTTTGCTTGTATCAGTTCCTTCTTAAAATCATCTGGAAGGATTACGACTTTATCGGATTTTACCCGCACTACTGGAACAGTTTTATTGAGCACGATACTCTGTTTCACCAAACTTTTGATCCGCTTGGCATTCACTTCTTTTACATTGGTGAACTTGATATGCCGATTTTTCTGTGTCCCTAAATTTTGATGGAGTACTTTATCTGGATCAATGAGTTCAGCACCGCGGAAGAAAAAAAGTGTGACATGTTTTTGAAATGCACCAAAGCCACAAACCATTCCATGGCTGTAATAATTGGGACCCCATTTCCAGTCTTCGATAATTTTTGGAAATGAAGTTATGATAACCTCCCTGATTTTATCACATATCAATCGTGCAAATTCAGGTTTGGAGTTGATGTACTCCGTGATGAGTAATTCAGCCTGAGGATTATGTTTTGATTTCTGCGATTTCATCTTCAATTCCAATGTTGCAACGAACGATTTCAGCTAATTGCTTTGGACAAAAGTTCACCGAAACGAAAACAATCTTCAAACGAATTATATAACGGTACTGGAGCTACGCGAATCACACCACTTCCTCTGCCAGCCTGATCCGGTTCACGCCAATCCGCAATAACACCTGCTGCTGTAAGTTCATCAAAAATTGCTTTTCCGTTTTCTTGAAACTGCAACGACAACTGACAACCTTGTTGCTGCTTTTCGAATGGCGTAATAATTTTCACTAAATCCTGTTTTCCTTTTTCTGCCAATACCTCTTTGATTACAAAAAGTAAATAGCTGGTAAGTTCCAAACTTTTTTTAGTCAATGCCTCTATTCCTGCTTCTTCAAAGAGTTCCATAGAAGCCCGTAGTGCTGCCATCTCTAAAATTGGTGCATTGCTCAGCTGCCAGCTATCGGCACTTGCTACAGGAACAAACTGATGAGGCATTTTAAATCGGAGTGCGGGATCATTTCCCCACCATCCAGCGAATCGAGGGAGTGCTGTATTTTGCACATGCTTTTGATTGATGAAAGCACCACCAACAGTACCGGGTCCTCCATTCAAATATTTATAACTACACCATGCAGCAAAATCTACGTCCCATTTATGAAGTTCTACCTTGAGATTACCAGTAGCATGCGCCAGATCAAATCCAGCATAAGCACCCACTTCATGAGCAGCTTTTGTGATTGCCGGCATATCCAAAACTTGTCCGGTAAAATAATGCACCCCTCCTAGCATTACTAACGCTAAGGCATCACCGCAATCCGCGATTGCTTTCAGGATGTCAGTATGCTTTATGATTTCTTCGCCTTCACTAGGTTGCAATTCTATCAAGGCCTCTTTAGGATCAAAGCCATGCCATTTCACTTGTGATTGTAATGCGTAGCGATCGGAAGGAAATGCTCCACCTTCACAAATAATTTTATAGCGCTTTGCATCCGGACGATAAAATGAAACCATTAATAAATGCAAATTTACAGTCAGGTGATTCATCACAATAACTTCTTCAGGCAATGCCCCTACTAAATTTGCCGTAGACTTCCTCAGCAACTCATGATATCCAAACCAACCGGTATCTTTTTTAAAATGACCTTCTACTCCTAGTGTTGCCCAGTCGGTCAACTCTGTATTTACATACACAGCAGTTTTTTTAGGTTGCAATCCGAGTGAGTTCCCACATAGATAAATGCAATTTTCATTTCCATGCTTCGGAATATGGAATCGCTGACGAAAAGAGGATAGAACATCTTCCTGATCACATTGCTGTGCAAATGACAATGTATTGCTAAACTGTTTCATATGATGCGAATTTAACTATTCCTCCACGAGTAAAAAACTCGGTAGGCATTATCTTAATCAGACTACTCACGAATGAATCCTTACAAAAGCAAAACGGCCAACTCATGTGAGCCAGCCGTTGCTATGTATTTTATAAAGTA
>JBBQED010000027.1:0-37481 GCA_038320345.1 Bacteroidia bacterium
TCTAACTACATATTTAAACGAAGCAGAGGTAGCGAAATTAGTTCCGGCTGCTCCTACATAAAATAGTAAATTACCATTATTATCTGATATCGAGGCAGATGGTTCATCACTAGCAATAATTATTGTTGTATCAATTGATGGTGGAGATGTATTAAAATCAATCCCCACAGAATCACCCAAAGCCCAGTGATTTGCTTGATTTTGAGAAAAGCCAATTTGAGTAATAAATACGCAACAATAAAATGAAAAGATTTTAAGTCTAGTTTTCATTTACGCATTTGTGATTCAAACCATTCAATTCAATAGATTGTCAATTATATTATCTTCTCACAATTGTTTTAACGATCACACTATTGCGGGTGTCAATTCTTACCAGATACAATCCTGAACTCACTACAGTATTAAGTTCAAGATCATTCCATGCAGCTCCGTTAACAGGTTGTTTTTGACTCTTAATAATTCTGCCAGCAAGGTCAGTAAGCGTTAGTGTGATATCCTGACTAGAGTCGGAATAAAAAAGTACATGAGCAGGATCATTACCTGTCCATGGATTAGGAAATATATGGATAACTGCATTTTCCGGAATATTAAATTCACTCAAACTCAATAAACTATTTGCAAGACTGAAATTCGGAATTCCAAATCCAAGTAAGGTATCTGGATTATTAAATTGACTTGCGCTTCTGCGAATAGCATTCATCACTTCCACACAATTCATTTGCGACCATGCTTGCCATAAACAGGCAGAAGCTCCTGCCATAATCGGACTAGAGAACGAAGTGCCGTTTGCTTGGGTAACTGCATTACTGCTAAATGGAGTATAAAGCCAAGTATTTGCACCTTGCGCAGAAACATCTGGCTTCACTCTTCCATCAGCAGTAGGGCCATTGCTACTGAAAGAAGCATATTGACCAAGATCGTTCACCGCGCCGATGGCCAACACTGAATCTGCATCCGCAGGAGTTCCGATATAATTCCAGTTAGAGCTGCCTTCATTTCCAGCACTCACCACCACCATCATACCTTTTTTCACGGCAAGGTCGGCAGCAATAGTAGATGGTGCAGTATTTCCGTTCATATCTTGATAACTCATATTTTGAGTAGGATCATCAAACGTATAATATCCAAGTGAAGAGTTGATCACATCAGCACCTGCACTGTCAGCATATTCTGCTGCTACCGCCCAATTATATTCTTCAATGATTAATTCTGAGTTAGCATCTTCAGAACGAAGTAAGATATAGCTCGCATCAGGAGCAGTTCCGATGAAGTCTCCGGGAACATTAGCGGCCATGCAAGAAAGTACTGCAGCACCATGATAATTATCGTCATAAACATCTGCTTCATGATCAACAAAATCATACGTACTGATAATCCTGTTCTGAAGAAATAAACTATCGAAACATGTCATGTTGTTTGCATCAAAAAATCCTGCATCAATCACAGCGATAATCATTCCTTGACCGGTGTAACCTAGATCATGCAAATCAGTTAATCCAATCATTGCAGTTTGGGTGAATGCAGATCCGTAACTTAATAAACTTGTTCTTGCAGATTCGTTACCATTAAGATTCAGAGGCAAAGCATTCTCTTCCGTAAATTTATCTTTGATGGTAGAATGAATTTTGATTCTTCCAACATTTACTGCATTCTGAACAAAGGGTAATGCATTTATAGCAGCGAGAATAGTTGGAGTAGGAGCATCAACAACAATCGCATTCAACCACTTTGTAACGTTTAAAATGGTAGCTCCTGTATTTTGTACTGACTGAATGTAAGAGGGATTTACCGGCAAATCATTTTGATCAATACTGATGCCTTGTTTCGTTCTTCGATCAATGGCTCGCTGTGATAAAAATCCTAATGGACTACTAACAGAAAATGGAGAGTTGTTCTTATCCGTAAAGCGAACCACATAACGGGTCTGGCTATACGAAGTTAAGGAACATAAACTGATCAGAATAATGACAAGGATCTTGAGGCTCATGGGAGGTGTGAATAGGATATTAATGTTTCTCTGTAGATATAGCCATCTACAATTATTCCAGAGGTGAGATTCTGGTTGATATTTTCTTTGTAATACAATCCGGCTCCAACTGCATAACGTTCTTCAAATCGAATCCTTTCAATGATATTCTCTCCGAAATCGTCATATTGAAGAACAGTTAATGTGGAGTCAAAGTTTAGATTACCTACAGATGCTGGTTCATTGATTGCAGTATATTCATAATCCCAACGATCATTAGTATTATAGGTGTTGCCATTCCAAGTGGCACCAACAGCGGAAGGAAAGATGAGCTTTAGAAATCTTGTATTTTCTTCGCTTCGCTCAGCACCAGTATTTAATAAGTTGGCTGACCATACTTTCCAGATAATCCAGTTGCCGGTACTATCTTGACGATAGCGCTCTATTCTCTGCGTTTCTCTTCCCTGAAGATCCATGAAAGTACCTGCAACAATTTCTTTTATTTGGTACTTAACAGAATCGTTAGTCCCTGAAAATCCATCCCAATAGATTGAATCCACTTGATAAATTCTTTCAAAACCAGAATCTACTGGAAAGTATCTTTCATACACTGTTGAGGATGGATTTAGCGTATTTTCTTTTTTGCAGGATGCGATTACAACAACAATGAAGAGGACGGAAAATAAAAGCAAATTTTTCATAGACTCAATATTTTGCTGTTTATACGCAGAATCGACTCAATTGTTAGCAGGCATCCTTTCAATAAATCCGCCCCCAATTACGTCTTCCCCTTCATAAAACACTGCACTTTGTCCGGGCGCAATCCCCGACACGGGCTGATGAAAAGTTACTTTCATTTGATTTCCGTTGAGCACTAAAGTACTCATTGCTCCCGGATCTTTGTATCGGATTTTTGTCAAACCTTCCATTGGACCCACCAAATGGGTATATTTTACCAGATTGACATCTCTCACCAGCATTTCTTGCTTTTGTAATTCTTCTAAAGTTCCTAAAACAACCGTGTTGGATTCTGGAATAATTTCAGTCACAAACATGGGTAACCCGAAAGCAACATCGAGGCCTTTACGTTGTCCGATCGTGTAGAAGGGATAACCTTTATGTTTTCCGAGCACTTTACCTTCTCGATTAATAAACTGTCCGCCATCAAAACGTTCGTCCAGATCAGTAACGCGATGACGCAGGAATGCACGATAATCATTATCCGGAATAAAACAGATTTCATAACTCTCACTCTTATTAGCAAGTTCATGTAAATCCATATCACGCGCCATTTGCTTAATCACCGATTTTTCAAAACCTCCAACCGGAAACATCGTTCGTTGTAAACATTCCTGTGTAACTCCCCAAAGTACATAACTCTGATCTTTGGATAAATCATGACCACGAGAAATTACAGCACGATTATTTTCAGTTCTTACTTTGGCATAATGTCCTGTCGCAATGAACTCGCAATTCAACATATCGGCACGTTTCAATAGTGCTTCCCATTTGATATGCGTATTGCACATTACACATGGATTGGGAGTTCTTCCCGCAAGATATTCACCTACAAAATTATCAATCACATGTTCCCCGAACTCGCCTCTGATATCCAAAATATAATGCGGAAAACCATATCGAACGGCGATACTTCTAGCATCATTAATAGAATCAAGACTACAACAGCCAGTTTCCTTTTTGCCAGTTCCAGCACCTGCATAATCCCAGGTCTTCATCGTTATGCCTACAACTTCATAGCCTTCTTCATGCAAAAGAATAGCGGCAACAGAACTATCAATTCCTCCGCTCATCGCAACTAAAACTCTTCCTTTACCACTCATCTTGCAAAGATAAATAATTAAGCTAAACTATAGTGTTAACTAATTGGTTGTCAGTAATAAAAAATTAAATTACTTAGAATTCAGGCAAATAATCGTAGAATTCGATCTCCCGTCACTCTCAAAACAGTTTATTTCAACCGGTTTTAGCCAATAAATGCTTGAATTGAATTTCAAACAATTCTTTATACAATCCGTCTTTGAAAAGCAATTCCTGATGTGAACCTTGTTCAACTACTTTTCCATGATCCATCACGATGATTCGGTTTGCACCCTGAACAGTTGCTAGTCGGTGAGCAATTACAATCGACGTGCGCTCAGCAGTAATCGCAGATGTTGCCTGCGTGATGAGCTCTTCTGTTTCAGAATCTACAGACGAAGTAGCTTCATCTAAAACTAGGATGGCAGGATTATAAACGTAAGCTCTGATAAATGATATCAGCTGGCGTTGGCCCATCGACAAAACACTACCTCTTTCTTGAACTTGATAATTATATTCTCCGGGAAGTTTTTCAATGAAGGAAGCAGCACCTACTTTGCGCGATGCATTTCTAACAATGTCGATACTTATTTTTGGATTCTTCAGTGTGATATTATTCGCAATACTATCTGAAAACAAAAACACATCTTGCAAAACAACACCAATCTGATTTCTAAGAGAGTTTAATTGGAAGGATCGTATATCGATTCCATCAACTAATATTTCACCTTTACTAATTTCATAAAAGCGATTGAGTAATCCGATGATCGTTGTTTTTCCCGCACCCGTTGCTCCCACAAAAGCTACCGTTTCACCGGGATTAACTTTAAAGGATACATCTTTTAAAACCCAGTTAGGATCTGTATTTTTTCCTTCATTATAATCATAGGCAAACCAAACATGTTTAAATTCGATAGCACCTGAAACGCGATCTGGAATATAATTTCCTCCTTCGTGGGTAACTTCTTCTTCGTCCATCACTTTAAAAATCCGCTCTGAACTTACCATTCCCATTTGTAACGTATTGAACTTATCTGCTAATTCACGTATTGGACGAAATAGCATATTGATGTACATGATAAAGGCAACCAGATTTCCAAAGGTTACTTCACCACGTATTGTTCCTCCGGCACCATACCAAACGATTAATCCAATAGAGATCGCTGATAGAATTTCCACTACTGGAAAGAAAATTGAATAATACCAAACAGATCTGATATTCGAATCACGATGTTGCTGATTGATCGCATCAAATTTTTTATATTCTTCTTCTTCCCGATTAAAGATTTGTACAATCCGCATTCCAGTAAGATGTTCCTGAACAAAAGTGTTGAGCGAAGCAACATATGTTCTCACTTCACCAAAACTTTCTTTGATTTTATTCTTAAAAACATTCGTCGCAATTAATAAAAATGGAATGGTACTCAAGCTGATTAATGCGAGGTGCCAATCGAGATAGAGCATCACTCCAATGATGACTATTAATTGCAAAATATCTCCAATGATAACAATCAATCCTTCCGAAAAAATATCTGCAATGGTTTCCATATCGGATACACTTCGTGTGACAGTTGTACCAACTGGTGTTTTATCGAAATAGCTCAAACGGAAACTTATCATCCGTTGAAATAATTTTCCACGCATGTCACGAATAACTTCTTGTCCGAGTAAATTGGTATTCCAAGAATGAAAATACTGAATTACAGATTGAAGTACGAGTAAAGCCACCATTCCAAGTGTTGCCCATAAAAGACCTTGAACATTGCCGGTTGGCACATAATTATCCAAAGAATATTGGGTGATGATCGGACGTAGTGGAGCAACGAGGGCAAGTAAAATCGTTAACGTAACACTAATGGCGAAAATCCTTTTATAAGGTTTCGTGAATTGGAAGATCCTCCTGAGAAGGACAAAATCAAATGCTTTACCGCTAACACCGTTCATAGTTCAAATGGCTTTCTTCGCCGGCTGTGAAGGTAAGGATAACGGATTTCTTCGAGGAATAATCCTTGAGCAGGCACCGACTGTCCTGCATTACTACGATTTCCGCTCTCTAGAATCGCTTTAAATTGATTGATATTGATTTTCTTTTCACCCAGATTTAAGAGTGTACCCACCATTGTTCTCACCATTCCTCTTAAGAAACGGTTGGCAGAAACTTGGTAACATAAAATGCCATTTTTTTCTGTGAAAAAAGCTTCCGTAACGGTGCAAAGCGTAGTGTGCTGTTGTCCACCAGCTTTTGCAAAGCTTGCATAATCAGAATGATTGATGAAAAGCGCTGCTGCTTCATTCATAAGACTAAGATCCAAATCTTGGGTAAATATCCAGCAATAATCCTGCAAAAATGGATTTTTTTCGCGACTAATATAGTAGCAATAAGACCGAAAAATAGCATCAAAACGAGCATGTGCATCGGCCTCCATTTTCAAAATTTCATACACACAAATTTCACGAGGAAGAATTGCATTTAAACGATACACTAAATCCTTAGCATCATGAATTACGGTATCTGCATCGAAATGAGCAAAAAACTGTGAAGCATGAACGCCGGAGTCAGTTCGTCCGCACCCTGTAGTCTCAATGGGTTCCCGCAGTAGCGTTGAGAGGGCGTTATTTAACTGAGACTGAACTGAATCGGCATTTTCTTGAATCTGCCAGCCATGAAATGCTGTGCCTTTATAACTGAGTTCAATGAAATAACGCATCGTCTGCAAATATACGCTGCACAGTTGGAAGGAAGAAACAATTACGTCTCATTTCCGTATACGATTACCTAAAAACAGCAGGCTTCTTTCAATCGTCAATACACAGTTATGATACAAATTGGTTTTCCAAAATGGGTGCAGGGGCATTATCTTTCCTTCGATGCTCCGGATTTAATTCCTCAGGAAGTCACTGATCGGATCAGAAAGGGTTTTGCTGAACAAAATAAGGAAACACCACGCGTGAGTATTGTTGTGATTGCCTACAACGAAGAAAAAACAATTTTAAAATCACTTTCATCGCTATCCGCTTTGAAGAGTAAGTATCCGATTGAAGTGATTGTATCCAATAATAATTCTACAGATCGTACACAAGAAATTTTAGATCGTTGTGGAGTGAAATCAGTATTTCAACCATTACAAGGAGTTGGTTTTGCTCGTGATGCAGGCTTGCAAATTGCAAAAGGCGAATTTCATTTATGTGCAGATGCTGATAGTATTTATCCGCCTCGATATGTGGATGAAATGGTGGATCTGCTAATTCAGAAAAAAGCAGTTTGTGTGTATGGAAGAGTTTCGTTTTTGCCGGATGGAAATAAGTCGAGGATGACGTTAGCATTCTATGAATTTTTTAAAGATATTGCCATTGGCTTAAGAGCAATTAAACGCCCTGAATTAGTTGCCGGAGGTGCAAGTCTTGGTTTTCAAACGGAGATGGCCAAAGAAATTGGCTGGCGGACTGACGTGAATAGGGGAGAAGATGGTCAGATGGTACTAGCTATAAAGTCAAGAGGAGAAATCAGAATGGTGAAATCACGTGCTTCACGAATCTGGACTACTGCCAGAACATTAGATAGAGATGGTAGTTTTGTGAAGATGGTTTCGAAGCGAGTGTGGAAGGAGTTTAGCAGGATAGGATTTTATTTTACAAGTTATAGCGAAAAGATTCAAGAAAGAAAAGCGTAGCATTTTGCATCGCAGATGAATGACTTTAGTTAGAATCTGTATTTTTGTTTTTTAAATGATGCTTATGAGACGCAAATTGGTTGCAGGAAATTGGAAGATGAATCTTTTGAGAGATGAAGCTCAGGCTTTGGTGGCTGAGATTTTAGGAATGCTTGCCGATGAAGAATCTCGTTCGGTACATGTGGTGTTGATTCCTCCATATATTCATATCGCTGGTCTAGTTCAACAGACTTCTGGAGATAAAAGAATTGCCATCGGTGCACAAAATTGTTCTGATAAAATGTCCGGCGCATTTACTGGAGAAGTATCTGCAGCGATGTTAAAATCAGTAGGTGCAGGATATGTGATTGTTGGTCACTCTGAAAGAAGAGCTTATTTTCAGGAGACCAATCAACAATTAGCTGATAAAGTTAATCATTCTCTTTCCGAAAAGCTTATTCCTATTTTTTGTTTTGGGGAAGTGATGGAAGAACGTAAAGCGAATAATCAAGAAGCTATTGTAAAACGACAACTCGAAGAAGGCCTATTTCATCTTTCTGCGGATGAAATAAAAAATTGTGTGTTGGCGTACGAACCCGTTTGGGCAATTGGTACTGGATTAACAGCATCACCAGCACAAGCACAGGAGATGCATCACTTTGTTAGAAGTTTGATATCCACAAAGTATAGTGGAGCACTTGCTAACGAAATTTCAATTCTTTATGGAGGAAGTGTTACTGATCAGAATGCAAAGGAATTATTCGCTCTTCCTGATGTAGATGGAGGATTGATCGGAGGTGCTTCTTTGAAATCTAGGAATTTTGTGAATATTGTAAAATGTCTTCCCTATTAATTTTCTGTTTCACTTTTAATTACACGGACGATTGAACTTGATGTGGGTTTACTGATTTGAATGAAATTGATTCCCGTTAATAAATCTCGAGCGTTCAATCTAGTGATTTGTTTTCCGTTCTCATAAAAATTTTTCTCTAATATTATGGATCTTGTTCCCAAAGGATCAATGCGTGTGAATAAGATTTCACCCGGTAATTCATTCGTAAAGTAAATTGAAAAGTAAGAATCCGATTCAACAGGGTTTGGAAAGGCTATATCTTTTGATGAGCTAATTGTTGATGCATTAATCACACTTCTCGACCAGCAAGACTCTGCGGGACCGATATCAGTATGATTTCCCTGAACGCGTTGTTCTCCATATATATCAGTGGTAAAATCAGTGTTGGGGATTTCAGTACCCGCATCAATCGCCCTGGAATCTTCAAGTAATCTGAAATTGTCATTTGTTGCATCTGCAAAACATAATTGAGTTGCTGAGGTAGAACAAAAATTAGTATTTACCAATGCTGACTTTCCCACAACGCTAATGAAATCTGAAGTCATTGAATTATTTCCTTGGGTTGAATTTTCTTTCAGGACGATATTATTCGCAATCTGATTTGAATTTTCGCTAAGGTTATTGATAAGTCGGATACCTTGTTTTCTAGAATTCAAAATCAAATTATTATGAATCTTGAAATATAATCCATCTTCACTGGATTTATCATCAGCATAAATACCGTAATCGGAGCTTGGTGAAAAATTGTTTTTACCTGGATTCAAAATAATATTATCATAGATGTAAATATCGCCTAGTCCATTTGTGAAAATTCCCGCTCCTTCACCGTTTTTGATGGTATTGTTCCAGATTTTACCTGTTGATCCTTCTCCTAAAATAATTCCAGTCATTTGCCATTCTACTTGTTTCTGGCTATCATATAAAACTTGATTATCATGGATATTCGTATTGATAGCGGAGCTCACTTGAATCCCATCCCATCCAGCATATTCAACGATATTTTCATAGATGGTTACATTTCTTAAAAGCGCAGGAAGTACAAGCGTAGGAATTCCGTTGCAGCTAAGTTGTTGACCTTTAAAAAATGAACTTCCAACATACATACCTTCATTGCCGCAATGATGGATATAACAATGATGGATTACCGTATTATATTGTGTGAATTCATCTCTTTTAAAATTGCAATCTGGTTCTGTCTTTGCAACAAGTCCTGCGTTCAACGTATTTCCAATTTCAATATGTTCCAATTCAAAATCACTAGAGTAATCTCCTACACTTAATCCGGATCCTCTAATATTCAAAATTTGGATTCCATATTTGAATCGATCATCACCGTTCCCGCTCAGTTTCAAAAATGAACTCTGACGAATGGAGATTCCGAAATAATGATTGCTGTTAATTTCAACAATTCCATTTCCATTGATGATAACGATAGGTTGGGAGATTGTACCATGGATATTTCTAAGTATTAACAACGATCTTAAACCAGGTTCAAGTTCCAGCGTATCTCCCGGCTGAAGTTCTTGGTAGGGAGCAAAAAGAGCATCCACCAATTGAACTGAAGTCTCAATGGTATAGCGTTTTTGAGCATGGATCGTAAAGCAGTAAAACAAGAATACCAGCGTGAGTAGTATTCTTGTTTTACTGGAAAATTTATTTTTTATAATCATTTATCGATACAACAAATAAGTGTTATTTCTGTATCCTACGTTGTCTTTGTACCAGTCAGGAAACTGAGTGCCTCCTGATTGTGCCCATGCTCCGAATTTTAAATATCCTTTCAGAATAGGATTCTTTTCAATGACCACAGCGTAAGGAGCTGGAATATTCAAGGCCCAAGGAAGATTGTTTTGGGTGGTATAATATTTTGAAGTAGCAATAGATGATTTATCTTGACCCGTTCCGAATAATGATTTGTCAGCTTTATCAGTTGGAGCTTTATTAGCAAGGTGAATTTCATAACATCTTCTCATATTGCTAATCATAAACGGATTGAAGGGTGCAGTTCCAATAGCAGCTGCTGTTTGCGCCGTAGTGAATTTAACAGCTACCGTAATTGTATCGCCTGTTACAGGTGGAGAGGTGGCAATGGTATTAATATAAGTACTTCCTGGATTCGTAATTATATTTAAGGCATTATCAAAAACAATAATTGTTGCCTTTGTTTGTCCCGCTTCGGTTTTGTTACTCGAAAGTTGGATATAACTTTGCGACATGCTAGCTCCTGTAACTGTATTCACGGTTCCACTTGCCACCGGTATTTGGAAGCCAAATCCATCTTGGAAAGAGCCCCCTATAGCTTTCACATAAACTCTAGCTCTAATTTCTTTTATTTTGTTAGATGCATTTTTTATGGTGTTAAATCGATAACCTACAATTAAATCGTTCATATCATAATCACCCTTGAATGGCCAGAGATCTTCAAAGGCAAGATGCCCGTAAGTAGAAGCACTTGGATAATAACTGTTGTAGGCAAGAGCTGCATCTAATGGATAATCATCATTAATATCCAATACTCCATCACCATCCGAATCAGTTGGAAGGGTTATCCTTGCAACATTTGTTTTTGAGGTGGCAGTATTTGGAACAGTGCGTACACTAAAAATAGCATCGTTAAAATCATTATCCGCCAAACTCGTTCTGTTATAATCTTCAAATCCGAAAACCATTTTCTGATCTAGGGAATCATACATCATCACACAATGTTGTTTGTTTGCAACGGCAGGTTCAGGATTCAGATCCTTATTGGAATAGTACTGTGCAATGCCATCGGTTACCAGTTTTGTAGTCGTATTATAACCATTAGCCATGAGAACAAAACCTATGGCAGTGTCAGCTCCAAATGTGCCTATAAGTACTTTATCACCGCTTACAAGTCCACCACCGGAACCACTCAAACTTAGATTCGGAAAAACAACTTTAACACCACTGATATCGCTAACTGAATGCGGAGGAAAATTTTTATTGTAAGTGTAATAAGCAATCGAATTTCTATATCCAGATGTTTCGTGAATGAAAGTAACATACACCTGTGAGGATTGGGTGAGAACAACGTTGGTTTCCACACCAGTATTTAGAAACTGTGGGTGCGTTGTTAATACCGATCGCTTTTCTATTAAGGAATTATTCATCCTCGTTAAAAAAGTAGATGAAATCGGATCTCTTGGTGTACTCAAATAATTGGGCACTCCGGTTCCAGTCCATGTGCCGATGTAAGTTTTGGTAGGCATTCCCAGTGTTTTGTTCGAATAACCCGAAAAAGTTACAGCCTTGTTTAGAGGTTCAGCAACTGTTATTTGCTGAGGATTGCTACCACCAAGTGTTAGGTTAATTGTTGTGCCCGTTACTCGCCCAATAACATTATCGACAATTCCTGCGCACTCCGTTTTTACAACAACGGTTTGGAGGTTGGTTGGAATTTTAATAGTTCCTTCGAGCAAACCATTTTCATTCGTTGCACCAGAGAATAACTCTACACCTCTATTTTCAGGTAGATCAGTATAGATACTCATTCTGATTCCTTCCAGCGGAGCATCTGTATTCGATAGGAGATGAATGTTCAAATCAGTTTCTTTATCTGAATCATAATTAAAAGATTCAGGTACTACTAGCTGCGACATATCAGTAATCTCCCCTACAGGAGGTGCGGGAGTTTCGCTATACTGATCAATTTCCTTAACACATGAGCTAAAGCTAATCGCAATAATGAAACCTAGAATAAAATTAAATCCAGCATTTCTGAGTTTGTTTGAGTAATTCATTGTTGATTTGATATGCAGGCAATCTACATCCCTCCAACCACTGGAAACCTCAGAAAAGTGAAAAACCTTACAAATGTCAGGCTGCTTGTTTTGTGATCTCTATTTTTCTTTCAGAGCGTTCCCAAGCTGCTGACTGTTTACCTTGCATGAATCGGAAATACCCTGCAAGAGCAGCATAATTCATGACTAAAAAATAGTAGGGTACAAAAAATATCTTTATTCGTATAGACCTATTTTCCATGATCCAACCTAGCGATGCTGCAGCATAAAACGATAGGTGTACTATCAGTGCATTTGCATAAAAAAGATCCTGGTTAGCCATTATAATATTTAAGGGCAACAACAAGAATAAAACGAGTGGTGCCAGTGTCCATCTTAAAACTCGATGTGATACATATTGAAATGTAAGTAAGGGATGTTTACAAAAGTTGAGTGCATCTTTTAGTCTGGACATAGCCTGCCATCCACCTGCGCAAATTCTGATCTTCCTTTTTAACTCTTCTTTTGTATTTACGGATGATGTTTCTACAGCTACTGCTTCCGGCTCGTATTTAACGAGATATCCCTTTTCGGTAATCCGCATCGATAGCATGAAATCATCTAGAATAGTATCTTCTTCGATCCTATTAAAAAGATGTTTCCGGAATGAAAATAATTCTCCTGCAGCGCCAACCATCGTAAGTAATCTCGAATCCAAATTTTTTAATAGGGATTCATATTTCCAATAAATGCCCTCACCAGCTCCTGCAGCATTTTCTTTTTCTTCTAGTTGAATACGTTTTTCACCACTTACTGCTCCCACCATCGGATCGACATAATGACGCATCATCTTTTTTATTGCATCAGGATTTAATGCAGTATTTGCATCAGATACAATGATGATATCACCATCAGCGTATGCAACAGCACGATTTACAGCAGCTGATTTTCCTTTTCTTTCATTACGGTGAAGTAATGCCACATTGAGAAACGAAGAAACAATTTTTTCTGTTCCATCAGTAGATCCATCGGTGATGATTATGATCTGAATCTTATCTAGAGGATAATCTAGATATTGTGTGTTTTTAATCTTAGCAGAAATAATACTTGCTTCATTATAGCAGGGTATGATAAATGATACCATTGGTGCATAACGGTTATTGCTGAGAATTAACTCTGGATAAAATTTCTCTTTGATTTTTACCAATATGTAAAGTACAATTCCATATCCTAAATAGGAATAAAAAATGATAGATATAAAGAACCAGAAAATGATTGCTAAGGTATTCATGCTACTGTTTTTAAATTTTCAAAACGATGACTGCGTTCCCATTCTTTTGTGGAAACATTATACTGTTTAATTATTTTAGCTGGGTTTCCGCCTACAATACTGTAAGGAGGTACGTCTTTGGTAATAATACTACCAGCTGCAACTACTGCATGTTTACCGATTCTTATTCCCGCAGTAATTACCGAATTAGCACCAATCCAGCAATCATCTTCAATCACCACTTCTGCAGTGGTACACGGTTGATTTTTAATTGGAGTGTGTATATCTTGATACCCATGATTCAATCCGGAGATCACCACATGTTGAGCTAGGATGATATTATTTCCGATGGTTACTGGACCAATTATCGTATTGGATAATCCGATTCGCACGCCATTACCGATGATGACGGCACCCATTCCATTATTGACCACCGAAAAATCTTCGATCGTGCTATTACTGCCGAGTGTAAATGGATTAAATGGGAGTACATCCATTCGGGTATTTCTTCTGATGAGTGAGTTTTTTCCCTTCTTATGAAAAAATGGATTCACGAATAACTGCACCCATAAACGTGGCCGTGCCTGGTTTACAGGCATCAGTAGGCGTAGGGTGAATTTCTTCAATCCTTTATTCGATTTAATCTTCTGAAGCAGGCTCATCGTTTTAATTAGTAATTCTTATACGAATTCTTCCTATAGAGGTTACTCTTATGACTGGATTTGAAGTTTGATTCCTCTTGCATGTAACCAGTTGGTTTTTTAGGAGTATAATATGTTAGAGCAATGAGTGATTTCTAGTTTGAAAAATATGATTAGCGGAAAAAATATAGTAGTCGTTGGCTTGCAACCTTGGGATATTGCCATCGGCAGTAATTGCAAGAATATTGCTGCTGAATTGGCTAAGGAAAACCGAGTATTGTACGTGAATCCTCCTCTTGACAGAGTGACATATTTAAAAACGCGCCAAAAGCCTGAAGTGGTGACTCGATTAGAAGTGATTCAGGGAAAAAAAGAAGCGCTCACTCAAATTCATGAAAATTTATGGTCGTTACAACCATCTGTAATCGCAGAATCGATTAACTGGATCAGAAATGATTACCTGTTTCGAATGATGAACCGGGTGAATAATCGACGTCTGGCTAACGAAATTCAAGGAGCGATGATAGCACTTGGATTTGATGAGCATATTTTATTTAATGATCAGTCGATGATTCGTTGTTATCATCTGAAAGAATATTTAAAGCCTGAAATTTTTATATACTACATCAGAGATAATCTAAAATCGATTTCTTACTTCAAGCGTCATGCGTTAAAAATGGAAGAAGAATTGATCACCAGTGCCGACATCGTCGTAACTAATTCAGGTTACCTTGCTGATTTTGCTCGTACGTTAAATCCGAATGCTCATTTTGTAGGGCAGGGCTGTGATTTTACGCTCTTTTCAGATCCTTCTCAAATTCCAGTGTCAGAAGAGATGTGCTCTATTCCAAAACCTATTCTGGGCTATGTCGGATTTCTTACGGATGTTCGATTAGACATAAATTTATTGGTGAACATTGCTAAATCTCGTCCTAATTGGAATTTAGTTCTCGTAGGACCGGAAGATAAAGCGTTTAAAAAAAGTGAATTGCATCAACTTAGCAATGTTTACTTTTTAGGAGATAAAAAGCCAGTACATCTGCCACAATTTATCCAAGGCTTCGATATAGCTTTAAATCCACAAGTGATCAATGAAGTAACTACGGGAAATTACCCTCGGAAAATTGATGAGTATCTCGCCATGGGTAAGCCTACTGTCGCTACTCAAACTCCCTTTATGGACTACTTCAAGGATTATACCTATCTGGCAAGGACGCCGGATGAATACCTGACTCAGATTTCGAAAGCGATGAATGAAAATTCTAAGGATTTTGAAAATGCGCGTAGAGAATTTGCAATGACCCATACTTGGGAACAGTGCGTTCAAAAGATTTCAGAGCATATTGCGACCTACCAATTTACTAGCTGATATTTGTATTATTAAAGAGAACTTATGAAGAAGCATAGAACTAATCTTGCCCAGTATACTGAATTTACTGAAGTTGTTGATTTGAAACGACTCAACTTTATTGCAGATGCTATTCAAACGTATTGTAAACCTGGTGCTCGGATTCTTGATGTTGGATGTGGAAATGGAAATATTGCACGCGGAATTGGAAGTCTCGGGTTTAATGTGACTGGAATTGATTTCAGTGCTGAGGCGATTCGTTATGCAAAGTCAAAAAATACTATGCCTAATGTTGACTTCAGAGTTTGTAGTGCTGAAGAAATTACCAATGAAGAGCGGTATGATGCGGTGATTTGCAGTGAAGTGCTTGAACATTTACATCAACCTGATTTATTGGTGAATGTGTTATCAAGAATTCTTCAAGAAGGAGCTATCTTGGTAGCTACTGTTCCGAATGGAATCGGACCTCGTGAGATGCTTGTCACTCGCCCAGTTCAGTCAATGAGTAGTGGATGGATGGGAAAAGTGATTGATCAATCTAAAAAAGCATTGGGATATAATAATAATACGGTGCAAAGTAGTTCGGGTGATTTAACTCACGTTCAGTTTTTTACAAAGAGCGAAATATGTGACTTGATACAAAAGTTTGGATTTAATCTCTTAGAATTTGGTCATTCTAATTTTATTGAAAAAGTATTTCCTTATTCATTGCTGACTAAGCACTTTAAGACTTTATCTGAAATTGATAATACTATGGTTGATTATTTACCTTCTGTGATGGCAAGTGGTTTTAATACCGTATGGAAAAGAGTTTGATGCACTGAAAATATTTTGCCAATTAAAAATAGAAGGGGAGGGCTTTGAGATGATATTTTCTGGACTTAAACTTCCTGGATTTGAAATGCACTAGAGGTATCCTTAATTTTTGCGTACGATTTATAGACATTTAATAGTAATGCTGATGATCGTTTCCAGCTGAAGCGGTTGATGCGAATTAAACCCTTAGCAATGAATTGCTGGCTGAGCTCTTTGTTAGAAATTAACTGATGAATAGCTTCTGCAATTTCTGAAGGATGATTAGGATTTGTATAATAAGCAGCATTCCCAGCAATTTCAGGCATAGAAGAAACGCCAGAGGTGATAACTGGAGTGCCGCAAGCCATTGCTTCGAGTATTGGAATTCCAAAACTTTCTCGGAGAGACGGGTAGAGAAAACAGCTAGCTAAATTGTAGACGTCCGTCAATTCGGTGTTGCTAATATAATTGCTGATGATTAAATCTTCTTCTATTCCTTCGAGTCCGTATTTCTGAATGAGTCGATTGACACGATGCGAAGCAATATCCGCCATCACGACCTTCATAGTGAGTTTACCTTCCTGTTTTAGCTGATGAATCGCTTTAAGGACGTTTAGTGTATTTTTTTTAGGATCTGTATTGGCAAGAAAGAAAATAAATCCATTGGTAGGGAGTTTATACCTGACTTGTGTACTCAGTAATGATTCAAGAGGTTTTACAGCGAACTGTGAACCACAAGCATTCGGTATGACAGTAATTTTATCCTTGCAGGTAGGTAGCCTTCGTGCAATTGTCGTGGCTTCTGATGTGGATACAGTAATGATTTTATCTGCTTTTTTCACAGCATATGGAACAATCATTCTGCGGTAGTAATTCCCGAGTTGTTGAAAGAGTGTTCCTCCTTTTGGAACGTTTTTCTCCAGATAGATAACATCATGCAACGTTAGAATGAGTTTGCATGTGGTGAGTAAAGGAGCTGTATTTCCAGTGCTATGCAAAACATCCAACTGATATTTTACAGTCAGGTAAGGTAGTATTATTTGTTCAGCAATGGGTAATAGTACTTTTTTGATTTTTATAATGTGGAAGTTTGCAGTTTCATGGATAACTTCATTCTCCTCATCTTCAAAGCAAAATATAAAATATTCGTTGTCGCGATCGCTTTGCTGCAACTGACGTATATGTTCAATGGCAACGAAATCCATCCCATGTTTGAATTTCCTGAAAATTTTAAACGCCTCAATTCCTATTCTCATGATTAGTTTTCGATTCAGGCTGCTAAGCTCGACGATTTTGTGAATTCCAAGTAAATATGCTCGTTTTGTTCGACCATCATCTTCAAATCAAATCGCTGGTGAATAGTCTGATAAGCTGCTTCACCTAAATCGATTCTTTGTTGCTTGTTGAGATGTAACTTTACTATAGCTGCTGCTAATGCTTTGTGATCTTGACATGGCACCAGAATTCCATTCTGATTATTGGTGATGGCTTCTTTGCTTCCATCAACTGGTGTAGCAATCACAGCTTTCTTCATAGCCATTGCCTCCAACATTCCTATTGGTAAACCTTCCCATAAAGAGGGTAATGTATAAATGTCAAAGGCATTAAGTACTTCTGGAACATCTTGACGAAACTTATGAAATTTAATCATGTTTGTCACTCCAAGATCTGCTGCAAGTTTTATGGTGGCTTTTTTTAAATCTCCATCACCGATAAAAAGGAATTGAATATCTTTTGTGGTTTTTGCAACTTCAGCAATCGCTCTAACAAGTGTGAACGGATCTTTTTGGGTGGTCATTCTAACTAAGAATCCAACTACAGTCTTTCCGTTTTCAATTTCTAATTCACTTCTCAGATCAGGCATTGATTTGTTGGGATTAAAGCGATTTAAATCTATGCCATAATTCACAACTCTGCTACGTTTCATATTGAAGCGATGCAAACCATCATTTTGATTCGATTGAGAAACACTAATTGTTAAATCAACATGATCTGTTAAGAATTTTTCAGATAGCTCACGGATATGCCTTACAGGAAATTTCTGATCCTGATGAAATGACCAGCCATGTACGGTATATATTACCGGAATTCCCAAAGAATTTGCAGGAAAAATAGTATTACTTAGTGCTCTGGTACCATGTGCATGTAGAATATTGATTTCTTCATTCAGCATGATTTTTTTTACTTCTTTGTAGGTCGCGATGTTAAATGGACGAAGTGTTTCAACAACATAAGTTTTAATTCCCTGTTGTTTTAATTTTTCTACCATTGGACCATCAGTAAATGAAAGCACTACAGGCTCGAATCTTGTTTTATCCAGATTCGTTACCAAATCTAATACGTGAGATTCACCACCACCAATTTGCCCTTGGCGAATTGTTTGTAGGATTTTTATTCTATTGTTGGAAGTAATCATGCTTTATTTATACTGCTTTATTTTCGAAATGTGGACTATGTGGAGTATGTATGAATTTTTTATTAGCTCCTTTCATACGTGTCATAGCAATGAACATTACAACGAAGGTTTTTGGTAATACCAGTAGTGCATTTAACGTTTCTTTTCTGTAATACTCCTTTGGTATTGCGATTAAGAATGCTAAATAGTAAAGTATAGTGATCAATAACCAAGATTTAAAGCCAACGATAAACAGATCTGGAGTAAATGCCGTAATGACACTAATCAAGAATAGAAACCCCATCAACAATACTTTAGGTACAATAGCATAATGCATGACTTTATTCGCATAATCTATCCTGCCGGTTAGCAGACATCCAAGTGCTTTTAGCCAATATTTTTTTAGATAAACCATCTGAGCAGAGATCCATCGGGTACGTTGATTGGCAAAAACTTCAGATTGTTGTACCTTTTCATCTAATACGATGGCATCTTCTAAATAAGAAATCTTATGATTGTCATCAATTAATTTAAGTTCTAATTCTTTGTCAAAACCTCCAACTGCTTTTATCTCCGACATTACTTGCTTCAGATAGAGATATGAAAATGCCATTCCTGATCCAATGATGGAGGAAGATAAACCCATAGCGATTTGTCCTTTTCGCATAATGTGATTATTAACCTCCTCACTGATAGCATCGATGATTGCGAATTTGGTGTTTCTATTTTTTGCAGTACGATGTCCTTGGATGGCATAACAACCCGATACAAATGCAGCATTTACCTTATCTAGAAAATCAGGTCTCATGATATTGTCGGCATCTAATACCACCGCTATATCATATTGATTTTTAATTATCTTAAATGCTTCATTCAAAGCCTTTGATTTTGTACTAATATCAAAAGAGACTTCTATTACTTGAATCGGTAGGTTTTTTAGCTCGGTAAGTGTTTCTTTTTGCAGAGAGTCGGCGATTACAATTACATCATATAGATGAGAAGGGTATTTTTGAAACAAGGCATTCTTTGCAGTTTGAAGGATGACTGCATCTTCTTTATAAGATGGCATCATTACTGCAATTTTTTTATACTGATCATTATTACTGTATTCCTTGTTTTTGTAAAAATGTCCAGCAATAGAAAATATGAATTGATACAACACAGAAGCTGAAGCAATCACAAACAGAGACAAAATAACGAAGTTGATCAGTAACATAGTTAATCAGGATAAGAACTCATTTTGATGGATGTTATGGTGGGTAAGATTCCAAAGAATCCCTTTATAAAATGCTCTTAACATATCGATCTTACCCTTAAGTAGATACATAAACGTGTTTTTCGGAACAGCAATGAAGGTCAAGAAAAGTAGGGAAATCATTAAAGTGATTCCATTCACATTTCTTCTTTGGTATAGAATCCTGTTGCGTGTGAGGTAGTATGTTTTAAGCGTACTTCCTTTCCCGGTAGCCATGGATTCTTTGTGATAGATGCATGAATGAGCTTCATACCAAATTGAATATCCTGCTCTTTTGATCCGTTCACTGTAATCCATTTCTTCGTAATACAAGAAGTATAGATCTGCCATCATTCCTATTTCCTGCACTACTTTTTTAGAGATCATCATGGCTGCTCCATGGGCTCTGCTTGTAGGCATCGAGCGATTAAATTTTTCATCATCCTTCATGCCAAAGCCAATAGCAGTTCCTCTTCCCGTATACGGATTGATGGGATTGAATCCTGCAAATTGTAAAGTGCCAGGTGTATGATGAAAGATGATTTTCGGTGATGCGGCACCGATAGTGGGGTCGCACTCCATTCGGCTCACAAGTGGCTCTAAAAAATCTGAAGATACTTCTGTGTCATTATTCAACATCAAGAAATATTTTCCTTGGGCGACTTTAAAACCTAAATTATTTCCTCCTGCAAAGCCTAAATTTTCTTTGGATTCGATAAATGTAATCCACGGATACTTTTCTTTAATAGAGCTAGGATTTTCCTTGGATGCGTTATCTACAATAATGACTTCAATGTTTGGATAGGTGATCTTGGTTAGTGATTCTAGCATAGCGCATGTCACTTCCGCACCATTGTAGTTAATGCTGATAATGGAAACTAAAGGAAAATTAGGTTGCGACGCTTTCATCTGTCTTATTTAACGTGCGTTGCGTCTCAAAGTTTCCTGCTAGAAAAATATATACCATCGAAAGATACATGACCGATCCGGTAGGAAATTGTCCAAAAATCTGGTTGCCATAACTCGCAAAACATACTCCAAAAATTCCGCAATACAATGCCGCCATCTTAAATTTTAGCTCTGGGTCCTTGAGCTTAAACAAGTAGAGAAATCTATTGATCAGAATAAATAATATCATTCCAAGGTAGATAAGTAATCCAACGACTCCACTTTCGGCCCAGATTTTAACATACCAGCTATCTAGTGGAGTGTTCGCTAAGAAAGTCCCTGGGCTAAATCGTTGTCCCCATGATCCTGCAGATCCAATTCCTCCTCCTAATGGGCGGGAGGAAAGGTATGTCTTCAATTTAGCTTGATTCTCTAACCTTGCTTGCAGTGATGCATCATTAGGGTCTAATGCAGTTCTCATCCTTCGGATCTGATCATTATTTTGCCCAATGCTTGTGAATTTTAGAATCCCAATAAATAGAATGCCAGCAAGTATTCCAGGTACTAATATTTTAGTTTTATTACTTAAGAGCAGATAACTGCCAAATCCTGTAATCACAACAAACAATGCACCTCTGGTTCCAGAAATCATCATCCCATAAAAACTAAGTAGAAATACAATACTATAAAATATTTTTTTTCTTCTACTAACTGGACCTAACGCCATAATACCTGCAATTACTGCAGCATGTCCTTGTGCAGCTCCAAACTGTCCGGCATCAGAATAGAAAGAGAAGACACGTAGTTTTCCAAACAACAAATGCGTGATTTTAGCTCCGCTCTCCATCCAACGATTTTCGGCTGCATCTAATCCAAAATACAATTGCCGCATTCCCCAGAATGTAGCAATAACGGAAAGTGTTAACCAAATTCTGATAAAAGTATCACAATCTTTTTCTTTGTATAATAAGATAAATGTTAAGGGTACTGTAGCAATGAAATAAAGAGAAACACCTCGAACAGCATAAAACCATGCTTCAAAACTTCTTGCTTCGGGATTAAATATTTGTAGTACTGTATACGCAAACCAGATCAACACCGAAATCGTTAATCCATTCCAAACTTTAGGCGATAATTCATCTTTTTTTACGCGGAACATTACTCCCAGCGCCGTGATCAATAAAATGATATCAACCCCTAATCCAAACGGTCCATCAATATAACGCGTAATTCCGTTGGCCAGAAAACTAAATATTAACATCGCCCATAAACCAAATTTCGGTTTGGCGAGTATCAAACTCACAAAGGCAATTCCGAAGGGAAGCGAGGCGAATACGATTGTTGTAAGTATCCCACCTTTGTAAAAAGCATACCCCAGTAATCCCGCTAATATAAGCAGTACGATGCTGAGATAAATATCCCGTATCAGCGATGCCGTGTGATTACGATGATGGAGTTCCAATTTTGAAAGATTTAAATCGCTCCGTCACTGGTTCAAGGATATGGATCGTTGATTTTATTCCAATAATTAATGTAGTGCGGATACTTTGATTCAGATATTTTTTCAGGAAGTAATTTCCGAAAATAACTCCGGTAATAAATGTTAATATGGAAACTGCTGCAACTCCCATTGTGCTTTTTGTAAAGTGAATAGCAATCAAATCCCCTGAAACATTTACTACTAACATTAAAATTACCTTAATAAAATTCAAATAAGGTTTTCCGATGATGTCTAATGTGATACCAGAGAATCGATCGAGTGGTAAGAAAGCTGCATATACTGCAAGTACTCTGAGTATATTTGCTGACTCCGCATATTGAGCGCCTCCTAACAATATAACAAGCGTGTCGGCAAAAATAAAACATGCTATTACTACTGGTAATAAAATGATGCTGAGTAATCCTGTATATTTATAATACATTTCCCTCAATTGTAATTTGTGCTCTGGTGCTGAATACTTCGACATCTCCGGCATAGCAGTAGACACGAAACTTCTTAAGAGGATCTCAATTACTTCAATTAATTTTAATGGGATAGCATAAATGGCGACATCCCTCGTTGTCAAGAGAAATCCAATGAGAATAGTGTCCGAACTTCGAAGGAGATTGGATCCCATGAGAGTCCCCATGCTGAATTTTCCGAAATTAAAAAGCTCCAACATTTTAGATTTTGTAGCATACCGCATCGTATGGATCATTGACCATCCTGCCCACATGGAAATAGCTGATGGTAATAATCCAGAAACGACAAAACTAAAAAGTACATATTCCAGTTTGTTGTAATTGAATATTAAACCAATCAGAACACAAGTCATGAAACTAAGCTGGTTCAATAATCGGATGTATAGAACTTTGTCGAATTGTGATTTAGATTGTAATAGCCAGGCTGCATAGTTAAATGGTAATGTGGTGATGGCTGCAATCCAGTACCATTCTAAAAATAATTTGAATCCTGGATTGCTAATGTGTTTTCCAAATAAAAAGAAAGAACCTAAAGTAACAACAGTTAGTATTAGCGTTGTGATCATGGATATCATCCATCCTGAACCCGATACTTCTTTGAATTTCTCATCATCAGAAGAGGCTGCAAAACGGATCAAAGAAGTGTGAATGATTCCTGCTCTGAGTAGATCTGCAAGAATGTAACCAGTCATGAACATGAACCAAGCTCCCATATCATCTTTAAGTAACAAACGTGCGACCAAAGCAATACTCAAAAATCCTAAAACAGCATTAGTGAGGTTTCCTGCTAAGGATAGCGTATGTCTATTACTTAAAACTGATATTATTTTCTTCACGTATTTCCGAATTAAACTCTTTTAAAATCAAATGTGACTATTCTCTTGATGATCTTTCTAGCAAATGTTCGGTGTTTAGGTATCTCACCAATGATACTTTCTAATCGGTCGATTTCAACTTTATTCAGTACTATAAGCGTTTTGCTTTTTACAGATTTCGTGAAATGCGACAATACCCTTGAATCTGACTCCGACCAAACTCTGCTACTATCGAGAATGAATAAGTTGATGTCAGATGAAGACATGATTCCAGATGGTAAATTATAAGCAGAAAATTCTTCTAGTTCTACAATGATAATTTTGTACGGATCTACTTTTATTTTCTGATGATTCAGCCACTCAGATAGAGTAGTAGCATGCTGAAATTCAGCATCGATCTGATAGGATATAGTCTTTACATTATTTTGACTATATTCTGCTTCCGTACCTGGGTTTAACCATAATATTTCACCGAAACGGATTGCAAGTTTCCCTGCAATTTTTTGTGTCAGTACTGTTTTTCCTTCTTTCTTTTTATTACTTCCTGTTAAAATGAAAATGGGCTGTTTGTTTTTTGGAACTTCAGTACTGATTATCTGATTCAACGTGCTGATTAGATGTGAAAGAATAGCATGATCTAATTCCGATTGATTGATATTTTTGTGAAGTGTGGAATAATCGGGGAATGCACTGAGAAATTGTAATCCTGTGAATTTTTCCGCTCTTCCAGGTGTTTGTACCGTCCTTCCTAATAAAGATTTCCCAATGATTGTTGCCAGTGTTAGAATGAAAACAGCCATGAACGACATCATTACCAATAAAATTCTTTTGGATGGTTGTGGCTTCAACGGTAAGTAGGGATAATCGGTAATGGTAAGGTTATTTGACATTTGTAAACTCTGCTGACGAAGACGTGCCATGTTAAGTCCATGTAATACGCTCAAGTACTCCTTCTCATTGATATCTACTTCTCTTTCTATTCGTTTAAGATTAGAACCAATTGGGGCAAAGTCAGTATATAACTGATCAAATCCATTCAATCGTTGAGTGATAACATCCAGTTTTGCTTGATTTTCATCTACAGCCAAATAGTTAGTTAGCCACTCATTCAATAAACTGCTGCGAGGCAATCCTTCAGTGGTGTTATTGAGTTTGTATTGCTTCTCTACTTCTGAACGGATCTGTCGTTTTATGGTTTCCCCACTTTCTTTGAAGGTGGATAGTTTTTCAGCATCCTCATTGTAAAGTTCTGCATTCGCAATTTTGTAGTTTATATCCGCAAGCTGATCTCTATATTTTCCAATATTTTCATTGACTTCCAGCAGACCTTTTTTCATGTCCATCTTGTACTCAATCTTCTTAAGAGCCGATTTGGAGGATTCCAACGACATCTCTTGTTTTTGCTTGTCCATGATGACATTCTCCTTGGACTCAGCAATAAATTTCGCTTGTTCGTTGTAGTTGATGATTTTATTATCAGAACTATAATCTCTCAATTTATCTTCTGACACCAGCAATCTTTTTGCGGCATCACTCAGTTGTTCTTCAAAGTACTTAACAACATTATTGGTTTCACTGCCTTTAATGCCTTTGTATCTTGCAATTACTACATCCACAATTTTTTGCAACGTTAATTGGCAAACAGCAGGATCATTACTTTTATAGGTAATATCAATCATGTCACTGCTTTGTTTTCTAGCAGCATTCATGTTAGAAGAAATTAAATCGAAGCTATAAATTTCACCTGAGGAATTTAACAATTGTACAATTTCATTATTCGGATTTCCTCTTCTATAACTTTCAATTCTGAAGTATGTAAGTTCTGGAGATCCTTTAACGACTAACTTTTTCCGGAGTGAATCTGGAAGGAGTTCCTTTAAATGATCAAAACTCTCCTGAGAGAGCGTATTGTAACTTGATTTTTCGATTAATAAATGACTTGCAAGAAGTCTCATGGCTACTTCTTCAATAGTTTCTCTTGATTTGATGGTCGCCATTAGATTGTCAAAAGAATTGTTGACGGCGAAATAATCAATCCTGTCATCTTCTCCAGAGGTAATCCCATATCCACTCGCAATACCAGTATACACCTGAGTTGCCGAAACATATTCTTTCTTGGTATTTCTAGTCAACACAAAAACAACAAGTGCCGTTATGAGCGGCATTAGTATAAGTGCTTTCCAGTACTTAAGAATGAGTCGTATGAATTCTAGTAGGTTCACTTTTTTCTGGTGAGTGTGTCGAGTCTAGCTCCTAATAATTTTTCAAATTGAAGGTACCATGAATAGAAATCTCTCTTTGCAATTTCATAATCAGATTCTGATTTCGTAGCTATACTCATTACCGATGAATAGTCTGCAATAGTAATATCTCCTTGTTTGAATTGCTGAGTAGCCATATCCATTAACATTCTCGAGGTACTCCTTGAATTACTTGCAATCAGTAACATCTGGTGTGTCGAGAGCATATTATTGTATTCAAAGATGACTTGCCTCGACAAATCCAATTTTAATTTTTCTCCAGTTTCTTTTCGTACTTCTAATTCTTTTTGGAAGACATTGATCCTGGAAGTTCTTCCTGATAAAAGATATAATGGTAAGCTTACATTAAACCCCAAGCGGTACCCTGTAGTCTGACTTTGACTTTGAGCACCTACAGGTTCAAGGTTAGTATTATAGAGTAAGGTTTGATTTCCAAGATTCTGGTTAAAAGTGAGTGATACCCCATTTTGCCATTCTCTTCTTCCTAGTTTTACTTGTTCTTCACCAGCTTGTACGAGTGATTGCTGACTTTTTATCTCTGGATTGTAATTAGTAGCTATTTCAATCAAACTATCTACAGGAATAAGTTGTTCTTTAAGGTCTTTACTTAAGTCAAGCCTGATTCCTCCAATTTCTTCTGAATTTTTGTATTCTCTTAAATCAGGAACACTACTTAGTTCCTGCTGTGCATTAACTCCACTGTAAATTAGTAGGAGAATAATAATTAGAATATTAATTCTAGGATGAAATGTGTAAGATCTGCGTTTCATCATGATTACACATTTTCACTTTGTAGAAGTGCTGGAAAAGTTTTAAGGATGATTTTTATATCTAACCATAGCGAATAGTTCAATGCATAATTGTTATCTAAGGCTATGCGTTCTTCCTCCGACATATCTTTTTTACCTCGCTTAGTAACTTGCCATAACCCTGTTAATCCTGCAGGTGCAAGAAAACGAAAAGCTCTTGAATCAGTTGTAAGTTTTTCGGCTTCGTAGAGTGGAAGTGGACGATTACCAACAAGGGACATATCGCCTCTGAGAATATTGATTAATTGAGGTAACTCATCAATGGATGAGTTGCGCAAAAATTTCCCAACTCTGGAGATCCTAGGATCATCTTTTGCTTTGAAAAAAATACCTTGCTTTTCAAGTTCTTGGAGATAGAAATAATAATTTTCACATACTTGTTTGTCATCAGCATACATCATTGGTGAGCATGGTGTACCTAATTTTTTACATTCCGGACATTCAGGTGTTATCGCAATTGATTTATCTCCACTGTACAGATTTAAATGAGAAATATTCCCCATTTTTTTATCTGCATCAGGAATCATAGTTCTGAATTTTAAGAGATTGAAAATTTTGTAATTGGAACCCACTCGTTGTGATCGGTAGAAAATAGGTCCTTTGGACTCTATACGAATTGCAATGGCTGTCGCAATTAAAATAGGAGATGCTAGGAGTACACCAAATGAAGATATCGATATGTCAAGCAATCTTTTTATAGCCAGACTTCTGTTGGTATAGAGTGAACTTAATGTTATTTTACCATGCTTCCCAGTAAATAAATGGATGATTTGAAAGATGGTAGTAGTAACCTTTTCTGTTGAGACTACTTCCAATAAACCCTCATTAAATACCTGATGGGGATTAGCACGATCTGGTTTTTGACTATAACCAACAATGATAGTTTTTCGAAAAGCAATCTTTGTTCTTATAATTGAAAGAATATCGACGGTTGGATCTATCGTCGCATCTATTTCTGTAACTAATATATCCGGTTCTTTCCCATTGCGCATCCATTGGTAGGCACTGAATAGGTCGGAGAAGGTATTAACTTTATGTTTAGGAAAAGATTCAGTAAAGGAGTCCCGTAAATTCTCGGATTTGTTAATGTAAACAATTTTCATAATTGGATTCCTTCGTATAATTTTATGCAGCTTGCATTCTTCTGAAGATCGCCTGTATTCTGATTAATAGTTCTTCTGGATTAAATGGTTTCTGGAGATAATCATCAGCACCTGCATGATATGATTTAATACGATCAGCACTTTTTTGTTTGCTGGAAAGCATAATCACAGGTACTTTGCTAATACCATTGTTTTTACGAATGCTTTCTGTGAGTTCATATCCATTTAATTTCGGCATATCGATGTCAACTAACATCATACTTGGAGTATTTCCTTCTTCTAACCACTCCATAGCTTCAGCTCCATTTTCCTTTGTAATTACCTCATAATCATCCCCTAGGAAGTTTTCCAAGAGCATTCTGATGCTTAACTCATCATCGACTACTAAAATTGTTTTTTTCATATCGTTGAATACTTTCATCCCTATTGGGTTTGTACGATGGATGCCTTATTTGGTTACTTCCGCTAGTCCTTTATAGTATTCTAGCGAAATCTTTAATTCTTCTAAGCCTGCTTCGATATCCTTTTGCATTGACAGAAACCTATTTTCTGTTTCTGGATGTACTGATTGCTCGATGTTATGATCTTCAATCCATCTCATCTCTTTTTCAAAGTATAAATTACCCATCATATTCATATTGGGAATCAGTTTATGCGCATATCTATTGATGTTTATTGGATCTTTCTGTTGTACTGCTGTTTCAAGTTTCAAAAGTGTTTCAGGCACGCTATCTAAGATAACCTGAATCATTTTAACCATGAAGGCGCTTTTACCTTTTGAAAAAGATCGTAGAATATGCAGGCTCGCATGTTTCATCAAAGGTTCATGCTCATTGCGTTCACTCTGTGTTTTTGGCGATAAAATCAATTCATTTTCTAATGGTATGCTGCGGATCTCAATGCTAATTTGCTCACTGATTTTATCGAATAATTCTTTGGCTTCAAAGGGTTTAAAAATAACGGCATTCATGCCTGCAGCAATAAATTTTTTATCTTCTCCCTTCATCGCATTTGCTGTCATGGCGATAATGGGTATTGATTTTTTAGGCTCACTGAATTCATTTCTGACTACTCTCGTCGCATCTAAACCACTCATTTCCGGCATCTGAATATCCATCAGAATGATATCGTATTCTTTTTTGCATAGAAAATCTACAGCAATTCTTCCGTTATCGGCAATATCTACTTTAGCTCCCCAATCTGAGAGCAGTTCCTGTGCAAAAAGTTGGTTGACTTTATTGTCTTCCGCTAGTAGAATCCTCAATCCATCCAATTTTCCTGAGAAGTCTAACTCTTCGAATACCATATTTCGTGTATCGAGACCTTCCGCTTTTTCAAGATTAAGTTCAATGCAGAAATGAGATCCTTTATCGACTTCACTTTCTACGCGAATGCTTCCACCTAATAATTCTACAATACTTTTAACGATGGAAAGTCCCAATCCTGTACCTCCATATTTTCTCGTGGTATCAGAGTTGGACTGTGTAAAACTCTGAAAGATCTTATCTTGATTTTCAATGGGTATTCCTATTCCTGTATCGCTTATGTTGAAACGAACCCGGATAGCTTCAGCCGTCTCAGTGACTTTAGTAATTTGAATAGTTATTTTCCCTTTCGAAGTAAATTTTATAGCATTGCTAACTAAGTTCACAAGAATCTGATTGATCCTTACTTCATCTCCATTCACCAATGAATGAAGGTTATCTTCCATTTCAGTCTTTAGAATAAGTCCCTTCTGATTAGCTTCATTTTGAAAAGTTTGATCTATACTGTAAAGTAAATTACTTAGTTCAAATGTATTTTTATGAAGCTCCATTTTACCGGCTTCTATCTTGCTAAAATCAAGGATGTCATTGATGATGACGAGAAGATTTTCAGCAGAATGTTTTACAGATTGAGCATACTGCACTTGTTTATCATTCAGTTCTCCTTTCAAAAGCAGATTTGTTAATCCTACTATTCCATTCATTGGAGTTCGGATTTCATGACTCATATTTGCTAGAAATAGTTCTTTTGCTTTGGAGGATTCTTCCGCACTTTGCTTCGCTGTCTTTAATTCGTTTTCTGCATTGATACGCTCTGTAAAATCCTGTGCAAATCCAATCACATAGGATGTTCCATCAGGTTCATCAACTTTATAATTTTTGTAAAGAAGATGAATATGGTTACCTTTCTTATGGATTAATGTAAGAATTCCTTCAGATGTCTTTCCGGAATTAAATCCTTTCAGATATTCTGAAGTGAAAAGTTCTTTTCGATCTTCAGGCATTAGTTCAAAAATCGTATTCCCTACAAGTTCTTCGAGGTAATAACCAGTAACATCACAACCTGCAGGATTGATACTTAATATCGTTCCATTTAAATCATGGGTACAAATAATTCCTTGACTGTAATTGATCAGATCACGATTTCTTTTTTCACTGAGCAATAATTTTTGTTCGTATTGCTTTCTTTGCGTGATATCACGCATAACAGAAGATCTAAACACAGGATTTCCATATTCATCCTTGTGAATCAAGATTAGCTGCATCACCGGCCTTTCTTCTCCATTCAGATCTAAAATGACAGTTTCGCCTTTCCAGGATCCATGTTCATGAGCAAAAGGAATGGCTTTTTTCTTGATGATCACTTCCACCCATGGGGGATGAAGTGGAAGTTGAGTTTCCTCGTTATTGTTGAACCTTATTTCTTTATAAGCTTTATTGGCGAACAGTTGATTGTTGTTTAAATCGTAGTAGGTAACGTAATCTGGTGTTTCTTCCAGAATTTTGTTGAGTTTATTATTTTCTTCTTCTGCTTTTTTTCTTTTAGTAATGTCATTAGCAATAAATAAAAATCCTGCAAGCATTCCATTGTGATCTTTGATGCTCGTTAATGAGAGCATTACAGGAATCATTTGTTTGTGATTACTGATTAGGTTGTGTTCTCTTTCCATCGCTGATTCTTCAGTGGATTCAGCAATCATTTTTTTGAAACTATTTAGTGCATTGTTTGCCTGATCATTTTTATTTTCTTCGGTTTGAAGTTCTTCCAGAAGGTGGCTGATATTTATTTGCCCTATCATTTTATCACCTTTAAAACCTAACATATTCTCCGCACCCTTATTGAAGGTGCGAATGACTCCCATTTCATCAGTGGAAATGATGGCTTGACGTGCACTATCAAGTATAGCACGTTGAAAGGCATAAGATTTTACTAATAGTTCATCAATCTTTCTCTTTTCTGTTACATCATTGAGTGTACCCGATATTCCGGTGATAGTTTGATCAGCTAATTTATTTTGGCGCGCAATTACTTCAAACCAACGATATTGATTTTTCGTAGTTCTTATTCGTATGGAACACTGACAATCATTTTTTTTGTTGGTGAGTAACTGACTGAAAAGAAACTTTATTTTAGTGATGTCTTCTGGATGAACACATTCATAAAATGAAGTGCCGAGTGTTTCATGAATTTGCAATCCAGTGATGTCCACCCAGGCTTGATTTAGAAAAACCCATTCCATACTTTCATCAATTTGAAAGATGACTTCACGAATACTGTTTACTGCAAGTTTATATTTGCGCTCACTATCAATAATTTTTTCTTCATAAATTTTCCTTGCTGTAATATCAATCAATATCGCCATAAATCTGGCAATTTTCCCATTTGATTTAAGAATAGGTACAACCGTACAATCCATCCATATAATTTGTTCGTGATTTGTTTTTAGATGAATTTCCCCCTTCCAAGTCTTACCATCTTTTGAATAAGTAGCAGCCGCTGTTATTTTATCATCCTGATTTCCCCCAAGAATATCTGAAATAATACTTCCCTGCAAATCCTCTTTTGTAAAGCCAGTGTGTGATTGAAATTTTTGATTCGTATAAGAAATCAACCCGGATTTGCTGATCATGACTACCATCGAAGTTTCATCAATTGCATTTTTGAAATTGCTGATTTCTGTAGATGCCGTTCCAGTTGTGGTTTGTAATGCCTCTTCTAGTTTCCGATTTTTTTCTTCAAGACTACTGTAAGCCTCACTTATGGAACTGAAGAAACCTTCAATTCCCGGAATAGGTGGAATCTTTTTTCCGAAGAATTGCTCTGTCTGTTGTGCGAGAAGCCTGTGCATGAAGATAATTTTGAAATTTTTACGTGTTAACAGAGGGGATGTTACTCATTCAGCAGTTTTAAAATTTTGATACACGACAGTTAATTGTTGATTTTGTCCAGATCTTTCTAGTTGTTTTTTGATGGTGCAAGGCCACTTAACAGTTTAATAGTTGTTAAAGTATTGATTTATAAGTTTTTAATTTTTTAGTTTTTTCTATAACTATTTATTTACCAACTTGGTGTGCATATAAAAGCACTGCTAAACCTTCATTTAAAATGAGATTTATTTCGATTTTTTTTAAAATAATTGTACTTGGGAGTCGAAAGAATTGTATTTAAGAAGTTGAAACTGGTAAAAACTGACCAAGTTGAAAAGTTGAAATGGAAATTAGGGGAGAAGGTACTGCATAAAAAAAGGAGCCCTAAAGCTCCTTCATAAATTTTGGTGGCTTACTATAAAGCGGCGAGCTTTGGTAAAATTGCTCTCCGTATTTTTACTAAATCGCTGAGTAATTCTTCTACATTATCGAGATGTACCATGTTGGCACCATCTGAGAGTGCTTCTTTAGGGTTAGGATGTGTCTCCAAAAAGATCCCATCGGCACCAGCTGCAATTGCCGCTCTTGCAAGCGTCGCAATTAATTCTGGTCGTCCACCTGTTACTCCTGTATTTTGATTGGGCTGCTGCACACTGTGTGTGATATCCATTATGACAGGAAGTCCAAATGCTTTCATGATGGGTATTGCTCTGAAATCAACCACCAAATCCGTGTATCCAAAAGTGGTTCCTCTTTCAGTAAGCATGATTTTATTATTCCCCGACTCTCTGATTTTTTTGATTGCAAAATTCATCGCTTCAGGAGATAAAAACTGACCTTTTTTTACATTCACTACTTTACCTGTTTTCGCTGCTGCAACTAATAAATCAGTTTGCCTGCACAGAAATGCTGGGATTTGTAAAATATCAACGTATTCAGCAGCTAATGCAGCTTCGTCGCTTTCATGAATGTCGGTTAATAATGGAAGTTTTAATTGATCACCTACTCGCTTTAAAATTCCTAATGCTGTTTCATCTCCAATGCCTGTAAATGAATCTAGTCGGGTACGATTCGCTTTTCGATAAGATGCCTTAAATACGAAGGGTATTCCTAAACGATTGGTGATTTGTTGTAATCGATGTGCAGTCTCAAAAGTAATTGCCTCGGTTTCTACCACACAGGTTCCTGCAATCAGGAAGAAATTTCTGTCGTCAGTATGGTGGAGATGGGGGACATGAGGATACATATTTATTGATTATTTATGATGAAGGGATAGAAAAAGTCTAGTTGAATTCTTTCCTGCAAAGTTACAACCCTTTGTGGATTTGAAAGTAACTGAATGATTTGTATAAGTAATTGATTGCATTAATTTTATGATATTTATATGCAGAGAGTTTCCCCAAAACCATTACTTAGAAAGATGGAAAGAAGTTTATTTTACTCTACTTGGAGAACCAGTCCTTTGAGATACTCTGCTTCTGGGTGATAAATATTGACTGGATGATCAGGTGGCTGACTTAACTGATGCATAATCCGAACTTTTCTTCCCGCCTGCAATGCTGATTGAAAAATAACTTTTCGGAATAACTCACGGTCTACTGCTTGCGAACACGAAAATGTAAATAGTATTCCTCCTGGATTTATTCTTCTGAATCCTTCCGTATTCAAGTTACGATAGCCAATCATTGCATTAGGAACCTGACTTAGATGTTTAGCATACGCAGGTGGATCTAAAACGATAATGTCGTAAGTCTGCTGTGTCTTTTTGAAAAAAGTCATGACATCCTCTGTAAAGCCTTCGTGACGTGCTCCAGGAAAATTAAGATTCACATTTTTTTCTGTTCCTTCCATAGCTCTTTTGGAACTGTCAACAGAATGTACTTCGCGTGCATTACCTGCGAGTGCAGCAATCGAAAATCCTCCTGTATAACAAAAGGTATTTAAGACTGTTTTTCCTGCACTGTACAGTTTTAGTAATTGTCGGTTTTCACGCTGATCAATAAAAAATCCGGTCTTCTGTCCTTGTACCCAATCTACCGCAAAACGCAGATTGTTTTCGATCACATAAGGTTCCGATTCAAACTGATCAGAAGTGTACAATAAACTGTCTTGTGTGCTTACCGGACTTTGTTTCGACATTGTTTCCGCACTCTTGTCATATACCGATTGTATCCTTCCTCCAGAAACTTCGGTAAGGGCAGTCGTTAGTTCTTGTTTTGCACGATGCATGCCGGCAGTGTAAGTCTGAATAATTGCAGTGTTTCCATAAACATCTACAACTAAACCTGGGAAACCATCTCCTTCTGCATGAATCAGGCGAAATGCGTTCGTAGATTCTGAATCAATTAATCCTAAAGTTTTTCGGTATTGCCATGCTGATGCTATTTTTTCTTTCCACACCAATTGGTTCAGGGGTCGGTCAATAAAATCAACACACCTCACCGTAATCGTACCTTTATGAAAATGTCCAGTAGCGAGAAATTTTCCCTCAGAAGAGTGGACAATTACCGTATCTCCTTCTTCTAATCCTGATGGTTCTTTATCAATGGCACCACTAAATACCCATGGGTGTCGGTTTAATAAAGAACGCTCTTTGCCCTTTTTAAGGGTGATTACTGGTATTGAAGCTGACATAATGCAAAGATACCTGATCCTACCATAATTCGGACCTTAGAATGGACTATCATCCATTTCTCTGATTTGTCAAGTGGATTATGGTTCCTATCTATTCAGGAAAAATCTTTCTAAAAATATAAAAGCGAAGCGATGAATCATTCTTCTAGCGCTTCGCTTTTATTACATGCTCTTATTTGAGGTAAGTTACTTTAGTGCTAGAATATTCTTTCTTCCCATCAAATAATCGGATGAGGTATTCCCCTGCAGGAATATTTTTAGGTTGCCAGATAAATTGCATGTCCGGATTGACTTCCTTGGCGTAAATATTTTTACCATTCAAATCATAAATAAAAATCATTAATTTTTTGGCTTTCACATTGGCAATGCTAATATTAAAACTATCACTGGAAGGATTAGGCCATACTCTCAAATATTGAACTTTTGGATCTGATAGTGTGTTGATTCCTGTTACATAATGATAATATCCAAGACAGTATTCTCCTCGTTTTAAAGTATCAACAACTATGGTTCCGATTTTATCAGTAGAGTTTACTCCTTTTAATAAAGTAAAGCCGGGAACAATTTCCCAATTCGATCCCGCACCATCTCTATACAAGATAACTAGACTATCTTCATTTCCACTAATCAACGAATTGTCAATATGTCCTGTTGACAAACTGTTAGACCCATTATAACTGAAGGTGGCCTTACTTAAAAATCCGGTTTGGAAAAATCCATTTACCGTCCAATAGTGATAGTCGCTCAATACAATATATGGATTCGAGGTCAGGAAGGAATCAGGTGCTACCCAGTTATGTTCTATTCTAATTAATGATGTATCTATACCTAATGTTTGTACATTCAAACTTACATTGGTTTCGGGAAATGAGATTACACCTGTGGATGTGATTTTTTGTTCATAGTCTGATATCGCATCTGCCATTTTATCGAAGCGGTCAAGGGAGATCCATTCTGCTGCAAAAAATATTGGAATATGGAAAACATTGGTTGCAGAATCGATCAATACAGTTACCGTAGTGTCTATGTTATTTCCTGAAAAAGTAATCTCCACATTCATTTTATAAAGATGATTGTTGCCTTTACTCTTTTGTTTGGTGTACACAAAATAATGATCTAACCCTCCAGGGAAATATACAATGGAATCTATAGAAAAATGGGGGAATCCAGGCGTATACACCCAGTCGTCAAAGAACTGCGTCATATCTATTCCGCTTGATTGGGTTAAATCAGATTTCAGATCATTACTATTCGCTGAATTATCATTACGATTGTTTAGATAGTATTGACATCCGTTAAAAAATGCGCTGTCTCCCATATATCCTCTGATTGTTCGTGCTATATCTGCTCCTTTATTGTATACCGTTTCTCCGTAGGTGATGTTATGAGGTATGTTAATCAATGGATAATAGCCGCCATCATTAATATGCGTGAATTGCAATACTTTTCTATGTGCGGTTCTATTCCAATTCCGGTATGCAGTTTTTCCATAGAGTACTTCAGTAGTAAATGCTTCATTAAAACTTGCGAACCCTTCATTTAGCCACATATCTCCTTCGGTTTCACAAGTCACTTTATCGCCCCACCACATATGTGATAACTCATGTGCCCACAATGTTTCATAAGTCAAAGTCCCATTAATAAAGGGTTTCCCAACATGAATACTAGAAGCATGTTCCATGGCTCCTCCGCTAAATGGTACTAAGCAAAATCCTACTTTATCGTAAGGATAAGGACCGTATGCTTGAATATAATGGCTTAGTACGCTATCGAGATGTTGAAACGTTCCGTTTACTGCAACAGTGTCATTGGCTAAACAAGCAATTTCAACTGGAATATTACTAAAGTTTCTTTGCCATGTCACATAGGGTGCAACTGCAATACTTGCCAAATAAGTTGGGATTCGATCATTCATTTGCCAATTCCAAGTGATTGTACTATTCGGATTTGTTACTTGACTAATTAAAGTTCCATTGCAAAATGCTTTATCATTAGAGGGTGTGGTAATATGGAAATCGTAGAATGCACGGTCGGTAAAATTATCATGACAGGGGAACCATACTTTTCCAAAATTATGCGGATCGGCAGAAAATCCAACTCCCATATTGTAAGCATACGGATTACTGAATTTAAATCCTCCCCATGTAGCATCAGCTACTGGTGCTCCATGATAAAAAACAGTTACCATAGAAGTGTCACCCTGATTTAGCGCAACAAGTAATGGAATGAGTATCGTAGTATCGTTGTAAAGAAAAGTTATGTTGCTTGAATTATACCAAATGGAATCAATAGTTAATTTAAGCAAATCCAAGGGAATAGTATCAACAGGTAATCCATCTGCAGTAATAGCAACAATAGCAACTGCATTTATCGTTTTCGCCGAAAAATTGAAATCGGAAATGCTGAGATCATAGTGAAGTACATCCAGATTCGAGGATTGACTATTTGCTGTAAAAGGAGAGACACAAATTAGGAGTAGTACAATAGATAATAATGTGCTATGTAATTTGCAGAAGCGTCGGATGGTATTCATCCATCTAAATTACATCAAATTTCTTTATGTTAGTGCAATTTCGAATGCTATCTCTATAATTTTACATGACTAACATCACTAAAGTTCAGATATTAAGTTCTTGAACCGAAAAGCTTATTTAATGATGACGATTTTTGTGGTGTACCGTTGATCTTCGTCAGAAACTACCACGTTATACATGCCATCCCTATAATTTTCTAAGGAGATCCCCTCTTGCATTAAGATACTAACTGTGGATGATAAGTTCAGCACTAATCGTCCGTTATCATCATACATCTGAAATCTGCAATTTTCCATTCCGGAAATTGGTTTGGTAATCTTTACCCAATTCATTGTGGGCACTGGATTTAATACCAAGATGGCATCTGGGATAGAATGGCTTAAAATGCGGTCCACCGTCGCACTTCCATATCCGGTACATCCGTTTGCATCTACCACTAACACTGAATAATTTCCACTGGGTACATTATTTAATTGAGCACCTGTAGTTCCAGTGGCAGGCCAGTAGATATAGTAAGGTTCGGCTCCTCCAATGATATTGATTTCAGCTGATCCATTTTCTAAAGAGTCAACTTCTGACACAATAGTGGAGTTCACCTGAATTGGTGCGGGCTCACTGATATGGAAAGTTTG
>JBBQED010000028.1:0-36514 GCA_038320345.1 Bacteroidia bacterium
GCCCAACTTCAATTTAGGTGTATTGGAAAATGTAAATTGTGATTCTATATTAGCAGGGGTTCAGGAACCTGAAAAAAAATACGGACTCAGATTATATCCAAACCCCGGTAATGGACTATTTCATTTTGAAGTAACTGAAAATATAAAAATTCGCTCCATAGAAATCATCAATTTAACCGGAAAAGTGGTAATTAGCGGAAGTGATACAGCAATAAATTTAAGTGCCTTCCCTACCGGAATTTATTTTTATCGTGTAATGGATCAGAGGCAGAAGTGGTATTTTGGGAAACTGATTAAAGAGTAAACCGTAAAAATTGTAGTTTTAACTAGTATTATCAATCTGCTTAAAAGTTTTAGTTACAATTAAGTGGATTTCCATTAATCATTCTACGGCTCAATATGAGTACTGTAAAAGAATTATGAAGGTGACCGTTAAAGATAAACTGGAAAGAATTTCAGATATATGGAAATATTTCATTTGGGACAATAAGTTCTGCTCAAGTAAAATTAAATTCAACGACAACATCAAGACAAATTACTTTGGAGATGTATTAGCGTACTTTCAAGACACACTTGCAATTGTCTTTCCATATAACAAGGAAAATAAGGGCACTGACAAATTTACTTATACAATTAGTTTTTTACAAGCTATATATATTCAACAAAACTTTATTCAAGAAATGTTGGAAATATTTATGGTTAGTATTGATAAAAAATCATTGGATAAAGATCCGACTTATTACATTAATAGAGAATTACGCAATGAACTTATTGGCCATCCCATAAGTAAACGTAAGGGGGCTTTGATTTCTTCTACACTATTTAGTTATAAAGCAAGAGAAGGTGAAATTCAATATTTAAGGTATCACAAGGATAATAATTTTAAATTTGAATGCAAAACATTTATAATTTCAGAAATTCAAGAACACCATCTTGAGTTTCTTGATAAGTATTTTGACTCAGTTTTATGCAAACTCAAATTTATATTAGAAGAATATATTTTGGAACTCGATAAGTACGAAATTGACATATCTCATCAAAACTTCAATTCTGTTTTGGAATTCGTTGATCATAACTGTGGAGCCATTTTCCAATCGGACTTTGCCTATGAAAAAGATTCTCTTGTTAAAATTTATGAGCGCAAAAATAAACATTTTCGATATCAGAATTTTATCAATAAATTTTACCTTAACTTGCAGGTGTTTCTAAGTGATAAAAGGGAGTTATTTAGAAGCCTATTTGAAGAGAAAGGTACTGAATTGACCTCAATGAAGAAATTTCAATTACCGAAAATAAAAATTGTGGTAATAAATCCAGAGGACAGGCAAGAAGTTAATATACTAACCAACGAGAATTATCATTATGAAATTGGCAAACTTGCAACAAGTAGAAATTTACAAGATTTTGATTTTTTTGGAGGAATACTCAAAGCAAAATTTTCAAATAATAAGTTAATTTTGGGTGAGCTTGAACATATGAAACAAAATATAACTAATGATATTGAATATTATACTTCTTTAAGATATATATGTTTAGAATTGAAAGAAGAATAGAAATTGAAATACCGATCAGAGAATTATTTTGTATTAATCGTAAAATTTGAAAGCATAATATAGTTTATTTAGATTTCAAACTAGTTTAACTCTAAGATCTAGATACCTCACTTTCTTATAATATTAAGAATAATTTCACAACAGTATTTATAATAACAAAATAAATAAAAAACTAAATGAACTGTTATGTGTGTAATACAGAAATAACAAAATCAAACGAGACTTATGAACATATTATAATTAATGCAGCAGGCGGAAGACTGAAATCAAAGAAACTTATTTGTATTAAATGTAACTCTAATTTTGGAGAAACTATCGACAATAAACTTGCGGAGCAACTTAATAGTTTAGCAAATATATTAATGGTTAATAGGCACAGAGGTGACCCAAAGCCAATAGTTGCAATTAAAAAGCCAACAGGTGAAAAATACACTCTAGAAGTAGGAGGAAAACCAAAACTTACTAAGCCTACAATAGAAAAAACAATTGATGGAGATATTACAAATTTTTCAATTAGTGCGAGATACAAAAAAGAGTTAAGGGAGATTGTCACAGGAATTGCTAAAAAATATCCATATTTTGATGTAGAGGAAGCAATAAAGACCGCTCAAATACAGGAAAAATACCTAGAAGAAGCGTTACATTTTAATATTTCTATTGGTGGCGATGAGGTATTTAGAGCAGTATGTAAATGTGCGACAAACTTTTTTGTATACTCCAAAGGAGATTCTTCACAAATCAAACATCTGATACCATATTTAAAAGGTGAAGAAGTAGTTGAAATAATTTGGTTTCATTATCAAAAGAATTTGTATAAATTAGAACAAGATGAATGTACCCACATTATCCACTTGATTGGAAAAAAAGACGAGCGTATTTTGTATTGTTATGTGGATTTTTTTAATACATTCAAGTACTTGGTTCTGCTTAATGACAAATTTGAAGGACAGGATATTAAAGAAACATATTGCTTCGATTTGCTTAACCTTATACCAATTTACAAAGACGTTATTATTGATTACGATAGAAACACGCTTTTGAACTTTTTTTCAAATAAAGATGCAAGACCTTTTGATGAGGTCAAAAAAGCAGTTGAACGGTCTATCACAATTGGCTTAAAAAGACAAGATCTTCACCATAGAAGCACACTAATTAGAAAAGTTCTTCATAATTCACTAGGGAAATATCCAGAAGGAGTCCCTATAACAAAAGAAATGATTAATGAAATTGTCACTGAATTTATGGAAATTTTAACGCCTTATTTCTTTAACCGAATAAAATAAATAGTAATGCAATAGAATTGTGATCATGGTCAAAAATAAATTAAGTAGAAACTTTAAAGCGAAGCCTGACAAAATAGGATGGTCAGCAATATGCCCTCCAAATGAATACAGGCTTATTACAGGGGATAAGGCTTATGAATTAGGAATCATCCCTACCGGAATGACAAATGTTAATTCGGTAGCAGTTGGTGCCTCAGGAAGCACAGCTGGAACTATAATGTTTTTTGCAAATTTTTTCAGGGTTGATAAAACTGCAATCGACCAAGAACCATATATTGAACTCTTTGAAAATGGCTCTACACACTCTAGCATCTATGGTATTTTACACCATGCAGACTTTAGTGGGCGAACCGAAATACTTGGTGGCCTGGAGCTTGCAAAAATTGCTGCTAGTGGTTCAACAGTTGATATTCAATTTACAGCTAAGCCAGAAAACGATGCAGGAACTTTAGATGAGTTGAGAAGTCAAGGAAAAATTATAGGTTTTGATTATGCGTATGGGCAGGGTATGAAAAAGAAAAAAGATAATTGGACCGACAAACCTAAGATTGACCCTTTTTAAAATTTTAATTACCTCAGAAAATACATTATTTTTGATCAAACGTAATTTTATTAATCAGGAGGCAGATAATAGTTACCCAATCAACTGACCTCCTGTTTTTTTAAGAACTAAAGGCTTGCTACATTTTGATTTTCAATAGTTCACGAAGTAAAAAGTTTCCTTAAAACTATAAGCAATTTATCCTCGCCAAATAAATCCAAATCATGTTGATATTTCTCGATCTAATAAATAATAGAGCAGATCAGATAGCTCCAAATGACAGTACCGGAGTTTTTGTAAGAACAATTCTCGCTACCCTCTTTGGATTTGTATTAAATGAAGGGTACTCCATTTTAAAAGAAAGGAAAAGAATCAATAAAGTTGGTGACAATTTTACAAATGACACTTTAAACCTACTTGACTCCTTGAAAAAGCAGGTAAACCTTATTAGTGAGTATTTGCCAAATGTTGACCCTGAAAGAATCTCTTCTTCTGCATTTCATTTAAACGTATTAGCAGGTATCGACCCTTCGGAAATTTTAAAATATGATAGATTGGATTTATTTAAATATTTCGACAGAAAAAAATTTAAAAAGGCTGATAGTAAATCATTAGTTAATAATATAATGAGTATTTCGGTAGTAGTAAAATTTAATTTTGAACGACTAAAAAATGCTGATCTTTTGGCCAACCAAGAGTCAAAAAGAAATACCAAAAGCTTTCAAGATGCTTTAAGTAAAATAAGTCGTACCCTGAGTAACATTATGACAGAAATCGAAAGAAAAGGTAACGATATAAATCAGGATGATTTATTTTTATCTTGGCATAAGGTGTTAAAACCTTTTATTGAAAATAACCAAATTTATTCGGACCATACAGAAATTCGAAATAATATATTAATCCCATTAGCAGAAGTAAACGCACAATTCAGAACCGATGAAAGAATTGACTCAATGTCTGTCGCAGCCCAAGAAGCATTTGATGCCTATTTGGCATTAAAGCAAGGGTTAATAGATTTTAATATTGAATTGAATGGGTCTGCAAGAGCATTTCAAGAATCCTCCGAATCATTAAATGAGCAAATTTTAAAGTTTAATCAAACGCAAATGAAGAAATCTGAAGTTAAAGGAAGTACTAAATAAATCAATAGCAAGATTGCGTGTGTACGGTCAACACCGTCACACGACAATCTTGCGGGGAACACATTTCCCCGTGCCCCTTTGAAATGCCTTTTTTTAAGTCACTCTGGAATTCTCCAGCAGTAGTCTACGGCTAATTCATCCGTAGCTTTAATCAGGGTTTGGTAAATGTTATATGGCGAAAGTTTCTCATTGACATAGATTAACCAAACCAATTCATCCGTATTTTCCTTACCCATAATTTTTTCAATTTTGTAATCGAAATTTGGGTGAGTCGAAACTGTGAATGAAAATTCATCATAGATCGAAGAAACTCTTTTCAAAATTTCCAAGCCATTAAATACATGACCATCATGTGGGGCTTCAAGGCTATATCTTTTATTAGCCGGCTTAAAGTAAAATGTAACATTTCTTATCATTTTTATCAGGTTTTAAGTTGTTGACAAACAAATAGATATGAACTATTATTAAAAAAACTACGCACATAAAAAAACTCGCTAACAATTACAGTCGCGAGTTCTGACACAAATATTAAAGAAGTATTTTAAATTACTTCGGTGTCCTCTCTCGAAGGATGTCGATTATTACCTACCCAATTTTGTAAGAATTGGGTAGATTTTCGATTTACTACAGTTTTATTTAAGAACTTCTTCACTGTTAAGTAATGTCTTCACTTAGCGCACTTGGAGCAATTCGTTTTACAGCAGAAATGCCACTCTCTCTGCTAACGTTAGCTGTGTAACTTTCACTTCTACCTATTATTTCTCCGTTGTTAGCTTCAAGTTAAATCTATATTTATTTGAAAGATTTTTTCTTTCGTATCTAATATCAATATGTGAATTTATCTTTACAGAACTAATCCCATTAATGCAACCTTGTTTTGTAGCATAGCCTTCGCTACATTAAATAATTTTTCCATTTCCAGCTTTTAGTCTGAAATAGTATTGAGCATTATTAACAATCTTAAATATTGTAAATTTCGGATTTTGCATTTGCTCAGAATTTCAATTAATCATTACTAAAAGACCACATTACTAATAATGCGAATCCTAAAAACAATCCTACTTTTACTTGTGGACTAAAAATTTTATTAAATTGAATTTCATTTGCAAAATGTTCACAATTGTAAAGCAACAAGTGATAATTCCCACCTAATTTCTGAAATGCTTTTGAAATTAGTTGGTTTCGTTCTATTTCACTCCCCATGAATTGCTCGACACGTGTAATCTTTGGATTTTCTATGAAGAAAATTTCAGAGGAGACAAGTCGAACGCCATGTCCAATTTTATTTTCAATAAAATGTGGCCTTCTCAAATAATTCCCGATAAATATTGCGTGATGTTGAGTCAAATTTAGTACTGTTATAGGAGTTACAATCCTGTCACCTGGTAATAGAGTTATAAACTTTCCGGCTAATTGAATTTTCATGATTTAAAGTATTTTAGGTTAAGTTTTAAAAATTGTGACTGTTGATAATTTTTTGATTAAGCTTGCATAGCGATTAATGATTCACTAGTTTTGTATGATATGTGGGAAACCGTCTCATGTATCGTACGCAAATTTAAATAATTTCATTGAAGAAACAACGTTTCACTAATGAAAATAAGAAGAAATGTCTCAATCTCTTAATACTCAGTTACTTGCTGGAATGTTAAAGTCCAAGCGAGGTGACAAAGGTCTCCGTACAATCGCAAATGAAATTGGCGGAATTAGCTCCGCCACCTTGTCAAGGCTTGAACAAGGAAAAGTACCTGATGTTGAAACATTTATAAAAATTTGTAAGTGGCTTGAAGTACCAACTGACTATTTTTCAGATACTACAGTTAACATTTCAACAGGATCAAATCATTCAAAAATAATTGCTCATTTAAGGGCAGATCGCGAATTAGGTAGTGATACTATTGAAACAATAGTTAAGCTTATAAATATGGCATACAATTACAAAATTACAGATAAGTAATTATTTTCTAGATGTCACTGAAGCACGGGTTTAAGGCGAATGCTGAACGAAAATCTTTAGAATTAAGAACAACATTAAATCGTACAGACATTGATTGTTTAGATGCTTTTGAATTATCCAATCATTTAGGCGTAAGTGTATTTTGCCCATCATTTTTTTTGGGAAAAGGAGCACTTTTTAATAAGTTGTGTTCAACGAGTTCAAAATGGTCAGCATTAACTATGGAAAATGAATCTGGAGAGAAGTTGATAATTCACAATACAATTCATGCTGAAGTTCGTCAACAAAGTAATATTATGCATGAACTTGCGCATATTCTTTGCGAGCATAAATTGCCAGTAATGGAAATTGAATTTGATTTTTTACAAAATTTTAATTTAAGAATCTTTAATGAGGATCATGAGAAAGAAGCTGAAATTTTGGGATCGACTCTACAAATTCCAAGATCTGGATTACTTAAATTACTTCAATTAAATAAGTCTAAAGAAGAAATTGCAAATAATTACAAAGCAAGTCTATCTTTGGTGCAATTTAGAATTAATAATACAGGAGTCGGTAAGCAATTTAATCAGAGACGAAATCTATCATAATATGTTAATTGTATTATTGGAATGTGTGTATGCTATTTCCCCACAAAGTTGGATGAAGACGGCCATGCCAGTTTTTGGTGCACTTCTTTCTTTTGCATTAGCATTAACGGTTTTACCCATTATTCGCGCACAAAATGAGAAACGACGATTAACTGATTTGAAAAAAGCGGTTAATCTTTGGCTTGAATTAATTTGCCGTAAACTTGAAGATCAGGTAAAGAACTTAGGTGTTTTCATAAAGCAACTAGAAGAAAAAAATATTACTAAAGATGATGCCTTTCGAGTGGTTGACTTCCCAGTTGGGCACTTACTTGGTTATAGTGATGACGATTTACGAAAGGTTCTTTACGAAAGTTTAGTTGATGCACCAGATCCTCAAAATTATGTGAATATTATAAACGATTTAAGTTTTATTAAATCTCAGCAATTGCATATGAATGAGACCTATGATAAATGGTTTGCTGAAAAGGACACCGATGAGTTTTTGCCCGCATTTAAAATAATGCTGGCCGAAACACAATATACTTTAGATGGAATAAGAAACTATCTTGATAAATACAAAGACTCAAAAATAAAAAATGAGTGGTGGATTTGGTCTTAAGTTCTATGAACTTATAATTCTAGGTCTCTTTTTTTGTAATTAATTTCTATATCTGTACGATTGATTTTCCTCGAAATTTCTTGAGTTGTAAATATTAGTTCTGTAAAACCTAATCTATTAAACCTGAATTTTTGATTTGCATAAATTACACCTTTTATTTTTCCACCACGCTCGTATGTTTTCATTTCAAATTTACTCAATAGCTGTTTAAGGTGTTCAGGAGAGGTTGCTTTTTGATAGCTTGTTTTTAATTGACTAATAAATTTTTCTTTATAAGTATCTCTGCGGGATCTGAGCTTTAACTGAAACTCATTGTCAGAAATTTTTCCTATTACCTTTTTGCCATGCGATACAACTGATTTCGAAAGCTCTGGATACTTGGAAATTTGATAATTCTGCATTCCTTTTTTAAGATCAGAAAACGCCGCTCTTGAAAGTCTCAAAGCTTTACCGCTTCTATATTCAATTCCTGACGCCATTATATGGACATGCGGATGTTCTTTATCGAAATGCGGAACAGCAATATACTGTCCTCTTGGATTTCTATTTTTAATATATTCCTTAGTCATTTCCTCCATTTTGTCTAAGCTCATATTCTTCGCATCATCTTTATGCCACGAAAGTATTTCATGGGTATAATATACAGAATCCTTTCTTTTCACTTTCCGGAATTGTTCATTGTAAGAAAGTTGTTTATGCCACGACTCGATTTGTTTCCCTTTTAGGTTATGGGTAAGGATAAAACTCTTTCCAGAAGCATCGTTTAATTTGCTTCCATCCATTAGCATGTAATTGATCAGATTTCGGAAAGTTGGTTTTTTGTGTGACTTGATTTTGATAATCATATCAGGATAGTTTTGGAGGATGTCTAAAAGCGATATGTACGGTTTGTTCCATCTTCTCAATTTTCTTTTCAATTCGCTCTAGTTTCATTTCTGCATCCCAAAAGAAACGATCACGTTTTTGTGCAATCGCTTTGATTTCATTGAGACATTCGGAGAGTAATAATTCCAATTCTGCAACTTGTTGAGGATTTGGAACTAGATAGGTTTGTTGGAGATATGCAAAACAAGATTTCCGTATGAAAGCAGTTACCGTGAGTTTGTGTACTCTGGCAGATTTAATTAATTCAGTGAGTTCCTTCCCATCTTTCTGGAAAGACAGGGTGTATTCCCGTTTATTGCTCCTCTGTGCCCTTTTAAACTTTAAAAGGTACTCTTTTCTATATCTGCGTTTAACAGCCTTTATTTCCTCATCTGTGCCCTGCTCAAGGACGCCTGAGGCTTCTAAATATTCCCATAATGGTGTATTTGGCTTAAGCCGCATCTTGAATTTCGGGTAGGGTTAATAATGACACAGTATCATCTATATTGCTTTCAGGTGAATATTCAATAGGAGTGATTTCGCTATATGCTTTGTACTTTGCATTTTTATAATATGGTCTTAATTTAACAAGCATTGGATTGAGATTCCCAGACATAATCAATGCTTGAGATGATTTCATGGTGCGGATTTCGTCGTTGGTCATGAGTGGTCTGATCGACTTATTTTTCTTTTCGTCTTCGTACTCAAACTTTCCTAATCCTGATTCTAGTTCTTTTGTTTGTTCATGAGATAAACCGGAGAAAAACATTTTAGTGGTACAATTTGAGCGAATTGCATCTGCATTAAATTTTCCATAATTATGGATCAGCTGGTTATAGTCCTGAAGGAGTAGCATAATTCCAGAATTGTGTTTCCGGCAGTTGGCAACGGCCAAAGGCAGGGTTGGTAAATTCAGCGACGAAGCTTCATCAATTAAAAGAAAAATATCTTGTTCATTTTTTGCCGGAAATCGACTAAGTAGATAAGAGAAAAATTGTTCGAATAATATACTTGTGAGCGGCGAATAATATTTTTGGTCTGCAATCGAATTCTGTATAAATAGAGCGACCTTCTTGGTGCGGAATTCCGACATGTCTAGGTTGTCGCTTGAGGTGATCTGTGCAATTTTTGGATCATTAAATATTTGCAGTGCGGCTTTGCATGATGCAACAACTCCAGATACTATTTTTTCATCAAAAGCAACAAAACTTTTGTATTCAGCAAACGTTACAGGATCAGCATACCTACTAAACAATGCATCAACTGCTTTTGGATTTCCTCCCATTTCATTAAGCAGATGCCGGACGTTATATAAGTTTTGATATTCTTCTTCCTGTGTTTTTAGAATTGAAATCAGAAGAGTGAGAAGTGCAACAGATTGTGTTGTCCAAAAAGGATCGTTCGCCTTTGATCCAAGTCCTGCTAACACAAGGATAGTCGCTAACTTTTGAATGTCGGACAAACTCTTAGCTCTTGCGAGTGGATTAAATCGTACCGATATTTCTGGATCGGTAAAATTTAACACTTTAACTTCCCCGTTTGCCTTATTTAAATATCCCGATGATTTTTGAAACAATTCTCCACTTGGATCGTGGACAATAAAACTCCCCTTCATCGTGTAAAGACTAGGAAGAAGGACGACACTAGACTTACCACTTCCAGTGCCTCCTAAAATTAATGCATTTTGAAATGATAATTTAGTAGTGAGATTTCTATTCCCAGTTAAACAGAAACCGCTTTCTCTTCGGGAAAGGATAATTCCAGGTGATTCAAACCTTGCGTCAAACCCTTGCTTTCGTTTTGGAATACCGGAATAAGAGGTCTCTAGGAATTCAAATGTGAAATGCAGTAACTTTTCTAGAAGTTCGAAAATGGATGTTATAAGTTGGGTGATGATATTCATGTTTTGATGAATTGTTTTAAGAAAGTGTTAATGTGACTTAGAATCACTTCAACTAATCGAAGTGTTCCCCATACAAGTATGAGGCACACTTTCCAGATTAGTTTCAAAATAAATAGCAGTCCTTTTTTAACGATATCTTCTCCGTCCATCAAATCAATTTTTAATTAGGTTTGCTTGAATGTGCACCAATGCACCTTTTTGAGATAGCATCGCTTGATATACTTGACTTATCTTTTTATATGCTGCATCTTCTTCAGGATTTTCTGGCTGATAGATAAAATACACGACCATATTAGACAAATCCGGTAACGGAGACATTTCGAGGAAACGAGCGGTCAATTTCTCGACCGGCTCGTTTAATAATATTGATTTGTTGATTCCATAGAATGAAAGTTCCGAAGAGTTTTCCATTAAATCCGAATACACAATCAAGGTTTTAGAATTCGCAGTTATTTCAGACAATTGAGTTAATTCTTTTACGATTGGGAAATAGATAGATGAGTTACTTCTCCCTTTTGCATTTGATTCAGCATCACTGATTGATTTAGAAACAGAATCTGTAAAGTCCTTAACTTCTTTATCCCTGCTAATTTCATTTGAAAGAAGAATGGAAGCAGGACGAAGTACTAACTGCGATATTGGATTAACGCTTACATCACTTAGAGAAGTCATTCGAAATGTTGCACCGTTGAATTTACTTTGCAAAAGATTGAATTGCTCCATAACTGAAACCGGATCTGGTTTGGCTAGGGATGAGTCTGTGATGTCAACCATCAGCGATACAATCGATTCTTTTGTTTGAAACAAATCCTTTGGAACAAGCTTGATGCATAAGAATAGCAGTGTAAGTAGTGCACTCAACTTTACAATGAGCAGAGTAGTCTTCATTTTTTTGATGGATTATCAAGTGTGAAATCAAGATTTGGTTTGCTTATGTCGTATACAGCTGTATTGAAGCAATGCGGAACAACACCATCCGTGCGACTAGTGAGATTAGCTGATTTAAATTGTTCGATACATTCTCTGTGCAATTTGTTGATGTGGTCAATTACATAGATGGCGTAGTACGAATCACGCACTCGGATTTTCGTGTTTTCTAAAACAGTCCTTTTGATATTGTCTTTTTGCTCTTTTAATAGTTGAATATCCTTTCTGCTTTTAGTTATGCCATTTGCCAATTTTAAGCGATGAAGATTATCCTTGATTTCTTGCCATGTGGGTAGCATGATCAGGCTGATTAAAGTCGCAACAGTAAAGAAGAAGAAGTTAAAAATGAAGAAGTAAACTGGAGAGATACTAACTTCATGATATTCTAAGTATTTACTGCGGAATACACCAAGGGTGACAAATATCCCAGAGACGATTATTATTGTAGTTATCCCAACAATCCACCGTTGAGTTCCGCTCTTCGCTCCTTTAAATAGAAATGCCGAGAAATGTGCTATCGCACACACTCCAAGAGAAACAGCCAGTGAGAGTAGAAGTGAGAAAAGTAAATTTTCTCCGAACACGCTAAAACTGAATGCGTTAAATACGGTTTCTCCTAGCGATAGAATTAACGTTAAGAAGATTGCGATATTTAATCTTCCTTTAATAGAGGAACTCCTAAAATGACCTAGCTCATATTCATCGATCTTAATCTGATCCTCCTTCTTTTTTGCCTCTATTTCCAATTGCTTATCCTTTTCCTTAAGATGGTCGGCATCCATCGAAGCTTCAGGAAAGTGTGTGGCGGGTTGCAGTTTCTGTAAAACAAGAGATTGAAGTGACTCGTAGCCAGTTCGAAGTTCTCCTGTGAACGGATTTAAACTTTGTGTGTCTTGGCTGGGCAAATCACTTTTAGCATAATGTTTTGCATTTTTGACCGCTTTTTCCTTTAGTTCTCGATCTGTAGTATGAATAATTTTCTCGATTTCCGGGTAGCGGAAAGAGCTTTTAACAACGAGGTGTTTGTTCATGGTTTTTGTAGTTTTTTATGGTTGAAATGAAATAAAACAAGGTGCTGTAGGGTGCTGTTTTAAGGTGCTGAAATGCATCTTAAAGACACCAAATGCAGGGATCTAATCCCTAAAAACTTGTAAATCAATCATATTCACAGGACTTAAAATCCTGTGGCCTTACAGCTGTACGGGTTCGACTCCCGTCCCGGGTACAACTTAAAAATGCCTTTGTACATTGTATAGAGGCATTTTTTATTTGAAGCATTTTTATCCCATTTTTTCCTACTTCTCACCCTCAACAACGCCTCGAACCTTACCTTTGACCTATATAAATCTTATCATGCAAAATCAGCCCGCCGTTCGGATCGTTCGCAAATTTGCTTTGCCTATTAATTCTGTTTTTCGTCCCGATGTCACCGATTCCGATGAGGAAGAACAACTCGCTTATGAAGCAGAATTTAATCCTACCGGTTTATTATTGAAAGAAGTGAAAAATTTCCCGGATGGAGATGCATCGGAAATTCATGTTTACCTCTACGATGATAAAGGTCGTTTGCTGGAGCATCATCTGGATATTCCGGCAGATGGGATTTCAGAACGTTTTATTACAGTGAGAAATGCGGATGGCAATCCCGTTTGCATTACCAAATTTTACGGAGAAGATAAAGGTGAACATACAGATTACACCTTCGGCACTCATGCTCAACCGGTGAAAATTGTGCAGTTTGATGCTGATGGTGAACTGGAACAAACAGAAGAGTTGGAGTTCGATGACAAAGCGCGTATGATCCTTCGCAAAACGATACATGCTAATGGTGACCCCACGAAAATACTTTCATTCACCTACAATGATCATGGCTGGATGATGAGCCAAATCGAAACGAATGATAGCGGAAAACAAGTTTCTAGATTGGTTTTCGAATATGATGATGAAGGTCGTGAATTGAAAACAAAACAATACAACGCAGAGGATAAGTTTTCTGCAGAGATCACTTCAGTGTACGATGATAATGGTCGCTTGATTCGTAAAACTTCAAGGGGTTTTTATACACGTATTTCACAATATGAATACGATGAGCAAGGAAATCTGAAAGAGGAGTCGTTGAGTGATGAAAATGGTTTTGTGATTTCTAGAAATCGTTTTGCTTACGATGAAGGGAATCGACTCGCAGAAGAAACTGTGTATGAAACAGATCTTACCCGCTCCGGGCGCGATACTCACTTTTCACATCGTTATGAGTATGAATTCCATTAAACTATTCTGTTCTCTTTTAAAACTTGTGTAGTTTCAATTTGTTAAAGTACTTAATCGTTAATTGAAAAGTTATGGCATATAGAAATCTGCAGCATTTCATAGAAGTTTTAGAGGAAGCAGGAGAATTAGTGCGTATCAAAGAATATGTTAATCCTAAGCTCGAAATCACAGAAGTTACCGATCGTATTTCTAAGGACTATGGTCCTGCTTTGCTTTTTGAAAACACAGGCTATGATTTTTCGGTTCTGATTAATTCCATGGGTTCTGAAAAAAGAATGGCATTAGCTCTAGGAGTTGAAAAACTAGATGATATTGCAGGAGAAATTGAGAAGCTTTTTAAAACATTAACCGGCCCTAAGAACTCTTTCATCGATAAATTGAAGATGCTTCCACAACTGGGTGAAATTGCTTCGTGGATGCCAAAGAAAATTTCAGGACGTGGTGCTTGTCAAGAAGTGATAATGAAGGATCCAGATGTGACTAAAATACCTGTACTCACATGTTGGCCGGAAGATGGAGGTCCGTTTATTACCTTACCCGTAATTCAAACTAAAGACCCATTAACTGGAATTCGTAATGTTGGGCTATACCGTATGCAAGTCTTTGAACCAAAAATGACGGCTATGCATTGGCATCGGCATAAAGTTTCTGCCCGCCATTTTAACGAATATAAAAAACTAGGACAACGCATGCCGGTGGTAGTTACTATTGGCGGTGACCCTGCATATACCTATTCCGGAACAGCTCCTCTTCCTGATGGGGTAGACGAATTTATGCTAGCTGGTTTTATCAGAAAGAAAAAGGTAGAAATGGTGCAGTGTTTAACCATAGATATGCAAGTGCCTACTGATGTTGATTTTGTGATTGAAGGTTATATCGATCCTGCGGAAGAATTAATTTGGGAAGGTCCTTTCGGAGATCATACTGGATATTATTCGCTAGCTGATTATTATCCTCGCTTTCATATTACCGCTATAACACATCGTAAAAATCCGGTTTACTTAGCTACCATAGTAGGTATTCCTCCTCAAGAAGATGCTTTTATTGGTAAAGCAACTGAACGAATTTTTATTGCTCCGATTAAGATGACGGCTGTGCAGGAAATTGTAGATATGGTGCTGCCTGTAGAAGGAGTTTTTCATAATCTCGTGATTGTGAAAATCAAAAAAGATTATCCCGGTCAAGCATTAAAAGTCATGAATGCACTTTGGGGTGCTGGTCAAATGATGTTTACCAAGATGATGGTCGTGGTGGATGGTGATGTGAATATTCATAACAATCTTGAAGTTGCAAATTATATCTCAGCCAATGTAGATCCTGTTCGGGATTTTACCTTTTCACAAGGGCCTACCGATGTATTGGATCATAGTTGTTCGCGCATGGCATTTGGTGGAAAAATGGGTATTGATGCAACCAAAAAATTTATTGAAGAAACTAATCCTGCCGTTGCTGAAGTGATCATTAACACTGCAGATTTAAAGAATAAGATTCCACAGATAGAAGCTCTTGTTAAAGTATATCCTGAACTAACGGCAGTGAATACCCGTTTACTCGATTTGGGATTACCTTTGGTATTTGTTGCGATTGAAAAAAATCGAAAAGGTCATGTGAAAGAACTCGCCGCAAAACTGATAAGCGATAAATCTTTCGCAATGGTGAAAGTGTTGATCTTTCTCGAACACACTATGGATATCAGTGATATTGCGGATGCGGTATGGCGTTTCTCGAATAACGTAGATCCTAAAAGAGATCATTTTCAATTCGAGCCAGAACATCCCGGTGAAGTAAGTCATATCGTTTTTGATGGAACTCGTAAAACCAAAGAACTGGATGGATTTGACCGCGATTGGCCGAATATTCTAGTTTCCGATGATCAAACTATTCAACGTATTGATGAGATCTGGGACAAACTTAATCTTGGAAAATTTATCCCTTCCCCGTCTCTGAAATACAGGTCGCAGATTTATGAAGGTGGAGCTATAGCAAAATAGAAATCATATTCATCGTGCTCTCTTATAGATTTTAGAATGCACTTAAAATAAAAGCAATCTTCTTTTCCTACTTTATTTCACTCATCTTCGGCTTTTTCTTTCCTTGAAGTGTTAACCAAGCGGTGATGGGGTAATGATCGCTCAGTTGTGTTTGTGTGACCTGAAAACGATGGGTCATAAAAGATTCTTGATGAAGAATATAATCAATACGAAATGGCATAATGGTTCCTGAAAAAGTAATTCCAAATCCTTTTCCTTTATCTACAAATGCATCTTTCAAATCCTTTCTTAATGTTTGGTAGGCATACGTGTACGGCGGATCATTGAAATCTCCACAAACGATATAAGGATAAGGCGATGATTGCATATGTGCTTTTAGTTCATCTACTTGATAAGATCGCTTAATTGCTCCGTGTTTTAAACGTGCTAAAATTCTTTTCGATCCTCTAAAAATTTGTCCTTTCGAACTATTTTCTGGATCATCAATGATTTGCATGTCCTCTTCTTTGAAGTGATTGGATTGTAAATGCACATTGTAAATCCTGATCGTATCGTCTTGATAAATCACATCGGTAAACATTCCAAAGTTCGTAGATCCTTCTTCAAAAATAATTTTTCCTTTCCCTACGATGGGGAATTTGGAAAATGTTGCAAGTCCCCAATGATCCGTTTTCCTAAGCGTGACTCCATACTCAATATGCGAATTGCAATTCTTCAGAATCTTTGGAATAGTATCATTGTTGTTGTAATCGTTCTTCGGATGTTCGCTGCTATAATATTCTTGAATACATAAAACTTCCGGTTGCTCTTTGTTGAGATATGAAAAAATTTTACTTCTTGTTTTTTGATTCCCGCTCCAATTATACAAATCAAAAAGTCGAACATTGTAACTCATAATTTTGATAGACCCCGGTGGTGGCATAACGTCAACACGAAACATAGTAGGGCTATACAACTGAGATATTTTATCATAGCCCATTATAATGATGGCAGCCGAAATGAAAAGAAATCGATGGAATTTTAGCAGCCAGTAAAAGACGAAGAATATATTTAATACGAGAAAAAATGGATAGGACATCGCAACCAGTTCCATGAACCAAATCCTGGAGGGGCTAAATCCTGGCGAAACCTGAGAAAGTAAGAGCAATGCTGCAGCCACCAGGTTGAATATCAAGACACTGGTTTTAAAGAAGCCTGGTTTTCTGACTTGTGATAGTGTTGAATCTTGCATGTAGAGAATACACAAATAAAGTTAAAATTTAGCTTGCATTAACTTCCACCTTCAAGAGGTTGCTAACTTTGCAAACATGTTAAATTCTTCCATCTTCGAAATTGGTTTTTCACCTTGTCCAAATGACACCTTCATCTTCGACGCATTGGTGCATCAACGACTAGAATCTGATTTATATTTTAAGTACCTCTTAAAAGATGTTGAGGAACTTAATCGAATGGCAAAAACGGCAACGCTAGATATTTCGAAGATGAGCTTTGCAGCTTATGCTTTCGTTTCTAATGAGTATCAGATTTTATCCTCCGGCAGTGCATTAGGCAAAAATTGCGGTCCTCTTATCATCAGTAAAAAACCTTTAACACTCGGTGATCTAAAGAACTGTAAAGTAGCGATCCCCGGTAAGTACACCACTGCGAATTTATTGATGAGCATTTTTGTTCCTCAATGTCATGAGAAAAAAGAAATGTTGTTTTCTGAAATTGAAGATGCAGTGCTGAATGGTGACTGTGATGCAGGGCTCATCATTCATGAAAATCGATTTACCTATCAGCAAAAAGGATTGCTGAAAGTAGCAGACATGGGAGAACTTTGGGAACAAAAAACAGGAAAGCCAATACCCTTAGGATGTATTGCAGTTCGTCGCTCTCTACCTGAAGCAAAAAAGTTGGAAATCGATGCATTAATCCGCCAAAGTGTTGAATTTGCCTTTAAAAATCCATCCTCTTCCCGTGATTTTGTTCAACAAAATGCGCGTGAAATGGATCCTTCGGTTCAACAACAACATATAGATCTCTATGTGAACAAATTTTCAATAGATTTGGGGGAGGAAGGCGAAAAGGCAGTGCGGGAGTTATTCGAGGAAGGTGTTCAATGCGGTCTCTTACCCGAATTAATAGAACCGGTTTTCATTTAATCTACTTACAAGAACAAATATATGATTGTTATTACCGGAGCTGCCGGATTTATTGGAAGTTGTCTTGTTTCAAGATTGAATCAACTTGGGTTCACTAATTTGATTCTAGTGGATGATTTTACCGATCATTCCAAAGATCATAATCTTGTACATAAACAATCAGAACTGAAAATTGAGCGTTCCGTTTTTCCGGAATGGTTGCATCATAATAAGGGGATCGTAACTTTCGTATATCATATTGGAGCACGTACTGATACCACTGAATTTGATAAAAGTATTTTCGATGAACTCAATGTGGAGTATTCAAAAATATTGTGGAATTATTGTACTGAATTTCAAATTCCTTTTGTGTATGCTTCTTCGGCAGCAACCTATGGTGGAGGAGAATTCGGATACAAAGATGAGCATCTTGAAATTCCAAAACTGCAACCACTGAATCCGTATGGATGGTCGAAACAAGAATTTGATATATGGGTACTTCAACAAAAAAGTTCACCTCCATTTTGGGCAGGATTGAAATTCTTTAATATCTATGGTCCGAATGAATATCATAAAGGTAGAATGGCTTCTGTGATTTTTCATGCGTTCAAACAGATTAAAGAATCGGGTAAAGTAAAATTGTTCCGCTCACATCGTCCTGACTATAAAGATGGATGGCAGTTGCGCGATTTTGTGTATGTGGTGGATGTGTTAAATGTTTGTCAGTTTCTCCTTGAGGAAAAGCCTGCTTCCGCAATCTATAACTTGGGAACGGGTGAGGCTCGATCTTTCTTTGATCTTGCTGCAGCTACCTTTAAGGCTATGCACGTTAAACCCGATATTTCTTATATCGATATTCCTGCTGATATCCGCGATAAGTATCAGTATTTCACGGAAGCTTCTATGGATAAACTCAAAAGTCAAGGCTATAAGCAGGCATTTTATTCGCTGGAAGATGGAGTAGGGGATTACGTGAAAAATTATTTATCTAGCGGAAAATATTATTGAAATTCCTATGAATCTCAAGACGCTTCTAAAGTCAAAAGTATTCCGGTATTTTATATCCGCAGGTATTGCAACTTGGGTTGATATTACCGTATATTTTATCGCCTTTAATTATATCTATGAGAAAAGTGATATCGTGGTTTTTGAAAAGATTACCATTTCCGCTCCTACAGCTTCGTTGATTTTATCATATACCATGGGATTGATCACCAATTTTATCATCACTAAATTTTTGGTGTTTAAAGAATCTGATTTGGAAACACATAAGCAACTCTTTCGTTATGTGCTGGTAGCAATGGTGGTTTTAGTGCTCAACTACGGACTTATGAGTGTGCTGATTCGTACCCTGCACTGGTATCCTACAGTGGCTCGTGCAGTTTCAGCCTTCGGAATTGGATTCTTGAGCTTCGTGATTCATAAATATTTCTCCTTTAAAGTATCGTCAAAGCCAGAGACTTCTTTCGAGGAAAGTCATTAAGTCGACTCTGTAATTTTCCTAAAGTTGATCCTTCAAATCTTCCAACTGTTGTCGGATCTTTAAAAGTGAAGTTCTGATTTCCACGGTCTTTTCTATGTCATCACGGTTATCTTGGATCTTTTTTTTAGCTCCATCCAACGTGTATCCTTTCTCTTTAACGAGATGAAAAATAATTTTCAGATTATTAAAATCTACTCTAGTAAAAAGTCGATTTCCTTTTTTGTTTTTCTTCGGGGCAAGTACATCAAATTCTTTTTCCCAAAACCGAATGAGTGAAGTGTTTACTTGAAAATGATCAGCAACTTCCCCAATAGTATAGTACAACTTTCCAGTTTCTTGGTCGTAGTCGATTATCGGGCTCATCTTTACTGAAGTTAAGGTTTAGTTAGGCAAGAATAAATTTAGTCAAACGACTGATTCTGTTGTGCAGCTGTCTCCCGAACTTTTTCATACTCTTCAGGCGTAAGATCGTTGAAGAAAAAATTAATTGGATCGATTTTCTTCCCGCCTTTAATTACTTCGTAATGCACGTGAGGACCAGTGGAAGATCCTGTATTCCCTACGTAACCAATTATGTCTCCTCTACTTACTTTTTGCCCCGGTCGAACGTTAAAACGACTCATGTGCGCATACAGCGTCTCATATCCAAACCCATGATTAATGGTTATATTATTCCCATAGCCACGGCCGTTATATTCTACTTTGCTAATAATGCCAGTTCCAGTAGCATAAATTTCTGTCCCGATAGGTGCACTAAAATCGATACCTTCATGAAACATATTTGTTTTGTAAATTGGATGAATCCGATATCCAAAACCTGATCCTAGATGAGTGAGATCTTTATTACTTAATGGTTGAATAGCAGGAATGGAAGCAAGCAATTCGGTTTTCTTTTTAGCAAGATCAAAAACCTCATCATAAGATTTACTCTGAATATATAATTGACGATATAACTTATCTAGTTTCCGCGTGGCTTCTGTCATCATTTCAGAGTTGTCAAAGCCTTCAAGTTCACGATAACGATTTGTACCTCCATACCCCGCTTCTCTCACAGTAAGTGGTATAGGCTCCGCTTCCAGAATCACCCTGTAAACTTGATCGTCTCTCTTCTGAAGATCTGTTAATACTGAGTTCGCTAGTTTCATCCGCTGCTCTAAAATTTCATACTGAAGCGACAACTCATTCACCTCTCTTCTCAATTGTTTTTCTTTAGGCGAATCAAGAAAAGAATAAGCAAAAAGTAAGACAATCGACCCAAAAACCAGTGCAGAAGCCAACCAGCCCAAAACTCTCAGAAAGCGTTTCCAAAAACTCACCACCACCCGCTCAAATTTGAGGGAATCGGTGTTGAAATAGTATTTGGCCTTCGGCATCAGGTATTTTTTAACTTTGTGGTCCTTACAAAAATAGCAGATTTACTCTAGTATTCTCACTGAATGAACACCCTAAGTTCCTCCGAAGCCCGTCAGGCATTTCTTGATTTCTTTAAGTCTAAAGGTCATACCATTGTAGCATCCGCACCAATTGTGGTAAAAGATGATCCAACTTTGATGTTTACTAATGCTGGAATGAACCAGTTTAAGGACATCATCTTGGGTAACATAACTCCCTTCGCTACCCGGGTAGCGAATACCCAAAAATGTCTTCGAGTTTCTGGTAAACATAATGATCTTGAGGAAGTTGGAGTGGATACTTATCACCATACCATGTTCGAAATGTTGGGTAATTGGTCCTTTGGTGATTATTTTAAAAAGGATGCTATTGCTTGGGCTTGGGAGCTTTTGACCGTTGTCTATAAACTGCCAAAGGATAGGCTTTATGTAACGGTTTTTGAAGGGGACCCTAAAGAAAATCTGGCTTTTGATCAGGAAGCTTTCGATCATTGGAAGAAATGGATAGCCGAAGACCGCATCCTGATGGGGAATAAAAAAGATAACTTCTGGGAGATGGGTGATACCGGTCCATGCGGTCCCTGTTCCGAAATCCATATTGATTTACGCTCAGAGGCTGAAATCGCTAAAGTTCCTGGAAAAGATCTCGTGAATCTAAGCCATCCTCAGGTGATTGAAATCTGGAATAATGTATTCATGGAATTTAACCGCAAGGCAGATAGCTCTCTTGAACCACTACCAGCCCGTCATGTGGATACCGGTATGGGCTTCGAACGTTTATGCATGGCCTTGCAAGGAAAAACATCGAACTATGATACAGATGTTTTTCAACCTACGATTCAATTCATCGAAAAAACTTCCGGAATCAAATATGGTGCAGAGGAGAAAACAGATATTGCGATGCGTGTTCTTGCGGATCATATCCGTGCAATTTCTTTCACCATTGCAGATGGTCAGTTGCCATCAAATAATAAAGCAGGTTATGTAATTCGTCGTATTCTTCGTCGCGCCGTTCGTTACGGATTTACTTTTTTGAATTTCAAAGAACCGTTTTTATATAAACTAGTTGCAATAATTTCAGATCAATTTAAAAATGTTTTCCCTGATCTATATGCACAGTCTGATTTTGTGACGCGTGTAATTCAGGAGGAGGAAAGTTCTTTCCTGAGAACATTAGATACTGGAATTCGGAAATTTGAAGCATGGCAAGAAAATACAATTGCAGGAGATTTTGCTTTTGAATTGTATGATACTTACGGTTTCCCAATCGATTTAACGCAGCTCATGGCGCGTGAAAATAATAAGTCGGTAGATATGGACGGCTTTGATAAGTGCATGGCAGAACAGAAAAGTCGTTCGCGTAAAGCAACAGCAATGAGCACCGACGATTGGACAATCGTAAATGATGAAGATAATGTAGATTTCATTGGCTACGATGAGTTCGAATGCGACGCTGAAATTGTAAAGTTTCGGAAGATTAAAAAGGGAAATAAAGAGCAATTTCAAATTGTATTAAATCGTACTCCTTTTTATGCAGAGAGCGGTGGACAAGTAGGTGATACAGGGGTGTTGGAATATAACGGTAAGCAGATCCGGATAACAGATACTCAAAAGGAAAATAATCTTATAGTGCATTATGCAGATCAACTTCCTGAAAATGTTGATGCAGGATTCAAAGCTCGTATTGATATTGGTAGAAGATCGATTATCACAAAGAATCACAGCGCCACACATTTACTACATGCAGCATTGAAACAAGTTCTGGGAAATCATATTGCTCAGAAAGGATCGCTCGTAAATGAGGAACATACCCGTTTCGATTTCTCGCATTTTGCTAAGGTGAGTGACGAAGAAATGGCTAAAATTGAACAGATCGTAAATCAGAAAGTAAGAGAAAATATTCAACTCAACGAGCGACGAAATATTCCTATTGCCCAAGCAAAAGAAGAAGGTGCAACCGCACTCTTCGGAGAGAAATATGGCGACTTTGTGAGGGTAATCACCTTTGATAAAAATTTTTCAGTTGAACTTTGTGGAGGAACGCACGTGAAAGCTACTGGAGAGATTGGTTATTTTAAAGTGATAGCGGAAAGTGCAGTAGCGGCAGGTGTGCGAAGAATAGAAGCTATAACCGCACATGCAACAGAAGAGTTTTTTAATCAAACGTTGCGCACTGTTGCTGATGCACGAGAAGCTTTGAAGTCACATGATATTGTAAAAGGCATTGCAAATTTGATAGAAGAGAGTGCGCTTTTACGTCAGCAATTAGAAGTTCTTCAACATGCTAAATCCCAAGAAGTAAAATCTGATTTAGTGAAGAAAGTTATCGAAGTGAACGGAGTTAAAATGATTGTTGCGAAAGTAGATCTCCCCGCGGAAGCAATAAAAAATATTTCTTTTGAGCTGAAAAACCAATTTGATAATCTCTTTTTATTCCTCGGATCAAATAACGAAAGCAAACCACATTTATCGTTGATCATGTCGGAAAATTTGGTTGCCGATAAAGGATTGAATGCAACAACAATCATCCGAACGCTTGCAAAAGATATTCAAGGTGGAGGTGGAGGACAACCTTTTTATGCTACCGCAGGAGGAAAAAATGCTTCCGGTCTGGATCAGGTAATTGAAAAAGCCCGTTTAATCATCGCAAACTAAAGGGATCTTTCATAGAGAATCTGAAATGTATTTTTTTGATTTAAAAGGAACATTATTTCTTTTAATCACTAAATTCGTTTGTAGATAGAACACTTCTTTATGAAAAAACATCCTTCCGGTTTACCATACCTTTTCTTCTCTGAAATGTGGGAGCGTTTCGGTTATTACCTCATGATTGGAATTTTTGTCCTTTACATGACCGATACTCAAAAAGAAGGAATGGGCATGGACCGTGCAAGTGCAACGGATATATTTGGAACTTTTATCGCTCTTGTATTTCTAACTCCTTTCATTGGAGGATTGCTTGCTGATCGTGTTCTTGGTCTACGGAAATAGATTACCATAGGTGGGATATTGATGGGCTTCTCTCCCATGGCTATGTACGTTATCGAATCCAACCCAAAACAAATCTTAGCATAGGCGATACCGTTAGCAATTTTGCCGCCATCTATTTTGATTTCAACGAACCGGTTATAACTAATACTGCCATTACTATTATTGTTACCCCTACCGGACTATCTTCTGCAGCAGATCCAAGCAAACTCCTGGTCTTCCCAAATCCTGCTGCCAATAAAATCAATATCACCGGCATCAAACTCGAAAACGGCAAAGCAAATCTTCGCGTAATAGATATCTATGGCAAATTGATTATAGAAAAAACAATCTCTTCGTCCACAACCGACATAGAAATCCAAAACCTAAGCTCCGGTTTATACCTCATTCAATCAGGTGAGTTAAGAGCAACGTTTGTGAAGCTATAACCCTCTCACAAGCGTTCAAGCTTGCAAATAAATTTCCGAACGAAGCTATAAGTTAAAAAAAGACCGGCGAAAGCCGGTCATATAATTTTCAGTAATTTGATTAATTGAACAGAAGTCGAATTAAAACCATTTTCAAATTTTCAAATCAGCACATTTTCAAATTAGCACATTAGCACATTAAGCCGTTGCTTTCGATTTCTCTACTTGCTCTTTCATCCATTCTGTAGTTACAGAACCTGGTCTTTCAATCGGAGATCCTAATGCACGATCCCAGAGTAACGATGTCAATACACCAATAGCGCGACTTACACCAAAGAGTACAGTATAGAAATCATATTCTACCAAACCATAGTGAATCAACAATACTCCTGAGTGAGCATCAACATTCGGCCAAGGATTCTTGATCTTACCAGTTGATTTTAAAATTTCAGGAACTACTTCGTACAACATCTGCACGATTTTGAATAACTCATCATCTGCAAGATGTGTTTGAGCAAACTCCATCTGAGCAATATAACGTGGATCCGTTTTTCTTAATACAGCATGACCGTATCCTGGAATAACCCGACCTTCTTCCAATGTTTTCTTAACGTATTCTGCAATTTGATCTTTGGTAGGCATTGCTCCTTTGTAATGCTCCCGTAAATCATAAATCCATCGTACTACTTCCTGATTAGCTAATCCATGTAAAGGACCAGCTAAACCATTCATACCGGAGGAAAGAGAATAATAAGCATCACTCAATGCAGATCCAACAAGATGCGTAGCATGTGCAGAAACATTTCCGCCTTCATGATCTACGTGGATCGTTAAGTACAAACGCATCAAAGCTTTCATACCATCATCATCAAAACCTAACATGTGCGCAAAGTTTGCACCCCAATCTAGTTTTGGATCCGGTTCAATATGTACACCATCCTTGTACGTGCGCCGATATATATATGCAGCTACACGTGGAAGACGAGCGATGAGGTTCATCACATCTTCGTACATCGGATCCCAATACTGTTTCTTGTTGATTCCTTTGCGGTATGCAGCAGCGAAATTACTTTCAGTTTGCATAGCTAAAATCGCAAGGCTGAATTGTGTCATGGGATGTGTATGCTTAGGCAAAGTGTCAAGCATATCAAAAACATGTTTTGGAACATGACTACGTCGTGCCCATGCATTACTCACTTCTCTTGCATCCTCTTCAGTAGGGAGTTCTCCAGTAAGTAGTAAATAAAATATTCCTTCCGGAAGATTTTCGCCACCGGCACCACGTGGTAATTTTAAGCGAAGTTCAGGTATCGAATATCCACGAAAACGAATTCCTTCTTCAGGATCGAGTTTGGAGGTTTCAGTAACCATCCCAATCATACTTTTCATTCCATGGTAAACTTGTTCGATGGTAAAACTTCCCAATACGATATTACCGTGTTCTTTAATTAATGTTTTAACCTCTTCAGCTAAGGGAAGAGCTTTCTGTGCAAACTTATCTTTTAAACGATCCATTTTCTTGAATAGGAGGGGTCTTGTTATTTCGGTGAGCGAAGTTATTAATAAGGCAAACAACCTGCAAGTAACTTTGTTAGGCTAATCGATGATTATTGATGAGATATTTAGTTACAGGAATTGTTAACATTCCACTTGATTTTTTTCTGTGTTTTGAACTTAGATCTAGCTGTAAAACGAGCACTAGCAAGGTGATGATAAATGCAGCAATTAGCAGTATCCATGCTACTTTTTCCAAAACTTTTCTGGCTTTTTTCTTTGGACTCGATTTACGCTTGATTCTGACCCGTTTCCTTACTTTGATCCGTTTCTTTCTCCTTCGTCTACCTCCGCTACTATCATCAAGATGCTCCTCAATTAAATGCCCCTCATCTTCATGAGAGTCATCAGATTGATTGTCAGAATATTCATCCGGGAGTTCATCTCCGGAAGGGGTTTTGTCAGGGGTCATTCTACTGGTAAAAAAGGATTACCGAATATACTTAAAATTTCGTCCGTTAAACACGGCATTATGTCCTAAATCTTCTTCAATGCGGAGGAGTTGATTATATTTAGCTATCCTGTCGGATCTCGAAGCTGAACCTGTTTTTATCTGACCACAGTTCAGTGCTACGGCTAAATCAGCAATAGTTGAATCTTCCGTTTCTCCAGAGCGATGGCTCATCACCGAAGTGTAGCCATGTTCTTTAGCCATCGTTACTGCATTGATAGTTTCTGTCAGGGTGCCAATCTGGTTTACTTTTACGAGTATTGAATTTGCAGTTTTACTGTCAATTCCTTGTTTCAAACGGTTTACATTGGTAACAAATAAATCATCCCCAACCAGCTGAATTTTATTCCCAAGTTTGGCAGTCAGTTCTGCCCATCCTTTCCAGTCATCTTCGGCTAACCCATCTTCAATACTAATAATTGGATAGCGATTGCACCAGTCCGCCCAAAAGGCAACCATCTCTGAGGAGCTTCTTTTTTCTTGAGTAGATTTTTTAAATACATACATTCCTGTTGCTTCGTCATAAAACTCAGTTGCTGCAGCATCCATCGCAATAAAAACATCTTTTCCAGGTTTATATCCTGCTTTTTCAATTGCAATCATTACGGCTTGTATCGCTTCCTCATTCGATTGAAGATTTGGCGCAAATCCACCCTCATCTCCAACATTAGTACTGTGACCTTGGTCTTTCAATACTTTTTTTAATGTATGAAAAACTTCAGTTCCCATTCTTAATGAATCTGAAAAACGATCCGCTCCGGCTGGAATGACCATGAATTCCTGAAAATCAATTTTATTATCAGCATGTGCCCCACCGTTCAGAATATTCATCATGGGTAATGGCAATACACATGCGTTTACTCCACCGATATAACGGTATAGCGACATTCCACTTTCTGCTGCTCCTGCTTTTGCTGCTGCTAAGGAGACACCTAAAATAGCATTTGCTCCTAGTTTACTTTTATTAGGGGTGCCATCCAAATTAATCATTGCCTGATCTATTCCCCGTTGGTCGAAGACAGAAATTCCTCTTAATTCCTCGAGAATAGCTGTATTTACATTGTTTACAGCAATCTGAACTCCTTTTCCGAGATACCTGCTATTATCATTATCCCTCATCTCCACAGCTTCATGTTTTCCGGTGGATGCCCCCGATGGAACAGCAGCCCGGCCATAGGCCCCGGTTTGGGTGATTACATCTACTTCGATGGTTGGATTGCCTCTGGAATCAAGTATTTCTCGGGCATGGATTTCTGCGATCAGGCTCATAGGATGGAACTCTTTTTTTAAGAATGGGTAAAAATAGTAAATCCTGACAGCTTAAGTTACTAAATAGGATGTAGCATTTTGATGTTTTTGCTCTGTTTTTCACGCGTTTAATCTTACCTTCGTTGAAATGAAATTATTAATGTGCAAATTGATCTCCGGTATTCTACTACTGGTGATGGTTGTGGGTTCCATCTCAGGAATCTATTCCACTCATTTTTGCCTTTCTGTAAAACAGCTGAATGTTAAAGGGTTAGCCGCCGTATCACCACTTACTTGTACCGAGGGAAAAGAAGATTGTTGTCAGGATTTTACTGCCGAAAAGGATGAATCTTGCTGCTTAAATAATAATGAGGTGAATGGTCTTTTAGATAAGCAATTCACAAGTTCAGCGTTAATCATTCCTGACCAACATCCTGCGTGTTGTGTGAAAATCAGTGGCTTCTTTGGGATTCCGGTTTTTAAAACTGCTCTTCAAAATTTCGGGGATTATTTACAACTATTTCCAAGTTTCCACAAAGAAAATTTGTTTTTGATTGGCGATGTCCAACGAAAATTAACACAAAATAATTTTTTTCCTTCTAGTTCGGGGACTTATCATCAATACCAATCTTTTTTACAGGTTTTTCAAATTTGAAATTGCTATTCTTTAAAGCATCGGTTTTTCCGTTGCGAATTTTCTTATGTTTCATCATAATAAAAGAATAGTAATATGAACAATATAAAATATTGGTTGAATTTAATTTTATTGCTTACAACAATTAGTGCATTCCCTCAACAAAATTTCCTAAATGGAAAAATTCTAGGAGAAGAAAATGGCAAAGCTTCTAGTTCATTGCCAGGTGCTATTATTATATGGGCAGGAACTCAAGATGTTACTTTATCTGATGTAGAGGGTAAATTTCAGATTCCAATAACAGTTAAGTTGCCTCATGTTTTAGTGGTGAGTTATGTAGGTTATCGTACCGATTCGGTGGAGATTTCTGCTGCGGATCGTGTTGTGATTCGTCTATATCAGAATCTTGAATTAAAATCCGCAGAAGTAATAGCTAAACGTCAGGATACGGAAATTTCTACTCTTAAAACTTTAAATACGGAAACGATTACGGAAGGAGAAATTTTAAAAGCAGCGTGCTGTAATTTGTCAGAGAGTTTTGAAACGAATCCTTCCGTTGATGTAAGTTATAGTGATGCCATCACTGGAACGAAGGAAATTCAGATGCTGGGATTATCTGGAATTTATACGCAGACGTTGATAGAAAATATTCCTTCTGTCCGTGGCCTTGCCGTTCCGTTCGGATTTGCCTTTATCCCCGGTCCATGGATCGAGTCTATTCAAATAAGTAAAGGCGCCGGATCTGTAGCTAATGGTTATGAAGCAATGACAGGTCAGATTAATTTGGAGTTTAAAAAACCTGAGTCTGCTCCTCCTATTTTTATTAATGCATTCGCAGATAATCAAAGCCGATTAGAACTTAATTCTATATTGAGTACTCCTATCAATAAAAAGTGGTCCTATATGTTGATGATGAATGCAAATTCCTTATCCGCAAAAAATGATGATAATGATGATGGATTTCTCGACGCTCCGCTTGTTAAACATTTGAATATCTATAATCGTTTTCGTTATCATAGTGGTAATCGTTTAGAAGCGCAGTTGGGAATTAAAGGGTTAATTGATGATCGAATTGGCGGACAAAGTTCTTTTGATCCCAATAAAGATAAAGGCACCATGAATGCCTATGGTTTTAGAATGAAAACAAAGAGAGCAGAATTTTACTCTAAAACCGGTGTGATTTATCCCGCTACCCCTTATAAATCTATGGGGTTGCAAACTTCATTGATTGTGCATGAGCAGGATGCTTATTTTGGATTGAAAACCTATAATGCAACACAAGGTTCAGTTTATGCGAATTATGTGTATGTTTCTATGATCCAAAATACGGATCACAAAATAAAAACTGGCATTGATTTTAAATACGATCACTATGATGAAGATTATAATGACTCCTCATTTAATCGTACCGAGTCTGTTCCCGGAATTTATGGAGAATATACTTTTGGAAGTGAACATCATAAATTTGGATTAATTGCAGGTTCTAGAGTCGATTATCATAATCTCTTCGGATGGTTATATACTCCTAGGTTGCATCTGAAATACAATTTCACACCTGAATTTATTGTTAGAGTTTCGGGAGGAAGAGGTTACCGCACCCCTAATCCTTATGCCGATAATATCGGAGTGATGGTGAGTTCACGAAGATTGGTGATCGAAGAAAAACCTAAGTTGGAAGATGCTTGGAATGGAGGAATAAATCTTACGACTAGATTTCACTTTTTGCATCGCGAAGGAAGCCTTAGCCTAGATTTTTATAGAACTGATTTCGTAAATCAATTAGTAGTAGATCAGTATAGTCAAAATGATGCGGTGCTTTATTATAATCTGGAAGGATCCTCTTACGCCAATAGTTTTCAAGTAACCCTCACTCACGAAATTATAGAAAGATTAACTGTAAAACTGGCTTATAAAATAGATGATACCCATACTGATTATCGCTCTTATACAGCAATGGCAAAACCAATGCTTGCTAGAGATAAAGCTTTGTTTGATGTGAGTTATAAAGATGAAAAAGAACATTGGCGTTTTAGCACCACGTTTCAATGGGAAGGAGTAAAGCCTTTGGCCTCAACGGTTGAGTTTGGGAATGGTACTGATGTAAAAAATGATTATTCTCCCTCTTATTTTCAGTTAATTGCACAAGTAACTCGGGTGTTTAAAAACTGGGAGATTTATCTCGGAGGTGAAAATTTGCTGAATTACACACAAGAAAATCCGATCATTAGTCCAGATAATCCTTTCGGACCTACCTTTGATGCGACCAGAGTGTGGGGACCAATTATGGGTAGAAAATTTTATGTTGGAATAAGATGGAGTATACCCTCATTCATAAAATAAAATCGAATTGAAGATGAAATCAAATAAATCAATATTAGTCGCGATGATTTGTGTTTTTTTACTGGCATTTTCTAGTGTAAAGGCACAAAGCGATACGTTAAAAGTTCATACGAGCGCCGAATGTGGTACTTGTAAATCAACAATCGAAAAAAATCTGAATTTCGAAAAAGGTGTAAAACGAGCTACTCTTAATGTAGATGATAAAATTGTTACAATCATTTATAATCCGGAAAAGACTACACCTGCACAATTAAGAAAAGCAATTTCAGATATTGGGTATGATGCTGATAGCATTCCTGCCAATCCTAAAGCTTACCAGAATCTTAAATCATGTTGTAAAAAAGATGGACATTAGATAGAAGTGACTAAAAATAAAAAAAAGGGAGTCTTTGCATAAAGCTCCCTTTTTTTATTGAGATGAATCGATTTTAAGCGATAGCTTTTGCAGCAAACAATTGTACGTCTGCCCCCGTAATTGTTTTTTCGGATAGGATAATTAGTCGTTCTACAACATTTCTTAATTCCCTAATATTTCCTGTCCAATCTATTTTTTTTAATTCATCTAATGCATCTTCAGAGAAATTTTTCTTTGGCATATTATAATCTTCACATATTTGAGTCAGAAAGTGCTCAGCTAACAATGGAATATCGTCTTTCCTTTCGTTTAAGGAAGGAACTTGAATAACGATTACACTTAACCGGTGATATAAATCCTCCCGAAAATTATTAAGTTCAATTTCTTTCTTGAGATCTTTATTAGTTGCAGCGATCACCCTTACGTTCACAGTAATTTCTTTTTCTCCTCCAACTCGAGTAATTTTATTTTCTTGTAGTGCACGTAATACTTTAGCTTGTGCCGATAAACTCATATCTCCAATTTCATCGAGAAATAATGTGCCACCATGCGCTTGCTCAAATTTCCCGATCCTTTGCTTTATGGCAGATGTAAAAGCCCCTTTTTCGTGTCCAAATAGTTCACTTTCTATTAATTCAGATGGTATTGCAGCACAATTGACTTCAATCAACGGCAAATTATTTCTATTGCTTTGTTCATGGATCCACCGAGCAACTAGTTCTTTTCCAGTGCCATTATCTCCAGTAATTAATACTCGGGCATCGGTAGGAGCAACTCTAGCAATCATATCTTTTATCCGCTGAATGGGTTCTGATTTTCCTACCATATCCATGGTTCTGCCCATTTTCTTTTTCAGCGTCTTCGTTTCTTTTACCAACGATGATTTATCCATCGCATTCCTCAGCGTTATCAACATGCGATTTAAATCCAGAGGCTTCGAAATAAAATCATAAGCGCCTTTTTTAATTGCTTCAACTGCCGTTTCAATTGTGCCATGTCCGGAGATCATCACAACAGCAGTGTCTGGGGATTGCTCTAAGAGTTTTTCGAGCACTTCCATTCCATCCATTTTTGGCATTTTAATATCACAAAGTACAACGTCGTATTTTTCTGCAAGTGCCATTTTAAGACCTTCAATACCATCTGGCGCATCAAAAACCTCATGATGCTCGTACTCTAAAATTTCTTTCAGAGTATTTCGGATACTTTTTTCATCGTCGATAATTAGAATCTTAGCCATACTTTTATGTGAAATAAATTTTTTTGTTAAATTAATTTGTCGGGATGATCAATCTTTTATTGAACTAAAGATTTCATCAATCCTTCTTTAAGCGCATAAGTAGAAAGACTTAATTTCTTTATCCCAGTCTCATGGAGAACAAATGTAAGTAATAGGGATGCAGTCATGATCATATCGGCTCTCATTCTGAGCATCCCTGGCATTTTTAACCTTTCTTTATAGGTAGACTGTACCAGTTCTTTATGTAGTAATTTATATTCAGATAACTTAAATTGATAGGTTGTTTCTCTCTTAAGTCGGTTTGGAGTTCCTTGGCTATGCATAATTATCGCTGCGAAAGTGTCGAAAGACCCACTGGAACCAATTAGATTATCGGGTTGATATTTCTTTACAGCAACCAGCATAGGTTCGAGCTGTTGAAGCAAGTATTGATTTAGTGAAAGTATTTCAGGCTTATTGATTGGATCAGAAGGTTGAAAGTCTTCAATGAGCCGGGCTGCTCCAATACGAAAACTTTTTTTCCAGAATAATTTTGATGCATTACCAATGATAAATTCAACACTGCCTCCTCCAATATCAATGATTAATGAAGTGCGATCTCCTAAAGAAATGGCTTCTTTTACACCTTCGTAAATATAATTAGCTTCTTGTTTTCCATCTATAAGTTCAATTTCCAATCCCGTAGCTGATTTGATCTTTTTTAAGAGAGCAGTACCGTTTTTGGCATCTCTTAAAGCTGCAGTACCAACGGCCTTTACCACTTCAACTTTTCTTTGCTTGATAATCTGTGTAAAGTCTTTTAACGCCATTAAAGCTCTTTCTCGAGGAACATCCCCAATTATACCTTTACTGATTCCGTTTTCTCCAAGTTTAACAACCCGTTTTGTTCGGAAGCGATAATATATTTTCCCATGCAATACATCAGCAATCAAAAGATTGAATGTATTGGTTCCACAATCGATTACTGCAATCCGCATTTATTCTTTGTAAAATAACCAGCGACCAAGTTCTTTTAAATTCACTTTTTTGCCATACAATAAAATTCCCGTTCGATAAATTCTTCCTGCTAACCAAGTTGTCCCTATAAATCCTAAAACCAATAGAGTCATGGATAAGATTAGTTCCCATGTAGGAACTCCAAATGCTATTCTCACCATCATTACCACTGGAGAAGTTAATGGGATAATGGAAAACCAGAATCCTAATTGACTCTCCGGATTGCTAACAATTGATTGAGCTACAATAAATGAAATAACCAGCGGTATCGTAACCGGAAGCATAAACTGTTGTGTTTCAGTTTCATTATCCACGGCAGCTCCTATCGCCGCAAACAAAGCGCTATATAAGAGGTATCCACCTAAGAAATAAAATAAAAAACATCCAATGATCAATGGAAAATTAATGGAGGCCATTCCATCAAATAATTTATCCATGGCGGCTTTTTGCTGTCCAGTATCCGTATTTTCTTTTCCCTGCACATTTTGTTTAGTTTGCAAATCATTCATTTGCTGTACAATTTTATGTGGGTCAGTTTTCTGATTCATCGACCAACTTCCAATGAAAGAGGAAATTGTGAATGTAAGGATGATCCAAAGGAAAAATTGAGTTAAACCAACCAGTGCAATTCCGATAATTTTCCCCATCATTAACTGAAATGGTTTAACCGAGGAAATAATAACTTCTACTATCCGGTTTGTTTTTTCTTCAATGACGCCTCTCATCACCTGTACTCCATAAAGAAAGATGAAAAGATAAATCATTAGTCCTGCCACAAAACCAACTATGGTTGTTAACTCAGCATTATTTTCCTGACCTTTCAGCGTCAGTGTTTTAAGATCTATTTCTGTTTTAATGGATTCTAAAACCTGCTGATTGATTCCGTTAGATTTAAGTTTGGCGTTTTCTATTTCAGTTTGCAACACGCGTTCAACATACGATTTAACTTGAAGGTTAACTTGTTTTTCCATGTAAAGTACAACTCCACCCGGGTTCTTAATTAGATCTGCCGGTACATAGAGAATCCCATCATATTTTTCAGGATTGAAAGTTTGTTTGGCCTTTTCAAGTTTATTGGTATCATTTATAAATTGCACCAAATCAGATCCTGGTAAAACAGTTCTAAAAATTAGAGGATCCTGATCTATAATCTGAATGCGATAGGTTTTGTCCTGGGAATACTTAGAAATAAATATGGGTACCAGCAGGATAGAAGCCATCAGAATAGGTCCGACAAGCGTCATGATAATGAACGATTTTTTTTTAACCCTGCTCAGGTATTCTCTTCTTACAATTAAAAGGATTTTATTCATGGATACTGGTAGTTGAAGGTTCGGAAACAGTTTGAATAAAAATGTCGGTCATCGAAGGAATTACTTCTTTAAAACTTACAATATTTACATTATTAATTAGCCCTTGAAGGAGCTGATTCGTATTGAATCCTTCTGTAACACGGATTTTTGCTTTTAAATGGTCTCCATAGGCTTCATTTTCAACAAGATCAAATCCACCCCAAAGACTATTCGCTAATCCCATGTTATTGCCTTCATATTCGATTTCATAAAGGTTGGAACGAAACGACTTCCGGATATCTTTTACAGATCCTTCAAGTAGTTTCACTGATTTATTAATCAAAGCAATATGTGTACATAGTTCTTCAACAGATTCCATGCGGTGAGTCGATAAAACAATAGTTGTCCCTTTTGCTTTCAGCTCTAAAAGTTCCTCTTTTATTAGATTAGCATTAATAGGATCGAAGCCGGTAAAGGGTTCATCTAATATAAGGAGTCGGGGTTCGTGAACCACAGTAACAATAAACTGAATTTTTTGCTGCATTCCTTTACTCAGTTCTTCCACTTTTTTGGTCCACCAAGCTTTAATCTCAAATTTCTCAAACCAGTATTTTAGCTTTTCAATAGCTTCTTTACGAGAAAGACCTTTTAACTGAGCTAAATAAAGGGCTTGTTCACCAACTTCCATCTTCTTATACAGACCTCTTTCTTCGGGTAGATATCCAATTTCACGAGTGTGATCGCCTTTCAGCGGTTGACCCTTGAAAAGAATTTGACCTGAATCGGGTCCAGTAATCTGGTTGATAATACGAATTAGAGAAGTTTTTCCAGCACCATTTGGACCTAAAAGTCCATATACAGCGCCTTCTGGAATATCAACACTCACATCTTTCAATGCTTGATGACTTGCATAATACTTATTTACATCTATTGCTCTTAGGATTGCATTCATAATTAATCACGAATAGTTGAATAAAGGAATGGCTAAAATACATTGTGTGATGGAAACAAGCTTAGGAATAAGTGCCCAAACACAGAAAAGTGTGAACAGAATATCAGATTTTAAGAGAAAGGCAGAATTTTATGGATGGATAATTTCAGGAATTAGCAGAAAAACGCGGTGCTAAATGGCTCAAAAGTGAAGTAGTGGAAGTAAGAAATGTTCAAAATAGGCCATTGACATCAGCAGTACACGATTTTTTTGCGGTGTATATCGACAAAAAATGCGCTTTTTTAGGGTCGAAAAGGATGTTAAATGAAGAATGTTTTGAGTCCATGCAAGAAAATTTCGGCATTTTCGATCGTTTTTCGGGTGAATATTGAAGAGTAAAATAGGAGCAAAAGGAGGCAATATGACCAGAAAGGGCTATTAAATGGGAAAATATGTGATGTTAATGTAAAATTAGTGTTATGTACAGCAGCACTTTAGGGAAATCAATCAAATTTATTCTTTCAATTATTTGACAAAGACAAAACTCGTAGTAATTTTGCCCTCCCGTTTCACGGATATGTTTAACGGCTAGTGAAAAAGTTCTAAAAAAAGTTTCGAAATTATTTGGTGGGAAGAAAAACTAGTTGTACTTTTGCACCCCCAATAACGGGAAAATAGTTCTAAAGTAGATTACAACAACACAAGTTATAAAGGCGCGGAGTAAGCGTTAGTTGTTAAACGTTCTTTGAAGGATTGGTAGGAAATAACAAGCGATCCCGATTATTATCGGGAAGCTAGGAAATCTGAGCACAATATATTCCAACGAAAGTTGGAATAATCAAATTTAACAATGGAGAGTTTGATCCTGGCTCAGGATTAACGCTAGCGGCAGGCCTAATACATGCAAGTCGAACGGGATTTCGGGTAGCAATATCTGGATGAGAGTGGCGCACGGGTGCGTAACGCGTATGCAACCTACCTCTAACTGGGGGATAGCCTTCCGAAAGGAAGATTAATACCGCATAACATATTGATGGAGCATTTCATTAATATCAAAACTCCGGTGGTTAGAGATGGGCATGCGTCCGATTAGCTAGTTGGTGAGGTAAAGGCTCACCAAGGCGACGATCGGTAGGGGGTCTGAGAGGATGATCCCCCACACTGGTACTGAGACACGGACCAGACTCCTACGGGAGGCAGCAGTAAGGAATATTGGACAATGGGCGAAAGCCTGATCCAGCCATGCCGCGTGCAGGATGAAGGCCCTATGGGTTGTAAACTGCTTTTGGCGGGGAAAAAACCCTTGTACTTGTACGAGGCTGATGGTACCCGCAGAATAAGGATCGGCTAACTCCGTGCCAGCAGCCGCGGTAATACGGAGGATCCAAGCGTTATCCGGATTTATTGGGTTTAAAGGGTGCGTAGGCGGATTAGTAAGTCAGTGGTGAAAGCCTGCAGCTC
>JBBQED010000029.1:0-34379 GCA_038320345.1 Bacteroidia bacterium
ACAATGTTTGTACTACTGACGCTTGTGATCCAATCTCTGGACCAAGCCACGTTGCTCTTGCAATTGAAGATGACAATAACTTATGTACACTAGATGGTTGCGATCCATTAACTGGACCAACTCACGTAGCACTTTCAATTGAAGACGATAATAACTTATGTACACTGGATGGTTGCGATCCTTTAACTGGTCCAACTCACGTAGCACTTTCAATTGTTGATGACAATAATGTTTGTACCCTCGACGGATGTGATCCTTTGATCGGTGAAACACACACTGCAATATCTGTTGATGATAACAATGTGTGTACTACTGACGCTTGTGATCCTATCTTAGGAGTATCTCATACAGCGATCTCAGTAGATGATAACAATGTTTGTACTACTGACGCTTGCGACCCAATATCTGGTCCTAGCCACGTTGCTCTTGCAATTGAAGACGACAATAACTTATGTACGCAGGATGGTTGCGATCCTTTAACTGGACCAACTCACGTAGCACTTTCAATTGTTGATGACAATAATGTTTGTACCCTCGACGGTTGTGATCCTTTGATCGGTGAAACTCACACTGCAATCTCAATTGATGATAACAATGTGTGTACCGCTGACGCTTGCGACCCAATATCTGGTCCTAGCCATGTAGCGATCTCAGTTGACGATAACAATGTTTGTACAACTGATGCATGTGATCCAATATCTGGACCTAGTCACGTAGCTCTTGCAATTGAAGACGATAATAACTTATGTACGCTCGATGGTTGCGATCCTTTAACTGGTCCAACTCACGTTACACTTTCAATTGTTGATGACAATAATGTATGTACCCTCGACGGATGTGATCCTTTGATTGGTGAAACACATACGGCAATTTCAGTTGATGACAATAATGTTTGTACACTTGATGCTTGTGATCCAATCTTAGGAGTTTCTCATACTGCAATTTCAGTTGACGATAATAACGTTTGTACTGCTGATGCTTGTGATCCTATCTTAGGAGTATCTCATACTGCAATCTCAGTTGATGATAACAATGTGTGTACTACTGATGCTTGTGATCCTATCTTAGGAGTATCTCATACTGCGATCTCAGTTGATGACAACAATGTTTGTACTCTTGATGCTTGTGATCCAATCTTAGGAGTATCTCACACTGCAATTTCAGTTGATGACAACAATGTTTGTACTACCGATGCTTGTGATCCTATCTCTGGACCAAGTCACGTAGCTATCTCAGTTGATGATAACAATGTATGTACTACTGATGCATGTGATCCAATCACAGGTCCAAATCATACTGCACTCCCAATTCAGGATGATAATAATGCTTGTACCCTAGATGGTTGTGATCCTTTAACCGGACCAACTCACATAACACTTGCGATTGTTGATGACAATAATGTTTGCACCCTCGACGGATGTGATCCTTTGATCGGTGAAACACACACTGCAATATCAGTTGATGATAATAACGTTTGTACTACTGATGCTTGTGATCCAATCTCTGGACCAAGTCACGTAGCTCTTCCAATCGAAGACGACAATAACTTGTGTACACTGGATGGATGTGATCCATTAACTGGTCCAACTCACGTTACACTTTCAATTGTTGATGACAATAATGTTTGTACGCTTGACGGATGTGATCCTTTGATCGGTGAAACACATACTGTTATCTCCGTTGACGATAATAACGTTTGTACACTTGATGCTTGTGATCCAATCTCTGGACCAAGTCATACAGCGATTTCTGTTGACGATAACAATGTATGTACAACTGACGCTTGTGATCCAATCAATGGACCTAGTCACGTAGCTCTTCCAATCGAAGACGATAATAACTTATGTACACTAGATGGTTGCGATCCTTTAACTGGTCCAACTCACGTAGCACTTTCAATTGTTGATGACAATAATGTATGTACCCTCGACGGATGTGATCCTTTGATCGGTGAAACACACACTGTTATATCAGTTGATGATAATAACGTTTGTTCTACTGATGCTTGTGATCCAATCTCTGGACCAAGTCACGTAGCAATTTCTGTTGATGATAACAATGTGTGTACTACTGATGCTTGTGATCCTATCTTAGGTGTATCTCATACTGCAATTTCAGTTGACGATAACAATGTATGTACAACTGATGCTTGTGATCCAATATCTGGTCCTAGTCACGTAGCGATCTCAGTTGATGACAATAATGTATGTACTACTGACGCTTGCGATCCAATATCTGGACTTAGCCATACAGCTCTTGCAATTGAAGACGATAATAACTTATGTACGCTCGATGGTTGCGATCCTTTAACTGGTCCAACTCACGTTACACTTTCAATTGTTGATGACAATAATGTTTGTACCCTCGACGGATGTGATCCTTTAATTGGCGAAACACACACTGCAATATCAGTTGATGATAATAACGTTTGTACACTTGATGCTTGTGATCCTATCTCTGGACCAAGTCACGTAGCGATCTCTGTTGACGATAACAATGTATGTACTACTGATGCTTGTGATCCAATCTCTGGACCAAGTCATACAGCAATCTCTGTTGATGATAACAATGTTTGTACTACTGATGCATGTGATCCTATCTCTGGAGCAAGTCATACAGCGATTTCAGTTGATGATAACAATGTATGTACTATCGATGCATGTGACCCAATCTTAGGAGTATCTCATACAGCAATCTCAGTTGATGATAACAATGTATGTACTACTGATGCTTGTGATCCTATCTCTGGACCAATTCATACAGCGATTTCTGTTGACGATAACAATGTTTGTACTACAGATGCTTGTGATCCGATCTTAGGTGTATCTCACACTGCTATTGCGATTGACGATAATAACGCATGTACTACCGATGCTTGTGATCCGATACTTGGTGTTAGTCATACTGCTGTAAATAGTAGTGATAACAATGCTTGTACGATTGATGCTTGTGATCCACTTAACGGTACAATCACACATACCCCAGTTGTTACTGATGATAATGATCCATGTACTATTGATGGTTGTGATGCTATAACTGGTGTGTTCCACAACTTCAATCCTTCTATCTACTATGCGGATCTTGATGGTGATGGATATGGTGCTGGTTCAGCAATCTCTGCTTGTCCTCAGCCTGCCAATACGGTAACTAATAATTTGGATTGTGATGATAGTAATGCTACGGTGAATCCAGATGCAACTGAAGTGTGTAACTTCATCGACGACAATTGTAATGGTATAATTGACGAAGGTGGTTTAGCTCCGGCTGGTGCAATCAATGGATCTTCTTCTCTTTGTATTCCTGTGCTTGCTGGTACAACTTCATTCAGTATTCCAGCAATACCTGGTGCTACTTCTTATAACTGGTCAGCTCCAAATAATGTATCGATCTTAAGTGGTCAGGGTACAAATACCATTACTATCGGATGGAGTGCAATTGCTGCTCATGATGGAATCGTTGGTCAGGTTTGTGTTGCGGGTTATAATGCTTGTGGAAGCAGCGCTTCTTCTTGTATCAATGTAGCTTATACCTACACAGCTCCTGTAACACCTCCTTCTGTTTCTGGTGCTACTCGTGTTTGTCCTGGCGATATCGTTACCTATTCAATCGCTACAGTTAACAGAGCAAGCTTCTATACATGGTCTGCTCCTGCAGGAGTAACAATCCTCAGCGGACAAGGAACGAATGTTATATCAGTTGCGGTTAATGCAAGTTTCACTGGTGGTAACCTATCAGTATTAGCAGGTAATGCTTGTGGAGTGAGTCCAGTTCGTACTCGTTCACTGATTCTAAATATTCTTATAGCTCCTGCTTCAATCAGTGGTCAAGCTTATGGAATCTGCGGATCTACAGCTATTCCTTATACTTCAGCTCCCGTGGTTGGTGCAAGTTCATATACATGGTCGGCTCCTGCTGGTGCAACGATTGTTAGTGGACAAGGAACCAACAGCATTCTTGTAAATTACAGCGGTGCATTTACTACAGGTTCATTAACGGTGTATGCAAGTAATGGTTGTGGTGCAGGAAGTCCTCGCGCACTGAGTATTAGTGGTGCTCCTGCTCAAGCAGGTGTAATCACTGGTCCTACTGCAATTTGCCCTGGCGCAACTGGTACTACTTATTCGGTAGCAACTGTTCCAGGTACATTACAATACACATGGACAGTTCCTGCAGGTGCAGTAATAACTGGTGGTCAGTTTACAAAAGTGATTACTGTTGATTGGGGTGTAGTTCCTGCAAATGGTCAGACTATTTCTGTAAGAACGAGCAACAATTGTGGACTAAGCTTCCTCAGGGTATTAAGCGGAATCAGCATCAATGCTTCAAACTGTTTGAAACTTAGTGACGCAGCTGCAAGTAGTTCATTAAAATTGAATGCATGGCCAAATCCTACACAAGGAGAAATCAATATTAGCTTCGAATTAAAAGATGCTGGTAATGTAAGTATCAATGTGGTGGATGTAACTGGAAGAACAGTACTCACGCAAAATGATGCTGCTATCGAAGGTCTGAATCAAACTAAACTCGAATTGAATTCACTTAATACCGGAATCTACTTCATCGTGGTGAAAGCTGGTAATGAGTCGCAGAAAATGAGAGTGATAGTGGAATAATAATTCTTTCAATATTAGAAAGGGTCTCATCAAATGGTGAGACCCTTTTTTATTTAACGCTATCTTTCTTAGCTGCCATCAAGATCATCAGCCGATAGTTGTTGCTATCAAAAATTGAGCGTTTTCAGTCTTATTATCTCAGTAAGGAAACCCTTATCTATGAGAATTAGTAAGCTCTAGATTTTTCTCTTCGTAGGAATCAAATTGTTGCTTTATTAACTACAAACTAAATTCTATAAACATATTCGCTCACATTAAAAGTTCTTAGTGAACACTACCTATCGTACATGATTAAAGTATTTGCGCATAGGGATACAATAAAAAATTAGTTCTTCCTTATGTTACTATTTAAGGATGTGCCCATTCAAAATGGAAAGCAAGATCAAGAAGTTTTAAAAGGGAGTTGATAGTAGTAGGATAGGATCATTAGTTTATTGTTCCACCTTATCTCGATATTCAATTTCGAGCAATCAATTCAAAACCTATTGCCCACAAAAAAACCTCCGGGTTTATTCGGAGGTAATGACACAGAAAAAAACTTATTGTTGGTATTTAAATAATGTTCAGATTTTCTACTTCAATAAGTTTGAGGTAGCAATCCAGAACTTTATTAGATCGAGTAGCACCAATTTTGGCAATTCTATTTCTTTTTACATGATACCAAAGCTGAATATAGTAGCCGTTCATATAATAGAGATTCACCCGATATTGAGAATTTTGCCTTACAATCATAAAAGTGGCGTGATGCCATACGTGCCAGGCTTGTTCGTCGAAGTTGAGGGCGTTAAATTGATCTGGTGAAGGGATATCTTTTGTCATCTATAGCGTGAATTACAGATGCAAAGTACCATCGAAAGGCGTTTTTCAGTTCCCTTTTTGGGTTAATACGGGGCAAAAACAGGGTGAAAGAGCCTTAAAAGAGCGCAAAAAGAAGGCGTTTGATTCGTTTTTCAGAGTGAAAACAATCAAACGGCAATAAGTAGGATCCAGTTTTAGAGTGGAATATTCCCGTGTTTCTTTTTGGGAAGTTTCGCGACCTTGTTTTCTAGCATTTCAAATGCTCGAATTAATTTCTGACGAGTTACATCTGGACGGATGACTTCATCAATATATCCTCTTTCAGCTGCACGATAAGGATTCGCAAAGTGCTGTACATATTCATCTTCTTTTTCTTTAAGCTTAGCAGCAGGGTCTTTGGCTTTACTGATTTCATTTTTGAAGATAATTTCAGCAGCACCTCGAGCACCCATCACTGCAATCTCAGCACTAGGCCATGCATAGTTCATATCGGCACCAATATGTTTAGAGTTCATCACATCATATGCACCACCATAAGCTTTGCGCGTTATCACTGTGATTCGTGGAACAGTAGCTTCGCTGAAGGCATACAATAACTTCGCACCATTGGTAATAATTCCATGCCACTCTTGATCAGTGCCAGGAAGAAAACCAGGTACATCTTCAAATACTAGCAGTGGAATATTAAAGCAATCACAAAAGCGAACAAATCGCGCTGCCTTAGTAGAAGAATTAATATCTAATACACCAGCTAAAAACGCAGGTTGATTGGCTACAATTCCAATCGGTCTACCCGCTAATCGTGCGAAACCTACAACAATATTTTCTGCGTAGTTTTTATGTACTTCAAAAAAACCTTCTCCATCATCATCAATTACTGCATCGATTACTTCTCGAATATCATAAGGCTGATTCGGATTTTCAGGTATGATAGAATTTAAGGCAGTACGGATTTCATCTCCACTAGTATACTGCTGACGGGGTGGTTGTTCTTCACAATTATTTGGGACATAACTTAGCAAGCGGCGGATATTACGAATACATTCCAATTCATTAGCGCAAGCAAAATGTGTTACTCCTGATTTACTACTATGTGTAAGGGCTCCTCCAAGTTCTTCACTAGTGACTTCCTCATGCGTAACTGTTTTCACCACATTGGGTCCAGTCACAAACATATAGCTGGTATTTTCTACCATCATGATAAAATCAGTAATGGCAGGAGAGTAAACTGCTCCGCCTGCACAAGGTCCCATGATTGCACTGATCTGTGGAATTACACCGGAAGCCATAGTGTTGCGATAAAAAATATCAGCATAACCACCTAGTGATACTACACCTTCTTGAATTCGTGCTCCTCCTGAATCATTGAGTCCTACAACAGGCGCTCCGTTTTGCATGGCGAGATCCATGATGCGACAAATCTTTTCTGCATGCGATTCAGATAGTGATCCACCGAATACTGTGAAGTCTTGTGCAAATACATAAGTCAACCGACCATTAATGCGTCCGAAGCCAGTAACAACTCCATCACCTAGATAAATTTCTTTATCCAATCCAAATTCTGTTGAACGATGCGTGACGAACTTTCCAATCTCTTCGAAAGTATTCTCATCCATTAAAAAATGTAATCGTTCTCTTGCAGTGAGTTTTCCTTTTTTATGTTGGGCTGCAATTCTAACCTCACCACCACCCAAAAGCGCTTCCGCTTCTTTATCTTGTAATAAAGATATTTTCTTGTTCATATGCTATTACTATGACCCTTTTCTGTGGATCTGAGTCAGCAAAAATAGTTAATCCACCATCATGAACCGTTCTGAAAAATGAACCCCTCTTTAGGGATTAAAGAGGGGTTCATTTAATTAATCTTTATAGGTCGATTACCAACCTAAGATATTGATTCCTATATTGAAGGGGTGTAATTCAGGACCTTTGCTGTTTTTGAAAAGGGAGGTCAGGGCATAAGATGCATAAACAGTATATAAACGATATCCAAAGCGAAGTGTGAGGTCAGTTCTAAGGGGTTCAGTACTGAATTCATCCTGACGTTTTGATTTTTTCTTACCATCATCGTTAGATACCAGTTTCAAGTGCGAATTATATTTATAAGAAAATAAGATTCCTGTTGCAATATGAAATGATTTCTTTAAGCGCTGATCAGTATTAAACTGAATCAATAAGGGAACCGTAACATAATTTACAGCAAGTTTATTTTTTTCGTAGCTGACTTTATTCCCTTGCTTATCATAATCAAATCCAGCAACTACTTTGTTGGTGTCCGATATTAATGTTTTAGAAGAAGTAAATCGATAATTCTGTAGGGTAAGACCTAAGCCGGTTGTGAAAAGTATATTTCGGCGATAGATTTTAAAGTCATGATAAAAGAAATTGAGATTTACATTTAACGATTTGCCGCTGTTTAACTCCAGAAAATCATAACCATTGGGAAGGTCAGTACTAAATTTATTTCCTACGAGAAGTTGATTGAATCCCAGATCAATTCCTCCCCAATGAGAACGTGCTTTAGCAGGCTTGTGCAAGAGTGAATCAGCAACAGAGTAGTCTCCACCATAATTTGCAGATCCCCCTACAATTACTGTAGTGTTGTTGTTATGATCTGCAGCATTGTCGTCGTTGCCTTTTGTATCAGCAGTTTCTACCGGGTATGGTCCGTATTTACCAATTCCACTGATATGCGTACCGATTTTAGGTGGTTCTGTTTTATAATAGAAGGCACCTGTTCCACTGATGTTCAGTTGTAAATCGTTTGTTACATCGGCATAACATTTCCCAACACCGCTAATATTGGCTTCGCATTTTCCAAGAGTAAGTTCTCTAGCATATAATTTTCCGGTCCCACTAATATTCAGTTGCATTTCATCAGCGGTTCCACTTAAATTTAATTTACCTGAACCACTAATGCCACATTGAATTCGTCCTGCAATTACATTCATGGTCATTGTGCCAATTCCACTGATGTCTAAGCGAAGATTGGATGAGCGGATCGTACTGTCAGCAGTAATAGTTCCATTTCCGCTGATTTCTGCTGCATTTAGTTCGGGGATTGTCACATCTAAAACAGATTTCATTCCCTTGATGATAAGCGTACCATTTTCACTACTCAATTTCACCTCATCCGGATTGCCTTCAATAATTTTTATGGCTTGAGGTCCAATATGTATATTTACTTTTGAACTGTTCCGGATAGATACTTTGCTAAATGGAGCGAGAGTGTTATCTCCGTTTTGTGCTGATGCTGAAGTTGCCATAATCAGGAGAACTCCAAGCAGATTTTTTATGTTTTTCATATTCTTTATGTGCTAATCTATGAGTAAGACTAACAGTCATGCCTATATGTTACAGGTTGGTTAATTTTTTTCAGATGTTGATTTCAGTGAGAAGTGATTCAACTATAAATGGAAAAAACACAAAGACATTTTCTTTGTGTTTTCCTGTGATCAAATGCTGAGATCAGAATGCGGTACTGCGTGTCCATTTACTTTTTCCAATGGCGAATTCATAAGCCGCTAGTTTGCCATCATTGGGATCGAATGCAGTTTTAACTTTAATACGATCATCAGAAACTTTTGTGATGGTCCATGCCGCGAATTTAATGAGGCGACTTCCGGCAGGTAATTTAGGAGTCTCTCCATTTGCGGCTAACAAATCTTCGCCTGTTGTGTGGTTGACCTTATTTGCTGCTTTCTCTTTAAGTTCATTCATGAGCGTTGCAGGTTGCATATTCGCTAGATTATTTTCTGGCTTCGTTACTATCGGATCATTTATACTATGTATCAAACGTCGTTCAGCAAAAACAAAAGGTTCAGATTCATCGAGCATTGGAGTAATGCGAGGAACGATTAAATCCAATTGCTGAGGGGTTGCTGTATTTTGCAAAGCGAGTTTGTTTTCAAGAGGAAGATGGTTTACAGGAGCTGATTTTATCTTTTCCGTTGGAAGAATCTGATTTTTGACTACTGGTGAAACCTGATTCGCTAACTTCTGCGTTGTTGATGGATATTGTTTTTCTGAGGCAGGTACAACCGATTTATTATTTGGTAGTACTGGAGTTGGATCAACCTGATTCGCAATTTGTTTTTCAGCAACTGGAGCAAATGATTCCGGAAGAATAGAATCGATTTGTGTAGTGGAATCTTTGGTGATTTCAGCTGTTTCAGTTGAAACCTTTGGGTGCATACTATTGATCACAAACCAAGCACCGATAAGTAAAATTAAACTTGCAGCAACAGCGTAGTACCAGCGGTTCTCTACAGAAGCTCCAATAACAGGTTTACGCAACTTGGATTTATTCGGAAACTGAATCGAAGCATTGGCTTCTATTTTAGTTTTTGCATATAAAGCCCTATCTTTTTGATACTCCGGGGAGGCTTCTAAAAATGACAACAATGCAGCACGTTGTTGAAGATTCAAATCACCTTCCATCTCAGCAATCAGCCAATCTTGAATGGTGGTTGCATCAGGAAGATTATTTTTCTTTAATGAAATTTTATCAGGAAACAGATCGGTAGGATCTGCAGCAGGAAGCATCATCATTTCAAAACTTTCAAATTCTTCTTTGAGTTCCGGATGTTGTTCCAAAAACAAAAATAATTCTGCCGAATTTTCAGCACTGAGTGTTCCCTCGTGATAATCGAGAAACCAACTTTCGTAATTTGAAGTATTGATGTTCATTTTTTAATCCTCCTAGATTACATTTTCAATTTTGCCAATGTATTCCTTAAGAGCTAAGCGGGCACGATAAATATATACTTTAACTTGTGATTCATTTAGTCGGGTAATCTCTCCGATTTCCTCATAACTATATCCTTCGTAATCGCGCAACATAATCACACTGCGTTGAATTTCTGGTAAACGATCGAGTGCTTCTCTTAATATTTCCTTCAGTCCAGAGTATTGTTTAGAATGACTGTACTGGCTTTGCGCAACTTCATCCCAACTACCTTGCTTCTTTCCTCTGCGGATTTTATCCAGCATCGTATGGTAAGCAGTCGTGAAGAGATAGGATTTCGATTTCTCATGACTGATATTGCTAACATTGATCCACATCTTTTCAAATGAATCTTGTACAATATCTCTTGCCTGTTCCGAATCCCGGATATTATGTAGCACAAACCGGTACACGCCGTCGGCATGCAATTCTACACATTCATTATACTGTTCAGGACTCACGTAAAGTTAAATTCAGGAGGTGCGTTTGAGAATAAGACCGATTCAACTCCGAAAAGTTACTGGAAACACAATAAATCAATCAAATTATTGATTATCAATAGCATAATCTAACAATTTATACCCTATTACTATTTTTCCCGAATTTTTTAGCTGAAAAGTTCCAGTAAATTGCCCTGGTTAAACTTCTTGGTTGAGGGTCATTTTAAGGAATTCGGTAGAAGGCAAGGTGATCTTTATGGTTTTACCAATGGTAGTCATACAATGCTGATGGAATAACCCCTCGGCTTCACGGAGAGCACTATGAATAGCATGTACATAGTGATCGGGATGATCTGCAGCCGTATTTTTGGCTGTTGCAGTGATATCCGTTTTTAGCACTTCAGTGAATGATTGTTGAACGGGATTCATGAGATAAAATCTACCCGTACATTTTATGACGGTTGTTTCCTCTAGCTTTTCAACATTGCAATGGATCTGATCTTCCTGCAAATGATCAAGGGTATCCGTAAAATCTGTCATTCCGGGATAGGTGGCACATTCAATGGTGCAATCAAAGTACTCGGTAGATATATTCATGGGGGCTAATTTTACCGCTAAGGTACTTTTTCTCTTCAAAAAATCAAGAACCTTCTCCTTTTTCTTCTTCGATTCAAAAAAAAAGCCACCTAGTAGGCAGCCTTTTCTTATAATGTGAGTTGTAAATTTTTAAATTTTCTTGTTCACTTTTAGGGGAACGAAAATTATTTTTTATTTAATGTTTTATCAGAACTGAAGGTTCAATCCAATGGCAAACACATCAGCTTTGTTACTTACTTTAACGGGCACTACCATTGGTTGCATTAATGCAGCATTGATCGTTTGATCTTTGTAGAAAATATGCATGTATGCTAAGGTCATGCTGAGTGCATTCGTTATTTTATAACTGCCCCCAATATTTACATTGACGTTATCATCTGGTATTGTTTCATAAGCTCCAGTTTTAGTATAGTATCCTTCTTTGTTAGCATACATAAAATCCGTGTAAGCTCCTCCAATACTCAACATCATTTTTGGTGAAGTCTGAATAGTAGTAGCTAACGCATATGTTGCAGCATCTCCTGCCATCTCCGACCAACTGCTTTCATTAGTAGCCATTGTTGAATTATCCCAGTTTGCATTTTTCTGGAAATAGTAATTGAGGTCGCCATAAATTTTTATAGAGTTCCCAGCAGCATAAGCACCACCAAATGCAAGTACAGCAGGTAAATCTCTACGACTTTTTGATCCGTCAACTGTTGCTCCGAAATCATCTTGCTTAGTTGTAGTTTTGAAATCCAGTTTCACTGCACTTTCATAACGAATGGTGAGATCAAGTCGAGGCGTTGCTTTCATCATCATGCTGATGACCCCTCCAAAACCTGTGGCATTATCTTCTGTATTTAATGCGTAAGGAGCATCAGGTAATCCAACAGGACTTTGTGTGAAGGTCATACCACCCTGCGTTTTATTTTTCGCATCTGTAAATCTTCCTGCAGCAGCAACAGATACACGATCTGTAAGTGCATAGGATACTCCAATTGTTGAAGTGAGATACATCGAACTTGCTTTGATATGTTGATTTTCTGCCATTCCGTATGCGCCTTGTGCAGCACTCAGAACTTGCAGTCCAATCATATCGGTAGTGATAGATCCAGTTGGATAATTCAAAGTTGCACCACCGCCCGACATAAATATTCCGGTGAATATTGCCCAGTTTTCTTTATGATAACTAGCATATAAATTTGGGAGAAACGGATCAGCTCCATCTTGAGTAAAAGTTTGTTGGCCCATGCCAAATCCCATATCATAGGAATGAGTGGGTTTGCGAAAGAGCGACTGATTACCAATATTGATGGTGAATCCTTCTGATAATCGAACTAGACCTGCCGGATTGTAAACTACAATATCACCAGCATCGGTAGCAGCATTACGGGCTGGTGTCCGAACCCATTCAGCACTAACATTAGCTAGATTGTCGAGTTGAGCCATTGCTGTTGCTGAAATTAGCAGCGTGCAAAGTGTTGAAAGAAGCAGTATTTTTCTCATTATAATTCAATTGGTACGCTACTTTATACGGAAGTAAAATGGTAGGGTTTCAAAAACTTGAATTTTGAAGAGAGCCATCTAAGCAGATTTATCATTTTTAATACTTAGGTTTATACAAATTATCTGAAATGCCTTTTAATAAGAATTATTCCAGACACCTGAAATTTTTGTTTGTGTTGTATTTTGTAGGGATGGTTAAGCCGATGTTCGCACAGCAACTTGAAAGCTGCAAAGTTTATCAAATGGAAGGAAACGATTCAACAACTATTAAGCAAGTAGCTATGCGTGTTGTTACTCCATCGGGTAAGCTAAGCGCAGAATATTTTAATCAGTACAAAGAAAATTTGAGAGATAGTGCATTTTCTTATGCTGATTTTTATACCTACCGAGACACTTTGCTAATTCAAAAGACCAGAGCAGAAGAGAATGGGGATAGCCTCAAATGGATGTATTTTTATAATGTTGGGAGGTTTAAGATTCGTGAAGCATTTTACAAGTACACCTTTCATCCCATAGAAAATATTCCAATGAATGGAAGTAGTAATCCGCCGGAAAGTTTTGAAAAAGCGAGAAGCTGGAGATTGATTCAGGATAAGAATTATAAAGTAGATGCATCTGGAAAAATTCTGGAAAGTAGTAGTCAGTTTTATGAAAATCCCGATGTAGAAAAATTAGTTTATGAGTATGATACTTCCAATCGAATCAATACAATTCTTACTTATCAAAGCGGACGACTTCAGAATATTTCGAATTATCAATATCAAAAAAATAGTTATACTATTACATCAAAGGAAATCAAAAACGATAATGAAAAGGGGGTTGATACTTCAGGTTTTGTGGTCACCTGTCAACAGGATGATTTTAACCGATGTATTGCTGTAATGAAAATTTTTAAGGATACGGCAAACGGTAAGTACATGCAGTATTTTACTTATGGGGATAACCGACTTATCCGGGAGGAAAATATTTTTCAATTTACAAAGGATGGAAAAGAGGGTTTAGAAAAACTAACGCACTTATTGATTTATGAGTATTGACCCCTCACTTTTATGGCAAGGAAAATAATTGTTGAAATTCTGAAACTTTTGTCTTACATTAGACACTAACTAAGTTGAGAAGAACTATTATTTCCTTTCTCCTCACTTAAAACTCAAGGGTATTTCTCAACTAGAGTGCAAATAATTGACTTTAAACCGAACCTGAATCTCTGTAATTTATCTAAAAGACTGAATTACAGTAAAATAACTATTTTCAAAATGAAAAATCCATACTTCAAGCAATTTCCATTTTTGTCCAGCTGTTTTGTCCTGCTGTTAACGATCAATCTGCTAAATCCTTGTACTTCTTTCGCTCAAACTCTAGTAGTACAAACTGAATCTTTTGAAAGCACCATTTTTCCCGCTCCCGGTTGGCAGCTAAAAAAAGGAAACGTTAACCCTGTAAATGGCGGTAATGGGATTGTGCAGCGCCAGTCGCCACCAATCATACCCAATTTCCCTGTTAATGTAGGCGTGCCTGCAGGAGGGGGGGCTAACATTATGTCCTATAATTCAGGAACAGCAATTGCGCTCGACACTACTTATATTCTTACGAAGCCCTATGACTTTAGCAATAATTCGGGTGTAAATCCAACTCTTTCGTTTTATATGTTCCGTGATGGGTTTAATGCATCCTCGAATGACCGCATTGAAGTATTAATTAATACTACACCTACCATTGCTGGAGCAACGCTCTTATCAAACACGATCGGTACAACTTCTGTTTCCAGAAACAATACAAGCGTACCAGTAGCAGCGGCTAATACTTGGAATCAGTACACCTATTCATTAAATGCAGCAACCTATACAGGAAAAAAATATTATTTTATTGTACGATGCATTCGTGGTACAAATGGTTCTGGTTTAGATATGTTTTTCGATTTGTTCGTTACTAATACACATCCATCTCCTACCAATGCTGCAGATGTTACTATGGAACTTGTTCAACAGAATATGGCAACGGTAGGAACAGGACATGCAAATCAATGGGTAGTTAGTATGCGTTGTATCATCAACGGAACAAGTGGATGCGGGAATTTAAACATCCCATCTTCTGCTAAAAAATTAGATTCACTTTTGTTTAACTCCAACGGAACAACCAACGTCAACGATATTCAAAATGCTAAAATCTGGTACACGGGTGGAAGTAATATTTTTAGTACTGCTTATGTAAGTCCGTTCCCCTCGGCAGGGATTCCTGCCGGGACATCCTATCCTCGAACCAACTTCGGCTCTACTATTCCTGTCATAGCCACGAATATAGATTTTACAAGTCCTACTGCCGGACCTTGTTTTTATCTAGAATATGACACAACCTATTTCTGGTTAACTTACGATATTAAACCAACTGCAATAGCTGGTAATTTTATTGATGCGGATTTCCGTAGTGCTAATGTCGGAGGAACAGGTTGTCCTATTGCTGCTGGAGGTACAGGTGTTGGGATTAATCCAATCGTTTTTGTACTTCCCGGTTCAGCGCAAGTTGATCTTCCATATTGCGTACCTTCAATGATTTCAGGAACCTCACAAGGTGGATACGTAAATAATGATTATATATATTCTACTTTTATTGTTGGGGCAAATGGTTCTTTGATTAATACAGGTGTTCAAACAGTATCTTTGCAAAGTCCTAACGCTCCCGGATATCCGAATAATCATTTTGTGAAGCATCCTCCAGATTATGAGCTGATGACAAATGTTCCCGGAAGAACGGTTTCCCTTGATCAAGGGGCGACTTATTCCATTACTGTTGGGGTAGGTACATGGTTTAGCAATAACGTAGTAGCCGCTTGGATAGATTACGATAGAAGCGGAACTTTTGAACCGGGTGAAAAACTTGGAGAAACTAGTCTTGCAGCATTAGGAACTACAACTTGGACATTAACTGTTCCCGCTTCAGGTTACTTCGGCCCAACACGTATGCGGGTAAGAGAAGTATTTGCAAACTCAAATATTCAACCTTGTCAATCGTATACGTATGGAGAAACCGAAGATTATAACATCACGATTGCCCCGCCTTGCAATCCTGCATATAAATTATGGTTAGGGGTGAATGATGACTGGAATAGCCCATCGAACTGGTGTGGAGGTGTACCAACTGCAAATGATGATGCACAGCTTAATAAATCTTTGGTTAATCCTCAATATACCTATTACAATCCAGTTATTAAATCAGGAGTCAATGCTAATTGTAAAAATTTGGCGATTGCTGCAGGGGATACATTAACTATTAATGCTCCAACGCCGGGTTCATTTAGAATTAAAGGAAGTCTTTCAATCTATGGAGGTTTCCGCGTAATTAATTCTCTTAATTCGGAGATTAATGTTAGTAACGGAACACTCGTAAACAATATCATTACACCGTTTAAATCACAATCATCTGATGCTAGAACTCAAATTATTTATACTGCTGCTGAATTAGCTGCTCAAGGTTTGCAATCCGGTGATAGAATTAGTGCACTGAAATTTAATATTACTAGCAAAGGGTCTACTGCTGCATATAATAACTTTACCATTTCTTATGGATTAACTGCAATAAATGCATTTGCTTCTACAACTCCCTTAGTCACACCTACTACAGTTTATTCTGGGAATTTGATAACTACGCTTGGTGTATTTTCTATTCCTTTAACTACTCCAATTGTGTGGGATGGAACGAACAATATTGTACTTCAATACTGTTTTAATAATGCCTCTTCCATTGGAGCTAGCGATGATCGTTTGTTAATCACTCAAACTACAGGACGTAATTCAACCTTATTGTTGAGTACTTCAGTGGGTACGAATACAGGATGTTCACTTACGTTCCCGGGTGTAGGAGTTAGTTCTAACTTCTTCCCTACTTTGGCTACATTTAGACCGAATACAACATTTGTAATCAATAGAGTTTTTTCAAAGTATACAGTGAGAGTTCGTGGCAATTGGATAAACAATAATTATTTTCTTGCGGGAGGAAGTCGTGTTGTAATGGATAGCACCTTTACCCAACTAATTGGTGGAACACAGCCTACTACTTTCCATGAATTGGAAATTAACAAGGCATCAGTTGCGAATTTTGTAAGATTATTTGAGGACATCACTGTAGAAGATACACTTGCATTATATGGTGGGCAATTGATCATGAATCAGCGATCTATTAATATCAACAATTCAACTTCTCTTAAAGCTATCGATCGTACTAATGGCGCTCTCATTTGTGAAGACAATACATCGACATCAAAAGTGAATTGGAATTGTGGATCCCTAATAGGTGTTCACGAAATTCCATTTGCAACAACAAGCTATGGAGGAAGTCCTGTTGATGATTACATACCAACACGAATTAATAATATTACTGGAGCAGATCTTGGAATAGTTAGTGTAAATACATACAATACAGGTGGTGTAAATACTCCATGGCCACCTACAGTCACACAATTAAATTCTGCGGCAAATGCGTTACCTCCGGCAGTACCAGGTTGGGATAATTCGTCTTATACAGTTGACCGTTTCTGGAATATTTCTAAAACAGGGACTGGTGTAAATCCAGTAACAACTTTGCAATTCTTTTTTAGTTCTGCAGAAAATCCGAGCGGAGCGCCAATGACAATAGTGAATCAACCTAAAGTGCAGTTTTGGAATATTGACTCTGGAGGCTGGTCAGCGTTTATTGTAGGAAGTTCAGGCACTTTTGCAGGCTTGCCAAATCCAAATAGTAGTACCGTTCCAAATTACAATTGGGCAGTTGGAGATACTTCTCCATTAGCGATAGTATTAAATAATCAACCGCTTAGCTCAAGTGGAATAGCACCCGTCATTACATTGATAAATATTATTCCTGAATCATGCACTAACACTAACAATGGTGCTATTAATATTGCAGTTTCAGGAGGATCGGCACCTTACAATTATCTTTGGAGTAATGGGGTAACAACCGCTAATTTGCAAAACCTTTCAACTGGAACATATACTATCATTGTAACTGATGTCAACGGAAATACTGTTACTGCTTCTTATTTTGTTCCGGTAAGTAGTCAAGCTCCAGCTACACCTGGAACTATCACTGGACCAACAATAGTTTGTGCAGGTAACAATAGTACATTCCAAATTTCTGCTGTATCGGGAGCAACTACCTATCAATGGATTTTACCTGCTGGTGCATCAATAGTTTCTGGACAAAGTACTACAACTGCAACCATAAGTTTTGCGCCTGGATTCGCCGGAGGTGTAATCTGTGTAACTGCTTCCAATGGTTGTGGTACATCATTAGGGAGTTGCAAAACGTTAACAGCTACCTCTGGATTTCCATCAACACCAGGTGTTATTACGGGCACTGCTTTTGGAGTTTGCGGGATTACTAGAACATATTCAGTTCCTTCGGTTGCAGGAATAACATATGTATGGTCAGTTCCAGTAGGTGCCACTATACAAAATGGACAAGGAACGAATTCAATAAATGTATTGTTTACTGGAGCATTTGGAAACGGAGTGATTATCGTAGTAGGCCAAAATCTATGTGGTACTAGTAATCCAAGATCTAAAACGATTTATGGCAGACCTGCAAAACCAACTGTTATTAATGGTCCTTTAACATTTTGCCCAAACACAACAGTTACATTTACTACACCAACAATTTTCGGCGCTACTACTTATACTTGGATTGCCCCTGCTGGCATCAATATACTTTCAGGACAAGGCACTACATCAATTGTATTAAATGCAACCTCCAACTTTACTTCTGGTGACATCTGTGTAAAAACCGGAAACTCTTGCGGTACTACCGGAACGTATTGCTTAACAGTAAGTGTTCTTGCTGCCCCAAGTGCAATCAATAGTATTTCAGGAACTGTTAACGGCGTGTGTTCGCAAACAAAAACGTATTCCGTTCCGGCACAATCGGGATTAACATTTACATGGACCGTTCCTGCAGGAGCTTCAATTCTATCAGGTCAGGGAACAAAATCTATTAGTGTCGCATTTAATGCATCATTTACAACTGGAAATATTACAGTATTTGCCAGTAGCATTTGCAGTAATTCTAATACAGCAACAAAAACTATTTTTGGAAATTCAACGTCGCCAACTACCATTACAGGACCAGCAACAGTATGTTCTAATCAGCAAAATGTAAGTTATACCTGTTCTTCAGTATCTGGAGCAACCTCTTATTCTTGGACAATTCCGAGTGGAGTCTCCTTTGTTAGTGGTCAGGGTACGAATGCAGTGGTATTGAACTTTAATCCACCAATAGGTACGCCAACAATAAAAGTTAAATCTGTAAATTCATGCGGCACGAGTAATTTCCGAATTTTAAATCTAACCTTACTTACTTGTCCACGAATTGGTGATTTGAGTACGGAAGATTTGAGTTTGTTCCCAAATCCTGCTCAAGATGAAGTAACATTATACTGGTATAATGATCAACAGCATAAAACAGAAATTAATTGTGTGAATGTGCTGGGTCAAAATGTATTGAAATCCCTGATTCATGAAGGTAGTGGAGAACAACAAGAGAAATTAAATACCTCAACATTAGCCGCTGGAGTTTATTTTATTCAGTTCAGAAATGAAAATGATAAAATGCAAATCAAAAAACTGGTTATTAGTCGATAAGCTTTTATAGTGCATTGCTGGCTAATGAGCATCCTGCATTTAAACTGGGTAATTAATTGGGATATAACGGCATTGAAAATGCCGTTATAAGTTTGAAAATTGAATTATTCTAGGTAGGGATTTTATAATCTCTATGTTCAATCCTCCTTTTTAATTAGGAGTCCATTTTTCTTGTTTAAAATACTAATCGGTTCAATAGATGCAAGTTATATCTTTAATTGAGATACAAGATAAGTATCAAACAGTAATCATGTAACACTTAACTAAAACTCTATAATAGGGAAAACACTTTGATCATTCATCTTTGCCGCAGAAGTTTTATACGACATTACTATGAGTGATCTAAAAAAGGGATTAACAATTAAAGGTGAAGGAAATTTTTCCGGAAAAAAAACAAATGAGGATTTCAACAATAAACAACCTTTGAAAGAAGATCCCAATTTAATTGAAGAGGATGAAGTAAAAGATCAAACAATTGATGAAAAGACAGATGAAGAAGTTGAAGCTCACAAAAATGCAGTGAAGGATTCAAATAGTTCTTATAATTCAAATAGTTCTTATAAAGGCGCAGTCATTGGTTTTCACGAATATCACCCTTATGAAACATCTAATGATCGTTGTGATGATGTGATTCTATTTTTGTAATCATTTATTGCTTACTTTCGCACTCTGAATTTTCAAAATATATTTTTACCAGTAATTTAAAATGAAATCTTTAAAACTTCTTTCCGCTTTTGAGGTCATTCTCATCCTTTGCATTCTAACATCATGTATTGTAATTGCGGGCATCTTTCAAGCAGGTTCAGGCTTTGGACTAATCGTTGTTTTCGCTGCACTCACTGTTATTGGCGCTGTTCATTTAAAAGTGAGCAACATCCATGAAGTACCATCTGAGTTCAAAAAGTAAAATGCTTTTTCCTCAAGGGTAAGCCATTAATGTGCTTCGAGCCAATTTAGTCCAGTTCCAATTTCAACAACTACGGGTATCGACATTGGCAATGCCGTGCGCATTTTTTCTTCTACCAGTTTCGTGAGCAATTCAACTTCATCCTTGTGAGCATCAAATACCAATTCATCATGCACTTGCAAAAGCATTCTGGATTTAAGTTGTTGTTCATCCATTGCTTTGTGGAGATTGATCATCGCTACTTTAATCATATCAGCTGCTGATCCCTGAATAGGTGCATTGATGGCATTTCGTTCAGCAAATCCACGTACCGTTGCATTTGCGCTGGTAATATCTCGCAGATTTCTTTTTCTTCCGAGCATGGTTTCTACATAACCTTTTTCACGAGCCTGATCTATTGTACTATCCATATAATCTTTGATCAATGGATATTTAATGAAATATTGTTCAATAATACTGGCTGCTTCCTTACGCGGTATATTCAATCGTTCTGAAAGTCCGAAGGCTGAAATACCATAGATAATCCCGAAGTTCACCATCTTGGCTTTACTACGCATCTCAGATGTTACTTCTTCCAAAGCCACTCCAAAAACTTTCGCTGCAGTAGCAGCATGAATATCTTGGCCACTCTGAAATGCTTCGAGTAACCCAGGATCTTTACAAAGTTCCGCCATGATTCTTAATTCAATCTGACTATAATCGGCAGAGAGTAAAACGAAGTCATCGTTTCGTGGAACAAATGCTTTGCGCACTTCTCGTCCTCTTGGAGTGCGAATCGGAATGTTCTGTAAATTGGGGTTATCAGAACTTAATCGGCCAGTAACAGCAACCACTTGATTGAAACTGGTATGAATTCTTCCTGTTCGCGGATTGACCATTAACGGTAAGGCGTCAACGTAAGTACTTTTTAGTTTTACCAGTTCACGGTAATCCAGAATTTTATCGACAATGACATGCTTACTCGCCAACTTACTGAGGACATCCTCACTCGTAGCGTATTGCCCGGTTTTTGTTTTTTTCGGCTTCTCATCAATTTTCAAAACTTCGAAGAGAACATCTCCTACCTGTTTCGGAGAGGATACATTGAATGGTGTTCCTGCTAAAGCTTGGATCTCTTTTTCGATGGAAGCAATGTCTGTTTCTAGCGTTTTACTGAAGTCATTTAGTGCATTAATATCTAAGCGAATTCCTTCCCGCTCCATCGCACCTAATACAGGGATTAAAGGAACTTCAACATCATGAAAGAGTTTTTCAGTTCCTGATTCTTTCAGCATCAAAACAAATTTATCCTTTAGCTGAAGAGTGATATCTGCATCTTCTGAAGCATATTCTTTAATTTGTTCAAGTGGAACGGTTCGCATACTTTGCTGATCCTTTCCTTTTTTACCGATGAGGGTTTCGATCGATACAGGAGAATAGTGCAAGTAACTTTCAGCGAGCACATTCATATTATGTCTCATCTCTGGCTGGATCAGATAATGTGCAACCATCGTATCAAATAATGGTCCTTGGACATGAATATTATACCAGTACAACACATTAAGATCGTACTTCGCATTTTGTGCAATCTTCACAATTGTGGGATGCTCATAAACCGGTTTGAATTCCTGTACAATACTTAAGGCCTCTTCATAATTATCCGGCATTGGAATATAATATCCTTCACCTGCAACTACGGCAAAGGAGATTCCTACTAACTCAACTTGGTTAGCATCAATTCCTGTTGTTTCAGTATCAAAACTGATTTCTTTTGCTTGGAGTAATTTTTCAATTAATGCTTTTCTTCCTGCTGCATCTGTTACTGCCGTATACTGATGTTTTGTATTTTCTATGGTTGCATAATCCGGCCCTGGTTCTTCTTCCGTTAAAAGTTCCGAAGTGGATTGCTCTATTTTTACTCTAGTAGTGGTACCTCCTCCAAACATGGAGATTTGTCCGCTCTCATTGTTGTTGAATCCAGTAACAATATCTCCTGTGATATCTTCACCTAAAATTTGCTGAGCTAATCTTCGGAATTCAAGTTCTGTAAAAACTTCTTTCAGCGCTTCTTTATTAGGCGCTTCTAATATTAATTTATCTTCTTCAAATAAAACGGGAACTTCACAATGTATAGTGGCCAATGATTTCGACAATATCGCCAGTTCTTTATTTAGCTCTACTTTTTCTTTGAGTTTCCCTTTCAGTTTATCTATGTTTGCTAATAAATTTTCAACCGATCCAAATTGTTGTACCAAAGTTGTTGCCGTTTTTTCGCCGATGCCTGGAACACCTGGAATATTATCAACGGCATCTCCCATCAATCCTAAAATATCAATTACCTGTGAAGGTCGTTCAATTCCATAGCGTTCACAAACTTCTTTGATGCCTAATATTTCAGCACCATTTCCTAATCTTGCTGGCTTATAAATATGAACACGCGCCGTTACTAGCTGACCATAATCTTTGTCGGGGGTCATCATGTAGGTTTCGAAACCTGCTTTTTCTGCCATGCAGGATAGTGTTCCGATAATATCATCTGCCTCAAATCCATCCAGTTCAATTACAGGAATATTATAGGCTTCGATGATGCGTTTTACATAGGGAATCGCAATAGAAAGATCCTCCGGCATTTCTTGTCGGTTGGCTTTATATTCTTTAAAAGCTTCATGTCGATGTGTGGGTGCCGCAGTATCAAATACTACAGCAATATGTGTCGGTTTTTCTTTTTTCAATACATCTTGTAACGTATTGACAAAACCAAACATGGCGGATGTATTTAGGCCTTTGGAATTAACACGATGATTATTGCTAAAAGCAAAGTAGGCACGATAAACGAGTGCCATAGCATCCAGGAGAAATAATTTTTTCAAGGTAATATTTTTTTGCGAACGCACGAATTTACAAAACATCCGCCGAACTCCCTTCGCCAACTCTTACCTCTGACGTTATCAAGGATTTATATCCTCAACATATACTTATGCTCTTAGTTCAACTTCCAAATCGCTGCATTCAGAATACTCGCAAAACTGACCCATAAGAGATAAGGAATCTGGAGATAAGCTGCTGTTTTATTGACTTTCTGAAATACATAAATCATGATGCAGATACTGATCCACATTGCGGCGATTTCAATGAGCGCTAATCCCGGTGAATGGTAGCTGAAAAAAATGATACTCCAGAAAAAATTGAGGATCAATTGTACTGAAAAAATTATTAATGCAAGCTTCCTTACATCTGTTAATGGTGCCCTCCATATCAAATAAAGCGAAATCCCCATGAACACATATAATGTCGTCCAAACTGGTCCGAATAAATAATTTGGAGGATTGAAAGATGGCTTATTTAATGTTTGATACCAGCTTGTCAAGCCATCCATAGTAGCATATCCAGAAATTCCACCAATAATCAAGGGGATTGCGAGGCAGATGATTAAGGTGAATAAATTAAAAGGTTTCATAGAAAGAGCATGTTTGTATGAATGAAGAACCACTTATCAGAAAATTTTAATTGGAATAATAATTTGTAGCGATTTACAGTTGGTATTTCTATTTTTGTAGTTCTATTTTTGAAAGCAGTTACTAAATTTTATCATCGTGGATCTCGAAACATTAAGAACATATTGCCTCGCTAAAAAAGGTGTGGAGGAAGGACTTCCTTTTGGTGAAGATACACTTGTTTTTAAAGTCATGGGAAAGTTATTTGCCTTAACGAGCATCAATACCGGAAAGGCCGTAAATCTGAAATGTGATCCTGATAGGGCTATTCAGTTAAGAGAAGAATATTCTGAAATTATACCGGGATTCCATATGAATAAACGTCACTGGAATACTGTTGCCCTAGATGGGTCACTTTCAAAGAAAATGATTTTTGAACTGATTGATCATTCCTATGATTTAGTTTTTGCATCACTCCCGAAAAAAAGTAAAGAGGAGTGGAATACCTTGTAAAGAGATCAAGATTAATCGCATTCAATTATTTATGAGTTCGCATTTAATGACTCTCAAATGTGCATCGTGATCAGTTACAAAGAAGAGATACACACTAGCGGACGATTTCATCTTCAATTTTTTTTCTACTTCCGCCGGACTGACAGGAAAATTTCGAAATGCTAATGCTGCTTTACCATCGGAAACAGATTCACGAAGCAGACTAGGATCATACGGTAATACTTCAATTACTTTAAATGTTTTTCCGGGAAATCCTTTCACATGTTGATCATGGGTGTAGAGATGTGTGTTAGCATGTAAAGCGTTAATCTTGAATTTTTCGCTGATACTTTTAAATGCTCCTGCCTTGGTGACCGATGCGTAAGGATCAAAAATAAAATTGTCGATCGGTCCGGTAATGATTTCTAGTTTTTCTTCATGAGCATATCTGAAATCAAAACTTATCTTTTTATTTTCTTGGAGCTCTACGCAATACACATGCTGATCATCAATTTTATCTCTTCCAATTAGAAATACTAATTCTTTACATTCATTTTTGGTACTTAAAATATGTACTGATTTTACATTTTCGAGGAGGCGGATTGCTTCTTTAATATCTAACATCGGCGCTGCTTTCAATAATATTTCAGGAGCGATGCCGAGTAATTTTTCTTTAAGTTGTAAGATGTCTGGTTGCAATGCTGACAGTAAAAATGCTCTTCGCTGATTTGCATCTCGCCGTGACGGATCTAGATAAATTAAATCTGGCTTAAATTTTTCTAAAATAGGAAAGGAATCTTCTGCAGTGATGTGTTCACAATGAATAGTATTTCTTCCTAAAGATTTAAAATTATGTTGTGCACATTCAAATCGTTCAGCATGTGGTTCACAGTAAAGTACTTCATCAGCAGTTAAGGAGAATGCCCAAGTATCTACACCTAAACCACCAGTAAGATCCGCAATTCTTGAAGCTTGCGTTAGTTGTGTTTTGTAAAGCGCAGTTAATTCCGATGAACATTGTTCTAACGCTATTCCCGATGGATATATAATGGCATCACAAGAAAACCAAGATGGAATTTTATTCTTCGCAATTTGCCGACCAGCAATCTGATTCAACATCCAAGTAAGTGGAAAATCTTTTTTCTTCGACCATAATAAAGCCAACTTAGCGGGATCATCATGCGCATGATCTTTCAATAAGCGCATTAACTCCGGATCTGCGTTCGGATCTTTCACATTCATTCAACGAAGATCGGGAATTCAGGTCCTCTTTTTTGCTTAACGTTTAGGATTCTTTCGAAGCTTAATTTTAGTCTAATTTTTAGAGTTTTACTAGTAGGAACGCTAAAATATATAGGGCATTCAAATTCTCTGAAAGCTCCCGTAGAAATGCTGTTGGGCAGGTATAGCATGCCAATTTATTGCGGATATTTGCAGTCCAATTCTTTTCGCCTTTAACTTAATTCATGAAAAAGCTAATTAGTTATTTCTTTCAGGGGCTACTTTTTGTAGTTCCTACTGCGGTTACCATTTATATCATGCTGATGGCGATATTATGGATGGATAATCTGCTGCCTATTCAGGTGCCGATTCCAGTTCCGGGTCTAGAAGGATTCAAACTACCTGGACTGGGTATTCTGGTGATAATCACAGTGATAACTATTCTAGGGTATATAGGAACTCGCTTCGTGAGAAATCCCTTTTTCCTCATGTTTGAAGGGCTCATGGAGAGAACACCGCTCCTCAAAGTGATTTATTCTTCAGTAAAGGATCTTATTGAAGCTTTCGTTGGTGAAAAGAAACGATTTACGCAACCTGTTTTAGTGACGGTGAATAGTAATCCCATTGTGCAACGTATTGGTTTTGTTACGGAAACAGATTTAACAGACGTGGGGATCAGCAAGGAGAAGATGGCGGTTTATTTGCCGTTTTCCTATGGATTCAATGGCCAGCTGGTTATCGTGGAAGCTATTAGCGTTACTAAAATCGATGCCTCTGGTACCGAAATGATGAAGTTTGTAATTTCGGGTGGAGTGACGGATCTTTAAAAAATTGTAAAATCATGAAAACCAGTTTAAAGATGAAGAAAATTTGCTTTTCTTTCCTGCTACTTCTTTACTGCGGATATGGATCTGCTCAGAATGTTTCTGTTGATCAAGCCGTGGAGCATATTGGCGAAGGCTATAACATGGCGTATCGGGTATTCGTTCCTCATACAAACGCTAAAATGTTGCAGAATAGTTGGGTGAAATTTCTGAAAGATAATAAGTCGAAAGTAAAAACATCTAAAGCTGGAATCAACGGAAAATATACTGTGATCCCCGCATTAGGTCAGGATACAATTTCTGTGTTTTCACGAATTAATCAGCAACCAGAAGGTATCCAACTAGTAGTTGGTTTTCTGAGAAACGGAGTTTTTATCTCTGCAGAAACTGCTCCTAGAGATGCAACATTTATTGAACAGATCCTGCATGACTTCGCTCAAAAAGCTGCACAGGATGGTCTCGATGCTAAATCTTTTTCTACTCAGGAAGAAATTAAAGTTGCGAAAAAAGAACAATCTTCACTTGCAAAGAATACTGCATTTCTACTGAAGGAAAATGAAAAAATGAGAGCACAGATAATTGTGAATGATAATGCAGTGATTAAAAACAATGCAAGAACTGAATTACTAAAATCGTTGATTGAAACAAAGAATACTTCAATCGATTCATTAAAAGCTAAATCAACAGAACTCCGCTAAAAAAAATGGCAGATACGGAAACAATATTAGTGTTAGGCTCTGCAGGACAGATCGGCACTGACCTCGTACATACACTTCGTCAGAATTTAGGTGGCGATCGAGTAATAGCAACTGATGTGAAGGAGCAATCCGGCCCTCTTGCGGATGCAGGTCCGTTTTATATGATGGATGTTCTCGATGCGCAAAGTGTTGCGGATACTATCAAAAAACATAAAGTTACGCAGGTGTATTTGCTTGCGGCGTTGTTAAGTGCAACGGCAGAGCAGAAGATGAAATCAGCATGGAGACTTAATATGGAAGGTCTTTTTAATGTGCTTGATATTGCTAAGGAGACTAAGAATTTTAAAATTTTCTGGCCTAGTAGTATCGCAGTTTTTGGTCCTACAACACCTCGTCAGTTAACGCCGCAATTTACGGTGATGGAACCCAGCACGGTGTATGGAATTAGTAAGCAAGCTGGTGAACGTTGGTGTGAATATTACCATGCGAAATTCGGCGTTGATGTGAGAAGTATTCGTTACCCTGGTTTGATCAGTTACAAAGCACATCCTGGTGGAGGCACTACGGATTATGCAGTGGATATTTATCATCAGGCTCTCGATAAAGGAAGTTACACTTGTTTTCTGAAAGAAGATACTGCCTTGCCCATGATGTATATGCCAGATGCTATTCGCGCTACCTTAGAACTCATGGCCGCACCAGAATCATCCATCAAAATACGCAGCAGTTATAACCTTGGTGGAATCAGCTTTACCCCAAAAGAAATAGCTGATGAAATCAAAAAACATATTCCTGATTTTAAAATTACTTACGAACCTGATTTCCGTCAGCAGATTGCAGATTCATGGCCACAGTCGATTGACGACAGTCGTGCTCACAGCGACTGGGGTTGGAAAGGCAAGTATGATTTGACATCCATGACAGATGACATGTTGTTACACCTGAAAGAAGCCCGTCAGCATGTTTGAAATACTAGGAATCTTTGTTAACTAACGTTGCGGATATCCGAAAATTAACATTCTCTTTACCCCTAAAAAGAGCATGAAAGAAATTTGTTTGAACAGGGAACCTACCTAATATTCGAGTCTTAATGAATCATCCACTTTACATTACCAACTCTCTGAGTAGAGAAAAAGAGCAGTTTATTCCTATTAATTCACCTTTTGTTGGATTGTATGTTTGCGGACCAACAGTTTATGGCGAAGCACATTTAGGTCATGCACGTCCTTATATTACTTTTGATATTCTGAGTCGCTACCTTGGTTTTCTGGGATATAAAGTTCGTTATGTACGTAATATCACCGACGTTGGTCATCTGGAAAATGATGCTGATGAAGGAGAAGATAAAATTGCTAAGAAAGCGCGGCTTGAACAACTCGAGCCTATGGAGATTGTTGAATTATATACAGGGAGTTTTCATGATTCTATGCGTGCCCTCAATAATCGTCCACCGGGAATTGAGCCTCGTGCTTCCGGACATATCATCGAACAGATTACCATGATTCAAGAAATAATCGATCATGGTTATGCGTATGAATCCAATGGTTCTGTTTATTTTGATGTGATCAATTACAGTAAATCGAATGACTACGGAAAACTCTCCGGACGAATCATCGAAGATCTGATTGCCGGTGCAGGAAATGAACGTCGTGAACTCGAAGGGCAAGCAGAAAAAAGAAATCCAGCCGACTTTGCCCTCTGGAAAAAAGCTTCACCAGAACATATTATGCGCTGGCCATCTCCATGGAGCAATGGTTTTCCGGGATGGCATATTGAATGTTCTGCAATGAGTAAAAAATATCTTGGTGAAACATTTGATATTCATGGAGGCGGAATGGATTTATTATTTCCTCATCATGAAAGTGAAATTGCGCAATCTAAAGGTAGTTGTGGTAAAGCTCCAGTGAAATACTGGATGCATAATAATATGATTACTATCAACGGGCAGAAGATGGGGAAGTCGCTCGGTAATTTTATCACCTTGCAGAAATTTTTTACTGGAGATCATCCATTGCTGGAACAAAAGTATAGTCCGATGGCGATCCGTTTCTTTATCATGCAAGCGCATTATAGAAGTACACTTGATTTCTCAAATGAAGGTCTGATTGCTGCAGAGAAAGGATTTAACAGACTGATGTCGGCAATTGAAGTACTTGGTAAACTCAAAGCCAATGATGTTTCTACATTTGATGTAGTTGCTTGGAAAGAAAAATTATTTGCTGCATTGAATGATGATCTTAATACAGCAATTGCAATTTCTCATTTGTTTGATGCAGCACGTGTCATTAATTCTGTGAATGCAGGAACAGAAAAATTGAATGCAGAGGATCTTACATTGTTAAGAGAAACGATGCAGGCATTTGTTTTTGAGATTCTCGGATTAAAAGCAGAAGTAAAAAGTAATGATGAAGATCTCGAAGGAGTGATGAAATTATTATTCAATATCCGTGCGGAAGCAAAAAGTAAAAAAGACTTCGCTACATCCGATAGAATCCGTGATGAGTTGTTGAAATTGAATTTTATAATAAAAGATGAGAAAGATGGTACTTCGTGGAGTAAAGCTTGAAAAGTTAGTTGTCATCGGATTGCTTTTTCTGGCCGTTGCCTGTGGTTCTGGTGATGAGCAGAATGGAAATCAGCATACAACTACCTCTACAAAACCTGTAGTAAGTGCTCCTACTTTCAATAGCGATTCAGCATTTGCGCATACAGCAATGCAGGTAAGTTTTGGGCCTAGAATCCCTAATTCAACAGCTCATGAAAAATGTGGTGATTGGATCATCAGTGAATTAATGCGTTATGCCGACACCGTTATAGTCCAATCTTTTAGATCACGAGGCTTTGATGGGAAGACCTTGAATGGAAGAAATATCATTGCTTCTTTTAAGCCAACAAAGAATGGACGTATCATGTTGAGTTCTCACTGGGATACTCGTCCCTTTGCTGATCAGGATTCAGTTCGTAAAGATGAACCAATTGATGGAGCTAATGATGGTGCAAGTGGAGTAGGGATTCTGATTGAAGTCGCTCGACAGCTTTCACTTACTAAACCTGATGTAGGTGTAGATATCATTTTGTTCGACTTAGAAGATTATGGTCAACCGGATGATAGTAAATTGCCACCGGTAGAAGATTCATACTGTTTAGGTTCTCAATACTGGGCGAATAATTTGCATGTCCCGAATTATTTTGCGCGCTATGGAATATTACTTGACATGACTGGAGCAGCAAATGCTACTTTCTTCAAAGAAGGAACCTCCGTTCGTTATGCTCCTGAAGTTGTCGATTATGTATGGAAAATTGCTGGAGATGCTGGGTTCTCAGATTACTTCCTACTTGATAAATCTAATGGAATCATCGACGATCATTATTACATCAATACACTTGCAAAAATCAAGATGATTGACATTGTACATTATGATGCAAATACCCCATCTCATTTTTGGAAACATTGGCATACCCATGGAGATACGATTGATAAAATTGATCGGAATTCATTACGTGCAACCGGTCAAACCCTGTTAGCGGTATTGTTCAGTGAAATTTCATCTTAATATTTAGTGGATATCTAATTTCACATTAAACTTTTCGATAGTTATTTGTTCTTAGTGATCTAATTCTTCTCTTATGCGTTCATTCTCCATTATTATTATTCTTTTTTTCTCGGTATTTTTTACCCAGGCTCAACAACCTGGTGTTGCTGATACTTCAAAAATAAATCGTAGTGGAAGAGATACCGCAGCATTTCGAAATATGCCTGCTATCGGAAAAGTAATGGGAATTTTGAAGGACTCCACTACTAAGGCGAATATGGAATTTGCTTCTATTGCAGTATTAAGATTGAGAGATAGTAGTGCCGTTGGCGGAGCATTAACCGATGAAAAGGGTAGATTTCTGATTGAAGAATTAAAACCCGGTCGTTATATCATTCGCATTACGAGTATTGGCTTTCGTACGCTTGATTCTAAACCGTTTTTGCTTACACCTCAGGATGCGGTAAAAGATTTTGGATCGGTGTACATGCCTCCAAGTAATAAAAATTTAAAGGAAGTAAAAATTGAAGGAGAGAAAGAGCAATATGTTAATTCCCTCGATAAAAAGATTTATAATGTAGAGAAAGATATTGTTGCCACAGGAGGTACTGCAGCGGACATCATGAAAAATATTCCATCTGTAAATATTGATGTCGATGGTAAAGTAAGTTTGAGAGGAAGTGAAAATGTAACTATTCTGATCGATGGAAAACCAAGTGGCGTTGGTGGAGGTGATAAAGCTGCCCTATTGCAGCAACTTCCTGCTGGATCGATAGAATCAGTAGAGATTATTACCAATCCATCCGCTCGATACGATGCTGAAGGAATGGCTGGTATCATCAATATCAAAACTAAGCATGATAAAAATAATGGTCTCAACGGAACGGTGAGTGTAGGTGTAGGGACGGGAGATAAATATAATTCGGGTTTTACCTTAAATAATAGAGGAAAAAAAGTCAATCTCTATACTTCTTATAATGTCAGACAGGAGAATAGAACTTTTGAAGGTGCTTCTGATCGTCTTAATTTGTACAATGAGCCCAATACGATTTATACAACTGACAACGAAGGCTTAAATCATAATGAAACGCATAATGCAAAATTAGGAGCTGACTTTTTCCTAAGTCAATATAATACACTCAGCGCATCTTTTGGATATAATAACCGTTTCGAAACTCGAAATGAAAGGATCGATTATAGCTTTCAGTCGGCAGAAGGAATTTCTTATCTTGATTTTTACCGCAGAAATCATGAGTTAGAAAAGTCGGATGGTGGTGAAGGTCTTTTAGATTTTAAACATGTATTTCCGGGAAGTAAAACGGAACTTACTGCAAGCGCTTCCTTTAATATGAACCAGCGTAAGAGTAATGAGCGTTACGCTAATTATTTTACCGATGCGACATTACAAAGTAGTCGCAATATAACCGATGCGGCGTATTCCACAGCGGTCGTTCAATCGGATTTCGTTCATCCAATAAATGATAAGTCGAAATTTGAGGCAGGAGTTAAAGGGACGATGCGCCGCAATGATAATGATGTAACTGGATTGCAATCACAGGATGGTGAAAATTTTGTGGTCGTAGATAATTATACGAATCGATTTATTTATACGGATAAAGTTTTTGCAGGCTATGCTCAATATACCGGGAAGTTTATGGTGTTTGATTATATGGCAGGAGTAAGAACAGAAGCGAGCATCATAGAAGGAGATTCTAGAGCTGACTCCAGTGATTTCACCAATGACTATATTGATTTGTTTCCCAGTGCAACAGTAAAATATACCGTAAACCAAGTAAATGAGTTGCAGGTGAGTTATAGTCGGAGAATAAACCGTCCCGGACAAGGGCAGTTGAATCCATTTACTGATTATGCAGACAGTTTGAATGTGCGATCAGGAAATCCTAAACTTTCTCCTGAATATATCAGCAGCATAGAGTTAGGATATTTTAGAAGAATTAAGGAGCAATCTGTAGGCGCTACAATTTACTATCGTTACACAACTGACCTAATTACGCGTTACCGGATTGTAGAGCCAGTTTCAGGAGTTACTACTACCACCTTCCGAAATTTCAGTTCTTCTCAAAATATTGGTCTTGAGTTGGTGCTTAGAAATCAACTAGGAAAAAAATTCAGTGCGACTACAAGTGTCAATATTTTCCAAAATAAAATTGATGGAAGTAATGTTGATGCCGAATTGCAGAGCAATGCTACCAACTGGAATGCACGTACAACAATCAACTATAAATTGTTTGCAGCTACATCATTACAGGTCACTGCTAACTATATGGCTCCTTCTGTAAATCCACAGGGAACATTTAAAGGGATGAGTGGAGTAGATGTAGGATTCCGCCAAGATTTTATGAAAGGAAAGTTGAATCTAAGTATTAGCGTAAGCGATATATTTGATATTCGAAAATTCGAAATCCATCAGGATACACCTGATTTCATTTCTGATTTTTACCGTAAGCGTGAAAGCCGTGTTGCCAATTTCACGCTCTCTTACCGCTTTGGCGTTGCAGATACCAGCAAGAGAAAACAAAATCGTACTCCGGAGTTGCAACAGGATATGAATAATCAAGGCGATTTTTAAAGTACTAATTCTGCCATCTTCAAATTTAGAATCAAACAATGCTAAAAATGCAATTAGTAGAAATCCAGACTTTTATTGAAGTAAACTAATTTAAATTTCAAGTTTAAAAACTATCCGAAGCAGCGCGCGGACGGTCCAGCGAAAAGAGCGAACCGGTGATGCGGTAACCAAAACTTTTAATCAAAACAAAAAAATAAAACCAGTAGAAATCCGTCGAAACCCAGCGCAGAATTGAAGTAAACTAATTTAAATTTCAAGTTTAAAAACTATCCGAAGCGGCGCGCGGACGGTCCAGCGAAAAGTGCGAACCGGTGATGCGTTAACCGATACACAAACGGTAATGGTAGAACGCTGACCCGCCCCCTGCATCACCGGTTGGTTTTCGGTGGTGCCTTTCTTTGCTACTTTCTTTTGCAAAAAGAAAGTAGGACCTCCGTCAGGAAAATCACCGATGAAATCGGTGAATCAGAACTCAAATTATTGAGCTAGTAAAATCAAATCCCTTGCGATTGAGTGGTGCCTTTCTTTGCTACTTTCTTTTGCAAAAAGAAAGTAGGACCTCCGTCAGGAAAATCACCGATGAAATCGGTGATGGGAGAACTCAAATTATTGAGTAAGTCAAAATAAAATCCCTTGCGAGTGAGTGGTGCCTTTCTTTGCTACTTTCTTTTGCAAAAAGAAAGATGGGCTCTCCGCCAGGAGAAAGTATGAGAAGGACTAAAAATAATTTAACTTACTTTAACACCATCAACCTTTTAATTTGTGTTGCACCGACATCACTCGTAACCTTCACAAAATAACAACCGGAGGTTAACTCATTTGTATATAGCAAAAGTGATTTATTACTCCAATACAAACGGCGATGAATAATTACTCGCCCGCTTGCATCGCTAAGATCCCACCAACCATCCTTATTACCCGGCAAACTATAACCTACATAAAACTGCTCCTTTGCAGGATTAGGGCTTATACTTACATTTAAATTTACACCCCCACCAGGTGCATTTAACCCTACACTCAAACTATCACAAACGCTCCCCACTACCGGGCCTAAATAATAATTGATATAAGTAGGACATGTACTGCTATAAAATGTAGGCAGCGTAACAGAATGTTGGCTCACCTGGCAGGCCATACCCGCGCTATCGGGGAAATCAATTGTATGCATTCTCAAAGTTGTATTACCGGTACTGATATAAATTTTACCGTCAGGCCGTAAATATTGTGTAAAAAAGAATGTTGCTAATGGAGGATTGGGAGAATAGGTAGAATCCCAAACTGCTACGGTACTATAATTCGCCAAATTCAAACTATCTAAATCAAACTGATATAGATAAAGTGTAGCCGAGGCATATATTTTACGACTATCAGGTGAAAAACTTAATCCTAAGCCGCTCATGCTATCATTAA
>JBBQED010000030.1:0-29663 GCA_038320345.1 Bacteroidia bacterium
CCGATTGGATATAAACCTTCCACACCCATTCCATACCATTGTGGTGTACCTGTACATCCGGTAGCAGTAAGTATAGCTGCATTGCCTTGACAAATAGTTTGATCAGGACCGGCGTTGACTTGTAAAGTCGTATCACAACAAGTAATCACATTGATGAAGGCACTAATGGATGCACTACAACCATAGATATCGGTATACGTGTACGTCACTGTATAAATTCCAGGACCTGCAGGAGTAAATACATTTCCAACCACTCCAAGACCACTGAACACTCCTGTTCCCGATCCAAGCGGCACCCAGAATCCTGCGATGAACTGTTGAATGTTTGCAGAATCAAGCATGATTGGTGAACCATTTTGACAGAGACTTGGTGGTGTCCAGTTCCACTGTAAAATCGGATGTGGATTTACATTAATACAAACGGTATCTGTATCACAACATGTTGGAGTGTAACAACAAATCACAATGTAACAAGTCGATTGTTGAGGCATCACATCAATTGTTCCTCCTTGTCCGATTGGATATAAACCTTCCACACCCATTCCATACCATTGTGGTGTACCTGTACATCCGGTAGCAGTAAGTATAGCTGCATTGCCTTGACAAATAGTTTGATCAGGACCGGCATTGACTTGTAAAGTAGTATCACAACAAGTGATCACATTGATGAATGCACTAATGGATGCACTACAACCATAGATATCGGTATACGTGTACGTCACTGTATAAATCCCAGGGCCGGATGGGGTGAATACATTTCCAGTTACACCTACTCCACTAAACACTCCTATACCTGGTGTTAATGGTACCCAAAATCCTCCAATGTATTGCTGGATATTTGCAGAGTCTAATGTGATCGGCGATCCGTTGGCACATAAACTTGGCGGAGTCCAATTCCACTGTAAGATAGGATGAGGATGAACCGTTACACAAACTGTATCGGTATCGCAACAGCAGGTACCTGCACCACAACAAATCACAACATAACAGGTATTCACAAGAGGCATTGCATCAATGAAGGGTCCATTGGCATAAAAAATTAAGGAATCACCCATTAATATATTCCATTGAGGAACACCTGTGCATCCTGTAACGCCAAGAGTAACAACTTGACCCTCGCAAATTGTAGTATCATTTCCTGCATTAATCTGAGGAACATTTGAACTGATGCATACATTATCAAATCCTGAGGTTTCACCAATTGCCGCAGAAAAATCAACTTTAAAATTAACTTCTGTCACGTTACTAAGTACTGTTGTCCAATCAGCAGCTACAGTACCTGCCAAAGGAATCCATGTTCCCAGACCAGAAACAGGCGGCGGATTACAATCAGTAATAGGAGCACATATTTTCTGCCATGGATTATTCTCATTAACAAGTGTAGAAGAGGTAAATCTAAAACTCAGTGCTCCGCTTCGAATTACAAATGATGGATTAATATTCACACTTCCAGCCACACCATCATCAAAGATTTTATAGTCAAAACACAATTCTCCACAGCACCATTTTCCATCGAGTTGATCACCCGCTAATAGTTGTGAGTTTCCAGGTTGATCAGAAGCCAATATATAATAATCCGTAACTCCCATTTGAGATCCAATATTCGTTACTGAAACACCAACATTAGGAGCTAAAGGATCGGGTTGCCATCCCTGTAAATTATTATTATCAAAATTCACGCAAGTATCTAAACAGACTGGAGGCGGAGGAGCTGGACAACAATCCATAAAATTAATATTGAGCGTGTCAGTAGAGTCAGAACAACCCCATGCATTAGCTCCTATCAATCTGAATTTACCTCCCGGAGGAAGTACAGCCATATTTTGAGATGCCGAATAAGGAATGAAAATACCTCCAACTAATTTTTCCCAATTATAATAAGCTAAACCAAATGGTCCGGGGATTACAACCGAATCACATTCATTACAGAATTCATAACATCCAATTGGAACACAACTCAAATCAGGATTAGGATGTATTGTAATGATATTAGAAGTAGCACTGCATCCAAATTGATTAGTTGCAGTTACACTATAATCAGCCGGTAAAACAGCATTGATACTATAACCTAATTGACCGGTGCTCCAGCTATAAACTATTGGCGGAGGTAATGGACCAGAAACACTTATATTGAATAATTGTCCTTCACATAAAACACCTCCAGGATTTGAAATGATAAACGGAGGCAGCGGAGCAGGGTTAACGATTACGGTTACTGAATCACTGGCAGTACATCCAAATGTATTGGTTACAATTACTTTGTACAATCCAGCATTGCTTAATAACATCAATGGTTTTACAAAAGGATTTGTAATTCCTGATGCGCCTGGACCTGTCCATGAATAGGTTGCACCACCGATAGAAGTAGAATTCAATTGTAATGTTTCTCCTTCACAAATCGTTGTATCGCCTGTAATATTTGCTAACGGTACAGGATTAACGACAATCGTTACCGGAGCAATCGCAGGATAATTACATCCTAAAGCTGTTTGAACTATAACATTGTAAGTTCCACTTTGCGTTGCCCAAAGTAATGGGGCTGCATTAGCAGGAGCTGACAGTGCAGGTGCAGGTGATTTAGACCATAAATAGGTAAAGCCTACAGGACTAACTGTTAATTTAACCGAATCCCCCTGACAAAATGTTAAAGGTCCGGAAGCAACAATAACTGCTGAGCTTGGGACAGGATCAACAGTGATCGAATAAACTGCAGAACCTGTACATCCGTTAGCTGCAGTAACAGTTACCTTATAAACAAAAGTCCCTGGTGTATTGGCAATGATATTCAGATTAGGAGTATTGCCGCCAACCGGTGTTGATGGAAGACGGATCCATGCGTAATTTATACCTGCCGCCGGTGTTTTAATATCCAATGCTTCTCCCTGACAGTACTGGTTTTTTCCAGTGATGATTACAACAGGAGACTTCTTCACAGTAACTTGAACAGGACCGGCAGTATATGGACAACCATTCACACCAATTCCTGTAACACTATAAAAACCACTAGTTTTTACATAAGCAGGATTATTGGGAAATGGAGGAGGAGTAATAATATTCCATGTGAATGGTCCGGGACCTGTGGCTGTTAATTGTACAGAATCACATCCTAATGGGCCAACGGTTAATGTGCCTGAACCAGCAGGTATAACGGTAACCGGCAAGGAAGCAGATGAGTTACAACCATATTTATCGGTTACCGATAAAGAAGCAGTAAATGATCCTGAATTAGCATAAGGAATACTTGCAGGAGAAGTAGATGCAAATCCTCCGTTGCCATTATTAAATGACATCGAAGTTTGATTAACTATATTAGTTGATGTATTTGTGAAAGTATTCGGTGCACCAACACAAAGTGGAGAAGAAACGGTAAATGAAGCAATAATTGGTGAAGGAACTAAAAGTGTTTTTGTAATCGTACAAGTCGCACCAGTTACAGGATCAAAAATATTCAGGTTCACCACATGTGTTCCTGGAGTCATTGTAATTGGACCAGGAAATGCGAGTGTTGATAAAGTTGTTGCTGTTGTTACATCAAACCATGACCAATTATAACTACCTGCAGACCCAAGATACTGGGAAGTATTGGTAAATACCGTTTGCATCACACCCACTCCATTGCATTGGAATGCAAAATCAAACTTAGCATCAAATGGAATTGTGACACTTCTTGTTTTCCCAATATTCACTACGCACGGTGCTCCATGAGGGTATACCCCAACAGCTATACCTGTAACTGTAACTTGGAAAATACCAGGATAGGGAAAAGTATTGGTAATTGGGCTAACGGGTCCACCGCCAAACGACCAACCTGTATGTGTAGCAGTATAAATCTTGGTGTAAGTCTGCGATAAACAAATCGGAGGCGTATAGGTAAAATCAATGCTATCATTATAGATACAGGTATCCTGAATCGGATCACAGGATAAGCTATCTACGGTTATGAAATTAGATTGTTTTGTACAACCAAAAGAATTTGTAACAATACAACTATATGTTGTTAGGGCACTAATGGTATTGGTAATAGAAGGCGTAACTCCAGAAGGTGTCCAAGCAAAAGTATAACCCGGTGCCGCAACTGCAGTCATCGTAACAGTTCCAGGGAAAGCACAAATGGTCTGAGGTCCATTGATGATGGCAATCGGAAGTGGATTAATTGTTAAACTCTTCGTGGTAGTTGCGGTACATCCATTAATATCAATAACTCCTAACGTTACCGTATATCCGCCAGCAACATTATAAACAACTGATGGATTCGAGACTGCAGAAAAAGATGGCGATCCTCCTGGAAAACTCCAGTTGTAAGTTACTCCACCTGTACCAGTAAAATTCAAAACCGAACCTTCACAGGCTACACTAGGACCCGTAATGGCAGCAGTAGGTAATCCATAAACTGTAACAACATAGCGTATCGTTGTATCTAAACAGGTAGCTTGTATTCTTAATTTCACAGTGTCAACTCCAGGTACTGTCCATTTCAGATTCATAAAATTATTTCCTGACGAAGAAATAATACCCAAAGCAGGTGCTGAAAGTGACCATGTATAAAGAGCTCCAGGGAAGAGTGGCTGTGAGAAATTATAGGAGGCCAGTGAATTTAAGCAAACGCTTGAGGGTCCCGTAATCACAGGTATCACTGGAATATCTTCAATTGTAATATTGGTATTAGCAGTATCTGAACAACCGGAAGCATTAGTTACATACAATTGTACAGTGTAATTTCCTGCTGTTGTATAAGTATGTGTTGGTGTTTGAAGTGTGGAAAGATTCAAATCACCAAAATTCCAATTCCAAGATGGACCAGGATGTATTGTCGAAAAAGCTACTGGCGTATTCACACATGGATTAGCAGGTGTATAAGCAATATTGGGTACGCCAGGTAACGGTAATAAATTAATAGGAAACATTACTGAATCTGCATAACAACGCGAAATTTTCAATTTCAAAAATATTGGTGTGATGACTGCACTAACCCATTTAATGGTTATTGTATTTGTTCCGTTAGCTGAAATAATATTCCCTGCACTTGCCGGAACAATCGACCAGGTGTAGGTTGCATTACTTAGCAAAGGTGTTGGAATTGTATAAGTAATAGTACTGTTCAAACACACCAATGGATTACTCGCAGTGATTATCGGTAAAGTAAAGTTTGGCCAGGTATTCACAGTATAAACTGCTGATGGAGCTGAAGTACAAAATGGGGTCGCTGATAATACTTGTACCACTGAAACAGTTCCTCCTCCCGGGCTCCATTGAATATTTACACTGCTTCCTGTTGCTGGACCAATAATAACTCCACCTGTCACAGTCCATACATATGTTACACCTGGCATATTTGGGGCAACACTATATGGAGTTGGAACATTCGCACAAACAGTATCCGGTCCGCTGATGTTATTTGGAATTAACATATCAACCACTTCGACCTGTACTGTTGCAGAATCATTGCAATAAATATTCGGAGGTGCGAAGGCTGTTAGCTGATAAATTCCAGGACCGGCATTCCATGTATAGGCATTCAATGCTGCTGAATTTGCAAAACTGAGTGTAGTAGGAACTGGTGTTATCAATTTCCAAGATACTCCGGATGCAATGGTGTTGTTGGTAAGATTCATTCCGTTGAATGGAGCAGCTACAGAATTCGGACAAACTTTTAAAGGACCACTGATGCCAAAAATCGGACGAACATCAATTGTTAATGTGCCCATACCTCCGCATCCATGCAAATCGGTACAAACAGGAGGCAGATTACATCCTGCTCCAGTCAATATATTTTGATAATTTAACTGAATAGTAACAGTTCCAAAAAATGTTGGGTTCCATTGAATACATATTTCGCAAGTTCCCTGTCCGGTTACTGTCCCTGCACTTGCGGGAAATACCTCCCATGAATGATTATTTCCTGGAATACATTCCACAGCATAGCAACTATAAGCTCCTGCACAAACAATTGTATCGCCCGCTATCGGTAAAGTTGCAGGAACTATATTGATTGTTTTTGTAGTCCCGACAGCACAAGTTAATGCAGGAACGCAACCACTAACATTCAACGTAATGGTACCAGTTGGACCAGCACCCCAAACTACAGTTGCAGAATCACTTGTTGCAGTAGGGGTTGGAAAGAAACTTCCACCCGTAACACTCCATGTATAAACAGCACAATTTGCATTGGTATGATAAGTTACTGTATCACCAGGACAGACTACTGATATGCAATAGATATCTGGTCCTGAAGCTGAGTCGACCACTACTATAAAAGCTGTATCATGTGGACTTCCGCATGCATCAAAAACAGTTAAAGTATCATAATAAGTTCCGGGAGGATAATGCCAGGCAGGTTCGGTATGAGTAGCATTACTTGAATAATATCCGTTTCCGAAATTCCATAAGCGTCCTGTAGTACCGGTAGAATTATCATTAAATGTAATAGTCTGACCATTGCAAATATTAATAATACCACCAACAATTGCCGGTGAAGTAGTAAAGTTGATGTTATATACTGAAGGGGGATTACGAATTACATTTTGTGTGCAGGAATCAAGAACTCCATTTTTTGATACATACCATTTTACTACAGTGGTTCCTACTGGATATACTCCCGGAGCATTACTCCATATCGAGTCAAAAGTACATGCATTGCCCTGACCTCCTCCTGTCCCTGCTCCTCCGCCGGCAATACCGGTAAATGTTGGTTTAACCAGATGAACAGCAGTATCAGGAACATTATAACAAATTACAGTATCACGGCAATTGAGCTTGCAGCAGGTTCCTGAAAGTGTTATAGAATGGACTACCTGATTATTGACAAAGTCGCGTACTTCAAAAATATATGTGCCAGGACATAATCCTGAGACACATGCAGTGGTTCCAATTACAGAAGTCCCGCTAAAAACCAAATAAGAATAAGGAGGAATCCCGCCTGAAACTGTTACTCCTGCCGAACAAGAACAAGGTTGCTGAGAACTACAACATTGGGTTGTACAAAGCGGATCTGTTGTAACAGTCAAAGGCCCTTGAGCCATGATTCCTGCTGATGAAAAAAGCAGAAATAGAACTAATAAGAATCGGATCGGCGAGTTGAAATTTTGTTGGCTACAAAAATTCCAAATAGAGAATTGAGATTTCATAGGGCTAGGTTTTTCAGGTCTTTGGTTAGGCTATTAACAGAGAAATTTGATCAATCAAGAATAAAATCCCTGACAAAAAGGGATTCTATTCTTCCAAATCTTTGATCAAAATTTTAATCAGCAACAGAGATGTAGACTTCCCCTTCACATCCAAATTGCTGATCTGCTAAGAACGAACTCAAATAACATCAATAGATTTCAAAAAATTTAGGGTTCTTAATGGTTGGTTGATTTTTGTAACAACTGGTATGAAAAAACTAACCGTTGGTAAATTGAACCCAAAAAGCAAGTCCAATTTGATCTGACTTAAAGTGCTAAAAATCAGTTGTACAAGAATCTAAAAACTTTAAAACTAAAGCTAATATTTTGATTACTAAACCTTTACAAAATTAAAGTTTTTAAGATCACAGATTCATCAATTGAAGAAAATGATCCTTTTTCCGTCGGGATACTTCTACGGATGAACCATCGCTCATTTGGGCAAAATAGCCCTCTGCCCTACTAAAATGTTTCACATGGCTAAGATTGATGAGATGTGAATTATGTGCACGGAAAAAATTCAAATCCTGCAAAAGTTCTTCGTATTCCTTGATATTTCTGGAGGCGGTATATTTTCCAGTACAAGTATAAATATGCGTATAACTACCATCTGCCTGAAGCCGGATAATTTCCGTTGGATTTATAAATGCTACACCATCTTTAACCGGAATAGCAATTTTACCTGAACGATGATGATCCACATTTTCTAAAAGTCCTGCATACTGCTGTAAAGCTGCTCCTGCAGGCATTTCCTCTACGTGACTCACGGCAGCAATTAACTCATCTACATCAACAGGTTTGAGCAAATAATCAACAGCAGCAAATTTAATAGCCTTAATGGCATAATGACTATGCGCTGTAACGAAAATTGTTTTAAAGTTTATTTTCTCGAACTTTTTGAGCAGCTCGAATCCACTACCTCCCGGCATTTCCACATCTAAAAAAACAAGATCTGGTGAGTGCTTAATAATAAAAAGATAAGCCGATTCTACAGAATCAGCATCACCAATAACTTCTACGTTTTTACAATACTCCTCAAGAAGACGATAGAGCGAATCCCGTCCTTTCTTTTCATCATCTACAATAAAAGCTTTGAGCATTAGGCTAGACTATACCAGTACATTGGAAAGAGAGCGAACTTCCAAAGACTGATTAATAACTCTAACAATAATACTAATTTTTTCCCAATCCTACAAATTAGATTTTACAAAACTACTTTCCAAGTCTTATTTCTTAAATTTCAATGGAATAGTAAGCACTACTCTAGTGCCAGAGGCTCTATTTTGCACATCATATAAGTCTGAGATTACTAGTTCAATTCTAGTATTATGGGCTTGGTTATAAGCCGCAACCCGTCGAGAAGTAATCAATGAACCGTATGAAACATGCTCTTGTTCGATCATTTTATTGAGTTCAAGGGCTTTCGTCCGACCTACTCCATTATCTTCTATGGCGATGACTAATAAATATTCACTTTGATTAATTTCCAACGATAAAAGACCTTTCGTTTTAAGATGTCTTATGCCATGCTTTATTGAGTTTTCCAAAAAAGGCTGAATGATCATAGATGGAATAATAATTTGGTCGGCTTCAACTTCAGGATCCACTTTCAGTACGAAATCAAATTGTTCTTCAAACCTTTGCTGTTCTAACTCCACATAAAGTTCATTCGCCTTAATTTCATCTAATAAAATTACTTCACCTTCCACCGAGTTATTCAAAATAGAGCGGACTAGTCGCGCAAATTTAGTTAGATAACGTTGTGCTGACTTAGCATCATTTTGAAGTATATAATCCTGAATAGAATTGATAACATTAAAAATAAAATGAGGATTCATTTGAGCACGCAGCGCTTTCATCTCCAACTGCACAAGCTGTTTATTAAAATCAGTTTTAAGTGCTTCTTCTTTTCGGATTCTACCTATCCGTTGCTTAATAAACAAATAAATACCACAAAGCAGTATAATTGATACAACGATTTTAAACCACCATTGCTGCCACCAAGGAACATGAATAACAAACTGCCACGATACCGGTTGTTTACTCCACAATCCTGAACTATTTTGCGCTTCAACAATGAAATTATAATTGCCAGGTTTTAGTGATAAAAATTCAACATGACGATTGGTTGTTACCGATTGAAAAATATCCGCTTCATGAACTAATCGGTACCGATACTTTATTATACCGGCACTTTTAAATGATAAAGCTTCAAAACCGATGCTGATATTATTCGAATTATAAGGCAACTCAACATTTTCCTCAAAAATACTATCGTGATTGTTTACAATCATATTGGTAAAATACATCACTGGAGGAACAGCATTCCGAAAGTCTGTTTGTTGACTAAAAAATGAAATTGCAGTTCTCGAGGCTACCCATACTGTATCATTAAGAACAACGAGATCATTAATTTCGTTATCCGGAATTCCTTCTAAATAACCAATATTATCTATAAAAAATTTAAACGTTTCCTGATTAGAAAAACCCACTCGGGAAAGACCATTAAACGAAGCACACCATATGTACTTCTTACTAACCGCAAGACGATGAATAATATTATTACACAAACCATCAGATTCACCAAGGGTATACATGGTTGTATCTTTCAATATTTTCAAGCCACTTCCTCTTGTGGCAAAACACAACATCCCATTAAACTCTCTAATATCATCCACTCTAACACCTGCCAATGAAGGGTGAATGAGTGTAGTAGCATTGGTAGCTTTATCCACTATAAATGCACCATTGTTACAACCCACTAGCAAATTGTTTTTACTATCTTCAAAAATACAATTAGATCTTTTTTCAAGTGAAAAATGAATTTTTACAGAATCTCCTGAAATTATATACAAACCATTTGCAGTAACATTTAATAAGTCTCCGTTTCTTCTGCGAATATAATTCCCCTTCAGTGAACGTGTAATCGAATATCGGAAAGGAACAAATTTTTGATTTTCAAGATAACCTGGAGGATTTTTTCCTATGAATAATCTGCTCGTTAATGTATCATAAAACAAACTACTTATATAATACTTTTCATTAAACTGTTGCGTCGTTATAATGTGATCTGAGTTTAACCTAACTAAACCGCCATCCCAAAATCCAGCGTAAATAGTATGTTTATCTGCACTCAAACAAACTGGATCAATTAGTTGCTCTCCTAAAAACAAATAGCTTTTGATTTGAAAGTTATTTAGGTAAAAAATTCCATTATTGAGTGTACTCACCCAGATCCCGCCTTCATGATCTTGAAAAGAGCCAGTAATATATTCATTCTTTAAATAATGGTGCGGATTTTTAAAGCCAACGCTATGGCTATAAAAATAGATCCCAGAAAAAGTAGAAACCCATAAGTTTTCCTGTTGATCTTCATAAATATTTGTAATAGGTGAAGCTACAGAATCAAGCAAAACTAAATTTACTTTCTCGAAATCATAGATGTGATTAGAAATTGAAATTAGCAATTTCCCCCTAGCTAACCGACGACAAAAGAGCTGTGCATCCTGACTTTTTCCAATAAACAGAGAATCATAGGGCTGATGCTTTTCAGCATAGTACAACCATGATGGATATTCGATATTATAAATGGAATTAGAAGAAGTCACAAAATGATTGTTTTCAAATTCATCAAAAAATATTTGATTAAAATTTCTATTTCTATAGATTTTCAATGCTGTAATTAATTTCCCTTTAGCATCTATTAAATATTCACCATTGGAGCTAACAGAAAACCAAAGATTTTCCATACTATCAAGATAAAAATTCAATGGGATATTATTCTTAACTAGACTTGCCACCAATTCATTGAATTGATAGGGCACTATACGATCATTTTTAAGATAATATAATTTACCAGACAGGGTTTGTAACCAAACTCTTTTGCGATGATCCAAAAACAACTTTAATACAGTATTGTCTTCGAGTCCATCCGCAGAAGTATATCGCTTAAATTCATACCCATTGTATCGTGCTAATCCATGATCAGTAGCAAACCATAAATAGTGGCTACTATCTTGGAGTATTTGATAAACTTGAGAACTTGGCAATCCTTCCTGTGCTGTGAAATGACGGAAAAGTGGACCACTATTCTGAGCAGATACAACACTTCCTATTAAAAGGAACACTAATAAAATGGTCTTTAACCTAATCATGCTTGATTCCGGTTCTTTTCATCATCGAAATCTAGGAATTATTATCCTGATAAAAAAACGGAACTAGTTCTCAAAAAATTCATTAGAATCATTGATGTATTCCAACACTGCTATTTTCACCTCCTTACTCGCAATCTGATAATCTTAGGTCTACGAAAAAAATCGGAATTAAAGTCCTAAGGTAAAGTATTCGGGGTTTTCGGTTTGATGAACACGAACCACTCCAACGCTAACCAGATTAACGAGAATCTTCATAGCCCTCCATCTCGAGATATTCATCATTTTACTATATTCCTTCAAGGTAATTTTAGGATGTAACTGTAAATAATCCAGTAATGCTTTTTCTTTGGTACCATATTTAATCAAGGTTTGTTGTGAAGAATGGCTTCGTTTTAGAACTTCAACAACAACTTTACTCGCTAATAAACTTTGATCCTTCTGACGAACATAAGCCCAACGCTTCCCCTCTTCATCGATAGCATAGTACGGCTTATCCAGACCTTCAGGAATAATAGCTTCCAGAATAATTTTTCCGTTGCAATTCCACTCATGTATCGAAAGTTCCAATGGAGGGTAACAGTAAAAACCAGCAGCTTGTTCGAGCATAAATTTTTCTTCCAGCGGATGAACTCCAGCAATACTACCATCGTCACGTACACCGATAAGCAGCGTTCCACCATGATGATTTGCAAATGAAACAATAGTTTTCGCAATCCGGTGCACACTTGAAATTTCTTTTTTGAAATCAAGCATTGCCCCCTCCCCTCTTTCAATTAACTGATAGATTCTTCTCACAGCATTGCAAAATAAAAGAAAAACGTTTACATCAACTTACAAGGGAGCATAAACTGTGTCATAAGTGGCAGTGTAAGAAGCGAACAGTCCTAAACCACCTTTGATATTTGACTTGATATTAGAGGGCACTGCAAACGGACTCCCATTATTCCCTATCTGATTTTCAGCATCTCTCCAAAACTCGAACGTAGACCTATCCACAGAACAAAATTTTACTACAATGGTATCTCCCTTTTTAAAGAATCCCGCTTCATCATTATTATCGTCTTCAGCATCTGAATTGGCAATCATTCCACGGTTATATGCAAAATCAAACTTTTTACCATTAATAAATTTATCTTCAAACGTAGACCCGAATGGTGCGATAAAAAAATCATCCTTACCAATTCTCTTTGCAAACCATCGATAACAATTATTCAAGCTATCCGGATCATCAAGATTCGCCCAAACAAATCCTAAGCTATCCTTTCCATCCTGAATTTTAAACCAAGTACTATCCAACGAAACTGGCAAATCTAATTTAGTGGAGGAGGAAAGTTTCTCTCCTTTTAGCGTGGTGATATCGATGGTATAGGTTCGTCCTGGTGTTCCGATCATACCAAGGGCGGTATAAATTCCTTTCACCACATTTCCATCAATCACAGTATCGATTTCTGTCATTGTTTCAGTAGTGATGCCATCGGAAATAATAATCACGGCACCTGTTTCGGAATTATTATTGAGTGCGGCGGTATCAATGGGATCAAAATAACCTGCATTCCTACTAAGCAGAATATATGGAGGCAAACCAGCTTCAACGTATCCATCTACAACAACTTTACTTTCTGGTCGAGGTAAATCAACACTAATATCTTTTTCGCAGGAACTTATCATCCATAGAAAGGCAATTGGGAATATATAAAGGAGTAATTTTTTCATCGGAATTAAAATTTAAAATTATAAGTGACTGCAGGGATAAAACCAAAGAGCGAAACCTGCTTCGCTTGTATACCAAAATTACCATCTACAGAATTACCAGACACATTGAAATAGATAAAATAAGGATTCATTCGCCCATACAAATTATAAATGGAAAACACCCATTCGCTCTTGAACTTTTTTTGTTTTTGTACATGCAATGTAGCGGAGATATCGAATCGATGATAAGGAGTTTGTCTGAAATCATTGCGTTTACCATAGCCACTCAAAATGCTGAAGTAATTGGTGAAATTTAATCCACCCGAACTCGTTACTTCAACAGGAGGACCATTTGACTGAAAATATCTTTCTTGAGGCAAGGTGAGCGCATCGCCTGTGGCGTACACCCAGGTTGCACCAAATGTCCACTTCTTATTCAGCTCATAAATTCCGACAACAGAAACATCATGACGACGATCGTATTTAGCAGGAAACTCAGCTCCATTATTCAAGTCATCAAATTGACGGTTGGTAAAAGCAAGGGTATATCCCACCCATCCTGAAAATCTACCTTTCGTTTTCTTAACAAAAAATTCGGCTCCATAACTATAACCCTTACCGAAAACAAAATTATTATCAGGATTATTTTTAATGTCTTGATCAGGACTTGCGCCTTCCCTATACTCAATCAAATTCTGCATATCCTTATAATAAACTTCTACAGAAGTTTCATATTCATTTTCTTTGAAATTGCGGAAGTAACCTAAAGCATATTGGGTACCGAATTGTGGTTTGACTTTATCTGTACTTGGCACCCAAACATCGGTAGGCAAACTAACCGATCCGAATGAAGTCAGATGGATATATTGATAATTCTGTGTAAAGGAGGCCTTCAACGAGGAAGTTCTTGTAAGTTCATAACGCATGCTTAGTCGAGGTTCAATATGTGCATAGGATTTCACTACTTCTCCCTGATCATACACTACAGAATCTATAATTTTTCCTTCAAAAGAGGGATCTTCAATATATCGTGTGAAGGCACCTACTTGTGTAAACATAGTTCCTCTTAATCCTGCATTTACTCTCCATTTTTCCGTGATATCCCATTCATCATTTACATAAACTGCAGCATCATGCGCATATAATCTTTTAATATCTCCAAGGTCAAAAACAACATCTCCAGATTTAGCATAAGCATTCGTTGGAGTGAATCGGTGATAAATATAATTCATTCCAAATTTCACGTTATGCAGAATATTGGGAAAGTAATTAAAATCAACTTTTGCAGAATAATCCCGAATACCAGAAAAAATTCTGAAATCGAATTCTTGTTGTTGTGCTCCGAATTCAAATTTATAATCAGTGAAAATAAGTGAGGAATTCATGAACAGCTTATCCGAAAACAAGTGATTCCATCGTAGTGATGTTGTTGCATTTCCCCAGGGGATTTTTACTTTAAAACCAGTATCAGCACTCTTAAAATTAAACACGTCCCTGCCAAAATAACCACTGATAAAAAGCCTGTCCTTTTGTGAAAGCGTATAATTTACTTTTGCATTTAGGTCATAAAAAAAATAACTATTTCCATCCAATGCAGATCCTTTTTTAACAAACGGTTCTCTTAAAAAGAGATCAATAAATGTTCTGCGTGCTGAGATAATAAAAGAAGATTTATTCTTTTGAATGGGACCTTCTAAAGTAAAGCGAGATGAAATATATCCCAGGCCTCCTTCTCCATGTAGCTTTTGGTTATTCCCTTCCTTCATTGAAATGTCCAGTACAGATGCCAATCTCCCACCATACTGTGCTGGCATACCACCTTTGGTGAGCGTTACATTTTTAACAGCATCAGAATTAAATACCGAGAAAAAACCAAATAAATGAGACGCATTATAAACCACTGCTTCATCTAATAAAATAAGATTCTGATCTGGTCCTCCACCGCGCACATAAAACCCTGAATTACCCTCTCCCGCCGATTGAACTCCCGGCAGCAATTGGATTGATTTTAAAATATCAACTTCTCCAAAAAGGGCGGGCAAAGCTTTAATCATATCTACATCTAATTGCACGCGACCCATTTCAGTACTTTCCACATTCCGATCCTTGCGTTCTGCCCTAATTTCTACTTCTTTAGTTTCAATCACATTCGGTTTCATCTGAAACTTCATGCTTATATCTTTATCGAGTTTTATTGAAATCACTTGCTCTTTAAAGCCGATATAGGCAAGGATAAGATTGTAATCTCCTGCTGGTAATGTCAATGAAAAAAAACCATAGGCATTGGTGTTGGTTCCTTTCTGGATTTCTTTAATGTATACAGTTGATCCGATCAGATATTCCCCTGAAGTACTATCTTGAACAAACCCGCTTAAAGTAAATTTTTCTTCTTTGGAATTCTGGGCCTCTACAAAAGAAGAGGCAGAAAATAAGATGCAGAGAAATAGTATAAAGTGTTTCATAATTGAGTGCAAAACTAATAAATGCCTGATCGTGAAGGCCAACAAGCCTCCAGATTGAAGAAAATCTTAACGGAAGCGTAATAACGGGCTACCGAAAGGTTTCCTAAATCAAAACCCTGATTCTTCAGAAAAGTTTAAGGGCATATTCTTTTTACACGTAAATATAGCTGAGGAAGCTAAGAATTTGGGTATCTCATAAGATTAGTTTGCCGGGCTTACTCTACTTTGTGAACTGATTGATTTGGTATCTTTGTCGACTTTATCTTAAAACAATGCAAGAAGAAATAGGTTTCATGTTTACAGTTTCTGGTTTGATCAGTTTATTTACCTTGATCGTAATGGAAATTGTTCTGGGAATTGACAATATTATTTTTATTTCCATTCTAGCTGATAAACTTCCTAAGAATCAACAAAAAAAAGCCCGACAGATTGGACTTTCTATGGCCCTGCTTATTCGAATTGGGTTGTTATTTAGTATTAGTTGGATCGTTAGTTTAAAGGAACCTTTTTTTACGGTGATGGAGCATGGATTTTCAGGTCGAGATATTGTACTTCTTTTCGGTGGATTATTTCTGATGGCAAAAAGTACTTCTGAGATCCACAGTAAAATTTCGGGGGAGGAAGGAGTGCTAGAAACTTCCGCAAAAAAGCTAAGTCTAAATGCTGCCATTTTGCAAATCATCGGTTTAGACATTGTATTCTCTTTTGATTCGATTCTTACTGCAGTAGGCTTGGTAGACCATGTGTCGATCATGATAGGTGCGGTTATCATTTCAATGCTCATCATGCTTGCTGCAGCTGGTGCGGTTTCCGACTTCGTCAACCGTAATCCTACCATTAAAATGTTAGCCCTTGCGTTTTTACTCATGATTGGTTTTATGCTTACGGTGGAAGCATTCCATTATGAAGTACCTAAAGGATATATTTATTTCGCAATGGCATTTTCACTTGCTGTTGAATTACTCAATATGCGAGGAAAGAAAAAGAAAGAAAAACGCCTGCACTCGAAAAATAAAATATGAATTAAGGTTCAATCGGATGCTCAAAGTGAACTTTCAGATAATATTCAGCAATTAATAAAACCAGATAGATAAAGAAAGCAACGATGATAATCCCAGCGGTTTTATACCACCATCGTTTGCGGATAGCATCTGGAATCCCTTTCATTGTCTCTGAACTTTAAAAATAGCGATTTAACCAAGTTTCAAAAACAGGAACTTCAAAATTCTCCTTTAGCTCTTCTACTTTTTCAATCATTGGATTAAAAACTTTTTGAGTTGGCTGAAATTTTCCGGATTTAACTTCTTCTTCAAATTCTTTTACGGATAAATTTTTAACAGCATCACCCTCCCGATAAATCACTCGAAATCGATCAAAGAATTTGACTTGTATCATTTTCTCTAATCCGATAATAAAATGATGCAACTTATCTATTGAACAGCCGCTTGCACCCGATATTGTTTCATCTACCCCGATCACCAAAAAAGAATCATGCAACATTTCCACCCCAGCTTTCAATGTGGCTTTATGTGCAGTCCAGGTTTCTAGAAAATTTTCTACTAATGGGATGATTAGTTCTTGCTCATCATTACGTAAACTTCTTGAAGTTTGAAAAATCCAGATTCTGGATGATGGAGATAAATCACTAAATGTTGCATTCATTATATAAACTATTTTAAAAAATCAGGAAGGAAGTTTCTCCGGCAAAGGAGCAACTGATTTTCCATTATTAATTGGTAATTCTTCTTTTCTTAATGCCACTTTCCATGCGCTTACGGTCTTTCCATTTTCATCAGCATCCTCCACTTTCTGCAAAGAAATTTTCTGTTCCAATTCATCACCTTCCTGTTTAAAAAAAACCGTTGCCGTTTTCCCCTGAATATCCTCAGAGATAATGATAATCTTCCCCTTATTAGCTTCCGGGAGATCATTATTCAACTTCTCGATTTTCTCCAACTGCTTCAGCAATTTAACAGTCTCTTTTGTAGAATATTTCCCAGCCTCTACATAATCTCTATCATTCATTGCGATGAGAAACTTTTCAGCCACTGGTCCCGGACTCGATTCTTTACTACAAGAATAAATTCCTAATATCATAAAAATAAGTAAATAATATTTTTTCATTGCTCAATAATGATGTTGTACTAACTGGCGTGTGTTTTTATTCAGGTAAAGATTATCTGGTGCTACGTAAACAAAATCGCCACTATGAGATAAGGGAAGGAAATTCTGTTCCCCACTAACTAGTTGAATACGGTTATAAACATATTCAGTACAATACTCTTGCTTACCATTGTTCAATCTGAATTCATCATCAAATTTAATTCCGTTCAATACATCACTATCTAAAACAGTATGAATCGACATTCTGGAATTTTCATTGAGTGCAAAACGATATACCCCAAATGAACTACAATTATTGCTACTGATATATTCTTTGAGCGATTCTCTTATTATGCCAACCGATTGTCCTTCTTGGCGGCAGTGTACAACAAAGGGTTTACCGTTTACAATTTCAACAAGTCCGGCATGCGTATAACTTCTATCCTTGAGCGACATTTTCCTGAACCAATTACTGATCATTCCTCTACCATTTCTCATCACTAGATCTCCATCCACTAGATCTTTTACCGGCACTTGAACCATGGTAGTTTGAAGTACTTGTTCTCTGCGAGAAGCAAGAATAATGAGTGTATTCAATGCGAATACAACAGTAACTATGAATGGGAACCAACGTTTTTTCATTACATTCTCTCTGGAACCTCAATCCCAAGTAAAGCTAAGGACATTTTAATTACTCTGGCACATTGATTACTGAGATGCATCCGAAATAATGTACTCTTTTTATCGGCAATATCCACAATAGGGTATTCATGGTAGAACTGATTATACAACTTAGCCATTTCAAAAGCATAATTCGCCACGAGTGCAGGACTAAGTCGATCGGATGCTTCCGACAAAACATAAGGATAATTCAGAAATAAACTAATCAACTGCCGTTCTTTATCCTGTATTCCAACATAGGATAAAACTTCTGTTTGTTCATAGTCTTTGAACTCCGGATACTGAAGTCCTTTTCTTAGAACTGATCGGATCCTTGCATAAGTATATTGAATAAAAGGGCCAGTATGTCCGTTGAAATCGATGGATTCAGCAGGATTAAAAAGCATCCTCTTTTCAGGATCCACTTTAAGAATAAAATATTTCAGAGCACCCATCCCTATCATTCTGTACAAAGCATTCGCTTCATCACTATCAAAGTCGTCGATTTTACCAAGTTCCTGAGTAATCTTTTTCGCTTCAGCAATCATTTCATCCATCAACTCATCGGCATCAACAACGGTCCCTTCTCTTGATTTCATTTTACCGGAAGGTAAATCAACCATAGCATAGGAAAGATGAAACAAATCATTCCACCAATCATATCCCAGTTTCTTCATTACCAACCTTAGCACCTTAAAGTGGTAATCTTGTTCATTCCCTACTACATATACGAGTCTGCTGAAATTAGACTCTGTTTTACGCATTTGAGCAGTTCCAAGATCCTGAGTCATGTACACACTAGTTCCATCACTTCTCAATAAAAGCTTCTGATCGAGGCCCTCGGATGTGAGATCTACCCATACAGAACCATCTTCCTTTTTAAAGAACACTCCTTTTTCAAGTCCTTCATTTACAATTGATTTACCTAGTAAATAGGTCTTTGACTCGTAGTAAAACTGATCGAAATCGACGCCCATTTTACGATAAGTAGCTTCAAAACCTTGGTATACCCAAGCATTCATCATTTGCCATAAAGCTATAGTTTCAGGATCATTCGACTCCCACTTTCGGAGCATTTCTTGAGCTTCTAAGATGGACGGAGCTTGCTTTGTAGCTACTTCTTCGCTTACTCCCTGCTGAATTAATTGTTGAATCTCCGATTTGTAGAGTTTATCAAATTCAACATAATATTTACCTACTAAATGATCCCCTTTAAGGCCAGATGACTCAGGTGTTTCACCCTTGCCCAGCTTCTTCCAAGCCAGCATTGATTTGCAAATATGAATACCCCGGTCGTTTACTAGGTTTACTTTCTTAACAGGATTACCAGTTGCCTTTAATATTTCTGCTACACTGTAACCGATCAAATTATTCCTGACATGACCCAAATGAAGGGGTTTGTTGGTATTTGGAGAGCTATACTCTACCAGAACAGGATGCAAGCTGATGTTTTTATCGACGCTCACAATACCAAAAGAATGGTCTAAAGCAGCCTCCGCATAAACAGCCATCCAGGCAGCTTTACGAATACTAACATTTAAAAAGCCCTTTACTACGTTATACTTTTCTACTTCCGCTGCATGACTATGCAACCAGTCTCCAATTTCCGCTCCGATGGCATCCGGGCTTCTCCGAGCTAGTTTGGCGAGATTAAAAACAACGATTGTAAGGTCCCCTTCGAAATCTTTACGAGTTTCATTTATGGCAATATCATCTGGACTAACCGTAATTTGATACAGTTGCTGTAACGCCTTTTCAACAGCCGAACGCAATTCCAATTCAAACAGCATATTCATCTAAAGCACGGATATCCGGTATAATTGCCCGGGGAAGTGTCTTCGATGCAAAATTGCTATAAAAAGAAGGATGAATCTTTGAAAAGTAAAGGAATATTCAACAACCAAACCTGAATAAAGAGTAGGATGCGAACGACCCTTGCTATGACTACATTATTCTGCCTTTAAATTAGGCGATCTGCGCAACTACTCTTTGGAGAATTTCAAAAGTATTTTCTGCCATTAGATTTTCCTTATCGAGGGTAGGATTTACTTCTGCAATTTCAAAGCAGCATACTTTTTCATTCTGGATTAAACGCACGCATAATGAACCTGCTTCCTTTTCTGTGATCCCATTGCGCACGGGCGTACCCGTACCTTTTGAGATAGAAGAATCCATACTATCCACATCGAATGAAACATAAATCAGTTGGCAATTATTCAAATAAGCTAAGGCATCTCTAGCAATTTTCTCGACTCCGTGACGCTTGACATCGTTAGTAGTAAAAACACGAATTTTATGTTTTTTGATCAAAAAACTCTCTTCTGGCTCAACATCCCTAACACCAATAAAGACTAGGTCGCTGTAATTAATTTTCGGCGCCATTCCTCCTACCTTCTTTAATTTATTCCAAAGTTCGGTAGTTTCTTTATCAGGCTTATTCATTCGGTTAGTAGCATTATCCTCTGCTAATGAAGCAGCGAGCGGCATACCATGCACATTTCCAGTAGGCGTTGTAAAGGGAGAATGCAAATCTGCGTGTGCATCGATCCAGATTACCCCTAAACGAAGTTTAGGAAATGCCATTTTTATCCCGGCTATTGTTCCACCAGCGGAACTATGATCACCCGACAAAACAATTGGAAACTCCTTAGCTTTTAGGGTATCCGAAACACTTTTACCCAATTTCTCATATATGCTGATAACGCCTTTCAGACGCTTCGCGTACGGACTACCTTGAGGTTGGAACAGCAACGAGTTTTCAACAGGAATTTCTACTGTGGGAATTTTGAAAAAGAGATTACTGCCATAATCCAGTGCAGCAATTTTAATGGCATCTGGCCCCAGACTAGCGCCTCGGGTTCCAGCACCAATTTCCGATTTAACTTCAATTAATTTGATCTTCTTATGCATAAACTCAGTGTTTGAAAGGTATTCAGATCTTGTTTAATGTTCTTTATGATGACAGAATGATTAACATCAATATATTTTCAATTCAAGCTTAATAATCAATCCGCGTTTCCTACATTAGCAGAAAATTACCAAAGTAACTAACTTACATTAATGAAGAACAGGTACACCGACTTAATTGAGCAAACTTTTGAATTCCCACAGGAGAGCTTCGAAGTTATCGATAACAATTTGCATTTCAATGGAGTTCCTTTGATGGATATCATCGAACAATATGGCACCCCATTGAAAATCACTTATTTACCTAAAATCAGTGCTCAAATCCAGAAAGCTACCCGCTTATTTAATGTAGCCATGGCTAAAGCCGATTACAAAGGTAATTATTTGTACTGCTACTGTACGAAGAGTTCTCACTTTGAGTTCGTTTTATCAGAAGCCTTAAAGAACGAAATCCATTTAGAAACAAGTTCAGCATTTGACATTCCAATTATCAGGGAACTCGCAGAAACCGGAAAAGTGGATAAAAGTCGAATGATCATCTGTAATGGATTCAAACGTCAGAATTATATTGACGGAATCTCCGATTTGATAAAAGATGGCTTTACGAATGTGATTCCTATCCTCGACAACAAAAAGGAATTACAGGATTTACTAGAAGGAAGCACTGAAAAACTTCAGGTAGGAATTAGAATTGCGGCCGAAGAAGAACCGAATGCCGAATTCTATACATCGCGACTTGGAATTCGTTATAATGAGATTATTGATTTTTATAAAAACTCAATTCAGAACAACGACAAAGTTGAGTTAAAACTTCTGCACTTCTTTATCAATACCGGCATAAAGGATACTGCCTATTATTGGAGTGAGTTACAGAAAAATATAAATATTTATTGTGAGCTGAAAAAAGTTTGTCCGGAGTTAGAATATCTTGATATTGGAGGGGGTTTCCCTATTCGTACGAAACTCGATTTTAGTTATGACTATCAATATATGGCGGATGAAATCATTCGTCAGATAAAAATGGCCTGTGATGCTAAAGATGTTCCTGAACCAACAATTGTAACTGAATTCGGTTCGTTTACTGTTGGAGAAAGCGGTGCTATTTTATTTAGTGTCGTGGGTCAAAAACAACAGAATGATAATGAACTGTGGAGTATGATTGATAGTTCATTTATCACCACTTTACCAGATACTTGGGGAATAAAACAAAAGTTCATTTTGCTAGCTATCAACAACTGGGAAAAAGAATACCAACGCGTAAACCTTGGTGGGGTAACATGCGATAGCGACGACTATTACATCATGGAATCGATCCGGAATCGTGTATTCTTACCTAAACCAGACGGAGAAAGTGAGCAATACCTTGGGTTTTTCCATACTGGTGCCTATCAAGAAAGTATTGGCGGGTACGGTGGTATACAACATTGTTTGATTCCCGCTCCAAAACATGTTTTGATCGACAGAGACGAAGATGGAGAATATACTACACGTTTGTTTGCCAAAGAGCAGAGTGCCAAAAACATGATGAAAATTCTGGGGTATTAGTTGCATCGGAAATGTTCTAAAGATTGCATTTTGATAAGGAATACAAGGACTATTTCATAATAAAATGACTTTAAAGGCTACTTGAGGCAAATAGATTGTAGACTACTGAAAAAAGGCTTAAGTTTGATTAACCAATAAATCAAAATCAACCCATGAAAAAACTTGTTTATGTGATTGCTATCATCGCAGTTGCAGTTACCGGATGTAAAAAAGACACCAAATCAGATCCAACAACACCGGTTTCTCCAATTTCTGCAGTACCAGCAACCTTCACCCAGAAGACCCTTGTCGAAGAGTTTACAGGTGCATGGTGTGGATATTGCCCTGATGGTGCAACTAAAATACAATCCATTATCAATGCTCATCCTGAAACAGCAATCGGAGTAGCCGTTCATCAAGGAGATGGGATGGAAATTTCATTATACACCGAACTTGATAATACTTTCACTGTTACGGGATTCCCAACAGGAATGGTAAGTCGTAAAGTATATAATGGAGATGTAATGCTTGACAGAGGCCAATGGGCAGGTGCTGCTAGCGGAGTATTGGCTAGTACTGCTAAATGTGGTCTTGCGATTGAATCTGCATTATCAGGAACTGATAGCGCAGCAATCACTGTACATTGTGGTTTTAATGAAGTGCTTACTGGTGACTATCGCCTTACAGTTTATCTCATTGAAGACAGTGTTACAGGAACCGGAGCACAATATAACCAACGCAATTATTACAATACAGATGCTTCGAGTCCCTTCTATCAGTTGGGCGATCCAATGGTTGGGTACAAGCACAATCATGTATTGCGCAAAGTATTAACTGCAGATGCAGGAACAGTGATTCCAGCAGCAAACATAATAGTCGGAACAGATTATAAAGTTGCATTCAATATACCTTTAACGGGAATGAATAAAGCTAATGTTCATGTAATTGCTTTTATAACCAAGTATGGAACCACTGCTCTCACTCATAAAGTTGAAAATGTTCAGGAAGTAAAGCTGGATGATGACAAAGATTGGGATTAAAATTAGCTAACGTTATTATTATGAAAACCCGGAGACATCTCCGGGTTTTCTTGTTTTCGTATGGATCTCTTTGACAGTCTTTTGAAGTTACCACACAAACTCATTTAACAATTTGGTAACAAATATTATAATTTCGTTGTAAAACTGTGTTTATTCAGCTCTATGACGATCCATTACCCAGCAGGAAAAATTTTTAAAGCAATGTGCGCCATTGTTGGATTCCTAGTTTTTATGGATCTACTGGTAATCATCATTCGAATGAATATGGATGTCACATATATCGATAGGACATTAGAAATATTTGACGTTAACCTAGAGAATAATATTCCCACATTTTACTCATCGATTTCATTACTGTATTGTGCAGTTCTTCTGCTGATAATTTCATTTGGGGAAAAACTAAAAAATCCTGAACAGGTAATCTATTGGAGAATCTTGTCATTGGGATTTCTTTACCTCTCAATCGACGAAATGGCAAGTTTGCATGAATGGATGGGTGTACTCATGATGGGACAGGCAAAATTTTCCGGAGTATGGCATTTTGCATGGATGATACCTGCATTATTTATGATTCTCATAATCGGAATCACCTTTCTTAAATTTCTATTCCGACTTCCGGTAAAAACAAGAGCTTTACTTTTACTATCTGGCTTTATTTATATTGGTGGAGCGATAGGGATTGAAATGATCAGCGGAATTTTTATTGAAGAAGATGCGGCCAATAAATTAGGATATGAGCTCTTGAATCTTCTAGAAGAATCAATGGAGATGATTGGAATTCTCTTTTTTGTTTACACGCTCAACCATTACTTGAGTTCAATAAAAGTGCCGATCGAAATTTCGATAGAAAATTGAATTAAAAATTTCAATAGTATCGCAACAGACTTTGATTCAGTGCAAGCTCCAGATCACATCCAAGTAAATTATTTCTGGAATCTGTTTTCTGCGAAGAAGACCCTACTTTATACCAACTGTGTTGATCAAGATCGTACACAAAAGCTTCCGGTACATGATAAATATTGCTGATAATTTCCATTGAATTAAGGGTCAACTGCAAATCCGAATGTTCGGAACATTCAATGATCATGCATGGAGAAAAATCATTTTTCACATCATAGATCACAACATCCGGCTGTTCGCTATTCAAATCATGAACATCCACGTAAGATTCACTTACTGCAACAAATTTTTTACTGTCAATCAATTTTGAAAGACCGTAGGAAAGCGAAGTAGAGATAAATTTTTTACGGCTGGAAAATGGATTCAGCCACCCTTTTTCAAGTTTTGGCATAGAGATCTAATTTTATTAGATTCAAATATACCTCCTGAATCCCTTTTTGATACGCCTATTGTGAAAATTAACATTTACATAACATTGACGATCCACAAAGTAATTTAAAAGCCTGCAAAAATTGCATTTATCACAAGTCATTGACTTTCAATAACTAATTACTAAAATAACGGTAGTCCTCCTAATTAAACTTATAATCAAATCAAAATCTGTAAAGCGTTCTTGATCAACAATATGGCAAAATGAGAATCAACGTTCACTATTAACAATGAATATGTGAAAAACTGGGTGAATTTATGGTTATTATGGGCGAATTAATTGTTATCTTTGATAAAATAACTATAATTAAGTAACCTATTACCACATGAAAAACATACTTGGTATTTTTGGTCTTTGTCTTCTGCTAGCCAGCTGTGGACCTGACTATAAGATTGAAGTCGAGCGCATGATGCGTGAGCGTGACAGTTTAATGGCTCAATATGATGCTAAAGACTCTGTCATTAACGGCTATATGCAGGACATCAGCGAGATTCAGACCAGCATAGATGGTTTAACACGTCAGGAAGAGATGCTAAGTCGCAGCGCATCGAATGATCCTGAGGCTTCACCTGATGCTAAAACTAAAATCCTGAATGATGTAGAAGCTATCCGTCAGATGATCGATCAAAACAAGAAAAAGCTTGGTGAACTTCAGTCCCGCATTAAAAAGAATAATGTGAAAATCGGAGAATTGGAAACCATGATCAAATCATTGAATACACAACTTGCTACTAAAGATTCTAGCATTAATTCAATGAATGAAAAAATTCTTGCTTTAAGTGGTACCATTACGAACATGCAGGGATCTATCGATACTATACGTATGGATAATGAAACGAAAGCACGTGAAATCACTGAAAAAACAACCAAACTGAATACGGCGTACTATACTGCAGATACTTACAAAAATCTTCGTGATAAAAAAGTATTAACTAAGCAAGGCGGATTTTTAGGAATGGGAAAACAGAAAGCTATGATTCCTGATTTCAACCAAGAAGCGTTTACACAAATCGATGTAACCAGTACGAAAATGATTACCATTAATGGAACTAAATCTACTCGTTTATTGAGTACGCATCCAAGTGGAACATACAATTTCAAACGTGAAAATGATAAAGTAACAGGAATTGAAATCACTGATGCAGATAAATTCTGGAAGGCTTCTAAATATCTTGTTGTCGTTACCGAGTAAAAAAAATAACCATAGAAAAAGAAAAGAGCGGAATTTTCCGCTCTTTTCTTTTTTACACCGTTTACCTCACTTTGTTTTAGGTCATTTTGATTTACCAGATTTTTCATTTTCTTTGTGTAATGCGCTTGATTTATAAATTCTTCTTTGCTGTTTTAGGATGGAAAATTAGTGGAGATGTTCCTCGCAAATACAACAAGTATATTATCATTGCCGCACCCCACTCTAGCAATTGGGATTTTATGATCGGGCTATCGGTAAGAAGCATCATGCGTTTTCCATCAAATTTTCTGGCCAAAAAAGAACTCTTCAAACCACCTTTTGGATGGCTTTTTAGAAGTCTAGGTGGGTATCCTGTTGACCGAAGTAAATCTTCAAATATCGTAGACCAAGTAGTCGCCTTTTTCAAAAATGAATCCTCCTTTGTTATTGCAATTGCTCCAGAAGGAACACGGAGCGATGTGAACAAATGGAAAACAGGATTTTACACCATTGCCGTTGAAGCCAAGGTACCTATTATAATGGCTGGCCTCGACTATAAAAGAAAAACAGTATTCTGGTCGGAACCACTTTTTCCAACAGGAGACCTTAGTTCTGATGCCCTCATCATTGAAGCATTTTATAAGAATATACAAGGAAAATTTAGGGGAGTTACCCCGGTTTTAGGCAAAAATCAAGAGTCTACTGAAAATTCATCGTCGAAGTAAAACTTTTTTGTTTTTCACACGTTAGCTTAATTGAGACCAGTTAATTCGGGTTTCATTTATAGCAATATTAGTTTCCTCCAAACGTCTTCTTGAATAACAAACATATCCACACCTCCTATGAATCGACCGATCACACTATTCTCTTTTATCCTTTTAGGGTTTATTGCCCTCTCCTTTTCCCCTATTAATGACCAATCGCTCAAAATCGATACGAGTTATAGTAAATTAATCTGGACAGCTACTAAAGTTGCCGGAAGTCATACTGGTGGTATCCAGATCAGTAATGGGACCATTAATTTTGATGGCAAAGCGGTTAAAGGTGGAACCTTAGATATTGACATGACTTCTATAACTTGTACTGATCTAACAGATCCAGGGTATAATTCCAAATTAATTGGTCACTTAAAATCAGATGACTTTTTCAATGTAGAAAAATTCAAGACTTCAAAATTTGTAATTGTTTCACTAAAATCTTTAGGTGGTGAGCGATTCGATATTACGGGCAATTTAACCATTAAAGGCATCACCAATAGTATAACTTTCCCAGCGACAGTTAAGGTTACTGATAATAGTATTGTCACCATCGGAACTGCAAAAATTGATAGAACAAAATTTGATATTAAATACCACTCCGGTTCGTTTTTTGAGAATTTAGGAGATAAAGCAATTAAAGATGTTTTCGATTTAGAGTTAAATGTAATCGTTCCACGTCGATAAGAAAAAGGTAGGTTAGGTTTTTAAGAAGAGGCCTCTGCTGAAAAGTGGAGGCTTTTTTTATGTTAACTTTTTCTGAATATCAGCGGCTATCAAATTCCTGCAATCAGCGGTATAATTGCACGAGCTACATTCTCTTCAATTCTGGAATTGATATCAGAAGTATTAGCACGTTCGAATGGTTTACCGGAAATCTTCTGATATAATTCGATGTAGCGATCACTTACTTCCTTTACAAACTCCTCTGTGAAGTCTGGAATCACTTGTCCATCGAGTCCTTGAAAATTATTGGCTATGAGCCACTGTCGTAAAAACTCTTTCGACAACTGACGCTGTGGCTGATTATTCATCAGTCGTTCTTCAAATCCTTCCGCATAAAAATAACGAGAAGAGTCAGGAGTATGAATTTCATCAATGAGGAAAATTTTATCATTCGCTTTTCCAAATTCATATTTTGTATCAACCAAGATCAGGCCTTTTTCTTCAGCCATCTTACTTCCTTTTTTAAATAAAGAACGCGTATAACTTTCTAATTGAAGATAATCTTCTTCAGAAACAATCCCCTGACTGATGATGTCTTCTCTGGAAATATCGAGGTCATGTCCTCCATCACTTTTTGTTGTTGGCGTTAAAATGGGTTCTGGGAATGGAGCATTTTCTTTCATTCCATCAGGCATTGCAACTCCACAAATCATTCTTTTACCAGCAGCATATTCTCTCCAAGCATGACCTGTGAGATAGCCTCGAATGACCATCTCCACTTTATAGGGTTTACATAAAATCCCTACAGTGACATTCGGATCAGGAACTTCAATCACCCAATTCGGACAAATATCTTTAGTAGCCTCGAGAAAGTATGCGGCGAGCTGATTTAGCACTTGACCTTTAAATGGAATCGGACGTGGCATCACAAAATCAAATGCAGAAACTCGATCACTTACTACCATAACCATCAATTTATTTTCAATGACATATACGTCCCGCACTTTCCCATTATATACTGATGTTAATCCTGGGAATTTAAAATTAGTGCTAGCAATACAATTCGGGTCGGTAATAAGCTGAGCCATGGATTTTTTATTTAGACTATTCAACAAAAGTAATTTTTAAAATTCTAAAAAACCTAGAATTAGGTTTCGATCAGCCTATACCCCTACTATATTCTGTGTTTCAGTGCAATAACCATTGTAATGGATGTGTTCTTTATTTTTGAAATTCATGGTAAAAATTGCCTTCGACCCAACCTTTCAATTATCGTTACCGGAAAACCATCGGTTTCCAATGCTAAAGTACGACTTGATACCCAGACAATTGCTGCATGAGGGCATTATAGATTCGAGTTATCTCTTTAAACCTAAACCCGTTACAAGATCAATTGCAGCTTTAGTTCATACAGAAAAATACCTTGATAAACTTCTGAATCTGGAGTTATCGCCTTCGGAAATCAGAAGAAGCGGCTTTCCCCTTTCTAAAGAACTCATTGAACGCGAATTTCTTTTAGCAGGAGGAACTGTTGATTGTACCGATTTCGCGCTCGAGTATGGGATTGCATTGAATGTTGCTGGTGGCACTCATCATGCTTTTAAGGATCAAGCCGAAGGATTTTGTCTGTTAAATGATTGTGCAATTGCGGCGGCTGCTTTGTTGACATCAGGTAAAGCAAAAAAAATTCTAATTGTTGACCTAGATGTTCATCAAGGAAATGGTACTGCTTCGATATTCAAAGATGAACCTGCTGTTTTTACGCTGAGCATGCATGGGGCGCATAACTTTCCGCATCACAAAGAACAATCAGATCTTGATATTCCATTGCCTGATGGAACCGACGATCACATGTATCATGTGTTGATGGATCAATATTTACTTGTGGTTTTCCGAGAACAAAATCCGGATTTTGTATTTTACATTTCTGGGGTTGATGTGCTCGCAAGTGATAAACTGGGAAGGTTAAAACTCAGTCGTGAAGGATGCCGGTTGAGGGATGAAAAAGTTATCCGCTTATGTCATGAACATAAAGT
>JBBQED010000031.1:0-25004 GCA_038320345.1 Bacteroidia bacterium
ATAATTTGCGATTCAGCCGGCCAATCACGCTTTTATACCAACGGCATTTGGATAGCCGATGCAAGCAATGATACCATGTTGAATGGGTCAGGGTTAAACCCAAGTTCATACACTACAGCGAATGTTGATTATGGCATCAGGCTCACAGGAGCTGATATGGTATTGCCTAATCCCGGGGATTCAAATCAATATTATTTAATTCACCATACACCTGATGATATTGATTATCCTTATCCTTCTTATATGTATTATACTTTGATCGATATGTCGCTTAATAATGGACTAGGCGCTGTAATAGCAAAAAATCAAATAATCATTTCCGATACGTTAGAACTTGGACAATTAGAAGCATGTAAACATGCGAATGGAAGAGATTGGTGGATCGTTTTTCCTGAAAGAAATACAACTTATTATTATGTGTATTTATTGAGTCAATCAGGATTCAGTTTTCAATCCAAGCAAGCTATACGACCTATGTTAGGTTCAACCGGACAGGCTTCCTTTTCTCCAGATGGAAATACATTTGCAAGTTATGATACGTACGTAGACCTTGCAGTCTTCGATTTTGACCGTTGTAGTGGATATTTTTCGAATGCACAGCATATTAGTATTAATGATAGCATGAGCGGCTTAGGATTAAGTTTTTCACCTGATAGTCGTAAAATATATGCCTCGGCTACACTTTATCTATATCAGTTTGATTTAGATAGTTTGAATTTGGCGAATTATAGTACCGTTGCAGTTTGGGATTCTACTTATTCTCCCAATCCTCCATTAGCAACATTCTTTTTTACACAATATTTACGGCCTGACGGTAAAATTTATATTAATACAGGAAATGGTACTTTCAAAATGCATACAATTGATTTCCCCGATAGCGCGGGCATGGCCTGCCAGGTGAGCCAACATTCTGTGACTTTGCCTACATTTTATAGCAGTACATGTCCTACTTATATCAATTATTATTTAGGGCCGGTAGTGGGGAGCGTTTGTGATAGTCTGAGTGTAGGGTTAAATGCACCTGGTGGGGGTGTTAATTTAAATGTAAGTATAAACCCTAACCCTGCAAAGGAGCAGTTTTATGTAGGTTATAGTTTGCCGGGTAATAAGGATGGTTGGTTGGATCTTAGCGATGCAAGCGGGCGAGTAATAGTGCATCGTCGTTTATACTGGAGTAATAAATCACTTTTGCTATATACAAATGAGTTAACCTCCGGTTGTTATTTTGTGAAGGTTACGAGTGATGTCGGTGCAACACAAACTAAAAGGTTGATGGTGTTAAAGTAAGTTAAATTATTTTTAGTCCTTCTCATACTTTCTCCTGGCGGAGAGCCCTACTTTCTTTTTGCAAAAGAAAGTAGCAAAGAAAAACTTCACCGATTGCATCGGTGACATCTTCTATACTTTTTTCTTGATAAACCGAGCTAAACGAGCTCATGGATTTAAAAATCAACTATTAGATTATCCATAAAAAGTATACAAAAAATCAAGTCGAAACTTCTCCTGGCAGAGGGTCCTACTTTCTTTTTGCAAAAGAAAGTAGCAAAGAAAGGCACCACCGAAAACCAACCGGTGATGCAGGGGGCGGGTCAGCGTTCTACCATTAACGTTTGTGTATCGGTTAACGCATCACCGGTTCGCTCTTTTCGCTGGACCGTCCGCGCGCCGCTTCGTATAGTTTTTTACTTACTCAATAATTTGAGTTCGCTCATCACCGATTTCATCGGTGATTTTCCTGACGGAGGTCCTACTTTCTTTTTGCAAAAGAAAGTAGCAAAGAAAGGCACCACCGAAAACCAACCGGTGATGCATGGGGCGGGTCAGCGTTCTACCTTTACCGTTTCTGTATCGGTTAACGCATCACCGGTTCGCTCTTTTCGCTGGACCGTCCGCGCGCTGCTTCGTATAGTTTTTAAACTTGAAATTTAAATTTGTTTACTTCAATTTTGTGCTGGGTTTCGACGGATTTCTTCTAGTTTTCTTTTTGGTTTACTCTAAAGTATCGGTTACCTCATCACCGGTTCGCACTTTTCGCTGGACCGTCCGCGCGCTGCTTCGGATTATTTTAACTTGAAAAATTAATTATCACTTTGAACTATGTTTTTCAACTGGAAATTGATTCGGGGCTCGAGAAATTAATCGAAGAAATTAAAGTGGTCATCAAGGATTGCAATTTAATACGAGAGACATCTTCATTAAATTCTCCAAGTTCATTCACTTTAGAACGAACACCGGAAACAAGCATTGTTGTGTTTTCATTAAAAGCGCCACCCAGTGTTTTCAGTATAAGCTGAAGTGATTCATGTCCGTTCTCGCCTAGTGAAGAGGCGGTAATTATTGCAATAGGCTTATCCAGAAGTACGGTTGTTGATACCAACCATTCTAATGCATTTTTTAAAACACCCGGAATACTGAATACATATTCGGGAGTACAAAAAATAACTGCATCCGCACTGCTAATTTTATTTCTGAAAGCGATCACTTCTTCTATTTTGCAATCTATATCGTCATCCGGATTAAAGTAAGGTAGCCGAGTTAAACCATTATAAATTTCTATTTCAATCTGGTCTGAATAAGTCGAAGAAATATATTCAAGGATTCTTTGATTCGATGAATGATGACGAATACTTCCTGAAATTGCTAGTATTTTAAAACGAGACATTGAAAAGGGATATGTTAAAGAGCCAATTAGTTCAATTTTATTTTTTACTTAATTTTTTCCAATCTTCTTGTAGTGCAACATTGGGATCAAACAGTGGATCATTACTGAGTATGTACGTGCCATCGCCCTTAGCCCAGGCTTCATTATAGCCAGCACTCAAATCCGCACTTTGTCCTGTTGCAGGATCTGACCATTGCTCGACGCCTCTAAGTACACGACCTGTTTCTTCAGCAATTCGATCTTGACTCTGCTGCTGATATTCCCAAGTACTCTTTTGAATTTCCGCAATATCGGCTTGTGACTTTCTCCAGATCTCACTACGTTTTGCATTTTCTACTTGTTCTACTTTAGAGACATTATTAAAAAATTTCGCCACTGCAGTTTGCCATTGAGGATTGATGCGAATACTGGTAACAGCCATGCTTAATAATTTTCTTGCTTCGGCTTCTTTGCCTGCTGGATAACGCAAAACTATTTTTTGATCTGCTTGACAGGTATAACTTCCGGTATAACCTCCTGTCATAAAATTCTGCATATAAAAAATCGTTTGGTTTACAGCGCATAAAGCGAGCCCCTCACTTCCATCAGCAAATTTGAGTTTAGCACGGATGGCGGATGGATTATATTTTACAGTGTTAATTCCAGCAGCAGCCATATTAGCGCTATTCTTTTTTGCCTGTTCTTCCATGGCTTTTCCCACTTCTGGATTTGGTTCAATAGAAATCACTTTTGGGTCTCCCATATCATGAACAAATTCATTTTTCAGATAGGCATCAGCATCCATTGCCGGCATAAAATCGCAGGTCTTGAAAACACCTTGATTGCCTTGTTTACTTTGTTGAACATACGGATCATCTGACCATTCCCAACTTCTTAGTGGGAAAAAATCTAGCTGGAATTGATGATCTGCAGAAGTGGCCGTCATGCGATTACTCACCGATTCGTTTACACAATAATGTCCCACGCGCCAAGTAATTCCTCCATCTACTTTCCATTGGTCAGGGAGTAATAAACTATAGGCTACTACCGGCTCGCCAAAACCATGCGCATCTTCAACGCGGTATCTTTTTACGACAAAATAATCTTTACCAGCTTCCCATTTTTTATCAGGCTTAGCACTAAGGAATCCACTATTAGAGGATGAACTGCCTCCAGAAGAACAGGAGTTTAATGTACAAATAATGAAGAAAAGGATGATCGTTTGAAAGAGCCTCATGTGGTTAGATATAAGGATACTAATATACTAAAATTACAACTGAAATGCTCACGACCTTCATGTTTTTACTAGACACCATACTTATTAACGGAGCGTATTGCATAAGTTCTTTTTCCTTTACAAACACCGGTGAAAGTTCATCTTAATTTTGAAAGAACCATAACCCCAATTACGATGAAGTCATTATTGATCTTTTTACTCCAATTTATACTCTGGATAGGTACTTTAAATGCCGGAGGTTTTGAATATGCATATCAGGTAGCCTATAGTAACCGCAGTCATCGACCTAATGTAATTGCTACTGATCGGAACAATAATGTAATTGTTGGCGGGAATTTCAATTCCTGTATAGTTTGTTCAAGAGCTTTTATCGATAAGCGGGATGGCAATGGAGGAGGAGGAGGCTGGTTCAAAGAAATTGATCCACTCGGAGGTGCAGTTTCAGTACGTTCCATTAGTACCGATAGTTTGGGAAATGTGTATGTGATCTTAAATATTTTTTCAACGGATCAATTTGGACTTGATGGATCTGTTTTTACTGGACCCGATGTGAACTGGTCGTCACAGATAAAATTTAATCCTGCAGGTTTGATCTTATGGCAAATTCCATTTTATGGTACATCGTTCATTGGAACTGTGGATCAGGGTGGAGCATCTTTCGTAACGAATGGAGATAGCACATGGAAATATAGTTCTTCGGGAAATTACCAGTGGAAAAATATTAGTTATGGAGGAAGTTTGATTTCAGTAAATAGTCAAGATGTTTTTTTGGGGAGCATCTCGAAAATAATTCGTTTAAACAAAAGCAACGGAACTTTTAATTTTCAAAATGCAGTTCCCAGCTGTTTGGATATTGTAGCAGGAGGTATAGGAACAGTTTTCTTTACAGGGAATCTTGGAACATTCCGATTGCAATCGGGAATTATTAATTGGTCAAACACTACAATTCCAGGAAAGGCAATTGCTAGAAATGCGAATGACCTTTGGGTATTATACGGGGAACAAGTAACTGCTAACTTGGGAGGGAACCCATCAGTTTTAATGACTAAACTTTCTACAGGATCTGGAGATGGATTAGATACCATCACCATTGCTGGAACATATCTCGAAGGAACAAGTGGTAATTTGGGGATTGATAATCTGGGAAAACTATATACCACTCTGTTTTGGAAAGATTACGGTCAATATGCTGTATTCCCACCATTCGTGGTGTGGCAGGATTATAACTATAGTTTTGAAGGATATATTTTATCAAAGTATGATCCTTATTTGCAAACTCCTGCGCTCGGATTTGCAGTTCCAGTTTCTGATCCCAATAGTTTTAATGGATTATGGAACGGAGATCGTCAATGTCCTGGAGGAACAAGTTTTCCAGTTCAGTATGTTTTAGCCGGAGGAAATTTTCTGGCTGGGAATACTGTTAGCGTAGAACTGTCGGATGCCATTGGTGATTTTAATATGCCCGTAACTATCGGAAGTATTTCTACTACTAGTACTACGGGAGTTGTTAATTGTTTATTGCCTAATGGAATTTTACCGGGATCCGGATACAGGATGCGGATTACTTCCACTTCACCAGTACTCACCAGTGTTCAACAAACAGAGCCATTGGAGATCACCTCACCAATTTCTTCAGTGGTGAGTAATGGCGCTTTATCTTTCTGTGCAAAGACGACTTCTATTTCATGTTTGGCGGCAGATCCGGGGTTCAACATTGAATGGTATAAAAATGGAATTTTATTGACAGATGGTGGTGGTGATACTTATTTGCCTAAGCTATCTGGAACGTACTCCACAATCGTTACCGACTTTAATGGCTGTCGGAGAGCATCTGACAATACACTTCCACTAACGGTATGGCCTATACCCTCAGCTGCTATTAGCCAGAGTGGAAGCATTGAACTATGTACGGGGAGTAGTATAAATCTTTCTGTTCCAAATGCAGCATCAAATACATATACATGGTATAAATATGCTGCGGTAATTCCGGGGATAGTTGGAAGTAGTTATATGACCAATGCTACAGGGAACTATAAAGTAAAAGTCACCAATAGTTTTGGATGTTCAAAAACTTCATCATCTGCTCAAGTTAAAGTATTTAGATCAACGATTACCGCTTCTGGTGCTACTACATTTTGTGCAGGAGGAAGTGTAATGCTGAATGCAAATGTGGGTGCAAGTTCCTATCAATGGAAGCGCAATAACGTAAATATTGCCGGTGCTAATGCTTCCTCTTATCTTGCCAACCAAGCTGGAACATATAAGGTATTTTCAATTAGTAGTGGAGGTTGTGAAAGTTTATCATCTGCTACAATCATCACCATAAATTGCAGAGAAGGAATTTCTACTGTTGACGACGCGATAATCTTAGCGCCAAATCCAGGAGCAGGATTAATAAGAATGATGATTCCTAATGAAATTGGAGCAGGAGTTTACAAGATCTTTTCTTCGACCGGACAATTAATTTTAACGGGAGATTTTTTAGCACAGCATCAAGAAATTGTACTTGATTTTAGTGGTCGAGCGGATGGAATATATCTGCTAAGAATAGAAACGGAAGGCGGGAAAAGTATCGAACGGAAAATGGTAATTAACAACTAATGTAGCTACCATTTTAATTGACCATATCCATTAAAAAAGGGAAGAACAAATTTTTGTTCTTCCCTTTCAGTTTGAAGTCCGAAGCAAATTTATTCTATAGAAAGAATCAGATCTTCCGACTCTACTAATGTGCCTTCTTTAAGCGTAATTCCTTTTATTTTTAAATCTCGAGAAGCAGTGATAGTTGTTTCCATTTTCATAGCTTCAATTGTGAACAGGGGAGTATTGCGTTTTACGGATTCACCATCTTTCACAAAGATTTTACTAAGCATTCCCTGCAGCGGCGTTCCAATTTGTAATTCACCAGCCGCTTTAGCATGCATTATTTTTTTCATCAGCGCCTTTCGGTCTTTTACTTCTAAAGCTCGAGTTTGTCCATTAAGACGGAAATAAACACTTCTATTTCCGTTCTCATCGGCTTCCCCTAAGTACAGCAAGCGAATCAGAATATTTTTTCCTCTACCAATCTCTACCAGAATCTCTTCATTATTTTTCATTCCGAAGAAGAAAGCTGTTGTAGGCACATGGCTTACATCACCATATTGTTTATTGAAAGCATGATATTCTTCAAATACCTTTGGATAAAATTTCCAAGAAAGAAAATCATGAAAAGAAGTACTCGTTCCAAATTTAATTTGGAATGCTTTAAACTCTTCCTCAAAATCTACAGGTTTCAGATGGGCATTAGGTAAATCAGTATAAGGCTTTTCATCTTTTAGAATTATTTTTTGTAAAGTAATTGGGAATCCTCCCGGTGGTTGACCCAAATCGCCTTTGAAGAAACTCTTTACTGAAGCAGGAAAACTCAATGCATCACCTTTGTTAAAAATATCATCATTACTCAAACCATTACTCACCATAAATAGGGCCATATCACCAACTACTTTTGAACTTGGAGTTACTTTTACAATATCTCCAAAAAGTTGATTAACATTTTCATAAGCTTGTTTAATCTCCACCATCTTATCACCTAAACCTAATGACGCAGCTTGTGGTTTTAGATTGGAATATTGACCTCCGGGAATTTCATGATCATAAACTTCGGCAGTGCCTGCCATCAATCCACTTTCAAAGGGATAATACCATTCACGAACTGTTTCCCAGTAATTAGAGTGTTCATTTAAATGTTTAATATCATAGTCTACTGCATACTTTGTATTGCGTAATGATTCAACCAGACTATTAAAATTAGGTTGCGAGGTTAAACCACTCATAGATGCCAATGCCACATCAACCACATCTACACCTGCTTCAATAGCTTTGAGATAAGTTGCAGCTTGAACCGAAGAGGTATCATGGGTATGCAAATGAATCGGAATAGAAATTACTTTTTTTAATTCTGTAACTAGTAGCTCAGCAGCATAAGGTTTCAGCAATCCCGCCATATCTTTTATCGCCAAAATATGCGCACCCATATCTTCCAATTCACGAGCAAGATCTAGATAATAGGCTAAGTTATATTTTGTTTTTTTTGGATCGAGGATATCACCAGTATAACTAATACAAGCTTCTGCAATTCCATTCGTTCTTTCTCTGACGGCTTTGATACTTACCGCCATACTTTTTGTCCAGTTAAGTGAATCGAAAATGCGGAAGATATCGATTCCCTTTATAGAACTTTCTTCAATGAATCGCTCTACCAGATTATCGGGATATGCCGCATAACCAATCGCGTTGTTTCCACGAATCAGCATCTGCAAACAAATGTTCGGAATAGCTTCTCTTAATAGTTCTAATCTCCTCCAAGGACATTCATGTAAAAAGCGTAAAGCCACATCAAATGTTGCACCGCCCCATACTTCCATGCTGAACGTCTGAGGATGATGTGTTGCAAAGTTTCGTGCTACTTTTAAAAGATCTGCAGTTCGCACTCTTGTTGCGAGTAAGCTCTGATGTGCATCACGATAAGTAGTATCCGTAAACTTTACTTGCTTTTCATTTTTAAGCCATTGTGCAAATTTTTCTGGACCTAATTGTTCCAACAATTGTTTAGATCCTGCAGGAGGCACTTCATGTTTTTCACCACTTGGAATTCTGGGATTGCTAAATACTTTTGATGGATCCACATAAATTACATCAGGGTGACCATTCACTTGAACTTCTGCTAGATAACGCAGAATTTTTGTACCACTGTCTTGTTTTTTACGGAAGATAAAAAGCTCCGGATATTTTTCAATAAATTTTACAGTAGCTTTTCCTTCTTGAAATACCGGATGATTAATTACATTTTCTAGAAACGGAATGTTCGTTTTTACTCCACGGATTCTAAACTCCATCAAGGTTCGATACATTCTTTTACTAGCGCCATTGAGTGTTCTGCCTTGTGCAGTTACTTTAGCCAGCATTGAATCAAAGAAAGGAGAAACTTTAACACCTTGATAGGAGGAGCCTTCATCAATGCGGATTCCGTAGCCACCTGCATTTCTATAGGCGATAAGTGTTCCATAATCGGGTTTAAAATCATTCTCCGGATCTTCGGTAGTAATTCTACATTGAATAGCGAAGCCATTACACTCTATATCTTCTTGGCGGAGGATATCAATAGATGGGGACCGCAGTGGCTCTCCATCCACAATTAAAATCTGACTTCTTACGATATCGATTCCAGTTACTTGTTCTGTAACGGTATGTTCCACTTGAATACGTGGATTCACTTCAATAAAGAAAATATTTTCTTCACCATCTACAAGAAACTCAACGGTACCTGCACAATCATATCGAACGTGCTTTGCAATGCGCAACGCATAATCATAGAGTTTATCTTTGGTATCTTGACGGAGAGAGGGAGCAGGAGCGATTTCTACTACTTTCTGAAAACGACGTTGAACAGAACAATCTCGTTCATATAAATGCACGATGTTACCATGCTGATCACCTAAGATCTGTACTTCAATATGTTTAGGATCTTCAACAAATTTTTCTATAAATAAAGTATCATCACCGAAAGCATTTCCAGCTTCGCGCTTCGCTTCATTATAAGCTTTTTCTAATTGCGATGCTTCACGAATTACACGCATTCCTCTGCCACCGCCACCGGCACTTGCTTTGAAAATAATTGGAAATCCGATTCTCTGTGCTTCTTCCATTGCAATTGCAGCGGAAGTGAGCGTGATTTTATTATCCTCAATAACAGGAACACCTACTTTTCTGGCTACTAATTTACTTGCCACTTTATCACCAAGTTGTTCCATCACTTCCGGAGAAGGGCCTACGAAAATGATATTTTCTTCACGGCAACGGCGAGCGAACTGTACATTTTCTGATAAGAAGCCATATCCTGGATGGATAGCATCCACACCATTTTCTTTCGCAACACTGATTATTTCTTCAATATCAAGGTAGGGTTTGAGTGGGTCACTATCCGTACCGATCTGATATGACTCATCAGCCTTATATCGATGGAGGGAATAACGGTCTTCGTAAGTGTACATAGCCACTGTACGAATGCCTAATTCTGTAGCGGCTCTAAGTGCCCGTATTGCGATTTCTCCTCTGTTAGCGACTAAAAGTTTATGGATGCGATTCATATCAAGGAAATAGATCTAGTTTATGCCCTAAAAATAGGATTAAAGTTTAAAGAAATCGAAGAAATATAATTTTGGATAAAGGATTTTTAACTGATTTGAGGATTCGGTATAAAAGCATCGGAATTAAAATTTATAATAAGGGCACATAGCTCATTGAAATTATTCTCATGAGTTTTAATTATTGAATTATATTTACAAATAGAAATTTTGATTAATACCACAAATGAAAATCTGTGAAATGTGTAAAAATATGTTTAATTGTACTACTGAAAATATTACTTCTTGCCAATGCAGTGCCGTTCAAATTTCATTAGAAGAGAGTAATTTTATAAAAGAAAAATATAGCGATTGTTTATGCCTAGGTTGCTTGAAAGAGTTGAAGGTAGACTATCAAACCAAAAATAAATACCTCAATTCAACAAAACCTTTGCATTAAATTCTTCGATCAGGTATTGTTCCATTTCCTGAGCTCTAGGAAGAAGTATACCGTCTTCTATCAGTGCATGCACCGCCAAATCTTTTTCAAAATCACCAAGTTGGTTTAAAAGAATGCGGTAGGGAGATTCGTTAGTTAAAGGGGGTTGATATTGAAGTATTGCATTGCAAGCATCTTTCAAATCCTGTTCGGTATCATCATGTTCGTGGATGAAATTGATGAGCACATCATCTTGAATCTTCAGCATAAAACTATTCAATTCAATTCCTATTTTATCGGCTTGAATTAAGTATTGAATATAGGGAATTAGTATTTCTTCTTCAACGTTGATGTGATCGATCAATGATTTTTTATAGGTCGAAAAAAAACTATTTAGGATTATTAACAAGGGATGATTATCGGAATAATCCTGCAGGAGCAAATGAATACTCTGTTCTATTTCCTGTATTTTCTTTTCAAGATAATATTTATGAGTTCGAACGATGTAATCCAGGATGTCTTCAATTGGAAAATTTAAAAATTGTTCTTCTCTGAAATTTTTTTCTTCTTCAAATAATTCTTGCAATGCAAAAACAAATTCAGCATTCACCCCTTTTTGTTCCAAATTTTCAGGAGTACAAATAAAGTCTACTGAGTTGCATTCTGGATAACGCAATAATACTTGCTGAAGTGAAAACGATTTTTCCATCAATTATTCTCCTTTACTAATTCCTTAACTAATTTAAAGCAAACCTAAGGTTTCTGTATTTGGTAGAACATTTTTAGAAAGAATTTTATCGACAAACACCCTTCTTTTTTACATCCAAATGTTTTTATGGATTGATCAATTTAAAGGCTTTTTGTAACAAATTGAAATGGAGCTTTTTGACACAATTTCAATGCTAATTCTCCATTGCCGCTTCATATAATCCTCATTACCTCTTCACCGCTGATTCATCAGCGTCATAGCACCTTTGAAACGTTCGTTAATAGGTCGAACAGGTTAGGTTAAAGTATCGTTCTTTATACAGTACAGGTTTATCAATAGGGTTGTTGATAAAGGTTAGGTTAAGCGGTTGTTTCGAAAGAAGCAACCGCTTTTTTTGGTAAAGCATTGAATTTTAAAGTTTTGCTTGAATTATACAACTACTAAACCTTTAAAAGTTTTTTGATTCTTGGGAATCTTTGGTCAATTTGAACCAACTTTTCAGAAAAAAGGACCTAGAGAATCCGACCAAAAAGGAAGTCAATATTAGCTTTTTCTACCTAAATCACTACCTTTGCGCTCCGGTTTAGCCTATTGTCCGTGTACCATGCAGAAAACCAGTAAGTTAGCACTAATATCAGTTGCCACATTCCTAGCATTCACCCTGATTTTTTCAATCAGAAATAATGCACAGGAGCCAACAAATGGCACCCTCCCTGAAACAACTAATTCAACGGTTATTGAACCAGCAGTTGCCGAATCTACCAATGCGCACCATGCTGAAGGTGAGAAGCTTGATGCAGGAAAAGTAATCATGGAGCACGTTATGGATACCCATGGTTGGCATCTTTTCGGTCATTTAACGATTCCATTGCCGGTCATTATTTATCAGGCAGAAAGAGGATTATCCGTTTTCATGTCGGGAGCATTTCATCATGGTGAAATGGCGCATGGAGGTTATAAATTAGAAGGTCAAAAAGTAGTAGCAGTGAACGAAACGGCAGATGTACCTGCTGAGGAAGCTACTATCAACGAAGAGATCTCTGCAGGAATTTATGATATTTCCATTACGAAGAACGTAATGGCTATTTTTATTTCCATCGCTATAATGATGATTATTTTTACCAACGTAGCAGGTGCATATAAACGCAAAGGAAGTGGAGCGGCTCCATCAGGATTACAAAATGCAATTGAGCCTATCATTCTTTTTGTTCGTGATGATGTAATTAAACCTGCAATCGGGGAGAAAAAATTTGAGAAGTATGTTCCTTATCTCTTAACGGTATTCTTTTTTATCTGGATCAACAATTTACTTGGATTGATTCCAATTTTTCCAGGAGGAGCGAATGTAACGGGAAGTATTTCTGTTGCCTTAGTGTTAGCCGTTTTAACATTCATCATTACATCGGTAAATGCCAACAAACATTACTGGCAACACGTTTTTGCAATGCCTGGTGTTCCGAAAGGAGTTTTAGTATTGCTTACACCGATAGAAATTCTAGGAGTATTCCTTCGTCCATTTGTTTTGATGATTCGATTATTTGCCAACATCACTGCAGGACATATCATCGCATTATCATTCTTCTGTTTGATCTTCATCTTTGGACAAAACGGATTAGGGGTAGGACTTGCGGTTTCTCCTTTATCACTTGCCTTTACCGTGTTTATGTCGGCATTGGAATTACTCGTTGCATTTCTGCAAGCCTATGTATTCACAATGTTGTCTGCCATTTACATTGGAGCAGCAATTGAGGAACCACATCATGCCGAACATCATTAATCTTACTAACGACTTTATTTAAACAATTAATACTTATCACAATGTTATCTAACATCTTATTAGACGCCGCTACAAATGGAGCCAATATCGGAATCGGTTATGGTCTTGCTGCAGTAGGTGCTGGTCTTGCTGCTGTTGGTGCTGGTATCGGCATCGGACGTATTGGTGGCAGTGCACTTGAGTCTATCGCACGTCAGCCAGAAGTTGCTGGTGATATCCGCGCGAACATGATTCTTGCTGCTGCACTTGTTGAAGGAGCTGCCTTCTTCGCAATGGTAATCGGCCTGCTAGCTATCCTTACCAAGTAATTGGTTCGGGAGCGAAAAATCTCCGGCCAGCTGACAACGCTTGGTTTAAGCTGGCCATCTTCAATTCAGAGTTTCAGTAAATCTGAATACTCTTTAAAATAAAGTTCTGTTCTAACAACCGGTGATACTCGAAGTATCATCTATCAAGAAAAGAGTCAAAACTATGGAACTCGTTAAACCGGAATTCGGCCTCATCTTTTGGATGACCGTTTCATTTCTGATCGTAGTATTTCTGCTTCGCAAATATGCTTGGGGCCCAATACTTGGGTCATTGAAAGAGCGTGAAGTTTCTATTCAGAGTGCTCTTGATGCTGCTAAAAAAGCGAAAGATGAAGTAGCAAATTTAAAAGCAGAGAATGAGCGTATTCTTCAGGAAGCGCGTAACGAGCGTGATGTAATTTTGAAAGAAGCCCGTGAAGCAAAAGACGCAATCGTGAATGAAGCTCGTAGCCGTGCGAATGTTGAAGCGGATCGTCTCATCAATATTGCCCGTGAAACAATTCAGAATGAGAAGATGGCTGCAATTACTGAATTAAAAAATCAGGTAGCTACTCTCAGTATCGATATCGCTGAAAAAGTAATCCGTCAGCAACTTTCCGATAGTGAGAAACAAAAATCACTGGTCCAGGATTTACTGAAAGAAGTAAAACTGAACTGATCATATTGAATTGAAGTGCGATAAAGTAAAACAGTAAAGGATCATGGTTGAATCAAAAGTAGCACGCAGATACGCTCGGTCATTATTAGTCCTGGCGCAAGAGCGAAATCTTACGGAGAAGGTTTTTGCAGATATGCAACTGGTTGCTAAAACCTGTGAGCATAGCGCTGACCTTGTTGCTTTGTTAAGAAATCCAATCATCAATACTGATAAAAAAGAATCCATTCTAAAAGCAGTTTTCGGACCGCATATTGATCCTTTGACGTTTGCCTTTATGGAACTTATGGCTCGTAAAGGTCGTGAAAGCTATCTCTACGGAATTGCGATGGAGTTTATCAGTACTTATAAAGCATCAATCGGAATTCAAACAGCTTATGTTACTTCAGCAATAGCATTAGATGCTGCTACTCGTGAACAGGTACTTGAGATTATCCGTAAAACCAAAGGAAGTAAAGTTGAACTGATAGAAAAGGTGGATAAAGAACTCCTTGGAGGATTTATCTTACGTGTAGGTGATGAACAGTTTGACGCAAGTATCAGTAAGAAACTTAATCAATTGAAAACTCAATTTGATGATAACCTTTACGTCAGAGAAATCTAACGGTTAGGGATAGCCTAAAATGAAATTGCAGTACATTACTTCCTGTAGTGTATTGAACAAAAAAGATAATTAACGAATAGTATAACTCTTAATCACCAAAGCAATGGTAGAAGTCAGACCGGACGAAGTTTCAGCGATCCTCCGCCAGCAGCTGGCCGGCTTTAAAACCGCCAATGAACTTGAAGAAGTTGGTACTGTACTCCAAGTAGGAGACGGTATCGCACGTATTTACGGACTAACAAAGGTACAGTCAGGAGAGCTCATCGAGTTCTCTACCGGTCTCAAAGGGATCGTACTGAATCTTGAAGAAGATAACGTTGGTGCGGTAACTCTCGGTTCTTCAAACGACATTAAAGAAGGCGACACCGTAAAACGTACGGGGAAAATTGCCTCTATCCGTGTAGGAGAGGGAATGTTAGGTCGTGTAGTTGACACTCTTGGAAATCCAATCGACGGGAAAGGTCCTATCACTGGTGTAACGTATGAAATGCCACTCGAGCGTAAGGCTCCAGGAGTAATTTACCGTCAGCCAGTAAATGAGCCGCTTCAAACAGGTATCAAAGCAATCGATGCTATGATTCCTATTGGGCGTGGACAACGAGAGTTGATCATTGGTGATCGTCAGACGGGAAAGTCTGCGGTAGCCATTGATACGATCATCAATCAAAAAGAATTCTATGACCGTGGAGAAACTGTTTATTGCATTTACGTTGCAATCGGACAGAAAGGTTCTACCATTGCGGGAGTAGTTAAAACGTTGGAAGAAAGAGGAGCAATGCCCTACACTGTAGTAGTTGCAGCTACCGCTTCTGAATCAGCACCTATGCAGTTCTTTGCGCCAATGGCAGGTGCTGCAATTGGTGAGTTCTTCCGCGATACAGGTCGTCCTGCACTCGTTGTATATGATGATCTTTCCAAACAAGCAGTTGCATACCGTGAGGTATCTCTATTATTACGTCGTCCTCCAGGTCGTGAAGCATATCCTGGTGATGTATTCTACTTACACAGTCGTTTGCTTGAAAGGGCAGCGAAAGTAATTAAGTCAGATACCATCGCTGCACAGATGAATGATCTTCCTGAGTCACTTCGTCCTTTAGTAAAAGGTGGAGGTTCATTAACTGCACTTCCGATTATCGAAACACAAGCAGGTGACGTATCAGCATATATTCCTACGAATGTAATTTCGATTACTGACGGACAGATTTTCCTTGAGGCGAATTTGTTTAACGCTGGTGTTCGTCCTGCTATCAACGTTGGTATTTCTGTATCACGTGTTGGAGGAAATGCACAGATCAAATCGATGAAAAAAGTTGCGGGTACTTTGAAACTGGACCAAGCACAATATCGTGAGTTGGAAGCTTTCTCAAAGTTCGGATCAGATTTAGATGCTGCAACAAAAGCAGTAATCGACAAAGGATCACGTAACGTAGAAATTCTGAAACAAGGTCAGTATTCACCACTGCGTGTTGAAGAGCAAGTAGCGATGATTTACCTCGGAACAAAAGGATTATTACAGAGTGTTCCTGTCCGTAAAATTAGAGAGTTCGAAGCGGACTTTTTAGCATTGCTGAAAACTTCGCACAAAAGCGTTCTTGAGCAACTTGCAAAAGGGATCATCAACGATGAGATAACAAACGAACTTGAAAAAGTTGCAAAAGATCTGGCGAAGAAATACGCTGCTTAATTGATCTTAAGTAAGAGTAAGAAGTTTGTTCAATCAGATTTAAAATTATGGCTAATTTAAAAGAAGTACGACTGAGAATAGTTTCTGTTGGGAGCACCCAACAGATTACGAAAGCCATGAAAATGGTGAGTGCGGCAAAGTTACGCCGTGCGCAAAATGCTATTCAGCAGCTTCGTCCTTATGCTAATAAGCTGCGTGATATTCTGGAGAATCTTTCATCTTCATTAGATGAAAGTGATGGAGGAGAATTTGCTTCTGTTCGTCCGGTAAATAAAGTGCTGATTATTGCTGTTACTTCTAACCGTGGTCTTGCAGGAGCGTTTAATGCAAACATTGTACGTACTATAAATAAATTATTGTTAGAAGAATACAGTGCACAGAATAAAGAAGGAAATGTAAAGATCTTGTGTATCGGAAAGAAAGCGAGTGATTTTTTCAGCAAGAATAAATCCTTGTATCTCGGAAATCACAATGAGATTTATGCAAATCTTAATTTTGAAGCAGCTTCAGCTATTGCCGCAAAAGTGATGTCAGATTTTTCTGCCGGAACTTATGATAAAGTGGTCGTTGTTTATAATCAGTTTAAGAATGCTGCGGTTCAATATGTGCAAGCAGAACAACTATTACCTATTCAGCCTCCTGCTTTAAAGGAAGGAGAGAAGAAGGCAGCTGTAAACGATTATATTTTCGAACCCGGAAAAGCGGAGATTGTACTTGATCTGATTCCAAAATCTATCAAAACACAGTTGTATAAAGCGGTATTGGATTCACATGCTTCTGAACATGGAGCGCGTATGACCGCAATGAGTAAGGCAACGGATAATGCTGGTGAATTGATTAAGGATCTGAAACTTTCTTATAACAAAGCGCGCCAGGCTTCCATCACCAATGAAATCCTTGAGATTGTTGCGGGTGCTGAAGCACTCAACGGATAATTACATTGAGTTAATAATGAATGATAAAGGTCTTCCTCACGGAAGGCCTTTTTTTGTAAATACTATTTTGTGAAAGGACTGCTGGGTTTAAAGTAGAAACTCATTTCAAGCAGTCATCAATGAGGTTAAAATGGAGTTTATCAACCCCTTCCTGACCACAATAAGGGCTATTAAAAAATCTGAAAGTGCATTTCTGCCGGAACATTTAGTTAGTTTACCATAAAAAAAGTTAGCAATTGGCTTAGAATCTGTAGATTTGTGAGCGTTTTTAATGTTTTGGACACAATTTCCTAAGACAAGCGAGAAGGAGTTATCAATAATAGTCTAACAATAACAGTAGATGATTGAGGGAAAATACTTGTCGATTTGGAAAAAATACCTTCCGGTAATCCGAATTATGTTGAAGAAATCAGTGGTGGAGGATCAACCCTTATCAATAAATAAGATTGATTTTGAGACTGTTGGAGAAAGAGGCGGATCAGGATATTCTTTTAACTTAGAAATCGAGAAAGGAAAAGTAATGAAAGGGATTAGTGGCACTGCGGTAGCACGAGATCTTTTCAAAACCTTAAAAGACGATCAGCTGGTGAAAGAGTTCATGGCGGATAAGAAGATCAATATTAAGATGAGTAAATCATTTCAACTGAATTTCAAGACTGTTGTATTGGTTGCTGAAGTAGAATAGTGGTCAGATAATTTAGTCCTTTTCTCAAGGGTCTTGAATTAATTTAAGATTTTTCATTACTTCAGAAAATCAGTAGTAAAGTATGTACAGATTAGAATTCAATTTTCATTGAATCCTGCTTTTTTAGTATCTGAATAATTTGAAGATTGAATTTAAAAGTAAGGTTCGGTTTCTTGTACTATTCCGTGAAATAGGAGGTCAACGCTAAGACCAATATTTTTTAATGTAAGTTGTGTAAAAATCGAGCTACTAACCTAAAATTTAATTGGATAAGACAGGAATTACCTTTAAATTCGTGTCACAATTAGTACACACAAATCCCATAAATAATAAAATCATGAAAAAAACTTTACTGAGTATTTTGCTCGGTTTGGGTTTACTGACAACAGCAGGAGCTCAAACTATAATCCTTTCAGAAGACTTTCAGACAGGATCAATTCCTGCAAGTTGGTCACAGACTACGCTTGCATCTGATGGAGGCTGGCTCGTAGGAACGAACACAGCATTATCATCAACTTCATTCCCTTTCCCTGCACATACTTTATTTGCCGGAACAAATGATGATGGATGTAATTGCGATAAGAGCAGCGATATTTTAATTACACCTGCTATGGATTTATCTTCATACACTAATGTGTTTTTAAGTTTTGAGTCGTTTTATGTTGCAGGCACTTATCAAGGAATTTCTGAAGTAGCTAAAGTGATAGCTTCTACAGATGGCGGTATAACATGGACAGATGCAGGAACAATTGCTGGAAATACTTCTGGATGGGCAACAAATAATGTTGATCTATCTGCATTCTCTGGAAATGCTTCTGTACTTGTAGGATTCAAGTATAATGATGGCGGCGGTTGGTTATATGGCTGGGGAGTTGATGATATCAGTGTATTTGCACCTCAAGCAGGTACTGATCTTTCAGTGTCTACCACTGTTGTTGGGAAAGAAGATCCTACTCCAGCATTTGTTGGATTCTCTAAATACTTAACGGGGCTTCCTCTTTCAGTTAGCACTACCGTTGATAACCTTGGAACAATAGCAATCAACTCTTTTGATTTTAGTTGGAGCGATGGAACAAATACTTATAACCAGTCATTCACAGGCTTGAATATTGCACCTCTTTCTAGTTATACTTTCGTTTCGAACACAACTTATACTACTCTTGCAGGAAGTACAACAATTACTTCAACGGTAAGTAATATTAACAATGGTGCTTCTGAATTAAGTACTGCAAACAACTCTGACACTTATACTGTAAATGGAGTTACTGCACATCCTGAGAAAAAATATTTTGTTGAAGAAGGAACAGGTACTTGGTGTGGATGGTGCCCTCGTGGTACTGTTTTCATGGAGTACATGAGAGACACTTATCCAAATCAGTTTGTAGGCATTGCAGTTCACAATGCAGATCCAATGGTAGTTGCAGCATATGATGCAGGTATTGGTGCATTAATCGCTGGATACCCTAGCGTAGTAGCAAACCGTACTGATATTATTGATCCATCTGAAATGGAAGGAAACTTTATCGATAACATCTCAACGGCTCCTTCTGTAGTTATTTCAGCAAATGCAACAGTAAATGCTGCTACTAATGCAATCACTGTTGATCTTACAGGTGTGTTTAATCAGAATCTTTCAGGAGATTATCGTTTTATGGCAGTAGTTGCTGAAGACAGTGTTTCAGGAGTTGGTTCTACATGGGGACAAACTAATTACTACGCAAATAATGCACAAGGTCCAATGGGTGGATTTGAAGCTTTAGGTTCTCCGGTTCCTGCTGCATCAATAAAATACTATTTTGTTAACCGCGCATTATTAGGAACATTTAACGGTCAAACAGGAAGTATTCCTGCAAGTGTTACTTCAGGAACTCCATACAATTATCAGTTCACTGCAACTTCAGGAGCTGCATGGGTGAAAAGCCGTCTTTATCTTGCTGCTGTAGTTATCGATGCAAGTACTGGAGCTGTGTTAAATACTGGTAAATTCCCTATCAACATTATTACAGGTATTGATAATATCGGTTCTTTGAAAGGAAGTTATATTTATCCTACTTTAACTTCTGACATTCTGAATCTTTCAGTAAATCTTGAGAAGTCACAAAAGGTTACTGTTGTTGTAACTGATGTGGTAGGTAAAGAAGTAATGAGCCAAGATTTAGGAATGGTTCCAGCTGGAAGTTCAACTCAGGTTTCTAACGTGAGCAATCTTGCTAACGGAGTGTATGTTGTTAGCATGATCACTGCTGATGGTAAAATGACTCAGAAATTTGTTAAGCAATAAACATTAAAAAGCATAGTATTAGGGGGATCTTCACACGGAGATCCCCCTTTGTTTTAAATACCTTTATCTGTTGAATGATAATTTGAAAACCTATTTTTGTATTCTTTATTTTTTGTGCTAATTCAAAATAGATGGTATGACTACAACTCGTTTAGAAGCGTTCAGTGATGGCGTGATTGCCATCATTATTACGATCATGGTATTGGAATTAAAAACCCCACATGATACGAGCTGGGACTCAGTATTTCATTTAGTTCCTGTATTTATAAGCTATCTTTTTAGTTTCGTGATTATTGGAATTTATTGGGGCAATCATCATCACTTGTTACATACTGTAGAAAGTGTTAACAGTAAAATTCTCTGGGCAAACCTTCATCTACTTTTTTGGCTTTCAATTATTCCATTTGCAACAGCTTGGGTGGGAGAAACCAATTTTGAAAACATTGCAGTGGCTTTTTATTCAGCCATACAAGTAGCCTGTTCAATCGCATATTACATATTACTCAGGGGGATCATAAAAGCTCATCCACATTCGAAGGGAATTGAAGAGTCGCTGGAAAAGCAAAGCAAAAAAGGAAAGTTTTCCCTCATTGCTTATATAATAGCAGTTCCTCTTGCTCTGTATACTTCTCTCGGAGCGGGAATTCTATATATCCTTGTTTCCGCACTGTGGCTGATTCCTGATCGTAATATTGAAAAGTCGGTGAATGAAATGCAAAAGCCTTAAAGAAATTATTTTGAGAAGCACGATTCTCCCTGTTCATTGTATTAAGAATTTCCTAGAGGGAGTTCCAGCTATTAGGGGCATCTTGATGTTAGCTGCCATGTTTCTGTTTTGTTAATGGAGTAAATATTTCATTTATATTTACCCTAGCGAAAAACAAACATGATGAAGAATCTAATCACTGTCCTACTGATTATAATGTTTTCATCTTGCAACGAGACTGCTACTAATGACGAGCAACAAATTACAGATAGTATTGTTACCATTGATACTATTTCAGTAAAAGTTGGAGCAGATACAGATGTACATGGATGTAAAAGTTCGGCCGGTTTCCAATGGTCGATTTTGAAAAATGATTGTATCCAAATTTTCGAGACTGCAGTAAAATTGCAGTCACAGCATAGTGATTCTGTTAGTGCTGCTTTTATTTTATTTAACGAAGATAAATCTAAAGCAGAGTTATTTGTTAGCGGAGAAAGTACTTCTCTCATTCTAATTAAACAAGGAGAAGAAGGAGCGCATTATTGGCAAAATGGACCATGGAAATTATTTCCGTGGAAGGGGTATGTCCTTAAAAAAGGAGATAAAGTGTTGTATGTTGTCGACCTATAAGGTTGACATAAAACTCAGTTTTAAGAAAAATCATAGGGTATGATTAAGAAGTTCCCAGCGTAAACCATCCTCTATTTCACCACGCAGTAAAAATCCATTTTTCAGGAGTACCTGTTGCGATGCTTTACCAGTAGTGAGCGTATCGGCCAATATATATTTCAAGGTTGTGTTTTTGAAAAGGTGTTGAGAAAAAAATCGTACGGCTTCTGTAGCAAAACCCTTTTTTTCCGAATTTTTATCGATAAAATATCCTAGCAATAGTTCTCCGTTTTCATTTGGTAACCCATTTACGCCAATACCTCCTATACACAAATTCTGAGATTTATCAATGATTAACCAATGTGTGAACCATTCATAATTTTCTGGATTTCGCTCTACATCTGGAATGGTGTAAGCTTTTAGAACATCATCAAGCATCTTGAGAAAGTCGAACTCTGAATTAATTTCAAAATTACTTTTCGACAAACCTAATGCTACTTCCAAATAGTCCCTTCCTTTAACTAGTAAATATAATTGTTCCAATGAAAGCGGAATCAATTTTAGTCGTTGTGACACTACTATTTTCATTATTATTTAAGGAGAATAACCGATAATTCTTAATATTAAATTTATTTGGAGATCCCGTATTGTATTTTCAATATCAAGAATGCTGTTTGTATTTTTTAAAGATACAAAAGCGGCTTATTATGAACTGGGACAGTAGTAAAATTATTTAGTTAAAGTATTATAATATAAGGGGTTAATAGAATAAATTATACCTTCATTAACGAGGATGTTTGCTTGGCAATGAATGGATTTACACAAAGTAAAAACCATTATGAGGTAAAAAAACAAAGATTTAACTTGCATGATAACCTGTAATACGTAAATTTCGGAGAATTAGCCTAATCACGGGTATTCGAGTTATTGATATATCCAAATTTATTGTTGTAGGATTCAATGTTTTGTGTCGGACATTGATTTTTACCATCATTGCTTTCCATAAAAGAACTAACCTTTAAACCAAAGCCTATCTGTATGTTAAATTTTGCATTTTCACAACAAGCGGGAAATAAGCTCAAATTTCTTCCTGTATTATTTTTAGTCGTTTTATTTCAATTATTCAGTTCTCAACTAAATGCAGGAGGCAGTGGATGCGCTATGCTTCCGCTTCCTTTAGCTCAAAGAATTAAAGTTGCTAATCTGGTAGTTGAAGCAGAAGTGATCAGTAGTGTTTCTTATTGGAATGCTACTCATACCAATATTTTTACTTCTAATCGCCTAAGAATTTATAAAGTATTTAAGGGAAATACTTCCTGCAAAGAAATTAATTTAATTACCGAAGGGGGTAGAGTTGATCTTGATATGATCACTTTTACCTCTACGTTAACTTTGGCTCCTGGTGATATGGGAATATTTATTTGCAGTCCGGCACCAGGAAGATTTACAAGTGGATCTACAGCTGTTTTTAATGCTCCTAATTTTATTGCGTATGGAAGTATGCAAGGTTTTATTGAGTATCATTTAAATGATAATTCAGCCTCCTCTCCATTCTTCAATTATCCCAATATTGAACAACAATTATACTCTGAAATAACAACACTAACTGGAGCTTTTAATCGAATTGAAAAGAATACAACTCTTGACAATGCATTACATCCTTCAAGTAATGGGAATCCAACTTCACAAGCCATTCCAACAATTACTTCCTTTAGTCCTACAACAATTTCATCCGGAACAAGATCTCTATTAACAATCAATGGAACTAATTTTGGAGCTACACGTGGAACAGGGTTTGTTGAGTTTAGGAATGCAAATGATGCCGGTGCAACTTTTGTAAAAGCCAAATTGAATGATTACCGTACATGGACCAATACTCAAATTACGGTTTGGGTTCCGAGCAGTTCACTAAGCAATGGTCCAGGTGCCGGCACTGGCACATTTAAAGTAACCAATAGTGATCCAAGTACAGTTACGAGTTCAACACCGCTCACCATTTCTTTCGCACATATTAATGTTGAGTTTAATGCCACTGGCTTTTATACCGAACATATTAATGATAATGGATTAGGGGGATATACTTTTCAATATGCCGGCTCCATGACAACTAATACTAATGCTAAAGCAGCATTCAATAGAGCCATGAATACGTGGACTTGTAATGTTGGCGCTAATTGGATTCTTGGAGCAAATAGTACTGCTGACAGTGCAGGTTTAACTGCAGATGGGTTTAATATTATTCGCTTTGATATTGGAGCCGAATTGCCAACAAATGTTTTAGGACGAACATCTAATCGCTTATCTGGATGTATTAATGTTGGAATAGACACCATATGGACTATTCCAGAGATAGATATGGTATTTGGTGATATTCCAGCTGTTGGATTTACATGGCAGTTTGGTCCCGCAGTTGCCGGTGGTACTGAAGTTGATTTTGAGTCTGTAGCAGTTCATGAACTGGGTCATGCACTTGAGTTGGATCACATTATTTCTCTAGGTGCTGTCATGCATTATACCATCAGTAATGGGCAAACTTCAAGAACATTATCAGCAGGCAGTGATATTGCAGGTGGAAATTTCCTGATGACAAAACATACAGCCGCTCATGGTGCATGTAAATTAATCGCTAATGCAGAGACTGCGCTTGATTTGCATGGAAGTATTTCTATTTCTGCTAATCCTGGAACAACAATTTGTGCAGGCACTAGTGTAACTTTTACAGCTTCCTCGGTTTTGCCTACAGGTACTGCAAGCTATCAATGGAAGAAAAACGGAGTTAATGTGGGAACGAATTCCACCACCTATACGGATGCAGCTTTAACGAATGGAAATACAATCACCTGTACGCGTACAGTCACTGGTGGCTGTGGAGATATAACAGTTAGTAATACCTTAACAATTGCTATTAGTGCTTCAGTTGCTGCGAGTGTTAGTATCGCTGCTAATCCTAGTACAACGATTTGTTCATCCACAAGTGTAACCTTTACTGCAACACCAACCAATGGTGGAACAACACCAGTATATCAGTGGAAGAAAAACGGGGTAAATGTGGGAACCAATAGCACAACGTATATTGATGCCGCTCTAGCGAATGGAAATACGATCACGTGTCAGATGACGAGCAACGCTTTGTGTGCAACAGGAAGTCCTGCTACATCGAATACATTGACAATGGTTGTAAATCCAAATTTACCTGCGAGTGTAAGCATCTCTGCTAATCCGGGCACAACGATCTGTTCATCAACGAGTGTAACCTTTACTGCAACACCAACCAATGGTGGAACAACACCGATATATCAATGGAAGAAAAATGGAGTGAATGTGGGAACCAATAGCACAACGTATATTGATGCAGCTTTAGCCAACGGAAACACGATTACGTGTCAGATGACGAGCAACGCTTTGTGTGCAACAGGAAGTCCTGCTACATCGAATACGTTGACAATGGTAGTAAATCCAAATTTACCAGCGAGTGTAAGTATCTCAGCGAACCCGGGCACAACGATCTGTGCAACTACGAGTGTAACTTTTACGGCCACACCAACCAATGGTGGAACAACACCGATATATCAATGGAAGAAAAATGGAGTGAATGTAGGAACGAATAGCACTACCTATATTGATGCCGCT
>JBBQED010000032.1:0-21527 GCA_038320345.1 Bacteroidia bacterium
CCCCCTGCATCACCGGTTGGTTTTCGGTGGTGCCTTTCTTTGCTACTTTCTTTTGCAAAAAGAAAGTAGGACCTCCGTCAGGAAAATCACCGATGAAATCGGTGATGAGCGAACTCCAATTATTGAGTTAGTCAAAATCAAATTTCCCTATCAATACCACTAACTTATCAAAAGGACTTTACTTCATAAAGACAAACATTGGTAAGAATAAGTTCACACAAAAATTAATTGTAGAGTAAATTATTTAGTTGAGTTTAATGATGGAAAGGGAACAACGAAAGTTGTTCCCTTTTTTGCTGAGGTATTCTATGATAGGTATTTAAGTTGTCGATTATCATAAGGTTCACAAACACTTGCTTATACATAGAGCGATACTATTTTAGTTCCACCTAAACTTTCAAGTTAATAAAACCGCTATGATCACACCTGCTAAAATTCTATTTTGTAACTCAAGTTCGGGAGAATAACTGATGATAAATCTTTTTCAACGCTGTTATTTTTAAGGTTGTATTTATATCCATCAAAATCAGGATCTCCTGTTAGGTTTAGGATTTTCAATGATAATTCACGAGAACTTTTCGCTTTATTTACTTTGTAGCTGGCCGTAAAGTGTAGCTTAAATGAAGAGGGAGCCTGCAGTTGAAATGCTTTTGTTTCATCATAAACAATATCTTTTTCTAAATTTGATGCTACATCGTTTACAGGCGAATAGTGATTTCCACCCTGATAGCAAATTCGGGTATTTACACTAAACACATTTTGTTTACTATTGCCAACTTGCCATTCTTTACCAATTAATAGATTAAATACATAGTTTCGATTAAATCTTGTGCTACGCCACAAACCATCACCACCTTTATATTTTGAATTAGATGCAGAAGCAGTAAATAAGTAATAGTAACCTTTAGATATATATTTTTCTAGGGTAATATCTAAGCCATAATTTGTACCCTTGCCTGTATTTTGCAACTTCTCTGAAAAGAATAAATCACTCTTAAGATTAAGGAAAGAGTATGAACTATCAGCGATAACAGGCACAGAGAATAACTCTTGGTAATACAGTTCTACTCTTAAATGCATAAGGTCCGTAATATTCCAATCATAGCTTAGAATAATATGGTGTGCCTTCGTAAAATCCAGGTTTTTATTGACGGCAGTTTCTCCTGTTGAAAGTGAATTGTTAAAATAGTAATTCAAAGTTTCTAAACGGCTATGTAACCCATATGCAAAACCAATGGATTGATTTTTACTGAATTGTTTACGAATGCCCATTCGTGGTTCAATGGTGTAATGGTTGTTTAATGAAAAAAGTTGACTATTTATACCAATATTCATCACAATTTTATTTGTGAGGTTAATGGAAGAACTACTATAAGCCGAAATCAATGTGCTAAACCCATTTGAATTCACGATTTCTGTCGGCGGACCATCTGTTGTCTGCGAGTTATTAAGTAACAAATCATACATCATTCCAGTAACAGTTATTCCAGTTTTGTTGGTATGCTTTGCACTAAATTTTTTATTGACATAGCTAGATGCAACAAAATTCCAATTTGCATTCTCAATAGCACTATGAGGTTGCAAGGTGAATTCGGAATTGAGATTTTGAGTTATCCAATCAGTGCTATTGTAAGTAGCTGCCAATACCGTTTTGATATAAGTGTTGTTTTCGAAAAAATATTTATGACTAATACCTGTTGCACCCATAGATTGCTTTATTTTATTTTCTTCTTTGTCATCAGCGTATTTCCAATCTGCGCTGTCGGATTTAACTTTTGCTCCTGCTCTATCAGCTAAACCAATTCCCCAGACCGAGAAAGTACCGGCATTTAGTGTGGGGAAATTCAACTTGAAAGAGAGATCTTGGTATTTCAGACTATTAGCATTTTCAGGAAGTAATGGTGCTAACAAACTAAGTGTTGAATATCGGTAATTGAAAAGATAAGATGCTTTGCTGCCTTTTCTAAGTGGGCCTTCCGAAGACGCATCAATTCCTACCAGTCCAATTTGAAATGTATGTTCCTGCTTTTGATTATTCCCAGTTCTTAAGGCCATGTCGAAAACTCCAGATAAAGCGTTATTATAGTCGGCAGGAAAAGCTCCTGTAAAAAAATCTGAGTTGGCCAACATCTGGCTACTTAATGCAGTAAAGGTTCCGCCGCCATAAGATTTTAAATCTCCAAAGTGATTAGGATTGGGAATTTCAATTCCTTCCATTTTCCATTGTACAAATTTCGGTGCATTACCTCTAATAATAATTCCATTTTCACTAGTATTACTTGCCACACCAGCAAACGAAGAGGCTAAACGCGCGGGGTCATCAAAGCCACCTGCGTAGCGTTTTGCTTCTTCAACACTCAACATTCTAGCACTCACCGTTGCCATTGCATTTAAAGGTTGTTCTTTGTTGACAATAGGTTTGATCACTAGTTCACCAAGTAAATGTGTTACTTCTGTAAGCTGAATCGCAATAAATGTTTGTTTAGCAGAGATTACTACCACCTCACGAATTATCGCTGTTTCATAGCCCATATTTTGAACTTGCAAATCAAATCTGCCCACCGGAACGTTTTGAATTGTGAAGTTGCCGGCAGTATCCGTTACTGCTCCCATGAGCACATTGGTATTAAGGAGTACTACAGAGGCAAAAGCCAAAGGACTGTTAGAAGCATGATCTACCACAGAACCTCGAATAGTTTGCGTTGGTTGTGCAAACAGTTGAGTGGTAAAAAATACGAAGCTGGAGATTAAGATATTGCGTATCATATTTAATGGAGTTAAATTATAGTGCAAAAGTCCATTTTGGAAAGAAGGCGCACAATTCAACTATGCCATACCAATAAAGATGTCTGCCAACTCCTGTAATATTTCTGCAAAATAGTTACGGGAAAGCTATTTTCTATTATTTATTGCTTGAAAAAACTGGTCTTTGTAGGTTTCGGAAATGGGAATAAGTTGATCAGCAATTTTTATCCTGCTCCGTTCAATGGATTCTATTTTGTTGATGCCAACCATATAGGATTTATGAACTCTGCAAATAATATTACTGGGTATGATCTTTTCAAGTTCATTGAAATTCTGAAGAGTCATAATCCTTTTGGTTACCGTATGTATTCTTCGGTAATCCCTCATGCCCTCAATATACAAAATGTCGTTTAAATTTATTTTCTCTAATCGGTTTTCTGTTTTCACAAAAATAAAACCTATAGGGGCATTGGTAAGCGATTGGTTAATGTTTTCCTGAGCTTTGGTTACAGCTTTTATGAACCGATCAAACGTAAAAGGTTTTAACAGGTAGTCAGTTACATTGAGTTCATAACCTTTAATAGCATATTCCTGATAAGCAGTTGTAATAATTACTTGACAATCTATTTTTGAATTCTCAAGAAGTTCGATACCTGATAGTTCATCCATATTAATATCCAGAAATAGCAAATCAACTTTATTGGATCTTAAATAGAAGATACCGTCAAGTGCATTATCGAACGTTCCACATAAATTCAGAAATGGTATTTTATTTACAAATCCCTTAGTTCTTTCAAGAGCCAGAGGTTCGTCTTCTATTATGATGCAAGAATAGTTATCCATTTCTAATAGTTAAATGTACACTATATAGGTTAGTTTGTTTAACTAATTCCAAAATATGTTTTTCGGGATAAATTAGATTCAACCTTTTTTGAATTAAATCATTACCTAATCCATTACTATCCTGTTTCAATTTTCGATTAGGATCGAACTTGTTTTCACATACAAATTGAATAGTGTCCTTGTTGATATATAGTTGAACTTCAATGGCATTGTCCATTTTCTTATTGGTGGAGTGCTTAAAGGCATTTTCAATAAATGGGATGAACACCATAGGGGCTATTGTTTTCATACCTGGAGTTCCTGTTATTTGAAAGTTTACATAGTTCGAATTAGAAGTTCTAATTTTCTGTAATTCGATATATTTTTCAATGTATTCAATTTCCTTTTTTAGCAAGATCTCATCTGTTTTCGTTTCATATAACATGAAGCGCAAAATGTCGGATAGCTTATTCAAATAATCGGAAGCTTCCGCGGCATCTTTCACTATCAGCACATCAATATTATTCAACGTGTTGAATAAAAAATGAGGATCTAGTTGAGCTTTCACCAATGCCATTTCTGTTTCATGATTTTTTTGTTTCAATTCTTCTTTCAGTTTTATTTCACCATACCAAGTAATAAAACCTTTAATTACCAAAGCCACTGTACCTGTTATAGAAGCTATAATTGTCATGGCACTGATTACAATAAAAGCAGTTGATCTTCCATTTTTACCGCCTTGATCCATATCTATAACATAGCCCGACTCTATTAAGTACCTATGTAGGATATATGATATAACCGATGCTCCTGCCGAAATGAGTAAGCCTACAATTATGGAAAGTAGAAACTTTTTTTGTTGAAGATATTTGGGAAACAATAGAAAATAGTAAGCATAAAAGGAAATAAATGAGGGGATAAATGCAAAAAGGAAAAGGTTCTCAAAGGCTATTAGCATTCTTGATTGAGGATCAGTAGAATAAAAGCTACTTCTATAAAAGATGCTTAACATGATAATTATCAATATGAAATAGCATGCCCAAAAACCGATGTGTAATAAAATAACAACTGACTTTTTCATAATTTCAAATGCGCTGATTTATTTGTGCGAAATTCGATCATTTCAAAGCGTTTTGAAAGAAAATTATGCAAACGGTAGATATTCGTCTGCAAGTTGACTAAAGTGTGCATAGATCGTGTTTTACGCTGAAATGCATTCATTAGTACAAGGATATTTAAGGTTCATCGAATTCTTAGATTAATTGGAGAACCAGTTATTAGCAAAAAAATATGCCCTACCTTCCTCATCATCTAATGGCGTAAAACCTAAATGTTGTTCGAAGTTAGCTGAAAAAAGGAGAAGCTCGAGATCATAAAAATGGCAGATGCTGAATGCGATATTTCCAATATCAAATGGCATTGGTAATACGGTTCTAAGTTCATCTGTTGATGAGTAATCTACAGTAGGCTCATTAAATTTGTTTTCCATGAAAAAACATAACAAGATATCGGAGAACCTTATTTGTTCAGGCATTTTACATAAAGAGTTATTTTTTTTTAAATATAGGTAGAAATGATTGGTTATTTCAAAAATCTTGAAAAATTCAAAATTTATAACCTACTTTAAATGAGGTATAAGTTATGTTTTTCCCGTTGCCTGTTTCCTTAACATATTTTCCAGCGAAGAAGTAAGCTACTTCGTATCCTAATGATAAATTCTTGTTCACCATATAATTGGCCTCCGTTGACAGTTGAACGCCTATGTCTTTTTTTGTTGAATTGAAAAGGGAAACCGGAGTGGGTCTTACTTCTATTGAAATAGGAGAATACGTCCCATCTTGATTACTTTGGCGCCACATTAGATATACACCAGCATACAGATTTATTTTTTCAGTGGGATTAATTTTTAAATATGGATTGATAGCCACAATGTTCGAGGAACCTATAGGAGCTGTCATTCCATATTGTGGTTTTGAAAAAATGAGATTATAAGTGTTTAACTGTCGATCATTTTTATTTCTATCACCGGAATTGTAATTACTGGCTAATCCTAATAGAAATTTGAATTTAGTGTCAATTTTATAATTTATATCTAGATAAATTCCATAAGCGTTAATTTTCAATTCGTTGAAAGTACCGTACTGATATGTTATTTCCAATTCGTAGTTAAGTTTAGGATTTTGCGAGTATACTCTAGTTCCTAGGCTCTGTCTAGACTCTTTACCGGCTACATAATTATATTTTCTACGGTTGGAGAGAAAACTAAGTGAATAGAAATCGGCTATCAAACGATTTGTTTTAATAGTTCTGGTGCTATGTACTCCAACTATTAAGTCCTTGAAGGATTTATCATCTAAAACCCCTGGCATAGATATCACAGGAGTTAAAAGGAAAAGATCAAATTTTCTTTTTTCTGAATTGAATTTGAAAATGGCTGCATCAAATGTCAATCTTGTGTTTGGACCATCACGAAAAGTAATGATACGATTATTCCCGTAGCTTATCTCCTGTCGTCCTATTCTTGCTTTCCAATTTTTGTTAAAAGTATAATCCAGGAAAGCTTGGTGCAAGCTCAATTGGTTTTCGTCAATTTCAGGAATAAGTGGGTTTGGGTTGAGGAAGCGGGAAGTGCTTGCCATTTGTGTAAATACTCGGAGCTTATTACCTAATTCTAAGTTTAGGTGAACCATTATTCTTTGCCAAATTTGTCCAGAACTAACTTTATTAAATGTGGATGGTACATCACCAAAGTTTTGATTACTGTAATATTGAAATTGCGAGCGTATTTCGCCTCCCAGAGAGATATTGGTATTTTCGGTTAATGGGATATACTTCAAATTATCAAATCCTACCTTCTGAACACTATCATTTTTTAAATTAGTGAAGTTATCATTGTATCTTAGTGTGTTGATCTGGCTTTGTGAATAGAAATTACTAAGAAGTAGCGCCCATGTTAAGATAATTTTCATTAAGCGTTTTTGTAGTGAAGTGTACATTTCAATTATTCTGTGTTTAAATTTTTCTAGTCAATATCATTGTAAAATATTGACTAGAAGAGGAGGAATACGTTTTGAAATTCAGATTAATGGGGTTTAATTATTTGACCAGTATTTGCACCGAAAATACTTTTACGAAAGCCAAATTCAAGTTCTTTCATTGTTACGGGAATGTCACCTGGAAAGAAAGGAAAATATTGCGGGGAATTTTCAATTACTGTTGGACTTACAGCATTTATACGAATACCATTTTGCAACTCAATTGCAGCAGCCCGAACAAAGCCTTCCACTGCTCCATTTGCAGCTGATGCATTGGCAAAGTTCAATTGTGGTTCATTTGTTAAAGCACCCGTGATTAATGTAAAGGAACCTTTTGGTTTGATATAATGCTGACCAATTAGCACTAAATTTATTTGTCCCATCATTTTACCTTCTACACCTTTTCTAAACTCCTTATCATTTAGGTTTTTCCACGGACCCACATAGGTTGGGCCAGCTGTTGAAATCAGTGCGTCAAACGGTCCAACTTGCTTGAATAGATTTTCTATGGATTCTGTTGATGTGATATCTGCTTGTATATCTCCACTGTCAGATCCAACTTTTATTACTTCGTGATCTTTTTCTAAAACATTCACTAAGTGTTTTCCCATGGTGCCACTAGCACCTACGATGATGATTTTCATGTGTTTTTAATTTAAGTAAAATTTTTGTTCGTGTATTTATTAGAAACTTTCGATTATAATCTCTTTGTTGACCATCATGCCCGTAGTCGTACCTTGTGCGACGGCATTCGCAACTGTTCTGATCTTTGAAGTATTATCTCCACATGCGAAAACTCCAGGTATAGTTGTCTTTTGAAATGGATCTACTTTAATGTATCCTTCGCTGGTAATTTCACAGCCTAATAATTGAGGACTATTGCAATGCTGTACAAATTGGCTGCGAGCATATATAGCTTCAAGTGGTTTTATAGTTCCATCTTTAAAGTTGATGTTCCGTAGTTGCCCATCCTTATGATCGAACTGAGCAATTTCTTGTTCTATAATATTTATCTGATGACTTTCTAGCCGAGATGTTTGTTCTCTAGTTAAAGTAGATTGTCCATTCGTAAATAGGGTAAGATCTTTCGTCCAATTTGAAATTAACATGGAAAATTCAAAACCAAAATCACCGTTACCTAAAACTCCGGTTGGTTTATCTTTTAGTTCATAACCATGACAATATGGGCAATGAAGTACTGAAATGCCCCAACATTCTGCATAGCCTTTTATATTAGGCATGATGTCTTTAATACCAGTTGCAAAAATTAATTTCTTTGCATAAAAAATACGCTCGGTTTGGGTAAAGATTTCAAAACCAATTTCATGCTTGGTTATTTTGAGGGCTAAGTCATTTACAAACTTTACTGTATCATATTTTTTTACCTGCTCCTTTGCAAGTGTTGAAATTTCTTTGGGAGTTTTACCGTCTTGGGTAATGAAGTTGTGTGAAAAAGGTGTTTGTTCGTTGCAGGGTTTATTATTATCAATAACTAATACTGACCTAAATGCCCTCCCTAGCGCCATACCTGCAGCAAGTCCTGAATAGCTTCCTCCTATGATTATAACATCATACTGTTGTATTTTAATCATGGATTTATGCTTGATCATTTTTAGGAAAAAGTAAACCCAGCAATAAGTTTAAAAATGGCAATCCGATGAAGACCATCCAGGGAACAAGCAGAATTGTAATTAAAAGTGTTCTTAGATACAATGGCATATCGGATATAGCTCCTCCAAATAGATACAGAAAAAGTGTAATGGATGGATATATTACTATTGCAATTTTGACAGTTGAAATTATTTTCATTTTTGTGTTCATACAATTTATTTTTTAGATAATGTTGGATGAGTACAAAAGTATGTCCCTCCTTAGCTAGAAGGATAGGACAATAATGAAGTTGAGAAGGACTTATCTGAAATTATGCCTAAATACCTCTGGAGAAAAACCGGAATGCTTCTTAAAAAACCGGATAAAGTAGGAAACGTCGTCAAACCCTAAGTAGTTTGCGATTTGATTGACTTGATTCGATGTGGCAAGTAAATATCTTTTTGACTCAAGAGTAATATATTCATTAATAAGTTCAGAGCAGGTTTTATTTAAAGTGGCCTTTGTTATTGAATTTAGTTGGTAAGGAGTTAGATTCATCATATCCGCATATTGGGCTACTTGTTTGTGAGTGGCTATATGCGTTTCTAAAAGATGTAAAAACTTCTCAAGTTGCTCTTGTGAATATACGTTAGTTTGATTGGATGTACTTTCTACGGGCTGTCGATTTCTAACTAGTTCAATAAAAAAGATACCTAGATTCGCTTTTACAACTTCTTGATAGCCTTCTTTTTTATCCATGTATTCTTGAAAAATATAGGCCATTATCGAAAACAACTTCTTGAATCTATTGCGATCAAGTTGACAATAGTTTTTAGTACTCGCCTTAATTAATTGTTGGTTCGAAGCCTTGTCATGAGGATGGTAGAAGTCAGTCTTGAATTGCATGAGAAATCCTGTGCTTCCTGCTTTTAGGTTCAGATGATGTACCTGACCGGGTCGCATTAGAAAAACAGAATTATCAGAAACTTCGTAGGTAGTAAAATCGATCTCATGACTACCCATTCCTTTTTTCAGCAATAAGATGAAAAAGAAATCATGGCGGTGTAATTCCTGAACCATATCTTTTCCTGATAGCATATCTTTGATATCTCGAATGCTAAAACTTTCAGAAAGATTTGGTTCGCTTTGTATTGTGTTAATTTTTCGAACTGGGATGGGTTTCACGTAAAATTTATTTTTTTCCTACTGTTGGTGCAAAACTCATACGTTTCAAATTTGCAAGTTTCATAGTATTGTGGCCAATAAAATGCTTTTTTGAAATTCAGTTCTTTTTATCTTAAACGAATATATGAAATTATTTACATTCATCGGCCCCAAAATTAGTAGGACCTCCGTCAGGAAAATCACCGATAAAATCGGTGAAGAGCGAACTCAAATTATTGAGTTAATCAAAATCAACTTCCTAGCACATGAGTGGTGCCTTTCTTTGCTACTTTCTTTTGCAAAAAGAAAGTAGGACATCCGTCAGGAAAATCACCGATGAAATCGGTGATGAGCGAACTCCAATTATTGAGTTTGTTAAAATCAAAATGGAAAAGTGAAACTATTAAAAATCCTGACTTTTAGTGAAGTAAACTAATTCAAATTTCAAGTTTAAAAAAATACGAAGCGGCGCGTGGACGGTCCAGCGAAAAGAGCGAACCGGTGATGCGTTAACAGATACTTTATAGCAAACCAAAAATACAACTAGAAGAAATCCGTCGAAACCCGGCCCAAAATTGAAGTAAACAAAAGCTAAGCTTTCATGATATTCTAAAATAAAGTCGAGCAATTCAAAAAAAATCCCAAGAAAAATCAAGTCCTTAAACAGGCTGGGGAGAAAAGATTTTTAGATAAAAGAAAATCAAATGCCTCGGATGAATATTTTTAAAAGTCAAAAGTCAGCCTGTTTCCAGACGGGTAGGATTGTTTACTTCAATATTCGAAGCAACGATTATGATACGGAGTAGGCCTAGGTTTTGACTTGATTTTTGGGTACTTTTTCATCAAGGAAAAAGTACAAAGATCTCACCGATGAAATCGGTGAAGCAAGAACTCCAATTATTGAGTTAGTCAAAATCAACTTCCTAGCACATGAGTGGTGCCTTTCTTTGCTACTTTCTTTTGCAAAAAGAAAGTAGGACCTCCGTCAGGAAAATCACCGATGAAATCGGTGATGAGAAAACCTCCATTTCAAAGCTAAAGCATTGCAGCAGGGACAGCAGCGGAAATCCTTTCCCGATTTTTTCATCGGGAAAGATTGCAGCGAATTGCCCGGTGCTATTTTGGCGCAGCCAAAATGCAGCTGCCCAAATTTTTCTAATGTTGAAATTAACTCCCCTTCCTGAATTGAACCAATGTCTCAATATTTAAGGGATTACATCATTATTAAGGATGATTTTATGCAGCACAAGTATTTTATTAATCTAAGTATTTTCAAATGAATTACTTAGGTACTAAAATGATGTTCTAAACTATAGCTATAGGCAGTACTTCTGATTTAGATTTATGTATTTCACAAGATTTCGAAAATGAGTTAGTTGAAAAATAATTCCTATTAAGTTCTTCATTATCAATTACTAAAATCATTTATTACACTAACTAATAAGCAACTGAAGACTGCACCGATTTCGAATCGGGGAGAGCAAATTAGCAGTAGTTGCTTTGTACATTCCACGAGAGGCCTTTTCACCTTGTTAAAACTCTTTTAGGAATTCCCTGTTTTGGATGGGAGCAAGAGCTAAAAAACTATCTTTGCCGCAATTAAAAGCATCATGCCAAAAGTCACAATCGACGGCCAAAGTATTGAAGTGCCTGAAGGGACCACGATCCTGGAGGCTGCACGCATGATTGGTGGAGATATCGTTCCACCCGCCATGTGTTATTATTCATCCCTGAAAACAAGCGGTGGTTATTGCCGTACCTGTATAGTTAAAGTGACCAAAGGCTCTGAAAAAGATCCGCGTCCAATGCCTAAACCGGTGGCTTCATGCCGCACTACGGTGATGGATGGAATGGAAGTAGCGAATACTACTGCTCCTGATTTGCTGGAAGCGAGGAAGGGAGTTGTGGAGTTTTTGCTGATTAATCACCCTTTGGATTGTCCAATTTGTGATCAAGCCGGAGAGTGCGACTTGCAGAATTTGAGTTACGCCCATGGTCTCGCTCACTCTCGATATGAGTTTAAGCGTCGAGAGTTTGAGAAGATTGATATTGGTGAAACCATTAAGCTTCACATGACCCGTTGCATTTTGTGCTACCGTTGTGTAAAGGTGGCGGATCAGGTTTGTGATTCTCGAGTTCATGGAGTTTTGAATCGCGGTGATGTTTCAGAAATTAGTACGTACATCGAGAAAGCTATTGATAAAGATTTCTCTGGAAACATGATTGATGTTTGTCCAGTGGGAGCGCTTACCGATCGTACCTTCCGTTTCAAAAGCCGAGTGTGGTTTACCAAACCTATGGATGCTCATCGCAATTGTAGCAAATGTACAGGGAAAGTAATTCTTTGGATGGGTGGTGATGATGTGCTGAGAGTTTCCGCAAGAAAAGATAAGTACGGGGAAGTAGAAGAGTGGATCTGTAATGAATGTCGCTTTGAGAAAAAAGAGAAATCCGATTGGACGATTGAAGGTCCTCGGGTGATTGATCGCTCATCGGTGATATCACAGAATCATTATCTCCGTGAAAAACAACTTGGCATTGATGTTTCCAATCAGAAACAGATTGCTGAAAAAGCCCATAACTAAGACTATATATACAGGCTGTAGCGCCTGATCATCACGAAAGTATTCTTATGGAATTCCTCTTAGTAAAATTTATACTGGTTGTAGTTGTGTTTGCTGTGTCGCTTGGTGTGGCCGCTTATTCTACTTATGCAGAACGTAAGGTTGCCGCTTTTCTGCAAGATCGACTTGGTCCAAACCGTGCGGGTCCTTTTGGGTTATTACAACCTATTGCCGATGGTGTGAAGATGTTTATGAAAGAGGAAATTATTCCGAGCAATGCTGATAAAGCATTATTTATTCTCGGTCCTTGTATCATGATGATGACTGCCTGTATGACGGGTGTTGTTATTCCTTGGGGACATTCCCTGATGATTAATGGAACTGCGTATCCCGTTCAGATTACGGATATGAATATTGGGATGCTCTATGTTTTTGGGGTGGTGTCGATTGGTGTTTACGGAATTATGATTGGAGGATGGGCTTCCAATAACAAATACTCGTTGATGGGTGCTATTCGTGCATCATCGCAAATGATCAGTTATGAACTTGCGATGGGAATGGCATTGATTGCATTAGTTATGACTACTGGAACATTGAGTATTCGTGAGATTGTAGAAGGACAGCAAGGTGGTCACTGGAATGTGTTTGCTCAACCTTTAGGATTTCTACTCTTTATTGTTTGTGCATTTGCTGAATGTAATCGTACACCGTTTGATTTGCCCGAATGTGAAACGGAGTTAGTAGGTGGCTATCATACGGAGTATAGTTCGATGAAACTCGGATTTTATCTCTTTGCGGAGTATATTAATATGTTTATCAGTTCTGCCATCATTGCATCTCTGTATTTTGGTGGATATAATTTTCCATGGCTGCATCATTTAGGATTATCGACTAATATTTTGACGTTAGTGGGAACATTGATTTTCTTTGGGAAAATCTTCTTCTTTATTTTCTTTTTTATGTGGGTACGTTGGACCATACCGCGTTTCCGTTATGATCAGTTGATGCATTTGGGTTGGAGAATTATGATCCCTATGGCGATTGTAAATATTCTGCTCACCGGTGCGTGGAGTTTATGGAGACATGATCTATTGCATTTCTAAAAAGTGTAACTGATCAAAATAGTGTTTAAATAATTTAAAAAGCCGGAACCGAAAATCATTCTCTTCCATCAGGCTTAAAAAAGAATAGAATTGCGATGCAAGCGCTAACAAGGAGATCGAAAGTTGTAGTGAACAAAGAAATGACCTTTGTAGAAAGGATGTATCTGCCTGCAATTCTCAGTGGATTATCTATTACTATCAAGCATCTTTTCAAGAAAAAAGCTACGATTAGTTACCCAGAACAAACTCGTCCGTTTGCACCGGTGTATCGCGGACAGCATGTTTTGAAAAGAGATGAGCAAGGACGTGAAAATTGCACTGCTTGCGGACTTTGTGCCGTAGCTTGTCCGGCGGAAGCCATCACCATGACTGCTGCAGAGCGACAAAAAGGGGAAGAAAATTTATACCGCGAAGAAAAATATGCAGCAGTATATGAGATCAATATGTTACGATGTATCTTCTGCGGGCTCTGCGAAGAAGCTTGTCCGAAAGAAGCCATCTTCCTGACTGACAGGACAGTTGCTTCAGATACCTTACGTGCGAATTTCATTTATGGCAAGGATAAGTTAGTAGAAGGAATAGCCGCCAACGAGCGTATCGACATCGGTAAACGCACAAATGCACATCGTAATCAATAAGTATCTTTTGCAGTACGGGCGGAAGTGTTAATTTCGCAGCCCGGTTGAATCAACCCATTAACCCGAATCAGTGAATCCAGCTTTACCATTTTATATTTTATCAACCCTTTCAGTGTTTAGCGCTCTGATGGTGGTATTGTCGCGGAAGCCGGTTCATTCTGTTCTCTACCTGATCTTTTGTTTCTTTACTATTGGGGGTCATTATCTACTTCTAAATGCACAGTTCCTTTTTGCCGTACATATAATAGTATACGCAGGAGCAATCATGGTGCTCTTCCTCTTTTCGTTGATGTTCATCAATATGAATAAGGAAACAGAACCGCATAAATCGAATTTATTAAAAGTTGCAGCTACGGTTGCTGCAGGCTGCCTACTCATCGTTATAGTTGCAGCAACAAAAGATGTGGGTGTGATTCCTGCTGGTACCACCAATAATGATTTAGGTTCGGTAGCCAACCTCGGACATGTATTGTATGGTGAGTATTTACTCCCATTTGAATTAACTTCCATCCTGTTGCTTTCGGCAATGGTGGGAGCTGTAATGCTTGGAAAGAAAAGTGTGAAGTAAAACGGACGAAACATGAACAATATACTCCAGGTTGTCCCGCTGAATTATTACGTAGCACTTGCTGCTATTCTATTCACCATTGGTGTGATGGGAGTATTGTTTCGTCGTAATGCCATCATTATTTTCATGTGTGTTGAACTTATGTTGAATGCGGTGAATTTATTGTTGACGGCATTCTCTACACATCATGGAGATCCGGGCGGACAGATTATGGTCTTCTTTATTATGGCAGTAGCCGCAGCGGAAGTTGCTGTAGGTCTCGCTATTCTGGTAATGATTTATAATAATATCCGCAGTGTGGATGTGAATGAACTGAATAAACTGAAGTGGTAAATCATCATTTACTACGCTTAACAATATGACACATTTAGCCTGGCTTATTCCTGTCTTTCCATTACTAGGTTTCTTGGTAATCGGCTTGCTGAACAAGCGCCTCTCAGTAATGATGAGTGGTGGCATTGCCAGTGCAATGATCTTTCTTTCATTCATCGTTTCTGTGTTAATTTTCAGAGAGGTAGGGATGGAAGGATCTGTTCCTGAAAGAGTGATTTTATTCGACTGGATTACCGTTGGTGACCTTAGCTTACCATTCTCATTTTTGATAGATCGATTAAGCATCATCATGCTGCTTGTAATAACAGGCGTTGGTTTTTTGATTCATGTCTATTCAGCAGGATATATGAGTCATGAGCAAGACCATCCTCGTTATTTTGCATATCTAAATCTTTTCGTATTCTTTATGTTACTCCTGGTTATGGGTAGTAATTATATTGTGATGTTTGCAGGATGGGAAGGAGTAGGCTTATGTTCTTATCTCCTCATCGGTTTTTGGTTTAAGAACAACGATTATAATAATGCGGCGAAGAAAGCATTCATCATGAACCGTATTGGAGATCTCGGATTCCTTCTTGGAATTTTCTTGATCTATACCACTTTCGGGAGTATGAATTACCGCGAGGTTTTTGAATCCGCAAAGAGTTTTCCATCCGGTAGCTACGCCATTACTGCAATTACATTATTGCTTTTTGTAGGTGCAATGGGAAAAAGTGCTCAGATTCCATTGTATACTTGGTTGCCAGATGCGATGGCAGGTCCAACTCCTGTGTCAGCATTGATACATGCAGCTACAATGGTGACGGCAGGGATCTATATGATTGTTCGTTCCAATGTATTGTATACGCTTGCTCCTTATTCCATGGAAGTGGTAGCAATTGTTGGATTAGCAACTGCATTATTTGCTGCGACCATTGGTTTACGTCAGAATGATATTAAGAAAGTACTAGCATATTCAACAGTAAGTCAGTTAGGGTATATGTTTGTTGCATTAGGAGTAGGAGCGTATGATACTGCTTTATTCCATGTTGTGATGCATGCATTCTTCAAAGCCTTATTATTCTTAGGTGCAGGTTCTGTCATTCATGCGATGAGTGGAGAACAAGATATTCGCTTCATGGGTGGATTGAAAAAGAAATTGCCATTAACACATTTAACATTCTTGATCGGTACACTGGCCATTGCAGGCGTTCCTCCATTTGCGGGATTCTTTTCTAAAGATGAAATTCTTGCGAAGGTGCATGGTCACTCGTTATGGATGTTCGCAATACTTTCATTTACTTCCGCACTCACTGCGATTTATATGTTCCGTTTATACTGGCTCACTTTCTACGGAGATTTCAGAGGTACGGATCATCAACGTTCGCATTTGCATGAGTCGCCAGTAAGCATGACTTTCCCACTCATTGTATTAGCACTCCTCTCAACGGTTGGAGGATTCTTGGGGATGCCAGAGATCTTCCACGCTCCCCATTTGTTCAGTGAGTTTTTAGCGCCAATTCTAAAATTCTCTACGGGAGGTGAAGTACATGCTTCCGAAACTTTTGAATGGACGATGATTATTGTTTCTGTTGTGTTGTTGTTACTTATTATCGGACTCACTTATAAGTACTACGTTTCCGATAAAAAACAACCGGAATCTTCTGAAGCAGAAATGGGAGTTTTTGGAAAACTCATTTACAATAAATATTACATCGACGAATTATACGCTGCAGCAATCACGCGTCCATTAGATGCATTATCCGCATTTAGTTATAAGTATATTGAAACTGGATTCATCGACAAGATTGTGAATAGCACTGGAGCAACACTCAATGCTGTGAGTGGAAGGTTGCGTTTAGTGCAAACGGGAAATATTGGCGGTTATATCTTTAGTATGGTGATCGGTATCATTCTCTTACTCTTATTTACCCTGATTCTCTGATAACGGTATGATGACTCTTATTCTGCTCCTCATTCCGCTCATTGCAGCCTTGGCATGTTTCGCCATTCCTGCGAACAAGGCTAAGGAATTTACATTGGCGGCTACACTCGTTCAGCTGGGTGTGAATGTTTTTATGTTCACTCAGTTTAAAAGTGATATCGCAGATCAGTTCTTGATCAATACTTGGTGGGTAGAAGCACTAGGCATTCATTTCAAAGTGGGTATCGATGGAATCAGTATGTTATTGATTTCACTCACCAATTTCTTGCTGCCACTCATCATTCTTTCGTCCTTCAGAAATAATTATCCGAATCCAAAATTATTCTACGGACTCATACTCTTCATGCAGTTTGCACTCATTGGAGTGTTCGTAGCATTAGATGGATTTCTCTTTTATATTTTCTGGGAGCTTGCTCTCATCCCAATTTATTTTATCTGTCTCTTATGGGGCGGATCCGATAGAATCAGAATCACCTTAAAATTTTTCATCTATACATTGAGTGGAAGTTTATTGATGTTATTTGGATTGATTTTCTTGTATCTCCAAACTCCCGCTCCACATACTTTCGATATTCAAGCATTGTATCAATTGCAATTATCTGCTGCTGATCAAGGAATATTATTCTGGTTATTCTTCTTGGCATTTGCAATAAAAATTCCGGTCTTTCCTCTGCATACTTGGCAACCCGATACCTATACAGATGCGCCTGCACAAGGAACAATGTTATTATCAGGGATCATGCTCAAGATGGGTGTGTATGGAATCATTCGTTGGATGTTACCAATCATTCCTGATGGTATCGCCCAGTGGGGTGAAACAGCAATGATTCTTGCAACTATTGGAATCGTGTATGCTTCCTGCATGGCGATTGTACAAAATGATTTCAAACGACTGATTGCCTATTCTTCTATTGCACACGTTGGATTAATTACAGCGGGTGTGTTTTCTTTGAATATCCAAGGCTTGCAAGGGAGCATGGTGCAAATGCTAAGTCATGGTGTAAACGTAGTCGGCATTTTCTTCATTGCGGAAATTATTGAACGAAGAATGAAAACCAGAAATCTGAAAGAACTCGGTGGACTGGCCAATAGTGCTCCTTTATTTACGATCTTATTTTTAGTGATTGTATTAGGTTCAGTAGCATTGCCTTTAACGAATGGATTCGTTGGAGAATTTCTTTTGTTGAACGGCATTTATCAATACAGTGCATGGATGGCTGCTGTTGGTGGTCTTACGATTATTCTGGGTGCTGTTTATATGTTACGCGCCTATCAGAAAATTATGTTAGGTGAACCAGGATCTCGCAATACGGAATTCACTGGATTGCATCAAAGCGAAAAAGTTGTACTTCTTGTTGTTGTTATTGTGATCATCATTACCGGTATTTATCCGAAACCAATTCTTCAAGTTGCACAACCTGCACTCGAAGAAATTCTCACCCACGTAAAAGACATCTATTAACATGAAGGCACTAATTCTTATTGCAAGCCTTGGTGTAATTGCCATGATGTCGGAAGTGTTACGCTTTAAAAAAGCATTGCTTCCAGTGGTGGCACTTGGACTGCTGTCAGCATTCGTACTCAATGCCCTCGATTGGAATACATCATTTAGTTATTACAGCGACATGGTTATTTTCGATAACTATGCTATTGCTTTTAATGGTGCTGTGATTGCCATTACGTTTCTGTGGTTATTCATCTCCCGAGAATATTTTATTTCTGAGTCCAGCAGATCGGAGCATGCTGCATTGGTACTCTTTGCTTTATGTGGTGCGATGTTGATGATCAGTCATGCGAATCTCACCATGCTATTTATTGGAATTGAAATTCTCTCTATCAGTTTATATGTTTTGGCGAGTAGCGATAAATCTAGTTTGCGTTCTAACGAAGCCGGATTAAAATATTTCCTCATGGGAGCGTTCGCTACCGGATTTCTTTTGTTCGGAATTGCTTTAGTGTATGGCGCTACTGGAACATTTAATCTTCGTGAGATTTCAGCCTACACAGCATTATCACAAGGGAATGCGCCTTTATTTTTATATGCCGGCATTCTATTGATGATGGTGGGACTATTGTTCAAAGTTTCTGCCGTTCCATTCCATTTCTGGGCACCTGATGTTTATGAAGGATCGCCAACTTTGATCACCGCATTTATGGCAACGGTAGTAAAAACTGCCGCTTTTGCAGCTTTTTTCCGATTATTCAGCAGTTGTTTCTCGGAATTATCGAGCCATTGGGGTACAGCCCTAGCCGTTATTTCTGCCATTACGATGCTCGGAGGAAATATTTTAGCGGTATTTCAGCGCAGTTTTAAGCGGATGCTGGCTTATTCTAGCGTGGCCCATGCGGGATATTTGCTGTTAGCCATCGTCTCCATGAATGGGAATTCAGCTGGGGGATTATTCTTTTATACGGTAGCCTATTCTATTGCCAGCTTGGGTGCATTCTCAGTTTTACATGCCATTAGTCATAATGGAGATGAGCAGATTAGTAACTTAAAAGGCATTGGACATTCCCGACCAGGAGTGGCTCTCTTTCTGAGTATCATTATGTTATCTCTTGCAGGGATCCCTCCAGTGGCTGGATTCTTTGCAAAATACTACCTCTTTTTAGGAGCTTTAGAAAGCCATCAAAATGCACTTGTATTGGTAGCAATCCTGAGTTCTTTAATTGGCGTATATTACTACTTCAAGGTGATATATACCATGTTCCAGCCCCGAGATCCAGAAGCTGGAGAAGTTCCTTATGTCATTGGAACTCACCGGATCTTATTAGTTGTAGCGGCGTTGCTAAGTCTGGCAATCGGTATTTTCCCTAGTATATTGCAGGGTCTTTTCTGAAGATAGCTGCAATTTCAGGCTTCCTTTTTTTTACCTTTGTAATTCAACTCTTTTCCCTCGGATAACACAGCTTTAAATAACTTTTTAAATCTATGCGTAGCATTACTGCGCCTTGTATGAAAAACATAAACAGGGTTGCCTTTCTGGTGACTTTCGCTTTCCTATTAAGTACTTCTCATTTTGTGATGGGTGGAGGTTTTGAATTACAATGCGGAAAAAATAATACAACCAATCAAATTAGCAACGCAAAAAATCCTTTGCTCGTTACTTTGACTTTTTTTAAAACAGATTACAATGGATTTAATATAAGTTGTAATGGTTTGTCAAATGGTGGAATTGATCTTACTCCTGCCGATGGTGTTGCGCCGTATACTTTTATCTGGTCGACTGGCGATGTAACCGAAGATCTTTCAAACATTCCTGCCGGTACCTATACCGTTACGGTCACCGATAATGTTGGAGATACACAAACTGGATCAGTAACACTTACTGAACCCGCGGCGATTGGTATAGCTTCTACAGTTACTGATGTAGCTTGTTTCGGAGCAGCAACCGGAGCCATTGATATAACTACTTCTGGAGGCGCCGGATCGTACACATATATTTGGAGCAATACTGCAATTACGGAAGATATTTTAAATTTGACTGCAGGGAGTTATAAAATTGTAGTAACAGATATTAATAGTTGCACTTCACAATTATTGATTGGTGTAATCGAACCCACAGCCATCGGACTCAGTGGTGTGGTGACTGATGTGCTATGCAATGGAGGTTCTATAGGAGCTGTTGATATCACTGTTTCAGGGGGGACAATTCCTTATACCTATTTGTGGAGTAATGCTGATGTATCCGAAGATCAAACTGGATTAACAGGTGGAACTTATACAGTGACTGTAACCGACGCAAACAGCTGTACTATTTCACAAGCTTTTGTAGTGAATGAACCGCTTGCAATTACGATTTCCCCAGTCATAACCAATGTTACTTGTAATGCATTGTCAGATGGAGCAATAGATATTACCGTGACGAATGGAGTAGGCGCACTCACTTATCTGTGGAGCAATGCAGCAGTGACGGAAGATCTCACAGGATTAGCTGCTAATGATTATACCGTAACTGTTACCGATGCAAATTCATGTACGGGTGTCAATTCTTTTACGATCACACAACCAACAGTAATCAATTTATCAGGAGTAGTAACCAATGTACTTTGTAATGGAGCATCAACGGGAGCGATCGATATCACAGCAAGTGGAGGTACTGGAGCACTTACTTATTTGTGGAGCAATGCAGCGGTTACCGAAGATCTCACAGGATTAGCTGCTAATGATTATACCGTTACGGTTACCGATGCAAATGGATGTACTGCGGCTCAAACTTTTTCGGTGACACAACCTGTTGCAATAAATTTATCTGGAGTAGTTACCAATGTACTTTGTAATGGAGCATCAACTGGAGCAATCGATATCACAGCAAGCGGAGGAACAGGAGCACTTACTTATTTGTGGAGTAATGCAGCAGTTACAGAAGACCTCACAGGATTATCTGCTAATGATTATACCGTTACGGTTACCGATGCAAATGCATGTACTGCCGTTCAAATTTTTTCGGTGACACAATCTGGTGCAATTAATTTATCAGGAGTAGTTACCAATGTACTTTGTAACGGCGCATCAACCGGAGCGATCGATATCACAGCAAGTGGAGGAACAGGAGCACTTACTTATCTTTGGAATGATGCATCAGTGTTAGAAGATCGCACCAACATCACTGCAGGAACCTACACCGTAACTGTTACCGATGCAAATGCATGTACAACAACACAATCTTTTGTTGTAACACAACCTACTGCAATCACAGTGCCTGGAGTAATTTCCAGTGTAAGTTGTAATGGATTATCAAACGGCGCAATCAATATCACAGCGAGTGGAGGAACAGGAGCATATACTTATTTGTGGAGCAATGCATCCGTAGTAGAAGATCAAACTGGCTTGACCATCGGAACGTACACGGTTACTGTTACAGATGCGAATGCATGTACTGGTGTCAACTCATTTACGATCACCCAACCAACAGCAGTTAATTTATCAGGAATAGTTACCAATGTACTTTGTAATGGAGCATCAACGGGAGCGATCAATATTACAGCAAGTGGAGGCACAGGAGCATTTACTTATTTGTGGAATGATGCAGCAGTAACA
>JBBQED010000033.1:0-20827 GCA_038320345.1 Bacteroidia bacterium
TGTATTTGACATAGCCTTCTGTTTTTTAGTTTAACAGAAGATAATGCTTCAAAAACAATCAGATTTTTTGATGAAAATCGACCGACCACATTTTGAAAAAAGGTGGGTATCAATTTTGACTTAGGATGGGTATCAATTTTGTCGAAGGATGGGTATCAATTTTGCCAAAGGATGGGTGGTACACTTTGTTGAGAATGACTGGTACACTTTGATGAGAATATACACAAAAGCCCTGATGCTCACGAACAGTTCATAGTATTGACCGAAGCGTATGAGTGTCTTACTGATATTAAGTCAGGCAAAGCAAATGTTCAACAACCGACAATATTATATACTGACTGGCAAAGAGAAAGTAAAGATCGAGTAAGACAAAAGGCAAGAGAATATTCCGAAATGGAGTATGAGGCCTTTAAAATGACGGACTACTACAAAAACTCTCAAGCTGCTATCACCGTTATTGAGCATCTCTATTTCTTTTCGGCAATCGCAGTCATGTTATGTCCATTATGGGGTTACATCTACAAAGCATGGGCTGGGTTCGGGGTTGGACTTTTCTTTACATTCCTTTCAGTGCATTTTTGGGCAGGTATCTTTAATGAAAAAATAACCATCAATCTTAGTTCGTTTTTCCAATCACTTGTTTTAGTTGTAAAAGCAAAGACATTTAAGTATGCAGTAATCACTATAATTAATTTGATTGTTCTCTTTAGGTTTACGCTCAACACACAATTGTCATTCTTTTCTCTTTCATTTATTCTGTTAGCATTTTACGCCTTGACTTTTCTTGCTTTCTATTTCAAGGTATCTGCAATAAAAAAGTTCTCAAAAGTTGGACTGTTCCTTTGTTTTACGCCAAGCATATTCAACCTGTTTTTTTTGACCAACTTTGTTTTCACATCTAACCCGACAACAGAAGTATATACTTTCGTTCATGAAAAGCGTTGGTATGGTGGACGAACAACAAAAGCAAGATTAGAAAAAATCGCCTACATTGACTTTACAAATAACAAGTATGAAGAGTATCCTTGGTTCAGAATGTTTTTTGACTTTGACGCAATGAAAGATAAAAGTGAAATAACATATAGATTTGAGGACGGACTTTTAGGACTACGAGTATTAAAACAGTATGACTTCACTAAATAAAAAATCGTGCAAACTACAAACTGACGGTCTTCGGACGAACAGCAAGGCAGCTGGTAACAGCACCTACAAGAAATTGGCGGTTCAGTGGTTAAATGAAGCTTTGCCTTTAAGGCGGGACAGGTTGTGCTTCGTATCGATGTCAGTAGCTATCGGCATTGTGGTAAAAGTGCCTCCCTTCGGCAAGTTGCCAAAACAGTATGAGCGACCCTATAATACAACTGTTCAATTATGAAACGACTTCATCATTTCGGACTTTATGTTCTTCTCTCTACATTCTTGACTAGTTGTAATGGGCAGACGAAAAACAACAATCAATCAAAACCTAATTCATCAACTACTAAAAATAAATTAATTGGTGGAGGTTGCGATGGCTGTGAAATTATGTTTGTTGGAATGCCTACAAATATTAATGCGGTTGATACCAGTTTTGGTTGGACAGAGAACGGGCAAAAACTTCTAGTAACTGGAACAGCATATAAAATTGGCGGTAAGACACCAGCACCAAATGTTATCATTTATTATTGGCAGACAGATAACAACGGTTACTATTCAACTACAAAAGGAATGGACGAAAAAGCAAAACGTCATGGACACATTCGGGGTTGGGTAAAGACTGATGAAAATGGCAAATACTCTATTTATTCTATCAGACCTGCACCCTATCCAAACGAAAACATACCTGCACACATCCATACATCAGTGAAAGAACCAAATATTGAAAACGAATATTATATTGATGAGTTTGTGTTTGACGATGATAAACTTTTGAAACGAGAAAAAAGAAAAGCTCTTGAAAATCGTGGCGGAAGTGGAGTTTTAAGAGTATTAATTTCAGGCAACTTACAAATTGCGGAGCACAATATTATTTTGGGCTTAAATATTCCAAACTACCCTGACAAAGTAAAGTCTGAAAAACAATCAGGACTTCAAATAGGAGAAGACAATCCTTCATTCATTCCTTTCCACGCTTTTGGACCAGACAAGGGAACTAGAACTTGCCCAGTTTGCAAATATGGACGGTTTCACGGAATAATTTATTTCGTCGGCAATTATACAAATTGGGACGACATTAAAAAGTGGCTTACATTTTTAGAGCAAGAAAGTGTAAAACGAAGTAAATTTTTGAAAGTATATTTTGTATATGGAAATGGAAATAAGTATAACAAAGAAACACGACAAAAAGAGTTAGAAAATATAGGGATTGAGCTCAAATTAAAAAATATTGCTTTAACTTTTGTACCTTCAATGACAGACACAGAAAGTGAAGTAAATCTAAATAAAATTAATCAAAGCGTAGAAAATACGTTTGTAATTTTTAAAAACAGAGTCATAATTGACAAGTTTATAAACTTTAAGGCCACGTTAGACAATTTCAAAATAATTTCATCATCTCTTGACAAAACAAAAGGCGAATATTTCAACTTATTAGGACCACAGCACGAATGAAGAAAAAGGGTGTAGATATAACAAGGGCTACAAGACAATGGAGGGGGACGTGCTTCTAATAAACATTTGTGCTAAAAAAAACAGTAGTTCTTCATATAAAATTTTGTGCTAATAATTCGCCACTGCGTGTAGTCCTAAACCGATGTGCGTCATGTGAAAAACTCTAATAACTAAAGTACTATAAAATAAATAGCAGACAATAAAGACGAAGAACATTTAGATAATCCAACAACCAACCAATCGGAAAATTCCCCTGACGAAATTACTCCAACTCCAACCACAGAAAATATCAACCTAAATCAAGAAAATGAAAATATGGAAGTACATCATCATGCTCATCACGAAGGAAAGAAAAACTGGAAATCATATTTCTGGGAATTTTTAATGTTGTTCCTCGCCGTGTTCTGTGGTTTTTTGGCCGAATATCAACTCGAACATAAAATAGAAAGAGACCGAGAAAAGGTTTACATTAAAAACCTGTATGAAGACCTAAAAGATGATGTTGCCAATTTTTCGGAGTACGAAAAATCATCTTCAGTATTATTTGCTACCATTGATTCTGTAATGATGCTGATGAAAAGTGATGAAAGAGATTCGCACAAGAACAGAATTTATTTTCTGGTACGAAAAGCAACTATGAATTCATTAAATTTCTTTTCTTTCAATTCCCGCACGTATGACCAAATGAAACATTCTGGGTATTTACGATTAATAAGCAATCAGCAAGTTGCCGACAGTATTTCCGGTTATTACTTTTATTTAAATAGAGTTGACATGCAAAATGAAATTGTACGAGACAGAATTGCAGAGTATATGCAGGCGGTTGGAAAAGTGTTTGATGCGCAAGTTTTGTTTAAAATATTTAAGGACAAAGAAGAACCAACTGATGCTTCTTTGAAGTATATGACCAATAATGAGCAGGATTTTAACATGTTTCTTACAAGCACACAATACTATTTTGGAGCACGCAAACTGCAATACGATATGTGTATTAAGCAGTCAAAACGAACGCAATATCTATTGGAATTAATTAAAAAGAAATATCATTTGGAAAATTAATAGTGATAAGCACGAACGCACAACATCGATTTTATGCAATTGGTGGCAGAAGGAAGGGGAATCAACAATATTTCATTAATCAACTTTAGTCATCGGCTTGACCGTACATTTATCCACCCGCAGCATCTTACTAAGATCCTAGTGCCGCTGGCTGTATTTCGGTTTAGTGAAAATTTCGTTCCTTTATTGGATTGAACGGCGAGGCTGATGGATAGCTATTTCCCCAACTACGCAAAGCCAAAACTTTATGCGTAATTTAGTAACACTGTAAAATTCAAGGTATGATTAGAAATCTAGCTTTATCAGTATTATTTCTTTTTACTGTCGCTCCAAAAGTGTACAGTCAGGAACAAAGAGAAACACCAGCACCGTTAATTGACGTGAGAACGTTCTTTAAAGAGGGAGAAAAAACAAAATTTAGAATTTCGCCCGACGGGAACTATTTTAGTTACTGTGCTGACTATAAGGGCAAGACCAACGTTTTTGTTCAAAAAATATCCGACAGCACAGTTGTTTGTGTTACCAAGGACACCTTGCGAAGCATAAACAATAATTATTTTTGGAAAGGCGACAGGATTGTTTATATACAAGACATTGGCGGAGATGAAAATTTTCAACTGTTTGCTGTAAAACCAGACGGCACAGATTTAAAAGCACTAACCTCTTTCGTTGGAGTAAGGACTAATGTTATTGATGATTTGAATGACATCACAGGCAAAGAAAAAGAACTGCTCGTTGGCATTAACAAAAGAGTACGAGAATATTTTGATCCTTATTTACTAAATATTGAAACAGGTGAATTGACCTTACTCTATGAGAACAAGGAAGACTACAGCTTTTGGGTTACAGACAACAATGGCATTATACGCATGGCTTTAAAAAATGACGGTGTAAATAATATCTGGAGTTATCGCAATTCAGAGAAAGATAATTTTACGCCATTAATTACTACTTCATTTAAGGATGGTTTTTATCCCGCTTCTTTTGACAAAAACAATAAAAACATTTATGCTATCAGTAATATTGGCAGGGATAAGTCTGTGTTAGTTGAATATGACCCGGTAACTAAAAAAGAAATAAAAGAATTATATGCCAACGACAAATATGATTTGGGAGACATCAACTACGACAGAAAAAAACAAGTACTGGCAGCAGTCTATTGGGATGCAGAAAAACCTGAACGATATTTTTTTGATCAGGAATGGAAAGAAATTTACAATGATCTAAACAATGAATTTAAAGGTTATGAAACACAATTTGTAAGCTATACTGATGACCGTACGAAAGCTATTTTTTGGACACGCAATGATAGGGTAATGTTCAGATATTATCTATATGATTTCAAAACGAAAAAAAGCAAACTTGTAGCTAATCCTTATCCATGGATTGAAGAAAAACAAATGAGCTACATGAAACCAATTACCTATATATCAAGAGATGGCTTGGAAATTCATGGATATTTAACTCTTCCGATTGGAATCGAACCTAAAAATCTGCCTGTTATTATTAATCCACATGGAGGTCCTTCATATGTAAGGGACGGTTGGTATTATAATTCGGAAGTTCAGTTTTTAGCCAATCGCGGCTATGCTGTTTTGCAAATGAATTTCAGAGGAAGTTCAGGTTACGGAAAGAAATTTTGGGAAGCAAGTTTCAAGCAATGGGGAAAAAAAATGCAGTATGACATAACAGACGGTGTAGAATGGTTAATAAAACAAGGTATTGCCGATGAAAAACGAATTGCCATTTATGGCGGCAGTTATGGCGGTTATGCAGCACTTGCAGGTATTACCTATACTCCAGATTTGTACGCTGCGGCTGTTGATTATGTTGGAATAAGTAACCTGCTTACATTTATGAACACCTTTCCGCCATATTGGAAACCTCGCCTATATCAATGGTACGAAATGGTTGGCGATCCTGGAAAAGATAGTTTATTGCTTGCAGAGGCATCACCAGCATTGCATGCAGACAAAATTAAAACGCCTTTGTTTATAGCTCAAGGAGTAAATGATCCAAGAGTAAACAAGGCAGAAAGCGACCAAATGGTTGAAGCATTAAAAAAGCGAGGTATAGATGTAGAATATATGGTAAAAGAAGATGAAGGACACGGTTTCGTTAATCAAAACAACCGATTTGATTTTTACAGTGCAATGGAAAATTTTTTGGATAAACACCTTAAACCAAAAAAATAAACTACGCACAATAGCGGTTTCAAGAAATGGCGAGAAATGTGCTAACTTCGAGGAAGACATCTTCTCACGAACAGCAAAACGGCAAGTAATAGCACCTACCCAAGACCTGTCCCGATTTAACGGGAAGGCGGGATTTTGTGAGGGATAGGATTGCCCTCGATAAATCGATGGCGGTCCTTCGGGAGTGAGCTAATCAACAAAAGCCAATCCCGATAAATCGGGTTTACTTTTTCAATTTAAAATCCCGCTTCATGCAAGCATGGCGGGATTTTGTGGGGGATAGGATTGCCCTCGATAAATCGAGGGCGGTCCTTCGGGGGTGAGCTAATCAACAAAAGCCAATCCCGATAAATCGGAATTGCTTTTTCAATTTAAAATCCCGCTACATGCAAGCATGGCGGGATTTTGTGAGGGATAGGATTGCCCTCGATAAATCGAGGGCGGTCCTTCGGGGGTGAGCTAATCAACAAAAGCCAATCCCGATAAATCGGAATTGCTTTTTCAATTTAAAATCCCGCTTCATGCAAGCATGGCGGGATTTTAAATTGAAAAAGCCGAAACTCTCGTTTCGGCTTTTGTTGGTAGCGGGGATAGGACTCGAACCTATGACCTTTGGGTTATGAGCCCAACGAGCTACCTCTGCTCCACCCCGCACTGTATTTAAGTTAATTCTGAGGAAAGAATTAAATAATTTTTCAAGCAATAGTACTTTAAAAGAACCCTGTTAAATGGAGAAAACCAGATGATGAACTTTATCTTTAACGGGGTGCAAAGTTAGTAAGAAAATACACACCTCAAAAGAAAACCTTTGACGAAATCTAAATGTGTTATAAATCAATCACTTATGTAAAGAAATAAATTTAAGTGATTACTAATTTGCACTCGTACGGAGCCGTACAAACTTATTAGGACATTTACATCGCAGATTTAAAAATTATATTACTTTAGAGGTGATTACCACAGTAGTGCAATTGACCTAACCCTTTTACCACCTAACCCATGAAATCCTTCCTCCTTTTACAAAGTATTCTACTTTTTTCGTTCTTCAGTATTAACGCACAATCGCTCACTGGCATCGCACCTAATACTACTGTAGCTGGTCAGGGAACGCTTGATGTCACCATTACAGGTCCGGGAGTTTTTCTACAGCAATCATCTCAAAATGGCAATATTTACGATATTCATTTAATACAAGGAGCAACGTCAATTCCCATTTTTGATTACTTCAATTTCAATTTTTACACAACGTGTTATAATGACTCTGCAACTACTCCTATTAATTATCCAGGTAACGCCCCAACAGGTTTATATGATCTCAGTGTAACAACAGTAGATCAATTTTTCAATTATCAAACATTTACTTTACCACAGTCATTTACTATCCAACCACCTGATGGAAATGCGATTGGAAATATTTACGAAGATTTAAATCTTAACGGAATAAAAGATACAGGTGAACCAAACTTAGTCTCACAGGGAATTGTCATCAACCCCGGAAATCATACGATAAATACTGATGGAAATGGAAATTTTAGTTATCCTTTAATCAATGGGACATACACAATTACATGGACCAACAATGTGTATAATTACTTATATCTTTCTAGTGATTCTGCGAGTTACACTTTTACCATTGCAATTGCAAATGTGAATAATTTAAATTTCGGACTTCGACGAGCACTGACTACAATTACTCCCAATGCCAAAATCAAAGGATACACAGTAAGCACTATTATAGAAAGCCGAGGATTATTCACGGGAACAGGATCAGGAAATATTTCTCAAGTTAGACTCTACAAAGTCGGGTATGGAAATATTTTAGCCCTCCCCAATTCGATCAATGTCATTGATAGTAATACAGCAACCGCAAATTTCTTAATACCAGCGAATGCATTTTCAGGAGTGTATGATGTTATCGTAACTCTAACCAATGCTGAGAGGCATATATTACCCTCCGCATTTACGGTTTTAAATCCTGAAGCCTATCTTATTGGTGTAACCTATATTGATATGAATGCTAATGGCATTCAAGACATTGGAGAATATGGAATTTCCGGACAACGTGTACTCAGTTTACCTGATTCAATATCTAGCTACAGTGATATCAATGGGCATTACAGTATTGGAGTTTCGTTCGGAAATCACACTATACAATGGAATCCAGTTAATCCAGCATTATGGATATTAACTTCTGATTCCGCATCCTACACTGTAAATGCAATCTCAAATGTTGACAGTCTTGATTTTGGTATTCGTACTACTAACCCACCTGGATCTGTTAATTTAATAATGACATCAAGTTTAAGAAGATGTAATTCCTATCATCAGCATATTCTTAACGTCTTGAATACGAGTAACGGATTGATTAATGGAACGGCGTATTTCATCAAGAGTCCACTTATGACTAGCATTAATAGTTTTCCACCACCAAATGTAACAAATGGTGATACACTCAGTTGGAACTTGACGAATTTAATACCATTTGCCAGCGGATTTTCGATATTAATTTCTTCTTATTATCCAGGAGCAGGATCGGTGGTGGAAACAAAATCAATAGTTAATACAGATGATGGACTTGGCAACATACTTTATTCTGATACTGCAATCAGTATTGATAATGTGATTTGTGGAATAGATCCAAATGATAAATCAGTTTCACCAGAAGGCATTGGTCAAGATCATTTAACCCTTACTGGTGAGTTATTAGATTATACCATCCGTTTTCAGAATACAGGAAACGACACTGCATTTAATGTTGTTATCTATGATAATTTAGATCAAAATCTGGATTTTACCACTCTACAAGTGATTGGATCCAGTCATGCAGTACAAACTGAAATTGATAATAATGGAAGAGTTAGCTTTACTTTTGCCAACATTTTACTCCCTGATAGCAATGTAAATGAACCTGCAAGTAATGGTTTTGTGAGATATACGATTCTCCCTAAAACAGGATTAGCTGACAGCAGTGTAGTCACGAATCAGGCATTTATTGTTTTCGATAGTAATCCAGCAGTAGTTACCAATGAAACTTTCAATACCTATGTCTTTGTGATCCCAGTAGGACTCAATACTGTATATTTAAATGATGACCCTACCCTCATTTATCCGAATCCTTTCAGTGATTACACAAATATCTTGTTCAGTAATCTCAGTGGTGAAAAATACAAACTAACTATTTATGATATCGGTGGAAAAATGGTAAAACAACTTTCTACAACAGGAGAGCATCTACTCTTGAAAAAAGAAAGTTTGCAATCCGGAATGTATTTCTATCAGTTAATAAATGCTAGCGGCACACGAAAATCGGATGGTAAAATTATCATCGAATAAATAAGGAGATAATTAATAGCATAAATTATAAATCCCTGTTATCGGAAAGATGACAGGGATTTCTTTTAATCGAGGAGATTAATTCTTAAATCAAATTCACTTCGGGATCAATGCGCACTCCAAACTTTTGAATCACGGATTCGCGGATTTGCAATGCGAGTTCATAGACATCAGCACCTTTAGCATTGCCATAATTAACTAAAACGAGAGCTTGGTCTTTATGAGATCCTGTATCCCCTACTCTCTTGCCTTTCCAGCCACATTGTTCTATCATCCAACCTGCGGCAAGTTTTACTCTTTCATTAGCCAAAGGATAGCCTACTATTTCCGGAAATTTAATTTTCAACTCATTAAATTGCGCTGTTGGAATTTCAGGATTCTTAAAAAAACTTCCTGCATTACCCAAGACTGCAGGATCAGGTAATTTACTCTGACGAATCCGAATGACTGCATTACTGATATCTTTTGAAGATGGATTGGTAATTTCTTCTTTACTTAACTCTTGAGCAATGGCACCGTAGCTGGTGTTTAAGTTTGGAATTTTATTCAATTTGAAAGTTACTGAAGTAATAAAAAATTGATTCCGTACTTCATGCTTGAAAACACTTTCTCGATAACCGAATTTACACTCTTGATGAGTGAAGATTCTGGACTCTAAAGTTTCTACATTAAGCGCTTCGAGTTCAAAGAAAAGATCTTTCAATTCAACGCCATAGGCTCCAATATTTTGCATCGGACCTGCACCAACACTTCCTGGAATAAGACTAAGATTCTCTGCCCCATTCAAGTTGTGATCGAGTGTCCAGAGTACGAAGGAATGCCAAGATTCACCAGCAGCAGATCTCACCCAAACGGAATTCACATCTTCATTTACGATGCTTATACCTTTCAGATTATTCTTAATGACGAGTCCAGGAAAATCACGCGTCAACAAAATATTACTTCCACCACCAATTATTAATCGATCTAAAGATTTCAAGTGATCATCTTGCAAAATCTGAATTATCTCTGCTGAGGAATTTACTTCAACGAAATAATCAGCATGAGCATCGATACCAAAAGTATTATACTTCTTCAGGGATACATTCCGGGATATATTCATATCAGGGATTAGCGATCAATAGTGTATAAATTCAATGCAATCAATTTTACGAGGGCTATAAGAAAATAATATTTCAATATTCATACTTATCCTTCCATCTCACTTTAAGAAACTGCCTTAATTCATTTTCGCGCATATTCTCTCCGGGCTCATAAAATTTTGTCCCACTCAAACCATCGGGAAGAAATTCAAGATCGGCAAAATTATTTTCAAAATCGTGGGCATAACGGTACCCACTACCGTAATCCAGATCTTTCATTAAACGCGTGGGTGCATTGCGTAGATGCAAGGGTACTGGACGATCGCCCTTCTCACGGACTTCTTTTTGCGCTTTGCGAATAGCGATATAACTGGCATTACTTTTTGCTGATGCTGCTAGATAAACTGTTGCTTGAGCAAGGTTCAACACACACTCGGGGTAGCCTATCATTTCAACAGCACTAAAGCAAGCGGTTGCAAGTAAAAGTGCATTAGGATTTGCGTTTCCGATATCTTCAGACGCCAGAATCACCAACCGCCTAGCGATAAAGCGAGGTTCTTCTCCACCTTCCACCATTCGTGCGAGCCAATACAATGCACCATTGGGATCGCTACCTCTGATGGATTTAATATAAGCAGAGATCACATCATAATGTTGCTCTCCGCCTTTATCATACGCTGCTGATCGTTGCTGAGCAACATCCATAACGATTTTATCAGTTACCACTACTGGAGTTTCAGCAATACTCTGCACAACCAGTTCCAACAGATTCAACATTTTGCGGGCATCGCCACCACTTAAATTAAAAAGTGCTCCGGTATCTTGTAGTTTTACCTGACGCTTACTCAATTCTTCATCTCTCACAATTGCTGTTTCGAGCAACTGCATCATATCTTCTTCAGATAATGGATTGAGAATATACACTTGGCAACGTGAAAGTAATGGTCGGATAACTTCGAAGGAAGGATTTTCTGTAGTTGCACCGATCAACAATAAATATCCTTGCTCTACAGCACCTAAGAGTGAGTCTTGCTGTGATTTATTAAATCGATGTATCTCATCAATAAACAGCACTGCTTTTCCTGATTCCTTTGCTTTAGCAATAACTTCACGCACTTCTTTTACTCCTGAAGAAATAGCGCTGAGCGAAAACATTGGAAGGCCGGCATTGGAGGCAATAATACTTGCTAACGTAGTTTTCCCAACACCAGGAGGGCCCCAAAAAATAATGGAAGGTAATTTACCAGCATTCATGAGCCTTCTGAGAACACCATCTTTGCCCGATAAATGAGGCTGGCCAATCAGATCATCGAGTGATTGGGGCCGCATGCGTTCAGCAAGAGGAACCGAAGGGGTTTTCATTGTGAGGCTGTATCCTTTGCGATATTCCGGATAGTGATTTCGATACGATTATTCACTTCCTGTTCTTCTTCGAGACAAAGTAATCCGTTCACGCATTGGTTTAACAATTTTGTTTCACCAAATCCTTTTGCATTAAGCCGTTCTGCTTTTATCCCACGAGAAACTAAATATTGTAAAACGAGATCTGCTCTTTTCTGAGTTAATTTTAAGTTATCAGCATCACTGCCTCGCGCATCTGTAAAAGATGCAATTTCAATTTCCAAACGAGGATTATCGGAAAGTAATTTTACTAAAAGCTCCAATGCATCCCCCGCCGCAGTTTTAAGTTGGAAATCTTTCTTTTTAAATGAAATGCCCGCCCATTTGAATGGTTTGTTCAATTGCACTTTACGCAATTCGACAGGAACATTGACCACTTCAGAGAACCGTTTTCCTTTTGTAGAGGTGGCAGTTTCGAGATAAAAATAATCGCGCTGATCACAATGAAAACTATATTCTTTATCAGGATCTGCTTTAATTTTTATCTCCCCAAAAGCATCTGTCATATACTTTTCCTCTTTCATTTCTGCTGATATCACAGTTACCGAAGTATTCTTAACTGCTAAACCATTATCACGATCTGTTACTTTAACAACAATCTGTAGACGAGGTGGATTTTTTACGAATGAATAGATGCGGTCGGTACTGCTATTGCGTGTAGAGCTAAGATATCCATTAGTCCCTGTGGAATCTATGATATAACCAAAATCATCCTGTGAACTATTTAATGGATAACCCAAATTTATGGGCTCCATCCATTTACCATTATCATTTCTAGTTTCAAAAATATCGAGTCCACCTAAACCCAAGTGACCATCGGAAGCAAAAAATAAAGTAGTATCATTTGCTAAGAAGGGAAACATTTCATTTCCCTCGGTATTTACTGTAGGTCCAAGATTTTCAGGCTGACTCCAAGTATTTCCGCCTTCCCAACGCACTCTGTAAATATCAGTACCTCCATAACCCCAAGGCATATCCGAAATAAAGTAAAGGACAGTACCATCGCTATTCAATGCGGGGTGTCCAACAGAATAATCTCCGCTGTTAAAATACATTTCCCCTTTGATAATCCATTTGCCATCTAGAAATTCTGCTTTATAGATTTTAAGCACGTTAACATTTCGCTTATTCTTTTCAGCCTTATTGCTAGTATAGTTATTACGTGTAAAATACATCGTATTAAAATCGTGGGTAAACACTGCAGGACCTTCGTTAAAGCGACCATTTACTTCTCCGCGGAGAGGCTCGGGATCTAGCCAATTTCCTTTATCTGTTTTTTTAGCATAGAACAAATCCAGAAAACGATGACCTGTTCCATCAGATTTAGTTGTACTCAGTCCTTTAAAACTCATATCAGAAAGAAAAACAATTCCAGAGCGATAAAAAGCAGGACTAAAATAACTTTCTGCAGGAGTATTAAATCGAAGAGGCGTAATTACATAAATAGAAGTATCCTGATAAAACTGATTAATGCTATCACAAGAACTCAATAAACGCTGCGCACGAAAATCTGTAGTATTTAAAGAAATATATTTAGTGAGATACTCTTTCGCTTCTTCATACTTCGCATTGCGCATTAAAGCTTCTGCTAGGAAGAGATTCCATTCGGGCTTTGCATTCTCCAATTTCACTGCGCGCTTATACCAGAACTCTGCTCTTTGAGAATTTCCAATTTGACGATAACAATCTGAAATATTAATAATCGATTGATCATCGAGACGTTTTCTTAATACGTACTCGTAATTTTCTGCAGCAGGAGCATAAGCAAACTGCTCATAATTTTCATTAGCTGTACGCAATCGAACTTGTACACAACTTGCCAGAAGCAGTAATGCACTAAAAAGACACAACCTAATTAAATTCCGTATACGCATCATTAGAAGTAACGTGGGGATTTCATCTTAATCACAGGGAATCCGAAATCATAGCCTAACATAAATTCATGTGATCCGGGTAGATAATTTTTTAGTCGGCCTACAGCATAATCATAGGAATATCCTACTCTAAGTTTACGACTAATTTGATATTCCAAAAGAATCACAATAGCAGATTTAGAGCGATAAGAACCGCCAATCCAGAAAATATCATTAATCAGGAAGTTGATATTTAGATCATATTGAATGGGAGTATGACCTTCTGCTTTTACTAATATAGAAGGTTTTATTTTGATGTCTGTTTCAGTTTCGATTACACCACCTGTTGTAAAATAAAAACGGCGATCCATTTTATGTGTAGGTGTAGAGGGATCTAAAGAAGCCGCTTCATTAGGATCATAACTAATCAAGAAAGGAGAAGATAATCCTGCATAGAACAAATTACGATAATAATATATTCCTAGTCCCGCATTCGGAACAAGGCTGTTAAACGTATTGTAATCAAAAACCTGATCGCCCGGATCCCAGTAGTTTAACTTCACCGTTTCAGAACTAAAATTACTGAAGCCTGCTTGAATACCTACCGAAAGTTTATCATCACCTAATGGAAGATGATAAGCAAATTGAGCGTACATATCTGTTTGACTTGTAACACCAATTTTATCCTGCTGCATGATCAGACCTAGTCCTAAATTTTTCTTTTTTATCAAGCCATGAATAGAAGCAGAATAAGTAACGGGTGCCCCTTCGAGACCAGCCCATTGTTTGCGATAGAGCATGGTTGCGCTGATATATTCTTTACTTCCGGCATAAGCAGGATTAAGCAGTAAGCCATTAAACATATAATGACTCATTAGCGGGGTCTGCTGCGCCTCCGTAAAGAAGGACAACAGTAAGAGGACAAATACTATTAAGGCGTGCTTCTTCATTATCTCCTCAGGTCTAAAAACGTATCATACACTTTATTCAGCAAGCGAACTTTAAGTAAAACAAAATAAGTACCATCAGGAAGAGGTTCGCCATTATTTCCGGTTCCGGCCCAATCATTTCGGTAACTATTCTTTTCAAAAACTACTACTCCCCAACGATTATAAACTACTAGATTATTATCAGTAAAGTCTTCCAAACCTTTTACCAGAAAGACATCATTAAATCCATCTGAGTTAGGAGAGAATGCATTTGGAAGTTGAATTTTCCCAAGACAATCAATCGAATCACGGCGAGTGATTTTAATCGATGCAGAATCACGACAGTTTCCGTTTACCACTGTCCACTGGAAAATATTAGTACCAATATTCAAATCAAAAACAGGAGTAAATGATTTAGAAGAATCTTGGATCGTCACGTTAGGCGATAAAGCTGTCCAATATCCATAACCAAACTGTGGACGCGTAGCATTGAGATTAGCAGTGCTCTCACAAACTGTTCGATCGATACCTGGAATAGAAGTAATCACAGAAGCAACGGTTACCACAACCTGTGAACTAACAGCACACTTACCATCAGAAACAGTCCAAGTAAATGTATTATCACCAAGAGGCAAATTACTGATTTGTGTATTCACAGCAGTTGAATCACTGAAGATAACTACACCTTGAGGACCGCTCACCTGCCAGAATCCAATACCATAATTCGGAACCGTGGCATTTAACGACGTTGAGTTCTCGCCACACAATGTAATATCAGATCCTGCTTCTGAAATTAATTGAGGAGGTTGAGTCAATGTAAAACTTCCAGTTCCGGTACAACCATTCTGGTCGGTTACGAAAACAGTATAGGTATTTGCAGGAAGATTCAATAGGTTTTGAGTGAGCGCACCAGTATTCCAGATAAACTGATAAGGTGCAGTTCCACCATTCACACTGAGAAATATTTCTCCATCATTTGACTGATAACAAGTAAGGTTATATGGAGGATTTTTTTGAGGGGTTACCGCATTGATTGTTATGGAATCCGGTTGACTGATGGTTACGCTTCTTATCAGCAAACAAGATGCTGCATCACTTGCTGTAAGGGTATATGTTCCAGCAGGTAAATTCGAAACAGAGGAAGTGACATCAGGAAGATTACTCCATGAATAAGTTAAAGGAGCAGTTCCACCCGTCACTACAATATTAATAAATCCATTATTACCTCCATAGCAAGAAACATTTCCAGAATCCACACTCACTAAAGTGGGGCCGGTGAGATTACTAATATTTGCAATACTACTTTTCGAACAGCCTTTAAAATCGGTAACTGTTACCGTATAACTATTAGCAGCGAGATTAAACAATGTATCATTTACTGAACCAGTTGACCATAAATAAGTATAGCCCGGTACTCCACCAGTTGCTATGAGTGCAACTGAACCATTCGCCACGCCGCAGGATGCATTTTGCAGGAGTGGGAAATTAATTTGAATCGCAGCAGGTTGAGAAACGGTAAATGTTTGATTAGAAGTACACCCTTGAAAATCGGTAACTATTACTGCGTAACTATTTGCCGTAAGACCGCTTAAATCTTCTGTTACTTGAGAGGTATTTGTCCACACAAAAGTATAAGGATTCACACCACCACTCACACTAATATCAATGCTACCATCACTACCACTATTACACGTAACACTATCAATTGCTACTAAAGTAATCACTGGAGATCCAGTATTAATGATGGTAAACACACTATCCTGCTGGCACAAACTATCATCCGTTACGGTAACCGTATAAGAAGCTGCAGCAAGACTAGAAATTGTTGAAGATGCATCATTGGTTGACCACAGATAGGTAAAGTTACCACTACCACCTGATGCGGATGCAGTTAAAATTCCATTGGGCAGTCCGCACGTAGCATTCGTTGTTGTAACCGAAATAACTATTGGAATTCCGGAATCAATAGTATCTGTAAAATTACTAATACAATTATTGAAATCGGTAACTGTTACAGTATAAATACCTGAAGGAACTCCTGAGAGATCTTGAGTGGTTGCAGCGTTGCTCCATAAATAAGTATAGGTTGGTGAACCCTGAGTAACATCAATATCTATTGCACCATTTGATCCTCCAGCACATGAAACATTTGTTACACTTACCAAGGAAATCTGAGGACCACTAGTATTACCAATAGTAAATGTTTTCTGCAAGGAACATCCTTTACTATCCGTCACAGTCACTGTATAATTTCCAGATAAAAGATTTTGAATGGTAGAAGTAGTATCACCATTAGACCAAAGGAAAGAATAACCAGGAGTACCACCGCTTATTGTAAGTTGAATGCTACCATTAGCGCTACCACATGAAGATGCAATTATTGTTGATTGAATTGAAATTGAATCTGGCTCAGTGATACTTACCACAAGATTTCCTGTACAACCCGCGCTATCAGTTATCGTAACGGTATAATCAGCAGCAGTCAAGTTACTCAGATCTTCGGTGATTGCAGTATTTGACCAAAGGAAGGTGAATGGAGTGACCCCTCCTACTACGGTAATATTAATACTTCCATCATTCCCGTTCTTACAACTAACATTTTGTATAGACGATACTGTTGCCGAAGGACCAGCAATATTTCCTACGATGACGGAGTCGGTTCGCTTACATAAATTCTGATCGGTGACTGTAACCGTATAAATAGCTGGTAATAAATTTGAGATCGTTTGAGTACCACTTGCATTTGACCATTGATAACTATAAGATCCTGTTCCCCCTGCAGGAACTGCGGTAGCTGAACCAGTAGGAAGATTACAATTAGCATTCGTCACTAGAAAAGATATCGCAAGTGGATTAGGATTTGTCAAAACAAAACTTGCTGTATCGGTACAACCTGTAAAATCCGTTACTGTTACTGAATAAGTTCCCGCACCAAGATTTGTAATCACTAAACCTGTATCCGCATTTGACCAAATAGTAGTATAAGGAGAAGTACCACCAACAATTGATATGGAGATCACTCCATTAGTATCAGCAGAACATAATGGATTTACTGAACTCACTAATTGAATATCCGGCGGACCATTAGAAGTAACTATCGCAGAATCTATTTTTACACAACCTAATGAATCGGTAATGGTAAGCGAATAAGTACCTGCAGCTAAGTTAGAAGATAAGGGTGTGATTTCACTATTTTCCCAGAGGTAAGTATAAGGAGGAGTACCGCCACTCACTGTTGCAAGCAATGAACCATTCGACTGACTACACAAGGCTGGTGACATTGTAAACTGAACTGTAATTGCTGTAGGAGATGTAAGTGTAACAAAAACAGTATCCTTACAACCTGCAGAATCTGTTACAATCACCGAATAATTTCCTGCAAGCAAACCAGTACGATCTTCATTGAGATTACCATCATTCCAGAGATACTGATAAGGTGGAAGTCCAGAAGACGCAGTGATATAAATCGCACCCGTTGAAGCACCAAAACATAAAGGATTTACAACAGAATCTTGAACTAAAGAAACGCCAGGTAGAGCGGGAACAGTATACGTTAAAATGGTATCACAACCGAGACTATCAGTCACCGTAACAGTATAATTTCCGGAAATCAGATTTGGATTAAATGCAGTGATTGCACTATTGGACCAACTATAAGTATAGGTTCCTGTACCACCACTCATGATCACATTAATACTTCCTGTAGGAGAGTTACAATAAGAAGGATTAATCACGACTACTGAATCTGTCAAAGCAAAAGGCTCGAGAATATCGAACGACAATGAGTCGGCACAACCAGTAGAGTCTGTTACGAAAACAGTGTAGGTACCCGCACTCAGATTATTGATATCTTCTGTTGTATCGGCAGTAGTCCATAGATAACTATAAGGTATTGTTCCTCCAGTAACACTAATATCTATGCTGCCATTACTTCCACCAAAACAAGACACGTCAACTTGCGTTACCAGCGAAATCACTGGTCCGTTTGCAAGCGTTACTGGGATATTTCTCCGTCGTGTACAACCATTGAAATCAGTTATGGTAACACTATATGTACCCGCAGTAAGGTTGGTGATCGTATCACTTACAGCTCCCGTATTCCACAAGTAGGTATAAGGAACAGTACCCCCTGTAACCGTCACGGTAGCACTTCCATTTGCTTGACCGCAAGTTGAAGCGGAAGGTACGCCTACTGCAGTAAGTAAAGCAGGTTGTGTGATGGTGTAAGTTGAAGTTTGTGTACATCCATTGAACGACGTAACGGTAACAGTATAATTTCCAACTGGGATATTAGTAAGATCTTGAACTAAAATACCATTAGACCATTGATAAGTATAAGGAAAAGGAGCTCCGCTAACGGCAATATCAATTGAACCGGTATTACCACCATTACATCTAACATTCTGAACTGCATTTGTAGTAATGACAGGAATATTTGTTGAAGTAATCGTTCTTGAAAATGAACGTGTACAAAGCTGACTATCTGTAATTGTTACGGTATAAGTTCCGGCAGGAATATTCGAAATAGTATTTGTGATATCACCGCTTGACCATACATAAGAATATCCTCCTACACCACCACCCGCAGTAACAGTAAGTGATCCTGTTGGCAATCCACAAGAAGCAGCACTCTGTGTAAATGTCCCGGTGATTATAGGAGGCTGTGTAACTGAGAATGACTGATTCCTAGTACATGAATTTGCATCTGTAATCGTCACAGAATAACTTCCTGCATTTATTCCAGTGAGATCTTCTGTAACCGCTGCATTGCTCCATAAATAAGTAAGCGTTCCTGATCCACCACTTGCCGTGATATCGATCGCTCCATTAGAAGAGCCATTACAATTCACATTGGTGATTAATGAGGAAACAGCAAGAGCAGGAGGTTGAGTTAACGTAAATATTTGCGTAGCAGTACAAGCGTTTGCATCGGTAACAGTAACGGTATAGGTTCCTGCATTGATGTTTGTACGATCTTCTGTTACTGCTGCATCATTCCACAGATAAGTATATGCTCCTGTTCCTCCAGATGCAGTAATATCAATAGCACCAGTAGCAGTAGCATTACAAATTACGTTCGTATTTACATTTGTAATTCCGAGTGCTGTAGGTTGTGATACTGTAATAATTTGTGTGGCAGTACAAAGATTTGCATCGCTTACAGTAACTGTATATGTATTCGCCAACAATGCCGTTTGATCTTCAGCAGCGGAACTATTACTCCAGAGATAAGTCAGCGTGCCTGCACCACCTGTTACAGTAATATTAATAGCGCCAGTGCTTCCACCATTGCAAAGCACGTCAGTAACTACTGATGAAATTGTAATTAATGCAGATTGAATAACGGTAAACGATTGCGTTGCTGTACATGCATTCGCATCGGTTACGGTTACGGTATAATTTCCAGCCGATAAAGAAGTGCGATCCTCAGTGAGTATGCCATCGTTCCATGAATAGGAATATGCACCAGCACCACCTATGACTGAGATATCGATTGCGCCGTTAGATCCGCCATTACAGGAAACATTTGTAATAACCCCAGAGATGCCAATGACGGCGGGTTCAGTAATTGTAAATGTTTGTGACGCAGAACATGAATTTACATCCGTTGCTGTAACTGTGTAAGTTGCGGCTGAAAGTGCTGTTCTATCTTCTGCAACCGATGCATCATTCCATAAATAAGTATAGGCTCCTGTTCCACCAACAACGGTGATATCCAATGCCCCTGTGGCAGCCCCATTACAAAGTACATTTGTTGTTGTAGCAGTAATTCCTATCGCTGCCGACTGATTAACTGTAAAACTATTAGAAGCGGTACATATATTCGCATCTGTCACGGTAACCGAGTAGGTATTGGCAGCTAGTGCTGTCTGGTCTTCGACAACCGAACTATTACTCCATAGATAAGATAGTGTACCAGTACCACCTGTTGCAGTGATATCTATACTTCCCGTTGCCGTTCCGAAACAATTTACATTAGTAACGGTACCGGCTATACTAATTATTGAAGGTTCCGTTATCGAAAAAGTTTGAACCGCAGTACATGAATTCGCATCTGTAACAGTTACTGTATAAGTTCCGATGGTCAAGCCCGTTTGATCTTCTACTACGGATGCATTACTCCACAGATAAGTATACGCTCCTGTTCCTCCACTTGCTGTGATATTGATCGCGCCGTTAGAACCTGCATTACAACTTACATTGGAAATTACTCCAGGCACTGTGATTACAGTAGGTTGGGTTACAACAAAAGATTGCGTTGCAGTACATGAATTTATATCAGTTGCTGTTACGGTATAAGTACCAGCAGCGATTCCTGTGAGATCTTGTGTGATGGCACTGTTACTCCATAAATAACTAATTACGCCAGTACCACCGGTTACAGT
>JBBQED010000034.1:0-14018 GCA_038320345.1 Bacteroidia bacterium
TCAAATTGATAAATCCAATATACCGACGATGCATAAATTATTCTGCTGTCAGGTGAAAAACTTACCCCAAAACCCACTACTCCATCATTTACAGATACATTTTGCGGGTTAGAAAATACGCCAGTACAACGATCGAAATCAAAAACTTCTAAGTCGGTGTAGGTATCATAGCTTGCATATTTAGTTCCATCAGGCGAAAAAGTTGCTTGACCAGAACTATAATTACGTATCCCAATTGATTGCTTTGAGTGGAAAATTATACCATTTGGGTTTAAAAAATAAACATAGTAATTAGGGGATCGATATTCTGGAAATACAATCCACCAATCACGACCATTTGCATGTCTACAGGCTAAAACTTGACCCAAATCAAGAGTGTCAGAACAAATCACCTGGTTTTTTGAAATCACTTTACCCTTTCCATTATTGAGAGTTTTATCAATTTTAGAATAGTACAAGAAATCGGGATATGGATATACTGTATCTCCAGGCGTTTCGTGAATCAAGTAATATTGGTTTGGGTTGCCCGGATCTGGCAATAACATGTCAGCCGCAGTTACGCGAATACCGGTATTGTAAACTGAAGTCGTGTAGGAACTAGGATTTAGCCCACTTCCATTCTGCATGGTATCGTTAGTTGCATCCGCAATCCAGACACCATTTGAATAGAACAACAAATTACCCACCGAATCGGAAATCAAACCAAGTGTAAAATCCAGCTGCATATCTCTCAACGAATCATAATAGATATTGGGAGCACCAAAATTGAAATCAAGGTTTGACCCCCCAAATGGTATTGGAAAACTATTTGCATAGCCCTGTAACCACATATTGTCAACACGCTGTGCAATACATGCAGTATTTATCAAAATAGAAATAAAAACGAGTCTGACAATTCTCATTGAACGATAAGTTTAACGGTATTAAATTGCTGATGTATGTTTGTCAGCTTCAATAAGTACATACCTTCTGATAAATCTAACTCAGAGAAACTGTAAAAATTAGTATTTGCAGAAATCTGAAGCGTAATTACCGCTTGACCTTGTAAGTTTACAACCCTCAACGTACTTTTTTCAGCCAATGGATTTTTAAATTGTAATGTTGAGTTTGTATTTAAAGGGTTTCCGTCTATCCATAATATATTATCAGATTCGGTTTGTTTTAACCTGAGTGGAGAGTTTGCGCAACCTGCGGCATCATCATATGTTAGTGTATCAGTTACCCATCGTAAAACTGCACGTGCACGAAAAACGGCCTTGCCTCCTTCCAAAGGACATTGAAATGCAATCGTAATTAATGTATCAATTGCACCGATTGTGAAATTTACATTATACTTATTGAAATACTTTTTGTAGATTTCCAGCATGTATTTTTCGTTAACCTCCGGCAATAAATTCTCGTTTGCTGCATTTGTTAATGTGGTAATGTCTTCATCCACCTCCGACTTTACTTCTTTGAAATGATTTAATTGTCCCTGTACTTTTGAGTACAGATCTGGCAGCTGGTCAAATTTAATTTCATCACTACTGGATTCTAATATCAATAAACTCATTTGCTCAAGGTTGCTATTAAATTCTTCTACATTAATAGAAAATTTATTATGCTCAATTAAAATTTGACTGGAATCAATATAGTTGATGGAAGTGTTTTCGAGAGAATCTTTAAAATCAATAAACAGTTCGTCGACTGGTGCAATTGCATCCGCTATTTTTATTTTATCCAATAAAATTTGTGAGGCAATGTACTTTTCTTCATTAGGAAAATTTTCGAACTCTTTTTCACCACTTGCTAATAATTGGTCATTGCCATTTAATACAATGCTATTCTCTTCATCAAAACCATCACAATCGTAATTATTTATTGAAGTAGGAGTATATGTTAACAAGGGATCCGGATTTATCCATCCTGCAGGATCCGAACTTGGAGGACTGAAACTTCCTGTAGTGCATACATCGAAGCGGGATAGCGCAATTAATCCTGCTGCTGTTTCAAAATTCTTTGCTGCCCAAGTACTGTAGGACCCTGTCCATTCATTTCCGGTATTATCTTGGGTGCCCATGATGGCATCATCATCCACTACTAAACCAAAATCGTGATTACCAATTGCGTTTTGTTTGAATTGGTCGGTTGATGTGCAATTTCCTGAAAATTTAAATCCAGTTATACTATTATCGGAAAAATTATTAAAAATTACATTATCAGGGCTTGCATCAAAATGAAATGCACGATTTTTTGTAGATGGAAGAAGTGGATCACCCCCGGGAAAACGTAAATACGAAGGACGGAATTCTGCTAAAATTTTATTAACGTTTGCATTGGCAAATGCACTGGATGTTAATAAAGTGTTTGCTCCGTTGAGTCCAAGATAATCGTTAATCTTTCGATAGGTTTGGTCAGAGGTGGTTGAGGAGTATGTTCCCAAAGTTGCAGTTTGACTTTATACACCAATAGAAAGAACAACGAACATGTAGGTTAAAAGTAGGTTTTTCATAAAAAGTGGATTAGGGTTACTTAAAAGTAAAAACAATTTTGAAACCACGATGAAATTCAACAATATTTTATAAAAATTTAGGAAACTTAATTTTTAATAGATTCATAAAACTGTCCCATTAAATTTCTGCAAACTATTAAAAGCGGCAGGGATAGCAGTGGAAATCCTTTTTGATTGTCAAAAAGATTGGAACGGATAGCCCGGTGACCGAACGAAGTGAAGGGCAGACGCCCAAATTTTAAATTGAAAACCAAAAGTCAAGTTAGAAAAAAGAACGTTAATTCTTGAATATATCCCAATTAATGAAAAAACACAAAAACAAATTCGAATTTCAATTGCTATTAAAAAATAATTTGCATAATTTTAATCCTCTAAGTCACATCCCATGAAACAGATTATTCCCATCATTATTTTACTGACCCTTTTGGGTCTTACATCTTATGCTCAGGAAGGTATTCCGGCTATAAAAGGACCTGTTCATGACCCTGCAGTTTTAGCTATGATTTATGTGCCGATCAACCCTCACGATACTGCCTTTCAGAAAACAGATTTTCAATTGCCGGTAAAAGGATATCCTTACTTCAAAATGGATAACACTGCCCCCATTTACACCAGAGCGAAAATGGATTCGGTGATCACTTACATTCAGGGTTTGTTCAAAGAAGAATCTACTAAAAAATGAAAACACTCACGGAATCTGATCAGATCCGGAAAAAATCACTGAAGCAATTACAAGTAATACCCGGCGTAGGTCCTTCCATTGCCCACGACCTTTGGCTTTTAGGCATCCGTAAAGTGGAGGATCTCGTTACCAAAGACCCCGAAACCCTATACCACGAATCCAACCAATTAGTAGGTCAGGTTCAAGACCGCTGTTTATTGTATGTTTTTCGTTGTGCAGTCTATTTTGCTCAAACTCCCGAGCCTAAACGAGACCTTGAAATGTTAAAATGGTGGAATTGGAAATAAGGCTATAACTACTATTTAATTAATAATCAATTATTTAGTTATTTTTCTGGCAAATTGTCAAATTGTTAAAAACCTCTTTACTTAACTTGCTGATTCGGAATCAACTTCGTATCTTTGCCCTCCTGTAAAAAGAAAAAATTAAGTATTCGCATGTTATTAACATCAGAAAGTAAGAAGGATATCTTCAAAAAACACGGCAAATCCGAATCTAATACCGGCATGTCAGAAGCTCAGATTGCTATGTTTACTGAGCGGATCAATCATTTAACTGATCACTTGAAAGTCTTCAAAAAAGACTATTCTACCCAACGTGCTCTAATTGGACTGGTAGGTAAACGCAGAAGTTTACTAGATTACCTTTCTAAAACCGATATCATGCGTTACCGCGCGATCATCGCCGAGCTGGGTATACGTAAATAAAATATTCCCCATAGGCCGTAAGGCACAAACTGATAAAAAGGCAATTTGATGGAATTGCCTTTTTTTATTTAATCCATCCGCTGCAAAAAAATCATGAAACCTAAAGGATTTATCAAGACCTTTCGCCTCGAAGACGGAAGGGAAATTAGTATCGAAACAGGCCTGTTGGCCAAACAAGCTGATGGCGCAGTAGTTGTCCGAATGGGCGATTGCATGTTGCTGGCAACTGTTGTTTCTAACCAAGACGCTAAACCAGGAACCGATTTTCTACCACTTACGGTAGATTATCAGGAAAAATTTGCTTCCGCAGGAAGATTTCCCGGTGGATTTTTCCGTCGTGAAGGTCGTACTACCGACCATGAAGTATTAATCTGTCGTTTGATCGACCGTGCTTTACGCCCTCTTTTCCCGGATGATTATCATGCCGACACTCAGGTAGCTGTAACAATGGTTTCTGCAGATATGAATGTTGCTCCGGATTCATTAGCTGCGCTTGCTGCTTCTGCTGCTATTGCAGTTTCTGATATTCCTTTCAATGGACCAATTTCTGAAGTTCGTGTTGCACGTATCGATGGCAAATTTATCATCAATCCTCCCCGCTTAGAATTAGATAAGGCGGATATCGATCTGATCGTTGCTGGATCTGCTGCTGACATCGTAATGGTAGAAGGAGAAATGAATGAGGTGAGTGAACATGAAATGGCGGAAGCTATTCGTATCGCTCATGAAGCTATCAAAGTTCAATGTCAGGCACAATCTGATCTCGTTGAGATGATGGGTGGTGTTACAAAACGTGAATACAATCACGAAACACATGACGAAGAATTACGTGAAAAAATATGGAAAGAAACATTTGATAAAGCTTATGCTGTAGCTCGTCAGTGTAATCCTGATAAGCATGCTCGTAAAGTTGCTTTTAAAGCGGTGCAAGATGAATTTTCTGCTCAATATACCCCTGAAGAACTTGCTACGAAAGCTGGATTCATCAAGACTTATTTTCATGATGTAGAGAAAGAAGCTGTTCGCAGCATGATCCTCAAAGAAAAAATTCGTCTCGATGGACGTGGTTTAACAGACATACGTTTCATCTGGAGTGATGTCAATTATCTACCATCAGCTCACGGTTCTGCTCTTTTTACTCGTGGTGAAACACAATCATTAACGTCAGTAACGCTTGGTTCTAAAATGGACGAACAGATTATTGATCAGGCAATGTTTGATGGTAAAAATAAATTCCTGTTACATTACAACTTCCCTGGATTTAGTACTGGCGAAGTAAAACCTAATCGCGGACAAAGTCGTCGTGAAGTAGGTCACGGAAATCTGGCTATGCGTTCCTTGAAAAAGATGATGCCTGGTGATGATGTGAATCCTTATACAATCCGTATTGTTTCTGATATTCTTGAATCAAATGGTTCTTCTTCTATGGCAACTGTGTGTGCAGGAAGTTTGGCTTTGTTTGATGCGGGTGTTAAACTTAAAAGTGCGGTTTCAGGAATTGCAATGGGTTTAATTACTGACGGTAAAGGAAGCTTTGCTGTATTAAGTGATATTTTGGGCGATGAAGATCACTTGGGAGACATGGATTTTAAAGTAACTGGTACTAGCAAAGGTATTTGTGCTTGTCAGATGGATCTTAAAGTACATGGCTTGCCGTATGAAATCATGTTACAAGCTCTGGAGCAGGCGAAAGCAGGAAGATTACATATCCTGGGTGAGATGAATAAAACACTTGCTGCAACTCGCGAAGATTATAAAGAACATGCTCCACGTATTGTGAAGCTCCGTATTGCCCGTGAATATATTGGTGCTGTAATCGGACCCGGTGGAAAAATCATTCAAGAGATTCAACGTGTTACTGGTGCAACAATATCTATTGAAGAAGTAAATAATGAAGGGGTAGTAGAAATTGCATCACCCGATAAAAAATCTATTGATGCTGCACTGAACTGGATTAAAGGAATCGTGATGGAGCCTGAAGTGGGTGAAGTATATGATGGAAAAGTTAAAACAATAACTGCATTCGGTGCTTTCGTTGAATTCCTCCCTGGTAAAGATGGTTTGTTGCATATCTCTGAAATTTCTAATGAGCGCTTGTCTACGATGGACGGTGTTCTAAAAGAAGGAGAAGTCATTCAAGTGAAACTGATTGAAATCGACAAGAAAACAGGTAAGTATCGTCTTTCTCGTAAGGTTTTGCTTGGAAATCGTCCGGAACGTGTTACTCCGGAAACTAATTAAGGCTTAAAAAATCATCCATATTTTGCTAAAACCCGCTCCCAAGGCGGGTTTTAGCATTTTTAGCAAATTTTATTTTTCATACCTTTAAAATCTTAATACCACCCTTTTAACGTAAGTTTTTATTATCAAAACGTGCACTTTTTTTGTAATAAACCCAAAAAATCCAGAAATCCTTACAGCCAATCGATAGATCCTGTTTAGAGATTTTGCAACCTCCCTTGAATACTTCCGTTACGATAGCCTGAAACGAGTCGAAATACATGAGACAACTAAAAATTACTAAGCAGGTTACGAACCGGGAAACCGCCTCTTTAGATAAGTATCTGCAGGAAATTGGAAAAGTAGAATTACTTACTCCCGATCAAGAAGTTGATTTAGCAAGACGAATTAAAGAAGGTGATCGTACAGCATTAGAAAAACTAACGAAAGCGAATTTACGATTTGTAGTATCTGTTGCAAAACAATACCAGAATCAGGGACTCACATTAGGTGACCTTATAAACGAAGGAAACCTTGGTCTTATTAAGGCAGCGCAAAGGTTTGATGAAACACGCGGATTTAAGTTCATCAGTTATGCGGTGTGGTGGATTCGTCAAAGTATTCTACAAGCATTGGCTGAACAAGCAAGGATTGTTCGTCTTCCTTTAAATAAGATTGGATTCATCAATAAGATCAATAAAGCTTTTGCGCAACTCGAACAAGAGTTTGAACGTGAACCTACCAACGAAGAATTATCTACGCTACTCAATATTCCAGTGGATGATGTGATGGATACGATGCGTTCTTCAGGACGACATGTTTCTATGGATGCTCCTTTAAATCAAGGAGAAGATGCAACCTTGATGGATCTGATGCCAGGAGAAGATTCTGCACCGTCGCCAGAAATGAATCTCATTACTGAATCATTAAGAAGAGAAATTGAACGTGCACTATATACGCTCACTCCACGTGAAGCAGATGTTATACGCTTATACTTCGGGTTAAATGAAACATCCATGACCCTTGAAGAAATCGGTGAGCGATTTGAACTTACTCGTGAAAGAGTTCGTCAGATCAAAGAAAAAGCAATCCGCAGGTTAAAACATACTTCCAGAAGTAAAATTCTTAGGACGTACCTCGGATAGAAGATGGTTTTTGGGTTTTAGGTGTAAAACCCCGGAGGCGTTCGCTCCTCTGGGGTTTTCTGTTTTTCTATTGCGCTTGATTTTCTCCATCAGAAGATGCTTTATTACCATACATTTTTATAGCTTCGTAAGCACAAATCATCTTCAATTATGTCAGTCCTGATTGCCCCTTCTATGTTATCTGCAGATTTTTCAAATCTTCAGAAAGACATCAAAATGGTTAATGAAAGTAAAGCGGATTGGTTTCATCTGGATATTATGGATGGAGTTTTTGTGCCAAATATTTCCTTCGGACTGCCGGTAGTAAAAGCCATCAAGAAACATGCACGTCGACCGCTTGATGTACATCTGATGATTGTGGAGCCGGATAAATATCTTGCAGCTTTTGCTGATGCAGGTGCGGCGATCATTTCTGTACATTATGAAGCATGCACTCATCTACATCGTACCATTCAGAACATGCGTCAGCTGGGAGTATTAGCAGGAGTTGCCATTAATCCACATACTCCTATTCACTTACTTTCTGAAGTCATTAAAAATATCGATGTAGTTTGTATGATGTCGGTTAATCCTGGTTTCGGCGGACAACGATTCATTCGAAATACCTACAGTAAAATCCATGAATTGAAAGAGCTCATTCAACAGAAAGATTCCTCAGCAAAAATTGAAATTGATGGAGGCGTTGATTTTTTGAACGCTGCCGAGTTAATTAAAGCGGGTGCTGATATTCTTGTTGCAGGGAATACAGTATTCTCAGCCGAAGATCCTTCGGAAGCGATTACCCGTCTTAAAAACAGTGTTACTGAGCTCGTTTAGTTATCGATTACTCTTGCGTAATCAGCAAGGTATTCAAATCGCTCTGTAAGTTTCCCTTCTGCGGCAATTGTTCCACGAGCAAGTAGTCCTTCTTCATCATGGTCAAGCGATGGCATAATACGTTCCATCAAATGTTTTCCAAAACCTTCGGATGCATCTCTCGGCAATTCACAAGGAAGATTATCAATAGCCATTACCGTTATCGTAGATGTAGCAAAGGGCTCTTCTAGTTTTTCAGTGACTGGATTATAGCCATAAAATTTATCTTCAATAGTTGAAGCCTTCATGGTTGATGGAATACTACCATTGATATCGCAGGTAACATCAGCAATTACACTAATATGAAAACGATGTCCTCTCATTTCTTCTTTGGTAAACATTACCGGAGCATTAGGATCCCAGAAAGTACAATGTATCAATAAATCGCAGGCACTAGCATAACAACCTGGTTCAGCAAAGAAACATTCGAACTTTTCAGGATGATGATAAAACTCATTGCTACTCCAAGGAGAACCATCTAATGAACGATAATAGTCGGCAGTATGCAATTGTACATAAACTGGTTCACGGAATGAATAATTTAAAAATTCATAAGGAGTAACTTTTCGCATTCCGAGCACTCCTAAAGTTTCAATAGCTCCATTTGCCACCCTTCCTCCTCCTGTAATTACGATTTTAATATTGGGGAGATTCACTTTTGATAACTCTTGAAACAATTCTTTTTTATCATGACAAAGATGAGCTGGCTTAATCGTAAATAAACCATATTTCAAACCATACGCCATGATTCCATTATACGCACCCACGATTCCTGCAAAGCGACCAAAACCAATCACACGATTACCGTTATCATCCACCAAACATTCGTAATCTATCAGCCGAACTTTCTTTGCTAGGATGGCTTGTAATAGTTCTTTATTATGAGGTTGTTTTTTTATGGTGTGAGAAAAGAAAAAATAAGATTTATGTGCAATGAGTTTATCTTTTGGAACTTCTTTAACACCCATCAGTACATCACAGTCGGAAAGGTCTTCTTGCAAAAACACTCCATGTGATAAAAATTCCTGATCCGTATAACAACGCCACGGACTAGGTTGCACCACAATTTTAAGATCGGGGTACTGCTCAATTAAATATTTACACTGTACTGGTGTAAATGGAACCCGCTTATCGTATGGGATTTTTTCTTCTCTGATGATACCTACTTTCATGCTGCAAAGGTAAGCGGTATCAGGAGAAAATCCTCATATTTTACTACGACAAGAGTATCCTCTATTAGGACCTTATTCCTCTCCGGTTCAATTCTTTCTGAAATCTGCGAGCATTCAGCAAATGATCATCATACGTTTTTGCAAATGCATGGTATCCTGAAAAATCATCTCTTGCACAAAAAAAGAGATAAGGGTGCTTTTGATAATTCAAGACCGCATCAATCGAGGATACCGAAGGCATACAAATCGGGCCCGGTGGCAAACCTGTGTACATATACGTATTGAAAGGAGAATCAATTTCCTTGTATTCATTCAACACTCTTCGAATTGTAAAATCCCCTAAAGCATACACCAGTGTAGGGTCGGCTTCAAGCTTCCACCCTTTTTTATAACGATTCATATACACTCCGGCAATCACAGGCTTCTCATCATTCTTTCTGGTTTCTTGTTCAACTATTGATGCAAGTGCGCTCACTTCGGCTTGCGACAAACCAATTTCTTTTGCTTTTAACTTTCGTGATTCCGTCCAAAATACTTTGTACTCTTTGGTCATCCTTTCAAAAAACTGCTCTGCAGAAGTGTTCCATTTGAATTCGTAGGTATTTGGAATCAACAATGACAAACTACTATTCGCATTAAAACCGTATTGTGCTAGAAATACATCATCACGAAGTAATGAGGAAAGCGAAGTTGAATCAAGTTCCAATTTTGAGCCTACAATACCTGCAAGCTGATCAACAGTTCGGATATTACTGAATGTAAGCATCACTGGAGTTTGTTTTCCAGAACGCAACAGTCCGATCAGTTCTTTATTATTCATTCCAGAACGGATTTGATATTTTCCGGGCTTTATATTCCCTTTATACTTCATCTGCTCCGACACCCATTCAAACGTTGCACTGTTTTTCAATAACCCTTGTACTTGTAAAACTCGCATTACCTCTGGAAAAGTAGAACCAGTAGGTATATAAATAAATTGCGTTTTATGATTTTTAATGACAATATTCGGAGCAAATACTTTCCGGTAGAAGATCCATGCGGTAAGCATAACAGAAATTCCTATTACGATGGTAAAGGATATCAGTATTTTTCTTAACCGAGTGTACGAGGATTTCTTTTTAGCCACGGGTATTTTTATTTCAGCTATTGCGAGTAAGTTGGCGATATGCTGTTGATGCTTGCACGTTAGCAGGGTTCTTTCTCAGAATTTGTTTGAGGATTTTTATCGCATCCTCTCTTCTATTTAAAACGACAAACAAGCCTGCTTTATTGAGTAATGCGGGTTCATAATCAGGATCTAAATATAAAGCTCGGTCATAATACACTTCCGCAGCTTTGGCATTCTGTTCAGTAGATAATAATAAATACCCTAGATTAGAAAAACCTGGAGCATACTCCGGATGCGTTTTAACGAGATCCAAGTAGAGTTCTTTGGCTTGTGCAATATTTTCTGATGCTGCCAATGCACTTGCATACTTATTCGAAAAATCAGGATAAAAAGGTGCCAATCGATTCGCCTGGGAAAACCATGGGAGTGCAGCTGTTGTATTTCCCAATGAATTATAAGACTCCGCGATTCGGTAACAGGTCCATGCTGGATAATTATCAAACTGCTGATGATTCAATTTATCGCTCAGATTTTTTACTTGTTCCACATATTGAATCACTTTACTGAAATCATTTTTCAAGTAATATAATTGAATCAACCGGCCGATGTTTTTAGTGATGTCAACATTATTTCCCGATGGAATATATCTTTCCGCCGAATCCAACATCGCAATTCCTAGTCCGAATTTTTCAAAATAATTGATATACGCCTGTGCCTTTGCTTCAACGGGTGGATTTGGATTATTGATACATGAAATTCCAGAGAAAATTTTCGTTGCTGCTGGTAATGTTGTTTTACCTGGAATACTGATTTTATGATCATGAACACTTACATGGGGAATATCACTGGCTCCGTTGAATGCCATATGACAACTCACACAATTATTTCCGGCCTTGGTATTTAGATGAGGATCATTAGTACAAAGTGTTTCTTTTCCCGATTGATGACAATTCGTACAAGCTGCATTAAAAACTTTATCTCCTGTTACTCTCACACTGATATGTGGATTATGGCAAGTCACACAAGTCAGTGCATTCTTATAAGGTTTGAGAGCAAGGTTTGTTGAGGCAGGATTTTTTTCGATTTTCTCAATCGTGCTGATAAAACACTTGCTCATTTTTAATCGCTCAGCATGTGAAGCCATAATATGCTCTTGTTCCCTTCCTTTGTAAACGGGCATAAAAACATTCATCACATCCGACAATGCCATTCCTGGTTTGAAATCCAGAAATGATTTCCCTTCATTCAACACCGCATTACCTTGCACATGACATCGTTGACAAACATCGAGTTGTAAATTCACCGCGAGCTTTGCAGGATTTACGATTGAATAATCAATGTATTTTGAAGTATCGACATAAACTCCCGTTGATTTTAATTGAACATGCACACTCCCAGGACCATGACATCGCTCACAGTCAATTCCTTGTTTTACCAAGTTGTATTTATTTTCTGAACCCAATTCAAATTCCGGGTAACCGTTATGACAACTCATGCACTCCACTCCAATCATCCTATTAAAGCGGGTGTTATTTCCATCCTCAAATCCAGGAGGAAGATCCCACTGTCCTTTTTGCGTATAGAATGTCAGCGGAGCTTGGAATAAAAATCCGTTAGAAGACCACATATGCGAATTGGTATGCTGACCGGAACCAACAATGTACTTAATCGTTTCAATTCTTTTATGAACAGTATCTTTCCCATCGAGTCTGAATTCCATAAATTTCAAACTATCTTTCTCCCACAATGGAGAATAATAAAAATCCTTGAATTTATCGTACACCACAGGATGCCCTTCAAATTTTCCTGAGCTTTTTGCATGCGAAGCCAAATCAAAAGATTTACCCATGCCAGTATGGGTATAAGTTTCATGAATATTACTATGACATCCCTTACACGTCTCCATACCTACATAGCGGGCAGTATCGCTTAAACCTGCATAAGTAGTTAAAGGTGACTCTACTTTTTTTGAAGAGGAACAATACCAATTCATCATGGCAATAGCGGCAACTATTGCAATACACATCAAGAGACGGAAAGATCGTCTTAAAATCATATGATAGACTGTGGCCTCAACAATTGCATCATGGTGACATCATGCCATTTAGCGTCATATACAATCCATTCACGTAAAACGCCACAAGTTCTGAATCCAACTTTTTGAAACAGTCGCAAACTCGCATGATTTGAATTTTCAATATGACAAAACAACTGATGTAAATTTAGTGTTGCGAAAGAATACTGAGCAAGTAAACTCAATGCTTCAGCTGCGTACCCTTTATTTCTTTTGGTACGGTCACCTATTAAAATTCCTACTCCAGCTCTACGGTGTTGCGGATCAAATTCAAAAAGATCGATGTATCCGATTGTAGGTCCAGGTTCAGGAATTTCCAAAATCAATTCTATGGCTAACCTAAGTTGGCGCGCAACATAAATATCTTGAACAGCATTTTTGTAGTACTGTTCAAGTGTATATTTTGAATAAGGACTTAATGTTCCGCTGACCGGCCAGATTTCGATGTCGTTTTCATAAATCATCATCAAATCCACGTCACGTGGTTCTAGCGCTCTTAATAAAATCGTATTTCCTCTTATCATATAAGTTCAACTGTACCTTCAAAAACTAATTCAGCTGGGCCTTCCAGCCACACATTATCAAAACCATTATTTAACTGATGAAACTTAACATATAATTCGCCGCCGGGAGTGATCACTTCGGCACCATCCGCAGACGAAGATATTTTTTTCATGAATACCGAAGCAAGCACAGAAGCCGTTACTCCTGTTCCACAGCTCAGGGTTTCATCTTCAACTCCTCGTTCAAAAGTCCTGACTTCCACTCTCCCCTGCTGCACACTAACGAAGTTAACATTCACACCTTCTTGAAAATACCTACTACTATTTCTTATTTTTTTTCCTTCCGAAAACACATCAACTGTTGAAGGATCATCTACCCATTTGATATAATGTGGAGATCCAGTATTTAAGAAGCAATCTCCGTTCTCCAAGACTTCCACCTCTGAAACATTTCCCATTTGAAGGGATACCCAATCTTTTTCATTTTGAATAACTGCTTTATGCGATCCATCGCTAGCTACAAAACTGGTCGATTTACCAATATAACTTTGGCTATAGGCAAATTGTGTTAGACATCGGCCGCCGTTACCACACATAGAACCTGGGTTACCATCTGAATTAAAGTAGCGCATCTTAAAATCAGCATCTTCGGATTTCGAGATTATCATTAGACCGTCAGCGCCAATTCCAAACCTACGGTCGCACAAGCGCTTGATCTGCTCTGCACTGATTTCCGGCAATCCTTCCCATCCATCCAGAATGATAAAATCATTACCCGTACCTTGGTATTTATAGAATTTTAGTTCCATCGCTGTAAAGTTAAATAAAACAAAGTCGCCTGCCTCTACGTTTAAACCTTGAAATCCTAGGAACAGCACTTGTTAAAACAAAGTTAAATTCACAATGGATTCATGAATTAGGAGATATTTTTGACTTCGCTAATTAAAACCGAAAAAAACTGATAAAACATTACTCTTTTAACTCAAATCGTGCTAAAAAAATGAAAAGTATCAGAAAGTATGCAGGAATATTCCTGCTGGCAATGAGCGGCAGTATTGCGG
>JBBQED010000035.1:0-12964 GCA_038320345.1 Bacteroidia bacterium
TACTATATGACTAACGTTTCCTGTTGAAGGATCGCAAGCATCGGTAGTGCAAGCATCATTATCATTGATAGATATCGCAGTATGCGTAACATTTCCTGTTGACGGATCGCAAGCATCAGTTGTACAAGCATTATTATCATCCGTGTTTACTGCAGTATGTGAAACACCTGTAACAGGATCACAAGCATCAGTTGTACAAGCATTATTGTCATCCGTATTTACTGCGGTATGACTAACTCCAGTAACAGGATCACAAGCGTCAGTAGTACAAGCATTATTATCATCTGTATTTACTGCGGTATGTGAAACTCCAGTAACTGGATCACAAGCATCAGTAGTACAAGCGTTATTATCATCTGTATTTACTGCGGTATGACTAACTCCTGTAATAGGATCACAAGCATCAGCAGTACAAGCATTGTTATCGTCTGTATTTACAGGTGTATGACTAACCCCAGTAACTGGATCACAAGCATCAGTAGTACAAGCATTATTATCATCCGTATTTACTGCAGTATGTGAAACTCCTGTAACTGGATCACAAGCATCAATTGTACAAGCGTCATTATCATCTACAGAAATTGGAATATGTATTGCACCAGTTGCCGGATCACATAGATCGAGGGTACAAACATTATTATCATCTACATTTAAAGGTGTTGCAGCAACACAAATTCCCGATATACAGACATCATTTGATGTACATGCATTTCCATCATTACAAACAGTTCCATTCGCCACCGATGGGTGAGATATTATACCCGTAGCAGGATCACATACATCAGCAGTACATGAATTCCCATCATCCGTATTTATGGCAGTGTGAACGCAAGTACTGAGGAGTACATCATAAGAATCAGTAGTACATGCGTTATTATCATCACAAGATTCAATGACGCAAGAATTACTACATCCATCATTATTCGCTAAATTCCCATCATCGCATGCTTCTCCCGCTTCCAAAATTCCATTTCCACAAACTGAAACAGGAATTACACTCCCACTCACCGTAAGCATATCGAAACGAATCGTTCCTGCAGTACCGTAAGTATTCGCTGGAGTAGTAGCAGTATAAGCTGAAGTGCTAGGCGCAAATATTGCAACTATTCTTATTCCGAAATTACTGTTATTGAATGCTGCAGGAACCGCAGATAAACTAAAGGTTATCGCATTGGCAAAAGTACCGGCTGTGGTAGTCATTTCATAGACCCCACTATTCGTTAGTCCTGTACTGGAATACGTAGTTCCATTAGTGGTGTATTGCACCTGAACGAAACGACTTGCGGTACTACTGTTTCGTTGATCCCATTTCACTGAAATATTATTAAATCCTACAGTACTTACGGCAATCTGAATACCGCGAGTCCCTGAACTAGCTGTAGCAGCAGGATAAGTGGTAGTATTGATGGCATTGTTTGTTCCCGCCGGATCAGAACTTCCAGTACCAGAAACAGAAGTGGAAGTAGCCCCTCCAATTACACTAAAAGTTCCTGTTCCTGTGGTTGGTGTTGACTGAGTGACACCATTAAAATTCCACTGCGTGATGATTGTTTGAGCGCTTACAAACAGTGTACAGCATAGGAGCCATACAACAGTTAGCAATGCTTTCCTGCTTAATAATAAAGTTGGTTTCATTGTATAGATTTTGGGTTGATTTTTTTTGAATGTATGCTAAAAATAATTTTTGCTATCCCCTCAGGATTTGTACGCTGGAGGATTAAAATTTCAATAAAAGTTGATGCAAGTTATTACTTACCTTTCATCCCTGCAAGGATTTTTTAAGCGTTGTGGAAAAACAACAATTTCATCATATTGTAAAATTCAATTTGCTTTTCAAGTAGGGCTAAAGTATTGATTATTTATAATTTATACTTTTCCCGCAAAGGAATTCCAAATTTTTGTTCGTGAATAGGTTAAGAAAATATTAAGCATTACCAACAAATTGTTGGCAGTACTGACATTTGCACGTTGGAAATTTCAGATTCAAACTAAACCTCAACTATTAATCCCGGATCACTTTCAGTTTTTCGGTATCGAAAAATAGAAAATAAATCCCCTTTGGTAGATCCGTAAAATCAATACTCAAAGTATTTACGCCTTCCTCCACCGTAAAAGATTGTTCACTGATCATCCTACCCGAAAGATCATATACCTGCATTTTTTTTACGCCGGATTCCATCGCATTAAAGATCAACCATGCATCTCCCTTTACCGGATTTGGATACAACAAAGTACTAACGCCATGGCTAGCTGAAAAGCGGACCGCAATCGTTACACTGTATTCAAATTTTCCATCAAAATCAACTTGTCGGATTCGGTAATAGTTCAATCCAATAAATGGTTTCAGATCATCAGAATTATAAGTCTGAATGGCAGTTGAATTTCCTGAGCCTTCTTTTCTTCCAATGACTTCGAAGTTTCTTCCATCAACACTTCTTTCAATTAAAAAATAATCATTGAATCGCTCTGATGCTGTTTGCCACAATAATTTTACTTCAGATCCTGCTGGCCATGCATTGAATGATAACCATTCAACAGGCAACGGACTGCTTCCAAAACCAATTCCAAAATCTCCAAAAGAAGTAAGATCAGTAATTGGATTTCTTACTGCAGTGGCTGTTCCACCTACTTCAACCTGTGTTCCATTGGAATGGGTTCCGACTCCTGTTCCCAGCCAATTTGTAGTAGCATCATCTCTTCTGATAATTCCATAACGCGTAGCAGGAATAACGGAGTTAGTCATACCTCGCTCATTTAGTGTGAGAGAATAATTGATAGCAGTAGGAACAGGATTAGGGGTGATCGTCCAGTTGCCTGCATCCAACATTCCATTGATCGCACTTCCATTGATTAAACACAATCCAGGATTGGGTGCCGCACCTGTTGTAGGACTCACAAACGTTCCTACTAAATTATTGATCCCCGTTTGACTGGTAAGATTTACACTTGCCAATTCGTAATCACTCAGTGTTCCTACAGGAAAATCATAAACGCCACTTGCAGCAATCTGCCGACGTAAATTTCCGTTCAGATATTTTGTTAATCCATAACCGCTGATAGATGTTGTAAGCGGATTGGTGGTATACAATTCATTACTCGAAGTAGAAATAATTCCGTTGATGAACGTGAGCTGCTTATCCACATTAATATTCGTTCCGCTATTTAATCCAGCAGTATTATCCATATCCATCCACCAGAAAACTTCCTTCACTGGAGTATTGATACTTTGAACACCAGTGCCATTAAAAATGACTTTACTATTCCCTTCTCTAAATGCAGGCTCACTATAATTGGTCCAATTCCCTTTCAGATAAACAAGGCCATCTTTGGTATTCGGATTAGCATCATTAAAATCAAAAACGCCTCCAGTAATATTTAGATTACCGTAAATCCGGAGCACTTTTGTATTCGTATCCGCACCATACAAACGATATCCTTGTATCAGCATATCTCTGCAGTAATGATTAGAGTCGAGTTGTAAATAACAATCATTTACTACTCCTACTGGTGGAATCCATACATCTGTTAACGAATCCGGAATTACAAAATCTTCCCAGTTATCGCAGGCAAACCAATTGGTATTTTTTGTGCCAATCCATTTTCCACGTTGATATCCTCCGGGAATAATCGGAAAAACAATGGCAGGATTTAAATGATATTGAGGAGTAGCGGCATTAAATAATGCACACGTCGTGTACTTGGTCCACTTAGTAACATCATTAATACTATCCACCCAATTGCGTTGTGTCTTTGGCGCAAGGCTTCCCGTAAATTTAATAAAATCAGTACCTATCGCTGGAAACACGGAATAACATTCCAAGAAAGGATACGGACCTGAATCTTGTGAGTTATTCACTAATCTGTTCCATACACTCTTCGTATTAAATCCGAATAAAACAGTTCCGGTATAAATAGCATTTTGTGATCCTGCAGTTCCTGGAATCCAATTTCCACCTTGCATAAAAAAGAACTGATCACCACCGCTGTTTAGATTAAAAGTTCCACCGGGATTTAAATTTGCAAAAGTCCATCCTGCATCAGGAGTTACTGCTGCACCTACTCCCGCCATCGTAACGGTAAAAGTGATGACTGTACCTTTTGGGATCGTTACTCCAGTACGCGTACAACGCAATGTACCTTCTGTATTTCCCCAACGATTAACAACTGCTCTTTCCCATCCATTATCTGTAAGATCGAGGATGGTTCCATTATTAATATCTTTAAAACAAATAAAACTAATTACATCTTCTGAGTTGACTCCTGAACACGCTGTATTATTGGCATTCACCCCAACCACCATAAAATCTCCACGCGTTAATAAAGTGCCGGCGCCTGGTGTACAAAATACTTCTTGACCGCCTGTCCATTCATTACCATATCTAACCCAGATTTTAAAATAATAAACGGTACCATTTACTAAATTGGTAACTGTAACATTTGAACCTGTGCTTTTATAAACTACGAACCCTGTACCGAATGCTGTTCCTGAACCGAAAGTTGCATTTGGCGTATAGGCGGAACCGTTACCTGATGGTGCTCCCGGTACTGGTCCACCAGCATTAGCCACAACCATGATTTCGCTATAACAAGGAGAAGGTAATAACCAACTGATGGTGGCTGAAACATTACTCGCATTCGCTGCTGCACTCGTTACATCAGAGGGAGAAAGTCTTATCGTTAAGTCGACACCGTTATTGCTTCCATTTACTGGAGGTGCATTACTCACCACACGAATTCTATAAGCAGTTCCTGTTCCGGTATTCGCAGGTAAACTAGCCGTGATCGTTTGTGCGCCTGATGCATTGGAAATAATAGTTCCAATTACCGTTGGAGTTGTAAAGATCCCAGAAGCATTAGAGAGTTCCGCAGTAAATGTGCAGGTGCCTGCTGGAAAATTTGCCGAAGGCGTATAAGTAAAAGGTACGTTGATAGTGGTACTTAATGTGGGTGTCACACAAAATGGAGAACCGCTGATGGAACCCGTTGAAATATAATCCCCACTCAATGGAGTACTGCTAATCGTGATTCCATACAACCGAATGGGTGAGCTGGAACCAGATCCAGAAGTGTAATAATACTTCCATCTCACTTGAAAATCTGCCAAATTATCTACCGCATTAGCCGTTAAAACACTGATGTTCACACTGAAGGCAACAGCAGGACTAATAGCACCTAACGACAAATACTCAACCGGTCCCGGAACATCCTGCCAAGCAGAAGCCGTACTCACACGGTATTGTAATCTCAAATTGTAAGGAGAACCCGTACTTAAGCTCTGAGCGGAGAACGCTACGTTTACATTGGTGCGCCCAGTACTGTTTAAACCCACCACAAAAGCACCTAAATCTCCATCCAGCACTCTGTTCTGGAAGTTAAATCCGTTGACTGCTAGACCCACAATCCGAGAATTGGTAAGACTGGTTAAATAAACTGAAGTGTAATCAAGAGTAGTTGGATCTGAGAGGGTAGGATTTAAAATTCCACAGCGATGCCAAATGGAATTTAAAGGATAAGTACCTGATGGCGAAGAGTTTGGCCAAGATGGATTAGGAAATATATAATTTCCACCTCCTAAGTTAAACGGCGCGGGATTGGTCTGCGCAAAAAGTCCACCACCCCATAACAGGATGAAGAAGAGCACTTTACAGAAGATCGATCGCCTTAAAAACATAGCGTGGCAAAGGTAAGGTATATAATCCTAGGTTGTATTACTCTATCATTAAGGAATTTATTTTTCTCCTCTAATAACCTCAATTTAACAAGTTTCAACTGCAATATACATTTCCTTTGCATGCTATAGTTAAATCTTTCATGAATGATTTTACTGCGCTCTCCTCTCTAGCCTTTTTATTTATAATTTCGCCCGTTCCTACATTCCAATATGAAACATTATCAACGCATTAACAACATTTGTGGATGGATCGTTTTCGCGATCTCTGCCGTAATTTACCTCAGCTCCATTGAACCTACAGGTAGTTTCTGGGATTGTGGAGAATTTATCGCTGCTTCGTTCAAACTGCAAGTAGGTCACCCACCCGGTGCTCCGCTCTTCTTAATGATGGGGCGCATTTTTGCACTCATGGCAGGAAGCGATCTGAAAGGAGTCTCTATCGCTATCAATTCCATGTCGGCATTGCTCAGTGCCTTTTGTATTCTGTTCCTCTTCTGGACCATCACTGCTCTCGCTAAGAAAATTGTTATCGGGAAATCTGTTGAGCTCGATAATAGCCAAATCATTTCGGTGATGGGCGCAGGATTAGTGGGAGCACTTGCTTACGCCTTTTCAGATTCATTCTGGTTCTCTGCAGTAGAAGGTGAAGTTTACGCTTCTTCTTCTTTCTTTACAGCCATTGTTTTCTGGGCGATGTTCAAATGGGAAAATGTTGCGGATCAAAAACATGGCGATCGATGGATTATCATGATCGCTTATCTCATGGGACTTTCTATCGGTGTTCACTTACTGAACTTACTTACCATTCCTGCTCTTGCTTTCATTTATTATTTCCGCAGATATAACGTAACTAAAATCGGAGTCATCAAAACTGCAATTGCAGGTGTTGCAATTCTAGGTTTAGTGCAAGTGGGAGTAATTCAAGGAGTAGTAACCATTGCATCTAAATTTGAACTCTTCTTCGTAAATACTTTAGGCACTCCATTCTGGTTTGGATTTCTATTCTTTATTCTGCTCATCATCGGTGGAACAATTTACGGATTGAAATATACGACTGAGAAAAATAAGCCACTCGCAAATCTCGCATTACTCTGTTTCTCTTTTATCCTCTTAGGATATTCTTCTTATGCAATGGTGGTAGTGCGCTCTGCAGCAAATCCTCCTATGGATGAAAACGATCCTCAACATGTATTCAATCTCTTAGGTTATATTAATCGTGAACAGTATGGCGACCGTCCTTTAGCATTTGGTCAGTATTACAATGCTCGTCAAACAGATCTTAAGGAAGGATCAATGCAGTACACGATCGGAAAAGATGCAGCAGGCAAAGACCGTTATCTTCCAACTACGGCAAGAGTAACGCCGTTGTATGATCCTGCCGCAAGTACTATCTTCCCAAGAATGTATTCCTCGCAAGAAAATCATGTGAGTGCCTACAAAGAATGGGCAGGAGTTAAAGGTGATGATACACCCACCTTCGCACAAAATCTGAAATTCTTTTTTAGCTATCAAGTTGTACACATGTACTGGCGCTATTTCATGTGGAACTTCGCAGGTCGTCAGAATGACTTACAAGGTCATGGTGGAATTAACCGCGGTAACTGGATCTGCGGAATTAAATTTATTGATGAAATGCGCCTCGGTCCTCAGGATCATTTGCCAAAAAGCATGACCAATAATAAAGCGAATAATAAATTTTATTTGCTCCCGATGATTCTTGGTTTTGTGGGATTGGTATATCATTATAAAAAAGATAAACACGATGCTTGGGCAGTCATGCTCCTCTTCTTCTTCACAGGAATGGCAATTGTAATTTATCTTAACCAAACACCGTATCAACCACGTGAACGAGATTACGCCTATACCGGATCTTTCTATGCCTTCTCTATCTGGATTGGCATTGGAGTGCTTGCACTAATTGAAAGTTTGAGAAAACGAATGCCAGGTACTGCTGCTGCAACGCTCACTTCCGCAATTTGCTTACTCGCCGTTCCCGGAATAATGGGCAAAGAAGGTTGGGATGATCATAACCGTTCGCATCGTTATACCTCTCGCGATTTCGCATGGAACTACTTACAAAGTTGTGCACCCAATGCCATCATCTTTACCAATGGCGATAACGACACGTTCCCATTATGGTATGCGCAAGATGTAGAAAATGTTCGCCCTGATATCCGCATCATCAATCTCAGTTTGTTAAACACCGACTGGTACATTGATCAGATGAAAAATAAAGCCTATCAGAGTGATCCAATTCCATTCAGCATGACGCACGAAAAATATGTACAGGGCACGCGCGATTATGTTCCTTTCTACGATCGTCAAGTTCCTGGATATACCAACCTGAAAGATGTAATTGATTTTATTGCCAGCGATGGACCTGAATCAAAAGTACGTACACAAGGTGGATCAGAACTGAACTACTTCCCTACTAAGAAATTCTTTATTCCGGTAGATAAAGAAGCCGTTCTTAAATCAGGAACAGTAAGTGCCGAAAATGCAAGTCAGATAGCAGATACCATGTTCTGGGAATTAGATAAAACCTATCTCATGAAAGCAGATCTGATGATCCTCGATCTCTTGGCGCATAATAACTGGAAACGTCCGATTTATTTTGCAGTCACAGTTGGGAATGATAGTTACATGAATCTGGAACCTTACTTCCAACTCGAAGGACTCGCTTACCGCATCGTTCCTATCAGAGCCAAAGCCGATGCACAAGGACAAACAGGAAGAGTGGATCAGAAAGAAATGTATAATAACATGATGAATAAGTTTGTGTGGGGAAATATGAAACGTGAAGACGTTTACCTCGATCAGAACAACCTCAACATGACCATGAACTTCAGAAATAATTTCTCTCGTTTAGCCGAAAGTTTGAATCAGGATAATAAAGCAGATTCTGCCATTACTGTGCTGGATAAAATGAACGAAGAGATGCCTGATAAAACAGTTCCTTACAACGTGATGATGTTACGTCCTATTGAAATGTATTACCGCGCTGCTATGGGTCCACAAATGATGAACGACAGTGCACTCAATAGTCGTACGATTGAATTGCCAGAACAACGCCGTAAGCATGCTATGGATATGGCGAATGCCATCACTTTGCGCATGGCTGATATTTATGAAGATGATCTCAACTATTACTTCTCCCTCAAAGGAACCGAGTATCTCAAATTTATCGATCGTGATCTCAATCAAGCAATGGCTGTTTACAATGAACTCATTCGTATGGCTACCGAAGCCAAACAAACCGAAGTGGTAAAACAACTAGAGCCGAGATTTAAAAAATTGCAAGATCGCTACGGAGCAACTAAATAAAATGAAGCGCTGAAATTTATAACGCACTAAGAGAGCGGACAGGATCATCATCTTGTCCGCTCTTTTTGTTGAATAGAAAATCCGGTATCGTTTCAACACAAACTATTTCCTCCTATTTTTACCTACCCACAACTGCATTCCCGAATGGTTCGCCCGCCCTATCTTCTTCGATTAGCTTATCCTGGAGTCACCTGGAACTTTTCGCGCACCACAAAAAAGATTTATCTCACCTTCGACGATGGACCTGTAGAAAGTATCACGCCACAAGTATTAACATTGCTAAAGCAGTATCATGCGAAAGCTACTTTTTTTTGCATCGGCGAAAATGTGAAACGCAATCCTGAAATCTATCAAAAAATCATAGCCGAAGGACACAGTATCGGCAATCATACTTGGTCGCATAAAAACAGCTGGAAAGTATCTCGAAAAGCGTACTTGCACGATGCAGCAAAGGGAGGAGAATTAATACAGTCGGAACTCTTTCGTCCGCCTTATGGGAAACTCACTCCTGCCACACTCCTAGCTTTAAGAAAAAAATACCGCATCATCATGTGGGACGTCATCAGCTGCGATTTTGATGTAAGTGTAGCGAAAGAAAAAGTGCTTCACAATATACTTAAGCATACAAGCAACGGATCCATCATTGTGTTCCACGATAGCCTCAAAGCATCGCCGAGTATGTTATATGCGTTACCACAAGTATTAGCGCACTACAGTCAGGCAGGATTTACTTTTGAAAAAATTGAAAGCCCTTCACCACAGCCATAAAAACGATTGCAGGAAATAGAACGGTGCACCCACGCATTCAAAAATAAGTTCATTCCACAAACACAGATTTTTTTCTTGGGCGGCTTTCCGCCTCACCTTCGGTTCCGCGTAAACCGGGCTATCCGCTCTTATCTTTTTGAGAGTAGGCTGTCCCACCCCACTCCCAAAAAGGATATCCGCTCCTATCCCTGCCGCAAAGAAACTGAACACCCTCAACCACGGGATACGTTCTAAGGAAATAGCACTACGCGAATGGTTTTTAAGGAGGTAAGATCAACCAGTTGAGATTTAATAACCACTTTTCCAGAAAACCCGATTCAATAAGCTATATAATTCAATTTTCAACCCTTCCTCAAAATTTAGTATAAAACCTACTTCAAGCACTTTTAGTACTCTTTACATATTTATAGCCTAAAACGAACTTTTTGGTGGATTGTAGTTTATATAGTATTTTTAAAGCGTAGAGGGGCTGTAAGGTGACTTTGGAACTGTAACCTACAAATCTGAAGCCCCACTGCGTAACAATTAAACAGACAACAAAATGGAATTTTACAAAAGCTTTCCACTAGCATTAAATAAAGGTTTTTACTTAGAATATATTGTGAACTTGACGAAAGTTTGATGCAGCTAATGCACGCCTTCGCCAAGTTGCAAAACTTCAGGTTGTCTAAAAACTAAAATGCACAGGCTGAGGATTGCTTAAATGAAATTTTACAAAGAGGGCAGTCCGAATACGAATCATTAAAAAGTTAGTTTTAAGACAGGCTGCTGTTAGAGGTAACCATAAAAGACATTATAGTATATTTGTTAATTAACGAAAATTGACGACATGAAATTTAAAATTACTCTTTCTTTACTTTTGATATCAATTGGAGCATTTGCTCAGCAGGACAAAGACTTTTCATTAGCTAAAATCGGAAAGAAGGTTTTAGGTGTTTATATATTTGTTGCTTGTGAACCCGCAAATGAATACGATTATATTGCAACAATAGATGTGCGCTGGCATGAAGGTGATCCCGACAAATCATTTTTAGAAATAATAGAGCGAGGAAAAAAGAAATATCCGAATTTTAATGCAATAATCTTTAAAAATGCAAAATTTGAGACAGCCGACCTGGTTAAATTTAGAGATTTGGAAATTAGTGGTGGAGGTTTTAGAATTGGAGACAATGCAGTTTATAAGGAAAATGGAAAGCCAAAGTATGGACAAATAATGCAGTTGGACAATACAAAGAAAAAGGCAGGGTTCAAATACTTTGACGAATATGGAGAAGAAAAATTAAACACCATAGCTTATTCAAAATTATCAATGATTACCGCAGACCAATACGACAAATTAATTGAAGAGCACAATATAGAAATTCAAAAACACAAATTTTCTATTGGTGAAAAAGTTTTTTGGAATGATTATGATAAACCTTATTATGGTGAAATAGCAAGTTTAAATAGTAAAAATCACGATGCAACTGTTAAATTTTATAATATTTATGGCGAGGAAAAAACAACCGTAATTGATTTCTTAAAGATTGACAAACTCGATGAATTAAAATATACTGAGTATATTGTATCGCAGAATGTTGAAATTCAAAAGCATAAATTTATCATAGGACAAAAAGTTTCTTATGTTTATGATGAAAAAACTAAATATGGTGAAGTTGTCAGTTTAGACAACAACAGCCATAAAGCATCTGTAAAGTACCTTAATATTTTTGGTGAAGAAACAACGACAGAAATAAAGTACTTGGAATTAAGTAATGTAAGTGAAGCTAAATTTCAGGAAGAAACGGATAAATTGCAACAAGAAATTTCACAATATAAATTCAAAATAGGTGAAAAAGTCTCTTGGTCAAAAGACGCCTTATTTTCAAGTAAAAGTGAAATTATACCAGCTGAAATTGTTGCACTAAACTCTCTGGAACACAAAGCGACAATTAAATATTTGAATAACGACAAATTAGAGAAACAAGAGAATGTTTCATATTTGAATTTATCTAAACTAAAATAAACTGAAGAGAATAGAGCCGAAAGGCAAACACTAACATTTCATACGCAAGAAATTGGCTGTTCAGTGGTTAAATGATCCCGATAGCTATCGGGATTGAGCTTCGTATCAATGCCGATAGCTATCGGCATTGTGGTGGCAGACAGTTTAGTGCTTCGAAATCGCCAACTTCTTATAGCTGCTAAACTTCAGGCTGTGAAAAAACTAGTTGCCCACCAAAATTTATACAGATCCCTATCTTAGTAATTTTCATTTATCCGATTCACAAGGACTGTAATTTAAGTATTTTCACACTCTGACGTTATAGGCAAGCTTTCATAATTTAAATGTATCAAATTTATAGATCATGAGTTTTAGATTGGATATAGACGAATTCCCATTTTACAGCAGAGAAAGGGGTGTTTGGTATTTTGTTGTTGATTGGGAAAGTAAATCTGAAACACCTTATAGCATTGTTCAGGACAAACATGATTTAGTGAAATTACTTCAAAACATAATTGCTGAAAAAAATGCTGCCTTATTTCAATTATATGGAGTTTGGACAGGTCAATATAGAACAGATATCTTCAAAATACCAATTGAAATCGGATACAATAAATTGAAAGAACATTTTAGCGAATAACTAAATAGCAAGCCTGCCTATAACACGTGGTTACCACAAGGGCCCGCCGATGTTTCTAGAAAATTAATAAATTGGTGGCCGGCCCCTGCGGCAACCACGAAACCGTCAGGTTGTGAAAAAACTCCCTTTTCCTTTCAATTGAGATAAAATTACCTTTTACAATTTCACATTACTGCATTACATTCGATTAAACTAGGCTTGTTTTTACGCAGCATATTATATTTGAAAAAATGTAGCGCTGTAAAGGATTCTATTTGCATCTTAGTTAAAAAAGTTAAAGTAATTCTCTTGTAATCCGGCTTCCAATTTTTCAATTGTTCTTCTTGCTATTGTCAGCACGAACTTTAGTTCCGTCGATCGCAATCGTTTGTCCACCTATCAAATCACATTCTTTTAAAAACTCTACAAATAATTTAAAAACATTTTTCAAGGCTCCCGGATTCTTCTTTCTGAAATCTGCATTACTATGATAGTTCGGGACAAGACTATTGATAAGCCATTGTAGCTCTGTATTGCGGATACACTCCTTTTCTAGTCGGCGACTGCTTCGAAAGCCATTGAGGTAACCATACAGGTA
>JBBQED010000036.1:0-12346 GCA_038320345.1 Bacteroidia bacterium
TGAGCGCAGCCTCCAATATCTTTTACTTTTACCTGATAATCCCCACTGCTGAGATTTGAAAGTGAACTATTCACTGATCCATTATCCCATAAATAAGTGTACTGATTATTTGGATAGGTATATCCTATACTTCCAGTATAAATTCCGACGCCTTCACTTAGTGTGTTGAATGACGTATTTCCTGCCGATCGTATAGTTCCTGAAAACAGATCAATCTCATTAGTAGTTGCTGCAATTTGTCCTGCAACATTTCCTGAACCTAATTTAATTGTGCCATTTGTATTGGCAATATATAAAGCATAATCTCCTTGTAAAATATTAATACCTGGATTTAAAATTAATTCGGAGGGTGCTTCATTCATTGGAGGATTTATCACTTGAGTACTGGCTAATGTCCATGCCGACTGATTATTTTCATTCCCAACATAAGACCCAGTTTTATACCAAACTGAAATTGCACTCGTATCCGAAATAATAAATTTTAGGCGGTTTATATTAATCGCTTGGTTTGCATGAAAATCAAACATCAATCCAGCTCCAGATAAGTTGCTACTGAATCCAGTATAGATCGATTTTTCAGTATTTCCTCCAGTAGGAGTTATTGCAATGAATCCGTTATTTCTTCCATTACAATCGGGGTTAACCAATGTTGTTGCTACAATATCTATTTTGTTGGCATCTGGTAATGTTTTTGTGAATGTAGAGGAACATCCAAAGGCATCACTTACTGTTAGCGGATAATTTCCTGAAGCTATATTTTTTAATTCATGAGCTCCAGAATTAGTATTCCATAAATAGTTATATCGATCACCACTTGGGTTGTTGATGACATAGCGAATGAAGCCACTTAAGTATTGCTTACTTAATTGATTTGCTTGAAATGGATCTGTATTGGCATCTCTTCCAACTCCTTCATATAAGGTCATACAATGATCGAAAATCGAACTAGAACCTAAAGCCGCAGGAGTTAAAGTGTTAATTTTACCCGATAAACTATATACGTAAAATGAATAGTCGCCGCTGCTTACGTTTAATGGAGTATTAAATACAATAAATGTTGCGGATTCAGTTCCTAATCCCATTACTGAATACGTTCCTAAGTTCGTCCATGCAGTTGCATCCTTTTCAAATCCTGCATATTTTCCAGCTTTATAATAAACTACAATATCATGTGTTTGACCTTCATCTAGAACTAAAGCAAGCTTGAGGATATCCACTGTACGATTCATCTGAATATTAAACATCACTCCTTCTGCATTCGCATTAGAAAATAAAGCTGTTCCTAGAGTTGAATTTTTCGGGAAGGGTGTTCCCCCATAAGCGCCTGTAAATAATGCGCCATCGTTTCCACCAGCGCAAGAAGGCAAGATGGGTTCCGACCAAGTATTCAAAGGTTTTGGATCCTCAATTTGTACGGTTTCCGATTGAGAACATCCGTTACCATCTGTAACCGTTACAGTATAAGTTCCCTTAGAAAGATTTTTAATTTCGTTCGATATTGATCCAGTTGACCAACTATATGAGTACGGTAATGCGCCACCGTTAGCACGTACTTTTGCATATCCTGTAGCAGATCCGTAACATCTTGTATTCAATGATCGGTAGATAGATACAATAAATGGAGTAGTGGTAAATCCTGAAGCTGGATTAATTGTTCCTGAAAATTGTTTCGTTTTATAATCGATCCTTATCCTACCATTTGAACCCATTGCTCCATTTCCAAAATATGGATTCCCAGGTACGGCAGATGACCCTCCATTTCCACCTAATGCTTTGACTTGACCAGCAACCCAAACATCTTCTCCACCTAACCAGATCGTACCACCAGATCCTCCACCGCCGCCACCGCAATTTCCGTTTCCATCACTTCCACCATTCCCGCCATTACAATATATAGCACCGGTTAGTGTCACTGAAATCGATTGACACGTAAAAATAACAATTACACCTCCTCCAGCTCCACCACCCCCAGAACCGCAATTGAATCCCGATGCACCAGATCCTCCTCCAGAACCACCTATTAATTGTATTAATTTTTGATCTCCATAATTTATTCCTCCTAAGCCGGAACTTGCAGACGCACTTCCACCTGTAGTTGCATATCCTGCACCACCACCACCTGTCCAACCTGCACCAAAATATCCTGCTCCTGGACCAAATCCATTGACACCATTTACCGAAGTTCCTGAAGTAAATACACCGTTACCACCATTATAAGCTCCGGCAAAACCATTCCCTCCAGTTCCACCAGTCATTCCTGTTACTCCGTTAGTACCGTCTTGTCCGCTTGCATCTAAAATTCCTGCTATCGATACTTGATTTTTCGAACGAATAACCAATGGATCTTTTCCAGAAACTTTTACGGTTACTCCTGGATCTATAATGAATGAACTAAAGTCATAATTACCTCCTAGAATAGTTGTGTCGTGGGTGGCTTTAAAAGCACCCATCCTTCCTTCACCACAGTCAAAACATTGCTGAGCTTCTATGTCATACGACATTAGCATCAGTGCAAATAACAATGACTTTAAAATAGTATTCTGCATTTTCTTGTCCCTTTTTGCAGGATTCTACGAAGCGCAAATTCCAATGTTCAGCAGAATATGCTCAATGTAAGATAGAAAGTATTATTTTCTTAAAAGTAGAATAATGATGTTTCTTTATTGTGAAATCATGTAAAAAAAATGTAAGAAAACACACTGATTAACAAAATACCTATCAAATCAGCCCAAAATCCGGCTTTGGCCATCTCTGTAACCTTAATATGTCCACTAGAAAATACAATTGTGTTGGGAGCTGTTGCAACGGGTAACATAAATCCTAATGAGGCAGCCAGCGTAGCAGGTATGAGAAGCAATAGTGGCGGTAAGTTCATTGCATGTTGCAAAGCGATGAGTATGGGCAGCACAAGTTGTATACTAGCAACATTTGATGCAAACTCACTGATGAAAGTTACCATGGTGGTGATCACCAATAAAAGGATGAAAGGATGGATTCCTTTTAGTACGATTAATTGACCTGCTAACCATTCACTGAGTCCACTTTGCTCAAAACCTTTCGCAATTGCAAATCCACTTCCGAAAAGTAAAATAATATCGTAAGGTAATTTTGAGGTTTCTTGCCAGGTTAATAATGATCGCTGGTTTTCAGTAGTCGAAGGAATGATGAATAAAAGAATGGCCATTGCAATGGCTACGGCACCATCCTGAACTTGCTCCGGATAAGGCAATAATTTATTCCACCCCGAAATTTTAAAACTTCCAAGATCTAGATCTGCTCTTGTAAACCAAAGCAGTGCAGTAAGGATAAAAATTAGTGCAACTTTAATTTCATCTCTGCTGAAAGCACCCAAATTTTTGTAATCCCTGATGAAAGAACTTTTGTCGAAATTTCCTTTTATTTCTTTTTCGGGAATTCCAGACCGCAAAATAAGCCATGTTATTCCGAGAAATATTAAGGATAAAGGAAATCCTAATTTAAACCAAGATAGAAAATTTAAGTCGTGATTTGCGGGATAGGCTTCCTGATATGCTCTAAAGAAAATCATATTCGGTGGAGTTCCTACCAGTGTCGCCATTCCTCCAATCGTAGCTGAATAGGCTAAGCCAATCATGAGTATTGATGCAAGTTTGCGGTGATGCTGTTTATTCGGGAGCTGATGATCCAACTGGTAAATCACAGCAAGTACTGCCGACAGTAACATCATAACGGTGGCAGTGTTGGAGATCCACATCGATAATAACCAAGACGACAACATGATGCCTAGTAGTATTTTGGATGGAGAATCGCCCATCACCGATAATATTTTTAATGCGATTCTACGGTGTAATCCCCATCGTTCTATGGCAAAGGCAAGAAAAAATCCGCCAATAAATAAAAATAGAACCGGATCCATATATTGGGCCGATGTCGTTTTAAGATCACTGATTCCTAAAGCAGGTAAAAATAAAAAGGGTAGGAGAGAAGTTACTGCAAGATGGATGACTTCACTTAACCACCAAATGGCAATCCATGCTGTTAATCCCGCCATCAACATCATTTTTGGATGAGCTGGGTCAGGGCATGGCAAAGACGCTATTAAAACTGCAGCAAGTGGTCCTGCAAGCAAAAGTAAATTCCTTCGGAGGCGAGTTGATTTCAATGCGTAAATGATTGCGATAAATATAAGTTATAAAACGGAACCTTTTTCTTAATCACATTTTATTCTGCTTTTTGAAAAATGGGGGGCGGTATCGTTAATCCAACGAGTAGTTTCCAGACTATTGATTAAAAATTATCTGGTAGGAGTTCGCTCGTAGAAATTTAGTGGGGCAATGCTGAAAGCAGTAATGAAACGATATTGACTTTTGAATCTTAAAGGAAAATATTGAAAACTTAGCATTCACACCTCGGACGCAATCTATATCCAGGATTTTTTTTGATGAAGTTACTTAGAAAAATTTATATTGTTTACTTGTAAAAAAAGCCCCGCTTTTTGGCGGGGCTAAGTTGGTATTATTTACTTTTTAATAATTCAATGTTTAATGCGATTGCAACTTCATCACTGACTACTAATCCACCTGCTTCCGTCACAGCACTCCATTGAAGTTTATAGTCTTTACGGTTAATAATTCCACTAGCTTTGAATCCAGCCTTAATATTACCCCAAGGATCTTTTACAGTTCCTCCGTATGTAACATCGAATTTCACGCGTTTCGTAACATCACGAATAGTAAGATCTCCTTCCAGCATGTATTTATTTCCACTTACTTTTTTAAATGAAACACTTTTGAAGGTCATTTTTGGAAATTTTTCAGCATTGAAAAAATCATCAGATTTCAAATGCTTTTCGCGATCTGCATTATCCGTATTGACACTGTTTACATCAACTGTAAAGTTAATGGTTGCATCATTAAAATCTGCATTGTCAGTACTTACAGAACCTTCGTAAGTTTTAAATGTTCCTTCAACTTCTGAAACTACCATGTGTGTTACAGAAAATTTAACATTGGAATGTGAGGCATCAACAGTCCAATTGCTCTTTTGTGCATATACCCCGGATGAAATGATCACGGCAGCTATTGCTAACAATACTTTTTTCATTGAATTCAGTTTTATAGATTTGATAAATGCAAATATACTGTATATACAATTGATGTAATGACATATTTAGTTTTATTGTTTATAAATTATTGAAATACAATAAGATAATATTTTATTCATCGCTCTAATTCAACTTAAAATTCTAAAAAATGAACTTTAGAAATGCCATTTCAGCAGATGCAAATATGCTTCTCGACCTCACGGAAAGTACTTTCAGAGAATCCTGGCTCAATGAGGGTAATATCTTTGATTTGAATGCCTATGTTGCGGAAAATTTTACCGTATCAGTTCTCAATCAAGAATTATCTAATCCTAACATCACCTATTTGCTTGCTGAAGAAAAAAATCAAACCATGGGGTATTGTAAATTGGAAAGGAATTTAAATCCTGACGGCTTTAAATTGAAAAATCCGATCAGTATTGGTAGGCTTTATGTACGTAAGCAATTTCAAAAGCAAAGTATAGGATCGAAACTTCTTGATGAATCTTTACTCATTGGGGCTCGTGAAAATTTCAATAATATTTGGTTAGGCGTATGGAATAAAAATCCAGAGGCTATTCGACTTTATGAAAGATTTGGATTCAGAAAAATAGGCGGATATCAATTCAAAATGGGGAATGAAATTTCTGATGATTTCATCATGCATCGTCCAATATAATCTTGCTTGGAAATTAAAAAAGCTTTTTCAAATAACGATAAACTATTCCTGCAACAACCATTTGTAAAGATTTCATCACTGAGCTATAGCGCTCCTCTTTAACTTCCTGATCCTTTCCAGGAAGAATACCCATGATAAAACTATTGACTTTACCTAGACTCCCAGAGACGCTTTCACGTTGAGTTTTTGAAAATGGCAATGCACTATTCAAGATCATTGATCCGAAATTGTTCTCCAAATATTCAAACTTCTGATTGAGTCGCTCTTCACTGGATTTCAATTCAGTTTTTAGCCGCTTCTGTTCAGTTTGCAGTCGGGTCAGATTGCTCATTTGATTGTCTTTCATTATCGTCTTCCATTAATGCTTCTATGACTTTTTCAACGATGGCAGCTTCCATATATTTTTTACGAATAGCTATCACAATAAACAAGAGTAAAATATAGACAATGGTAATAATTCCGAAGCCAAGGGCATCGCTTCCTGTGATTTGTCCTATATAAAATCCTGCCGCAAAAGAAAGAAAGAAGAATGCAAAAAAAGCAAATAGACCAATTAACAAAATCGAAACACTCGCAGCAGAAACTTTTGCAATTTTTTCGTAAGTAACAAGTTTCGTGTATTCTAGTTTAAGGTCAACATAAGAAGAAACCTCATTCTTGAGATCCTTTACATATGTGCCAATGCTTTCTTCCATAATTAAGGTGTGGATTAGGATGGGTTACTCGTTCCGAAAGTTTCTTCAGCTTTCTTTTTCACTTCATCAACCAAATCTTTACCTCTGTCCATCTGTTTGCCGAATTCCTCTTTGATTTTATCTGCAGCTTCTTTTATATCAGCAGTTATTTCTTCCGATTTACCACTGGCTAAAAGATATCCAACAGCAGCTCCTGCTGCAGCTCCCAAGAGAAAGGTGATTAACAATCCAGATTTACGTTCCATTTATTTTTATTTATTGATCAAATTTAGTCAATTAACCTTGATAAGGGCTGATAAAAACTCATCCGAAGTGTTTATTCATCAGCGTGATTTCGTTTTCTAATCTATTGCCTGCATAACCTGCTGATGATTTCCTTGTTTTCTGGATATGCAAGACTCAATTTATCAGCATTAGCAAGTTCAAAATCCTGAAAATCGAAACCAGGAGCTACTGTACAGCCACATAATGAATAGGAATCGGGTACCGAACACTTACTGGCAAACCAAGAGCCGGCAGGTACTATCTGTTGCAGTAATTCTCCTTCCTCAAGTCGTTTGCCGAGCTTAAGTTCCAGAAGTTTTCCATTGGGATTTAATACATAAATGGTAATTGAATCTCCTTCATAAAAATGCCATACTTCATCTGATTTTATCCGGTGAAATCCTGAAAAAGTATTGCCCGGTAGCAGAAAGTAAATGGAAGTACAAACTGATCTTAAATAATTCTGATGATGTGCCACACCTGATACATTAATCAAGTCATCAGATCGATAAACTTCTTTATAATATCCTCCTTCTGGATGAGATAGGAGATTCAGTTGTGTAACCCAATAAGTAATTGGATGCATATTTTTTGAAGTTATAGATAGATTAAAGTATATTCTTTACAGGTATTGATCTACCGCTTTTTTAACATCGATACCAAAGCCGCATTTGAAATGTCCCTTCGGACAAGTTTTAAAACCATGCAAACCACACGGACGACAGTCTAGCTCCAAATCGGTTTCTATGATCTGTTGAATATCTGATAAAGGTCCAAAGCCAAAAGCGGGAACAGTGCTGCAAAAAAACACAGTTACCGGTGCATTCATCGCCGATGCAAGATGTAATGGAGCGGAGTCGTTTACAAAATTCCGAACGGCATCTTTCATAAGTGCCGCCGTTTGTAGTAATGATAATTTTCCTGCAAGATTCACTACAGCATTGTCTTTTGATAGCAATCGTATCGATTCACAAAAGGCTTGATCTCCAGGTCCACCATTTAAAAAAATAGTGAGCGCATCACCATTCGTTTTCCTGATTTCGTGTATTAAGGTTATCCATTTTTCTTGTGGTAATTGCTTGGTGAACCAAACAGATGCTGGTGCCAGGGTTACATATTTCTGCTGCTGATAAACACTGATTTTAGCATAGTCTGCCGCATCTGGATACAATATAGGTCGCTGGTAGGTGATACTGGTTAGATGAGCGATTAATCTGAAATTGCGTTCGACTTCATGATTTGTTAAATTTTTGTTTATTTGATGACTAATTTTTTTATCAAATAAAAACGAGAATGGATTCTTATCAAATCCTATTTTTTGTTTGCCATTACTAAAAGCGGTGAGCAATCCTGTTGCAGCGAATCTCTGCAGATTAATCACATGATCATAATGTCCATTTCTAATTTGACCTAATAATGTTAATAGATTCCCATTTTTATGCTGTGTTTTATCCCAAATAAGAATCTGTCTAATTCCCGGAAAATTTTTGAGCAATGATTCATTTCCTTTCCGGATTAAAACATCTAATTCTACGTCTGGGTAAGTATCAGCAAGTACCCTCAATAAGGGAGTGGCAAGAATTACATCACCAATAAAAGCTGTTTGAATAATCAGGATTTTCACAAGAAGTCGAATTATAACGGATGTTTATCATTGTACAGTTCGATAAAACGTAACAGTAATTGCCGACGTTTTTTATTGCTCTCGAGCGCTTGGTATTTCAGTAATAAATCAGGGTCTCGATCTTTTATAATTCTACTAAAATCATCAACGTTGTAATCCATGATGTTGCCAGTTTTAAAATCATACAAGCGAGGGGTAATTTCTTTAGTTTGATCTAAGCTTACCGGTGAAAATGGTGCTTTTACAAGCGGATAGCTTTCATTAAAAAACGATAGTTCACCCAAATTATTGACTTTATGTGCGTATCCGTTTTTCTGTAGATACAAACTACCATCTTCATAAAATCCCCAAACTTTTTTTCGTTCCAAAAATGTTTTCACACATTCTGAATTTTTGTAAAACAAGGAATCGTTTTTAAACCAATTTCTAATAGTCTTTATACCACCCATGTTTAAGGTGGAAGTGGTAAAATCAGGATGATGGTCGAGGAAAGAAGCTTGACTGGTATAAAGTCCGTCTGAATAAGTTGTTGTTTCAGGAAGGCGTTTATTCACTGCTGAATCTTGAGCAAAAATCTGTTGCTGAATTCCGGACACCAATAGCAATAATAAGATTAAATAAAACCGGATTGGAGAGCTGCTCATGAGTTGAAATAGAATCTTGATTACTTGTTGTTTGTTTTGTTTGTTAGCAAATTACTTAGAGGAACCTTATAATTTTCTGAGCAACTCTTGCGCTTTCTCAAAATGTTCACCTTTAAATTTCAACACTTGCTTAAGTGCATTCTGAGCGTCATTTTTGTGATCGATTTTCAGGTTTGCCAAACCTTCATACCACCATGAAGCTTCAATATAAGTTGATGAATTTGTTTTCCGGTAATCTTGGAGTCGCTTGATTGCTATATGTGGCTGATCAGAGGATAAGTAAGAAACTCCACTATAAAAAAGTGCATCAGGTGTGTCTTTTACTTGATCAAATAATCCCGCTGCAGCACTAAATTTTTCATTTTTATAAAGACTCATCGCTTGTTCAAAGAATTCAATTTTAGCAGACTCTTCTCTAGCAGAATACGCACTGCTTCGCTTACTTTGAGTAGCCTTAGTCTCAGTTTCATTTAGTTTTTTATCTTTTAATAAGTGAACTTGATCAGCACTAGCTGCATTAGCTGGTGCACTAGGTGTATTGGCAACTTTGGAATCACTAAATGCAACAGCTTTTTCACCTGAAGCTTCTTGAACACTCGTTTCGTTGTCTTCTTTTATTCCAGTTGCCTGAATTTCATTGGGGCTGTAAGCTTCATCTTTAATAGAATTTACTGACTCTTTAGTATCCGTATGAATCGCTTTTTCAGCTACTTTCTTGTTGGTTTTCGAATCTTGAATGATATTCTGATCTGTTGCAATTTGACTTTCTCTTGCTGATGTTGCTAGTGCTGATGCTGAATCTATTGATAACGGAGCTGTGTTTTGTGGAGCAGGATATGGTTTGTATTCTTGAGTAAACATTTTTTCTGAATTGTTCTTGGGTAATACAATCCATAAAGTAGCTGCACTTACGAAAATGAGGGCAAAAGCAGCAGCAATCCTCCATGGAAACATTACTTTTACTTTTGGATTTTCTTCTTCTTCCTCTAGATAACTAACTATATTTTGTTTTAAATCAGCATTAATCGTTTTTAAATCATTGGGATTTTTCATGATTTGTATGCCTTCCAAAGCATCACTACAAAGTTCACAATCGAGCAAATGCATTTCCGCCTTATGTTGTTCATAAGGACTCATCTTACCATTCAAGTAATTCAGGATCTGTTCTTCACTTAAACAGTCTTCCGGCTGAAAGTAATCAGTTGTCTGCTTCTGCATCTTTGCTTAGGATAATCTTTAAATTCCGTTTCCCATTCTGGATATAACTCTTTACCTGATTAAGATCGTAGCCAGTAATCTCAGCGACCTGCAAATAACTCATTTCTTTTAAATAAAACAGTTCGATACAGGTTTTTTGATTGGCATCTAACTTCTGAATCGCAACTTCCATATTACTCAGATTTCTTTCCTTTTCTAAAGCTGGATCGATACCAACCTCTGCCGGATGCACAAAAGATGCATTTTCCACAAAGACATGATCCATTCCTGAAATTTCTTTTGGCTTCGATCTGAGCTTCATCAAACAATGATTTTTCGCTACTGTATGTAACCAAGCCTTGAAAAAACCAATTTCATGTTTTTGTAACTCTCGGAGTAACTTTTCAAAGATTTGCATGACCGCATCTTTACTGTCATCCTCATCTCTTAAATACTTCATACAAACCCCAAACACCAAATGCGTGTAGCGCTCATATAAAATTCCAATACATGAATTATCACCGGAGGATTTAAATCTGGCGATTAATTCAGGATCGCTAAGCTTGCTTATGTCTGTAGAGGAGTTCACCGTTAAATTCAGCTCAAAGATAGTTCAGAGAGGATTCAGTCAGTTGAGTTTTTCGACTGAAAGATCATGCTTTTCGACGATGCGTATCATCCTTTGGGATTTCCATTGGCAAATAACAGTATTTCCTGCTTTTTTAGGGCGAGTCAAGGATTGAATGTTCAGAATTCTAGCTCCGTTGGCATAAACCGCAACGGCTAATTTAAATCATGAAGTGCTTGGATGGAACCTGATTCAATTGATGTACTAAAGTGTTGTGTTCCTTCTCTTCAAATTTATTTCGTTTTAGTAAATTTTGAAGCCTAAAGATAAAATATCTTGATAATCATTTTCTATCTTTAAGCCGTAATCAAACAAAACTGTCCCGATTTTGTTGGCTTTATATTCCACTTAATTTTTGCATTGAAAATTTAGAAAGTTTAAAGCTAGAAACGGGTAATTAAATACATATGAAAGAAATTATTATTCCGGTTGAATTCGCAAACCCGGTGGCCTTTTTTGGAGTGAATGATGCCAATTTAGATGTAGTTCGAAGAAAATTTCCTACAGTAAAAATTATAGCCCGCGGACAGGAAATAAAAATTATGGGCGATGATGCTCAACTGTTGGAAGTATCAGAAAAATTTAAACAAATAATTCAGCATTTTGAAAAAAATGAAATGCTGACTCCAACGGAAGTGGATTATCTTTTGAATGGTTCTGGAACATCAACGGATGCTACCTCAAAAAATTCGGTAAATGGCGATCAAAAAGATGTACTCGTATTTGCTCCAGGTGGATTGATCGTAAGAGCACGAACGCCTAATCAGAAAAAACTTGTAGAGTCTTGTGATAAAAATGATATTGTTTTCGCTATTGGTCCCGCGGGAACTGGAAAAACATATACTGCGGTTGCACTTGCGGTGAGAGCCCTTAAGAATCGAGAAATCAAAAGGATAATTTTGACTCGTCCTGCCGTTGAAGCGGGTGAACATCTTGGATTTTTGCCTGGTGATTTAAAAGAGAAAATTGATCCTTATCTGCGTCCATTATATGATGCTTTATTCGATATGGTACCTGGCGAAAAACTCCGTACTTTAATTGAAAGCGGTGTCATTGAAGTAGCACCACTAGCCTTTATGCGCGGGCGTACACTAGATAATGCATTCGTGATCCTCGATGAAGCACAAAATGCAACAGAAAGTCAGTTGAAGATGTTTTTGACGCGTATGGGTCCTACTGCTAAATTTATCGTGACCGGTGATGTATCACAAGTCGATCTTCCACGCAGTCAGCCTTCAGGATTGATTCAAGCAACTCGCTTACTGAATAAAATCGAAGGGATTGGTTTTGTGTATTTGGATGCATCAGATGTGGTACGTCATCGTTTGGTAAGAGATATTATTTTTGCTTACGATAAAATACAAAAAGATCCTGTTTCACCGAAACAATTTAATGCTGAATCAGGAAATACTCCCGGATCTTCTCAAACATCATAATAAGATAACGCTATTCGGAAAGTATCGCAATGTGATGTAACAATGTCATTGATCTTTTCTGAGTATCCTCCTCCCATAGTAATTACTAATGGTACTTTATGTTCATGACATAAGCGG
>JBBQED010000037.1:0-3020 GCA_038320345.1 Bacteroidia bacterium
TATCATGCACATGTAGAAGAATCTGCTGGTGTATTCCGTTTAATTATGAGTTGTTTTATGGCGATCAGTTCCGTGTATATTTTTGGAACTTTACTCACTGCCAATGGAAATCTCAAATACCTCAACATTGTTGCAATGATAGGAATGCTGACCAATATCGGGTTAAATTTAATCCTCATCCCCAGAATGCAATCGATGGGAGCTGCAACATCTAGTTTAATTACCCAGTATGGCACGGCGGCACTACAGATCTTGTTAGCTCATAAAGTGTTCGGATTTAAATTCCAATGGCCACTTGCGCTTCGGTATTTATTATTTCTTGTATTGAGTTTTGCCATTTTCGGATTCTTGCATACATTTGAAGGACAATGGATTATCCATTGTGCGATTGGAACTGCCATATGTTTTGCACTAGCCTTGGCGCTTTATCTGATTCGTCCACGTGAACTTTTCAAGTTAGTGAGGGCAGGCGGGGAATAAGGACTGTACGGATGCTGTTTTAGGCTATTTTTGCCCCTCCTTAACTTTAATCATTCCTTAACATGACATCACCGGCTCAGGCTACTGATAAACTCGATGCGATCCGATTGCTGAAAATTCTATCAAAATGGAAGAAGCAGTTATTGTATGTATTTATCGGCGCAGTGGTAGTATCCATCATCATCACGATGCCTGTATTCATGAAACCCATGTTTAAGGCCACTGCAATTATATACCCGGTAAATCTTCAGCCGTATTCCAAAGAAACACCGACGGAGCAATTAGTACAATTATTAAATTCTGAAGAAGTAAGAGATCAACTTATCCGCAGTTTTGATCTTTACAAGCATTATGAAATTGATCCAAAAGGAAATTATCCACGTTTCGAAATTATGAAACGCCTCGACGAAAATATCAGCATTGAAAAAACAGAATATGAGTCGGTAGAGATCAATGTTTTTGATACTGATCCTAAAAAAGCTGCGTTAATGGCGGATTCCATTTCAGGTTTTTTGGATGCCAAAGCTATCTCCTTATTGAGAGAACGCTCCGCAGAAATTGCGGTGATCATGTACAATCAATTTATCAATAAAAAGCATGAGATGGATTCCCTAGAGAATCGATTGGTGGAACTGCGTACACGCTATGGATTGTTGGATTTTGAGAATCAAGTGCAAGGTTTTTCACGTGAGTACTATCGTGCAAGCAGTGGTGGTGGTGCTAATTCAAGAATGGAACAAGCTTTGAAAAATTTAGAGATGTACGGCGGTGAGTATACAAACATTTCTAGTTTATTGATTGGCATCAGAAAAGAATATGGTGATTTTAAATACAAATATGAATTGGCATTAACGGATCAGAAGAAAGTACTTACTTTTCATAATGTAATTACAAAACCTTCCATTCCGGAACGCAAAGATTCTCCTAAGCGTACGTTAATCATTTTATTATTTTCAGTTTCTGCGATGTTCATTGCTTTACTCGTCATCATTTATCAGGAACATTTCAGAAAACAATTAGCGTCCGAACTGGAAGCCTAACTTATTTTGAGTACCGGTACTTCGTTATCAGCAAAAGGTCTGAATAAAGATCAATTGAGATGGTTTTACTTTCTCACAGGATTCTTTATGCTTTTTTCGGCGATAGCAATTGTTAAAGGATTCTTATTTATCACCGGACTTCCAGTAGTATTTTTCATTCTTTTACTGACCGTATTTCATTTGGATACGGTAGCATTTCTAGCGGTTTTCGTAACACCGCTGTCCATCAATCTTGCGAAAACGAGTATAGGCATAGGCGTTAGTTTACCTTCTGAACCCATTATGTTCGGTCTTTTTTTGATTTTCTGGTTAAAGGTTTTTGCCGATGGAGGTCTTGACAAAAAAATTCTCCATCATCCAGTTACCCTGCTAATTATTGGGCATCTGATGTGGTTTTTCTTCACAACCTTAACGAGTTCGATGCCGATTGTTTCGATCAAATCGACTCTAGCAAGATTTTGCTATGTCAGTGTATTTTATTTTATGTTTCTCTATCTCTTCAGTAAATACAGAAACATCAAGAAATTTTTGTGGATGTATATGGTTCCATTGTTGATGGTTATTTTCTATACACTTGCCAATCATATTGCCGCCAATTTATCAGAAGACGCGGCACATATATCAATGACCCCTTTTTACAATGATCATACTGCATACGCTGCAGTAATCTGTTTCTTTATTCCAGTGCTCTTTGCTTTAACTTTTGATAAAAAAACTTCTAAGAAAGCGAAATACGTTGCCGGAATATTTCTTTTTATATTTCTCACCGCCACCATTTTATCCTATACTCGCGCTGCTTGGGTAGGTTTAGTTGCAGCACTGTGTGCCTATTTTGCATTCCTCTTCCGACTAAAGTCTGCTTTGATTTATGGAGGATTTACATTGCTGATCGTGCTGGCAATATTATTCAGGACACAGATTACCATGGATCTGGAAAGTAATAGCAAAGTGTCTTCATCCGATTACGCTTCGCATGTTCAGTCGATCGGAAATATTTCAACCGATGATTCCAATCTCGAACGCTTAAACCGATGGGCCTGCGCCTTAAGGATGTGGACGGATCATCCTTTGTTAGGATTTGGTCCGGGAACTTATATGTTTAAGTATGCGCCTTATCAAAAATTTAGTCAACGTTCAGGAATAAGTACCAACAATGCTACTGGTGGTGGATCACACAGTGAAATACTTGGACCTTTATCAGAACAAGGAATTCTGGGGCCGATTTTTTATCTATTGATTGGAATTGTAGTTGCTGTGAGAACTTCATCTTTCCTGAAACGCAGTAAAGACTCCAGTGTAAAAGCACTTGCACGCGGTTTACTTTTAGGACTAGTAACTTATTGGGTGCATGGATTTCTAAATTATTTTTTGGATACTGAAAAAGCTTCTGTTCCGTATTGGGGATTTATTGCCGCTTTGGTGGCACTCGATATTTTCCATGAAGACCATGCAGTATCAGACCTTAGCGATCAAGCGACAACTGAGCAAAGTGACATCGTC
>JBBQED010000038.1:0-2801 GCA_038320345.1 Bacteroidia bacterium
GACCGATGCCATGTTGTGCGTGGAGAAAATTATTGTTGAGCCATTTTTACGCAGTTCAAGTATTTCATCCCTTAGCAGGTTAACATTAATCGGATCGAATCCACTAAAAGGCTCGTCGAAGATTAAAAGTTTAGGCTCATGAACCACGGTTACTACAAACTGAACTTTCTGTTGCATACCTTTTGAAAGTTCCTCCACTTTCTTATCCCACCATTCCTGGATCCCGAATTTTTCGAACCATTTCTTCAGCCGCTGTTTAGAATCATGATGGCTCAGACCTTTAAGCTGGGCGAGATATAAACATTGTTCGCCGACTTTCATCTTTTTGTACAATCCGCGTTCTTCGGGCAAGTAACCAATCATTGCAATATGATCGGGTTGCAAACGCTTTCCATCAAAAATCATTTCTCCCTCATCGGGCCCGGTGATCTGGGTAATAATGCGTATCAGCGTAGTTTTACCGGCGCCGTTAGGACCAAGCAGAACGAAAATACAATTTTCGGGAACAGCTATGCTTACCTTGTTAAGGGCAGTAAAATCGCCAAATTTTTTGGTTACTGAATTGACTTGCAGGATCATGGATTAGGTTGCTATAATGTGATGCTGTAATACCTGATGATGAGATTATTTAAGAGGCTAAAATTACAAATAAAGTCAAGAACTGTTTATGTTTTTAAAATAATTAGCAACTCTACAGAAAGATTAAACTTTCGGTGGGTTAAAAACACAATATCAAAATATTAGATAATTATACGAAGTATAAATGTGAACCTAAGTTTTGCTCATGCCCTTATACAACATTCTTCAAATTGAAGTCCGGATCGTTAAATTTTCTAATTAGAAATTAAAAACATCTTTTCCTTATTTGGGAATCAAATTGCCTGTAATTTCATATTATATTGTTTAACAGGCAGAATATTAGATACATACCATATTTGGAGTGATTTTTGTTTTATGTAATCGTTTGTGGGAAAAGTTAAAAGTCTGATAATTAAGATGTAATATAACTTTTTTTTTACATAAAAACTGATTATGTCTGAATATTTTATAAATTTAACCTCAATTAGCTTTATTAGAATGCATGAGTTAATCATTAATCATGGCAGGCAGAATGTAGGTTTTGAAATTCTGATTCACAAAACTTTCGAGTAGCAATAAGAAATTGCGCATCGGCAGATTACTATGAAAAACGCAAAAAAATGGAGAAAAACTCAAATAGTATCCGAAATTCTATATCTCTAACCGTGTTTATAAAAATTTAATTATGACCAGAGGTGCCAGAATCTTAAACGAAATGACTTTATCACAAATCGAAGCTGAAGAACTGCGTGAACTATGGCAACTTAATGCTGAACGGAATATTTCGGAATCGGATTTGATCAAGCTTACACTTGAACTCGAAGCACAGCTTATAGAAATTAAGAACCAAAATGAAGAGTTAGTGCAGGCTATGGAAACCTGTGAGGTTGCCAAAAGGAAATATTCAGCACTATTTGAAAACAATTCATGTGGATTATTTATATTATCAGTAAAAGGAGTAATTATCGAAGTGAATTCTGCCGGGGCAGCGATATTGGGTTTAAAGAAATCAATGCTTATCAACAGGAATTTTAAATTTTTTATTTCGGAAGAGTCAAGAGTTGATTTTAATAACTGTTTCAATACACTTTTTGATACACAATGTAGTTCAAAACTCGATCTGAAATTTCGAAAGCCTGATGGTTCTTCGGTTTTTGTGCATATAGATGTTGCAATCAATGAAGATAAAAAGACATGTTATTTGAGCGCATCAATTATTGCGGACCAAAAGCATGCACAGGAAACGTTACAAATTACTGAAAATAAATATCGTAAACTGCATGAGTCTTTAATGGATGGATTTGCTCATGTTAATATGAGTGGAGAAATCATTGAATGCAATGAAGTCTTCTGCACATGGCTTGGGTACACAGATGAAGAAATTAAAAATCTGGGTTATACTGACATTACACCTGAATACTGGCATAAGCATGAAGAAAAAATACGCGTTGACCAGGTGATGAAGCGAGGATTTTCCGAGGTGTATGAAAAAGAATATCGCAGAAAGGATGGAACCGTTTTTCCCGTTGAACTACGCACCATTTTGATGCGTAATGACGATGATTTGGAAGCCGGTATGTGGGCTATTGTTCGTGATATCTCCCAACGCAAACAAGTTGAGAGCGAACTAAAACAAAATTCGGAAAAATATCGCACATTAATTGAATTTGCACCGGATGCTTTTTTTCAATGCGACGCAGGAGGGAAGATGATTATTGTTAATAACAGTGTCATTGAACTTACCGGGTATTCAAGGGCAGAACTTCTGAAAATGAATCTCGCTGATCTTATTCCTCCTGATCTGCTCAGGGATAAGCCATTGCAGTATGATCTGCTGAAGATGGGAGAAATTATTAAATCAGAAAGAGTGATCCGGCGAAAATCAGGTGAATTGATTAACATTGAAATGAATTCCAAAGGTATGCCTGATGGAACTTACCAATGTTTTACCAGAGATGTTACCGGGCGCAAACATGCGGAAGAAGTGCTGAGGGAAAGTGAAGAACGCTACAGGGAACTTGCCGATAGTATCACAGATGATTTCTTTTCGTTGGATACGGACCTTAAATTCACTTATTGCAACAAATCTTTTAAAAATAATATTGGAATTAAAGCGACAAATATCATCGGAAAATCTATTTATGATGTCTTCCCGGATATTAAAGGCTCATTAAGGGAAATGGTTTATCTGGATGTATTGAAAACACAACAGCCTGGGAGTT
>JBBQED010000039.1:0-1805 GCA_038320345.1 Bacteroidia bacterium
TCATGGAGTATTTATCTTCAGAATCTTCCCCGGAAACTTTGATTGTCATTTTCGTTCCACGAAAGTTGATAACAACACCCTCTCCGTTCCTTAATAAACGTCCTCGCACGGTTTATGATTCGTGGATTCTCTTATATTTCAATGGGATCGAATTAGAATTCTTTTCTCAGTCAGTCCCCTAGGTCGCTGCGATTACAACGCCTTACTGGAATCTGATGGAAAGAAGTTCTGAAACGTAAAAGGTATTTATTTTAATTACAGCTTAAGTTCTATGGCGTTATTGCCGCATCATCGCCGAATCTATGGCAATAAATTACTTTATAATTCTCCAAATTAACAGGGCACGTACGATTAATTCAAATTGCTTAAGTTCCTAATCATTTATGATGCAAAGACGAAACATATCCTCTGGAGCTCCTTGGGAGGCCATAGTGGGCTATTCAAGAGCAGTACTTGTAGGCTCAAATATTTACATATCTGGAACCACCGCTATAGATGAAAATGGTAACATAGTAGGTGAAAATAATGCGTACGAACAAACAAAACAAATTATCAAAAATATAGAAATGGTACTACTAAAAATCAATGCCAGTCTCAGCGATGTGGTTCGGACTCGAATTTTTGTAACAGACATTCAGGATTGGAAAAAAATCGGAAAAGTGCATCAAGAAGCTTTTGGAGATACTTTGCCAGCTACAACAATGGTGGAAGTCAACAGGCTTATTCGACCCGAATTCCGAGTGGAGATGGAGGCAGACGCAGTCGTGATGTAACACCATTCTGTTTTCAGTGTCTAATAATTGAGACGTTTACATGTTCATATGATTAGATTCGAAACATGCGACATATTCTTCGAAGTTAAGATTAATTACCAATTTGACCATCCAAGTCGATGGTTCTACAGCAATATAGCACTATTATATGCCGTATACTCAATTGTTGTATGATGTTGATTTATCTTTGGTTTTTGTTTTGTTTGGACCATCCTTTAGCTGATACTCAGTAGTGGAATTGAATAAACAAAAGCAATAATCTTTGCACAACCAATTCAAAATGAATCTCTATTTTTGATGTCTACATAATCACCTATTGTTTGCACTACATTTAAAATCAATATTTAGCCTCCGCTAACAGGAGGTAAAATTGCGATTTCGTCAAGATGTGTTACTGGAACTTCTTCACCTACAACCTTGTGATTGACAGCAAATACAAATGGGATATTAGCCATGCCAAGAGAAGGATAAAGTTTAGTTATTTCCTTTCTTAAATTTCCTACCGTGGTTCCAACAGGCACTAATAAAGTCATCTCGCTTTTACCAACAATTTCTGTTGAGATGCCAAATAGTTTTACTTTTATCAAATCATTTTCACTATCATCAGAAGTAGTTGTCATGCTTAACCTATCCCCCTATTATGTGCATTAAATTTAGTGTAGGTTTTAGACTTTTATTTTTTATCATCTTAATTATACCTTCAGGTTTGTTACTCATACAATCTATAATGTAGCGTGCAATATCTTCATCTGTTGCTCCACTTCGCAAAAGCCCTTTTAAATTGTGGCCTGGATTTTCAAAAAGACAAGTGAGAAGTCTACCGTCTGAGGTTATTCTGGCCCTGTCACAATTACCGCAAAACGGTTCTGTGATTGAAGGTATAAACCCAATGGTACCTTTGCCGTCAACAAATGAATAAAGTATTGCTGGCTCGGGTTGATTATTGCCATTATGATGCTTTACAATTTCTCCTATATTCAAGGTAATTCTATCGATCATCTCTCTTTTACTAAAGACGAGATCTTGTTTCCA